>NZ_JBIRQJ010000008.1:0-547971 GCF_044333135.1 Streptomyces sp. NPDC021093 | reverse complement strand
TTGTACTCACCCTCGCGGGCTTTCCTCCGGACGTTTTCGTTCGGTGTTTCTGTTGTTCTTGCGTTTCCGACTCTATCAGACCGTTTCCGTTCCGATTCCCAGTCGAACTTGGGTTGTCTTTCCGGCTGTTCGGCCGTTCCGACGAGTGAGACATTAGCGGATTCCTGCGCCCCGAACCAAATCGGGGTTTCGGCTTCCTCATTCACAAAAAGCGCACGCAAAAAGGAAAGCGACAGAGGCCGCTCGCCGATCTTGTGTCTTGATGCTGAATGGTCGTCCTGGGCCAGTCGTAACCGGTGCTCACATCGGACAACCCGAAGAACTATACACACCCCCACGGCCAAGGTCAACCCCCCTCCGGGCGCTCCCCATGGATGTATTAATTTTGCACGGTCTGCATCTTTGCGTAGTCTGCAAGATGTGAAGAACAGAGAGGGCGTTCCCGGGCTCCGTGAGCGCAAGAAGCAGGCCACCCGGGCCGCACTGGCGGACGCCGCGGTGCGGCTGGCCGCCGAGCACGGGGCGGAGAACGTCACCGTGGAGGCCATCAGCAGTGCGGCGGGCGTCTCGCCTCGTACGTTCTTCAATTACTTCGACAGTCACGACGACGCCTTCCTCATGATCGACGCGGAGGTCGGCAAGCGCGTTCGGCGTGCGGTGCGCGAGGCACCCGCCACGCTCTCCGTGCTCGACGTACTGCGCGAGGCGTTCTCGGCAGAGCTGGTCGACGTGGCGGAGCGCCACGAGATCTGGAGCCTGCGGGCCAAGGTCTTCCAGCGCTCCCCGCATCTCCTCGTCCGCGGCCTGGGGGCCCACATGGCCGAGGAGCTGGAGCTCGCGGAGGCGGTCGCGGAACGGTTGGGGGGTGCTGCGGGCGAGCCTGTCGGGCTCTACCCGCGGCTGGTCGCCGCCGTCGCCACGACCGCCATACGTGTCTCGATCGAGGACTGGTGCGGGCAGGCGCAGGGCGTCGCCTTCACCGACGTGTTCCGGCGCGCCTTCGACCATCTGGCCGCCGGACTGGCCGCCCCCGACACGGCCCCCGGGCCGCCTCGCACCTGAGTTTTCCTGCCCGATCCCCGGATCGACTTCTAAGAAGGACACCTTGACCGCAATCGAGGCGCCCGACCAGGCGCCCACCTCCATGAATCACAAGCAGATACTCCAGGCCATGTCCGGGCTGATGGCCGGTATGTTCGTCGCCATCCTGGCCGGCACGGTCGTGGCCAACGCCCTCCCCCGGATCATCGCCGACCTCGGCGCGAGCCAGTCGTCGTACACCTGGGTCGTCACCTCCGAGCTGCTCGCCATGACGGCGACCGTCCCGCTGTGGGGCAAGCTCTCGGACCTCTACAACAAGAAGCTGCTGCTGCAGCTGTCCCTCGGGATGTTCGTGGTCGGCTCGCTGCTGGCCGGGTTCTCGCACGAAGTCGGGCTGCTGATCTTCAGCCGTGTCGTGCAGGGCATCGGCGCCGGTGGTCTCACCGCGCTCGCGCAGGTCGTGATGGCCGCCATCATCCCGCCGCGTCAGCTCGGCAAGTACGCCGGTATCTTCGGCGCCGTCTTCGCGGTCGGCACGGTGGCCGGGCCGCTCATCGGCGGTGTGCTGGTGGACACCTCGTGGCTGGGCTGGCGCTGGTGCTTCTTCATCGGTGTGCCGTTCGCCCTGCTCGGGATCGTGCTGCTGCAGCGCACGCTGAAGCTGCCGACCGTACGCCGTGATGTGAAGATCGACTTCCTGGGTGCGTTCCTGATCGTGGCGGGCGTCTGCTCCCTGCTGATCTGGACGTCGCTGGCGGGCCACCAGTTCGACTGGGCCTCGTGGCAGACGGCCGCGCTGACCGGTGGCGGTGTGCTGCTGCTCGTCGCTGCGGTGTTCGTCGAGGCGCGGGTGCCGGAGCCGATCATTCCGCTGACCATCTTCCGCAACCGCACGGTCACCCTGACCACGGTCGCGAGCCTGTTCGTCGGTGTGGCCATGTTCGGCGGCACCGTGTTCCTGTCGCAGTACTTCCAGATCGCGCTCGGCAAGTCGCCGACGGTGGCGGGGCTGATGAGCCTCCCGATGATCCTGGGTCTGCTGGTGTCGTCGACCATCGCAGGCCAGATCATCAGCAAGACCGGCAAGTGGAAGGCGTACCTGGTCGCGGGCGGGGTCATCATGACCGCCGGGCTGGGGCTGCTGGCGACGATCAACGCGGACACGCACTTCGGGCTGCTCAGCCTCTACATGGCCATCCTCGGCATCGGCGTCGGAATGCTGATGCAGAACCTGGTGCTGGCCGCGCAGAACGACGTCCCCGCCACCGAGCTGGGCGCCGCCACCTCCGTGCTGTCCTTCTTCCGCAGCATGGGCGGCACGATCGGCACCAGCGCGCTGGGCGCGGTCCTGGCCAGCCGGGTCGCGACCGAGATGACCAACGGCATGAAGGCGGCCGGTATGCCGGTTCCGCCGGGCGACGGCGGCGAGGCTTCCGTGCCCGACATGGCCAAGCTGCCCGCGCCGCTCCGCGACATCGTGGAGAACGCGTACGGTTTGGCGACCGCCGACCTCTTCCTGCTGGCGGCACCGTTCGCGGCGCTGGCGCTGGTGGCAGTGATCTTCATCAAGGAGAAGCCGCTGAAGACCACGAGCGGTATGGAGCGGCTGGCCGAGGAGAGCGCGGCTCAGCAGGACGGCGACGGAGGCGGCAGCGCCAAGGCCGCTGCGCCGACGTCCGTCGGGTGAGTGCGTGAGCCGGTGAGCAGGTAGCCGGGTGAACGGCCCCGGTTGTCCCGCGAGGGGTGGCCAGGGCCGTTCGCATGTCCGCTGCGGGGCTACGGAGTGCCGTGCGGCGGGCGGACCTCGACGAACCAGCGGCGGCGCGGGCCCCGGTAGAGCAGTGCGTCCCAGCCGAGCGCGGTCAGCACTTCGGCGCAGCGGGCGAGCCTGTCGCGTTCCTCGGCCGCGGCTCCGCTGCCGGGCGGACCGAGCCAGTCGACGGCCGCGGTGTGCGGTTCCTCGCCGGGGCGCACCCGGTAGCCGGTGGCCGTGCGGTGGCCTTCGGGGTCGGTCGCCGAAGGGGTGAGGGGCGCGGCCTCCAGAGGGAGGGCGACCGCGTTGACGAGTTGGCGGAGTTCCCAGGGGGCGGGCGCTGTGTCGGAGCCCCGGGTGATGCGGCGGATCTGCAGCAGGCCGTCGAAGGCGGTGCGGACCGCGGCGGCACGATGTTCCGCAGGCTCCCCGGGCAGGAGGCCGTCGCCGGTCGCGGGCGCGAAGGGTTCCTGCGAGGGCGAGGACGAGTGGGCGGCCATGGAGCGAGTCTCCCGTTCTCCTGTCACGGGGTCTTCCCGTTCACGCGAACTCGCCCGGCGAGACGAGCCCCGTCTCGTACGCGAGGACGACGGCCTGGGCCCGGTCGCGCAGGGACAGCTTCGCGAAGATCCGGGCCACGTGTGTCTTCACCGTCGCCTCGCTCAGGGTCAGCTCGCGTGCCAGTTCCGCGTTCGAGAACCCCCGGCCCATCAGGGCGAGGACCTCGCGCTCGCGCGGGGTGAGAGTGGCCAGATCCCGGTGGGGTGCGGGTTTCGGGTCGGTGGTGACGGGCTCGGGCCGGTCGGCGAAGCGTTCCACCAGTCGCCGGGTGATCGACGGTGCGAGCAGTGCGTCGCCGGTGCCGACCAGGCGGACCGCGGCCGCCAGGTGCGCGGCGGTGACGTCCTTGAGGAGGAAGCCGCTGGCACCGGCGGCGAGGGCCGCGTAGACGTAGTGGTCGAGGTCGAAGGTGGTCAGCATGATCACCCGGCAGACCGGGGTCTCCGGGTTCGAGGTTCCGGAGTTGAGCGTTCCGGAGGTCAAGGTCCCGGAGGCCGGGGTTCCGGAGGTAGGGGTTCCGGAGGTGGGGGTTCCGGAGGTGGGGGTTCCGGAGGTGGGGGCTTTGGAGGCTGGGGTGTCGGCGAGGATCTGTCGGGCGGCTTCCAGGCCGTCCGTTCCGGGCATTCGGATGTCCATCAGGACGACGTCCGGGCGCAGTTCACGGGCCTTCGTCACCGCTTCGGCGCCGTCCGCCGCCTCTCCCACCACGTCGATGCCGCGGGCGGTGAGGATCATCCGGAAGCCGGTGCGGACCAGTTCCTGGTCATCGGCGATGAGGACGCGGGGCGCGGGTTCGGCGGCCGGTGCGGGCGCGGCAGGGGGCAGGGGCATCGGGGTCTCCGGTGTCGTCATGACGGGTCTCCCGCGGGCCTGCCCAGCGGGATGCGGGCGCGGACCCGGTAGCCGCCGCCGAGCCGTCGGCGGGCGTCGAGATCGCCGCCGTACACCGCGACGCGTTCCCGCAGTCCGAGCAGTCCTCGTCCGGTGCCGTCCGCCCGGGCGGACGGGCCCTGGGGCCGTTGCGGCTGCTGGGTGCCCGCGAGCACGCTGGGGCCGCTGTTGAGCACCTCCACCCGTACGTACCGGTCGGCGTACCGCACCGTCACCTCGGCCCCGGACCCCGGTCCGTGCTTGAGCGCGTTGGTCAGGGCCTCCTGGATGATCCGGTACGCGGTGACGTCGATCCCGGCGGGCAGCGGGCGCGGCTCGCCGGAGATCCGTACCTCCACGGGCAGTCCGGCGAAGGCGATCCGGTCGATCAGCGGGCTCAGTCTGCTCAGGCTGGGCTGCGGGGCCAGTTCCGGGGCGTCGGCCGCGGGGTCGTCACCGTTCGGGGAAGGTGCCAGCAGACCCAGCAGGTGGCGGAGTTCGGTCATCGCGTGCCGGCCGGCCGTCTCGACGGCTGCCATCGCGACAGCGGCCTCGGCGGGCATCGTGGCGATCACCTCGCGTGCGGCGGTGGCCTGGACGACCATCAGGCTCACGTTGTGGCTGACGATGTCGTGCAACTCGCCCGCGATCCTTGCCCGTTCGGCGTCGACCGCGGCCCCGGCCGCGCTCTCCCGCTCGCGTTCGAGGAGCCAGCCGCGTTCCTCGACATGGCGTCGGTGCGCCCTGCGCGCCCGTACGAGCGCCACCGCCAGCACACCGACGGCGCCGCACGCCACGGCCAGCGCGGCCCCCCACCAACCCACCCCTGAACTCCACACACCGTGATCATCGCAGCTGGTGCGGTGGCCCCGCGTCGCCCCGGGGATGCAGCTCCGTACATCCGTGGGACGACGGGGCGGGGCGGATACGTCCGGGGTGGGATGCCGGGCCCGTGGCCCCGCTTCTAGGTTCGTGCCATGACTCAGGATCACACCGATGGGCGGCAGGTCGTCGTGCACCTCGACGACCTGCACAAGGAGTACGGCGACTCGAAGGCCCTGGACGGGCTGTCGCTTGAGGTACGGGCCGGGGACGCGGTCGCCGTGATGGGACCTTCCGGCTGCGGGAAGTCGACGCTGCTCAACATGATCGCCGGTCTTGACCGCCCGACGTCGGGCGGGGTGCGGGTGCAGGGGCAGGACCTGTCGGCGCTCAGCGAGACGGGGCTCGCGCTGTTCCGGCGGCGGCACATCGGGATGATCTTCCAGTTCTTCAATCTGATCGACGACCTGCCCGCGCTGGACAACGTGGCGCTGGCCGCCCAGTTGACGGGGACGTCGGCGAAGCAGGCGCGGCGGCGGGCGCTGGAGCTCCTCGAAGAGCTCGGCATCGCGGACCGGCGGAACATCTACCCGGCCGCGCTCAGCGGCGGTGAGCGTCAACGGGTCGCGGTGGCAAGGGCGTTGATGAACCGTCCGGCGCTGCTGCTGGCGGACGAGCCGACCGGGGCGCTGGACAGCAGGGCGGGCGAGCAGGTGATGGATCTGCTCATCGATCTCCATCAGATCGGGCAGACGCTGGTGATCGTGACGCACGACCCGGAGCTGGCGACCCGGTGCGCGAGCCGACTGGTGGAGGTCGCGGACGGACGGGTTTCCCGTACGAGCGCGCTGGAGGCGGGCGTATGAGCGCCGTGTGGCGGGCTTCGCGCGCGGCCGTGAAGCGGCGCAGGCTGCAGACGGTCGTGATCGGGCTCGTGGTGTTCTGCTCCACCGTGACGGTGATGCTGGCGCTGGGGCTGCTGCTCGCCGCCGAGGGCCCCTTCGAGAAGTCCTTCGAGGAGCAGCGGGGCGCGCACGCGGTGACCACGCTCGACCGGTCGAAGGTGACGGACGCGCAGGCTTCCGCTTCGGCCCGGCGGTCGGGCGTGGCAGCTGCGGCCGGGCCGTTCGGGCTGGCCGTCCTGGATGTGCCGACGGACCTGGCGGGCAGCCCTCCCGGGCCGCTGGCGGTGGTGGGCCGGGCCGATCCGGCGGGTCCTGTGGACCGGGTCGAGCTGCTCGGCGGGCGCTGGGCGACCGGGCCCGGCGAGATCGTCCTCGGTTCCGTGCACGGCGGCTACGACTCCGGCACGCTCGGGCTCAAGGTCCGGGCGCGCGGGGCGCCGCCGCTCACCGTCGTCGGTTTCGCCACCAGCATGAGCAAGTCGGCCGCCGCCTGGGTGACGCCGGCGCAGCTGGCGGCGCTGCACCCGAAGGCCGTGCAGATGCTGTACCGGTTCGACGCGGCCGACACCCAGGAGGACGTCGCCTCGTCGCTGGCCGGGGCCACGGCGGAGCTGCCCCGGGGCGCCGTGGCGTCGTCCCAGTCGTACCTCACCCTCAAGCGGGCCTTCTCGTCGCTGGCCGACGCCTATCTCCCGTTCATGACGGTCTTCGGGGTGCTGGGGCTGCTGGTGTCGGTGCTGATCGTGGGGAACGTGGTGAGCGGGGCGGTCGTCTCCGGGTACCGCCACATCGGGGTGCTCAAGGCGCTGGGCTTCACACCGAACCAGGTGGTCGCGGTCTATCTGGTGATGGTCTCCGTGCCCGCGGTGGCGGGCTGCGCGCTCGGCACGCTGGCCGGCGGGCTGCTGACGGAGCCGGTGCTGAAGGTCGCTTTCGGCGGGATCCAGACGGGCACCGCCGCCATCGGTCTCAGCCCCTGGGTGGTGGTGGTCTGTCTGCTGGGCATGCCCGCCCTGGTCGCCGTCACCGCACTGGTTCCGGCACTGCGGGCGCATCGGCTGTCGGCCGCACGGGCGATCACCGCGGGCAGCGTCCCGCGGACCGGGCGGGGGCTGCGCGTCCAGCGGGCGCTCGCCGGGACCCGGCTGCCGAGGGCGGTGAGCATGGGGCTCGGACAGCCGTTCGCCAGGCCGGGCAGGGCGGGGCTGACGATGGCGGCGATCGTCCTCGGCGTCGTCACGGTGACCGTCACGGTCGGGTTGAGCAGCACGATGATCGCGTTCGGCAACGCGGGGAAGGGCGACGGGCGGGCCCGGATCGACGTGCAGGTGGGGCGTGCGTCGCAGCAGCAGACCGTGCCGAAGCTGGACGACGCGGCGATCGAGAAGCTGCTGCGCACGCTGCCGGGGGCGGCCGAGGTCACGGCTCGCGGGCTGCTCCAGGTGCGCCTGGTCGGGTACGCGCAGAACCGGTTCGCGAACTTCTACCGGGGGGACCCCGCGCTCCCTGCCGCGTTGCTGGTGGCGGGGCGGCTGCCGAAGGGTCCCGGCGAGGTTCTGGCGTCGCCGGAGTTCCTGGCGCAGCACGGTCTCGTGGTCGGTGACCGGATCACCTTGGAGGCCGAGGGGCGCGAGGTCGCCGGGGTGGTCGTGGGCAGGACCATGGAGGGCAACCCTCTTGCCCTGGACACCACTTGGGAGACCCTGGAGCGGCTCTCGCCCGGCACGAAGGCCATCGAGTACGGGGTCCGGCTGACCCCCGGCGCGGATGCGCAGGGTTACGTCGACGCGGTCCGGGCGGCAGATCCCGGCCTGCACGCGTCGGTGGGCAGCTCGGGCAACAGCGCCACCACGACGGTGGTCGGCTTCTCTTCGGTGTTCACGGTGCTGCTGAGCACGGTTGCGGCGCTGGGCGTCTTCAACACCGTGCTGCTGAACGTCCGGGAGCGGCGCCGGGACCTGGGAATGCTCAAGTCGATCGGAATGACGCCGCGTCAGGTCGTGGTGATGACGGTGACGTCCGTGGCCGGACTCGGCTTCGTCGGGGGTCTGTTGGGCATTCCGCTGGGGGTGGCGGGGCACCGGTGGATCGTCGAGCGGGTGGGGATCGTCGAGTTCCCCGCGTCGATGAAGGAGGTGTGGGACGCACCGCAGCTCTTGGGCCTTGGGCTGGCGGGTGTGGCGATCGCGGCGCTGGGGGCGGCGGTTCCCGCCCGGTCGGCGGGACGGCTGAGGATCGCGAAGGTGCTGCACAACGAGTAGCGAGCAACGCGTGGCGCGTACGGGGCGGGGATGCGGGAGGGACGCGGGAGGGATGCGGGAGGGGCGTGCACCGAGGCGTGCCCCTCCCGTACCCCCGTACCCCTCAGGCTCCGCCGAGCCTGCGCACCGGGGCACCGTCGAGGTAGGCGCGGATGTCCTCCACCGCGTGGCCGTAGTACGTCGCGTAGTTGGCCCGCGACACGTAGCCGAGGTGCGGGGTGGCGAGGAGGCGCGGGGCGGTGCGCATCGGGTGGTCGGCGGGGAGGGGTTCGGTCTCGAAGACGTCGACGGCCGCTCCTGCGATGGTGCCCGCGTGCAGGGCGGCGAGGAGTGCGTCCTGGTCGACGATCGCGGCGCGGGAGGTGTTCACCAGGTGGGCGGTGCGCCGCATGAGGGCGAGTTCGGGGGCGCCGAGCAGGCCGCGCGTACGGTCGGACAGGGCGAGGTGGATCGAGACGAAGTCGCTGGTGCTCAGCAACTCCTCCTTCGAGGAGGCCAGTTGGACGCCCACTTCGGCGACGCGCTCCTTGGTGAGGTTCTGGCTCCAGGCACTCACCTCCATGCCGAAGGCGAGGCCGACCGCCGCGACCCGGCTGCCGATCTTGCCGAGGCCGAGCAGTCCGAGCCGGCGGCCGTGCAGGTCGACGCCGACCGTGGACTGCCAAGGGCCGCCAGCGCGCAGGGAGTTGGCCTCGGTGACCAGGCCGCGGGCGAGGCCGAGGAGCAGCGCCCAGGTGAGTTCGACGGGCGGGGTGGAGGAGCTGGCGGTGCCGCAGACGGTGACTCCGTGCCGTTCGGCGGCGGCGTAGTCGATGACCGAGTTGCGCATTCCGGAGGCGATCAGGAGCCGCAGCCGGGGCAGCCTGGCGAGCAGGGTGCCGGGGAAGGGGACGCGTTCGCGGAGGGTGACGACGAGGTCGAAGTCGGCGAGGGCGGCGGCCAGTTCGTCCTCGGTGGCGAAGTGCTCCGGGAAGGAGACCACTTCGACCTCGTCGGCGACGGGTGTCCAGTCGGCGGCGGCGGTCGCGGCGGACTGGAAGTCGTCGAGCACGGCACAGCGGAGCTTCATCTCGCGGTTCTCTCCCTGGTTCCCGAAGGGTGCGGCAACATCACCCTCACCCTAGAACGGGGCACCTTGAGGGCCGCTTGCCCCTCCCCCTCCGGCCCGCCCCACCGGTCCGGTGTACCCAGCGACACCCTCCTTCCCGGGGCGTACGCCCACTGTGCGGGCGCGACCCCGCCTCTAGCGTCATCAACGTGGCGCAGACGGTGTCCACACGGGAGGGTGATCACAATGTTCGACAAGCATCGGGGCCCCGACAGCGAGCGGCAGCAGCGTCGGGCCCGGTCCGCCGAAGCCCTGCGACTGGTGTCGGTCAGCAAGGTGTACGGCTCCGGGGACAGCGCGGTCACCGCCCTCGACCGGGTGACGTTGAGCCTGCCCGCGGGGACGTTCACCGCGGTGATGGGCCCTTCCGGGTCCGGCAAGTCGACGCTGCTCCAGTGCGCGGCCGGGCTCGACCGGCCCGACTCGGGGCAGGTCCTGATCGACGGATCCGAGCTGACGGGCAGCGGCGAGGCCGCGCTGACCCGGTTCCGCCGGACGCGGATCGGCTTTGTCTTCCAGCAGTACAACCTGTTGCCGACGCTGACCGTCGAGGAGAACACCACGCTCCCGCTGCGGCTGGCCGGCCGGCGCGTCGACCGGGAGCACGCCCGGCAGATCCTGACCAGGGTGGGTCTCGGCGAGCGCCTGCGGCACCGTCCCGACGAGCTGTCCGGCGGTCAGCGGCAGCGGGTCGCCATCGCCCGCGCCCTGGTCACCGAGCCGGGCGTGATCTTCGCCGACGAGCCGACCGGCGCCCTGGACACCCGCAGCGCCCGGGACGTACTGGTACTGCTCCAGCAGTCGGTGCGGACGCACGGCAGCACCGTCGTCCTGGTCACCCACGACCCGATGGCCGCCTCGTACGCCGATTCGGTGCTGTTCCTGGCCGACGGACGGCTGGCCGGGCAGCTGCACGCGCCGACCGCGGAGGCCGTCGCCGAGCGGATGGCACACCTCGGCGACCTGGCCCAACAGCCGCTGCACACCGACCCGTTGCTGGGGGTGTGAGCCATGGCCGCTCCCCTCGTCGCGACCCTGGCGCTGCGGTCGGTGCGGCAGCGCCCCGGCCGGTTCGCCGCCACGCTGCTCTCGGCCTTCCTGGGCGCCACCGTCGTCATGACCTTCGGCTCGCTGTTCGACACCGCTGCCGCGCCGGGGGTCGACGCGGTCAGCTCCGAGACGATGACCATCGCGGCGTCGGTGGTCGGCGGCTACGGCTCGCTGCTCGTGTTCTTCGCCATCGCCTCCACCCTCACCGTCAACGTCCGTCAACGCGCCCCCGAAATCCATCTGTTGCGCTGCACGGGCGCGACCCCCGCTCAGCTCACCCGCATGGTGGTGGGCGAAGCGGCCGTCGTCGGCCTGGCGGGCGTGCTGCTCGCGGTGGGTCCTGCGGTGCTGGGCGGGCGGGCCCTGCTCGGCCTGTTCCGGGACAGCGGGCAGGTCGCCGGGCACGTCGCGTACGCCTTCGGGCCCGTCGCGCTGTCGGTCGGCGCTTCGGTGACGCTGCTGGCCTCGGCGGGTGCCGCCCTCCTCGCGGTACGGCGTGGCACGCGGGCCGCCTCCGGGGCGTCCGGCAAGTCTCGTCACAGAGGCCGCACTTGGGCGGGTGTCGGGGCACTGGCGGCGGGAACGGGGAGTCTCGCCACCACCTTCGTCGTGGACAGTGCCAGCCCTGCGCTGATGGCGTTCCCGGCATACGGGGCGATCCTGGTCTCCGTCGGCCTCGCCGTCCTCGCACCGGCCCTGCTCGGCAGGCTGCTGGGGCTGGTGCAGGGGCCGTTGGACGCCTTCGCGGGGGCGGGCGGTCATCTCACCGTCCGGAATCTGCGCAGGCGCACCTCTGAGCTGGCCGGGGTGCTCATGCCGATGATCGTCTTCACCGGCATGGCGACCGCCACGCTGTCCATCCAGGCGGTCGAGACCGACCGCGTCACGGCGACCGGTCTCGCCAAGTCGGTCGGCGACAAGAACATGGAGACGCTCAACCTGGTCGTGGTCGGCATCATCGTCGTCTTCTCCTGCATCATGCTCGTCAACAGCCTGTACGCGGCGACGTCGTACCGCGGCCGCGAGTTCGGGCAGCAGCGCCTCGCCGGAGCAACTCCCGGGCAGGTCCTGTCGGTTGTGGGAGCCGAGGCCCTGGTCCTCACCCTCACCGGGCTCCTCCTGGGCGGCGTCGCCGCGCTCGCCGGGATCGTGCCCTTCACGGTGGTCCGCACCGAGCAGTGGCTGCCCGAGCAGACGATGGGCATCTGGCTGCCCGTCGCCGCCGTCGCGGCGGTGGCGACCCTGGCCACCACGCTCGGCACCGCGCGCCGCACGCTGCGCACCCCGGCGATCGTGGCGGTGCAGGTGGCCGCCTGAGCCCCCTGCCCGAGCCTCCACCTGCCCCCCGCCCGAGCCCGGCCCTTCCGGTGTGTGCCACCCTCGACTCTTCGCCGACCGAGGGGGCACACACGCATGCTGCTGACACTGACGGGCGGTTCGGGGGCGGGGAAGACCACCCTGGCCGCCGCACTGGCGGACGGAGCACCCGGGTCTCCCGTGCGGGTTCTGCACGGCGACGACTACTACTTCGATTCCCCGGAACACGGAGTGTGGGCGCCCGACGAGTCGGGGACGCCCCGCCTGGACGTGGGCGATCCCCGGTCCGTGGACCTCGGTCGCCTCACCCGGGACGCGGAGGAAGCGCTGGTCTCGTCGGCGGCCGTCGTCGTCGACGGCCTGTTCGCGCGACGGGTCGCACCGGCGGGCTCGTACCCCCGCTTCGACGTCTTCGTCGACCTGCCGGCCGATCTCCGGCTGGCCCGCAAGATCCGGCGCAAGTGCCTGCGCGACGGGTTTCCCCTCGACGTACTGCTGCGCAACTACCTGCTGCACCGGCGCGACGCCCACGAACGGCACGTCGAACCGGTGCGGCACGACTGCGATCTGGTCGTCGACGGGGATACGGACCCGAACGTGCTGGCCGGGCAGGTGTGGGCGGCGGCCGCCGGGCGGGCGGTCACCGCCGGTTCGTGACGGCACCGGGTCGGCGGCGGGGCAGGTCAGCGGCGGGCACGGCTGCGTCGTACCAGGTCGGCAGCCGCGTCCGGCCACTGGGCGTGGTCGAAGGCGAAGCCCGCGTCGAGCAGTCGGCCGGGGACGACGCGACGGCTCTTGAGGAGCAGTTCGGTGTCCGTGCGAAGGGCGAGGGCACCGAGCTCGGCCATCCACTTGGTGGCGGGCAGCCCGACCGGGACTCCCGCCGCGGTGCGCAGTTCCCGCATGAAGTCGCGGTGCGGGAGCGGCCCGGGGGCGGCCAGGTTGACCGGGCCCTCGATGTCGTCGCGGGCGATCAGGAACTCCACCGCGCGGACGAAGTCCTCGTCGTGGATCCAGGACAGGTACTGGGCACCGCCCGCGACCGGTCCGCCGAGGCCGAGCCTGACCATCCGCAGCAGGACGTCGAAGACACCGCCCCGGTCGGGGCTCATCACCATGGCGGCTCGCAGGGCGACCTTGCGGGTGTGCGGGGTGGCCGCGTCGTGCTGGGCGCGCTCCCAGTTCCTGGCGATCCGAACGCTGTACTCCCAGTAGTCCGGAACATCGGGTTCCGTACCGCCGACCACACCGGTTGCCTCGTTGTGGGGCGCGTCGAAGCGGTGTGCGTAGATCGTTGCGGTGCTCATCTGGAGCCAGAGGGCGGGGGGCTTCGCGGCGGCGGCGACCGCTTCACCGACGGCCTCGGCGGAGTGGACCCGGGAGTCCATCATGGCGCGCAGGTTGGCGTCGGTGTAGCGGCAGCTCACGCTGCGCCCGGCAAGGTTGACCACGACGTCGCTGCCGTCGATCTCGGCAGCCCAGGGGCCCTGCGTCCGTGCGTCCCAGGCGACCTGGCGTTCGCGCACCGCGTTGCGCGTCAGGACGACGACGTCGTGCCCGGCGGCGGTCATCGCACGGTCCAGGACGACGCCGACCTGCCCGGTGCCTCCTGCCAACACAATCTTCATCGGGGCTCTCCCTGCTCGATGGGGGTGAGCCTAGACCTGTCCCCACCTGGGGAACCGCCCGGGGACCCGCCCGGGGACCCGCGGGTGCGCCACCCGACAGGGACGATCGCCACCGCCGTGCGGCCGGGCCGTGCGGGTCGGGGCCGTGCGGGTTCCGGGGTGGCGCGGAATCTAGGGTGGCGCCCCATGGGAATCGACATCGACGGAGCGATAGAGACGTGCGAAGCGGACGGAGTGTGGGACGTCGAGTTCGACCTGCTCGACTTCGCGCTGGGGCGCTACCGGGAGCCTTGGGACGTCCTCTTCGGCTACTGGGGCAACCCTGATGTGAAGCGCCCGCTCTTCGCCGAGCGCGGACTCCCCGACAACGCGTCGGAGTCGGTGCGGGAAACCGGCAACGAGGACTACCAGCGCAACCACACGTACGTCACCTGGGCCGAGATCGCCGCCGTCGACTGGGACGCGCCGATCTCCGACGGGCTCGCCTGGAACTGGGTGGGTGAGTGGCGGCCGGACGCGACCGGCCGGCTCGTCCTGCACGACGTGTGCGGGGCGTCCCCCGTCGCCTACCAGGGGGAAGGGGAGTTCGAGGGGCACGGGATGCTCGCGCCCAGAGAATGGCCGCCGGGTGCGGAGGTGCGTCACGGCGGTTCGGTGTACCGGCCGGTGGTGCTCACCCCGCGGATGGTGATGCCGGACGACGGCCGGTGGGACCGGGTCTGGGACGCGATGCGTGAACTCGCCGTCCGGTACGGGGCGGAGAACGTGCGTCTGGTCTGCTGGTTCGGCTGAGCCGACGCTGTCTCAGATGCCGTGTGGCCAGGGGTCCGAGTGGACGTTCCTGCGGTAATTGTCGTAATGGTTCTGGGCCGGTGCTCACACGTCTCGTTCCGTGGCTAGCATGACCACGGTCGGGGTGAGCGGAAGGGGACACTCAACTTCCGCACCTTGGCCAACCTTTCGTCCGGCGCGGGACGGGTTCCAGCCCTTTCCCGACACCGCACACACGCCTGAGGATCCGCGCTATGACATCGTCTGCCACCGCCCGTCCGCGCCCCGGACCGAGGAGGCGCCCGCCCTGGGTGGTACCTGTGGTCGGCCTGGTCGTCGTCGCGGCGGCCGGGGGCGGCGCGGTCGCCGCGGCCCCCGCGGCCGCCCGCACGTGGGTGCTGGCGACGGTCGCCGTCGCGGCGGCGGCCGTACTGGTGACCGTCGTCGTGGCCGGAGTACTGACCCGCAGGCACGCGCACGCCGCCGAACGGGTGCGCAGCGAGAACGAACTGCTCCGGCAGGAGGCCGCCCGGCGCGCGGGCGACACCGCGCACCTGCTCAACGTGTCACTGCCCGAGGTCGCCAAGCGGCTGCACGACGGCATGGGTGCGGACGGTGCGCTGCGCAGCGTGCAGCGGCCCGCGGAGCCGCAGTTGGCGCAGCTGCTGCACGCCGTGACCACCCGTCTGGAGGACCTCCGGGCGCGGACGGCCGAAGCGGAAGCGGGGCGGGTGCGGGCCGAACGCACGGTCGGTGACGTGGAGCGGCTCGCCGCCGGTGTGCTGCCGGACGCGGTCGGCCGACTGCGCGACGGCTCGTCGGCCGACACCGTACTGGCCGGACTGGAGCTGCCCGCCGACCCCCGGCTGCGGGCTCTGCTGGAGCGGACGGTACGGGACTTCGCGGAGAGCGAGCGGCGTGCGGTCGCCGCCCGCGCGGCCAGCGCCACGGGCCTGGGCCGGGTGCAGGCCAAGACCCTGCGGATACTCGCCGACCTGCGCGGCATGCAGGACAAGTACGGCGGCGACGTCTTCGGTGATCTGCTCCAACTCGACCACACCACCTCGCAGTTGGGTCTTCTGACGGACCGTCTGGCGCTGCTGATGGGCGGCCGGTCCAGCCGGGCGTGGAACAAGCCGATCGTGATGGAGTCCATCCTGCGCGGCGCCGTGGGCCGGATCAGCGACTACCGGCGGGTGCGGCTGCACTCCACGTCCACCGCCGCGATCGCCGGTTTCGCCGCCGAGGGCGTGATGCACCTGCTGGCCGAGCTGATGGACAACGCGACGAACTTCTCGCCGCCCGTCAACGAGGTCCATGTGTACGTGGAGGAGGGCACCTCGGGGCTCGTGGTGACGGTCGAGGACAGCGGGCTCTGCATGGCCCCGGCCGCGATGCGCCGTGCGGTGGCCTCGGTGTCCGGGCAGTCGACGGACCTGGCGTCCCTGCAGGGGACGCGGCTCGGGCTGGCCGTGGTGGGTGTGCTGGCGGCCAAGTACGGGATCTCGGTGAACTACCGGCCGTCCTCGCGCGGCGGCACCGGCGTCGTCGTACTGCTGCCGCCGCAGCTGCTGGCCCAGCAGCGGAACGCGACCACGGTGGCGCCCGAGGCGTGGGTCGCACCGGGGGACCACGCACCGGCCGCGCCCGTCGCTTCGGCCGCGCCCGTCGCACCTGCCGCACCTGCCGTGTCCGCCGTGCCTGCCGCCCCCGGCGACGGGCCGCGGGTCCCGGAGGCGCGGGCCTCGGAGGCGTGGGCCGCCGGTCCTCCCGCGCCCGCCGGCCACACCTCCGTCGGCGACGCCTCCGGTGTCTCGACCCCCAACGGCCTACCGGTACGCCCCCGGGGCCGCACCATGGAGGCCGCCGACCAGAAACGGTTCGCCACCGAGGACGCCCCGGCGCCGGAACCGGCAGGACCCGCACCGGCCCCCCGGAGTCCGGACCTTCCCGACCGTCCGGACCGTCCCGACCGCCCCGACGCCGGAGCCCGCTTCGGCGCCTTCCACCGGTCCCAGCAGCGACGCCAGGACCGCATCGGCCGGGACGACACCGACACCCCTTCTGCCTGAAGCCCGTCCGATGTCCGTCTGATGCCCGTCTGATGTTCGCCCCGATTCCCCCCGTTATCCCCTGATCTCGTCCGCCCCCCCCTCGCGCACTCCCCCGTGCGCACCCCTCCCCCGCAACTCTTTGATCCCCGGATTGGAGGCACGGGCCCCCTCCGGCGCGGCAGCGCCGCGCCGGACGGCCCCTGACCACCGTGCAGACCACTGACAACAGCCTCACCTGGCTCCTGGACAACCTCCTGGAGCGCACCCCCGGTTCCCGGCACGCCCTCGTGCTCTCCCGCGACGGCCTGAAGCTCTGCCGCAGCAGCCACCTCACCCTCGACCAGGCGGACCAGCTCTCGGCCATCGCGTCCGGCATGCAGTCCCTCGCGCACGGCGCCTCGGTCGAGTTCGGCGACGGCAGCGGCGGCGTGATGCACCTGATGACGGAGTTCCCCGGCGGACTGCTGCTGATCGTCGAGGCGGGGCAGGGCGCCCATCTCGCGGTGGTGGCGGCGGCCGGTGCGGACCCCGGCATGATCGGGCACCACATGAGCGAACTGGTCGAGCAGATCGGCGACCATCTGCGGGCCGACCCGCGCTCCTCGTCCCCTGACGGCAGCCTGTCATGACCCGCCGGCCCGTCGACACGGGCTCCCCGGACCGCCTCTACACCGTGACGGGCGGCCGTTCGGAGGCCGACAGCCTGGTCTTCGACCTGGTCACCCTCGTGGTCAGTGAGCGCGAGCCGGCGCCCGGCATGCCGTCGGAGCACGTCCGCATCCTCGAACTCTGCCGTCACCCCGCCGCCGTCGTCGAGATCGCCGCCCATTTAGGGCTGCCGATCACCGTCGTACGCATCCTGCTGGAGGATCTCCTGTCCGCCGGGTCGATCACCGCCCGCCGCCCTCGCGCGGCCGCCGCTGTTGCCGAACTGCCCGAGTCCGAGCTGCTGTTGGGGGTGCTCCATGGACTCCGTAACCTCTGAGGACGCGGAAGCCTCCGAAGACGCGGAACCCTCCGCGGACGCGGAGGCCCCGTCCGGGCGCACCCCGCTCGGTGACGCCGCCGACACCGGACTGAAGATCGTCGTCGTCGGCGGGTTCGGCGTCGGCAAGACCACCCTGGTCAAGGCGGTCAGCGAGATCCGGCCGCTGAACACCGAGGAGCACATGACGCAGGCGGGGGTCGGCGTCGACGACCTCTCGCGCAACGCGGACAAGACGACCACCACGGTCGCCTTCGACTTCGGCCGGATCACCCTCAACGAGCAGATGGTGCTGTACCTGTTCGGGGCGCCGGGACAGGAGCGGTTCTGGTTCCTGTGGGACCGGCTGTTCTCCGGCACGCTGGGTGCGGTCGTGCTGGTGGACACCCGGCGGATGGCGGACTCCTGGTACGCCATCGACCGCCTCGAACACCATCGGACGCCGTTCATCGTGGCGGTGAACCGGTTCGACGACGGCGTGCACTTCTCCCTCGACGAAATAAGGCAGGCGCTCGCCCTGAACGAGAACGTGCCGATGATCTCCTGCGACGCACGGGTGCGGTCCTCGGGCAAGGCCGTGCTGACCACCCTCGTCGACCATCTCTACCGCCTCGCCCTGGCACGGGAGCTGACCTGATGAGCATCGACCACCCCTCCGCTGCGGACCTGGCCTCGGCGCACACGGACGTTGCGGGCACGACCGCCGCGGGCACCGACGCGCCGCCGCCCGGCTGTCCGGCGCACGCCAGGGGCGTACGGCTGAGCGGTCTTGAGTACCAGCAGACCCCGGCCGAGATGTACCGGGGGCTGCGCAGGGAGCACGGGGCGGTGGCTCCGGTACTCCTGGACGGGGACGTACCCGCGTGGCTGGTCCTCGGCTATCCGGAGGTCGGTTACGTCACCAGCCACGACGAGCTGTTCGCCCGGGACTCCCGGCGGTGGAACCAGTGGGCGAACATCCCCGCGGACTGGCCGCTGCTGCCGTACGTGGGCTATCAGCCTTCGGTGCTGTTCACCGAGGGCGCCGAGCACCAGCGGCGGGCCGGAGTGATCAGCGAGGCGCTGGAGGCGGTGGACCAGTTCGAGCTGGGGCACGAGTGCCGGCGGCTCGCGGACGAGCTGATCGACGGCTTCGAGGGCAGCGGGCAGGCCGAGCTGATGTCGGCGTACGCGCACGCGCTGCCGATGCGGGCGGCGGTCCAGATGTGCGGCATGCCGGCCGGCGGGGCCGACACGGAGGATCTCGTACACGATCTGCGGGTGTCCCTGGACGCGGCGGAGGGCGACGACCCGGTGGCCGCGTACGTACGGGTGCAGGAGCGCATCCAGCAACTGGTGAAGGACAAACGGGCGGTCCCGGGGCCCGACGTGACGTCGCGGATGCTGCACCATCCGGCGGGGCTCGCGGACGAGGAGATCGTGCAGGACCTGATCTCGATCATCGCGGCGGCGCAGCAGCCGACGGCGAACTGGATCTGCAACACGCTGCGGCTGCTGCTCACCGACGACCGGTTCGCGCTGAACGTGTCGGGCGGCCGGCTGAGCGTCGGCGAGGCGCTGACGGAGATCCTGTGGCGGGACACCCCGACGCAGAACTTCATCGGCCGGTGGGCGGTGCGCGACACCCAGCTCGGCGGGCGGCACATCCGGGCGGGCGACTGTCTGGTGCTCGGGCTCGCCGCCGCCAACTCCGACCCGCAGATCTGGCCGCAGGGGCATGTGGGTGCCGAGGGCAACTCGGCGCACCTGTCCTTCAGCAACGGCGAGCACCGGTGTCCCTATCCGGCGCCGCAGTTGGCGGACGTGATGGCGCGCACCGCGATCGAGACGCTGCTGGAGCGGCTGCCGGACGTGATGCTGTCGGTGCCGGTCGCCTCGCTGACCTGGCGTCCGTCGATCTGGATGCGGGGGCTGACGGCGCTGCCGGTGTCGTTCACACCGGTGGCGAGGTAGGTCGTACGCGGCCGGGGACGTGCGCTGCCCCGGCCGCCGCCGCACCGCCGGCTCCTACCGTACGGGCGTGAAGACCACCGGTACCGAGTCCGGGCCGCGGGTGAACACGCCCTGCTCGCCGACGGTCACGCCGTCCTTGAGGCGGACGTCGGGCATCGCGTCCAGGAGCTGGTTGACACCGATCTGGACCTCGGCGCGGGCCAGCAGCGCGCCCACGCAGAAGTGCCGGCCGAGCGCGAAGGCCAGGTGGTCGGCTGCGGCGGAGAACGCGTTGGTGGTGGTGAGGTCCTCGCGGAAGATGTTGAAGGTGTCGGGGTCGGCGTAGCGCTGCTCGTCGCGGTTGGCGGAGCCGATCAGGCAGGTGACGGTGGCACCGGCCGGGATGGTGCCACCGCTGACCGTCACGTCGACCGCCGTCTGACGCATGATCATGTGCACCGGCGGGGTGTACCGGAGGGTCTCGGCGAACGCCCGGTCGATGAGGGTGCGGTCCTTCTGCACGGCCGCCAGCTGCTCGGGGTGGGCGAGGAGGTTGGCGAACAGGGCGGCTATGGCCTTGTCGGTGGTCTCGCCGCCCGCCGCGAGGAGCAGGCTGCAGAACGCCTTGATGTCCTCGTCGCTCATCCGCACGCCGTCGACCTCTGCCGCGCACAGCGAGGACAGCAGGTCGTCGCCGGGGGCCCGGCGGCGCTCCTGGATGACCGGGATCATGTACTCGGCGAATTCGACCCGGGTGCGCTCACCGGCCGCGGCCACCTCGGGGTCGCCCGCCAGGTTGCCGAGGAAGGCGATGACGGTGGTGTACCAGGCGTGGAACTTGGCGTGGTCGCCCCTGTCGAGGCCCAGCATGTCGGCGATGACGTTGACGGGGAAGCGGGTCGCGAAGGCGTCCACCAGGTCGACCTCCCCCGTTCCCCGGAAGGTGTCGATCAGTTCACGCGCATTGCGTTCGATGACCGGGACAAAAGTCTCCTGGAGCTCCTTGCCGCGGAAGGCAGGGGCGACCAGGGCGCGGCGCACCGAGTGCTCACGACCGCTGAGCTGGAGGATCGTCTTTCCGTGAACGGGCTCGATCTGCCAGTCGTAGTTGTCGGTGGTGAACTGCGACTCCTTGTCCTTGAAGACGCGCTCGACGTCCTCGTACCGGGAGATGATCCAGCTCTGCGTGGCCTCGTGCCGGATCAGTGGCGCGGACTCGCGCATCACCCGGTAGGCGGGGTAGGGGTCGGCGGCGAACTCGGGCGAGAGGATGTCGGGGACCTCGTCGACAGCGGGCATGGTGACGCTCCTTCGGCAACTGGGGCAGCGGGGCCGTTCGGCTTTCCACAACGGGCGACCGGGCCAAGGTTATTGATGATCCAACAAACCCGGAACCCCTCATTCATCAGCCCCTTGACCCGCTCTTCACCCTTTCCCCTTCCCTTTTCCTGATCACTCTTGCAACATTCCGTTTGATTCTGTTCCCCCACCAGCAGAGGTCGTCCACCCATGCCTGAAGAGCCCTCCTCCCCCGCGGTCAACCGCCGCCGCTTCCTTCAGATAGCCGGTGCCACCGCCGGATTCGCCGCACTGTCGGGATCCATCGAACGGGCCGCCGCGATCCCCGCCGACCGGCGGACCGGCAGCATGAAGGACATCGAGCACATCGTCGTGCTGATGCAGGAGAACCGGTCGTTCGACCACTACTTCGGCGCGATGAAGGGGGTACGGGGCTTCGGCGACCCGCGGCCCGTGGTGCCGCACGGGCTGAAGTCCGTGTTCCACCAGCCGGACGGCGGCAAGGAGGTGCTGCCGTACCACCCGGACGCGGACGACCTCGGCATGCAGTTCATCGCGGGCCTCAACCACGACTGGGCGGGCGGCCACCGGGCCTTCAACAACGGGTCGTACGACCAGTGGATCCCCGCGAAGTCGGCCGGCACGATGGCCCATCTCACGCGGAACGACATCCCGTTCCACTACGCGCTCGCCGACGCGTTCACCGTGTGCGACGCGTACCACTGCTCGTTCATCGGGGCCACCGACCCCAACCGCTACTACATGTTCTCGGGGCACACGGGCAACGACGGCAAGGGCGGCGGCCCGGTCCTCGGCAACGAGGAGGCGGGCTACGACTGGACGACGTACCCCGAGCGCCTGGAGAAGGCCGGGGTGTCCTGGAAGGTCTACCAGGACGTCGGCGACGGCCTGGACGCCAACGGTCACTGGGGCTGGATCGACGACGCCTACCGGGGCAACTACGGCGACAATTCGCTGCTGTACTTCAACGCCTACCGCAATGCCAAGCCCGGCGACCCGCTCTACGAGAAGGCGCGCACCGGCACCGACGCCAAGAACGGCGACGGCTTCTTCGACCTCCTCACCGCCGACGTGAAGTCAGGGAAACTCCCGCAGATTTCCTGGATAGCGGCTCCGGAGGCATTCTCCGAGCACCCCAACTGGCCCGCGAATTACGGCGCTTGGTACATATCGAAGGTGCTCGACGCGCTCACCTCCAACCCCGAGGTGTGGGCGAAGACCGCACTGTTCATCACGTACGACGAGAACGACGGCTACTTCGACCACGTCGTACCGCCCTACCCGCCGGCCTCCGCCGCACAGGGCAGGTCCACCGTGGACGTCGCCCTGGACAACTTCGGCGGCAACCTGAAGTACGGGGCGGGTGCATACGGGCTCGGGCAGCGGGTGCCGATGCTCGTGGTGTCGCCGTGGAGCACCGGCGGCTACGTCTGCTCCGAGACCTTCGACCACACCTCGATCATCCGGTTCATGGAGCGCCGCTTCGGGGTGTCCGAGCCGAACATCTCGCCCTGGCGCCGGACCGTGTGCGGCGACCTGACCTCGGCGTTCGACTTCCGGCTGCACGACACCGACCCGGCGTCGCTGCCGGACACCGACGGGTACGAGCCGCCGGACAAGGAGCGGCACGACAGCTACGTGCCGAAGCCGCCGGCCGCGGGCGCGCTGCCCAAGCAGGAGCGCGGCTCCCGCCCCTCACGGCCGCTGCGCTACGCACCGTACGCGGACGGGACGCTCGTGCCGTCCACGGGGAAGCTCACGCTCGCGATGAGCGGGGGCCCGACGGCCGGGGCGGGCTTCCAGGTGACGTCGGCGAACCGTACGGACGGGCCGTGGACGTACACCGCCGAGGCGGCCAAGGAGGTCTCGGACACCTGGAACTCCTCGTACTCGAAGGGGAGTTACGACCTGACGGTGTACGGGCCCAACGGCTTCCTGCGCACCTTCAAGGGCACCGCGGCCACCGCGGGCCCCGAGGTGAAGGTGCGCCACTCCACCGGCAACGGCGGACAGCTCGTCCTCACCGCGACCAACGCGGGCACGGCCGCCTGCCGCCTCACCGTCGTCAACGGCTACGGGAACACCCGGAGTTCGTTCACGGTGCCCGCCGGCGGGAAGGTCGAACGGACCGTGGACGTACGGGGCGGGAAGCACTGGTACGACCTGACGGTGACGTCGGGGACGGACAGCGCCTTCCTGCGGCAGTTCGCCGGTCACGTGGAGACGGGCGGGGCGGGCGTGAGCGACCCGGCGATCGCCACCGCTTAACCGCTAACTGCCCTTCGGGACACTGTAGTTGTACGGAGTCGTGATGCTGAGCTGGGCGAAGCCGAGGCGCTGGAGGATCGGCCGGCTGGTGTCCAGCACGGCGTCCGTCTGGAGATAGCGGTAGCCGCGTGCGGCGGCGGTGCGGGCCCGGTGGGCGATCAGGGCGCGGTAGATGCCCCTGCCCCGCCATTCGGGCGCCGTGCCGCCGCCCCACAGACTGGCGAACCGGGTGCCGGGCGGGAACTCGGCGCGGGCCGCGCTCACCGGCTGGTCACCGGCCAGGGCGACGACCACCGAGAGCGTCTCCGGGGCCTGGGCGAGCTGGGCGAGCACCCTCTGGCCGATCACCTTCGAATCCTCGTCGAAGGCCAGTTCGTGGGCCCGGACCATCAGGTCGACGCCGGCCTCGTCGGTGACCTCCACGAGCCGGACGCCGTCGGGCAGTTCGGGTTCCGCCGCGAACTCCGCCGTCTCCCCGACCATCACCGCTTCCGGCCCTTCGGGCACGAAGCCCGCAGCGAGCAGCCGCTGCGCCAGGTCCTCGGGGCGGTCGTGGGAGTAGTGCTTCCACTCGAAGGACAGGCCGAGGGCGCCGTAGTGGCGGACCTGCTCGGCGATCGCCGCGTCGGCGTCCGCCGCGGTGAGGCCGGACCACAGGACGCCGTTCCAGTCGCCCTCGCCACCCGTCTGCCGGAGGACGTCCCCGACGCGCGCCAGCTCCATGCCGGGGCGTTCCGGCGGGGCCTCCCGGCGCATCTCGGTGTCGAAGAGTTCCCGTACCGCTGCAAGATCCATGCGGTCACTGGACCACGCGCCCGGCCGCCGCGCCAGTGATTTCCCGTACGGCTCGTACGGCCGGGTATTCATGCACACGCCACGTATACGTTGCCCGCCGCGCCCCGGCGACTTGATCCTCAGCCCTACTGTCGCCGCTGTTGCACACGGACGACAGTCAAGGGACCCGCCATGAGATACGCCCCGCTCGTGATCGCCACGGCCTCGGCCGCACTCCTCGCACCGGCCGCACCCGCGCCCGCGCCCGTGCCTGCGCCCGCGCCTGCGCCCGCGCCTGCGCCCGCGCCCACGGCAGCCGCCGGGACGCTCGCGCCGCCGACCGTCAGCAGGCCCGGTGGCCGGTACGAGCGGAGCGTCGCGCTCACCTTCCGGGCGGAGCGCGGCGCGGTCGTGCGGTACACGCTGGACGGGACGACGCCGACCCGCAGCAGCCGCGCCCACCTCCCCGGGCGGCCGGTGCGGATCACCAAGGACACCAACGTCACCGCCGTCGCCTTCCGGGGCGCGCGGGCCAGCATCCCGGTGTCCTTCGGCTATCTGGTCAAGAGCGGCGAGAAGCCCGTCGCCCGCCTCGTCGTCATGTCGGACGTGCACATCGGCAGCCACGAGAAGAGCGACAGGAAGTACGAGAGCTTCTTCGACACCATCGGCTCCATCTTCCCGAAGCCGGACGCGATCCTCTCCAACGGCGACATGATCAACGACAACGGGGACGGCAAGGGCCCCGACCACGCAATCGTCGCCGACGTCTTCCAGGCGAACCTGAAGCGCAAGGGCATGACCGGCACCCAACTGCTGCTCTCCACCGGCAACCACGACGACTCCCTCGCCCAGATCCGCGCACACTACCCGCGCGCCTGGTTCCCCGACTCCGGCGGCGGCTTCTACGAGTCCGAGATCAATGGCCTGCACCTGCTCACCCTCAACACCGAGACCTACAACTCCAGTGCACAGCAGCAGAGTTGGCTGAAGAAGCGGCTCGCCGAACTCACCGCGAAGAGCCCGAACACGCCCGTCCTGGTGCAGGGCCACCGACCCGCCCCCGACACCGTGATGGACGGCCAGCAGACCTCCAACCCCAAGCTGACCGAGGACCTGAGGCCCTTCCCGCAGGCCGTCCTCTTCTCCGGCCACTCCCACCTCAACCTCAACGACGACCGGTCCGTCCACCAGAAGGACTTCACCGCGGTCAACGACGGCTCGATGTCGTACGTGGAGGTGGATCACGGGTACCAGGCGGTCACCGCGACGGGGCTCGCGGACCGGTTCGAGTCGCCGACCGCGCAGGCGCTGTTCGTCGAGGTCTACCGGGACCGCACCGAGATCGCCCGGGTCAACATGGCCGCCGACAAGCACGACATCTACACCGGCGGCCAGTGGTCGGCCGACTGGCAGCCGCCCTACGCGAGCGCCGGCACGCTGAGCGGCCGGACCTGGACGGTGCGGCTGAAGGGGCGGACGCCGCAGGAGATCAAGGACGGCTTCACGTACACGAGCGCCCACCGCAACAAGGTCGCCCCGGTCTTCACCGGCCGCCGCCCCCTGTCGGCCGTACGGGACGCGAAGGGCAACACCGTACTGCGCGTCGCGCAGGCGCACGACGACCAGATGGTGCACCACTACCGGGTCGAGGTCACGGACCGGGCGACCGGCGCGAAGGCCGTCTCGTCGAAGGTGCTCGCGGAGTACTACTACGCGCCGCGTCCGAACGCCCTGGACATTCCCGTCCCGGCGGCCCCGGCCGGCACCTCGTACCTCGCGAAGGTCGTCGCGGTCGACGCGTACGGCAACGCGTCGCAGGAGGTCTCGCTGAAGTTCCGCCGACAGTAGGCGGGTTGGGGCGGGACGGGCGGGTCCGTGGAACAGCCCCCGACTGCCAAGGCCGCTGTGCCACAAGGTAGTTATGGGGGTTGATCGACTCCGCTCCACTTCCGAAGGACCTCTGTGAAGACCTCTGCACGGCTGCCCCGTTCCCCCTCCGGCTGGACCATGGCGGTCTTCGGCCTGCTCGCCGCGGCGCTCGGCGTGGTGGGGCTGGTCGCCCCGGACGCCCAGCTCGCGCTGATGGGGTTCGATCCGGTGCCGAGCGGTGCGCGGGCGGACGGCGACCACACCCTGATGTTCCTGACGGCCTCCTCGATGGCGGCGGTCAACATGGGCGTGTACTACGTGCTGGCCGCGCTCGCCGACTGGAAGGCGTTCTTCCGCTGGACCGTTCCGTTCCGGGTGCTCACCTGCACGGTCTTCACCCTCGCCGTGATCACCGGCCGCGCTCCGGCCGGATTCCTCGGTGTGGGAATCTGGGAGGGTGCCGGCGCGCTGGCCACCGCGATCGCGCTGCGCGCGGAGTCGCGGCGCGGGGCGTCGGGGCCCGGGGAGTCGGGGCACGGGGCGTCGACGGCCGGTTCCGGGGCATCCGATGAGGACATGGAGGCTGCGCCCCGGATGCGCTGAGGTTGGCGGACCAAGGCGTGGGAGCCACTGCGGCGTGGGGGCCACCAAGGCGTCGGGGCCACCGCGCCGAAACGTTTCCCTCATGTGATGCACGTACCGCACCACATGGGGAGGAACCACCACACCAAGGTGAGAAGGTAGGCGCAGCCGACACCCGCCCCCGCCACGGAAGAACGCACCATGCCGAGTGAGCCCACCGCACCGCCGGCCGACCGGAGCGGTCCGCCGCCCGCTCCCGGCAGGGCGGCCCGCTACCGCACCGCCCTGCGGCGCACCCCCGTCTCGGTGTGGAACGACGACGTGTCCGACTGGGCGGCGGCGCTCACCTACTACGCGATCCTGGCCCTGGTGCCGGCGCTGCTCGTGACGGTCACCCTGATCGGGCTCGCGAACCCGGACGCGACCCAGTCGCTGATCCGGGACATCGCGTCGGTGGCTCCCGCCGAGTCGGGCACCGCGCTGCGGGAAGCGCTGGAGAAGGCGGTGCAGGGCACGTCCGCGGTGTGGCTCCTGCTGGCCACGGGGACGGTGAGCTCGCTGTGGTCGGCGTCGAGTTATCTGGCGGTGTTCCGGCGGGCGATGCACGCCATGCACGGGGTGCGGGACTCCCGGCCCGCGCTGCGCAAGGCGCACGTCATCGTGGTGACCGCCGCCTGTCTGCTGCTCCTGCTGCTGACGAGCGCGACGGCGCTGGTGATCACCGGACCGATGGCGCGCGGTCTCGCCGACCGGCTGTCGATGGGAGAGGTGGGCGAGGCGGTGTGGTCGGGGCTGAAGTGGCCGGTGCTGGGCTGTCTGGTCGCGCTGCTGATCATGATCCTGTTCCACACCGGTCCTGCCGTCGCCAAGGGGGTGCGGCGCGCGCTGCCCGGCGGGGTGCTCGCGGCGTTCCTGTGGCTTGCGGCGTCGGCCGGATTCGCCTTCTACGCGACGAACATCGCCAGCTACAGCAGGCTGTACGGGTCGCTCGCCGGGATCATCGTGTTCCTCGTCTGGGTGTGGTTCGCGAACCTGTCGCTGCTGGCGGGGGCGCAGTTCAACGTGGAGCTGCGGAGGCTGGAGGGGCGGGGCCCCGGCCAGCGGCACCCGCGCGCGGCGCGCGGGCCCCTGCCGGGCTGAGCTGCCGGGAGGCGTGGGGCCCGGCGGGCGGGCCCGCGTCCGGATCAGCGGAGGTGGTCGGCGCCGATGACGCCGTCCGCGGGGTCGGCGTCCGGAGGCATCCGAAGTGCCGCCTCCACCGCCGGCGGCAGCGGTGCGAATCCCAGCAGTCCCGCGGTGACCGTCGCGGTGAGCGCGTGCCAGGTCCTGGCCCGGCGCAGCATCGCGTGGTCGCCGCCTTCGACGTTCACCACGCAGGTACGGGCGCCGGCCGGGCGGGCGCGGGCGGCCAGGTCACGGGTGGCTCGCGGGCTGGTCGTACGGTCGCGGTCGCCGTGCAGCAGGACGACGTCGCGGTCCGCGAGCTGTGCGACCGGCTCGTCGGGCGGGCACCACGGGGCAAGTCCGACGACGGCCAGGACCTGCGGGTGTCCTGCGATCCGCAGCGCTGCGCGGCCGCCCATCGAGTGCCCGAGCAGGACCACCGGGACGGGGCCGAGTTCGGCGGTCAGTCCGTCCAGGGCGCGCAGGGCGTCGGGCACCGGGTCGGCGCGGGCGCCGTTCCAGCCCCGGTGGCGGTAGACGGCGGTGCGCACGGCGAGACGGCTGCCGCCGGCCGTGCGGGAGAGGGCGCGGGCGAAGGGGATCAGGCGGCGGCCGGGAAGGTTCAGCGGGGGCGGGGGTTCCAGGGCTTCGGCCCGGCCGCCGTGGAGGAGGAGGACGGCGGCTTCTGGTCGGGTGGGGGTGAGTGGGGTCGGGGCTCTCTCGACGCGGGGTCGCATCTTTGCCTCCAGGTTCTGGATGTACCGCCGCCCTGTGGGCAGCTGGGCCGCCCAGGGGGCGCGGGGGTCCCCCTGCTCCTCAAGAGCTTGGGGAGGGTGGGCACAGGGCGGGCCCCCGCGGGAGCCGCACCCCTCCGGCCCCGCACACGCTAGCGCCCCGGAGCACCGGGAGTTCCCAGCAGCGGAGGACCGGACGGCCCCGTTCCCTGCGCCGCCCCCGCATGGCATCGTGCAATGGTCCGGACCACTGCCGTACGCAGGACAGAGGAGAGCGGACCCGATGGAAACCGTGGAGAGCGCCGTCCCGCTGCACCGGCTCCAGGTGCCCGCACCCCAGCAACTCCCCTTCGCCATCGGCTCGTTCGATGCCGTGGGTCCGATGTCCAGGGCCTCGTTCCCGCACCGGCACACGTTCTACGAGATCGTCTTCGTGACGGGCGGCCGGGGCGCGCACATCATCGACCTCTCCCGGTGGGAGCTGCATCCGCCGCACCTGTGCTTCGTGGTCCCCGGCCAGGTGCACTACTGGGAGAACGCCACCGATCTGCACGGTCGCGTCATCCTGTTCACCGAGGACTTCCTGCTGGACCATCCCGGCGACCGCGCCCTGCTGCGTGCGCTCGGCGAGCGGCCGTGGTTCAGCCCCGGCCCTCAGGACGCCCCCGCCTTCGCGCACCTGATCGCCGACATGGAGCGCGAGTACCGGGCCGGGCTGGCCGATTTCGCCTCGGTGCTGCGGGCCTGTCTGCACGTGCTGATCGTGCGTGCCTCCCGGCTCACCGGTCCGCTGCCCGCCAGACCCGGACCGGTGGGCAGGCCGGGTGCGGTGACGCAGGAGTTCGTCACCCTGCTGTCGCGCACGGCGGGGGGCGAGATCTCGGTGGGTGCCTGCGCCCGGCAGCTCGGTGTGACCGTCGGCTATCTCAACGAAGCGGTCAAGCAGAGCACCGGCCGCACCCCGGGCCAGCTGGTGCGCCAGGTCCGCACCCACGAGGCCAAACGGCTCCTCGCCCGCACCGATTTGACGGTACGTCAAGTGGCGTCGGCGGTCGGGTTCGCGGACCCCGCCTACTTCTGCCGCTTCTTCCGCAGGGAGACCGGCATCAGCCCCGGCGAGTTCCGGCGCGGCAGCGGTGCAATGCACCACGACCACCGCATCCCGTCCCTCGCGCACCCCTCGGACCCCGGCCTAGTTTCGGAGGGGAGCCCGGCCGCCCACCCGGACACCTCAACTCCCCCTCGTACAGCCTGACTTGGAGGCGTCCCCACGATGGACCAGCCCGACCGTACGGAGCAGACCCCCACTCCTTTCCCTCCCGCCGCCCCCCGCTCGCCGTCCCGCAAGACCGTACTGAAGGCCGCTCTCGCGGTCGGTGTGGCACTGCCGTCCGCCCTCGTGGGCGTACCGGCGCTGGCCAGGACCACGCGGGGCGGCGGGGCCCCGCCGGAGCTCACGCCGACGTGCGACGACGGGGACGACCCGACCCCGCAGCAGACCGAGGGGCCGTACTTCAAGCCGAACTCTCCGCTGCGCACCTCGCTGCTCGACGGGAACCCGCCCGGCACCCGGCTGACCGTCACCGGGTACGTCTTCGGGCTCGCCTGCCGGCCGATCGCCAACGCCCTGCTCGACTTCTGGCAGGCGGACGTCAACGGGGCGTACGACAACACCGGCTTCCGCTTCCGGGGTCATCAATTCACCAACGCCCAGGGCGCGTTCACCCTGTCGACGATCGTCCCTGGCCTCTACCCGGGCCGCACCCGGCACATCCATGTGAAGGTGCAGGCGCCCGGCCGCCCGGTGCTGACCACCCAGCTGTACTTCCCGAACGAGCCGCGCAACAACACCGACAGCATCTTCGACGCCCGGCTGCTGATGACGATGCGCGACAACGGACCGGTGCGGGAGGGGAGTTACGACTTCGTCCTGAACGTGCCGCAGACTCCGGGGCCCACCGACCCGCCGACCACCCCGCCGCCGTCGGGCAGCTGGCGGACGGGCGCGTCCTACCGGGCGGGCGACCGGGTGACGTACGGCGGCCGCTCCTACACCTGCCTCCAGGCTCACACGGCGGGGCCCGGCTGGGAGCCGCCGAACGTACCGGCGCTCTGGCGCGCCGCGTAGCGCGCGGCCCCCTCCGCCCAGCTGCTCCGCGCTCGGTTGCGTCACTCGCCGCCGGGGCGCGGAGGCGGCTGCGGGGCCCCGGCGGGCGGGGCGATCCGGGCGTACGTTCCGGTGGGCGCCGCGCCGTCGTCCGGGGCGGTGTCCGTGGCCCTGGCGTGTACGCCGAGCGCGGCGTCGCGCTTGGCGCCCGGGTCCCAGCCCGTCTCCACGACCCGCTTCTGCATCACGATCGCACCGGCCAGCAGGACCGCCCCGACCAGCAGCATCAGCACGATCGCACCCCCGCCGCCGACCTTGGCGACGTTGCCGACGATCGAGCCGAACCAGCCGAAGTCCGCGTCGCCGAAGGTGGTGTTCTCCTTGCCGAAGGCGCCCAGCACCTTGAGCAGCAGCGCGGGCAGGAAGGTGATCAGGACGCCGTTGAGGAACGCGCCGACGACCGCACCGCGCCGCCCGCCCGTCGCGTTGCCGTAGACCCCGGCCGCGCCGCCGGTGAAGAAGTGCGGGACCAGACCCGGCAGGACGAGGGCGAGGCCGAAGGCCGGGTTGAAGACCCAGGTGAGCAGTCCGAGGCTGATCAGCCCGCCGATGAAGCTGGAGATGAAGCCGATCAGCACGGCGTTCTGGGCGTACGGGAAGACGATCGGCGCGTCCAGCGAGGGGACGGCGCCGGGGACCAGCTTGTTGGCGATGCCCTGGAAGGCGGGGACGAGCTCGCCCAGGATCGTACGGACGCCGAAGAGGATGACGGCGACGGCGATGCCGAACTGGAGGCCCTGCATCACGGACTTCATCAGGTAGTTGCCGAGGTCGGCGGCCGCGGCGCCGTCGCCGAAGGCCTTGAAGGCGACGTCCTCGCCGACCTTCACCAGGAAGACGATGGCCATGATCATGTAGATGAGGACCATGGACAGCGCGGTGGCGACCATCGAGTCGCGCAGGAAGCGCAGGCCCTCGGGGAGGTTCATCTCCTCGGTGCTGCGGCTGCGCCTGCCGACGAGCTGTCCCGCCGCGCCCGCCGTGATGTATCCGGCGGTGCCGAAGTGGCCGATGGCAACGCTGTTGTTGCCGGTGACGCGTTTGGTCCAGGGGTGCGCGAAGGCAGGCATCGCAACCAGCAGGATGCCGAGCAGCACACCTCCGACGATCACCACGGCGACCGAGCCCTGTCCCGCGGTGGCGAGGACCATGGTCAACAGGGTTGCCATGAACAGCATGTGATGCCCGGTCAGGAACACGTACCGCAGCGGGGTGAAGCGCGCGAGCAGCAGACTGACCGCGAAGCCCACGATCATCAGCCAGGCGACCCTGGCCCCGAACTGGGCCTGCGCGATGCCGACGATGGCCTCGTTGGTCGGGATGACGCCGTGCGCGCCGGTCGATCCCTGGATCATCTCGCCCAGCGGGGCGAGGGAGTTGACGACGAGACCGGCTCCGGCCCCGATCAGCAGGAAGCCCAGCGTCGCCTTGATGGCGCCGCCCACGACTTGCCCCGCGGACTTGCGCAGGGCGATCAGGCCGACGGCGGTGATGATGCCGATGAGGTAGGCGGGTTGGCTGAGGATCTCGTTGACGAGGAACTTCGCGAAGGAAACGAGCCAGTCCATGTGCGGGGCCTCCGGGCGGGGGACGAGCGGGCGGTACGTGATCCGACGACGGGGCGGATCGGGCGTCGTGGCGGATCAGACGTCGTGGCGGATCACACGTCGTGGCGGATCAGACGTCGTAGGTGTCGCGGAGCACGGCGTCGACCTCGGTGGTGGAGGTGAAGTCCTCCACCACCCGCACCGGCACGCCCACGTCGCCGAGCGTCCGGGCGATCTCGCGCGAGGTGAGGATGGCGACCGCCTCGGACGCTTTGCCCTTCGCTGAGATGGTGTCGGTCGCCTCGACGGTGACGTACTTCGACCACTTCCAGCGGTCCAGGACCTGTTCCAGGGTGTTCTTGAGGAAGAGACTGGTGCCGACGCCGTTGCCGCAGACCGTGAGGATCTTGTGCACGGCGGGCCCCGCGGGGGCCTGCTTCGCCGGGGTGCGTACGTCCTGCGGTCCGGCGAGCACGGCGTGCAGTGCCCGGGGCGTCGGCGCTTCCCGCAGGGCCCGTGCGGTCCCGGGGTCGGACAGCAGCCGGGCCAGGGAGGCCATCGCGGCGGTGTGTGCGGCGGCGTCCTCGGCTGCCAGTGCGACCACCAGGTTCACCGGGTCGTTGCTCTCGTGCCCGAACTCCACCGGCTCGGCGAGCCGCAGCCAGGACATTCCGGTGCGCAGCACGGCGGGCGAAGGGCGGGCGTGCGCGAGGGCGAACCCGGGCGCGATCACGATGTACGGACCGTTCTCCTCCACGTTCCGGACCATCTCCGCGGTGTAGTCCGCGGTGGTGACTCCGGTGGCGACGAGGAGTTCGCCCGCGTCCCGGACGGCTTCCTTCCAGTCCGCCGCGAGAACGTCGAGTCGTACCGCTTCCGACGGAAGTAGATCACTCAGTGCCGACATGGGTCCGATATTTGCACAGTCGTGAACGTGCGGCGCGGCCAGAGCACGTGGGTAGAGAAAGAAGGCACTCGCTCCGCCACCACGAAGATCACCGAGCCCGAGGAGGGCCACCCGTGCGAAGTGTGGGAGTGGAAGAAGAACTTCTGCTGGTCGACAGCGAAGGGACCCCGAGGGCGGTGTCCGGGGTCGTCCTGGCCGCCCTGCCGGACGGATCCACGCTGGAGAAGGAGCTGCACCGGGAACAGCTGGAGATCGCCACCCGGCCGAGGACCACCATCGAGGGGCTGGCCGCCGAGGTGCGCCGCTGGCGCGGGGAGGCCGCTGCCGGGGCGCGGCGGGCGGGCGCCGAACTCGCGGCCCTGGCCACGTCCCCGCTGCCGGTCGACCCGTCCATCAACTCGGGCGACCGCTACCGCAGGCTGGAGGAGGAATTCGGGCTGACCGCGCTGGAGCAGCTGACCTGCGGCTGCCACGTGCACGTCTCGGTGGACTCCGACGACGAGGGCGTGGCCGTGCTCGACCGGATACAGCCGTGGCTCCCCGCGCTGCTCGCCCTGAGCGCCAACTCGCCGTTCTGGCAGGGCAGGGACACCCGGTACGGCTCGTACCGCAGCCGGGTGTGGGGGCGGTGGCCGTCCACCGGGGCCACCGAACAGTTCGGGTCCGCCGAGAACTACCACCGGCAGGTGCAGGGCATGCTCGCGACCGGGACCCTGCTCGACGAGGGGATGATCTACTTCGACGCCCGGCTGTCGCGCCACTACCCCACCGTCGAGGTCCGGGTGCCGGACGTGTGCCTGGAGGCGGACGACACGGTACTGATCGCGGCGCTGGTCCGTGCCCTGGTAGAGACGGCCGCCCGGGACTGGGCCACGGGCGGCACGCCCGACCGCACGGGAGTGGGCTTGTTACGGCTGGCCTCCTGGCGCGCCGCCCGCTCCGGCCTGTGCGGCGAGCTGGTCGACCCGCGCACCCTGACGCCGGCCCCGGCCGAGACCGTCGTACGGGCGCTGCTCGCGCACGTGGCGGAGGCGCTGCGGGACAGCGGGGACATGGACCTCGCCAAGGAACACCTGGAGGTGCTGCTGGCCCGGGGCAACGGGGCGCACGTGCAGCGGGAACTGCTGAGGAGGACGGGGGACCTGCGGGCGGTGGTGGAGGAGTGCGCGCGCAGGACGGTGGGATGAGGGACGCTCACCGCGGGGACGGGCCGAGGACCGGCCGGTGGGACGGGCCGAGGACCGGCCGGTGGGGCGGGTGCGACCGAGGCGCGGAGGGTGGCCGGGACATGGGGAGTGGCCGAGGCGCGGGAAGTGGCTGAAGCGTGGGAAGTGGCCGGTGCGTGGAAAGTGGCCGGTGCCGCGGGCGCAGCCACCGGCCCGCGGCGGGTGACCGGCCCATCGCGGGTGGACGGCCCGTCGCGCGTGGGTGGCCCGTCGCCCCCCGTGTGCCACCGCCTGACCTGGTGCTCTTCGGCACGCCCGGGGCTCGTAGAGTGCGGGGATGCCCAGCAGCACCAGCAACACCCGCACCAGCGCCCCCGCCGCCACCCTCACCCGCACCGGCGTCCGCGCCCGCCTCGTCCACGCTCCCTGGACCGTGGTCGTCGTCTGGGTGCTGACCCGGCTGTGGCTGGTGCCCGCCGCGCTCAAGCTCCCGCCGCTCGACGGCGACGGCTCGCTCGATCCCTCGGTGGACAAGGTGTACCGGGGCTGGTTCGACGTCCTCTCCTCGGGCACGTTCCCCGCGCACGACGTGAGCTGGCAGTATCCGCCGGGCGCCGCCCTGCCGATCCTGGCGCCCGGGGCGCTGCCCTCGCTGGACTACGGGGCCGCGTTCATCGTGACGGCCGCGCTGGCCGACGCCCTGGTGATGGCGGGGCTGCTGTGGCTGGCCGTGCGGCGCGGGCGTTCCCTCGCCGGGGCGTGGCTGTGGACCGTGGCGCTGGCGGTGCTGTCGACGATGCCGTGGAACCGGTTCGACCTCCAGGTGACGGCGGTGGCGATGGCCGCGCTGGCCGTCGCCGCGTCGCAGCGGGCCTGGGCGGACCGGGTGTTCGGCGCCCTGGTGGCGCTCGGCGCCCTGATCAAGGTGTGGCCCGTGCTGCTCCTCGTGGGCACCGAGCGGGGCCGCCGCACCCGTACGGCCTGGCTGTCGGCGGCCGTCGCCGCGGTCGTGCTCCTCGGGGTCTTCGCGCTGGCGATGCCGCACGCGCTCTCCTTCCTCACCGCGCAGAAGTCGCGCGGCATCCAGATCGAGTCGGTGGGTGCGCTGCCGTTCCACGTGGCCCGGCACCTCGGCTGGAGCGGGACGTGGAAGGCGAAGGACGGGTCGCACGAGTTCGTCGGCCCCGGAGTGGAGACCGTGTCGCTGGTGATGCAGTGCCTGACCGTGCTGGCGCTCGGCTGGCTGCTGTACTGGCGGCTGAGGTCGCGGCGCAGCGCGCCGTGGCTGCTTCCGGACGCAGCACTGACCGCCGTACTGCTGTTCGTGGTGACCAGCAGGGTGATCAGCCCGCAGTACCTGGTGTGGCTGGTGGGGCTGGCAGCCGTCTGTCTGCTGCGGCGGGAGACCTCGCAGCGGCCGGTGGCGGTACTGATCCTCGCGGCCTGCCTCTTCACCACTCTCGGATTCCCTTTGCTGTACCGGGAGTTGAGGGACGACTCCGACCCGCTGGCGATCGCCAACCTCTTCGTGCGGGATCTGCTGCTCATCGCGGCGGCAGCCCTGTCCGCCGTACGGCTGTGGCGTGCGGGACGGGTGGAGCAGGTGGGGCAGTAGCCTCCGCACCGTCCCGCGCCGGTCCCGCACCGTCCCACGAGGGCCTTCGGCATATGCCAGGGTCACCACCGGATCGAGTGTTGCCAAACGCCTTACGGGCCCCCTCTCCCTGTGCCAGAGTCTTAACGGTCGACTTCCACCGTCCGTGCAATTGCACCGCACCCAGCAGTACGCACCACGGACCACCGGACCCGCCGCACCGAAGACCGACAGACCGTCCCGGCCGCGCCTGTAAACGGAGTACGCCATGCCGTCCCCCCTGTTCGCGGACCGCTCCGCGCCGCAGCCTCCCGAGCGGGGCATGGTCGACGCACTGATCACGCAGACCCGCCGGCTGCGCGGCGACGTGGACGCCGTCCGGCGGGACGCGCCGCTCGACGAGACCGACGACGCCCAAGTGCGCTGGGAGCGCGCCCTGTGCGATCTGGCGGTCCATCAACTCGACGATCTGGGCGCCCACTTGGGGCAGCTCAAGGACGGACTGCCGTCCACCCCCGTCGAGCCGGCAGCCGCCCTGCCCGCCCCCGCCGCTTTCCCCGGCAGCGGACGGGGCTCGCTACTCACCCGGGTCGGCAGCGCGGAGTGGAACCTGCTCACCGACGAGGTCAGCTGGTCCGACGAGCTGTACGAGATCTTCGGACGGGCCCCCGGCAGCGGCCCGCTCTCGCTGGACGAGCTGCCGTCCATGCTGCTCGCCGAGGACCAGTACCTGCTCACCGCGATGGTGACCGACTGCCTGGTCGACGGGAAGCCCATCGACGGCGAGTTCCGGATCGCGCGGGCCGGTGACGGCGCGGTGCGCACCCTGCACATGATGGGCGAGCCCGTCCTCGACCCCGACGGCTGCACCGCCTCGATGTGGGCCGTGCTGCGCGACGTCAGCGCACTGCGCCGCACCCAGCGCGCCGTCCGGGAGAACCGGGACACGCTGGAGCTGCACCGCCACCTCGTCCGCGCCGAGCGCAAGGTGGCGGTGCAGCTCCAGGAGGCCGTCCTGCCGTCGTGGCGCGGCGCGGCCCCCCTTCCGGCCGGCGGCGCGCTCGACCTCGCCGCGTACTACCTGCCCTCCGCCAGCGGCGAACTGGTCGGCGGGGACTGGTACGACGCGATGGAACTGGCCGACGGCCAGTCACTGCTGACCGTCGGCGGACTGACCGGTCACGGTGTGAGCGCCACCTCCTCCATGGCGATGCTGCTCGGCGCGCTGCGCGGCATGGCCCTCGCCGGGGTGCGCCCCGGCGCGCTGATGGGCCATCTCAACCAGCTGCTCGGCACGTCCTCCGCGCAGCCCTCGCTGGGCAGCGCGGTCTGCTGCCAGTACGACCCGGAAACCCGCCTCCTCACCTGGGCACAGGCCGGACACCCGGCCCCGCTGCTGTTCCGCGACGGCAGGGGCCGCCCGCTGACCCCGCCGCGGGGCGTACTGCTCGGCGCGACCACGGGCACGGCGTACGAGCAGGCAGAAGTGACCCTGCGCGAGGGCGACCTGCTGCTCCTGCACACCGAAGGGCTGTCGCGGCGCAGTGCCACGGACGAGGAGAGCCGGAGCAGGCTGCTGTCCCTCGCCCCCCGGTTCGCCGACGCCCTCAGCGCGCGCGAATGCGTACGGCTGGTGCTGGAGGAGTTCGGCGAGACGGAGCGCGAGGACGACGCCTGCGTACTGATCGCCGGAATCGGCGAGCGCCCCGCCCGCTAGACCGCCGCCCCCCTGGCTCCGCCCGCCTTCTTCGGCATCACCCGCTCCAGGTCCCGGCGCAGGTCCTCGATCATCGGGTAGTTCGCGTACTGCGCCGTGAGCCGGTACATGCTGCGCAGCCGGTCCCAGGTGCGGTGCGAGGAGGTCTCCCCCATGGAGCTGAGGGCCAGCCGGGCGTACCTGGCGGCCTGGTCGGGGTCGTTACCGATGAAGCAGGCCGAGGCCATCGAGATGTGGTCGAAGAGCTTGGAACGCTGACGCCCCTCGGGCCGCAGCTGCAGGGCGAGCCTGGCGTGCCGCTGGGCGGTCACCGCCGCGGCCGGCTCGTGCTCGGCGAGCGTACGGAACGCGAGGGCCTGCATGCCGTGCAGATCCGCCTCGTCGAACATCTGCATCCAACTCGGCGGCGGTACGTCGCCGTTGTCGGAGACGAACAGCTCCTCGGCCTCGCCGAGGGTGCGCCGCATCGCCTGTCCCTGGCCCATGGAGGCCTGCGCCCAGGCCTCGATGGTGTGGAGCATGGCACGGGTGCGCGGCAGGGTCTGTTCGCCGGATCCCGACTTGGCGAGCTTCATCAGGTCGAGTGCGTCGTCGGGCTTGCCGAGGTGCACCATCTGCCGGGCCGCCCGGGAGAGCGCTTCGCCGGCGCGCGGCCGGTCGCCGCCCTCACGGGCCGCGTGGGCGGCGATGACGAAGTACTTCTGGGCGGTGGGTTCCAGGCCGACGTCGTGCGACATCCAGCCGGCCAGCACCGCCAGGTTGGCGGCGACCCCCCACAACCGCCGTTGCAGATGGGCGGGTTGACGGTAGGAGAGCATGCCGCCCACCTCGTTGAGCTGGCCGACGACCGCCTTGCGCTGGAGGCCGCCGCCGCGTGAGGCGTCCCAGGCGCGGAAGACGTCGACCGAGCGCTCAAGTGCGTCGATCTCCTGCGACCCGACGGGGGCCGCTTCGTAGAGGTCGTACCCGGCGCGTTCCACGTGCAGGGGTTCGTTGACGCGCGGCCCGTCGGCCGCGAGAGTCGGATCGGAGTGCAGCCAGTCGTGCATGGCGCTGGTCAGTGCGGAGCCGGCGGCGAGCGCGGCGCCCGCGCCCACCAGGCCGCGTCGGTTGAGCATGAGGTCCATTCCCGTGAATTCGGAGAGGATCTCGGCCAGTTGCTCGGACGTCCACGGCACGCCGTCGGGGTGGTCGGTCTTTCCCGTGGCCCGGCGTCGTCCCGTGCGGCCAGTGCGAGTGAACCCGAGGTCCTCGATGGTCACGACACGGCCGAGCCGCTCGGTGAACAGAGCCTCCAGCACCTTGGGCACCGGATCGCGGGGGGACTCCCCCATGTCGATCCAGCGTCGTACCCGCGAAGTGTCGGTGGCCAGTTGCGGATGGCCCATGGCCGCCGCCTTCCGGTTCACCATTCTCGCGAGTTCGCCCTTGGACCACCCGGTCAGGCCGAACAGGTCGTTCAGGCGGGTGTTGGGTTCTCCGGTCACGTCAAGCCCCCAGGTTCTCGGCTGACTTGACACTAACCCCGCCGCGATATGCGTCGCGACTATTCGCCAGGGTTCGCCAGGGTGCGCCAGATGGTGTGCCACCCGCAGCCGGGTCTTAGGTAAGAGAGCGCCACCCCGGCCCGGCAGCCGGCACGTACTCCCCAGGGTGCGGACCGTCCGCCGGGGCGGGCGGCGCACGCAACTCGTCGGCGCACGAAGGGACCTGTACCGCCCATGTACACAGCATCTTCCTCCGTGTCCGCCCCGCCCCGGCCGCACCGCCCGCTGGTGACGGGCAGCGGACCCTATCTCGACCCGCACCACGCCGCAGCGGCGGGCACCGGTCGGGCACGGCGTGCGGCAGGGCCCGGAACCCAACCGCTCAGCGGGAGACTCGACTTGTCCGGCCCCCAGGGCGCGCAGCTGCGGTCCGCTCTCGCATCGGTGCACCGGATCTGCCCGGAGTTCAACCCGGTGCAGGTGCTGCGCCGCAGCGGACGCTCCGTGCTACTCGTCGGCACAGTCGGCCGTACGACCGCGGTCGCGAAGTGTTTACTCGACCACTCCGACCAGTGGACCGAGCGGTTCAGGCACGAGATAGCTGCCTATCGCGCCTTCGTCCGGCACCGCCCACCGGTGCGGGTCCCGCGGCTGATCGCCGCGGATCCCGACAACTGCACACTGGTGATCGAGCGGATGCCGGGCCGGGTGGCGGCCCTGACGCGGCACCCGGCAGAGGCTCCCCCCCGTGCCGACGTCAGGGCCGCCCTCGGCGCGATCGACAAGCTGAACCACTGGCGGCCGCCGGCCGAGATGTTCGGCCAGCCCCTCAACTACGGCAAGCGGCTCACCGACTTCCACGCACTGGGCCTGTTCACCGACCGTGACCTGGGCGACCTGCAGAAGCTGCTGCACGGCATCTCCCGGTCCTCGCTCCCCTGGCAGTTCTGTCACGGCGACGCCCTGCTCTCCAACGTTCTCCTGTCGCCGGCCGGTCCAGTGCTGGTCGACTGGGAACACGCGGGCTGGTATCTGCCGGGGTACGACCTGGCAACCCTGTGGATGATCCTCGGCGACGCCTCTCCGGTGGCCCGCCGGCAGATCAGCCAGCTCGCCCAGGCGGCGGGCACCGCGGCCCGCGATGCCTTCCTGGTCAACCTGATGCTCGTCACGACGCGCGAAGTGAGGTCGTACGAGTCGAAGGTGCAGCGCACCATGCGGGAGTCCCCGCCTGGCGGCACCCTGGGCAGCTCCGGGATCTCTCCCGGCGAGGAGCAGCGGCTGCTGCTGCGGCGGCTGCACGACGACTGCGCGCTGGCCCGCCGGGCGGTGCGTGCGGCGGTGGGCACCCGCTGAGGCGGCGTGCGGGCCGCGGGCACGGTGGTGGAGGGGAAGGGCGAAGGGCAGTGCCTGGGCGCGGGCACTGCCCTTCGCCCTGTCGCCCGAACAGGTGGCGCACTACCGGCAGCTGCCGTCTCCCCCGGGTGACCCCAACTCACCTGCGGGAGACGGCAGTTCTGTGGTTCAGGGGGCCTCTTTCGTACTACGCCACGCGACGCGTCCGGTCCGGACCTGCGCCGTCCGAGCGGTCCGGGTGGGCATCATGAGCGGTTCTGCCGACCCGGCCCCGTTCGCTCCCGGAGGACGCCTTGCACCTTCCCGCGTGCCTTTCCGCCACCAGGACGGGGGGCGTCGCGGCGTCCGCCACGCTCCTGCTGTCGTCGCTCGTTCCGCTCGCCACGTCGGCCCATGCCGCCCGCACTCCGGCCGCCGGCCTCCAGGAGCCGCCGCCCGGTGCGCTGCAGCAGGACTTCGCCGCGGCGGCCGCCCGGTACCGGGTGCCGCCGAGCGTGCTGCTGGGGGTCTCCTACCTCCAGTCCCGGTGGGACGCGCACGGCGGCGCGCCCAGCGTGACCGGTGGGTACGGCCCGATGCACCTCACCGACGGGGCCGCGGACGCCTCCGAACTCCCTTACGGAACAGGGACATTGACGCGGGCCGCCACCCTCACCGGGCTGCCCGCCGAGCAGCTGCGCAACGATCCGGCGGCCAACGTACGGGGCGGCGCCGCCCTGCTCGCCGCCGCCCAGCAGGAGCTGGGCCGGGCTCCGGGCGCGGACCCGGCCGACTGGTACGGGGCGGTGCAGCGGTACTCCGGCGCGGACGACCCGGCAGCCGCGCGGGCGTACGCCGACGAGGTGTACGCGGTGATCAGGGCGGGCCAGCAGCGCACGACGGACAGCGGCCAGTGGGTCACCCTGCCCGCCGTGCCCGACGCGACCCCTGTACCCGCTGCACCCGCTGTACCCGCCGTACCCGCGTCCGAGCCCGCCGCCGCACCCACCAGCACTCCCGCGCCCACCGCCACTCCGGCGCCCGCCGCCTCTGCCCCGGCCGCCGTTCCCGCCCCGGCCCGTACCACTGCGCACCCCGACTCCGTCGAGTGTCCCGTCACCGTGTCCTGCGAGTGGATTCCCGCCCCGTACAAGAAACTTGAGGGCGCCGATGACGACGACTACGGCAACCACGACCTGGCCGACCGCGGCAGCGACAGCAGCATCGACTACATCGTCGTCCACGACACCGAGGGCTCCTGGAAGACCAGCGTCGGCCTCGTCCAGAAGCCGGACTACGTGTCCTGGCAGTACACGCTGCGCTCGTCGGACGGGCACATCGCGCAGCACGTACCGCTGAAGGACGTGGCCTGGCACGCGGGCAACTGGTACACCAACGCCAAGTCGATCGGCCTGGAGCACGAGGGCTTCCTCACCGCGCCGGACGCCTGGTACACGGAGGCGATGTACCGGGCGTCGGCCCGTCTCGTACGTCATCTCGCCGCGAAGTACGGCATCCCGCTGGACCGGCTGCACGTCATCGGCCACGACAACGTGCCCGGCGCGGTCCCGGACGCGGTGCGCGGCATGCACACCGACCCCGGTCCTTACTGGGACTGGGCGCACTACTTCGAGCTGCTGGGCAGCCCGATCGTGCCGACGGCCGGACCCCGCAGCGCGGCGGTCACCGTACGCCCGGACTACGAGGCGCACCGGCCGCCGTACACCGGCTGCGGGAAGAAGCCCGCCGAGCCGTGCCCCGCGCACGCGTCGGGCGCGGTCCGCCTGCACACCGCTCCCGACCCGGCCGCTCCGCTGGTCAAGGACATCGGCCGGCGCCCCGGCGGCGAGGACTCGACGACCGGCGTCAACGACACGGGGGCGCGGGCTTCGACCGGCCAGAGCTATGCGGTGGCGGAGCGGCGCGGGGACTGGACGGCGATCTGGTACCTCGGTCAGAAGGCCTGGTTCCAGAATCCGGCCGGGGAACCGACGGCCGTGAACGTACGGGCCCGGCTGCTCACCCCGCGCGCGGGCCTGCGCGAGGTCCCGGTCTACGGCAGGGCCTACCCGGAGGCGTCCGCGTACCCGGCGGGGGTGCCCGTCCAGCCGGTCGTCCCGCTGGCGTACCGGATTCCGGCGGGCCAGCGGTACGTCGTCGGACAGCGGACGGCGGGCGAGTACTTCTACGCGAAGGAGTACGGGAAGCCGGGACGCGTGGTCCGGGGCAAGGAGATCTACTACGAGATCCAGTACGGCCACCGGATCGGATACGTGAAGGCGTCCGACGTGACCCTGGTGGGGACGTGACCCTGGTGGAACGGGCCGCCGACAGCAGGGTCAGCCCTGGAACATCTCCGCGGGGAGCGGCTTCAGCAGCGCGTACAGGTCGTCGGTGATAGGCCGGTCCCAACTGGCGATCGTGACGAGGACGTTGTCGCTGCGGTCGAACTGCACACAGGAGATCCGGCTCTCGGAGAGCTTGAGGCGGCGCACGATCAGCAGGTTGTCGCCCTGCATGACGGGGACGTCCTCGGTGCTGACGACCTCGACCTCTTCGTCGTTCTCCAGCCCGAGGAGCAACTGGGCCACCTCGAAGGGAACCTGGCCCTCGACGAGCTCACGGGCCGGGGACCCTTCGGGCAGGTTGCCGATGATCATCGCGGGGCCGCGCCCGCCGAACAGGTCGTACCGGAGGAAGACGCCCTGGCAGCTGCCGTCGGGGGCGGGCAGCAGCCCGGCCCCGAGATTGCCCGGCCAGTCGCCCGGGTCCATGGCGAGGACGTCGAATTCCGGGCCCGCGGGCGTGGCGGAGGGGCGGCGGCGGAGAAAGGACATGCGGACATGGTACGTGGCCGGAACCAGCGGTGGAAAAGCGGCCGGACCCTTGCCCTCGCCTTTGCCGACCCCTTGCCCGGCCCTTGCCCGCGCCCTACCGCCGTGGCGGTCCCGGCTGGATCCGGTGCCCCTCACCGGCCACCGCGCGGACGAGCAGGTCGGCCAGCTCGGCCGGGCACGAGAGCATCGGATAGTGGCCGGTGTCGAGGTCGAAGAAGGTGACGTCGGGACCGGCCAGCTCCTGGAAGCGGGGTTCGCCGGTGGCGACGAGCGCTTCGACGGCGGCGATCGACACCTGGCCCGTCCGGGTGCAGAGGATGCCGGTGACGGGAGGGCGCGGACCGTCGGCCGACAGCCGGATCGGCTTGGTGAGGGTGGCGTACGGCTGGGGTGCGGCGAGCTGTTCCAGGCGCTTGCGGGCGTCTTCGGGGACTCCGTCGAGCGAGCCCCACAGGAGGGTTTCCGACAGGGGCGGCGGCGGGAGCCGCCAGCCGTCGTGGTCCGCCGCCCGGCGGGCCACGGCCTCGCGCCAGGCGGGGTCGGGGACCCCGTCGAGGACGGATTCGCCCTCGACGGGGAGCGGGGCGTCGACGCAGACGACCCGCGCGACCTGCCCGGACCGCCGGACGGCGGCGCCGACGGTGGGGTGGACGCCGTAGCTGTGGCCGACGAGGACGAGGGGACCGCCGGTGTCGTCGAGGTGGTCGAGGTGGTCGATGGCCTGGACGACGTCCTCGATGTGGGTGTCCAAGTCCGTTGCGGGGGTGGCGAGATGGCGGCGGTCGCCGAGTCCGGTGAGGGTGAGCGGGTGGGCCTCGTGCCCCAGGCGGCGGAGGACGGCGACGGTTTCATGCCAGAGCCAGCCGCCGGTGTAACCGCCGTGGACGAGGAGGAAACGGGCCATGGTGGGCTCCTTCGCGAGGTGACCGCGGATGTGCACCGGGATCGGCCCGGTCATGGCCTCCATTCTCGCGCGCACGCCGCCAACTGACGGGGTGCGTGCGGGTTCCTGGGGCCGCAAGGTCTTAGGCGACCGTGAGCACGATCTTGCCCTGGATGTGGCCTCGGGCGGCGCGTTCGTGCGCGGCTCGGGCATCCGCGAGCGCGAACGTGCTGTCGATCGCGACGCGGACGGTGCCGGCGTCGAGCAGGCGTCCCAGCTCGGCGAGCTGCGCACCGTTCGAGCGGACCTGTGCGGTCGAGACCGTGATGCCCAGCTTCTCGGTCTCCCCTTCGATGAATTGGCCGGGGAACACCGGGAAGAGGGCGCCGCCGCGCTTGAGCGTACGCAGCAGGCGGCTGCTGCCGGGGCCGCCGACGGTGTCGAGAACGAGGTCGACGTCGCGCACGAGTTCCTCGGGACGGCTCTTGGTGTAGTCGATGAACCGGTCGGCGCCGAGCTCGCGCAGGAACGATGCGTGCGCGCCCGATGCCACCGCGACGACGCGCGCCCCCTGCCATTTCGCCAGCTGCAGCGCGAAGTGCCCCACGCCGCCCGCGGCGCCGTTGACGAGCACCGTCGTGTCGGCGTCGAGTGCCGTCGGGCGATGCCGGGTCTCCTGGAAGGGCGAGGGGCGATCGTGTCCGAGCTCGATCAGGAACTGCCAGGCGGTGAGAGCGGCCATGGGCGCCCCTGCGGCGTGCACATGGTCGATGCCGGCCGGCTTGCGTGCGAGGTCCGAAGCGGGCGCGGCCACGTACTCGGCGTAGGCGCTGCCGTCGAAGCTGGGAAAACGCAGCAGCCCGAAGACCTCGTCGCCCACGGCGAAGCCGTCCACGTCCGCACCGACGGCCTCGACGACGCCCGACACGTCCGTCCCTGGAATCACCGGCAGGCTCACCGTCGACTCCGGCTCCCCAGGCACCCTGGTCAGTCCGCCGCGCAGGTACCAGTCCGGAGGATTGACACCGGCCGCGTGCACGCGGACGAGCACCTCGCCCGGCCCCGGCTCGGGAATCGGCACCTTGTCCTCACGCAGCACTTCGGGGCCGCCGTACTCGTGGAGCCGGACTGCCCTCATCGTGTGTGTCGGCATCGATTTCCCCTGTCCTCACTGCGGGATAGACTTATCCGGATCGGCGATCCAGATAAACGGACCACTGATCCGAATATATGGACCACTGATCCGGACAGTCAAGAGGGACAGATGCGGGCCGACGCCAGGAAGAACCGCGACCACCTGCTCGCCGTAGCGGGCACCGCCATCACCGAGCAGGGCGTCGACGTGTCCCTGCGCGACATCGCGCGCAGGGCCGAGGTCGGGCTCGCGACGCTGCTGCGGCACTTCCCGACGCGCGAGGCACTGCTCGAAGCCCTGCTCCGCACGAGTTTCGACGAACTGACGGCGAGGGCGGGCGAGTTCGAGGCATCGAGCTCACCCGCGGACGCTCTCGTCTCATGGCTGCGCGACTGCGTCGCGTGGACCACCGAGTACCGAGGCGTGACCGCACTGATGGCCGCCGCCATCGAGGACACCGAATCCGCACTCCACGCTTCGTGCGTCACCCTGCGCGCAGCCGGTGCGCGACTCCTCGCCCGCGCCCAGGCATCAGGCGCGGCACGGAGCGACATCGACGGCGCCGACCTGTTCGCGCTGGTGGCCATGCTCGCCTGGCTCGGCGATCAGCCCTCGCTCGCACCACGCGCCGATCGTCTCTTCGAGGTCGTCGCGAGCGCGGTTCTGACGAGCGCGGGGAGCGGCCGCGCCGAGGGGGAACACGCCCCGGGGGCCCGCAGCTGAATCGGCCGGACGCCGCACGCACGGGTCGACAGCCTTCACTTTTTCCTCACATGATCGCTGCCGTCGCACCGCGCGAACCACATCTGTCCAGCCATCTCCACGACGGGGGACGAACCTCCTTTTCCGCCCCGCCCCGGTCCGCCCCAGGAGGGGCATCGACGGCCACCGGGCGACCGGGCGGGAGGCTGCCACGGGTGAGGAACATTCGGGGCGATCCCACCTCTCCAGGACCACCGCCGGATCCCGCAGGTCCGCTTAACTTTCACCGACTGTCCGGATTGCCCGCCTTCTCGGTCCGGCGCCCCACCCCGATCCACGCCTTCCCCGCGCACAGTTCCGGCCATTAGCGCGGAGCCCTCCCGGGGCGACCCGGCGGCACGGCATGACCCGAAGCGATCACGCGCCCACGCTCCGTACAGCAGCATGGCCTGCACGCCACCCCGGACGGCGGCGTTCCGGGGGACGGAAGGATCCAGCCGCACGGGCCGGGCCCCGGAAGGACGGGGGAAGACGGCGGGCCCGACCCCCTTCTAGTCTCCGGCCCCATGCGCATCACAGAACTGAGACGTCTCGGTCTCGCGACAGTCCTCGCACTCGCACTCGCCCTGCTCGGCCTGGGGCAGCCCGCCAGTGCCGACACCCCCGATCTGACGTTCAGCTCCGACCAGGCCTCAGTGGCCCCTGGCTCCACCGTCAACCTGACGATGACCCTCACCAACAACCAGGCCACCGACATCTGGTTCGTCTACCAGACGGTCCAGCCGACCTGGCCCACCACCCAGCGCACCGACCTCAAGTACGCCTTCACCTCGTGCACTTCGGAGGGCGTCAGCTGCACCGGAACCGGCACCGGCAACCTCGGCGTGAACTACGCGATCCCGCTCGCCCCCGGCGCCTCCCGCACCGTGACGCTCGCCGTCCAGATAGCCGCCGACTCCGGCTGCAACGGCAAGATCGGCTTCTACTCGTACCTCTACTACGAGTACAACAACGGCCAGACCGTGAAGGACGGCATCTTCAACACCCCCGAGACCACGATCGCCTGCGCCACCCCCGCACAGAGCTGACCCGCCCTGCCGCTCCACCCGATCCACCCGCTCCGCCCGTTCCACCCCGTCCGCCCGTCCGGCCCGCCCGTCGGCCGGAGGGCATTCCCCTGACGACCGGTCGACCTCCCTCCCCCGAGGTCGGCCGGTCTTGCGCGTGGCCGGAAGAAGCGCATTGGATCAACCGAACATTGGACTACTCCAATGGATGTTTACGAAGCGTGCGTAGTGGATCACTGAAAGCGTCTGCCGCCCTTTCCCGCCTGCCCGGATGACCCCTTCGAGCCTCCCGAAGGGGTCATCGGCCGTGGCCCCCCACGGTCCTCCCGGACCCCTTTCCCTCCGCCTCGACGCTTCGGATGGCACCTGCATTTTTTCGTCATCTTTCACATCAGCCACACAAGTTGAGCACTCAGGCAGGAACATGTGTCGCATCAGAGCACGGCGGTGCCACCCTCGTCCCAGGGGCGTCACCGCCGCGTGAGGGGTGGGGGGCCGCCCGGCGACAGTGCCGCGCGGTCCCGTTCGGGAGGGAAGCACACCGCATGAAGCGGATCAGACGTCATCGCGCACTCGGCGCCGGCGTGCTCGTACTGGCGCTCGGCTTACCCGCGGCGCCCGCGTTCGGACTACCGGCGGCGGCCGGTCCACCCACGCCCGCGGCGGCCGAGCAGGCGCCGCGCATCGATCTGCGCGTCCTGGTGGTCAGCGACGGCGGTCCCGCGACCGCCGCCATCGCAGCCGAACTCCGCGCCGCGGGAACGCCGTTCACCCTCGTCGACCTCACCCGGGCGGGGCGTCCGGTGATCGACGCCGCCTTCCTCGCCGACACCGTGGACGGACGGCCCCGGGCCAAGTACCAGGCGGTCGTACTGCCGAACGACAACCCGTTCCCGGCGGGTTCGGGCGAGCTCGCCGCGCTCGTCAGGTACGAGAAGCTCTACGCGGTGCCCCAGGTCAACGCGTACACCTACGCCCGCCCCCAGGTGGGTCTCCGGACACCCGCCTACAGCGGTTCCCTGGACGGCGTACGGGCCCAGGTGACGGCCGCCGGGCGCGGCGGGCCCTTCGGCTACCTCGAAGGGGCGGTCCCGTTCGAGGACAACTCCCCCACGGTGGGCGAGAGTTACGCGTTCCTCGCCGAGCCGGCCCCCGGGGCCGACTTCACCCCCTACGTCGAGGCGCCGGTCCCCGGCTCCACCGGCACGGGCAGCCTCGTCGGCGAGTACCGGCACGACGGCCGCCGCGAGCTGGTCGTCACCTTCGCGTACAACCAGTACCAGCAGCAGTTCCGGCTGCTGGCCCGCGGCATCGTCGACTGGATGACGCAGAACGTCCGCCTCGGTGCGGCCCGCAACTACTTCGCCGTGCACATCGACGACGTCTTCGCCGCCGACGACCGCTGGGACTCGAAGCTCAACTGCACCCCGGGCGACGTGGACTGCCCGCCGGGGCAGGGGGAGTCCAACCCGATCCGGATGACCCCGGACGACGTCCAGCACGCCGCCGACTGGTCAAAGTCCCGCGGCTTCACCCTGGACCTCGCCTACAACGGCGGCGGCAGCGTCGAGCACCGTGAGAACAACAGCGGTGCGGACCCCCTCGCCGACTCCTTCGGCGCGAAGCGCGACGAGTTCCGCTGGATCAACCACACCTACGACCACCCCTACCTCGGGTGCGAGCAGGACGTCTCCAGCGTCCCGTGGAAGTGCGCGAAGAACCCGGACGGCTCGATCCGGTACGTCGGCCAGGCCGAGATATCCCGCCAGATAGCCGACAACCGGCAGTGGGCGGCGACCCAGCAACTCCCCGTATCCAACGACGAGTTGGTGACCGGCGAGCACTCCGGTCTGAAGCTCTCGCCGCAGCAGCCCGAGGACAACCCGAACCTCGTCCCGGCCCTCGCCGCGAACGGCATCGGCTGGCTCGGCTCGGACAGTTCCCGCGAACCGCAGCAGCGCACGGTGGGCCCGGCCCGTACGGTCTCCCGCCACCCGATCAACATCTTCTACAACGCGGGCCGGGTCGCCGAGCAGGTCGACGAGTACAACTGGATCTACACCAGCCGCGCCCAGGGCGGCAGCGGCCTCTGCGAGGACCTCCCCTCGACCACTTGCCTGCCAGGGCCGCTCGACGCGGCCACCGGGTACGCGCAGCACATCGTGCCGCAGGAGATCAGCACCGCGATGAGCCACGTGCTGGGCAACGATCCGCGCCCGCACTTCATCCACCAGTCCAACCTCGCCGAGGACCGCATCGCCTACCCCGTCCTGGACGGCACGATCCAGGGGTACGACGCCCTGCACACGGCGTCCGCGCCCCTGGTGAACCTGCGGATGCGCGACATCGGCGCGGAGCTGCGCGACCGGGCCGCCTGGGCAGCCGCCCTGGACGCCGGACAGGTCACCGCGTACCGCATCGGCAGCGCCGTGACGGTGCGGTCCCCGGCCGGTGTGCGGGCCACCGCCACCATGCCCGCCGGCACCCGCCGGGTCCTCGCCTCCGGCACCGACGCCTTCGGGCAGCCGTACGCCGGGACGGTCTCCGGATGGGTGGCTCCGGACGGCGGGCAGAGCGACGTGACGTTGTCGCTGGCCGCGCCGGAGGTCCCCGCAGCCGTCGCCCCGAAGGGGAGCACCGCCCCCGCACCGCAGCAGACCGCACCGCAGGAGAGCACACCGCAGCAGACCGCACCGCGCACCCCGGTTCCGCCGGGCGTCGCACGGCCGGTGCCGTACCGCAGTCAGCGCTGATCCCGGCCACGCACCACCGAGGGGCACGAGGGGCCGGCCGCGACGCGGCGGCCGGCACGCTCCCCCCTTCTCTTCCGCACCCTTCTTGCCGTGGAGCGCATCAATGCTCGATCCACACCGCGCACCGCACCCCGGTGCTGTGCGGGTCACCCTCCTCACCGAAGGCACCTATCCGCACAGTCACGGCGGAGTGAGTGTCTGGTGCGACCAGCTGGTCACCGGAATGCCGGACCTCGCGTTCGACGTCATCGCGGTCACCGGCACCGGCCGCGAACCCCTCGCCTGGGAGCTTCCCGCGCACGTCCGGGAGCCCGTCTCGGTACCCATGTGGGGCCCCGCGCCCGGCGGTTCGGCGCCGCGCGGCCGTCGGCTGCGACGGCTCCTGGCGGCGTACGAACAGTTCCTCACCGCACTGCTCGACCCGGGTTCCGAGGACGGTTTCGGGCCCGCCCTGTACGAACTGGCGCACGCGGCCCGGGACGGGGCGCTCAGCCCCGCACTGCGCGGCGACGCCGCGATCCGGGTGCTCACCGACGTGTGGAACCGGCCGGGGCTGCCGGTCCGGGAGGCCGGGCCCACCGTGCACGACGCGGTGACCGCCACCGGGCTCCTGGAGCACGCGCTCAGACCCCTGGCCGCCCGGCCGCCCGAGTCGGGCGTCTCGCACGCGGTGAGCGGCGGGGTCGCGGTGCTGCCGGGGCTCGCCGGGCTCCAACTGCACGGCGTACCCCTGCTGTTGACCGAGCACGGGGTGTATCTGCGCGAGCGCTACCTCGGCTACCGGACGGCGCCGTACCGGTGGCCGGTGAAGGCGGTGCTGCTCGGCTTCTTCCGGCTGCTCGCGGAGGAGACGTACCGGCGGGCCGCCCTGATCACCCCGGGCAACAGGTACAACCGGCTCTGGGAGGAACAGGGCGGCGCCGCACCGGAGTTGATCCGCACCGTCTACAACGGCGTCGACCCGGCGGCCTTCCCGCACGCAGGCCCCGAACCCGCCGGGCCGACGCTCAGCTGGGCGGGCCGGGTCGACCCGATCAAGGACCTGGAGACGCTGATCCGGGCGTTCGCCGAGGTGCGCGCCCAGCTCCCGGCGGCGAAACTCCGGCTGTTCGGCGGTACGCCGCGCGGCGGCGAGGCGTACCGGGAGCGCTGCGAGGAGCTGGCGGCGTCCCTCGGACAGGGCGACGCGGTCACCTTCGAGGGCCGTGTGGAGGACATCAAGGACGCCTACGCGGCGGGCAACGTGGTGATGCTGTCCAGCATCAGCGAGGGTTTTCCGTTCACCCTGATCGAGGCCATGTCGTGCGGGCGGGCCACGGTCTCCACCGATGTGGGCGGGGTGCGCGAGGCGGTCGGCGACGCCGGGCTCGTGGTGCCGCCGCGCGACCCGTCCGCGATGGCCGCCGCGGCGCTGGAGCTGCTGCGCGATCCGCAGCGGCGGGCGGGCATGGGCGAGGCGGCGCGGCTGCGGGTGATCGAGCAGTTCACGCTGCGGCAGACCGTGGAGACCTTCCGGGCGATCTACGTCGATCTGGCGTCGTCCGGCGCGACCACCGCCCCACGTACGACCGGACAGTTCGCAGCAGTGGTCAACGACCCTGCGCAGACTGTGCAGTTGAGGCAGGTGGCCGGATGAGCGGCCCGATCTCCCTGGAGCCAGGACGGGGCAAGGAGGACACCCTCACGCTGCGGCTGGCCTCCTCGGTGACGATGGCGCTGCGGCTGCCGCGCATCGGTGCCGGGCGGCGGGTGCGCGGCGACGACGCGGTGGACTCTCTCGCGGCGCAGCTCGCCGACCGGATCGGGCCCGCCGTGCACGCGTACGAGGTGGCCGCCCTGCTGGAGTCCGAGGGCCTCACAGCGGACGCGATCAAGGAGAAGTACGGGCACCGGAACCTGTTCTCGCTGGCCGAGGACCTGTACACCCGGGTGCCGCGCAGCTTCCCCGAGCCGCCGTCCGCCGCCGACCCGTGGGCGCCCGACCATGTGCGGTGCGCGCTGCGCGGGGCGCTGTTCGGGCTGCCCGGACTCGCCTACCCGCTGACCTCCGGGCTCTGGTACGCGGACGGGGCGGTGCTCGCGCTGGTCGTGGCGGGCCTGCTGTCCTGGGCGTGGAGCCAGGGGCTCGCCCACCGGGCGTACCTGCGGCTCGCTTCGGGACGGTACGAGGCCGGGCGGACCCTGCTGTACGGGGCTCCGGCGGGCGCGCTGCTGGCGGCGGGGGCGGGCACGGCACTCGTGGGTCCCGGGCCCGCCGCCCTGTTCACGGTGTGGCAGTCGGTCTATCTCGCGGCGGCGAGCGTGCTCCTCGTGTTCGCCCGTGAGCGGCTGCTGCTCGGCACGCTGGTGCCGCTGGTCGTGGGGGCCGCGCTGTTGCCGTGGACGGATCCCGGACCGTGGCTGCGGGCCGGACTGCCGTTGCTGACAGGGCTGTTGGTGGTGGCCGCCGCCTGGTACGCGATCCGTACGGCGCTCAAGGAGGCTCCTGTGGCGGGCGCGGTCCGGCCCGGTGTGCGGGCCTCGCTTCCGTACGGGCTGTTCGGCCTGAGTGCGGGGGTGCTGGTGATGTTCGCCGGGCTGCGGCATCCGTACGCCGTCGTGGCGCTCACCCTCAGCATGGGCCCCGCCGAGTGGCTGCTCTACCGCTACCGGGGGCGCTGCGTGGCGGCGCTGCGGGGGACGGCGACGCCTGCCGGGTTCCGGCTGCGGTCATCGGCGGTGCTGGGCGGGTGTCTGCTCGGCTATCTGCTGCCGCTGGTTCCGGCGGCGCTGCTGACCGGGGCGGAGGTCGCGCCGCTGCTCGCTCTGGGGGCGGTGCTGTGGACGGCGCTGCTGCTGCAGGCGTTCGGCATCGCCTGGCTGCCCGCGGCGATCTGCGCCACGGCTGCGGCCGGGGTCGCGGGGGCGGGCGTGGTCACGCACCTCCTGGCGGGCACGGCCGGAATCGCGGGCAGGGCCGCGGTCACGAGCGCGACGCTGCCGGTCCCGCCACCGGGTCCGCTCGTACCCCTGCTGTGCTGCGGCGCCGCCGCCGTGGCCCTGCTGGTCTGTTGCGTCACTCTGCTCGGCCGGCCGACGGCGCACGCCTGAGGCGGCGCGTTCCCCGGTCCCTCCGCCGACTCCCGTTCCCGCGCCCCCGGCCCCCGGGCGCTCCCACCGGGCGGCGTACGTCCGCCCGCCTCACCGACAACTTCCGCAAAGGACACCCACGTTGACCACCTCACCGCTCGCCGCAGTCACAGGTGCCGAGGGCTTCATCGGCTCCCATCTGACCGAGGCCCTGGTCGCCGCCGGTTTCCGGGTGCGCGCCATGGCGCAGTACAACTCCTTCTCCTCGTACGGCTGGCTGGAGACGCTGTCCGCCGACGTCCTCGACCAGGTGGAGATCGTCCTCGGAGACGTCCGCGACCCGGGTTCGGTCCGGGCGCTGGCCGAGGGCGCGGACGCCGTGTACCACCTGGCGGCGCTCATCGCGATCCCGTACTCCTACCAGGCGCCGCACAGTTACGTGGACACCAACGTCACCGGCACCCTCAACGTGCTGGAGGCGGTGCGTGCGCTCGGCACCCCGCGCCTGGTGCACACCTCGACCAGCGAGACGTACGGCACCGCTCAGACCGTGCCGATCACCGAGGACCACCCGATCAACACCCAGTCCCCGTACGCCGCTTCGAAGGCGGGCGGCGACCGGCTGGCCGACAGCTACTACGCGAGCTTCGCCACCCCGGTGGTCACCCTGCGCCCGTTCAACACCTTCGGCCCCCGGCAGTCGATGCGGGCGGTCATCCCGACCGTGATCGGACAGGTAGCGGCGGGCTCGCGCACGATCACGCTCGGCGATCTGCGTCCGACCCGCGACTTCACCTTCGTACGGGACACCGCGCAGGCGTTCCTCGCGGTCGGCACCGCGCCCGCCGACGACGTCGTGGGCCGCACCTTCAACGCCGGTACGGGCGGGGAGATCTCGGTCGGCGACCTGGTGCGGCTCATCGGCAAGGTGATGGCGGCCGACCTGGAGGTCCGCGAGGACGAGCAGCGCATCCGGCCGGCCAACTCCGAGGTGATGCGGCTGGTCGCGGACGCGTCCCGGCTGACCGCCGCCACCGGCTGGACCCCGGCCCACGACCTGGAACAGGGGCTGGCCGCGACCGTCGACTTCTTCCGCGACCCGGCCAACCTGGCCCGCTACAAGACCGACATCTACAACATCTGACTCCCCGTCCGGCATCTCGTCCGGCATCTCGTCCGACGCTCCGTCGGACCTGACCGGAATCCCCCACGCACCGCCCTCAACTCCCCCACGCACAGCACGACTCACCTCACCCGTCGCACCAAGGGAGGCCCCCATGCACGCTGTGATACTCGCCGGAGGCAAGGGCGTCCGGCTCCGGCCGTACACCACCGCACTTCCCAAGCCGCTCGTACCGATCGGCGACCAGCACGCCATTCTGGAGATCGTGCTCCGGCAGCTGTCGGCGGCCGGATTCACCAGCTGCACGCTGGCGATCGGTCATCTCGGCCAGATCATCCGGGCCTACGTCGGCGACGGCGAACGCTGGGGCCTGAAGGTCGACTACGCCATCGAGGAGAGCCCGCTGGGCACCATCGGGCCGCTGCTCACCCTGCGCGACCGGCTGCCGGAGACGTTCCTCGTGATGAACGGCGACGTCCTCACCGACCTCGACTACGCCGACGTACTGAAGCAGCACCGCGCCTCCAACGCCCCGCTGACCATTGCCACTTACGCCCGTCAGGTGCGCATCGACTTCGGGGTGCTGACCACCGACGCCAGCAAGGTCGTCGCGTTCACCGAGAAGCCGAGCATGGACTACCGGGTGTCGATGGGGGTGTACGGGCTGTCCCGCGCCACCCTGGACGGCTACACGGCGGGCCTCCCGCTGGGCTTCGACGAGCTGGTGCTTGACCTGCTGGGGACCCACAACCCGCCGCACGCGTACGCGTTCGACGGCTACTGGCTCGACATCGGGCGGCCCGACGACTACGACCGGGCGAACGCGGAGTTCACCACGCACCGCTCGCTGCTGCTCAAGGGAGCCTGAGCGACGATGCGCATTCTCGTCCTGGGTTCCACCGGCTACCTGGGTGCTCACGCCGCCGGGCAGTTGGGCGCCCTCGCGGGCGTCCGGCTGCTCGGCGGCGGCCGGGGCCCCGGCGCCGGACTGCACGTGGATCTCGCCACCACCACGCCTCGTGAACTCGCCGACGCGCTGCGGGAGTTCGACCCCGAGGTGGTGGTCAACTGTGCCGGGGCGGTCGGCGGCGACCCGGTCGCCCTCGCCGAGGTCAACGCCCGCGGCCCGGCCGTCCTGGCCGCCGCCCTGCACCGGTCCGCGCCCCGGGCCAGGCTGGTGCACCTGGGTTCGGCGGCCGAGTACGGGACGACCCCGCACGGCGTGCGGGTCACCGAGTCCGCCGCGACCCGCCCCGCAGGACCGTACGGCGCCACCAAACTCGCCGGGACCCTGACCGTCACCGCGTCCGGCCTCGACGCGGTGGTCCTGCGGGTCGGCAATCCGGTGGGTCCTGGCGCCCCGGCGGCCGGACTGCCGGGGCGCCTCGCCCGGGAGCTGTACGAGGCGGGCGACGACCCGGAGGCGGTGGTCCGCCTCGGCGACCTGTCCGCCTTCCGGGACTTCGTGGACGCCCGGGACGTGGCGCGCGCCGTCGTCCTGGCGACGACGGCGACGGGCCCGCTGCCACCGGTGCTGAACGTGTCCGGCGGCCGAGCAGTCCCGGTCCGTGACCTGGTGGAGGCCCTGATCCGGGTGTCGGGCTTCCGGGGCCGCGTCGAGGAGAGCACGAAGGAGGGGTCGACGCGGTCGGCCGCCGTCTCCTGGCAGTGCTCCGACATCGAGGCGGCGGGCAGCGCACTGGGCTGGCGCCCGGAGTACGCGCTGGAGGACTCGGTACGTGCCCTGTGGGAGGCGGCCCGGGAGGCGGGGCGCGCGCACGGCCCCGTGCCGCGACAGCGGACACCCGGTCCCGCTCCCTCTCCCGTACGGCGGAAACGGTCGTCCGGTCCCCCGCCGGCACCTCCGCAGCGCGCGACGGACGTCGCGCGGTGAGCGTACTGCTGCCGCTCTATGCGCACCCCGATGTGGACCCGGACTCCTGGCGGCTGGCCGCCGAGGCCGCGGGCCGGGTCCACGGCGTCGTGCTGAACGCCGCCGACGGCCCGGGCGAACAGCCGGACCCCGGCTTCGCCCGCGCCTCAAGTGCTCTTCGTTCGGCGGGAGTTCCGGTGCTCGGCTATGTCGATCTGGACTACGGGGAGCGGCCGGACGCGGAGGTGGCGGTCGATCTGGAGCGGCACCGTGCCTGGTTCGCCGTGGACGGGTGGTTCTTCGACCGGGCCCCGGCCGAGCGGTCCGCGCTGCCGCACTGCCGCAGGACCGTCCGGTCCGCGCGCCGGACCGGCGCGCGGACCGTGGTCCTCAACCCGGGCGTCCACCCGGCGCCCGGCTACGCCCGCGTCGCCGACCTGATCGTCACGTTCGAGGGCCACTGGACGAGTTACGTCACCGCCTTCGACCGGCCCCGCTGGACCGCCCGGCATCCCCCGGAACGCTTCTGCCACCTAGTGTACGGCGTCCCGCGCGCGATGTCGGGCGTCGCCGTGCGGACCGCCCGCAGCCGGGGCGCGGCGGTGTGCTGCGCGGTCGGCGGCGAACTCCCCAACCCCTGGTCGGCCCTGCCGCCCGAACTCCTGGAGCCCGCCCCGTGACCGCCGCCCCACGCCCGCTGCTGCCGACGGCTGCCCCGGCAGCGCTGCTCCTGTTCCTCCTGCTGCTCCTGCTCGCGGGCTGTTCGTCGCCGGATCCCGCACCGCGCGCAGGGTCCACCCCGGGGCAGGGATCCGGCCCGGCCACGGCCGCACCCCGGCCCGCCCCGACGGCCGACCCGTCCCCAACGCCCGGTTCCACCCCACCGTCCGCCCCACCGTCCACTCCAGCCACCACGGTTCCGCCCCGAGCACCGGCCGCCACCCGTACGCCGTCACCGGTGCGGCGCATCTGGCAGCCGCGCCCCGGCACCGCCTGGCAGTGGCAGCTCAACGGCCGGGTGGATCCCCGTACCGATGTGCCGGTGTACGACATCGACGGCTTCGAGAACACCGCGGCCGACGTGACCCGCCTCCACGCGGCCGGCCGCAAGGTGATCTGCTACGTCAACGCGGGCGCCTGGGAGAACTTCCGCCCGGACCGCGGCGACTTCCCCGCAGCACTCCTGGGCGGACCGAACGGCTGGGACGGCGAACGCTGGCTGGACATCCGCAAGCTCGACGTCCTGCGCCCGTTGATGGAACGGCGCTTCGAGATGTGCAGGAGCAAGGGCTTCGACGCGGTCGAACCCGACCTGATGGACGCCTACCTCAACGAAACCGGCTTCCCGCTCACGGCCGCCCACCAGCTCGCGTACAACAAGATGCTGTCCTCGCTCGCCCACTCGAAGGGTCTGGCCGTGGGCCTCAAGAACGACCTTCCCCAAATCCCGGAACTGGTCCGGCACTTCGACTTCGCGGTCAACGAGCAGTGCGCGGAGTTCGACGAGTGCACGGCGCTGCGGCCGTTCGTCGCCGCGGGCAAGGCGGTCTTCCACGTGGAGTACGACCTGCCCAACGGCGAGTTCTGCAGCCAGACCCGGCGCCTCGGCCTCTCCTCCATGCGCAAGAACCTGAAGCTCGACCCGTGGCGCAAACCGTGCTGAGGCAGGGCCGGGCTCAGCCCGCCCCCTCGCTCCCTCGCAGCGATCCCCGTACGAAAGCGGCCTGGCCCGCGTGCTGGAGGTCGTCGGCGAGGACGCTGATCAGCCGTACGCCCAAGGTCACCGGCGGGTCCCACCCCTTGTCGACCACCCGGTCGAGGTCGTCCTCGCCGATCGTCGCCAGGTAGCCCAGGCTCCGCCCGTGCACGGCGTCGTAATAACCGAGGAGATCACCGGCGGACGCCACCCGCACGGAAGCCATCTGCTCCGCCGTGTGGCCGTACCCGGTGTCCGCGATGTCCAGGGACAGGCCGAACCGCTCGGCCCAGCCATCCTCGACCCAGGCCTGCTCCCGCCCTGCGAGCTCACTGACGTGGTCGTCCTGCACCCGGGTGAGGTGCCAGACCAGCCAGCCGACGGTATTGGCCCCTTCCGGCACCTGCCGGGACAGCTCCTGGGCCGACAGCCCGTCGACGGCCTCGTGGACCACTTCCTTGATCCGTCCGAATCCCTCGACGAGTACGTCACTGATGCGCATGGTTCGCCTCCGGCGGTACGAGCGGCTTCCCTCCCCCTCCATCCCCCATCATCGGCCGAACCCGGCCCCAGGACACCTCAGGTCAGATCGAAGGCCCCGGCCCTGGCATTGATCACGAAGGCACGCCACTCCGCCGGATTGAAGATCAGCGACGGACTGCCGGGCGCGGCCCCATTGCGCATCGCGATGAACCCCTCCACGAAGGCGATCTGTACGTCGCCCGCCCCCTTGCTGCCGGACTGCCAGTCGGCCCCGCTCAGATCGAGCTCCGGCCTGGCCGAGCCCACCGGCCCCTGCTGCGTGCTTGTCGCCACGTCGCGCTCCTCCCGGTTCGTCGTCGTCCGTGAGCCACAGTAGCGATCGCACCGGGTGACCGACAGGCCACGGAAGGGGTCATCCGGTCGGCGCTTGCGCCCCCACCACCCACATCGCGAAGAACTGTGCTCCGCCGCCGTAGGCGTGGCCGAGGGCGGTGCGGGCTCCTTCGATCTGGTGCTCGCCGGCCTGGCCCCGTACCTGGAGGGCGGCTTCGGCGAAGCGGATCATGCCGGAGGCGCCGATGGGGTTGGTGGAGAGGACGCCGCCGGAGGGGTTGACGGGGAGGTCGCCGTCGAGTTCGGTGACGCCGGACTCGGTGAGTTTCCAGCCCTCGCCCTCGGCGGCGAAGCCCAGGTTTTCGAGCCACATGGGTTCGTACCAGGAGAAGGGGACGTACATCTCGGCCACGTCGATCTCGCGGCGCGGGTCGGTGATGCCGGCCTGGTGGTAGACGTCGGCGGCGCAGTCCTTGCCGGCCTGCGGGGAGACGAAGTCCTTGCCCGCGAAGAGGGTGGGTTCGCTGCGCATGGCTCCGCCGTGCACCCAGGCGGGCGGCCGGGGTGCGCGGGACGCGCCCGTACGGTCGGTGAGGATCATCGCGCAGGCGCCGTCGGAGGACGGGCAGGTCTCGGAGTAGCGGACGGGGTCCCACAGCATGGGGGCCGACTGGACCTTTTCGAGGGTGAGGGCGGGGTCCTTGAGGTGGGCGTAGGGGTTCTTGAGGGCGTTGCGGCGGTCCTTGTACGCGACGAGGGAGCCGATGGTGTCGGGGGCGCCGGTGCGGCGCATGTACGCGCGGATGTGCGGGGCGAAGAAGCCGCCCGCCCCGGCGAGGAGGGGCTGCTGGAAGGGGACGGGGAGCGAGAGGCCCCACATGGCGTTGGACTCGGACTGCTTCTCGAAGGCGAGGGTGAGGACGGTGCTGTGGACGCGGGCGGCGATCAGGTTGGTGGCGACGAGGGCGGTGGAGCCGCCGACGGAGCCCGCGGTGTGGACGCGGAGCATCGGTTTGCCGACGGCTCCGAGCGCGTCAGCGAGGTAGAGCTCCGGCATCATGACGCCCTCGAAGAAGTCGGGGGCCTTGCCGATGACGACGGCGTCGATGTCCTGCCAGGTCAACTGTGCGTCGGCAAGGGCACGTTGGGCTGCTTCGCGGACCAGTCCTGCGATCGAGACGTCGTGGCGGGCGGAGACGTGGTGCGTCTGGCCGATGCCGACGACGGCCACGGGCTCCTTGCCGGTTGCGTTGCTACTCACTCTGCTCCCCCTCCAGGACCGCTACGAGGTTCTGCTGCAGGCACGGGCCGGAAGTGGCGTGCGCCAGTGCCCGGTCCGACTCGCCCCGGTGGATGCGGGCGGCCGCCTCACCGATCCTGATCAGCCCGGCGGCCATCACCGGGTTGGCGGCGAGCGCGCCGCCCGACGGGTTGACCGTGACCTCGTCGCCGAGTCGTAGCGCCTTGCGCAGCACGACCTCCTGGGAGGTGAAGGGGGCGTGCAACTCCGCCGTGTCGAGGGGGAGTTCGTACGCTCCGGCCCGTTCGGCCGCCAGTCGGGCGGACGGGGAGTCGGTGAGGTCGCGCACGCCCAGCGAGTGCGCCTCGATGCGGTGGTCCATGCCCCGGATCCAGGCGGGCCGCGCGCACAGTTCGCGGGCCCGGTCCCCGGCGGCGAGGATCACCGCGGCGGCGCCGTCACCGATCGGCGGGCAGTCGCCGGTACGCAGGGGCCGCACCAGGTAATCGCCCGAGGGGACGTCACCGTGCAGTTGGGCGTGGGGATTTGAGCTGGCGGCGGTGCGGCTGCGGGCCGCGACTCCGGCGAGTGCGGGCTCGTCCGTGTCGCCCGCGTCGATGAGCGCCTGCGCCTGGAGCGCGGCCAGGGAGACCGAGTCGGGCCAGAGCGGGGCGACGTAGTACGGGTCGAGCTGGCGGGTCATGACGTCGCGGATCTCGCCGGGCGAGGACTTTCCGTACGCGTAGACGAGCGCGGTGTCCGCCTCCCCGGTGAGGATCTTCACCCAAGCCTCGTACAGCGCCCAGGCCCCGTCCATCTCGACGTGCGACTCGGAGATCGGCGGCCAGGCGCCGACGCCGTCCAGGGCCATGGTGAAGGAGAAGGCGCGGCCCGCGAGGTAGTCGCTTGAGCCGGAACAGGTGAAGCCGATGTCGCTGGTCCGCAGCCCGGTCTCGGCCAGCACCCGGTGCAGGACCGGCATCAGCATCTCGACCTCGGACACCTCGTCGGTGCGGCGCCGGTGGTCGGTCTGCGCGAAGGCGACGACGGCGACGTCGCGGATGGGCCGCGGCGCGGGTGTGGACGCGGAAGTGGGCGCGGGTGCGGGCGCGGGTGTGGACGCCGGTGTGGACGCCGGTGTGGACGCCGGTGTGGGCGCCATGTCAGATCAGCTCCTTGTACACGTCGTAGTCGGCGTCCGGCTCGCCGGTGGGCCGGTAGTGGTCGGGGTAGCGGGCGCCTTCGGTCCACACGGGTTCGACCCGCAGTCCCATCCGGACCTGGTCGTACGGGATGCCGGCGATGCGGCCGTGCAGGGCGAGGTCGGCGCCGTCGAGGGCGATGTGCGCGTAGACGTACGGCACTTCGATGTCCAGGTTCTTCGCCTTGATGTTGACGATGCAGAAGGTGGTCACGGTGCCGCGCGGCCCGACCTCGACCTGTTCGGCGGTGGCGACGCCGCAGGTGGGGCAGGCGCCGCGGGGCGGCACGTACACCTTGCGGCAGGACGGGCAGCGCTCGCCGACGATGCGGTGACCGGCGAGCGCGGTGAGGTAGTCGGTGGGGGCGCGGCCGGGGGTGTAGGTGTAGTCGAGGCGCGCGGGGGCGGTGAGGGTGGTGACCATGTCGGTGAACCGGCCGGTGTGGGCGGCGGGTTGATGCCCGTCGTTGCTTTCGTGCGGCTCGAAGCAGGCGATGTCGGTGATGGCGCCGGTACGTTCCTCGGCCCAGCGGACCCGGACGCGCATACCCGTGCGGACGTGGTCGGGGCCGGGGGCGTCGAGGGCGTGCAGGAGGGCGGTGTCGGCGCCGCCGAGCCGGACGAGGACCCAGGCGAAGGGGGTGTCCAGGGGCTGGAAGGGGCGGGGAGAAGGGTTCCAGGCCCAGGTGGTCACCGTGCCGGTGGGGGCGACTTCGACGAGGTCGCGGATCTCTTCGGCGGTGAGGGGGTCGTACTCCGTGGGCGGCACGAGGACCTTGCGGTCGGAGGTACGGACACCGAGGAGCGTGCGGTGCCGGAGTCCGGTCAGGAAGGCGGACTGGACGGGGCCGAGGGAACGGGTGAAGGGGAACTCTACGGTGAGGGGGGCGCGGAGGGTTTCGGGGGAGGGGGGTGAGGTACGCATGGGCGGGGCTCCCTTTCTGGGGTGGGGGTGAGGTGCGCGGTGGCGAGGGCGTGCGGTCGTGGAGGGGCGTGCCGCGGTGGGGGCCGCCCCCTTGCCCACCCGTCCCGCCCCCGGGGGGCGGCCCCGCTGCCCAAGGAGGCTAGGGGGCGGCGGCGTCAGCCGCCCAAGGGGCTAGGGGGCAGGCGTTTAGGGGCGCGGGGAACTGCGCGACCAGCCACGACGCACCCGCAGGTGACCACCCGCCGCCCCGCGCCCAAGCGGCCCGCGTCGGCACACGGCGGTGGCCGCCCGATGGCCTACTCCCGCCGATAGACCGGCGGCCTCTTCTCCGCGAAGGCCCTCGCCCCCTCCCTCGCGTCCTCCGTGTCGAAGATCGGCCAGCCGCGCTTCAGTTCCGCCGCCAACCCGTCCTCCTCCGGCATCCCCAACGTCTCGTAGACGGACGCCTTCACCGCCTCCACCGCCAACGGCCCGCACGCATTGACCTGTTCGGCGATGGACAGGGCCTTCTCCAGCGCCGTCCCGTCCGGCACGACATGCCCGATCAGCCCGATCCGCGCCGCCTCCTCCGCCCCGTACGCCCGCCCCGTCAGCAGCATTTCCAGCGCATGCGTGCGCGCGATCTGCCGCGGCAGCCGTACCGTCGAGCCGCCGATCGGGAAGAGGCCCCGCCGCACCTCGAAGAGACCGAAGGTCGCCGAAGCGCCGGCCACCCGGATGTCGGTCCCCTGCAGGATCTCCGTGCCGCCCGCCACGCAGGGTCCCTCGACCGCCGCGATCACCGGCTTGCGCGGCCTGTGGTGGCGCAGCATCGCCTTCCAGTGCAGATCGGGGTCGGCCTTCATGCGGTCCCGGTAGTTGTCCCCCGCACCGCCCATCTCCCGTGTACCGGCGAGGGCCTTGAGGTCCATCCCTGCACAGAAGGAGCCGCCCGCCCCGGTCAGTACGACCGAGCGGACGGAATCGTCCGCGTCGGCCGCCAGCCAGCCGTCGTACAGCCCGACCAGCATCGAAAGCGACAGGGCGTTCTTCGCCTCGGGCCTGTTCAGGGTGAGCACCAGCGTGGCGCCCTCGCGCCGCACGGCGAGGTGCTCCGTGCCCGGTTCCGTGCCCGGTTCCGTCCCCAATTCCGTGCCCGGTTCCGTACCACCGTCCATCTCCGTACCACCGTCCATGACCGTCCTCCCGCCGTCGGACCCTCGTCAGACCTGGAACAGGTTGCAGGAGAGCCCTCACCACTTCAAGAGTTTTCTGACAGTCAGTCAGATTTCTTCGGCGCACTCCCTTCCCACTTGACGCCACCTTTGCTGTGATGACCGACACATCAACTGGGGCCCCCGCACCCGAGGTTCAGGAGGAACGGTGGAGTACAACCTTGCCGACCTGTTCGAGTCGGTAGTCGACGCGGTCCCGGACCGCGAGGCGCTCGTGTACATCGACCATCCCGGCACGGGCGCCGAGCGCCGCCTCACCTACTCCGCACTCGACGCTGCCGCCAACCGCATCGCCCACCACCTGATCGACGCGGGGCTGAAGCCCGGCGAGCACCTGGGTCTGCACCTCTACAACGGCATCGAGTACCTCCAGACCGTGCTGGCCTGCCTGAAGGCACGCCTCGTCCCGGTCAATGTGAACTACCGCTACGTGGAAGAGGAGTTGGTCTACCTCTACCGTGACGCGGACCTCGCGGGGCTCGTCTTCGACGCCGAGTTCACCGAGCGGGTGTCCGCCGCGCTGCCGCGCACCGACAAGCTGCGGCACCTGGTGCGGGTGGGCACGCCCCCCGACTCGGCACCCGCCCTCGACTGCGTGGAGTTCGCCGACGCCGAGGCCGCCGCCCCGGCCGTGCGGGGCTTCGCCGCCCGGTCCGCCGACGACCTGTTCATCATCTACACCGGCGGCACGACCGGCATGCCCAAGGGTGTGATGTGGCGTCAGGAAGACTTGTTCTTCGCGGGGTTGTTCGGCGGCGACCCGGCCGGTGAGCCGATCCGGCGGCCCGAGGAGCTGGCCGTGCGCGTCGCGGCGGGCGGCGAAGGGCTCACCTTCTTCCCCACTCCCCCACTGATGCACGGCACTTCGACGCTGACCTCGTTCATCGCGTTCAACTACGGCCAGCGGGTGGTGATCCACCGCAAGTACGCGCCGGAGGAGGTGCTGCGGACGATCGAGAAGGAGAAGGTGTCCAGTGTGTCCCTGGTCGGCGACGCGATGCTCCGGCCGCTGGTCGACGCGCTGCACGGGCCGCTGAAGGGTACCGACCTCTCCTCCCTGTTCAGCGTCTCCTCGTCGGGCGCGATCATGTCGGAAACGGTGCGCGCCCAGTTCCAGGAGCTGGTGCCGAACGTGCTGCTGCTGAACAACTTCGGCTCCTCCGAGTCCGGTTCGAACGGCAAGGCCACCGACGACTCGGGCCCCGAGAAGGGGTTCCGTCTTGAGGTCAACGAGCGCACCCGGGTGGTCGACCCGGCGACGTACGCCCCGGTGGCGGTCGGCGAGATCGGCCGGCTCGCCCAGTGCGGTCACGTACCGCTCGGCTACTACAACGACCCGAAGAAGTCCGCCGAGACCTTCTTCCAGCGCGACGGCCAGCGCTGGGTGCTGCTCGGCGACATGGCAACGGTCGACGAGACGGGCATCGTCACCGTCCTCGGCCGCGGTTCGCAGTGCATCAACACCGGGGGCGAGAAGGTCTATCCGGAGGAGGTCGAGCAGGCGCTGAAGTCCCACCCCGAGGTGTACGACGCACTGGTCGCCGGGGTGCCCGACGCCAAGTGGGGCAACCGGGTCGCGGCGGTGGTCCAGGTTCGCGAGGGCGGCACCGCACCCGACCTGGCCGCCGTTCAGGAGCACTGCCGGACCCGCCTCGCGGGCTACAAGATCCCCCGGAAACTGGTCATCACCGACCGGATCCGGCGCTCGCCCAGCGGCAAGGCGGACTACCGGTGGGCGAAGGCGACAGCCGCTCAGGAGGAGTGAGACGGGCACCGCCCGTCGGAGCAGGGGCCGCCCGTCAGGGCGGGGCCTGCCCGTCAAGGCGGGGCCTGCCCGTCAAGGCGGGGCCTGCCCGTCAGCCGCAGACCGCCAGCCGCGGAACGTCAGTCGCAGACCGTCCGCAGCGACCGCGCCAGCGCCCTCGTGTGCAGCGCGTCGAGGTGCCGCGCGTGCGCGACCCGGGCCGCCGACAGCAGGGTTACGGGCGTGCAGTACGCCGCGCCGCGCGCCTGCGCCGAGTCCCTGATGCCCTGCACGAGCCCGGTGTTGATGCGGTTGATCTCCTTGCGCACCTCACCCAGGTCGGGGCGCCCGGCCGGTGCCTCGGCGGGGTGCGCGTCCCAGCGCCGGTGCAGGGCGCGCTGCACCACCTTGTTGGCCTCGATCTGGTCGCGGAAGATCCGTACCGTCGCCACGGGGTCGGCACCGGACTCCTTCGCCTGCTGCTCCACCGTCTCCAGGACGACCTTCTCGCGGGCCGGATCGTCGATGGGACTGTCGGTGCCGTACTTGGCCGCGGCGACCAGGTCCGCGGTGGCCAGACGCTGCGCGGACCAGTCGGCGAGCGGCCCGAGCCGACCGAGCGGGCCCGACGCGTGGGCCGCCGAGACCGACGCGTGGGCCTCTGAGACCGGCGCGGCGACCGCCGTCCCGGCCCCGACGCTCAGTACGGCTGCTGCGGCCGCCACAGCCGCGAACAGCCGGCGGCGGGTGGGAGAACTCTGCTGCACAGTGACTCCTTCGATGGGTGGTCGTCCGATCACAAGCTTCAACCCCTCTTCGGTTCCCTCAGCAACGCGCGCATCGCCCGTCCGAAGACCAGCCGTCCCGCAGCGGCCAGCACCGGGTCGCACACCCGGGGCAGCCCGCGCAGCCGCAGGTCCTCCGTCCACACCACGCGCGCCCCACCCCCGTCGCCGGGCTCTTCCCGTACTTCGATCTCCGCCCAGCCCGTCACCACCCGGCCGTGCTTCTCCAGCCTGCAGCGGTACGGCGGCTGCCACGCGGTCACCTCCATCGGGTCGTCGAAACCGAGCCGTCCGAGCCCGGTGCGGGCCACGAACCGGGTGCCCTCCCGGGTCGGCGGCGCGGTGGTGACGGTGATGCGGGTGAAGGGGACCTGAGCGGCGTGCCGCTCCCAGGCGGTGAGCCTGCGCCAGGCCTCGGCGGGCGCGAGCGGCGTACGGTCTGCGATACGGAAGAGGGCCACGGGGCGACTGTACGAAACCCCGGCCCACCTGCCACACCTGCTGAGGCCCGCGCCACATGAAGTCCTGCACCCGCTGAAGCCCGCACCACATGAAGTGCCGTACCGCCCCATGCGTTGCAGGATGGAACGCATGCTCCTTGACGCCCTCGCCCGCGTGTCCCGGGACGTCGCCGCGACCTCCGCGCGCTCGAAGAAGACGGCCCTGCTGGCGGAGCTGTTCCGGGCCGCCGCCCCGGAGGACGTGCCGATCGTCGTCCCGTACCTCTCCGGACGCCTCCCGCAGGGCCGGATCGGCATCGGCTGGAACCTGCTGCGCGACCCCATGCCGCCCGCCGCCGAGCCGACGCTCACCGTGGCGGGGGTCGACGCCGCGCTCACCGCGTTCGCCGCGGTCGCCGGGCCCGGTGCGCAGACCGAGCGGGCCGGGCTCGTACGGGAACTGATGGCCGCCGCCACCGAGGACGAGCAGCGCTTCCTCAGGGGCCTGCTCACCGGCGAGGTCCGCCAGGGGGCGCTGGACGCCCTGGCCGCCGAAGGGCTCGCCGTGGCGGCGGGCGCCGCGCCCGCGGACGTACGGCGGGCGGTGATGCTCGGGGGTTCGCTAACCGCGGTGGGCCGGGCGCTGCTGGCCGAGGGGCCCGGGGCGCTCGGGCGGTTCGCACTGCGGGTGGGGCGGGCGGTGCCGCCGATGCTCGCGAGCCCGGGCAAGTCGCTCGACGAGGCCCTGGCCAAGCTGGGGCCGTGTGCGGTGGAGGAGAAGCTGGACGGCATCCGGGTGCAGGTGCACCGGGACGGGGACGAGGTGCGGGTGTTCACCAGGACGCTGGAGGACATCACCGACCGGATTCCCGAACTCGTCGAGATGGCAGGTGGGTTGAAGGGTGACCGGTTCGTTCTGGACGGTGAGGTGATCGCCTTGGGGGCGGACGGCCGGCCGCTGCCGTTCCAGGACGTGGCGGGCCGGGTGGGCTCCCGGCTGGACGTCGCGGCGGCCAGGGAGGCGCTGCCGCTGTCCCCGGTGTTCTTCGACGTGCTGGCCGCCGACGGCGAGTCCGTTCTCGATCTTCCGTATCGGGAGCGGCGGCTGCGGCTGGAGCGGCTCGTTCCGGGGCCCCAGTGCGTACGCCGGGCGGAGGAGGGCACGGAGCCAGCGGCGGACTTCCTGGCGCGGACCCTGGAGCGGGGCCACGAGGGAGTCGTGCTGAAGGCGCTGGACTCCCCCTACCAGACGGGCCGGCGCGGTGCCTCCTGGCTGAAGGTGAAGCCGGTGCACACCCTGGACCTGGTGGTGCTCGCCGCCGAGTGGGGGCACGGGCGGCGCACCGGAAAGCTGTCGAACCTGCATCTGGGGGCGCTCAGGCCCGACGGCTCGTTCGCGATGCTCGGCAAGACCTTCAAGGGGCTCACCGACGCGATGCTGGAGTGGCAGACGGAGCGGCTGGGGGCACTCAAGGTGTCCGAGGAGGGGTACGTGGTGCGTGTGCGGCCGGAGCTGGTCGTGGAGGTCGCCTTCGACGGGCTCCAGCGGTCCACCCGTTACCCGGAGGGTGTGACGCTGCGGTTCGCGCGGGTGGTGCGCCACCGAACGGACAAGCGCGCGTCGGACGCCAACACGGTCGCCGACGTACTCGCGTCCGGGCCGCTGCGGGCGGACGATTGACCGTATGCACACGCACCAGCGCCTCTCCGCCGCGGCCGGCGTCGCCGCCGCGCTCCTGCTCGCCGCCTCGACCACCGCCGCCGCCTGTGTCCAGCCCGTGCCCGGCGGCAGCCCGCTGCCGCGCTGCGCGGAACGGAACCTGTCCGTCGAGGTGACCGCCGCACCGACCCCGGACGTCCTCAAGCTCCGCTTCACCAACAACGCCCGGCACGCCTGCGCCGTGGACCGCGTCCCCACGGTCACCTTCGGCGACCTGGACGGCGCGGCCCGCCCGGAGCCCCCGGTGGGGAGCGCTCCCTACCGGGTGGCGGCGGGCGCCACCGCGTACGCCACGGTCCGTACGGTCCTCGCACCGCCCACCCCCGGCGACGTACGGACCGTGCGGGACATCGTGGTGGCGGCGCACCCCGCGCACCACGGGCTGCGGATCACGGCCGCCGAGCTGGGGCTGCCGAGGGGGGTCAGGGTGTACGACCCGGTCACCTCCCTCTGGAAGCCCAAGGCTCCCTGAGCCCACCGGCCGGTCTGCTCGACGACGGCCAACTTGCCGACGTCCTATTCGCCGCCCGTCAACTTCCGCTCCTGCACACGGAGTTGAAGGGCGGCGACGTCGAGCAGCGGAGTGCCGACCCCCAGCGTGCGGGCCCGGTCGGTCAGGTCGCCGAAGAGGTGCTCGGCCTCCGAGGGGAGTCCCGCCACCACGTCCCGGTAGAGGGAGGTGGTGAGCGGCGACCCCGCCCCGGTGGCGGTCTCCGTGGCGAAGGCGCGCAGGTCGTCCGGCAGCGGGTGACCGGCCGCCTTCGCCACGGCGGCTGCCTCGGCCAGTACGGCGGGGCCCAGTACGGCGCCGCCGGGTGCGGCGACGACCTCGCCGACGGTGCCGCGCCCGAGGAGGTTCACGGCGCTCACCGTCACGATGAACGCCCACTTGGCCCACATCGCGCCGAGGATGTCCGGCGTCACGTCCGCGTCGATGCCCGGCACCCCGTCGAGGAGCGCGCCGATCGCGGCGGCGCGGGGCGAGGTGCCGCCGCCGGTCTCGCCGAGGGTCAGGGCGGCGGGCGGGGCCAGCCGGACGATGTCGCCCTCGTCGTCCAGGGCCGTGACGACCTTGGCGACGCCGCCCCACACCCGGTCCTTGCCGAAGTGCCCGGCGAGGGTGTCCAGGTGGGCGAGGCCGTTCAGGACGGGAACGATCACGGTGTCCGGGCCGACTGCGGGGGCGAAGTCGTGGACGGCCGGCGCGAGCGCGGTGGCCTTCACGGTGAGCAGGATCAGGTCGTACGGGGCCGGGGCGGGAGCCGCGGCGGAGGCCAGTTCGGCGGCGGTGACCAGGTGCGGGGTCAGCTCCAGTTCCTCGCCGAGGCCGGTGAGGCGCAGCCCCCTGCGGCGCAGGGTGTCGGCCCGCTGCGGCCGGACCAGGAAGGTGACGTCCTGTCCCGCCAGGGCGAGGCGGGCACCGAAGTAGCCGCCGGTCGCTCCGGCGCCGACTACCAGGATTCTCATGACGGATGGGCCTTTCGACGGACGGTCCTGAAGGATTGACGCACGGTCAGCGGCCCGCGTCGCGCGCCACCTTCGCCGCCCACAGCACCAGCGGGACCTGGAGCGGGATGCGTGCGTACGCCCCGGCGCGCAGGGCGGTCGGCTTGTCCCGCCAGTCGCGCGCCATCTTGAGGTGCGCCGGGAGGATGCCGGCGAAGAACCCGGCCGCCGCCAGCCCGCCCGCCTTCCTGGTCTGCGGTACGGCGATGGCGGCGGCCAGCAGCAGTTCGGCGACGCCGCTCGCGTGCGTCCAGGTGCGCTGCTTGCCCGGCAGGAATTCCGGCACCAGGCCGTCGAAGAGCTTCGGCGCCACGACGTGGGCGGCACCGGCTCCTGCGAGCAGGCCGACGAGAAGGCGGGCGGGGCGGTCGTTCGCGGTCAACTCGGGCCTCCGGTGGAAGGAGTTACTAGAAACAGAGACTTGCTGGAAACAGTGTCAACAGCCGTGCCGTCAGTACATCCCGAAGCCCTTGAGTTCCGCCAGGAAACCGTCCGGGTCGCTCCGGTGGATCAGGTGTCCCACGGGAATCGTCACCGCACGGCCGCCGGGGATCAGCTCCGCGAGCCGCCGCAGGTTCGCCTCGGGCAGGAAGCTCGCGGGACCGCCCGAGAGCACCAGCGTCGGCGCGGTGATCGCTCCGAGCCGCGCGGTCCACGCCGGGTCGGGGCGGTTGGCGCCCTCGTCGGTCGCCGGGATCACCTCCCAGTCGTAGTCGAGCGCACGCACCTCCTCCGGTGCGGGGCGCGGCGCCGGCGGGCGCGGCGGATCCACGGGGAACGGCGGCAGCGGGTCCTCCAGGAGCAGTCTGGCCACCCGGCCCGGTTCCGCCGCCGCGACCTGGAGCGCGACCGACCCGCCCATCGAGTGGCCCACCAGGTCGACCCGGTCGAGCCCGAGCGCGTCGAGGAACTCCCGTACCTCCTCGATCAGTTGACCGTACGCGTAGCCGCCGGGCCAGTCGCTCAGCCCGTGCCCCCTGAAGTCCGGGGCGTACACCCGGCGGGTGGCGGACAGGGCCTCGGCGACGTCCGTCCAGTCGGCGCTGTCCTCGGTACGTCCGTGCAGCAGGACGACGGGCGGGGCGGCCGGGTCACCCCAGGTGCGGTAGGCGATCCGGTTGCCGCCCGGCAGGCGCACGCCGTGCACCGAGGGGGCGAGGAAGGCCGCGACCGTACGGACGAAGCCGCCGGGGTCGTCGAGCCAGGGGAAGTGTCCGCCGCCGCGCTGGACGGCGACCTCGCCGTGCGGGAAGAGGGCGGCGATCTCGGCGGCCTTCGCCGGGGCGGGCACGCCGTCGAGTTCCCCGGCGAGCACCAGCACGGGGGCGTCGAGTGCGGCCAGGGCGGTGCGGACGGCGGGTGCGTCCACCCGGGCGGGGTCGATGTAGCGGGCGGCCGCGACCGCGTTGGCCTGTTCGGCGTCCAACGCGGCGTGCGCGCGGGCCGTGTCGTCCCAGCGGCCGTAGAAGAAGGGCGCGATGGAGGCCTCGGGCTCCCGGCCTGCGAGCAGCGCCTCGTAGGCGGCGTACGCCTCGTCGAACCAGGGCTCGCCCTTGCGCAGCCCGGCCGCGGCGAGCCGGTCGGCCGGCTCGATCGGGACGCCCGCCTCCCAGGCGGTCGGGGTGATCAGCGCGAGGCTGCGGATCCGCTCCGGGTGGGCGGCGGCGTACAGGATGCCCAGGTTGCCGCCCGCCGAGTGCGCGAGTACGTCGATCCGGTCCAGGCCGAGGTGGGCGCGGAGCGCCTCGACGTCGGCGACCTGGCGGGCGCAGTGGTAGGAGTCCTCGTCGTCCGGGACGGCGGACCCGCCGGTGCCGCGCAGGTCGAGCAGGACGAGCTGCCGGTGGGCGGTCAGCCCGCCGAGGTCCCCGAGGTACGCACTGGCGCGCATCGCGCCGCCGGGAAGGCAGATCAGCGGTTCGCCCTCCCCGACCCGGCGGTAGGCGAGTCGGGTTCCGTCGGGCGCGGTGAAGATCGGCATGAGGGTCATCCAAACAGGTGAACGACCCTCATGCACCCCTGATTCCGCGGCCTTCTGCGCGCCGGGGGTCGGCCAGGGTCCCTCCGGCGGATCAGACCGCACGGGAGTGACCTCCTCTTCCTGCTGCTGAGCGGGGTCTGGTGCGTGCAGCTGCAAGGCGGAGGATGGAGGCGACGCGGAGCGGGTGGGGCCTCCCCTGCTCGAACGAAGTGGAGAGCTCGGGGAAGATTGACGACAACGCCGAGGCGGTCCCCTGGTCCTCAAGACCTTGGGGGCGTGCGTGCCAGGGCACGCGACCGCGGCAGGATCCGCCGGACAGGCCCTAGAGCTCCGGGCCGCCGTTGTTGGCCGCCTCCACCGCCGCCTCACCGGCCGGGGTCCAGCCGCCGCCCGGTGCGATGTACCCCTTGCCCAGCCATCTGTCGAACTGCTGGAGGGCTGTCACCGGATCGTCCGCGTACTCGATCTTGTTGGGGTTCCACCAGCCCGTCTTCTGCAGCCGCTGCAGTTCCTTGCCCGCCGCGTCCGGGTCCCCGGTCAGTACGACGTCGGGCTTGCCCGCCGCCTGCTCCGTCGGGGTCGGGGGCGGGGCAGGGGTCGCTGCCAGGGTCGGGGTCGCCGTCACGGTGACGGTCGGGGCGGGCGCGGTCACTGTGGTGGTGACGGCGGGCGCGGGTTTGTCGCCGTTGCACGCGACCAGCACCGCCGAGCCGGTCACCGTCAGCAACACGGCCAGTGCTCTCCTGCGGATTCCATGCTGCATGCTGAGGTACTCGCCCTTCGATCCAGTACTTCCTCGATCAACCGATACCCAGTATTTTGGGGTGTTTTGCAGCGTCAGGGCTGCCGGGACACCCGGGAGTACACCATTGCGCACCGTCCACCCCCTTGTCAGAAGCCCGTCCGTGCTGAATTACTGGCCCGGGGGCACCACGACCGAATGATCGGTCGTCCGCTTTGGGGTGCGTGAACACCGTCTGTGAACACCGTGCACGCGTGCTGTGCGCGAGGAACGGGAGAGTGATCCATGAAGGCTCTGCTCGACGCGGCGGAGCGGCTCGGCCGCGCGGAGCTCCAGGTCCTGCAACTGGAGCGATTGCGGAGCAGCCTGCGGCACGCCTACACGAACGTGCCGCACTACCGGGCCGCCTTCGACGCGGCCGGCCTGACCCCCGAGGACTGCCGTTCGCTCGACGACCTCGCCCGCTTTCCCTTCACCACCAAGGCCGACCTGCGCGACAACTACCCCTTCGGGATGTTCGCCGTCCCCCGGGACGACGTCCGCCGCATCCACGCCTCCAGCGGCACGACGGGCCGTCCGACGGTCGTCGGCTACACCGAGAACGACCTCTCGATGTGGGCCGACATGGTGGCCCGCTCGATCCGGGCCGCCGGGGGGCGGCCCGGACACAGGGTCCATGTGGCCTACGGCTACGGCCTGTTCACCGGCGGGCTCGGCGCGCACTACGGCGCCGAGCGGCTCGGCTGCACGGTCATCCCGGCGTCCGGCGGGATGACCGTGCGCCAGGTCCAGCTGATCCAGGACTTCGAGCCCGAGATCATCATGGTGACCCCGTCCTACATGCTCACCCTGCTCGACGAGTTCGAGCGGCAGGGCGTCGATCCGCGCTCCACCTCCCTCAAGGTCGGCATCTTCGGCGCGGAGCCGTGGACGCAGGAGATGCGCCGCGAGATCGAGGAGCGGTTCGCGATCGACGCCGTCGACATATACGGGTTGTCGGAGGTGATCGGCCCCGGCGTTGCGCAGGAGTGCGTGGAGACCAAGGACGGGCTGCACATCTGGGAGGACCACTTCTTCCCCGAGGTCGTCGACCCGCTGACCGGCGAGGTGCTGCCGGACGGCGAGAAGGGCGAGCTGGTCTTCACCTCCCTCACCAAGGAGGCGATGCCCGTGATCCGTTACCGGACCCGGGACCTGACCCGCCTGCTGCCCGGTACGGCGCGGAACTTCCGCCGCATGGAGAAGGTCACCGGCCGCAGCGACGACCTCGTCATCGTGCGCGGCGTGAACCTCTTCCCCACGCAGGTGGAGGAGATCGTCCTGCGCACCCCCGCCCTGGCCCCGCACTTCCAGCTGCTGCTGACCCGCGAAGGCCGGATGGACTGTCTGACGGTACGGGCCGAGGCGCGCGCGGACGCGACGCCGCAGGCGCGCACGGCCGCCGCGCAGGCGGTGGCGGCGGCAGTGAAGGACGGCATCGGGGTGTCGGTCCGCGTGGACGTGGTGGACCCGGAGACGCTGGAGCGGTCGATGGGCAAGTTGAAGCGGATCGTGGACCGGCGGCCCGGGTGACCCGTGGGCGCCCTACACCGAGAACCGGTCCCGCAGCTCCCGCTTGAGGATCTTCCCGCTCGCGTTGCGCGGCAGCTCGGCCACGAACAGGACCCGCTTGGGCGCCTTGAAGTGGGCGAGCTTCTCCCGTGCGTACGCCAGGAGTTGATCCTCCGTCAGCTCCTTGTCGCGCGGTACGACGACGGCCGTGACCGCCTCGATCCACCGTTCGTCCGGCAGTCCGACCACGGCGGCCTCGGCGACGCCGGGGTGGCTGTAGAGGGCGTCCTCGACCTGCCGGGAGGCGACCAGCACTCCCCCGGAGTTGATGACGTCCTTCACCCGGTCGACGATGGTGAAGTACCCCTCTCCGTCGCGCACCGCCAGGTCGCCGGAGCGGAACCAGCCGTCCTGGAAGACACCCTCCCCGGGCATCCCCCAGTAGCCGAGGCACAGTTGCGGCGACCGGTAGGCGATCTCACCCGCCGTGCCGTCCGGGACCTCGCGGCCCTCCTCGTCGACGACCCGCGCCTCGACGTGCCGCACCGGCCGCCCGCACGAATCCATCCGCCCCTCGTGCTCCTCGGGGCGCAGCACGGTGGCGAGCGGGCCGATCTCGCTCTGCCCGAAACAGTTGTAGAAGGCCAGGTCCGGGAGGCGGGCGCGGAGCCGCTCCAGCACCGGTACGGGCATGACCGACGCACCGTAGAACGCCTTGCGCAGAGCGCCCAGGTCGCGGGTCTCGAACCCGGGGTGGTTGGCGAGCGAGATCCACACGGTCGGCGGCGCGAAGAAGCTGTCCGCGCGGCCCGCCTCCACCAGGTCGAAGAGCGCGTCCGCGGCCGGCCCGTCGAGGAGGGTGCTCTCCGCGCCGACCGCCAGGTAGGGCAGCAGGAAGACGTGCATCTGCGCGGAGTGGTAGAGCGGCAGCGCGTGCACGGGCCGGTCGGTCCCGGCGAGGTCCAGTGCTTCGACGGCGCTGGCGTACTCGTGCACCAGGGCGCGGTGCGTCATGATCGCGCCCTTCGGGTCGGCGGTGGTGCCCGAGGTGTAGAGGAGCTGCACGGGCTCGTCCGGGTCGCGCTGCGCCTCGTACGGGACCGGCGTGTCCAGGACCTCCAGGAGCGAGCCGGGCGCGTCGCGCAGCGGGAGCACGTCGAAGCCCTTCGGCACGCGGTCCGCGAGGTCCGGGTCCGCCAGCACCAGGGACGTACCGGACTGTTCGAGGATGTACGCCAGGTCGTCGCCTGTGAGGTTCTGGTTGACCGGAACGTGGATCAGGCCGGCGCGGGCACAGGCCAGATAGGCGATGAGGTACGTGTCGGAGTTGTGGCCGTACGTGGCGACCCGGTCGCCGTCCTCCAGGCCCCGGAAGTGGCGCAGGTGCCCGGCGGCCGTGCTGACCGCCTCGTCCAGCCGTGCGTACGTCCAGCTGCGGTCGCGGTAGTGCAGGGCGGTGCGGCCGGGAACGCGCAGCGCGGTGCGGCGCAGGACGCCGTCGACGGTGGAGCCCACGAGGGCGTCGAGGAGGGCGGAAGTCCCTGGTGTCGTCATGGCGCGATCCTGCGGCCCGGTGCGCGGCAAATCAAGACAGGCGCATACCGCGCGGGATGTTGACAGATACCGGGCGGTAATGACTGAGTGGCACGTGGCATCACGTTGCACGCCACAACTACCTTGTGATTACGCACAGTTGGGAGGCACGTTGTCCCTCCGGACCCGTACGAGAGCCCTCGCCGTCACCGGAATCGCCCTGCTCACCGCCGCCGGAACCCTCGCACCGACCGCTGCCGCCGACCGCCGGGGAGCGGAGCAGCACCCCTCGGGCGGCGGCCTGTCGGCCGTCATCAGGTACACCGAGTACGGCATCCCGCACATCCTGGCCAAGGACTACGCCGACCTCGGCTTCGGCAACGGCTGGGCACAGGCCAACGACCAGGCGTGCGTCCTGGCCGACGGCTTCGCGACCGTGCGCGCCGAGCGCTCGCGGTACTTCGGCGCGGACGGGAAGCCGGACGGCTCCCTGTCGTCCGCCTCCACCAACCTGGCCAGCGACCTCTACTTCCAGGGGGTGCGCGACAGCGGGACCGTCGCGAAGCTGGTGGCAAGGCCCGCCCCGGCGGGACCGAGCAGGCAGGTCAAGGACCTGATGCGCGGCTGGGCCGCCGGGTACAACGCGTGGCTGAGGAAGAACAGGGTCACCGACCCGACCTGCAAGGGCGCGGACTGGGTGCGCCCGGTGTCCGTCGAGGACGTGCACACCCTGAACTACGCGTTCTCGGTGCTCGGCGGGCAGGGGCGCGGCGTGGACGGCATCACGGCCGCGCAGCCGCCGGCCGCGACGGCGGCCCCGCGTGCCGCCGCGAAGTCCGTCGATCCGGGCGAGGCCGCGCGGGAGTTCTTCGACACCTCGGACGCGGCGATGGGCTCCAACGCCGTCGCGTTCAGCGGGCGTTCGACGGCGGACAGGCGCGGGCTGCTGCTCGGCAATCCGCACTACCCGTGGTCGGGCGGGCGGCGCTTCTGGCAGTCCCAGCAGACCGTCCCGGGCGAGCTGAACGTGATGGGCGGCTCCCTGCTCGGCTCGGCGACGATGTCGATCGGGCACACGTCGCGGATCGCCTGGAGCCACACCGTCGCCACCGGCACCACCATGAACCTGCACCAGCTCACCCTCGCCCCTGACGACCCGACGGCGTACGTCGTGGACGGCAGGCGGGAGCGGATGACGAAGCGGACCGTCACCGTGCCCGTCAAGGGCGGCGGGCCGGTGACCCGTACCCAGTGGTGGACCCGGTACGGACCGGTCGTCACGGGCCTCGGGGCGCAGCTCCCGCTGCCCTGGACCGCCACGACGGCGTACGCGCTCAACGACCCCAACGCGACGAACCTGCGCGCCGCCGACACCGCGCTCGGCTTCAGCAGGGCGCGCGACGTCGCCGGCATCCAGGACTCGCTGCGCCGCACCCAGGGCCTGCCGTGGGTGAACACGGTCGCCGCGGACTCCTCGGGCGGGTCCCTGTTCACCCAGTCGCAGGTGCTGCCGCGCATCACCGACGACCTGGCACGGCGCTGCTCGACCGCGCTCGGCAAGGTCACGTACCCGTCGGCGGGCCTGGCCGTCCTGGACGGCTCGCGCGGCGACTGCGCGCTGGGCCGGGACAAGGACGCGGTGGAGCCGGGGATCTTCGGTCCTTCGAGGATGCCGACGCTGCGGGACGCCCCGTACGCGGAGAACTCCAACGACAGCGCCTGGCTGGCCAACGCGGACCGGCCGATCACCGGGTACGAGCGGGTCTTCGGCACCGTCGGCACACAGCGTTCGATGCGCACCCGGGGTGCGGTGGAGGACGTGGCGGCGATGGCGGAGAAGGGGCGGCTCACCGTTGCCGACCTCCAGAAGCAGCAGTTCGCGAACCGGGTTCCGGCGGCCGACCGGGCGCTGCCGGAGCTCCTGAAGGCGTGCACCGGTGCCGAACTCGCTGACGCCTGCGCCGTGTTGAAGAAGTGGGACCGGAAGATGGACACCGGGAGCCGGGGCGCGCTGCTCTTCGACCGGTTCTGGCGCAAGCTCGTGGTGGCCGTCCCTGCGGCGCAGCTGTGGAAGGTTCCGTTCGACCCGGCCGATCCGGTGCGCACGCCGCACACCCTCAACACCGCCGCCCCCGGCCTCACTTCGGCACTGACCGGTGCGGTCGCGGAGCTGAAGGCGGCCGGGATCGCGCTCGACGCGCCCCTGGGCGAGAACCAGTTCGTCGTGCGCGGCGGGAAGCGCATCCCGGTCCACGGCGGCACCGAGTCCCTCGGCGTGTGGAACAAGGTCGAGCCGGTGTGGAACGCGGCGGCCGGGGGCTACTCGGAGGTGACGACGGGCTCCAGCTACATCCAGGCGGTGGGCTGGGACGGCGGGCGCTGCCCGGTGGCGAAGACCCTGCTGACGTACAGTCAGTCGTCGAATCCCTCCTCCCCTTACTACAGCGACCAGACCGAGCTGTACTCGGGCGAGAAGTGGGTGAACTCCCGGTTCTGCGAGCGGGACATCCTCACTTCGCCGAAGCTGAAGGTGGTGTGGGCGCGGGAGCGCTGAGCCGCCCGCTCACACTCGGCAGGTCTCTGAACCACGTACAAGATCGTTAACCGGCCCCGGGCGAAGATTCACCACTTCGGTGGTGATCGTCCGGGGCCGCGGCAGGTTCCGCGGCCGTGTGCCTAGCGTGAAGCGGTTGCACACTGTCGATCAGGGAAGGCGATCTCCTCCACCATGCCCCAACCTTTCAGGCTGCCCGAGTTCTACATGCCGCATCCTGCCCGGCTCAATCCCCATCTGGAGCACGCGCGGGAGCACTCCAAGGCGTGGGCCCGCGAGATGGTCATGATCGAGGGCTCGAACATCTGGGACGAGCACGACTTCGACAGCCACGACTACGCGCTGCTGTGCGCGTACACCCATCCCGACTGCACGGCCGAGCAGTTGGCGCTGATCACCGACTGGTACGTGTGGGTGTTCTTCTTCGACGACCACTTCGTGGAGCTGTACAAGCGCAGCCCCGACATGGTGGGCGCGAAGGCGTATCTCGACCGGCTGCCCGCGTACATGCCGGTGGCGGCCGGCGCGCCGATGCCCGCGCCGACGAACGCGGTCGAGGCGGGTCTCGCCGACCTGTGGAGCCGCACCTGCCCCGCCATGTCCGAGGACTGGCGGCGGCGGTTCGCGGTCTCCACCGAGCATCTCCTCGAAGAGTCGATGTGGGAGCTGATGAACATCAGCGAGGGCCGCGTCTCCAACCCCATCGAGTACATCGAGATGCGCCGCAAGGTGGGTGGCGCCCCGTGGTCGGCCGGGCTCGTCGAGTACGCGGCCGGGGCCGAGGTCCCGGCGCGGATCGCGGCTTCCCGGCCGATGTGCGTACTGCGGGACTCCTTCTCTGACGGTGTGCACCTGCGCAACGACCTCTTCAGCTACGAGCGCGAGATCCTCGACGAGGGCGAACTCTCCAACGGCGTCCTGGTGATGGAGACCTTCCTGGACTGCCCGACGCAGGAGGCGGCCGAGACCGTCAACGACCTGCTGACGTCGCGGCTCCAGCAGTTCGAGACGACGTTCTTCACCGAACTGGAGCCGCTCTTCGCTGAGTTCGGCGTGGGGCCGCAGGAGCGGCTCGACGTCCTCGCGTACGCGAAGGGATTACAGGACTGGCAGGCGGGCGGCCACGAGTGGCACATGCGCTCCAGCCGCTACATGAACGGCGCGGGTGCCGACGCCCACGACCCGGCGTCGTACGCGCTGGCCGGGCCGAACGGCCTCGGCACCGCAGCCTCCCAGCTGCTCTCCTCCCTGGCCATCGGCGTCCCGACCCGGCTGAAGAACGTGGCGGTGCACCGCTTCGAGAAGGTCGGCCACCTTCAACTCCCCGACCTGGGCATGCCGTTCAGGACCCGGCTGAGCCCGCACCTGGACGCCTCCAGGGAGAACGTGGTGACGTGGTCGCGGGAGATGGGCCTCCTGGACGAGGCACCAGGACTGCCGGGCTCGGGCATCTGGAACGAGGAGAAGATCCGGGCCTACGACCTGCCGCTGTGCGCCGCCGGAATCCACCCGGACGCCTCGCTCGCCGAGCTGGACATCAGCTCGGGCTGGCTGGCCTGGGGAACGTACGGCGACGATCTCTTCCCGGTGCTGTACGGGCGCACGCTGGACCTGGCCGGGGCGAAAGCCGCCAACGACCGGCTGTCGCTCTTCATGCCGGTCGAGGGCGAGCCGGCCCCGGCGCCGCTCACCCCGCTGGAGCGGGGCCTGGACGACCTGTGGCGGCGGACCGCGGGCCCGATGGCGGTGCCCGCCCGGCAGCAGTTCCGCAAGGCCGTCGAGGACATGACGGCGAGCTGGCTGTGGGAGCTCGCCAACCAGGCGCAGGACCGGGTGCCGGACCCGGTCGACTACTTCGAGATGCGCCGCTTCACCTTCGGCTCCGACCTGACGATGAGCCTCTCCCGGCTCTCCCGGGGGAACACGCTGCCGCCGGAGATCTACCGGTCGCGGCCGTTCCTCTCCATGGAACGCTCCGCGATGGACTACGCGGCCCTGATGAACGACCTCTTCTCGTACCAGAAGGAGGTCGAGTTCGAGGGCGAGATGCACAACGGAGTGGTGGTGGTACAGCACTTCCTCCAGTGCGGCGTGGAGCAGGCACGGGACGTCGTGGTCGATCTGATGGCCTCCCGGATGGCCGAGTTCCAGCATGTGCTCAGCAGTGAACTTCCTGATCTGTGCGAGGAGTTCAAGCTGGGCTCCGAGGCAAGGGAGGCGCTGATGGACTACGCGGAGGAGCTGAAGAACTGGCTGTCCGGCATCTACACCTGGCACGAGGAGTGCGACCGCTACAAGGAGTCGGACCTGTTGCGGCACAACGCGCCGCCGGCCCCGGACGTCCCGGCGGCGCCCGACTGGCTGGGCCCGACCGGTATCGGTACGTCGGCGGCGCGCATCGTCGAGCTGTGGTCGCAGCGGGCCGGTGCGACGGCGACCGTGGGGTAGTGCGGTGAAATAGCGGTGCGGGGTGGCGGGACGGGAAATGGCAGACTGCGGTCATGGAATCCGAGTCCCGCTCCCCCGCCCTGGACCAGCGCATCGAGCGGCTCCGCGAAGCCGCCGGGGCCGAACCACGCCTGGAGGGCGTGCTGTTGTACGGATCGTGGACGCTCGGCGAGGCCGACGCGTACTCCGACATCGAGGCATATCTGTACGTGGACGACGCCCACGCCGAAGCCTTCGACGGGCGGGAGTTCGTCGAGCGGATCGCCCCGCTGAAGCTGGCCTACACGAACATGTACGGCATCCTCGCCGTCGTCTTCGACGATCTGATGCGCGGTGAATTCCATGTGACACCGGCGAGTTCGGGGATCGCGGAAGTCCCGTCATGGACGGGCATGGTGCACCTGCCGAAGCCGGAGGAGGCCGTACTGCTCGACCGCACGGGCCGCCTCACCGAGGCCGCAGGCCGCCTCGCCGCCTTCGTACCACCGCAATCCACGGACACCGCACGGCAGTTGAGCAGCGAGCTGACCAACTGGACGCTGATGCTGGCCCATGTACTGGCGCGCGGCGAGACCGGGCGGGCGCACGCCCTGCTGCATTCGGTCGTCGCACCGCAGCAGCTTCAGCTGTGCCGGCTGCTGCGCGGTTCCACCACGCACTGGCTCACGCCGAGCCGGGCCATGGAGCAGGACCTCCCCGAGGCCGATGTCGTACGGTACGCGACCACCACCGCACCGCTGGACGGTGCCGCGGTGCGGGAGGCGGCACGGCGCAGCTGGGAGTGGAGCCGGGAGCTGGCGGACGAGGCGGCGGGGCGCTGGGGCTTCGCGGTGCCGGGTGAACTGCACGCGGAGATCGCCGAGTTCCTGGCACGGGAGAGTTAGCCGGGAGAGTTGGTCAGAGCGCGCGGTCGCGCCCTTCCCAGTACGGCTCGCGCAGGCGGCGTTTGTAGAGCTTGCCATTGGGGTCGCGGGGCATGGCCGCGGTGAAGTCGAGGGACTTCGGCCGCTTGAATCCGGCGAGTTGGCGCGCGCAGTGGTCAAGTACCTCCGCTGCGAGCACTTCCGACGGTGCGAAACCCTCGGCGGGTTCGACGACGGCCTTGACCTCCTCGCCCCACTCGGAGTGCGGGATGCCGAAGGCCGCCGCGTCGGCGACGGCGGGGTGCGCGAGGAGGACGGCCTCGATCTCGGCGGGGTAGATGTTGACGCCGCCCGAGATAATCATGTCGATCTTGCGGTCGCGGAGGAAGAGGTAGCCGTCCTCGTCGAGGATGCCGAGGTCGCCGACGGTGAAGAAGTCGCCGATGCGGTTCTTGCGGGTCTTGGCCTCGTCCTTGTGGTAGCTGAAACCGCCGGTGCTCATCTTCAGGTAGACCGTGCCCAGTTGGCCGGGCGGGAGCCGGTTTCCCTCGTCGTCGAAGATCGCGAGTTCGCTGATGGGCCAGGCCTTGCCAACGGTGCCGGGCTTCTTGAGCCAGTCCTCGGCGGTGGCGAACGCGCCGCCGCCCTCGCTGGCCGCGTAGTACTCCTCGACGCAGTTCCCCCACCAGTCGATCATCGCCCGCTTGACGTGCTCCGGGCAGGGCGCGGCGCCGTGGATGGCGTGCCGCATGGAGGTCACGTCGTACAGCCGCTTGGTCCCGTCGGGGAGGGCGAGGAGCCGGTGGAACTGGGTGGGGACCATGTGGGTGTGGGTGCAGCGGTGGGTGTCGATGAGCCGGAGCATGCCCTCCGGCGTCCACTTGTCCATCAGGACCAGGGGGTGCCCGATGTGCAGGGCGGCGCCCGCGAACTGGAGCACGGCCGTGTGGTAGAGCGGCGAGCACACGAGGTGGACGTTGTCGGCGAAGGGCCTGATGCCGAAGATGCCGAGGAACCCGCCCAGGTAGGACTCCTCGGGGAGCTTGCCGGAGAGCGGCCGGCGGATGCCGCGGGGGCGCCCCGTCGTGCCGGAGGTGTAGTTCATGACCCAGCCGAGGGTGCGGCCGGTGGGCGCCGACTCGCTCTGCCCTTCGAGGAGTTGGCGGTACGGGCGGAAGCCGGGCACCTCTCCGACGGCGTACCGGTGGGAGGCGGGGAGACCGGCCTCGTCGGCGGCGGCCGTGGCCTGGGCGGCGAACCGTTCGTGGGCGAGCAGGACCTTGGCGGCGGAGTCGGAGACGATCCAGGCGATCTCGGGCCCTGTGAGGTGGTGGTTGACCGGGACCAGGTAGAAGCCGGCCTGGGAGGCGGCGAGGTAGGCGGTGAGGAACTCGACGCCGTTGGGGAGGACGACGGCGAAAGCGTCGCCCCGCTCCAGACCGGCCGCGCGCAGCCCGTGCACCAACTGGTTGGTGGCGGCGTGGAGTTGACCTGCGGTCCACTTCTCGCCCTCGGGGGCGATCAGGACGGTGCGGTCGGGGTCGGCAGTGGCCTGGGCCCAGAACCCGTTGGGCGGTTGCTGCTCGGTCATGCTCCCTCGCCCCTTCCGGCGATGCGGTTGATGCGGGTCACGGCGCGCTCGAAGCCCCGGGTGAGGTCGTCGAAGACGGCCTGGACGCTGCGTTCGGAGTTCATCCGGCCGACGATCTGGCCGACCGGGGTGCCGAGCAGCGGCCCCACTTCGTACTTCTGGATCCGGGAGTTGGCCTCGGCGACCAGCAGACCCTGGAGCGGCATGGGGAGGGTGCCGGGGCCACTGGGGTCGTCCCAGGCGTCGGTCCATTCGGTACGGAGCTGGCGGGCGGGCTTCCCGGTGAGGGCGCGGGAGCGGACGGTGTCGCCGGAACCGGCGGCGAGGAGCTTCGCGGTGAGGGCACGGGAGTGGAGTTCGGCCTCCTGGGTGGTGAGCCAGAGGGAGCCGAGCCAGGCGCCCTGTGCGCCGAGGGCGAGGGCGGCGGCGATCTGCTCGCCACTGCCGATGCCCCCGGCGGCGAGTACAGGCAACTCCCCCACCGCGTCGACGACTTCGGGCACCAGGACCATGGTGGCGATCTCGCCGGTGTGGCCGCCCGCCTCGTACCCCTGGGCGACGACGATGTCGATGCCCGCCTCGGCGTGCCGCCGCGCGTGCTTGGCGCTTCCGGCGAGGGCCGCGACGAGGACGCCGTGGTCGTGGGCGCGGGCGACAACGTCGGCGGGCGGGGAGCCCAGCGCGTTGGCGAGGAGTTTGATCGGGTGGTCGAAGGCGACGTCGAGCTGGTTGCGGGCCACCTGCTCCATCCACCCCGTGATCCGCCAGCCGGACGCCTCGCCGTCGGCGAGTTCGGGCACGCCGTGCTTGGCGAGGATCTCCCGCACGTAATCGCGGTGACCGGCCGGGATCATGGCCTCCACCTCGGCCTCGGTGACGCCCTCGACCTTCTTGGCGGGCATCACCACGTCGAGGCCGTACGGCTTGCCCTCGGTGTGCTCCGTCATCCAGTCGAGGTCGCGGGCGAGGTCGTCGGGGGCGGTGTAGCGGACCGCCCCCAGGACGCCGAATCCGCCCGCCCGGGTGAGCGCCGCCGCCACCGCCGGAAACGGCGTGAAGCCGAAGATGGCGTGCTCGACTCCCAGTTTCTGGCTCAGCTCCGTCTTCATGGGCGGCAGGATGCCGCAGGGCGGCTGCGAGGGGAAGAGCTTTTCTGATGCCGCGTCAGATTCTTCGGCGCCGGTGGGGTGGTTGAGGTGGTTGACACCGGCGGTGCGCTTTGGCCTGCTGGTGCCCATGACTGAGGATGCCGAGCACAGAGGTACTGGGCACAGGGGTACCGGGCACAGAGGTATCGGCCGAAGGCACTTCGCGGGCGGGGTCGTGGCACTGGGAGGTGCGTTGGTACTGGGTCCGATTCCCGCGGCAAGGGCGGCGGAGGCGGCCGGATCGGCCGGGGAAGAGGGATCCGGCGGCGGTCGCCGTCGTCCGACCCTCCGGCACGGCTCCGCCGCGCGGGCCGGGCTGCTCCCCGAGCACCTGGACCGCATCGTGACGGAGGCGAAGAGGTTCCTCGGCCCCTCCCCCAAACACCCCTGGTACGCGGGCGCGGTGCTGCTCGCCGGGCGCGGCGGTACGGTCGCGCTGCACGAGCCGATCGGGATGGCCGTGCGCTACGCCGCGTACGACGAGAAGACCGACACGGCGGTGGAGTTCCCGCCGGAGCAGCAGATCGCGACGGCCAGGGACACGGTCTTCGACCTGGCCTCGGTGTCGAAGCTGTTCACGTCGCTGCTCGCGGTGCAGCAGATCGAGCGGGGTGCGCTGGAGCTGGAGGCGAAGGTCGCCTCCTACCTGCCGGAGTTCGGCGCCGCGGGCAAGGCGGACATCACGGTGCGTCAGCTGCTGACGCACACCTCCGGCTTCCGGGCCTGGATTCCGCTGTACTCGCAGCCGACCCGGGAGGGGAAGCTGAAGATGCTGTGGAACGAGTCACCGGCCAGCCCGCCCGGCACGGCGTACCTCTACTCGGACCTGAACCTGATCTCCCTGCAGCTCGTCCTGGAGAAGATCACCGCTCGCACTCTGGACGCCCTGCTCCACGACGAGATCACTGCTCCGCTCGGGATGCACCGCACTCGTTTCAACCCGCCCGCCTCCTGGAAGCCGAAGGTCGCCGCCACCGAGGACGCCCGCAAGCCGTGGTCGGGCATCGACCGCGGCCTGGTCTGGGGCGAGGTGCACGACGAGAACGCGTTCAGCTTCGACGGCGTCGCAGGGCACGCCGGGGTCTTCTCCACCGCATGGGACCTCGCGGTCCTGGCCCGCACGCTGCTCAACGGCGGTGTGTACGGGCGCGCCCGCATCCTGGCACCGGAGTCGGTGGAGCTGCTGTTCACGGACTTCAACACCGGCTTCCCCGGCGACGAGCACGGCCTCGGCTTCGAGCTCTACCAGCACTGGTACATGGGCGCGATGGCCACGCCGAGCAGTGCGGGCCACACCGGCTTCACCGGCACCAGCCTGGTGATCGACCCGTCGACCGACTCGTTCCTGATCGTGCTCGGCAACTCCGTCCACCCGGTGCGCAGTTGGCGTTCGGGCTCGGCGCCGCGCGTGGCGACGGCGGACGCCATGGCGCGGGCGGTCGCGGTGCGCCCTTCCCGGGGCCGTACCGCGTGGTTCTCCGGCATGGTCTCGGCGACGACGGCGACGCTCGCCCTGCCCGCGCTGCCGCTCTCGTCCGACCGGGGGCTGTTCCGCTGCGACCTGTGGTGGGACGTCGAACCGGCGGCGGACACGCTGACGCTGGAGGTGTCGGCGGACGCGGGGGCGACCTGGCAGCCGGTGCCGTTCACGACCGTGCGCAAGGGTGCGGAGCCCGAGCCCCACCCGGGCGGGACGGTCACCGGGTGGTCAGGGCGGGTCTGGCACCGCGCGGGCGCCGACCTCGCACCGTACAGGGGCAGGAGCGTCGTCCTGCGGTGGCGGTACGCGACCGACGTGCGCTACGTCGGCCGCGGGGTGTACGTCGACGGGCTCCGGGTCACGGAAGGACACCGGACGGTCTTCGACGAGGACCGGCCGGGGGACGCGGCCCGCGTCGAGGCGCGGGGCTGGGCACCCTCCGCGGACTGAGAGTAGGGCTGAGGGGGGCGGAGGGGGGCTGAGGGGGGCTGAGGCGCCGGTCCGGCCGGGAACCGGTCAGCGGCGGCGGTGCAGGAGCAGGGCGGCGGCCCCGACCACCGCCGCCGCACCGACCGCCCCGCCGCCCACCGTCCAGTGCCCGCCCCGAGACTGGACGGCGAGCACTGCTCGGTGCGACTGCACGGACAGCAGCGAGCCGGTGCTCTGGTACGAGCCGACGGACAGGCAGGACAGGGCCGAGCCGATCGACCCGAACGACAGCGCGCTGCCGACCGAGCCGATGGACAGTACGGACCCGACGGACCCGATCGACAGCAGCGAGCCCTCGGATCCGATCGACAGCAGCGAGTCCTTGGACCACAGGGAGAGCGTCGAGGACCGCGACGCCTTGCACCACTTCGACGGTTTCGGCATGGGGTCATCCTGCCCCGGAAGCCCGGCTACCGCCCCAGGACGGCCATCGCCGCACTGTGCCCGCCGATCCCGCTGACCCCGCCGCCGCGCACCGATCCCGCCCCGCAGAGCAGGACGTTGGGGTGTGCGGTCGCGACTCCCCAACGCCCGCGCGGGCCCTCCTCGTCCTGGTACGGAAAGGTCTCGTCCTGGTACGGAAAGGTGAGGTCGCCGTGGAAGATGTGGCCGCCGGGCAGTCGCAGTTCGCGTTCCAGGTCGAGCGGGGTCTTGGCCTCGATGCAGGGCCGGCCGTCCGCGTCGAGGGCGAGGCATTCGGTGATCGGCTCGGCGAGGTCGGCGTCCAGGCGGGCGAGGGTGGTGCGCAGGAGTTCGGCACGCGCGGCGTCGTTGTCGGCGGTGAAGAGCCTGGCCGGGGTGTGCAGGCCGAAGAGGGTGAGGGTGTGGTGGCCGCGTGCGGTGAGGTCGGCGCCGAGGATCGAGGGGTCGGTCAGCGAGTGGCAGTAGATCTCCGAGGGCGGCACGCCCGGCAGCCGCCCGGCCGCGGCATCACGGTGGGCGGTCGCCAGCTCCTCGTACCCCTCGGCCACGTGGAAGGTTCCGGCGAACGCCTGTTGCGGGGTGACGGCGCTGTCGCGCAGTCGCGGCAGGCGGCGCAGCAGCATGTTGACCTTGAACTGGGCGCCCTCGGGGGCGGGCGCGGGCGGCTCGTCGCCGAGGAGGGCGGCGAGTGCGTGCGGGGAGGCGTTGACGAGGACGTGGCGGGCCGATACGGCCCGCTCGCCGCCCGTCTCCGTACGGTACGAGACGTCGGCGCGGGCTCCGTCGGTGTCGACGCGGGTGACCTCGTGGCCGGTGGCGAGGTGTGCGCCCGCCGTGCGGGCGGCGTGCGCGAGGGCGTCGGTGAGGGCGCCCATGCCGCCGACGGGGACGTCCCAGTCGCCGGTGCCACCGCCGATGACGTGGTAGAGGAAACAGCGGTTCTGGAGCAGTGACGGGTCGTGGGCGTCCGCGAACGTGCCGATCAGGGCGTCCGTGAGGACCACGCCCCGGACGAGGTCGTGGGTGAAGGTGTCCTCTATCGCGACGCCGATCGGCTCCTCGAAGAGCATCCGCCAGGCCACCTCGTCGTCGATGCGGCGGCGGAGGGCGTCCCGGGTGGGGAGGGGCTCGGTGAGCGTGGGAAAGACGCGTTCCGCGACCTGCCGCAGCGTTCCGTAGAAGCGTTCCCAGGCCCGGAACTCCTTCTCGCCGCCGGTCAGTTCGGCGAACGAGGCCGCGGTGCCCGGACCTCCGACGAGCAGACCGCCGGTCCCGTTGGGGGTGTACGAGGAGATTGTCCGCTTCCGTACGGCGAAGGACAGGCCGAGGTCACGGACAATGGTTCCGGGGAGGAGCGACACGAGATACGAGTAGCGCGAAAGCCTGGCGTCGACACCGGCGAAGGGGCGGGTGGAGACCGCGGCCCCGCCGGTGACGGGGAGCCGTTCGAGCAGGAGCACCGAGCGGCCGGCGCGGGCGAGGTAGGCGGCGGCGACCAGCCCGTTGTGACCGCCGCCGACGATGACGACGTCGTACGAGGAACGTATCGGCATGACGGGACCCTATGCGGTGGGTCACATGTCCGACAGGGGGGAGCGCACATGATCGTGGACCGGACGGAGCCGAGACGGGAGTGGGAGCCGGACCGGGAGCCCGGTCGGGGCCCGGGTCCCGAGCCGGGTCGGGACCAGCAGGAGGGGGGCCGCTTTGTGCCACCTCGTCCGGATAGGGAAAATCAGGAGGTGACCTACCCGGAGCCTTCCACCCCGACCCGCGCCGACGGAGACATCGACGGGCATCCCGATGCTCATGTCGACGTCCCCGGCGCGGCGCCGGTCGATGTGCCCGTTGCCTGGCGGCAGCGTGCAAAAACGTTCGCCCTGCCCGCGGCGGCCGTTGCGGTGCTCGTCGTCGTGGCCCTGCTCGGCATGGGCATCGTGTCCCGCGACACGGGTGAGCTGCACATACCCGGGGCCGGGACCACGACGCTGCTGCGTTCGGTGTTCCTGGCCGCACTGTTCCTCCACCTCGGCGAGATCGCCGGCCACCGGCTGGCGCGTTCGGTGCCGGGTGCTCCGGAGGTCAGGCCACCCGTGTGGGGGATCTCGCTGTCGCTGGCCGGGGCGGCGGCCTCGTTCGGCCAGATCGTCCAGATGGCCGATCTGGGCGGCATGACCTTCACCGAGACGTACGCGACGGATCCCGGCGGAATGCTCCTGCTCCAGGCCAACGCGTTTCTCGCCGCAGCCGCGTGCGTGTGGCTGAAGCGGCCGGCGTGGGCGGTGGTGCCGCTGGCGGTCGTGATCATCTCGGAGGCGGTACGGGCGCACCCCGAACTGGACACCCCGGAGATCGGGATCGCGCTGACGACGGTCCATCTGACGGCGTCGGCGCTGTGGACGGGTGGGCTGGTGTACGCGCTGCGGGCGATGCACTTGTGGCGGAAGGGGGCGGGTTCCGGCCCGGGGCCCGGACGCACGCTGCTGGGGAGGTACGCGCGCGTGGCCGCCTTCCTCTATGTGGCACTGGCCGTCACCGGCACGTTCAGCACGCTGCGGCGGCTGCCGCTCGACGACATCTTCACCACGGCGTACGGGCGGACGCTGCTGGTGAAGCTCGCCCTCTTCGTGGTGGTGAGCGTGCTGGCGCTGGTGGCACGGGCACGGCTGCGCCGGAAGCAGTCGGGGCACCGCAAGGTGGACCAGGACGCGGCGGCACGGGCTGCTCGGGCGGAGGTCGTGATGCTGGTGGGGGTGGTGGCGGTGTCGGCGCTGCTGACGGTCGTGCCGACTCCTACTTGGTAGGAGTGGGGCCGGTGGTCGTCGTGCGGGTGCGTCGTGGCTGGTCGCGCCCACGCGGCGGAGCCGCAGATCCGATACGGCCTCGCACCCCTGAATGCCTACCCCCGCCCCCTCCTGAGTGCCGCCACCCTCCGGTAGATTTCCGCCGCCTCCGCGCCCCGGCCCAGCTGCTCCAGGCACTGCGCCTCGTCGTTGCGGCTGGCGAGGGCGTCCGGGTGGTCGGCGCCCAGGACCTGTTCGCGGGCCAGGGCCACCTGCCGGTAGACCGCGAGGGCGTCCGCCCAGCGGCCCAGCCAGCCGAGGCCGACCGCCACCTCGCGCCGCGAGACCAGCGTGTCGGGGTGGCCGGGGCCCAGTACCCGCTCGCGGATCGCGCACACGTCGCGGGCCTCCGCCAGGGCCTCCTCCCAGCGGGCGAGCCGGCCGAGGTTGACGCCGAGGCCGTGCCGGGCGCGCAGCGTTTCGGCGTCGGCCGGGCCGCCGGTGCGGGTGCGGTCGTCGACCAGGTCCCGGTAGAGCTCCAGGGCCTCCGCGCTGCGGCCGAGGCGGCCCAGGCAGATGCCCACCTCGTACCGGGCGGAGAGGGTGTCGGGGTGGTCGGCGCCGAGTGCCTGCGCGCGGGCCGCCGCGACTTCCCGGTACGTCTGCAGGGCCTCCGTCCAGCGGCCCAGCTGGCCGAGCGCGTACGCCACTTCGTAGCGGGTGACGAGCGTGTCCGGGTGGGTGGTGCCGAGCACCCGGCCCCGGGCCGCCGCCACGTCGCGGGCCATCCGGTAGGAGTCCTCCAGGCGACCCAGTCTGCTCAGGTTGAAGGCGAGGTTGTGGCGGCAGCGGAGGGTGTCGACGTGTTCGGGGCCCATGGTGCGTTCACGGGCCGCGAGGACCGCCGAGTACACCTGGTGGGCGTCGAAGTGCCGGCCGAGCTGGCCCAGTACGTAGGCGGTCTCCTGGCGGGCCGCGAGGGTTTCGGGGTGCTCCGCGCCCATGGTGCGGGAGCGCCCGTCGGCGACCCTGGTGAACTCGCGCAGGGCGTCCGCCGCGCGTCCCGTACGGCTGAGGGTGAAGCCGACCTCGTAGTGGCTGGCGAGGGTGTCGGGGTGGTCGGGGCCCAGCGCGTGCTCCCGTTCGGCGGCGACCGCGCGGTGCACCTCGCCCGCCTCCTCCCAGCGGCCGAGCCTGCCGAGGCTGAGGCCCGCGTTGTGCCGGTTGTCGAGTACGTCGAGGACCTCGGGCGGCGGCGTGGGCCGCTCCGCGTGCACGGGAGCGACACCGGGCGCGGGCGCGCGCAGACCGGCGCCGCTGGTCCACTCGCCGGTGAGCCCGGCGGCCGGGTCGCCGTGCGCCGGGGTGAGCGTGCCGGTGCCGCCCGCCTTGTGCCCCGTGGTCATGCCGCGGGTCCAGGACGGCAGCCGGGGCGCCCGGGACGGCGGCTGCTCGGGCCGCTTGGCGGGCGGCCGGAGCCCGGGTGCGGCGGCCAGCACCGTGGCCGGGTGCCCGGGTACCCCGAGGGAGGTGCCCGCCGGGGTGAGGCGGCCGTCGGTGAGGCGGCGGCCGAGGTCCTTGGCGTCGGTGGGCCGCCCGTCGGGGGTCTTGGCGAGCAGGTCGAGCACTATCCGGTCGAAGAACTCGGGGAGTTCGGCCCGGTGGGTGCGCGGGGGTTCGGGGGTCGTGTCCCGGTGCCCGACGAGGACCGCCCACGCGTCGTCCAGGTCGAAGGGCGGCACCCCGGTGGCGATCTCGTACAGCACGCAGCCCAGTGAGTAGAGGTCGCTGCGGTGGTCGACGTTGACGCCGCTGATCTGCTCGGGCGACATGTAGTGCGGGGTGCCCATGGCGATGCCGGTGCCGGTGAGGCGGGAGGTGAAGCCGATGTCGTGGCCCAGGCGCGCTATGCCGAAGTCGCAGATCTTCACCGTGCCGTCGCTGAGCCGCATGATGTTGGCGGGCTTCAGGTCGCGGTGGACGATGCCCTGTTCGTGGGTGTAGGCGAGCGCCCAGGCGACCTGTTCGGCGATGTCGACGACGTCGTGGACGGGCAGCGGGTGCTGTTTGTTGTCTTCGAGGAGCTGGCTGAGGTTGCGGCCCTCCAGCAGTTCCATGACCAGGTAGAGCACGCCTTCGTACTCGCCGAAGTCGTGCACCACGGTGACGCCCCGGTGCTGGAGGGCGGCCGCCACCCGCGCCTCGCGCCGGAAACGCTCGCGCAGCACTCCGGAGATCGCCTGGTCGTGCTGGGTGCCCATCGGCTTGAGGCACTTCACGGCGACCTGCCGGCCCAGCGACTCGTCGCGGGCACGCCACACCTCGCCCATTCCCCCGCGCCCGATCAGATCGAGCAGCCGGTACCGGCCCTGGATCAGCCTGGTGTCCGCCATCTCGTACTGTCGCCCCCGTCGCTCCGCTGCGCCCTCCCCGGCCCGTCCAGTATGGCCGCCATGCGGTTGAGTTTGTACGGGGCCGGGCGGCTGCCGGGCCCGAGCCGCGCAACTGCTTTCAGAATGTGACCTGGTGGCAACTGCCAGCGGAGCCGCGAGGGAATGCCGCGCAGGATGTTTCCGGTGGCGCGGAGTTGACGGTCCACCGCCTTCGGCGCGGGCGCGGCTCTGCCGTACAGGTCGTGGGCCCAGGTCGGCAGCGAGGCGTACGCGAGGGCGGCCGCACGCCGCCAGAGCAGTTCACGGGCCGGTACGAGGGCGGGGTGCACGGGCGGCCTGCGCAGGAAGGCGTATACGGCGCGGGCGTCGTCCGCCGCCTCCAGGGCGGGCCGCATCCGGGTGAAGTAGTCCGCCAACTCCCCCGTGTCGCACGGCACTTCGGCCGGATCGAGGCCCACCAGGCGGGCGCTCGTGCGGTGTTCGTCGACGTACCGGTCCGCCTGCGCGTCCGTCATGCGCAGACCGGAGCGGCGGGCGACGCTCAGGTACGAGTCGATCTCCGCGCAGTGCACCCAGAGCAGCAGTTCGGGGTCGTCGACACCGAGCAGCCGGTGGATCCTGCGGACCCGGGCACCTGCCTGCTCGGCGGCCTCGGTGGTGCCGTAGGTGGTGGTACCGACGAAACCCGCGGTGCGCATGAGGCGGCCCCAGGCGTCGTCCAGGAACGTGCTGTTGATCATGACGCCGCGGACGGCCCGCGGGTGCAGGGCCTGGAGGTAGAGGGCACGGACCCCGGCGATCCACATCATCGGGTCCCCGTGCACCTGCCAGGTGACGGAGGCGGGCCCGAAGAGGCCGGGGTCGGCGGCGGCTTTCGAGGTCATGGGGAGCATTGTGGCCAGGGCCGCTCCCGGGCGCCAGACGGCCCGGCGCCCCTTCGTGCTTCGGTGGGCCTGCTGGACGACGCAGGCCCGGTCACTCGGCCGTGGGGCCGACCGCGGGCCGATGGACCGTCACGGGGACGGTGGACCGGTGGTGCGTGCGGGGGTGTCGCCCTGCCAGGGGCGCAGCCTCGGCCACCAGCCCGGTACCGCCCGGCGGTACGTTTCGTACTCCGCGCCGAACGTCCGCAGCAGCTTCGGCTCCTCGTACCACTTGGCGAATGCCCACATCACCGTTCCGGCGAGCAGTCCGTAGGTGAGCAGGACGGGTCGGCCGAGGAGCAGTGCCTGGCCGCCGACCGACGCCGTGACCGCGACGTACATGGGGTTGCGCACATGGCGGTACAGCCCGCCCACCACCAGGTGCTCGGTGGGGGCGACCGGCGCCGGAGTCCCCAGCCCCTCCCCCACGAACCGCGCGAAGGCGTGCACCAGAACCACCGCACCCGCCAGCAGGACGCCCGCGCCCAGCAGCCGGACGGGCAGCCACCACTGACCGGTCTGCCACCCCGTCACCCACCAGGGCACGACGCCGGCCACCGTGCCCGGCGCGAGCGCCATGAACACCGAACTCCCCACGGCAGCCGTCGATCTGCGCATGCGGTCAGCATGGCCGCCGCACTCGGTCTCCGGCAACAGTTCCGACCGGCGATCATGCGCCGCGTTAGCGGGCGCAAGAAAAGCGTTAGCGGCCCGGACTACGGTGTGTCCACCGCGACGACTTGGGCTTTCCACAAGCCTCCACGCGGTCCAACTCACGGACGGAAAAGCGCTTTACCCGCGCGGCCGGAGGCGAATCGCGATGAGTACGCACGTCACCTCGTCCCTTGATTCCCATGACTCCCACGACTCCCACGCCCTCCAGTCGCGGAGCGCAGTGCGCTCCCTGGTACTGCCCGTTGTTCGGCAGCGGGTTTCCGCGCTGGAGCCGAACCTGGCCCGGGTCTGCTGCTACCACCTCGGCTTCATGGACGAACACGGCGACCCCAGCGGCGGCGGGGACGGCGGACTGACCCGCGCCGGACTCATGATGGCGGCGGCCGACGGAGTCGGTCTGCGGCCCGAGGACGTGCGGTCCCAGGCGGCGGCGGTGGAGTTGCTGCACCACGCGACCCTGCTCCACGACGACATCGTCGACGCGGCCGAGGTGCGTCGCGGCCGCCCGGCCGCGTGGAAGGTGTTCGGCGCGGGTCTGGCCATACCCGCCGGGAACGCCTTGCAGGCTCTCGGGCTGCAGCTGGTCGTGGACGACCCCGGCCCCGGCAGCAGGGAGATCGCCGGCTCGTTCACCGGGGCCATCGGTCTCGTTCACGCGGGCCGGGCCCGCGGGCTCACCCTCCGGCCGGGTCCCGGCGCCGGCGTCGCGGCGTACGAGCACATCGTGACGGAGAAGGTTTCGGCACTGCTGGAGTGCTCGCTGGGGACGCCCGCGGTGCGGGCGGGCGCACCGGAGCGCGTCCTGTCCGCCCTGCACGCCGCGGGTCGGCACTTGGGCATCGCGTGGCAGATCTCCCATGACGTGGCGGACATCTGGGGCGGTCCCGCGGGGACCGGCAAGCCGGTCCGGGAGGACATCGGGCGGCGCAATCTGACTCTGCCCGTGCTGATCGCCCTGTCCGCCGGCAGCCCGGCCGGCGAGCGACTGAGCCGGTTGTGGCATGCGGACAGCGGCACGGCGGCGCATCTGCAGGTGCTGGCCGACCTCATCGACGAGGCCGGCGGCCGTCATTCGGCCGAGCAGCTGTCCCGCCGCCATCTGGACTCGGCGGTGGAGCACCTCGGACGAGCCCGGCTGTCCCGGTCCGGGACCACCGAACTGACCGCCCTGTTCCACCGCATCGTCCGTTCCGCGGGACGACCGCGACCGGCTAGCGCCGTACGCGCGGCATCCCCAGTCCGATCCACGAGATGATCTCGCGCTGGATCTCGTTGTTGCCGCCGCCGAAGGTGAAGATGACGGCGGAGCGGTAGCCGCGTTCCAGTTCGCCGTGCAGGACGGCGCCCGCCGAGCCCTCTTTGAGGTGGCCGGCCGCGCCGACGACCTCCATGAGCCAGCCGTACGCGTCCCGGCGGGCCTCGGAGCCGTACACCTTGACGGCGGAGGCGTCCTGCGGGGTGAGGGTGCCGTGCTGGACGGCGTTCACCATCTGCCAGTTGAGGAGCTTCATCGCGTCGAGCTTGGTGTGGGTACGGGCGAGCCGGCCGCGCACCCAGCCGAGATCGATGACGCGGCGGCCGTCGGCGAGCTTGGTCTCCATGGCCCAGCGCTGCACGTCGTGCAGGGCGCGTACGGCCATGGTGCCGTGGGCGGCGAGGGTGACGCGTTCGTGGTTGAGCTGGTTGGTGATGAGCCGCCAGCCCTTGTTCTCCTCGCCGACGCGGCGGGAGGCGGGGACGCGGATGTTCTCGTAGTAGCTGGCGGTGGTGTCGTGCGAGGCGAGGGTGTTGATGAGGGTGCAGGAGTAGCCGGGGTCGCTGGTGGGGACCAGGAGCATGGTGATGCCCTTGTGTGGCGGGGCGTCGGGGTCGGTGCGCACGGCGAGCCAGACCCAGTCGGCGGTGTCGCCGTTGGTGGTCCAGATCTTCTGGCCGTTGACCGTGTAGTGGCCGGTGTCCTGGTCGCCGTCGCGTACGGCACGGGTCTTGAGGGCGGCGAGGTCGGTGCCCGCGTCGGGTTCGCTGTAACCGATGGCGAAGTCGAGTTCGCCGGAGAGGATCTTCGGCAGGAAGTACGACTTCTGCTCGTCGGTGCCGTACTGCATGAGCGTCGGCCCGACGGTGTTGAGCGCCATCAGCGGCAGCGGTACGCCCGCCTGGGCAGCCTCGTCGAAGAAGACGTACTGCTCCATGGGGGTCAGCCCGCGCCCGCCATACTCCTCGGGCCAGCCGACACCGAGCCAGCCGTCGGCGCCGAGGCGGCGGACGCATCCGCGGTAGAAGCGCTTCTGGGCGGCCGGGTCCGCGTACCTGGCGTAGGCGTTGTCGGGGACGAGCGTGGCGAAGTAGGCGCGCAGCTCGGTGCGCAACTGCTGCTGCTCGGGCGTGTATTCGAGGTGCACGGGCCCTCCAGGCGTCGGGCGGAGCGTCTTGCGTACGGCAGGTCGCTGCGGCGGCGCACAGAGTAGAACGTGTTGCAGGAATGTGGAAGGGGTGGGTGTGGTCGGCCCCGTGCGAGGGGGAGTTCTTGCGGGACTGGGGCCCGGCGCGGGCGAAGGCCCGGCGCGGGCGAAGGCCCGGCGCGGGCGAAGGCCCGGCGCGGGCGAAAGCCCGGCGCGGGCGAAAGCCCGGCGCGGGCGAAAGCCCGGCGCGGGCGAAAGCCCGGCGCGGGCGAAAGCCCGGCGCGGGCGAAAGCTTTTTCTGGTCGGCCTCGTCGCCGCACTGGCGCGGATGGTCGACCGCGCGGCGCGGGGCGGTCGGCCATGGAGTGGCTCCGTTCCGGTCACCCGTACGACACCATGCGGTCGCCGAGTCGGCGGGGCGCGGACAGCATGACGGTGGCTGCATCCGTCGATTCCGGAGGACCCCATGACCACCGTCCGTGACCTGATGACCCCCGACGTCCGCTCCATCCCGGCGACCGAGACCCTCGACCGGGCCGCCCAGCTGATGCGCGAGCACCACATCGGTGCCCTCCCGGTGACGGGCAGCGACGGCGCCCTGGCCGGCATCGTCACCGACCGCGACATCGTCGTGAAGTGCATCGCCGCCGGTCACGACCCGTCGAGGGCCACCGCCGGCGACCTGGCCGAGGGTGCGCCGGTGTCGGTCGACGTGACCGCCGACTCCGACGAGGCCGTTCGCGTGATGAGCGACGCGCGGATCCGCCGCCTGCTGGTGCTGGACAACGGCGCACCGGTCGGCATGGTCACCGAGGCGGATCTGGCCCGGGCGCTGCCCGCGGACCAGCTGGTGACGTTCGTGAGCGCCGTGTACGCGGGCCGCTGAGCCTGCCGCACGCAGACGGCAGCACATGGGTGTGCCCCGCGCCGGACGCGCGGGGCACACCCATGTGCTGCGTACGGCGCGCGGGGGTCAGGGCAGCGTCGACTCGATCGCCGCGCGCCCTTCCTTCTCCAGCCGCTTGCGCGCCCATTCCAGATTCTCCGGCGTGAGGTCGCGGCCCGAGGCGAGCACCAGGTCCTCGGGGGTCGCGTCGTCGCTGCCGCCGCTGTGCAGCCGACTGTCGGGGGTCACTTCGGACGGATCCGGTCCCTGCACGCTCATGCCGCCTCCTGGGAATCCCGCGGACACATCCAGCGCATGTCCGGCTTGTCACGCATTCTTCTGCCCTCCCGCGCCGTCCGCACCTCCGGGATGCGTACGCCGTCCGAGTGGGGCAGCGTGTGTTCATGAGCGACATGACCGACGACACCGGCGAGCTGCCCGAGGACGACGGCGTTCTGGACGCCCAGGACACGCTGATCAGCGACAACCTCGACTACGACCCCCTCGACGCCGGCATCGACCCACCGGACCACTGGTCGCCCGCCGAGTCCTTCGGGACGACGGCGGAGGAGGCGCGGCGCGGCGAGTCCCTGGACCAGCTGCTCGCCGAGGAGGAACCGGACGCCCCGCAGCCGGCCGGGGACGAGATCGGCGACGAGTACGCGGACGACCTGGATCTGGATCCGTCGGACGGTCTGTGACACCTGTGACGCCCGTGGGCCGCCCCCGGCGGGGAGGGGTGGCCCACGGGCCTGTCAGAGGGCCTGTCAGAGGGCCTGCCAGGGGGCCCGTGAGTGGTCCTGTCAGCGGGCCTGACGGTGAGGTCCCCGACCCGGGGCGCATGGGTGGCGTACGAGCGGCGGTAGGCCTCCGCCGCCAACCGGCCTACCCCCTTGGGGGGAATTCCGGCTCCGTGGGCTCGGCCCGGCCCGCCCCGGGGCACCTGTGCCCCATGGCTGACGCGCCCCGCTCCCACCGGCCGCCGTACCGGCGCCGCGCGCTCGCGGTGCTGCCTGCGTGCGCAGCGGCGACCGCCGCGGTGTTCGTCGTGTGCGCCGTGCTCGCCGCATTGGTCATGTCGGGGCTGCCCGGGGCCGATGCCGCGCCGGACGCGCGTCCGCTGTCCGCCGCCGAGTCCGAGGGCATGTCGGACGGCACGGACACCGAACTGCGGGTGCTCGCCGGGGCCGCCCGCCGGAGCGAGGGCCGCAGTCCGGTGCGGCGGCCCGGCCGTACCGTACGAACCGCCCTCTCCGGACGCCCTGTTGGACGCGTGGAAGCGGTGGAGCGGACCTGGGTGCCCGTCCGGGTTCCGGTGCCGTATCCGGTGCGCTGCGTGGTGCTGCGCTGCTGAGGAGGACCCCGTCCGCCCCGCCCGCCCCGTGCGGGCGGCTCGCAGGTCCCCCCGCGCGAACCACCGGCGCACCCACCGACGCACCCACCGTACGAAAGAAGGCTTTGCTATGCCCATCGACCCGTTCCTCGCCCTCAACGCCATGATCCGCGCCGAAGTGACCCGGGCCGCCGAGCCCACGGCCGAGCACCCGGCCGACCCCGCGGTCAAGCCCGCGGCCCGCTCCGAGGCCGGCCCCCGTACCGGCAGGAAGGACTCCCGCGCCAGCAGGGCCGACTCCCGTACCGACGACGTGAGTTGATCCGCCCGGCCGGGGGCGGCCCGCCCGTCCCCGGCCCCGCTGCGGACCGTGTCACTCCGCGTGCAGCGCGTCCACGACCGCCATCCGCCGCACCCGCCTGGCGGGCAGGACCGCGGCGGCCAGGCCGATCAGGACGGTGACCGCCAGGAGTCCGGCGATCATGAGGCCCGGGGTGTGCTGGAATCCGTACTGCTGGGTCACCGAGCGGCCCGCGAGCCAGCCGTACACCAGACCCAGCACGCTCCCGGCGATCGCGCCGGTGAGCGACAGCAGGACGGCCTCCAGGGTGAGCATGGCGCGCAGCTGGCCGCCGCTGAGGCCGATCGCGCGCAGCATCCCGATCTCGCGGGTGCGTTCGTCGACGCCGAGCATGAGGGTCGCGGCGACGCCCAGTGCGGCGATCGCCATCGTGAAGGCGAGCAGCACCGCGGCGATCATGACCATGCGGTCGAGCATCGTACGGAAGAACTCGGCCTCGGCGCCCGCGTCGTGGACCCGTACCGTCGGCTGGTCGAGCAGCGCCTTGTCGAGGAGATTGCGGGCCTCCTCGTGCGAGAGGCCTTCGGCGGGGCTGATCCAGGCAGTGGTGACCGGAGCTCGGGGTGCGATGCGGTCCATGGTGCGGGGGCTGACGAAGTACGACGCCTCGGGGAGCACCGCGAACGGGTAGCCCGAGGCGCCGGGGACGACGTCCAGACCCGCCGGGTGGGCGGTGCGTGCGCTGCCGAAGGAGGCCAGGGCCTGGCCGTCGCCCAGTTCGCGGGCCTGGTCGGCGCCCTCCATGCCCATGTTGAGGAGGGTGGGGTCGGCGCTCGCGACCGTCGCCTTCCGGTCGCCGCCGCCCTCGGTGCCGCCGGTGCCCGCGTCGATCGTGGCGGTACGGACCGGGACGGTCCGCAGGCCCTTCTCCTTGCCGAGCGCGGCGAGCGCCGCCCCGGGGACCTGGTTCTTCTCGGTGAGCAGCGAGAACGATCCGGGCTGCCGGGAGGTGAGCATGTCGCCGAGCGAGCCGCCGGTGGTGGAGACGACGGTCGAGGCGGCGACCATCACGGTCGCGCCGACCAGCAGTGCGGAGGCGGCGGCTCCGGTACGGCCCGGGTTGCCCCGCAGCTGCTGGGCGGCGAGCTTCCCCGTCGTACCGGAGAAGCGTCGGGTCGGCAGCGCGAGCAGCGAGACGACGGGCGGCAGCAGCCAGCGGGCGAGGCGCAGCACGCCGAAGAAGCTGAGGATCGCACCGGCGGTGACCGCGAGGACGCTGAGCGGGGCCGGGGCGTACGCACCGCCGACCAGCAGCAGCGCGCCCAGGCCGAGCAGCAGTACGGAGAAGACGGTGCGGACCGCCCTGCTGCCGGTGCTGTCGGGGGTCGCGGTGTGCGCACCGCCGAGGGCCGCGACGGGCGGCACCGCGGAAGCGCTCTTGGCCGGTGCGCGCACCGCGAGGACCGTGAGCAGCACACCGAACAGCAGCGCCAGGAGGAAGACGACCCAGCCCGGCATCAGGTCGACCGACACCGGGCCGAGGTCGAGCGTGCCGAGCAGCAGGGTTCCCAGGGCGCTCGCTCCCGCGCCGAGGAGCAGCCCGGTGAGCGAGGCGCCGATGCCGAGCAGGAGGCCCTGGCGGCGGACGTGGGTGCGGATCTCGGAGCGGGTCGCGCCGATGCAGCGCAGCAGGGCGAGCTGGCGGACCTGCTGGGCGAGGACGACGGAGAAGGTGTTGCTGACGACCATGCGGGCCACGGCCATGGCGATCAGGACGAAGGACAGGGCGGCGACGAGCACCAGCACGTACATGTTTCCGCTGTCGCTCTTCGCCGCGTCGACGGACTCCTCGTGGGTACGGACCCGGGCCTGGTCGCCGAGTGCGGTGCGCACCGCGTCGGCGACGGCGCGCTCGTCGCCCGCCCGGACGGCGAGGTCGAGCTGGGTGGTGTGCGGCTCCGCGGCGTACCGGGCGACCTGCCCGTCGGGGGCGCCGAGCACGGGCTGTCCGGCGAAGCTGGGCGCGCCCCGGGTGTCGAGGGTGCCGGTGAGGAGGGCCGTGGTGCGGCCGCCGCCCGTGGTGAGGAGGGCGATCCGGCCGCCGGGGCGTACGCCGATGCGGTCGGCGGTGCCGCTGTCGAGCATGACCTCGTCGGGGGCGACGGCCCACTTCCCGCCGTCGGCGAGCTGCCAGCGCAGGGCGGGGGACCCGGTGAGGGAGGTGACGACGGCGGGCTCGTCGAGGGGGCGTCCGGCCGGGGTGAGGACGGTGCCGCGCCCGGTCTGCCGTGCCACGACGGCGTCGACGCCGGGGACTTCGGCGGCCTTCGCGGCGGCGTCCCCGGCCAGTCCTGGATCCTTCGACGGGCCCGAGTCGCGTGCGCCGGGCGTGACCTGGAGGGCGGCCGGGCCGACCTCGGCGGCGGCCAGCTGGCCGAAGGAGCTGACGAGGGCGCCGCTGCCGCCGACCGCGAGGACGAGGAAGGCGACGCCGACGGCCACTGCCGCCCCGGTGAGCAGCAACTGCCGTGCCTGGCCCCGGAATTCCTTCAGCGTGTACTTCAGCGTGGCCATGTCCCCAACTCACCCTCGGCGGTGCCCGGGTCGTCGCCCGGATCCTCTCCGTATGACGCTAGGGGCGGGACGGGGCCCGGCAGTCAGCTCACCGGAGGGAGTGGTCATCCTCCGTCGGGGCTACGGCGGGGGCGGCCGTACGTCCCAGGTCTGATGCCGGACCCCGAGGGCGGACGGTGCGCTCGGAGCGGGCGGCGGGTGCTCTCGGAGCGGGCGGTGCTCTCGGAGCGGTGAGTGGCCTCAGAGCGGGCGGTGCATGATGTGCAGCCCCACGTACCCCTGCTCCGGGTGGCGGAAGCCCTCCGGGACGGTGCCCACAATGCGGAAACCGAGCCGCTCGTAGAGGCTTACGGCGTGGGTGTTGCTGGCTGCGACCGCGTTGAACTGCATGGACCGGAAGCCCCGGCCGCGTGCCCAGTCGAGGGTGTGCTCGACGAGGGCGCGGCCCACGCCCCGGCCGCCGTGGGCGGGGTCGACCATGTAGCTGGCGCTGGCGACGTGGTCGCCGTTGCCGCGCTGGTTGGCGTTCATCTTGGCGGTGCCGAGGATCTCCCCGGTCTCGTCGACGGCGACGACCGTACGGTTCGGGGCGTCCAGCATCCACCAGCCGCGGCCGGTCTCCCTGTCGAGGTCGACGGGGAAGGTGAAGGTGTCACCGGCAGCGGTGATCTTGTGGAAGAACGGCCAGATCGCGGCCCAGTCGTCGGCGGTGGCTTCTCTGATCAACATCCGGACAGCGTGCGGCTTCCGGCCGTTCACCACCAGCCCTTTTCCGCCGCTCAGCCTTCCTCCGCCCGCCGCCGCACCAGGGCCACGCCCCTCCCCCTCCCCTCTCGACTGGGACATTGATCACCCGTGTGAGACACTGATGTCTCAGTTGAGTCTTACTAGTCTCGGAACGGATGTCTCATGTCCTCCCCCGCCGCCTCCCGGCCCGACGCCGGGCCCGCCGCCCCGCACCTGGACCCCCGGCGCTGGGCCGTCCTCGCGATCCTGTCGGGCAGCCTCCTGCTGATCGCGATGGACACCACGATCCTCAACGTGGCGTTCCCCTCCCTGGTCTCCGACCTCCAGCCGGGCTCGGTCGAGCAGCTGTGGATCATCGACGTCTACGCGCTCATCCTGTCCGGCCTGCTGGTCACGGCGGGTGCGCTGGGCGACAGGCTCGGCCGCAAGAGAATGCTGCTGGCCGGCTTCGTGATCTTCGCGCTCGCCTCGCTGCTCGCGGTCTTCGCCACCGAGGCGTGGCATGTGATCGCGGCCCGTGCGCTGCTCGGCGTCGGCGGTGCGGCGATCATGCCGTCCACGCTGTCGATCCTGCGCAACGTCTTCCTCGACGCCCGTGAGCGGGCCTTCGCGTACGCCGTGTGGGCGGCCGTCTTCGGTGCCGGCATGGCGCTGGGCCCGGTCGTCGGCGGACTCCTCGTCGAGGACTTCGGCTGGCAGTCCGCGTTCCTGCTGAACCTGCCCGTCGCCGCCCTGGTGATCGCGCTGGGCGCCTGGATCCTGCCCGAGTCGCACTCGCCGCGCAGCGGCCGCTGGGACTGGTGGGGCGTGGGTCAGTCGATCGTCGGCATGCTCGCCCTCGCGGGCGGCATCAAGCAGCTCGGCAAGAGCGGCTTCGCGGACCCGCTGCCCTGGGCGCTGCTGGCCCTGGCCGCGGTCGCGCTGACGGTGTTCGTACGCCGCCAGCTCCGGCTGGAGAGCCCGCTGCTCCAGGTGCGTCTGTTCACCAACCGGTCGTTCTCCATCGCCGCCGTGTCGATCTTCCTCGGCATGGTCGGCATGGGCGCGGTCCTCTTCCTGGTGACGCAGTGGTTCCAGTACGGGCAGGGGTACACGCCTCTTGAGGCGGGCGTCCGTCTGCTGCCCGCCTCGCTCGGCCTGGTCCTCACCTCGATGGTGACGCCGTCGCTGATGCAGCGCTTCCAGATCCGGCACGTCCTCGGCTCGGGGCTGGTCGTCATGACGGTGGGTCTCGCCCTGCCGTGGACGGTGCAGCGGTTCGCCGACATCGGCTACCCGGCGGTCGCCGTCGCGCTCGCCGTCCTCGGCATGGGCGTCGGCATCGCCACCACGGTCGCCTCGGTGACGCTGATGGCGGCCACCCCGGCCCACGAGGTCGGCGGCGCCGCGGCCGTCGAGGAGACCTGTTACGAGCTGGGCGCGGCGCTCGGCGTCGCCATCCTCGGCAGCCTGGCCACCGCCCTGTACCGCACGAACCTGCCGGCCCTGGACCTGGACGGTCCGACGGCGCAGTCGGTACGGGACTCGGTGGGCGAGGCCGCGCACGTCGCGCAGAACATCGGCGGCGACGCGGGCCGCACCCTCCTGGACGCGGTCTCGGCGGCGTACACGACGGCCATCACCCCGGCCTTCCTGGTCGGCGCGGTCCTGACACTGGGCGCTGCCGCGGTGGCCTGGGCGTGGGTCCCGCGCGACCTGCGGCCGACGGAGAACGAGCACTGAGCGAGCACTGAAGGACCGGAGGGCCGATCGGCGCCCCGATCCGAAGGAACGGCGGGCCGATCGGCGTCCCGGTTCTCAGGACCGGTGGGCCGATCGGCCCTCCCGGCGCGTCGATTAGCCTGTCGATCATGCGGATCGACGAGGTCACCGACATCCTGCGCGAGGCGGCCGCCGAGGCGATCCTGCCCCGCCACCGGGCCCTCACCGAGGGCGAGATCACGGAGAAGACCCCCGGCGAGGTGGTCACCGTGGCCGACCGGGAGGCGGAGGCGCTGATCACCCGGCGGCTGCGGTGCGTACGGGACGTCCCCGTGGTCGGCGAGGAGGCCACGGCGGCGACTCCCGCCCTGCTGCGGGTGGTCCGGGACGAGCCGGAGGTCTGGCTCGTCGACCCGCTCGACGGCACCCCCAACTTCGTCGCGGGCCGCGCCGACTACGCGGTGATGGCCGCGCTCGTACGGGGCGGGGAGACGGTCGCGGCCTGGATCGTCCAGCCCGCGACGGGCCGCGCGTACACGGCGGAGAAGGGCTCGGGCGCCTGGGGCGACGACGGCGTCCGGCTGCGCCGCGAGCCCGCCCCTGCCGACCCGGCGGCCCTGCGCGGGGCCGCTCTGACCGGGTTCCTCTCCCCCGGGGCGCGCGCCCGCGTCGAGGCGTCGGCGCCTCGTTTCGCACGGCTGTCCTCCGGCACCAAGTGCGCGGGCATCGACTACCCCCGGCTGGCCACCGGAGCCCTGGACTTCCTGCTCTACCACCGCACGCTCCCCTGGGACCACGCCCCGGGCGCCCTCCTCGCCACCGAGGCGGGCTGCACCGTACAGCGGCCGGACGACGCGTCCTGCTACCGGCCGGACGACGACCGCAGCGGCCTGCTGGCCGCGGCCGGCCCCCGGTGCTGGCGGACCGCCCGCCGACTCCTGCTCCCCTCGTCCGACCCGTCCCCGAAGGGCTGATCCATGCACACCGCACACCCGCAGCACGCGGACGACCCCGTCCTCGTACATGTCGAGGGCCGCACGGGTCACCTCGTGCTCAACCGCCCCCGCGCCCTCAACTCCCTCACCCACCCCATGGTCCGCACCCTCGACGCGGCCCTCGCCGCCTGGGAGTCCGATCCGGCCGTCGAGACCGTCGTCATCTCCGGAGCGGGCGCGCGCGGGCTGTGCGCGGGCGGTGACATCCGGGCCATTCACGACGACGCGCGCGACGGTGACGGCCTGGCGACCGAGGCGTTCTGGTGGGACGAGTACCGGCTCAACGCGCGCATCGCCCGCTTCCCCAAGCCGTACGTCGCCGTGATGGACGGCATCGTGATGGGCGGCGGCGTCGGAGTCAGCGCCCACGGCAGCGTCCGCATCGTCACCGAACGCTCCCGCATCGCCATGCCCGAGACCGGCATCGGCTTCGTCCCCGACGTCGGCGGCACCTACCTCCTCGCCCTCGCCCCCGGCGAACTCGGCACCCACCTCGCGCTGACCGGCGCGGCGGTGGGCGCTGCCGACGCCCTGTTGTGCGGACTCGCCGACCACTTCGTACCGTCGGAGCACCTGGACGCGCTGACCGCGGACCTGGCGGCCGTACCGGCGCAGGAGGCGGTACGGCGCCGCGCGACGGAGCCGCCCGGCGGTGAACTCGCGGACGCCCGCGAGTGGATCGACCACTGTTACGCGGCGGCGACCGTCGAGGAGATCCTGGACCGGCTGTCCCACAGCGGGGTGCAGGCGGCGAAGGAGGCCGCAGAGACGATCCTCGCCAAGTCGCCCACCTCGGTGAAGGTGACCCTGGAGGCGGTGCGCCGGGCGCGTGAACTCGGTTCCCTGGAGCGGGTGCTGGTGCAGGAGTACCGGGTGTCGTGCACGGCGCTGCGCCGGAGCGACCTGGTGGAGGGGGTGCGCGCGCAGATCGTCGACAAGGACCGGAACCCGCGGTGGTCCCCCGCGACGCCGGGCGAGGTGTCCGCCGGGACCGTGGCCCGGTTCTTCGCGCCGCGCGGGGACGGCCGCGAGCTGTCGTTCGCACCCGGCTCCGATGCCGCGCCCTCCCCCGACGCCGTGCCCGGCCCCGTGCCCCCGCACGGGCGGGATCACTTGGGCGACTGAGCCGCCAGCCACTCCGGCAGCGCGCGGGCGAGGTGTCGCAGGAAGGCGCGGGCCGCCGATCCCGTCGGACCGTCCGCGCGCCGGGCGAGGGCGATACGGGCGCGCGGGCAGGGTTCTTCGAGGGCCAGTACGCGCAGGTGGGGGCCGGACCGTGGCACCGTCCCGGCAGGCAGCACCGCGACGCCGAGGCCGCGCGAGGCCAGCTGGAGGAGGACCTGCGGGGCCGAGGCCTCGAAGGCCACGGCGGGGCGGAAGCCCGCTTCCGCGCAGCTGCGTTCGAGCACGCCGCGCACTCCGGTGCCTGCCGGAAGGCTGATCAGCGGGCGGTCGCGCAGGGCCGCCAGAGGGATGCCGGTACGTTCCGGCGGCAGGGCCAGGGGGTCGTCGGGGGTCGTGACGGCCCTCAGCGGTTCGTCCAGCAGGATCTGGAAGGCGACGCCCGGCGGGGGCTGCGCGTCGGCGACCGAGGCCAGCACCATGTCGAGTTCGCCCCGGTGCAGGGCGGCGAGCAGCCGCTCGGAGGTGTCCTCGGTGAGGGAGAACTCGACTCCCGGGTGTGCGTCGTGGAAGTCGGCGAGCACTCCCGCCAGGTCGAACACGCCGGCCGGGACGCCCAGCAGCGAACCGACCCTGACCCTGCCGCGCAGGAGCCCGGTGAGTTCGTCGGCGGTGCCGTGCACCGCGTCGGCGGCGGCGAGCACCGCGCGGGCGTGCGGCAGGATCGCCTCCCCCGCTTCGGTGAGGGTGACGGTGCGGCCGGTGCGGTCCAGGAGCGCCTGTCCGAGTTCCCGCTCCAGCCTGCGGATCTGCGCGCTGACGCCGGGCTGGGCGACGTGCAGGCGGGCGGCGGCACGGGTGAAGTTCGCCTCCTCCACCACCGTGACGAGGTACCGGAGCTGTCGGAGTTCCATAACTGATCATGCTAGTGGTGAGACAGAACCCTTCTTGGACTTCTGGTGACCGCCCCAACACCCTTGTGACCATGGGGAATACGAAGCAGGGGACCGCTGTCGGAGAGATCAGGAAAGCGATCGCGGCCGAGCGCCGGGAGCTGGCGGATCTGCTGGACGGGCTGCCCGCCGAGCGGTGGGAGGAACCCACGCTGTGCGCCGGGTGGCGGGTGCGTGAGGTGGCGGCCCACATGTCGTCCGGGTTCCGCCACCCGCTGCCCAAGGTGCTGGCCGAGCTGGTCAGGGCGCGGGGCAGCATGGACCGGATGACCGACCGGGTCGCGCACCGGGACGCGGCGCGGATGTCGGAGCGGGAGATGGCGGCGGCGCTGCGGGAGAACGCGCACCATCCGTGGAAGCCCCCGGTGGGCGGTTTCGCGTCGGCGCTCGGCCACGACCTGGTGCACGGCCTGGACATCACGATCCCTCTCGGCCTGGACCGCCGGGTCCCCGAGGACAGGCTGCGGATCGTCCTGGGGACGGCGAGCCCCATGGGCACCAGGTTCTTCGGGGCGAAGCTGGACGGCGTGCGGCTGCGGGCCGACGATCTGGACTGGTCGTACGGCAGCGGGAGCGTGGTCACGGGGGCCGCGCAGGACCTGGTGGTGGTGCTGTTCGGGCGGAAGGTGCCGGCGGGGCGGCTGAGCGGCGAGGAGAGCGGGCGCTTCACTACCGTGTGAGAGGCGTGGGACCGGCAAGGCGACCGGCCGTGAACCCCGGCCGCCGCGACGGCGTTTCCCCGCCCGCCCGGGGTACGCGCAGAACGTACGGGCAGGGCAGCACCCACGGCCGATCGGCGGAGGCGGGACGGGAACATGACGGTGGAGAAGCGGACGGTGCTGGTACTGGACTGCGCGGAGGCGGACGAGCTGGCGGCGTTCTACGCCAGGCTCTTCGACGCGGAGACCCGCCGGGGCGAGGACATGGACTTCGTGGAGATCGTCGGCCACGACGGCGTCCATCTGGCGATCCGGCGCGACCACGGCTACGCGCCGCCGAGCTGGCCGCGCCCCGACGACTCCCAGCAGGCACATCTGCGGATCCTGGTGGCGGAGGAGGACATGGACGAGGCGGAGCGCGAGGTCATCGGCCTGGGCGCACGCCCCCTGGAGACCCCGAACAACACCGGTCTCAGCCGGGACGTGCGCCGCTACTCGGACCCGGCCGGTCACCCCTTCTCCCTGGTGTCCTCCCCGACGGGCCCCGGCAAGGAACAGCCGGAGGGCGAACTGCGGCTGGCCTGAGGACAGTTCCCCCTCCCCGGAGGCCCGGCCTCCGCGGGCCGGTCCTCAGTGGTGGAAGCCGACCACCCCGGCCCCTTCCTTCGCGCGGGCCTGCCGGAGCCACTCCACGATCGACTCGATCGCCTCCAGCACCTCGGAGTCCAGCGCGGCACGCTGCTCGGGGGTGCTCGCCTCCCACTGGGCGAGCGCGTCGCGGCACTCCTCGGCGCTCCACTCCCCGTACCCGGGCAGGTCGTCCGGCCTGGGCAGCCCCGCGGGCAGCGAACCGTACGAGAACTCCGTGATCTCGACGGCCTCGATGCCCAGTTCCTTCAGGCCCTTGTCGACCTCCTCCAGCCAGTCCCCGCGGTACGGCGAGAAGTTGTTGTTGAAGAGGCTGCGGCCGTAGAACTCGCAGACCAGCTTGTACGCGTAGCCGTACTGGAAGGCGAACTCCTCGTCGAAAGGGCCGCCTTCGACGACCGCGCGCACCGCGTCGGAGCGGGTGGGCGCGCCCCGCTCGATCTCGCTCGCGAACCAGTCGTCGTCGTGCCGGATCTGGGCCTTGAAGCGGCCGCCGATCATGCGGCGCAGTTTGTCGTCCCCGGAGCCGACGGCGCCCCGGACCGTGGTGGGATCGACCAGGTACAGACTCAGTGAGTAGCTCATGATCCAAGACTAGGGGGCGGCACTGACAGTGCTCCGCGCCCCTCAAGCACTGCCGCACGACCCCCGAGCACTGCCGTGCGACCCTCGGGCGATGTCTCCCGCGACCCTCAAGCTACTTTCCGGTAGGGCATTCGGCCGAACGGATCAAGGCAGGTCAGGAGAGGTCAAGGTCACAGCGGTTACCCCTGCTGCACCTTTGGCGGACTGCCCTAGCATCTGAGCATGACGGTCCTGCCTGACGACGGGCTCCCCCTGGCCGCCGAGTTCCCTGATGCGACCCATGAGCAGTGGCAGCGCCTGGTGGAAGGCGTGCTGCGCAAATCGGGTAAAGACGTCACGGGGGCTGCGGCCGAAGAAGCCCTCTCCACTTCCCTCGACGACGGGCTCACGACGCGCCCGCTGTACACCGCCGACGACACCCGCGAAGACGACTCGCCCGGACTGCCCGGCTTCGCCCCGTTCACCCGGGGCTCTTCCGCTGCGGGGACGACGGCGGCCGGCGGGTGGGACGTACGGCAGCGGCACGAGCGGCCCGATCCCGCGCTCGCCAACGAGGCCGTCCTGGCCGACCTGGAGAACGGGGTCTCGTCACTGTGGCTCGCGGTCGGCGACGCCGGGCTGCCGGTGTCCGGGCTCGATCAGGCGCTGGACGGCGTGTATCTCGACCTCGCGCCGGTGGCTCTCGACGCGGGGGCCGAATTCGACGCCGCCGCGCGCGAGTTGCTCCGTATCGTCGAGGCGCGCGGGGTGGCCGCCGATGAGCTGCGCGGCAACCTGGGCGCGGACCCGCTGGGGCTCGCCGCCCGCACCGGAACGTACGAGAGCGCGCTCGCCGGACAGACCGTCGCACTCGCGGAATTGACGTCCCGTCAGTACCCGGGGCTGCGCGCCCTGGTGGTGGACGCCCTGCCGTACCACGAGGCGGGGGCCTCCGCCGCGCAGGAGCTCGGCTGCTCCCTCGCGACCGGCGTCGGCTACCTCCGTACCCTCACCGAGGCCGGCCTCGACGTCGAAGCGGCCTGCGGGCAGCTCGACTTCCGGTACGCGGCCACCGCCGACCAGTTCCTCACCATCGCCAAGTTCCGTGCGGCGCGCCGTCTGTGGGCCCGGGTCGCCGAGGTGTGCGGTGCGGCGGGGGCCGGGGCGCAGCGGCAGCACGCGGTGACGTCGTCGGTGATGATGACGCGCCGCGACCCGTGGGTGAACATGCTGCGCACCACGATCGCCTGCATGGCGGCCGGGGTGGGCGGCGCGGACTCGGTGACGGTGCTCCCGTTCGACCAGGCGATCGGCCTGCCGGACGCGTTCGCGCGCCGTATCGCCCGCAACACCTCCACCATCCTCGTCGAGGAGTCGCACCTGTCGCGGGTCGTCGACCCGGCGGGCGGCTCCTGGTACGTGGAGCAGCTGACGGACGAGCTGGCGGCGGCCGCCTGGGAGTGGTTCCAGGAGATCGAGAAGGCGGGCGGCCAGGAACAGGCGCTGGCCTCGGGCCTGGTGGGCGAGCGGATCGCCGCGACCTGGGAGCGCCGTACGAAGGCGCTTGCCAAGCGGCGCGAACCGATCACCGGCGTCAGCGAGTTCCCGCTGCTCGCCGAGCGCGCGGTCGACCGCGACCCGGCTCCCGCGAAGCCGTCCGGGGGACTTCCCCGGGTCCGCCGCGACGAGGCGTACGAGGCGCTGCGCGCCCGCTCCGACGCCCACCTGGCGGAGACCGGGTCGCGTCCCCGCGTCTTCATCGCCGCGCTGGGACCGGCTGCCGCGCACACCGGCCGGGTCACCTTCGCCGCGAACCTCTTCCAGGCGGGCGGCGTCGAGCCGGTGCACGACCCGGTGACGGTGGACCCGGGCACGGTCGCCGAGGCGTTCGCCGCGAGCGGTGCGGCTGTCGCCTGCATCTGCTCCAGTGACGCCCTGTACGCGGAGCAGGCGGCGGACGTCGCCGCCGCCCTCAGAGAGGCGGGGGCGCGGACGGTGTTCCTCGCGGGCCGTCCCGGGGAAGCCGAAGACACGTACCGGAGTGCCGGCGTCGACGCTTTCGTCTTCGCGGGCTCGGACGCGGTGGCCGTGCTCACCTCCGTCCTCGACCGTATGGAAGTGAAGTAATGGGCAGCATTCCCGACTTCTCGCAGATCTCCCTCGCGTCGGCCGCCGCACCGGCCGCTTCCGAGGAGCAGTGGCGCTCGGCCGTCAAGGAGTCGACCGGGCGCGGTGTCGAGGACCTCGTCTGGAACACGCCCGAGGGCGTCCCGGTGAAGCCGCTGTACACGGCGAAGGACACCGAGGGCCTGGACTTCCTCCAGACGTATCCGGGCGTGGCGCCGTACCTGCGCGGCCCCTACCCGACGATGTACGTCAACCAGCCGTGGACGATCCGCCAGTACGCGGGCTTCTCCACCGCCGAGGAGTCCAACGCCTTCTACCGGCGCAACCTCGCGGCCGGCCAGAAGGGCCTGTCGGTCGCCTTCGACCTGCCGACGCACCGGGGGTACGACAGCGACCACCCGCGCGTGACCGGCGACGTCGGCATGGCGGGCGTGGCGATCGACTCGATCTACGACATGCGCCAGCTCTTCGACGGCATCCCGCTGGACAGGATGTCGGTGTCGATGACGATGAACGGCGCGGTGCTGCCCGTGCTGGCGCTGTACATCGTGGCGGCCGAGGAGCAGGGGGTGGGGCCGGAGAAGCTGGCCGGGACCATCCAGAACGACATCCTCAAAGAGTTCATGGTCCGCAACACCTACATCTATCCGCCGAAGCCCTCGATGCGGATCATCTCCGACATCTTCGCGTTCACCTCGCAGAAGATGCCGCGCTACAACTCCATCTCGATCTCCGGGTACCACATCCAGGAGGCGGGGGCGACGGCCGACCTGGAGCTGGCGTACACCCTCGCGGACGGTGTGGAGTACCTGCGCGCCGGGCTCGAAGTCGGCCTGGATGTGGACGCGTTCGCGCCCCGGCTGTCCTTCTTCTGGGCGATCGGCATGAACTTCTTCATGGAGATCGCGAAGATGCGGGCGGCCCGCCTGCTGTGGGCGAAGCTGGTCAAGCAGTTCGACCCGAAGAACGCCAAGTCCCTTTCGCTGCGCACCCATTCGCAGACCTCGGGCTGGTCGCTGACCGCGCAGGACGTCTTCAACAACGTGCCGCGCACCTGCATCGAGGCGATGGCCGCGACCCAGGGCCACACCCAGTCGCTGCACACCAACGCCCTCGACGAGGCCCTCGCGCTGCCCACCGACTTCTCGGCGCGCATCGCCCGCAACACGCAGCTGCTGCTCCAGCAGGAGTCCGGCACCGGCCGCGTCATCGACCCTTGGGGCGGCAGTGCCTACGTCGAGAAGCTGACGTACGACCTGGCGCGGCGCGCCTGGCAGCACATCGAGGAGGTGGAGGCGGCCGGCGGCATGGCGAAGGCCATCGACGCGGGCATCCCCAAGCTCCGCATCGAGGAGGCGGCGGCGCGCACCCAGGCCCGGATCGACTCGGGCCGCCAGCCGGTGATCGGCGTCAACAAGTACCGGGTGGCGACCGACGAGGAGATCGACGTCCTCAAGGTCGACAACTCGTCGGTCCGGACGCAGCAGATCGCCAAGCTGAAGCGGCTGCGCGAGGAGCGCGACGAGGCGGCCTGCCAGGACGCGCTGCGGGCGCTGACGGCGTCCGCCGAGCGGGGTTCGTCCCAGGGCCTCGACGACAACCTCCTCGCCCTCGCGGTGAACGCCGCCCGTGCGAAGGCGACCGTCGGCGAGATCTCGGACGCGCTGGAGAAGGTCTACGGGCGGCACGCGGGCCAGATCCGTACGATCGCCGGTGTGTACCGCAACGAGGCAGGAGAGTCCCCTTCGGTGGAGCGCACCCGTGCCCTGGTCGACGCCTTCGAGGAGGCGGAGGGCCGCCGTCCGCGCATCCTGGTCGCCAAGATGGGCCAGGACGGGCACGACCGCGGCCAGAAGGTGATCGCCACGGCCTTCGCCGACCTGGGCTTCGACGTGGACGTCGGCCCGCTGTTCCAGACGCCGGCGGAGGTGGCGCGGCAGGCCGTCGAGGCGGACGTGCACATCGTCGGCGTGTCCTCCCTCGCCGCCGGGCACCTCACGCTCGTACCGGCGCTGCGGGAGGAGCTGGCGGCGGAGGGCCGCGAGGACGTGATGATCGTCGTGGGCGGTGTCATTCCGCCGCAGGACATCCCGACGCTGCACGAGGCGGGCGCGGCTGCGGTCTTCCCGCCGGGGACGGTGATCCCGGACGCGGCGTACGACCTGGTGCGGCGGCTGGCCGCGGACCTGGGGCACGAGCTCGCCGCACCGGCGGGCGCCGCTCCGTCCGACGCCACGGAGGGCTGACGGCAGATGCCCCCGAAGATCGACATCGAGGCGTACGCCAAGGGCGTGCTCGACGGGAAGCGGGCCTTCGTGGCCCGGGCGATCACTCTCGTCGAGTCGTCCCGGGCGGATCACCGGGTGCTCGCCCAGCAGCTGCTGACCGAGCTGCTGCCGCATTCGGGTGCGGCGCGCCGGATCGGCATCAGCGGTGTTCCCGGTGTCGGCAAGTCGACCTTCATCGACGCGTTCGGCACGATGCTGACGGGGCTCGGGCACCGGGTCGCGGTGCTGGCCGTCGACCCGTCGTCGAGCCGTACCGGCGGCTCCATCCTGGGTGACAAGACCCGGATGGAGCGGCTGGCCGTCGACCCGGCCGCCTATGTCCGCCCATCCCCCTCGGCGGGGACGCTGGGCGGGGTGGCGCGGGCGACGCGCGAGGCGATGGTGGTGGTGGAGGCCGCCGGGTACGACGTGGTGCTGGTGGAGACGGTGGGCGTCGGCCAGTCCGAGACGGCCGTGGCGAACATGGTCGACTCGTTCCTCCTGCTCACCCTGGCCCGTACGGGCGACCAGCTGCAGGGCATCAAGAAGGGCGTCCTGGAGCTGGCGGACATCGTCGCGGTCAACAAGGCGGACGGCCCGCACGAGCGCGACGCGCGGTCCGCCGCACGGGAGTTGGCGGGCGCCCTGCGTCTGATGCACCCGGCCGACGCCAACTGGACGCCTCCGGTGCTGAGTTGCAGCGCCCGCGAGAACGCAGGGCTCGACGAGGTGTGGGACCGCCTGGAGCAGCACCGTACGCTCCTGGACTCCTCCGGGCGGCTGGCCGCCAAGCGGGCGGGGCAGCAGGTCGACTGGGCGTGGGCGATGGTCCGCGACGAGCTGCTCGGCCGGCTGCACTCGCATCCGGCGGTACGCGGTGCGGCGCCGGGCATCGAACAGGACCTGCGCAAGGGCGAGTTGACACCGACACTGGCGGCGGAGCGGATCCTGCGGGCGTTCGAAGAGTAAGCGTGTTCGAGGGACAGCGGTACGGGGAAGGCCCTCCGGGACGACCGGGGACATCCACTGGACGCGGACACGAGGGGCCCATGCGTACGAGGATCGACACCACCCGACCGCACACCGCCCGCATCTGGAACTACTGGCTCGACGGCACCGACAACTACCCCGTCGACCGCGAGGCCGGCGAGCAGATCCGCAAGCTGCACCCGGGCATCGGCGCGTACGCGCGCGCCGACCGGAAGTTCCTGGGCCGTTCGGTCCGGCACCTGGCGGCCGAGGCGGGCATCCGCCAGTTCCTCGACGTGGGTACCGGCCTGCCCAGTGCGGACAACACGCACGAGGTGGCGCAGCGGGTCGCCCCCGACTCGCGGGTCGTGTACGTCGACAACGACCCCATCGTGCTGACCCACGCCCAGGCCCTCCTCACGAGCACCCCCGAGGGCCGGACGGCGTACGCGGACGCGGACCTGCGGGACGTGGACGGCGTCCTCGAACACGCCGCGCAGACCCTCGACCTGTCCCGGCCGGTGGCCCTGATGCTGCTCGGCGTGGTCATCTTCATCGAGGACGACGCCGAATCGCAGCGCATCGTGCGCCGTCTCATGGACGCGCTCCCGGCCGGCAGCCATCTCGTCCTGTCCCACACCATCACCGGCCCCGCCCTACCGGACGTCGACGCGGCGGTGGCCTTCTGGAACGAGAACGGCACCCCGAAGCTGACCCAGCGCACCCCGGAGCAGGTGGAGCGGTACTTCGACGGCCTGGAGCTGCTGGACCCAGGGGTCGTGTCGTGCTCCCGGTGGCGGCCGGAGGCCGACGGCCCGGGGAGGCTGCCCGCCGAGGTGGCGATGTTCGCGGGCGTGGGCCGCAAGGCGTGAGCGCCGCCCCGCTGGACGTGAACCGCACCGCAAGGCCCGAGCCGCGCGGCGTGAGCGCCGCCCCGCTCTGTCCCCGCAGCGGCGCCCCCACCCGGCGGTCATTCCTTCCCCGGTGTCCTGAGCGTGGTGACGATCCCGGAGAAGTCGCGGTCCTTCCCGGCCTCCTCGGCATACGCGGCGTACAACTCCGCCGCCTTCAGGCCGAGTTGCGCGGGCACTCCGCCGGCCCTCGCCGCGTTCGCCGCCAGAGCGAGGTCCTTGGCCATCAGCGGGGCGGCGAACCCCGGGCGGTAGTCGCGGTTGGCGGGGCTGGCCGGGACGGGGCCCGGCACCGGGCAGTTGACGGAGAGCGCCCAGCACTGGCCGGACGCGGTGGAGGCCACGTCGTACAGGGCCTGGGGGGACAGGCCGAGGCTCTCGCCGAGGACGAACGCCTCGCTCACCGCGATCATCGAGATGCCGAGGATCATGTTGTTGCAGATCTTCGCCGCCTGCCCGGCACCCGGGCCGCCGCAGTGCACGGCCTTCTTGCCCATGGCTTCCAGGAGCGGCCGGGCCTCGGCGAACTCCGCCTCGCCGCCGCCCGCCATGAAGGTGAGCGTGCCGGCCTCGGCGCCGACGACCCCGCCGGACACCGGGGCGTCGAGGGCCCGCATCCCGGCGGCGACGGCGGCGCTGTGGGCATGGCGCGCGTCGGCCACGTCGATGGTCGAGCAGTCGACGAAGAGGGTGCCCGGCCGGGCCGCGGCGAGCAGGCCCTCGTCCCGGTAGAGGCCCAGGACGTGCTTGCCCGCGGGCAGCATGGTGACGACCACGTCGGCCGCCGCCGCGGCCTCGGCCACGGAACCGGCCGGTTCCACGCCCTCTTCGGCGGCCGTGTCCAGCAGTGCGGGCACCAGGTCGTGGCCGAGGACCCGGTGGCCCGCCCCGACGAGGTTGGCTGCCATCGGGCCGCCCATGTGGCCGAGGCCGACGAAGGCGATCGTGCGGGTGCCTCGGCCGGACCCGTTCGTGCTGTTCACCACGGCATCTCCTGTGGGGTGGCGGCCAGGCGGAGGTCGCCGCCCGGCGGAGGTGCGAAGTAGCGCTCGACGTCGGCGCCGGTGACCTCGACCAGAGCGGCCGGTGCCCAGTGCGGGCGGCGGTCCTTGTCGACGACCTGGGCACGGATGCCCTCGGTCAGGTCGTGAGAGGCGAGCGCGGCGCAGGAGATCCGGTACTCCTGCTCCAGGACGCGTTCCAGCGGGCCGAGCCCGCGGGCCCGGCGCAGTGCGGCGAGCGTGACCTTCAGGGCGGTGGGCGACTTGGTGGCCAGGGTGTCGGCCGCCTCGGCCGCGGCACGCGCCCCGTGCGCGCGCAGCCGGGCGAGGATCTCCTCGACGGTGTCCGCGCGGTAGCAGGCGTCGATCCACGGGCGGTGCCCGGCCAGTTCACCGGGCGGGGCCTCGCGCACGTACGGCACGAGAGCCTCGTGGACCGGCCGCACGGCGAGGTCCGCCAGCAGCCGGGGCAGGTTCTCGTACGGTACGAAGTGGTCGGCGAGTCCGCACAGCAGGGCGTCGGCAGCGCCCACCGCCGCGCCGGTCAGCGCGAGGTGGGTGCCGAGTTCGCCGGGGGCGAGTGCGAGGAGGTAGGTGCCGCCGACGTCGGGGACGAAGCCGATGCCGGTCTCGGGCATGGCGATGCGGGAGCGTTCGGTGACGATGCGGACGCTGCCGTGGGCGCTGACTCCGACGCCGCCGCCCATCACGATGCCGTCCATCACGGCGACGTACGGCTTGGGGAAGCGGGCGATGCGCGCGTTGAGCCGGTACTCGTCCCGCCAGAAGGCGGCGGATGCGCTGCCCCCGGTGCGGGCGTCCTCGTGGATGGAGCGGATGTCGCCGCCCGCGCACAGGCCACGCTCGCCGGCCCCCGTGAGGATCACCGTCTTGACGGCCGGGTCACGCTCCCACTCCGTCAGCGCCTCGTCGATGCTCCGCACCATGGCGTGGTTCAGGGCATTGAGGGCACGGGGGCGGTTCAGCCGGAGCGAGGCCGCCCGTCCGGTCCTCCCGCGCAGGACGAGGTCCGCTTCCGCGCTCACCGGAACGCCTCCGTCAGTCCGCGGGCCACGATGACGCGCATGATCTCGTTGGTTCCTTCCAGGATCTGGTGGACCCGCAGGTCGCGGACGATCTTCTCGATGCCGTACTCGGTCAAGTAGCCGTATCCGCCGTGGAGTTGGAGGGCCCGGTCGGCGACGGAGTAGCCGGTGTCGGTGGCGAAGCGCTTGGCCATCGCGCACAGCTGCGGGGCGGCCGGGTCGCGGCGATCCAGGGCCTGGGCTGCCTGGTGGAGCAGGGCGCGGGCGGCGGTGAGTTCGGTCGCCATGTCGGCGAGGCGGAACTGCAGGGCCGCCGAGTCGAGCAGCCGCGCCCCGAACGCCTCGCGGTCGGCGAGGTGGGCCAGGCTCTGGTTGAGGGCGGTGCGGGCGCCGCCGAGCGAGCAGGCGGCGATGCCGAGGCGGCCGCCGTTCAGGCCGCTCATGGCGATCCGGAAGCCGTCGCCCTCGTGGCCGAGGAGTCGGTCGGCGGGGATCCGGACGCCGTCGAGGATCACCTGGCGGGTGGGCTGGGCGTTCCAGCCCATCTTCTTCTCGTTCGCCCCGAAGGAGAGACCGGGGTCGTCCCGGTCGACGAGGAAGGCGGAGATCCCGTCGGTTCCGTCCCCGCCGGTGCGTGCCATGACGACGTACACCTGGGCGGCGCCCGCACCGGAGACGAACTGCTTGACGCCGGTGAGGACGTAGTCGTCGCCGTCCCGGACCGCGCGGGTGCTCAGTGCCCCGGCGTCGGATCCGGCGCCCGGTTCGGTGAGGCAGTAGCTGCCGAGGTCGTCCATGGTGCACAGCCGGGGCAGCAGACGGGTGCGCTGCTCCTCGGTTCCGTACGAATCGACCATCCAGGCGACCATGTTGTGGATGGAGAGGTAGCCGGCGACGGACGGGCAGCCGGAGGCGAGGGCTTCGAAGACCAGGACTCCGTCGGCGCGGCTGAGTCCGCTGCCGCCCGCGTCCTCCCGTACGTACACACCGCCGAGTCCGAGCCCGGCGGCCTTGCGCAGCACGTCGACGGGGAAGTGCTTCTCCTGGTCCCAGCGGACGGCGTGCGGGGCGAGGTGGTCCTGTGCGAAGTCGAGGGTGGTCTCGACGAGGGCCTGCTGGTCCTCGGTGAGCGAAGTGGGCGCGGTGCTGGACATGGTGGTGGGCACGGCGCTCATCCCATCGTCGGGATCGTGAAGCTCGCGCCTTCCCTGGCGCCCGACGGCCAGCGCGAGGTGACGGTCTTCGTGCGGGTGTAGAAGCGGATGGCGTCCGGGCCGTGCTGGTTCAGGTCGCCGAAGCCGGACCGCTTCCAGCCGCCGAAGGTGTGGTAGGCGACGGGGACCGGGATGGGGACGTTGACGCCGACCATGCCGGTGTTGACCCGGCGGGTGAAGTCGCGGGCGGTGTCGCCGTCCCGGGTGAAGATCGCGACGCCGTTTCCGTACGGGTGCTCGCTGGGCAGGCGCAGTGCCTCCTCGTAGTCGGCGGCGCGTACGACGCACAGGACGGGGCCGAAGATCTCCTCGCGGTAGATCCGCATCTGCGGGGAGACCCGGTCGAAGAGGGAGGCTCCGGCGAAGAACCCGTTCTCGTGGCCCGGGAGGGTGAAGTCCCGCCCGTCGACGACGAGTTCGGCTCCTTCGACGACGCCGATGCCCACATAGCGCTGGACCCGGTCGAGTGCGTCCCTGCTGACCAGGGGGCCGAAGTCGGCGTCCGGGTCGTCGGAGCGACCGATGCGCAGCGCCGCGATGCGCTCCTTGAGTGCGGCGACGAGCCGGTCCGCGGTCTCCTCGCCGACGGGCACGGCCACCGAGATCGCCATGCAGCGCTCCCCCGCCGACCCGTATCCGGCACCGATCAGGGCGTCCACCGCCTGGTCGAGGTCGGCGTCCGGCATCACGATCATGTGGTTCTTGGCGCCGCCGAAGCACTGGGCGCGCTTGCCGTGCGCGGCGGCCGTGGCGTAGATGTGCGCGGCGATCGGGGTGGAGCCGACGAAGCCGAGCGCTTCGACGCGGGGGTCCTCCAGGAGGGTGTCGACGGCTTCCTTGCCGCCGTTGACGACGTTGAGCACGCCGGGCGGCAGGCCGGCCTCCAGGAAGAGTTCGGCGAGCCGCAGCGGTACGGACGGGTCGCGCTCGGACGGCTTGAGGATGAATGCGTTTCCGCAGGCGAGAGCGGGTGCGGCCTTCCACAGGGGGATCATCGCGGGGAAGTTGAACGGGGTGATCCCGGCGACGACGCCGATCGGGGAGCGCAGCGAGTGCACATCGATGCCGGTGCCCGCGTTGTCGGTGAACTCGCCCTTGAGGAGGTGCGGGATCCCGGCGGCGAACTCCACCACTTCCAGGCCGCGTTGGAGGTCTCCGTGCGCGTCGGCGACCGTCTTGCCGTGCTCGGCGGACAACATCCGGGCCAGCGGGTCGCGCTCCTCCTCGACGAGCTGGAGGAAGCGAAGCAGGACGCGGGCGCGCCGCTGCGGGTTCCAATCTGCCCATTCCTGCTGGGCGTTGGCAGCGTCGGCAATGGCCGCCTCGGTGTCGGCGCGGCTCGCGAGGGGGACGCGGGCCTGGACGGTGCCGGTGTTGGGGTCGTACACGTCGCCGAAGAGGCCGGAGGTGCCGACGGTGTGCTTGCCGCCGATGAAGTGGCTGAGTTCACGGACCATGGTGTGCCTGCTCTCGTCAGGTGAGATCCGGGGACGGCACGGCGGGCCCCCGGCGGGTGCGCACGGGTGGGTGCGCCGCCGGGTGCGGGCCGTGGGACAGCGGGCCGCGAGACGGTGAAGGGGAGTCTCGAAGTCCTATGAGCGCGGGGTGAGTTGACCGCGCTCCGCCGGATCACCAGGGTCGTGTGTAGAGACCGGTGCCATGCGTGTCTGCTCCATCCTCGTGGAAAACACGGAACGTTCCGCGGCCGGTATCCTGACTCCCGGATCTTCGCGTGCCGCCCGCCTTCCCGGCAGACTTCGCCAGTGGCGTGGGGACGACGGCACACTCCCCGGTCACAGTGGCGGGACCGTGCCGGATTCACACCGGCTTCCCTGCACCGCGGACCTTGTGTCACGAACATATAGTTGGACGTCCTAGTAAGTCCACCCCCTCTCTTGCGCCCGGCCGCTACGGCACTGCTGGCTTTGCCTGCTCAGTCGGCTCCGTCGGCTCAGTCGGCGATGCCGCCGAAGGCCACCACCCGGTCGACCCTGGCGCGCACCAGGTACTCGCCGGGGACGGAGTTCCGCTCCCCGTAGGCGGCCCCGTTCTCCGGGCCCATGTACCGGCTGCCGATGCGGGTGGCCCAGGTGCGGAGTTCGACCGGATCCTCGGTGAACTCCGCCGTGCATTCCAGCATCACGTAGCTGAAGGGCGGTGTCTGGTCGTCGACGCACAGAGAGAAGCGCGGCTCGCGGAGCAGCGACTTGCACTTCAGCGACTCGTGCCAGGTGGTGAAGACGATGCGGGGTGCGTCAGCACGGCCCTCGGCTCCCCCGGCCTCGCAGCCGTCGCCGTCTTCACCGCCCTCGTCGATCAGGAACCACACCGGGGTGACGTGCGGGCGGCCGTCCTTGCGATTGGTCGCCAGCTTGCCCGTGCGGGTGCCGGTGAGGACGAAGGCACGCCACTCTTCCTCGGTCATGGTGTGCATCAGGCGCTCCGATCAGTGGTGGGTACATCGACTCCTTCGAGAGTACGGGTACTGATCAACTGCCGAAGCGCAGCGCGACGGTGTCCCCCACGTGGATCACCGTGTTGCGGGCAGCGCCCGCGAAGGCCGCGCCGTCCAGGCTGACCTTCCAGGTGGCGGCGCCGGAATTGGCTGTTCCGTTGAGGGCGGTGATCGCTCCGGTGCCGGATGCGGGCGTCACCCCGGTGACACAGCCCGCCGGGGTCGCCGCACTCGCCGCGGCGTTCAGGACGTCGCCCAGTGTGGCGGTCGTACCGGTCGGCGTGAGGGCGACCGAGCAGGCCTGGAGGGTGCCGGTCCCGTTGTCGACGGTCAGTGCCAGCTTGGCCGGGGTGCCGGGGGTGAAGGCGGACTCGGCCACCCACTGGGGAGCTCCGGCCGTCACCGGGGTCGGCGGCGCGGTGGTGAAGCCGCCGCCCGAGACCGCGCGCAGCCCGTCGATGGAGGCGTACGGCTGCGGGGAGGTGTCGCCCGGCTGGTACCTGAAGCCGCCGCCCGGGTTGAACTGCTGGGAGATCAGGAAGTCGACCGGGGTCTTGCCGAGGGAGGTGCGGAAGTCACCGGTCTGGGCGTCGATGCCGCAGGCGTTCAGGCCGGAGACCGCCCAGCCGTTGGAGTCGGTGTTGACGCCGAACATGGCGTTGAACGCACCGCTGCTGAGCACCAGCTTGCCCTTCAGGAAGGCCTTGGCCCGGAGGATGTCCGGGTCGGTCTTCGCCACGCCGGACACGCAGAGGGCGGCCATCGAGGCGCCCGTCATGTCGATGTCGCTCGCGGAGTTGAGGGCGTCCGGGTCGCCCTCGGCCTTGCTGAAGTTCCAGCCGCCGTCGTGGTGCTGGTTGGCGCGGATCCGCGTGATCATCGAGTCGAGCAGGGCCTTCGGCACGCGCTGGCCGCCGGCCTGGGTTCTGGCCCCGCCGAGGGCGAGGGCGGCGAAGGCGGTGCCGTTGTAGAGGCCGGACTGGCCGAAGTAGCCCGGCTCGGCGCTCTGCCAGTGGCCGTAGATGTCCGCGACGAGGTTGCGGGATGCGGAGACGCGGGCCGGGTCGATCCCGGCCGCGTACGCGTTGAGGGCGCCGCGCTCGTAGTCGGTGACGACCGGCGCGGCCGACGGCCAGCCGGCGGTGGCGAGGAGGTTGCGGTAGACGGTGCGGGCGTTCTTCGTGGTGTCACCGCCCGGCGCGACGTCGACGGCCGCGGTGCCCGCCGCCGCGAGGGCACTGAACGCCCACTCGTTGGACAGACCGGAGCCCGCGTACGAACCGTCCGCGCCCTGAAGGGACTTGAGGTATCCGACGCCGTTGGTCCTGGACGTGGCGATCTGCGCGGGCGTCGACGTGGCCGCGGCGGGCAGCACGGTGAGCGCGAAGGCCCCGAACGCGGCGACGGGTACGACGAAGGCGGCGCGGCGGGTGGCGGTACGGCGGGGTGCGGTACGGGATCCGGGCGTACGAGGACGGGGCACGGTCTGCTCCTGGAGTGGGGGACGCCGATCGGTCCCGTCCCCACGGCCGGGCGGCGTACGACGCCCCGGGGAACCGCCGACCGCCGTCCGATCGCGTAGTACGGCTGACGAAATGTGCTGTGCCACCTGGGCATTCGGGCTCGGAAACGGCACTCTGCCGTCCCACACCGCTGCGCGTCAGCCCCGGAATCTCACCGGGTTCCCCCTGGGGCGGAGCAGGACGTTACACGAACTCCGCAAGTTCCAGAGAACCTTGACGTTCCCACGCGCCCCGTGCTTCACTCCGGCTGCTATTGCTCAGCTCGCAGGGGAAGCCGGTCGAATTCCGGCGCTGACCCGCAACCGTGGACCCGCCCCCGTGGCGGGTGAGCCGGAATGCCTGCCCGTTGAGTCATGAACGAGAGACGCCGTCGCGGACTACGGCGTGGTTCGACAGGCCTTCACCTCGGCGTTCGACGGCCCCGGCGAAGCCCTTTGGCCACGCATGCGCCCGCTCGGCCGACACGAGGGGCCGCAGTGGGGACCGCAGAGCAGCACCAGCGCCGACTCGCGCGCAGACGTGGCCGGTTGGGCCGAATACCCGGCGCGGGAAGACCGCTGGGAGCGCCGTTCCTGCCGGCCGCCCTGCCCGCAGCCGTGTCGGCCTTCCTGGCGGCGCTGCTGCTCGTCGTCGGCGGCGCGGCCTTCGCCACAGGGACCTCCTCACCCGCGTCCGCCGACCCCGTCGACAAGTGCACGGCGACGACCGGCGCGGTCGTCGCGGTCGACTTCGGCCCGTGGGGCGGCAAGGTCGTACGCGGCTGCGACGCCACCCCGACCACGGGGTACGAGCTGCTGCACGAGGCCGGTTTCCGCACCGAGGGAACCCAGCACGACGGCCCCGCCTTCATCTGCCGCCTCGGCCACGCCTCGTACAACTCCGGCAAGCAGTACCCGACTTCGGAGCAGGAGGACTGCGTCCTCACGCCGCAGGCCACCGCCTACTGGTCGTACTGGCACGCGTCGCAGGGCCAGAACACGTGGACGTACAGCCAGTACGGCGCCATGGACCGCAGGCCGAAGGCGGGCGACGTCGACGTCTGGGTCTTCGGCGGCACCGACATCGGCGGCACCACAGGGAAGCCCACCTTCACCCCGGACCAGGTCCGCGCGGGCGGCGGTGCGGCACCGGACCCCGACCCCACCGGTACGCCGCCGACCGTCCCCCCGGGCAAGGTCGATGTCACGGCCGCCGCGAAGTGGCTGAAGGGCCGACTCACGGACGGCGAACGCGTCGTCGAGGAGGGCGCGGAGGCCCCGAACCACTGGTTCACGGCCGAGATCGCCCTCGCCGTGGCCGCGGCGGACGGGAAGAGCGCGGGTCTCGACAAGGTGGTCGCCTTCCTGGCCGCGCACACCGACGCGTACGCCTATCCGGCGGGCAAGGACGCGGCGGGCAAGTACCGGGCGCCCGACGCGAACGCGGCCGCACGCCTCGCACTGCTGGCCGCGAGCACCGAGGGAGACCCGCGTGACTTCGGCGGCCACGACCTGGCCGGCGACCTGGCCGGGAACATCTGCAGGGGCGGCCCCAACACCGGTGATTCCACACCCGGTTGCACCGCCAAGGGCGACTTCCGGTACGCGGGGTACGCCGACGGCCAGGCGCTCGCCCTGCTCGCGGTGAAGCGCGCGGGGCTGGCTCCGCCCGCCGAAGCGGTCGCCCGGCTCACTCAACTCCAGTGCGAGAACGGCGGGTTCACCAGCATCCTGATCCGACCGGGCGAGAACTGCGACCCCGAGGCGTGGAGCACCGGTCAGGTGGTGCTGGCCCTGCAGGCGGTCGGCGGGCAGGACGCCGCCGTCGCCAAGGCGCGTACGTACCTGAAGAAGTCCCAGCTGGCGGACGGCGGTTTCCCGGCCGCCACGGGCATGACCGAGGGCAGCCCCTTCACCACCGTGTTCGCGGCGCAGGCCCTGCGCGCCCTCGGCGACACCGGCCACGCGGACGCGGCCCTCGCCTGGCTGTCCCGGCAGCAGCTGGCCGACGGCGGCATCGGCTTCGACGGCGCCACCACCTCGGAGATCTACCCGACGGCGCACGCGGTCCTCGCCGGGCGGGGCACCAGCCTGGCGTCACTGACCACGAAGAAGACCGAACCGACGCACCCGCCGACCGACCCCCCGACGGATCCGCCCACGAACCCGCCGACCGACCCGCCCACCGATCCTCCGACCGACCCGCCCACGAACCCCCCGACGAATCCACCGACCGACCCGCCGACCACTCCGCCGACCGGTCCGCCGACCACTCCGCCCGGTGCGGGCCCGGACCTCAAGAAGGGCGTCGCGTACCTCACCAGTGCCGCCACCCTCACGAAGGGCGCGTACTACGACGCGGGCGGCGGCGTCGGCCGGGCCGACTTCGGCCTCACCATCGACGGCGCGTACGCACTCGCAGCGACCGGCCTCGACAACACGCGGCTGCGCGGCATCGTCGACTTCCTCGACAAGGGCGGCAAGGACGGCGCGGGCCGTACCGTCCACAACTGGACCAACGTCGGCACCAAGTACGCCGCGGGCGGTTCGATCGGCAAGACCGCGCTGCTGGCCCAGTCCGTGGGCCGCGACCCGCGGGCCTTCGGCGGCCAGGACCTGATCGCCGCGCTCGGCAGGGCGGTGTGCGGGGCACCGAGCCGGGCGCCGGACCGCAGTTGCGCCGCCAAGGGCAACTACACGTACGCCCCGTCGGTCTTCTCGCAGTCGCTTGCCCTCATGGCGCAGGTACGGGCCGGTGAGAAGGCCGCCGCCCAGGCGCCGGCCACCTACCTGGCGAGCCTTCAGAAGCCGTCGGGCGCCTGGCCGAGCCTGATCCCGGCGACCGGCGACTCGGACGTCGACTCCACGGCGATGGCCGCGATGACGATGGACCTGGTCGGAGGCGCCGGGCCGAAGGCGGCCGTCGCCAAGGCGCTCGCCTGGATCGCGACCAAGCAGCTCCCCGACGGCGGATTCCCGGGCGCCGCGGGCAACTCGGTGAACTCGGCCGCGCTGGCGGTCCAGGGCCTGTCCCTGGACGTGGGCAAGTACGGCGCGCAGATCGCCAAGGCGCGCAAGTTCCTGGCCGGGCAGCAGAACGGCGACGGCGGCTTCAACGTGGCGAAGGAGGGCCAGCGCGGTTCGGACGTACGGGCCTCCACCCAGGCCGTCGGCGGTGCGACCGGCATCTCCTTCGGCAGGATCGACCGCGACCTGAACGGTACGACTCCCCCGCCGGACCCGACGGTCGGCGGCACCTCCAGCGGCACCTCGGCCGGTACCTCTGCCGGCACCACGACGGGCGGCCCCGGCACTGTCACCGGCGGTACGACGGCGGGCTCCGCCTCCGGAAGCAGCGGCGCGGGCAGCACCACCACCGGCGGCACGAACATCGTCACCCCGGGCGAAGCCTCCGGCTCCGGCGACGCATCCGGCACGGGCGGCATCGTCGACACCACCGGCAGCGCGGGCACCGGCACAGCCGGGACAAGCACCGGCGCCACGGGCGGCATCGTCGACACCGGCAGCACCGCCGGAGCTGCCACCGGCGGCGCCACCGCGAACGGCCCCCTCGCCTCCACCGGCGTGCAGGCCGGTGCTCTCGCGGCCGCAGCGGCCCTCCTCGTCCTGGGCGGCTGGCGCATCACCGTGACCGCCCGCAGGCGACGCACCGCAGCGGCAGCGGAGGAGCAGCGATGAACGTCGGCGTCCTCACGCGCGCCTTCGCCCGCGCGGCCACCGCACTGGGTCTGACGGTGGCGGCGTTCGCGGCCACCGCGGGCCCGGCGCACGCCGCCCCGCAGCCGATGAGCCAGTGCACCACCTCCTCCGGAGCCGTCCTCGCGGTGGACTTCAGCCGCTGGGGCGGTCCCGTCTACCGCTCCTGCGGCACGACGCCCACCACCGGCTACGAACTCCTCAACCAGGGCGGCTGGGCCACCACCGGTACCGGCCACGACGGTCCGGCGTTCATCTGCCGCATCGGCTACAGCGGTCACCTGGGCGGCAAGCAGTTCCCGCCGCCGGAACAGGACGACTGCGTACTGACCCCGCCGGCCTCCGCCTACTGGTCGTACTGGCACGCCGATCCGGGTCAGAACACGTGGGAGTACAGCCAGTTGGGCGCCATGCTCTACCAGCCGCGGCCCGGCAGCGTCGATCTGTGGATCTTCGGCGGTACGGACATCGGGGGCACCGAGGGCCGACCCAGGATCACCCCCGACCAGCTGCGCGCCAAGAACGCCCGGCCGACGAACGGCAACAGGCCGGTCCCGAAGGACACCAGGACCGCACCGCCGCTGCCGCCCGGCGTCAACACGGGACCGGCTCCGGCGAACCCTCCGGCGGACTACACGCCGCCGCCCGCCGCGCCGCCGCAAGGGCAGGGGATCCCGCGGCAACCTCCCCCACAGACCCCCAACACCCCTCCCCCGCCTACCAGTTCCCCTCCGACTACGACCCCTCCGGCAACCCCTTCGCCCACGACTCCCACCCCGTCGGCCACCGCCACCGCCGTCCCGAAGCCATCGGCGGCAGCGGCCTCCGGGCCCAAGGTCGTGGACGCCGCCCCGGCCGCCGACGCCGCGCACGACGTGGGCTCGTACCTGCCCGCCGTCGGCACCGGTGCGCTGGTGCTGCTGATCGCGGGCGCCGCCGTGTTCGCGGCCAGGCGCCGCCGTCGGGCGGCGGAGTAAGCACGTGCGAAGTCCTGCTGCTTCCAAGGCAGTTGATGCCGCGAAGGAGCCGCCCGCGCCGGGTCCCGCACCCGACGCGGGCGGCCGTCGGCTGCCCCGTACGCTCCATCCGGTCGCGTGGTGGATATGGGCGCTCGCCCTGGCCACCGCCGTCAGCCGCACCAACAATCCGCTGCTGCTGTTCCTCGTCCTCGCCGTCCTCGGGTACGTGGTCACGGTGCGCCGCACCGAGGCCCCGTGGGCGCGCGGCTTCAAGTACTACCTGTATCTCGCGCTCACGGTCGTGGCGATCCGGGTCGTCTTCCGGGCGGTCTTCGCCACCGGCATCACCCCGCGCGACCACTTCCTCTTCTCCCTGCCTCGCATCCCCACCCCGGACTGGTACGCGGGCATCCAGCTCGGCGGCCCTGTCTCGCTGGAGGCGCTGCTCTCTGCCGCCACGGACGGGCTTCGGCTGGCGTGCATGCTGTGCTGCATCGGTGCGGCGAACACCCTCGCCAACCCGAAGCGGGCACTGCGCGTACTGCCGGGCGCCCTGCACGAGTTGGGCGTCGCCGTCACCGTGTCGCTCAGCGTCGCGCCCCAACTGGTGCACAGCGTCCAGCGGGTGCACCGGGCGCGGCGGCTGCGGGCCGGGCGCACGAAGGGCATGCGCGCGCTGCGGGGCATCGTCGTCCCCGTACTCGAAGACGCACTGGACCGGTCGCTGCGGCTGGCGTCCGCCATGGACTCCCGGGGATACGGGCGGGCCGGGACGGCGACCCGTGGCTCCCGCCGGCTGACCGGCGCGCTCATGCTACTCGGCATGTGCGGGCTGTGCGCGGGGGCGTACGGGCTGCTCGACGCGACCGCGCCGAGACTGCTGGGACTGCCCGCCATGGGGGCGGGTGCGGTGCTGTGCTTCGCGGGGCTGCGGCTCGGCGGGCGCCGGGTGACCCGGACGACGTACCGGCCGGACCCGTGGCGGTTCGCCGAGTGGGCGGTGGCGGGGTGCGGAGTACTGTCCGCTGCGCTGCTGTTCAGCAACGCCGGGTTCAACGCCGCCGAGCTCAACCCGTCCATCTATCCGCTGAGTTGGCCGACGCTGCCGCTCGTCCCCGCGGGGGCGGTCCTGCTCGCGGGGGCCGCCGGATTCCTGGCACCGCCGCCGACGCCGCCCTCCTTCCCCGGCCCCCTCCCCGTACGAGCCCCCGCACAAGCCCCCGTACAGCTCCCCGTACAAGCCCCCGCACAGCGCACCGAGGAATCCACGTGATCACTTTCGACCAGGTCACCGTCCAGTACGAGGACTCGGCGCAGCCGGTGCTCCGGGACGTGAACCTGACCGTGGACGAGGGGGAACTCTGCGTCGTGGTCGGGCACACGGGAGTCGGCAAGTCCACGCTCCTGGGGGCCGTGAACGGACTCGTCCCGCACTTCACCGGCGGCACCCTCTTCGGGCGCGTGACGGTCGACGGCCGCGACACGGCCGACCATCCGCCGCGCGAACTCGCCGACGTGGTCGGAGTGGTGGGCCAGGATCCGATCGACGGCTTCGTCACCGACACCGTCGAGGAGGAACTCGCCTACGCGATGGAGCAGTTGGCCGTGCCACCGGCCACCATGCGCAAGCGCGTCGAGGAGACCCTCGACCTCCTCGGACTCGCCGACCTCCGCCACCGGGCGCTGCACGAGCTCTCCGGCGGGCAGCAACAGCGCGTCGCCATCGGCTCGGTGCTCACCGCACACCCACGCGTGCTCGTGCTCGACGAGCCCACTTCGGCCCTGGACCCGACGGCCGCCGAGGAGGTCCTGGCCGCCGTGACCCGTCTCGTGCACGACCTCGGCGTCACCGTCCTCCTCGCCGAGCACCGCCTGGAGCGCGTCGTGCAGTACGCCGACCGCGTGATCCATCTGCCGGGTGACGGCCGGGTCGTCGCGGGCGCGCCCGCCGAGGTGTTCCGCGACGCGTCGGTCGCACCGCCGATCGTCGAACTCGGGCGCGCCGCCCGGTGGTTGCCGCTGCCGCTGTCCGTACGCGACGCACGCAGGGCCGCCGTACCGTTGCGCGACCGGCTGGCCCGGGCCGCTCCCCCGCCGGCCCGCCCCGCCCCCTCGGCCGACCGGCCCGAACTCCTCACCGCGCACGGGATCACGGTGACGTACCAAGGCGTTCCCGCGGTCCGCGAGGTCGATCTCCGGCTGCGCGGAGGCGACGTCACCGCGCTGATGGGGCGCAACGGCTCCGGCAAGTCCTCCCTGCTGTGGGCGCTTCAGGGGTCGGGGCCGCGCAGGGCCGGTTCGGTGAAGGTGCGTTCGGCCGACGACGGCAGCGGAAAGGGGCGGGATCCGCAGAAGCTCCCCGCGGCCGAGGCACGGCAGCTGGTCGGCCTGGTGCCGCAGACGCCGACGGACCTGCTGTACCTGGAGAGCGTCAAGCAGGAGCTGGACCAGGCCGACGCCGAATCCGCACCGTCGGGGGCGTTCGCACCGCCGCGACCGTTCGCCTCGTCGGGACCGCCCGCGCGCACCTCCGCCCGCGCCCTCCTGGACCGGATCGCCCCCGGCATCCCCGACACCACTCACCCCCGCGACCTCTCCGAGGGGCAGAAGCTGGCCCTGGTGCTGGCGATCCAGCTCGCGGCGGCCCCGCGGGTCCTGCTCCTGGACGAGCCGACCCGGGGCCTCGACTACCGCGCCAAGAGTCAACTGGCCGTCATCGTCGACGGATTGGCGGCCGAGGGACACGCGGTCGTGATCTCCACCCATGACGTGGAGTTCGTGGCACGCGCCGCGGACCGGGTGGTGGTGATGGCCGAGGGCGACATCGTCGCCGACGGGGTGACCGGAGAAGTCGTCCTGGCCTCCCCCGTATTCGCCCCGCAGACCGCCAAGATCCTGGCGCCGCTGCCGTATCTGACGGTCGGCCAGGTCGAGGCCGTACTGTCCGGAGCGCACGCATGACCCTGCCCCCGGCCCTGCCCCCGCCCCTGCCCGGGACTCCGAGCGCCATCCGGCTCTCCCGCCGTGCAGGACTGGTCATCGCCATGGCCGCGTTCCTCGGGATCGTCGCCTTCTTCTGGCCCTTCCTCGTCGCACCGGGGAAGTTCGGCGCGAGCTACACCCCTCCGCTGATCTTCGGCGCGCTGCTCGTGGTCGTGCTGTGCGTGGTGATCTCCGAGATCGCCGAGGGCGGCATCAGCTCCAAGGCCCTCGCCATGCTGGGGGTGCTGTCCGCAGTCAACGCCGCCCTGCGCCCGCTCGGCGCCGGTACCGCGGGCATCGAGACGGTCTTCTTCCTCCTCGTGCTGGCCGGACGCGTCTACGGCCCCGGGTTCGGCTTCACCCTGGGCTGTACGTCGCTGTTCGCGTCCGCGCTGATCACGGGCGGGGTGGGGCCCTGGATGCCGTACCAGATGTTCGGCTGTGCCTTCGTGGGCATGCTCGCGGGGCTCCTCCCGAAGGCCACCGGCCGCCGCGAGGTCCTCATGCTCGCGGTCTACGGCTCCCTGTCGGGCTACCTCTTCGGCTTCCTCCTCAACCTGTCCTTCTGGCCCTTCTCCCTCGATCCGAACAGCTCGATCGCCTATCTGCCGGGGCTGCCCTTCACCGAGCAGTTCCACCGCTATCTCGCCTTCGACCTGGCGACCTCGCTCGGCTGGGACACCGGCCGCGCCGTCACCAACCTCGTCTGTGTCCTGCTCGCGGGCCCGGCCGTACTGACCACGCTCCGGCGCGCCGCCCGCAAGGCCCGCTTCCAGGCCCCGGTCCGCTTCTTCAAGTCCTGAAGCTCTGAAGCGCCCTTGACCGCATCAGCCGCCGGCCTGCGCGAGGAGGCGCCGGAGCCAGCGGGTGCGCGCGTCACGTGCGTCACGGCTGAGGGCGGCCTTCGGTGCCATGCCGTCGAAGCCGTGGTAGGCACCGGGCCACACATGCAGTTCGGCCCGGCCGCCGGCCTGCCAGATCGCCTGCGCGTACGCCGTGTCCTCGTCCCGGAACATCTCGGCCGACCCGACCTCGATGTACGCCGGGGGAAGTCCGGAGAGGTCAGCGGCACGGGAGGGGGCCGCGTAGGGCGGCAGGTCCTCGGCACCGTAACGGTCACCGAGCAGTGCCTTCCAGACGGTCTCGTGGGAGGTGAGGTCCCACACGCCGAGGCCCGACATCTGGCGGCTGGAGAAGGTGCTGCCGCGGTCGTCGAGCATCGGGCACAGCAGCAGCTGCCCCATCACCCCGGGACCGCCGCGGTCGCGGGCCAGCAGGGCGAGGGCGGCGGCGAGCCCGCCACCGGCGCTCTTCCCTCCGATGACGATGCGGTCCGCGTCGATGCCCAGTTCGGCCGCGTGCCCGGCCGCCCAGACGAGTCCTGCGTAGCAGTCCTCCAGCGGCTCCGGGTACCGCACCCGCGGCGCCAGCCGGTACTCGACCGAGAGGACGGCCATTCCCAGCGGGAGGACCCACTCGCGGAGGATCCGCGGCAGCACGGACCACGCGTTGCCCATGACCATCGCGCCGCCATGCATGTAGTACAGCAGCGGCAGCGGACCGTCGAGCCCGGCCGGCCGCGCGCTCACCAGCGTGACGTCCGGTCCGCCCGGCGGCCCCGGCACACAGAGTTCCGCCACCTCGAAGCGGCCGTCGCCACGGAGTTCCCCGGCCGTCGGCCTGGGCCGGGCCGACGCGTCCCGCCGCTGCCTGGCCCCGAGGTTCTCCGGAGTGATCGGCTCCCTCGACTCCTTGTTCAACGCCCTTAGTACGACGTCGAGTTCGGGGTCGAAAGGGGGCGCTGTCCGCGGCGCGGGGAAGTCTCGTCCATGACCCATACGGCGTAGCCAATCACACCGCCGGACACGAGAAGGCGGACACGAGAAGGGTGCCCCGTGCAGGTGCGCGCGCACGAGCTCGGGACACCCTGTCGACCGGGGGGAGGGAGAGTCAGCCGCCCTCGGCCTCGAAGACGCGCAGCAGATCGGCAGCGACGCTCACCGCAATCGTCGCCGGTTCCTTGCCGGTGATGTCCGCCAGTCCGATCGGGGTCTTGATGCGGCTGATGGTGGCCTCGTCGTGACCGCCCTCGGTGGCGAGGCGCTTGCGGAACCGCACCCACTTGGCCGCCGACCCGATCAGTCCGATGGAGCCGAGATGGCTGGTGCGCAGGGCGGCGTCGCACAGGGCGGCGTCCTCGGCGTGGTCATGGGTCATGATCAGGACGTGGGTGCCGCGCGGCAGTTCCTCCAGCACCTCCTCGGGCAGCAGCGGCGTGTGGTGCACATGCACCTGTGCCGCCGCGTCGGCCAGCACGTCGAGCCGTTCCTCGGCGAGGATCTCGGCCCGGGTGTCGATCAGATGGAGGTCGAGGTCCTGACGTGCCAGGATGCGCGCCAGCTCTAGACCGACGTGCCCGACACCGAAGATCGCCACCGCCCTTACCACCGGCAGCGGTTCGAGCAGCACCTGCACCGTGCCGCCGCAGCACTGCACGCCGTGCTGATGGGTCACCTTGTCGTTCAGGGCGAAATCGATCAGCTCCGGATCCGGCTTGTGCGCGGCGATCATCTCCCGGGCCCGGTCGATCGCGACGGCCTCGACATTGCCGCCGCCGATCGAGCCCCACGCCCGGGTCTGCCCCACCACCAGTTTCGCTCCGGCGTCGCGCGGGGCGTGGCCGCGCACGGTCGCGACGGTCACCAGCACCCCGGACTCCCGGCGTGCTCGCAACCGTGCGACCGCGGCGACCCACGTCATGTCAGGCACCGTTCAACGCTTTTGCGTCGGCCAGGACCCTGCCGTCGGCGGTGTCCGCGCCGGCGGCGACCCCGTTTCCGGCGTGGCCGTTGACAGCGGCCCCGTGGTGGACCTGACCGTTCCGGGAGGCACCACCCTGGCGGGCCTCCTCGATCGCCCAGTACACCGCCTCCGGCGTCGCGGGCGAGGCCAGTTCCACGCTGACTCCGCTCGGCCCGAACGCGGCGGCGGCCTGCCGCAGCGCCTCGCGCACCGAGAACGCCAGCATGAGGGGAGGCTCGCCGACCGCCTTGGACCCGAACACCGCGCCTTCCTCGGTGGCGTTCTCCATCAGCGTGACGTGGAACTCCTCGGGCATCTCGGAGAAGCTCGGCAGCTTGTACGTGCTCGCCGCCTGGGTCTGGAGCCGGCCGCGGTGGGGTCCTTCACTGGTGTCCCAGCGCAGGTCCTCCAGCGTCAGCCAGCCCGCGCCCTGCACGAAGCCGCCCTCGACCTGGCCGATGTCGATCAGCGGGGAGAGGCTGTCGCCGACGTCGTGCACGATGTCCACGCGCCGGATCCGGTACGCGCCGGTGAAGCCGTCCACCTCGACCTCGGTCGCGGCGGCGCCGTTGGCGAAGTACTTGAACGGCGTGCCGCGGAAACTCTTCGCGTCCCAGTGCAGTCCCTCGGTCCGGTAGAAACCGGCCGCCGAGAGCTGGACCCGCTGGAAGTAGGCGGTGCGCACCAGGTCGTCCCAGGCCAGCTCCCTGTCGCTGCCCAGGACCCGGGCGACGCCCTCGACGATGCGTACGTCCGAGGCGTTCCCGCCCAGCTGGGAACCGGCCACCTGCTGCAGCCGCTCGCGCAGCTGCTCGCAGGCGTTCTTGATCGCTCCGCCGTTCAGGTCCGCACCCGAACTGGCGGCGGTGGCGGAGGTGTTGGGCACCTTGTCGGTACGCGTGGGAGCGAGGCGCACCTTGTGCAGCGGGATGCCCAGGGTCGTCGCGGCCACCTGCATCATCTTGGTGTGCAGGCCCTGGCCCATCTCGGTGCCGCCGTGGTTGATCAGGACGGAGCCGTCCTTGTAGATCAGCACCAGCGCGCCGCCCTGGTTGAAGGCGGTGAGGTTGAACGAGATGCCGAACTTGATGCCGGTGAGCGCCACTGCCCGCTTGGTGTGCGGGTGTGCGGCGTTGAACGCGGCGATCTCGCGCTTGCGGTCGGCGATGCCGCCGTCCTTCTTCACCTGCTCCCAGACGCCGGAGATCCGGTCGGCCTGCGTGACCAGCTGGCCGTACGGCGTCGTCTGGCCCTGGCCCGGCCGGTAGAAGTTGCGCTCCCGCAGCTCCATCGGGTCCAGGCCGAGCAGCGGCGCGACGCGGCCCAGGATGTCCTCGATCACCAGCATGCCCTGGGGGCCGCCGAAGCCGCGGAACGCCGTGTTGGAGACCGTGTTGGTCTTGGCGATGCGGCCGGCGACCCGCGCGTTCGGGATCCAGTACGTGTTGTCGATGTGGCACAGCGCGCGGGCGAGCACCGGCTCGGACAGGTCCAGGCTCCAGCCGCCGTCGGCGGTCAGCGTGGCGTCCAGGGCCTGGATGCGGCCCTCGGCGTCGAAGCCGATCTTCCACGAGGAGTGGAACCCGTGCCGCTTGCCGGACATGGTGAGGTCCTGGGTCCGGTTGAGCCGGAACCGGACCGGTCGGCCGGTGAGCTTGGCGCCGAGCGCGGCGACGGCCGCGAACCCGTGCGGCTGCATCTCTTTGCCGCCGAAGCCGCCGCCCATCCGCAGGCACTGCACGGTCACCTCGTGCGACGGGACGCCGAGCACGTGCGAGACGATCTCCTGGGTCTCCGACGGGTGCTGGGTGCTGCTCTGGATGAACAGCTGCCCGTTCTCGTCGACCAGGGCCAGCGCCGCGTGCGTCTCCAGGTAGAAGTGCTCCTGCCCGGCGAAGGTGAACTCGCCGGTGAACACGTGCGCGGAGTCGGCGAATCCGGCGTCGGTGTCACCGGTCTCCATCAGCGGACGGGCGCCGTGGAAGCTCTCGGTGTCGATCGCCTCCTGCACGGTGACGATCGCGGGCAGCTCGTCGAGCTCCACCTCGACGGCCGCGGCGCCCAGGCGGGCCGCTTCCAGGGTCTCGCCCAGTACCCAGGCGACCGCGTGGCCGTGGAACATGACCTCGTCGGGGAAGAGCGGCTCGTCGTGCTTCATGCCGGCGTCGTTCACGCCGGGCACGTCGACGCCGGTCAGCACGCGGACCACACCGGGCACGGCGAGCGCGGGCTCGGTGCGCAGCGCGGTGATCCTGCCGTGGGCCTTCATGACCTGGACCGGGTAGGCGTGCAGGACGTCCTTGGTCCGGTGGATCAGGTCGTCCGTGTAGAGCGCGGCACCGGTGACGTGCAGGGTGGCGCTCTCGTGCGGCATCGGGATGCCGACCACGGGCTTCTCGGGGATGTCGGAAAGATGGCTCATGACGACGGCACCGCCTCAGAGGTCTGTGCGTACAGCTTGTGCAGGCTCTGGCCGAGCATCGCGGAACGGTAGAGGGAGCTGGCGCGGTGGTCGCTCATCGGCGTTCCCTCGCCGCGCAGCACGCGGGCCGCGGCCTCGACGGTCTCCTTGGACCAGGGCTTGCCCTCCAGGGCCGCCTCGGTCGCCAGCGAGCGGATCGGGGTGGCGGCGACGCCGCCCAGACCGATGCGCGCCCTGCGGACGATGCCGTCCTCGATGTCGAGCGCGAAGGCGACGGCGACGCTGGAGATGTCGTCGAAGCGCCGCTTGGCGATCTTGTGGAAGGCGGTGACCCGCGACAGCGGCGTCGGGACGCGCACCGCGCGGATCAGCTCGCCGGGGCGGCGCACGCTCTGCCGGTACCCGGTGAAGTAGTCGGCCAGCGGGACGACGCGCTCGCCGTCGGCGTCGGTGAGGACCAGGGACGCCTCCAGCGCGAGCAGCACCGGCGGGCTGTCCCCGATGGGGGAGCCGGTGCCGAGGTTGCCGCCGAGGGTGGCGCCGTTGCGGATCAGCCGGGAGGCGAACTGCGGGAACAGCTCCGCCAGCAGCGGTACGGCGCCGTCGAGCCGGCGCTCGATCTCGGTGAGCGTGAGCGCCGCGCCGATTTCGAGGTACTCGGACTCGACGCGGATCTCCCGCAGCTCCGGGAGGCGGTCGATCGCGACGACGCAGTTGTCGCGGCGCGAGCGGATGTTGACCTCGACGCCGTAGTCGGTGCTCCCGGCGACCAGGACCGCTTCGGGGCGGTCGCGCAGCAGCTGGACGGCCTCGTCGAGGGTGGCGGGGCGCAGGAAGGTGCTGTCGCCCTGGGTGTACGAGGTGGCCACCGGCTCCGGCGGGGCCTGCTCGCGGCGCTGGGCGAGCGGGTCGTCCTCGGCGGGCTCGCCGACGGCGTACGCGGCGTCGCGGATGGGGCGGTAGCCCGTACATCGGCACAGGTTTCCGCTCAGCGCGTGCAGGTCGAAGCCGTTGGGGCCGTGCTCGGCGTCGGCATGCCCGGCGTCGGCATGCTCGGCGTCGGCGTGCCCGGCGTCGGACGCGTCCGTCCCGCCGTGCGCGCAGCGGTCGGGCCGGTAGTACTCCGAGGCCATGCTGCAGATGAATCCCGGCGTGCAGTAGCCGCACTGGGAGCCGCCGCGGACCGCCATCTCCTCCTGCACGGGGTGCAGGGTCGCCGGTGTGCCGGGTTCGCCGACGGTGGCGAGGCCCTCGGAGGTGATGACCTCCTGACCGTCGAGCGCAGCGGCCGGGACCAGGCAGGCGTTGACCGCGACCCAGTCGGTGGGCTTGTTCACCCCGGGGCGGGCCACCAGCACCGAACAGGCGCCGCACTCGCCCTCGGCGCAGCCCTCCTTGGTCCCGGTGAGACCCCGCTCGCGCAGGAGATCCAGCACAGTGGTGTGGGGTGCAACGGGTGAAATCGGTGTTTCTTTCCCGTTGACCGTGATCCGCGCCGCTACCATGACAGGCCTTCGTTTCGGTGCGCGATGTATGGATTCATCATATTCGCCAATTTCAGGCAGCTCTCTGTGCTCGGACGCGCCACGTGAGAAGAACGGGCGCCAAGCGGCACGCGACAGCGGCGTGCCGGGAGATGTGGTGAGGGAAATCCTGGAATGTGCCACAGAGGGGCACATCAGCTACGGCGTACTCAGCAGCCGTGCGCGATCCGGCCCGGAACCCAGGCTGTGCACTGGGCGAGGCGACCGAGGTCAGAGCTGGTGTACATCTGCTGGTCGCCTCCTTCCGGTAAGTGTGGGCCGACGTTTACCGCAAATTAGTGGCTCGGACCACAGGGGTCAAGAGTTTGACCTCGCCCTTTCGGTATCCGGACGGATTCCCGTCCCAGGGGTACGGACGGATTCCCGTCCCGGGGCACGGGCCGGCGGCGGCCCGTCCGCACCACGACAGAGGGTCTCCCCGCGCCGGTCGGCGCGGGGAGACCCTCTGTCCTGTGACGGGTGTGCCTCAGCCGCGCAGGGCCACCAGGACGATGCCGGCCGAGACGGCGCCGAGCGCCACGGCTGCGAGGCCGTAGGAGAGCCGGTGTGCGCGCAGTACGGGCAGGAGCCGGTCGGCCGCGAGCCTGCCGGGCCCGGTCAGTGCCAGGCTCGCGGCCGCGACGAGGAGCAGCAGGTCGTACTCGATGCCGGTGGGGTTGAAGAAGCCGCTGCCCCACTTCACCGCGATGGCGTTGAGCATGATGCCCACGACGCCCGCCCCGGCGAGCGGGGTGAGCAGGCCGATGACCAGGCCAAGGCCGGCCAGGGTCTCGGTGAGTCCGGCGACCAGCGCCATGGTCTGCGGGGCCGCGTAGCCGCTGCCCTCGAAGAATCCGGCGGTGCCGTCGAGGCCGCCGCCGCCGAACCAGCCGAAGAGCTTCTGGGTTCCGTGGGCGGCGATGGTCAGGCCGACCGCCCAGCGCAGCAGCAGGAGCCCGAGGTCCCTGCCGGACTGCGAGGGCGCGGAGAGGGAGGCGGTATCGGTGTGCACGGTGGTGCGTGTGCTGGTGGAAGCGGACATGGTGTCTCTCCTGTACGTGAGGGGTGTGGTGAGCTGCCGGTGGAAGCGCAGCCTGGTGCTGCCGACGGCCCGGTACGGCGCTGTCGGCAGATCGCGGGTGGAGAGACCCGTCTACGTTCTGATGATCTGGATTCTGTACAGGTCGACCGACGTGATGTCCGGGGGCGACGCACCGGGCAGGCCCAGGGAGTCGTCCTGGGGCCCCGGCGGTGCGTGTGTCGCCCTGGGGATGTGCGACGTCGGCTGTTCGGGGCAGGGCGCCACGGCGCCGTGCGAGTCCCCCGGCTGCCCCTCGTGGCAGCCCCGGCCCTCGTCGCGGGAGTCCGCCTGAGTGCTGGGGACGAAGGCGGTCGCGCTGCGCTCGCTCACGGGCCTGGCGGAGACGGAGTCCGCGGGCCCTTCGACGCCGAACAGCGGAACGAGGAAGAGGAAGACGAGGGTGAGCAGGACCGTGCGGACGGTGCCGCCCCGGGGTCGCATCAGCCGCGTCGTCATGTTCCGACCGATGTTAGGGCGGCGCCCGTGCCGGGCGCAGGAGCCGTTTGAGCCACGTCGGCGCACGCTGACGCGGCCGCTGCCCGCAGGGCGGGGAGCGGCGGGGCGACAACCGGCCGGAACGGGCCACTCTGACTCATGCCGGACAGCCTACTTGAATTGAAGTTTCAAGTACATCTGCTCCGGTTCCTGCGGTCGGACCTGTGGTCGCACCGTCGAGACCTGTGGGTGCCCGGCCGCCATACTCGGCCGTTCGATCATCTCGATCACCAAGACCGACGGCACCGATCCAAAGGCTGGCGATGCGACCGAAACTGAAGTCCGACGTGCTGTATGTGCCCACCGAGGACGGCGTCCACGTGTTCGGCGCGGGGGCCGACATCGCCCTCCGGGGCCGCAGCGCCTACCAGTGGCTGGACCGGCTCGCTCCGCACCTCGACGGCACGACCGAACTCGACCGGCTCGTCGGCGCCCTCCCCGAGGACAAGCGGGCCGCGGTGTCCGCCCTGGTGGAACGGCTGCACGGGGCCGGCTGCCTGGTGGACGCCTCCGAGGATCTCCCGCACCGCCTGACGGGCCACGAACTCGCCATGTACGCGCGGGAGATCGCCTTCGTCGAGTACCACCGGAGTTCCCCGGCGCGGCACTTCGAGACCTACCGCGACAGCGCCGTGGTCGTGGTGGGCGCGGGCCCCGTGTTCGTCTCGCTGGTCGCCTCGGCACTGCGTTCGGGGGTGCGTGCGCTGCGCGCCGTAGAGACATCCGAACTCCCCACGGACCGCGCCAGGCTGGCCGAGCTCGCCGCCGAGGCAGCGGTACGGGACCCGGAGCAGACCCTGGACCACGTCGCCCTGCCGTCGCCGGACCCGTCCGGCCGGGACACCGCCCTGCCCGCCCGCGAGGAGGCGCGGATCGCCGCTGCGGACGCGGTACTGCACGTGGCGGAGGGACCGGCCGTGCAGCGCGCGGTACGGCTGGACCGGCTGTGCCGGGACTCGGGGACCCTGCTGGTGCAGGGCCTGGTGCTGGACGACGTCGCCTGGCTGGGGCCGGCCGGGCCGCCCTGGGAATCGGCGTGGTTACGGCTGGGCCTGCGCGGCCCGTTCCGGAAGAACCGGTTCCGCACCGGCCCCGCGGCGGCCGTGGTGGCCGGCCAACTGGGCCTGGCGGCCTTCCGGGTGCTCACCGGTGTCGCGCCTCCCCCGGCCGCCGCGCCCGACGCCCCGCTCGTCCGGATCGACCTGGAGACCCTGCGCACCTCCGCCCACGCGTTCCTGCCGCACCCGTCCGCCCTGCCCGCCGGGCCGGAGCGGGCGGCGGACTTCACCGCGCGCGTCGAGCGGCTCCGCACGGCGGACGCGCCGGACGCCGGTGAGTTCTCCGCGCGGGCGGCCCGCTGCTTCGATCCGTACGTCGGTGTCCTGCGCCGCCTGGACGAACGGGGCTTCACCCAGCTCCCGTTGAACGTCACCGAGGCCGTACCGCACGACGAGGGCGCGCCCCGGGTGTTCGCCGCGGGCCTGGGCTCGGACGCGGCGTCCGGGTTCGCGGTGGCCAGGCGCCGGGCCGCGTTGCGCGGGTTGGCGGTGTACGCGGCGGGCGCCGTCGACCCGCGCAGGCTCGGCCCGGCCGCGACCGTGTGGGGCCGGGACCTGACGGACGGCCGGACGGTCGCGGTCCCGGCGGATCGGGCGTTCGGCACGGGCCCGGGGCTTGCGGCACGCCTCGGCTGGGCGGAAGCGGAGGCGGAGGGGCTGGGGCAGTGGTGCGCCGACCTGGCCCTGACCGACGTACGCACCGGGCGCGCACGGCCGCAGGGTCTCCGGCTCCCGTTCGCCGTCGACGGCTCGGACGCCGGTCGGCTGTACGGGCTGCTGCGCGCGGCCGGGGGCGATGTCCGGGTCGCGGACATCGGGGGTGCGCTCGGTGTTCCGGTGCTCGTCTGGTGGCAGGACGGCCGGCCGATCGCGGCGACCTGCGGCCCGGACGCGCTGACCGAGGGCCTGGAACGGGCCGTGCTCGACCGGCAGGCCGCACTGTCCGGGGACCGGGACTACGCCCCGGAGCCGCTCACCGGAGTGGCCGGTCCGCCGGCGGGCGTGTCCGACGGGCGCATGACGGCCCACGGGGCCGGTACGGCGGAGATGCTGTCCGCGCTCCGCTCCCGGGGGCTGCGGCCGGTTGCGGTACCGCTGGACCACGATCCTGTGGTGCACGAGGTCTTGCCTTCGGTACTGAGGGTCGTGCTGGTCGATGGCTGAGCGCACGGCGGAGGGCACGTCGGAGGCGTCGGACGGCGCGTCGGAGGGCGCGTCGCTCGGTCTCCGGTTCTGGTGGCGCACCTTCGAGGGAGTGCGGGAGCTGTTCGCGGAGGGGCACGGCGAGGAGGGCGGGACGGGCGATCCGCTCCCGGTGAAGACGTACCGGGGCCTGCCGCGCCATGTGCTCCCCGCACCCGCCCGCCGGATCGGGGACGCCCGCTGGTCCTTCCCCGGGTTCCGCCGGGCCCGCCCCGGCGGCGGGCCCCGCTGCGACGTGCTGGACGAGGCCTCGCTGTCGGCGCTGCTGGGGCACGGGTACGGGCTGTCGCGCGTCGAGCTGGGACCGCACGCGGTCTGGCCGTACCACCGGACGGTGGCCTCGGCGCGCTGCTTCCACCCGGTGGAGCTGTACGTCTGGACGGCGGCCCCGGCGGGACCGGTCCCCGCCGGTTGCTACCACTACGACCCCGCGCACCACTCGCTGACCAGACTGCGGGACGGCGGCATTCCCGCCGCGCTGCGGGAGGCCGTCGGCGGTGGTCCGGTGCGGCCGCACGCGCTCGTGGTGGCGGCCGTCGACTTCCGCAAGTCCGCCTTCCGCTACCGCGACTACGCCTACCGGCTGGCCTCCCAGGAGGCCGGGATGACGGTGGGGAACGTGCTGCTGGCGGCGGGGGCGCTGGGGCTGCGCGGGCGGGTGCACCACCGGTTCGACGACGCGGTGGTCAACCGGGCGCTGGGGCTGGACGGAGCGGAGGAAGAGAGCGGGGAGGGCGTCGAGGAGACCGCGTTCGCGGTGCTGGAGCTGTTGCCCGCAGGGGGCCCCGGGGCGCCGCCCGTCCCCGCAGGGCCCGAGGCCCGGGGTGCGCTCGATCGCGTACGGCCGCAGCGTCTCCGGACGCACACCGGTGACGCGTCCTCGTGGGCGGGGCTGACGGCGGTGGACCGGGCGGCGCGGCAGGCGGTGGACCGGGGGCCGGTGGAACCCATGGACTTCCATGCCCCCGAGGACTCGGGAGACGAACTGACATGGGATCACATTCCCTCCGGCGAAACCGAGTTGGCGAGCGCGCTGCGGGTGCGTGACTCCGGGGGCCGGATGTTCCTGCCCGCCGACGCACCGCTGCCGTGCGCGGATCTCGCCGCGCTGCTGCGGCACGCCCTGGAGCCGGTGGAGTCGGACCACACCGGCGGTGCGGGGGCCCCGCTGGTGGACTGTCATGTGCTGGCACTCCGGGTGACCGGGGTCCCCGCGGGGCTGTACCGGCTGAACAATGACGGCGGAGCGTTGACCGCACTGCCGGGGCGGGACTGGCGGCCCGTGGTGGACATGCTCTGCGACCGCACCCCAGCGGTGAATTCCGCGAAGGCGCCCGCGCTGGTGTTCCTCGGCGTGGACCGGTTCGCGGGCGACCGCTGGTTCGGTGACCGGGGGTACCGGATCCTGCACCAGGAGGCGGGGATCGTCGCCCAGCGGATCAGCGTGCTCGCGGCCGCGGCCGGGGTGTCCGCCCGGGTCACCAACGGCTACCACGCGGACCTGGTGCGGGAGTTGACCGGCGGCGGGCCCGGCCGGGTCCCGGTGTTCACGCTCGTACTGGGGCGCCGACGGCCGTCCGCCCAGTACGAACCTCCGCTGACCTGGTGAGGAGCGGCCCTACGGCCCGTGCCTGCGCATCCTGCGGGCCGGCCTGGGGTCACACCGTAAAGACCACGGGGGCCACCGGGGCACAGGATGCGGACCGGGCTCCTCCAAGCCCGTGCCGGTTCCGGCTTCCCGCCGGGGCACCGGCAGCACCACCACCGGCAGCGCCGGTGGTGGACCACCCAGTGATGATCAACAGAGAGGGGAATCCGATGGCATCGGACCTCGCGCTCGACCTCGCCGACCTGAGCGTCGACGAGCTGGACATCCTGCCCACGTCGCCCGGCGCCGGCCTGGAGTCGGTCAACGTCGGCCACGCCATGGTCGAGATCGGCGCGTCCAACTGCACCTCGACCGGCACCCCGGCGAGCTGCTGCTCCTGCTGTTGCTGCTGACGCAGCCGCACTGCCGTGCCCGGCGGACCTCGGTCCGCCGGGCACGGCCTCGCCCACCTCGGCACACCAACTCTCCTGAAGGGCAGTGACGTTGACGGACGTCGCAGTGGCAGCCAACGGCCACCGGGTCACGGTGCGGGTGCACGGCACGGGCGCGCTCGCCGCCGCAGTCGAGGAAGCGGTCGCCCGGACCCCTCTCCCGCTCGCCGCTCCGGACGCCCCCGCCACCTGGGTGGTCAGTGCGGACGACGGCTGGAACACGGCCACCGGACCGCCGGGCAGCGCGCCGCCCGGAGCCGGCTGGCTGCCGGTGCGCGTCGAGCTGGGCCGGGCCGTCGTCGGCCCGTCCGTCGTACCCGGCCGCCCCGGCTGCGCGCGCTGCGCCCGCACCCGCAGGGAACGCGCCCTGGGCCGAGGCAGCACCAGGGCCGAACTGGTGCGCCGGTACGCGAAGGAGCTGGCGGAGCGGCGGACCCCCGTACTGTCCACCTGGGCGTGCGAGACGGTCGGCGCCCTGGTGACAGGTGAACTCGCCCTCGTACCAAGGACGTTGGCAGCACCCTCCCTGCTGATGGTCGACCTGAACACCCTCGCCGTCGACGCCCGCCCCTTCCTCCCCGATCCGCTCTGCCCGCAGTGCGCCACCCTGCCCGACGACCGGCCGCCCTCCCTGATGGGCACCCCCCGGCCCAAGCTCGCCCCCGACACGTACCGGGTCCGCGACCTGCGGGCGGACTGGGACGGACTCGTACGGACGTACGTGGACGGGCACACCGGCCTGGTCCGCCAGCTCGACGTGCGTACCGACTACCGCTATCCGATGGTCTCCGCCCCCGTGCACCTGCCGGGCAGCGAGCAGGAGGCCGGGTTCGGGCGGGTGCTGGACTACGCGGGCTGCGAACGCACCGCGCTGGCCGAGGCGTTGGAGCGGCTGGGCGGGGCGCGGCCCGGTGGGCGGCGGACCGTGGTGCGCGCCGCCCACCGGGAGGTGGCGGACCGGGCGGTGCACCCGGAGACGCTGGGCCTCTACCCTCCCGAGCGGTACGCGCGGCCCGGCTTTCCCTATCCGCCCTTCGACCCGGACCGGGAGCTGAACTGGGTGTGGGGCCACTCCTTCCTGCGGGACGCGCCCGTCCTCGTACCGGAGGACTACGCCTACTACCGCACCCGGCACACCGGCCCGCACGCGCTTCCCCTGGCGTACGAGGTGTCCAACGGGTGTGCGGTGGGCGGCTGCCTTGAGGAGGCGGCGCTGCACGGGCTGCTGGAGCTGGCGGAGCGCGACGACTTCCTGCTGACCTGGTACGCACGGCTGCCCGCGCCCCGGATCGATCTGCGCACGGTGGCCGACCCCCGGGTGGGGATACTGGCCGAGCGCATCCGGCAGGACTCGGGGCACCGGGTGGAGGCGTTCGCCACGACCACCGACCACGGCATCGCGTCGGCCTGGGTGATGGCCGTGCACCCGGCTCCCGGGCACGCCGGCTCACCGGCTGCCGAACCCGCCGCGATCTGCGCCGCTGGAGCCCACTTCGACCCCGAACAGGCCCTGCTGAACGGCCTGTTGGAACTGGCCGCCAACCTCGGCTGGAACCGGGCCGCCTACCGGGAGGAGCCGGACCGGATCACGGCGATGGTCGACGACCCGGAGCTGGTGCGCGAGATGCGCGACCACGCACTGCTGTACTGCCATCCCGGCGCGCTCGACCGGTTCGACTTCCTGCGCGGGGCGGGCGGTGCGGGGCTGTCCGTGCGGGAGGCGTTCGTACGGGCGGACTGCCGTCCGCGCGGGGCGGACCTGCGGGAGGACCTGGCGGCCGTGGTCGCCCGGTTCACCGGGCTCGGCCAGGACGTGATCGTGGTCGACCAGACGGCGGACGAGCACCGGGCGGGTGGGCTGGCCTGCGCGAAGGTGATCGCTCCCGGTCTGCTGCCGATGACGTTCGGGCATCGGATGAGGCGCACGCACGGGCTGCCCAGGCTGTATGGCGTTCCCGCCCGGCTCGGCCACCGGGCGGGCCCGCTGACCGTCGACGACCTCAACCCGCATCCGCATCCGTTCCCGTGACTGGAGTCGGTCTTGACCGAGGAATTCTCAACCCCGGACGTGTTCGGCGTGCGGATCGGCGGGCTGCCGGTGCACATGCTGGACGATCTGCGCGCACCGGAGCTGTGGCAGCAGACCACGGTGGTGCAGGACGCCGAGCGGCGGCTCGACGCGGCGGAGGCGGTGTTGTCCGACACCCTGTTCGCAGTGATCGGGCGCACGGCGGACGGGAAGTCGTCGCTGGTCGCGCTGCGGCGGGCGATCCACAACCGCAAGACGCTTCCGGTGCGCTGCTGGAACGACGGGGTGCGGGCACTGCTGCCGGACGAGGTCGCCGATCAAGTGCGCGCCTGGCAGGGGTTGTTGGGGGATCTGCGACGGAGCCTGGAGCGACTGGCGGAGCTGATCGCCCATCACACCGACACCCGGCACACCCTGTTGCGCAAGGCGGTGACCGATCCGGCGTTCCGGCACGGTCTTGTACTGAGCAGCCCCGCGTTGCACGAGCGGCTGGAGAAGTGGCTGGAGCACCCGCAGGGCACCGCCCCCGACCGGCAGCTCGCGCTGCGGCTGGCGAAGTATCTGGCCCGGATCACGACGAAGACCAGTCCCTTCAGCACGTTCACGATGAGCGGGCTGGGGAGCTGGCGGGACGGGGACGCGGCCGACTCCGCCCCCGGTGACCCGGCCGAGGACGTCGACCCGGCCGGGTGGTTCGCGGTGCGGTCCGTCGCGGAGATCAACGTATGGGTGGTGCAGCAGGTCGTCCGGCAACTGAGCGGGCACCCGGCACTCGCCGCGGGACTGCGGCTGCGCCTCAATCCGAGCGCCCACCTGGCGGACGGCCGCTGGGAGTTCCTCGGCCCGGGAGCCGACGAGCCGCTGCGCGGGCTGCCCGCGTCGGCGGCGGTGGCGGCGTGCGTGGAGGCGGTGGGCGGCTCCGGGGCGGACCCGGCGATCACCGACTCCGTACCGGACCCGGTGGCGGACGGCTCCGGGGCGGCGGTCGGGGGCGGGACGGCCGGGGGCCGGTGGCCCACGCGGGGGGAAGCGGTCGGGCGGGTGGCCGCACGCACCGGGAGCACGCCGGCGGTGGCCGACGCCTTCCTCGGCAAGCTGGTGGAGGTCGGGCTGCTGGAGACCCAACGCCCCTTCGCCGACCAGGCGTTGGACCCGCTGGGCGAGCTGCGCACCTGGGTGGCGGGGGCGAGCCCCGCGCTGGACTCGCTCGGCGACGTACTGACGGAACTCGCGGCACTCCTGGAGGGGTATCCCGCACTCGCCGACCCCGGTGAGCGGCTGCGGTGCGCCCGGGGTGTCGAGGCGGCCCTGCGCAGGGTGCGGGAGCTGTCCGGGCCCGGGGCCCTCGAACTGCCCGCGAAGAACAGCATCATTGAGAACGCGCTGCTCAGCACTCCTCTCCCGGGGCCCGACCGGACCGCCTGGGCCGGAGTCCTGGGCGATCTGAACGTCGTACGACGGCTCTACGGGGTCCTCGATCCCGCGTTGCCCGGTCGGATCGCACTCGCCGAGGCGTTCGCGGAGCGGATCGGCGCGGGGGCGCAAGTGCCGTTCCTGGCCTTCCACCGGGCGGTTCAGGGGTGGCTGCGCGAGGATCAGGAGCTGCCGGGGCTGCTGTCGATCGCCACCCACGGATACGCGGCCCTGGCCGGCCACCGGCTGGACCGGGTGCGGGAGTTGGCGCGGACTCGGGCCGAACTGTGCGCGGAGGTGCTGGCGGGACTGCCCGACCCGGACGGGGTGCTGCGGCTCGACCCGGCACGGCTCTCCGCGCGTGCCGCGGACTGGCCCGGGTGGATGCGGGCGCCGGACTCGGTGGCCTTCTACGGGCAGCCGTACGGCGCCGCGGAGGATCCCCGGTTCGTGGTGAACGCCGTCAACTCCGGTCACGGCAGGGGGCGTGACCGGATCCGACGACTGCTCGTACAGGCCGGGACGGACGTCCCCCTGACGACCGCTCCCCCGCCACCGGGGACGATCCTCGCCGACACCTGCCGGCACTTCGGCAGCAATGTCGGACTGCGGCTGTCCGCGGTGGGCGCCGAGATCGACTACCCGGAGGGCCTGAGCCTGCGCGAGGGCGGAAGCCGTGCCCGTGTCCCGCTCGGAGACCTGGTGGTCCGGCACGATCCGGAACTGGGGCTGCTGACCCTGCGTTCGGCGCGCCTGGACGTCGAAGTACGCCCGGTGCACCCCAACTTGATCGCCGAGCTGTGGCTGCCGCCCGCGATCCGGCTGCTGATGCAGGCCTTCGGCGCGACCTCCAACCTGCTCATTCCGGGCCGGCGCATGTTCGGCGACCCCTCACTGGCGGCGGTGGACGGCATGCTGGCCGAGCCGCGGGTGGTGATCGGGCGCACCACCGTCAGCCGCCGCCAGTGGGTGTTCCCGGTGAGCTCCGTGCCCGTCCGCCGCAGGGGCGAGGGCGACCGGGAGCTGCTGCTGCGGCTGGCGGGGTGGCTGCGCGGGCACGGGATGCCGCAGCGCTGTTTCGTACGGGGCCTGGATCCGGCGTCCGTGGTCGGCGGCAGCGTGTGGCGGATCAAGTCGCGCAAGCCGCTGTACGTGGACTTCGCGAATCTGCTGCTGGTCGGGGTGTTCGAGCGGATGCTCACCGACGACTCGCATGTCCTCTTCCTCCAGGAGGCACTGCCCGGCACGGACGAGCTGCCGCACTACGCGGCCGCCGGAGCCCGGGTGACCGAGTTCCTGCTGGAGATCAACGCCACGTACGCACAAGGGAGTTGACCGCTGTGACGACGAAGGGAAGAGAGCACCATGGTGACCGGTAGCGACCTGCTGGAGCCCACCGCGTCGAAGGGTGCGGACTGGGTGTGCGCGCACGTCTTCTACGACGCCGACCAGGACCGGCTGCTGACCGAGTGCCTGGGCCCGCTGGCCGACGCGCTGCGCGCCGATGGCCTGGTGCAGCGGTTCTTCTTCCTCCGCTACTGGGAGGGCGGCCCCCACGTGCGGTTGCGGCTGCTGCCCGCGCACCGGAGCGACCGGGCGGCGGTCGAGCGGCGTGCGGAGGCGGAGATCCGCGCGTTCCTGCGGCGCGTGCCCGCCCCCGACGTGGTGGACAGGTCGCGGTTCGCGCAGGTGGCCGAGGGGCTGGCGGGGTTGGAGGGGCGCGCGGGGCACGACCAGGAGGTGCACCCCAACAACTCCGTGGCCTTCCCTCCGTACGCGCGCGAGCACGCCGACTACGGGTACGGCAGGGCGGTCGCCGCCGTCGAGCGGCACTTCTTCGAGTCCAGCCGACTCGCACTGACCGTGGTGGACGCGCGGACGAGCGTCGAACAGCGGGCGCTGCTGGCGTTCGACCTGGTGGTGGGCGTGTTCGCGCTGTGCGACGAGATCCGGGGCCAGTGGGTGCGGCACGGCGGGCCGCCGCTTCCGTTCGGCAGCGGGCCCGAGGCGGAGGACGTCGAGCCGCGCTACCGGGCGCAGCGCCCGCAGCTGGAGGCGCGGGCACGGCGCATCTGGGCGCTGGCGGCCGGGCCCACGGGGGACGGGCCGCACGCGTACTGGCTGAAATCGGTGCGCGAGCTGCGCGACGAACTGCACCGGCTGGAGGACGCGGACTCCTTCGCCTCGGAGTGGGCCGCCTCTCCGCTGGCGGAACCGCTCGGACTTGCCGCGACGGCGCACCCGGCGACGAGCCTGGTGCTGCTGCGCTGCGCACACCTGGTCAACAACCGGCTGGGGCTGACGCTGTGGCAGGAGAACCAGCTGAGGTTCCTGGTCGGGCGGGTGCTGGCGGAGCTGCCCGAGGCGTTGGCCGCCTCGTGAGCGCCCGGTCCGGTGACCGCGTGCGGGAGGACGCCCGGGCCGGTGTGCGCTGGCACAGTCTGCACGTGCACCACCACGACGCGGCGGCCGAGCCCGCGCTGATCCTGGACGCGGTGCGTCCCGCCTTCGACGCCGTACGACCGTGGACCAAGGCCGCCTGGTTCGGCAGGCACTGGCTGCGCGGCCCCCATCTGCGCCTCAACTTCCTTGCGGAGACGGGTGATTGGGAGAACCGGGTGCGACCTGGGGTGACCGCGGTGGTGGCGGACCACCTGCGTGCGCACCCGTCGACGGCCCTGCTGGACGAGACGGCGCTCGCACCGGCGCACGCACGGCTGGCGGAGCTGGAGATGGAGACCGGGACCCGGCACCCCTGGGTGGCGGACAACTGCGTACGGGAGCAGCCGTACGACCACCGGCTGCCGGTACTGGGGTCGCTGACGGCGAGCGAGCTGCTCGCCGGTTTCCTGAGCGACACGAACGGGCTGGCGTTCGCGGCGTACGCGCACATGCGCACGGGCGAGGACGCGCTGCCGGTGCTGGCGCTCGACCTGATGTGGGCGACGGTGGCGGCGGCGTCGATCCCCTTCGACGCGGACGGGGACCCGATCGAGCGGGGGTTCCTGTCGCTGCGGTCGCACGCGGACGCGTTCCTGTCCCGGACGTCGGACCCGGGCGGGTACCGGCGTGCCTTCGACACCAGGTTCCTGCGGCAGCGGGAAGCGTTGTCGGAGCGGCTGCGGGCGGTGGAGAGGACGCTGTCCGAGGGCGGCGCCGGGACGGACGGCGACGTACCGTTCGTGGCGGAGTGGGCCCGGACGGTGCGCCGCCACCAGCGGCTGGCGCATCCGCTGATGGCGGCGGGAGAGGTGTCCATGGACGCGGCCAAGGCGGCGCCGAGGATGCCGACGCGGCAGGTCAGCGAGTTCCACGAGCTCTTGCGGAGCGACCACGGGCACACGGGTTTCCTGCGCGAGGACCACTGGTTCGCCTCGTTCCGACTGGTGATGAACTACCTGTACGTCCACCTGGGCCGGCTCGGCCTCACCCCCGTCGACCGGGGTCTGCTGTGCCATCTGGCCTCGCACACCGTCGAGGCGGTGCACGGGGTGGGCGCGGTGGACAGCTTCCGGCGGTATGTGGTGGCCGGGCCCGGTTCCGGTGGCGCGGACGGTGGCGGCGAGGGCGGCGAGGGCGGCGGCGAGGATCGCGACGGCCGACCGGAGTGGGCGCGGCTGGGGACGGAGTGGGCGGACGGGCAGGCGTGAGGTGCGAGCGGACGGACGGGCGTGAAGTGCGACCGGGAGGAAGGGTGTGAGGCGCTGGGGCGTCAGCGCTCGTCGCGGCGGTCCGGGACGGATTCCGGTAACAGGCCGCCGAGTTGGCCCCGGCCGGTGATGCCGAGCTTGCGGTAGGCACCGGAGAGGTGGAACTCGACGGTCCGTACGGTGACGAAGAGCTGTCCGGCGATCGCCCTGTTGGTGTGGCCGTCCCTGGCCAGGCGGAGGATCTTCCGCTCCTGCGGGGTGAGGGCGGTGAGCGTGGGGTGGACGGGATCGTGGGCCTCTGCCGGTCCGGTGGCCCGTGCGGCGCCGGTGACACCGTTGCCCTGCGAGGCGGCCCGGATGCGGCGGACGAGGGGCTGGGCGTCGCAGGAGCGGGCGAGGGAGAGCGCTCCTGCGTAGTGGGTGTGCGCCTCGTCCGCCCGGCCGGCCGCGTACAGGGCGTCCGCCAGGTCGGCGCGGGCGAGGGCCAGCTCGTAGCGGGCCGGGGAGCGGGAGAGGGTGCGGACCGCGGCGCCGAGCGCGTGGATGCGCCGCTCGCCCGTCTCCGCCTTGGCCAGGGCGTGTTCGGCGGCGCCGAGGGTGCGCGGGGTGCCCCAGCGGCGGGCGTCGTCGCGCTCGGCGGCAGCCAGGCGTGCGGCTTCGGTCAGGCGGGCGGCTTCGGCGGCTCCTGCGGTCGGGGCGGGGCTGCCGGTGCCGCCCGCGGGCCGGTTCTGTCCGCCCTGGGCCAGAAGCAGCTGTGCGGCGCGGGAACGCCAGGCCAGTACCGCCGGATTGTGCACCTGGCTGTCGGTGAGGAGACGGCCCGCGGCCCGGCAGTCCTCGATCGCGCGGGGCAGATCGCCGGAGCGCTCCCGCAGTACGGACCTGGCGGCCAGCACCGCGAAGTTCCCCCGGCGGGGCGGCAGTTCACCGTCGAGTCCGGCTGCGGAGAGCAACCCGCAGGCGCCGTGCGCGTCGCCGCGCAGGGCGCGTACCTCGACGAGGGCGGCGATGCCGAGGACGGCGGCGGGAGAGGCGCCGGCGCCGGCCGTCAGCAGCTCGGCGAGCGGGGCCAGCAGTTCTTCCGCACCGGCGAGGTCTCCCCGTACGCGATGGACCGTGGCCCGCAGCAGGTCGGCGACGACGTGGTCCCAGCAGCCGGGGCGGGTGCCGCGGGGCGGGTGGATACGGGTGAGGTGCGCCCACGCCTCGTCGAGCTCGTCGGCCAGGATCAGCGGGCCGCAGCCGTGCCACAGGGAGCGCGTGGAGCCGTCCGGGTCGCCCGCCAGGGACTCCAGCGTCCGGCGGGCGTGCTGGACCGCGTCGGTGCTGTGGTGGCCCGCGCGGACGGCGTGGGCGGCGCGCAGCCCGGCCAGTTCGCGGGCGGCGGCGCGGTGCGGCGGCCGGGCGGCGGCCAGTTGGTCCAGCGGTTCGGCGGCGTCGGCGAGTGTGGGCGGGCCGGCCAGGCAGACGTACGCCTTGTGCAGGCGCAGCCGCCAGACCTCGGCGGCCGCGGGGGCGATCCGGTGCGCGGTGTCGTCCAGGACGGCGACGGCGTCGACGGGCCGTCCGCAGTCGGCGAGCAGACGGGCCAGGGTGACGGCGTAGTCGGCCGCCGCGACGGGGTCCTGTGCTTCCTGCCGGTCGGCGTCCAGGCCGCACACGGTACGGCCGGGGTCCACGAAGGAGTCCAGGGCGGCGAGTTCGCACCGCACGGCGGCGCGGGTGCGGGGCGGCAGCGGTTCGCGCAGGGCGGCACGCAGATGCCGGGCGGCGTCCTCGGCACGCCCCTCGCGGGCGTGCCGGCGGGCGGCCAGGAGCAGCGGGCACACGGTCCAGTTCAGGCCGAGCGGCCCGGCCTCGACCAGGTGACGGGCGACCCTGGTCACGCCGAAGTGGCCGTCGCGCAGGATCTCGGCGGCCCGCAGGTGCAGGGCGGCCAGACTGCCGGCGGGGATGCCGCCGCGGACCAGGGCGGCGAGCACCGGAGGGTGGAAGGCGAGCGGGGTGCGGTTGGCCAGCAGGCGCCGGGCGACCAGCTCGTCGACGGCGGTGAAGGCCTCGGGCAGGGGCAGCCGGGCCAGTTCGGCTGCCTGGGCGACTTCGGCGTCCGGGCCGAGGACGGCGACGGCGCGGGCCAGACCGAGCGCCTGCGCGCCGAGCCCGCCGAGCCAGCGCTCGGTACAGGAGAGGAGGGCGGGGCCAGCGGAAGTGGGGGTGGGAGCGGTCGAGGGGGCCGTGGCAGCTGTGGCGGCGGTGGGCGTGGGACGGTCGGCCAGCAGGGCGAGGAGCAGTGCGGGATTGCCGCCGGTCGACTCCCGGAACGCGGCGGCACTTTCCGGGTCGAGGGCGGTACCGGTACGGGACTCGGCCAGGGAGGCGAGCGCGTCGGCCGACAGGCCGGCGAGGTCGATGTGCTCGGCACGGGCGACGAGCTCGGCCTCGGGAGTGGTGCTCTTGGGACGGGCGCCGGGGCCGTGTCCGGTGCCGGGGCTGTGCCCGGTGCTGGGGCTGTGCCCGGTGCTGGGGCCGTGCCCGCTGACAACGATGAGCAGTGCGGCGGGCAGCGCGGATTCCGACAGCTCCAGCAGCCAGCGCAGCGACCAGGGGTCGGCGTGCGCCGCGCCGTCCAGACAGAGGAGGACGGGAGCGCGGCGGGTGTGGACTCGCAGGGTCTCGGTGAGTTCGTGGAGACGGGCCGTCGAGGGGGCCGGGGTGGGGCCGGGGACAAGGGTGGCCGTGGCGGCGGCTGTGGCGGCGGAGGGAAGGAGCGTCCCGTCGGTGCGCCGGATGGGGAACGGGGTCACGGGCGAAGTCGTACCGACCGAGGCGAGTGGCCTGTCAGGGGCAGGAACATCGGCCCAGGACCCGCGGAAGTCCAGAGCGCCCGTGACGGGAACGTCCGAACAGGAACCGTGGAAAGCCGGAGAGCCGGTGGCGTACTCGTGTGGGTCGGGTGCGCCGAGACCGCTGGGCCGGGGGCGCACGGCTTCGGGGACCCGGTCGTTGGACCGGCCACCGATCGGGCCGGGGGCGCCGAAGGGGTCGGCGTCGGTCCGGTGGGGCCCGGGGGCGCCGGAGCGGGCGCCCTGAGGGGCAGAGCCGGGGGACCGACCGCCATCGGCGCCCGCCGTGCCGGAACCTGAGCGCCCGGGGTGCACGGGGTGCCCGGGGTGCACGGAGGACTCCAAGTGCCCCGAGTGCCCCGAGTGCACGGAGCCGTGCCCCTGCGGGACAGGACCGCGGCCGTCCCCGCCGAGCCGGAGCGCGCGGGAACCCTGGCCCCCGGAACGGCCGTCGCCCTGCCCGGGAGCACCGGCAAAAGACTCCCCACCGTACGGACCGTACGGAGCCGCCCCCTCGGAACCGCCCACTGCGGCCACGGTTCCCGGGTCCGAACCCTCGGGCCCCCCACCGACCCGACCGGACAGATCGGGCTCCTCGGCGCACACATCGGGTGCGACAGGCGCTTCGCCCTCGCTCGTCGCCACCTGGTCGAGCAGCCGGCCGGCGGCGGCGAACGGTTGCTGCGGCAGCCTCCTCGCATCCGCGGCCAGCACCTGGAAGCCCCTCTCGCGGGCGAGGGCGGCCAGCGCGTCCAACAACGCGGACTTGCCCATCCCCGGCTCGCCCCTGACCAGCAGGGTGACCGGATGACCCCCGGACGCCGTTTCGAGGGCGCCCCGCAGCCTTGCGAGTTCACTGTCCCGACCGATCAACCCGCTCAAGGCCATCCGCCCTTCTCGCCGAACTCCGTGCCGCCCCCGCACGGCCCTGCTCCCCGTGACACACCTCAACCAAGCCGGATCAACGGTCTGTTGACGGCTGATCACCGTACGTCGCGACCCGGTCGGCGCTCAACATCCCCCCACCGGATCCGGCGGCGATTGGCCGGTATGCACCACCGGGTATCACCCCGTGCGCCGCCCCGGGCGGCACGGCCGAGCAGCGGGTGCGGCCCGCTCCGCCGTTCCGGACCGGTAGGACCTTGTCAGGTGGTGTCGTGGGGCCGCCGGGACGCTCCCGCGCGCAGACCGTCCATGACGAGATCGAAGAGCCGGGCGGCGCGGGGCTGCCAGTCGCCCCGGGGGTCGATCTGCCAGAGGCCGGCGACCGCGAGGAGGAAGTCGTCCCCGGAGACACCCGTGCGGATCGTGCCGGCTTCCTCGTTGGCACGGAGCAGGAGTTCCGCGGCGTCCGTGACGGGGGCGTGCCCCGGTTTGGCCGGGGCGCCCGGCGCGCTGGTGGCCTGCCGTATCGCCTCGGCGAGGCCTGCCTTGGTCATCGCGAACTGCGCCAGCCGGTCCATCCACTCCCGCAGCGCCTCCTCGGGCGGGCGTTCCGCGAGCAACTCCGCCGCGCAGTCGGCGACCTGACGCATCTCGTGGCGGTAGACCTCCAGGACGAGCGCCTCCCGGTGCGGGAAGTTCCGGTAGAAGGTGCCCTGGCCCACGCACGCCTTCCGCGCGATGGCGCTCAGCGGAGTGTCCGGGGCGCGGGTCAGCTCGGCCAGCGCCACCTCCAGGATGCGCTCGCGATTGCGTTGCGCGTCCGACCGCACGGGCGCGGTCCTCTTCTTCCGCACTCGCCCTCCTCCCGGGCTCACCGAAGCATTCGATTCTGCCATGTGGCTTGTTCCGTTGCTTGTTAAGCGGACAGCTGTCCGGTACGTTTTCCCGAAATGGACAACTGTCCGGTTGAGTTCACTCTAGCCGCGGACACACGTGCTGGACACTCGCGTCCGCACGGCGCCGAATCCTTTCCGGATACGCGAAACCGGATACGCGAAAGAGGACTGCCCATGGCCTTATCCACCTCCGTCTCCGCGGACGCGTCCACCTCCAGCGTCATCGTCCTGAACATCAACGGCGAGAAGCACTCCCTCACCGTCGACCACCGCACCACCCTGCTCGACGCCCTGCGCGAGCGACTGGACCTCACCGGCACCAAGAAGGGCTGCGACCAGGGGCAGTGCGGCTCCTGCACCGTCCTGCTCGACGGCAGGCGGGCCGTTTCCTGCCTCCAACTGGCGGTGGCCGCCGAGGGGCGCGAGATCCGTACCGTCGAAGGGCTCGCGGAGGGCGGGCAGTTGCATCCGGTGCAGCAGGCCTTCCTCGATCTGGACGGGCTCCAGTGCGGCTACTGCACCCCGGGGCAGATCTGCTCCGCCGTCGCCGTCATCGAGGAGCACGCGGCCGGCTGGCCCAGCGCGGCCACTCAGGACGTACGCCCGCAGGACGTACCGCCACCGCTCACCGGTGACGAGATCCGCGAGCGGATGAGCGGCAACCTGTGCCGCTGCGGTGCGTACACGACGATCGTCCAGGCGGTCGCCCGCGCGGCCGGCGTCCCCGAGGGCGCGCCCGCCACCGCCGGGGCCGGGACCAAGGAGGCCGCAGCATGAAGGAGTTCGGCTATCAGCGCGCGCACGACGTACCGGGCGCGCTCGCGCTCCTGGACGCCGACCCGGACGCCCGGTTCCTCGGCGGCGGCACCAACCTCGTCGACCTGATGAAGACCGGTGTGGAGCGGCCTTCCCGGCTGGTGGACCTGCGCGAACTCCCCCTGGACCGGATCGAGTCGGCCCCGGACGGCAGCCTGCGCATCGGCGCCACCGTGACCAACAGCGACCTCGCCGCCCACCCGGACGTCCGCCTGCGCTTCCCGGCGCTGACCCAGGCGGTGCTGGCCGGGGCTTCGGGGCAGCTGCGCAACATGGCCACGGTCGGCGGGAACCTGCTCCAGCGCACCCGCTGCGGCTACTTCACCGATGTCGCCCGGCCCTGCAACAAGCGCTCCCCCGGCACCGGCTGCCCCGCCCTGACCGGCGAACACCACAACGCCGCCATCCTCGGTGCCTCCGAGCACTGTGTGGCAGTGCACCCCTCCGACCTGGGCGTAGCACTGACCGCCTTCGACGCGGTCGTGACGTACGAAACGGCCGACGGTGCGGGTGAGTTGACGCTCGCCGACTTCTACCTGCCGGTGGGAGACACCCCGCACCGGGAGACCGCTCTGCCGCCCGGGGCCCTGATCACCGGTGTCGTCCTGCCGCCCGCCCCGGTGGCCGCCGTGTCCCGCTACCGCAAGGTGCGCGAGCGCGCCTCGTACGCCTTCGCGATCGGCTCGGTCGCCGCCGCCCTCGACGTCGAGGCGGGTGTCGTACGGGACGTGCGCCTCGCACTCGGGGCGGTCGCGTCGCGGCCGTGGCGGGCCCACGCGGCCGAGCGGGTGCTGAGGGGCGCTCCGGCGGACGCCCGCACGTTCCTCGCCGCCGCGGACGCCGAACTCTCCGCAGCGGCACCTCTGCCGCACAACGGCTACAAGGTGGACCTCATCCGCAATCTCGTGGTCGCCGTGCTCACCGAACTCGCCGAAGTCGCCGAAGTCGCCGAACTCACCGAGGAGGCCGCCCGATGACCGGTGTCACCACCCCCCTGAAGGGATCCGTCGGCACCGCGCACTCCCGGGTGGAGGGATACGACAAGGTCACCGGGGCCGCCCGGTACTCGGGCGACATCCCCTTCGGCCAACTCGCCCACGGCTGGCTGGCGTTGTCCACCACGGCACACGGCCGCATCCTCTCGGTGGAGACCGACGCCGTCCTCGCCATGCCCGGCGTCCTCACGGTGCTGCACCACGGGAACGCCCCGCGGGTGGACACCGGCCACGCCCCCTCCATGGGGCTGGCGCCCGACCCCTCGGTCGCGCTGTTCCAGGACGACCGGGTGCCGTACGCGGGCTGGCCCGTGGCGCTGGTCGTCGCCGAGACGCCGGAGCAGGCACGGGAGGCGGCCGAGTCTCTCGTGGTGCGCTGCACCGAGGAACCGCACGACGTGGCGTTCTACGCCGGGAGGCCGGGGGCGGTCACCGCGGCGGACGTACCGCACGCCGCGGCGGTGACCGAGAAGGGCGACCTCGCGGCCGAACTCGCCCGCTCCGCGGTGGTCGTGGACGCCGAGTACAGCACGCCCGAGGAGCACCACAGCTCGATGGAGCCGCACGCGGCGACGGCCCGCTGGGAGGACGGGCGGCTCGAACTGGTCGACTCCAACCAGGGTGCCGGGTGGGTGCGGGGTGACCTCGCCAACCTGTTCTCGCTCGACCCTGCCTCGGTGCACGTCACTTCCGAGCACATCGGCGGCGGCTTCGGGTCCAAGGGCCTGCGTGTGAACCAGGTGGCCGCCGTGATGGCCGCGACGCTTCTCCAGCGGCCGGTCCGGGTGGTACTGACCCGCCGTCAGATGTTCACGCTCACCGGATACCGCAGCCCCACCGCCCAGCGCGTCAGGCTCGGCGCGGACCCCGACGGGCGGCTGCGCGCGCTGGAACACACCGCGCTGAACCTCACCTCCACGCTGTCCGAGTTCCTGGAGCCGAGCGCCACCCCCGGCCGGGTGCTCTACGACGCCCCGGCGCACCGCACCGCCCACCAGGTGGTGCCGCTCCACGTGCCGACCCCGACGTTCATGCGCGCCCCCGGCGAGGCTCCGGGTTCCTTCGCGCTGGAGTGCGCGTTCGACGAGCTGGCCGAGAAGTGCGGGGTCGACCCGATCGCCCTGCGCGCCCGCAACGAACCCGACCGGGGACCCGTGTCCGGGCTGCCCTTCGCCGGGCGGCGGCTGCTCGACTGCTTCCGGGAGGGCGCGGCCAGGTTCGGCTGGGCGGACCGCGATCCGCGTCCCGGGCTGCGCCGCGACGGGCGGTGGCTGCTGGGCACCGGCACGGCGGCGGCCTCCTTCGCCGCGGGCGCCATGCCGTCCACGGCGGCGGTGACGGCCGAACCGGACGGCGGTTTCACCGTACGGATCACGGCGTCGGACATCGGGACGGGCGCCAGGACCGCGCTCACCCTGATCGCCGCCGACGCCCTGGAGACCTCGCCGGACCGGGTCCGCGTCCTGATCGGGGACAGCGACTTCGGTCCTGCGATGGTCGCGGGCGGCTCGGCGGGCACCCGCTCCTGGGCCTGGGCCGTCACCGCCGCGGCCGGGGAACTGCGCGGGCTGCTCACTCCCGGCGGCGACATCCCGCCGGAGGGCCTCACCGTACGGTCGGACACGACGGCGGCGATCGCGGCACTGGCGCAGCGCGAACGGCACTCCTTCGGCGCGCAGTTCGCGGAGGTGGCCGTCGACGTCACCACCGGCGAGGTGCGCGTGCGCCGGATGCTCGGCATCTTCGCGGCGGGCCGGATCGTCAATCCGCTGACCGCCCGCAATCAGCTGGTGGGCGGGATGACCTGGGGCATCTCCATGGCCCTGCACGAGGAGGCGGTACGGGACCTGGCCTCGGGCGCCCTGGTCGGCGCCGACCTTGCCGGGTACCACGTCGCGTCCCACGCCGACGTCCCGCACGTCGAGGCGGACTGGCTGACCGACGACCTGGACGAGGACGACCCCGTCGGGATCAAGGGCATCGGCGAGGTCGGCATCGTGGGCGCGGCCGCGGCGATCGCCAACGCGGTCCGGCACGCGACCGGCGTGCGCCACCGCCACCTGCCGATCCGGCCCGACCGCGTACTGGCGGCGGGCGCGGGGGCCGCGCGTGCGTGACATCGCAGGGGAGTTGGGCCCATGGCTCGCGGAGGGCCGCGAGGTGGCCGTCGCCACCGTGGTCGGCGTGAGCGGCAGCGCACCGCGCGGCCCCGGCGCCGCCCTCGCCGTCGACGGTGCGGGCTCCGCGCTCGGCTCGGTCTCCGGCGGGTGCGTGGAGGGCGTGGTGTACGACCTGTGCAGGCAGGCACTCGCCGACGGCAGACCTGTCGTCGAACGGTTCGGCTACAGCGACGACGACGCCTTCGCCGTCGGCCTGACCTGCGGCGGCACCGTGGAGGTCCTGGTCACGCCGGTGGGGGCGGGCGCACCGGCCCGGCCCGTACTGGCGTCCGCCCTGGCGGCGTTCGCCGAGGGCCGGGCGGCGGCACTGGTACGGATCGTGCACGGCCCTGAGGAACTCCTGGGCGGGGCACTGCTGGTGCACGCCGACGGTTCGCACGAGGGCACTCTCGGCGGGTCGCGGCAGCTGGACCGCCTCGCGCGGGACGAGGCCCTGGCCCGGGTCGCGCTCGGCCGCACCGGCACGGTCGACATCGCGGAGGACGGCTCGCACTGTCCGGGCGGGGTCACCCTGTTCGTGGAATGCCGGGTGCCGCCGCCCCGCATGATCGTCTTCGGTGCGATCGACTTCGCGGCGGCGCTAGTGCGGGCGGGCGCCTTCCTCGGATTCCGCGTGACGGTGTGCGACGCCCGCCCCGTCTTCGCCACCCGGGCCCGGTTCCCCGAGGCGGACGAGGTCGTCGTCGACTGGCCGCACCGCTATCTGCGGCGCACGGAGACCGACGGGCGCACGGTGCTGTGCGTGCTCACGCACGACGCCAAGTTCGACGTACCCCTGCTGACGGAGGCCCTGCGGATGCCCGTCGCGTACGTGGGCGCGATGGGCTCGCGCCGCACGCACACGGACCGTCTGCGGAGACTGCGCGAAGTGGGCCTCGGAGAACGGGAGTTGTCCCGGCTGAGGTCGCCGATCGGCCTCGATCTCGGTGCTCGTACGCCGGAGGAGACGGCGCTGTCGATCGCGGCGGAGATCGTCGCGGCCCGGTACGGCGGCACGGGACTGCCGCTGACGGGCTCGTCGGCGCCGCTGCACCGTACGGAGCACGGGCTTCCGGAGGGGGCTGCGGACCGGCGCGGGCTGGAACCGCTGCGGAGCTCCGGATAGCACACGAATCAGGTCGGCCCCTGCGTGCGGGCCGGTGCCCGGACCTGCGGCCCGTCCGCACCTGCGGCCCGTCCGCGATGTGCGGGCCGCAGGCCCTCCGGAACCGCCTTCTGCCCGTCGCCCGGAAACCCCGGCGCCCACCGCCGCGACCACGCTCCGTGATAGGTTCTCACTAAATTTTGAGAGCGTAAGCCCCATGGGCGTCCGAGGAGGGTTCCGGGCATGACGGAAGCCGGCACGCAGACAACTCCGCGCGAGCGCTACCGCGCCCAAGTGCGCTCAGAGGTCAAGGAACGCGCGTGGAAGCAGATCGCCACGGCGGGAGCGACCGCGCTCTCCCTCAACGCGATCGCCAAGCAGATGGGCATGAGCGGGCCCGCGCTCTACCGCTACTTCGCCAGCCGTGACGACCTGCTCACCGAGCTGATCAGGGACGCGTACCGAAGCCTGGCCGACACCTTCCACGCGACCGCCGAGACCGGCACGACCGCCGAGACCACCGCGAGCGGCGCTACCGGCGCCGCCCCTGCTGCACTGGCACACGCCCTGCGCGGCTGGGCCCTGGCGGACCCGCACCGGTACCTCCTCGTCTACGGCACCCCCGTTCCCGGCTATCACGCACCCGACGACATCACCGCGATCTCCGCCGAGATCCTGGCGACCCTGCTCGACGCCTGCGCCACACTGCCTCCGCGCGGCCCCGCCACGCCCTTCGCCACGCACCTCGCGGACCACCGGCAGTGGGCGGACGGCCACCCCGCCCCGCCCGCCGTCCTGCACCGGGCCCTGACCTTCTGGACCCGGCTGCACGGCGTCCTGTCCCTGGAACTCGCGGGCCACTTCGCGGGGATGGACCTCGACCCCGCCCTGCTGTTCGCAGCCGAACTGGACGACCTGCTGGCACCCTGACGACACCCCGGCCCCGTACCGCATCAGCGATGCAGACGAACGGCATCACCGTGCGGGGCGCCATGGGCATCCCGGCACTCAGCACCCTCGCACTCGCGATACTGACGCGCGGCGCAGCCCGGCGTCCGCTCGTCCGGCACCGGACGCACGCCTCGTGCCCACGGGCCGCTCGCCCTGGATACTTGAGCCGCGACAAGGCCCACCTGCTCGCCCCTGCTGGAGGTACGCATGAGGATGCTGATCAACGTCCCCGAGACCGTCGTGTCGGACGCGCTGCGCGGGATGGCCGCCGCGCATCCCGAACTCGCCGTCGACGTGGAGAACCGGGTCGTGGTGCGGCGGGACGCTCCCGTCGAGGGAAAGGTCGGGCTCGTCTCGGGCGGCGGGAGCGGGCACGAGCCGTTGCACGCGGGGTTCGTGGGGCCGGGGATGCTGTCGGCCGCGTGCCCCGGGGAGGTGTTCACGTCGCCGGTGCCCGATCAGATGGTGCGGGCGGCCGCCGCTGTCGATGCGGGACAGGGGGTTCTGTTCGTCGTCAAGAACTACACGGGGGACGTACTGAACTTCGACATGGCCGCGGAACTGGCGGAGGAGGAGGGCATCCGGGTCGACAAGGTGCTCGTCAACGACGACGTGGCGGTGACCGACAGTCTGTTCACGGCGGGGCGGCGCGGCACCGGGGCGACCCTGTTCGTGGAGAAGATCGCCGGGGCCGCCGCGGAGGAGGGCGCTCCGCTGGAGCGGGTGGCGGAGGTGGCACGGCGGGTGAACGGGTCGGCCCGGAGTTTCGGGGTGGCGCTCAGTGCCTGCTCCACGCCCGCCAAGGGGAGTCCGACCTTCGAACTGCCGTCGGGTCGGCTTGAGTTGGGCATCGGGATCCACGGAGAGCCGGGGCGCGAGCGGCGGGCGATGATGACCTCGCGGGAGATCGCGGACTACGCCGTGGAGGCGGTGCTCGACGATCTGCGGCCGACCGGTCCCGTCCTGGCCCTGGTGAACGGGACGGGCGCCACTCCCCTGCTGGAGCTGTACGGGTTCAACGCCGAGGTGCAGCGGGTCCTTCACGAGCGCGGTATTCCCGTGGCCCGTACCCTCGTCGGGAACTACGTCACGTCCCTCGACATGGCGGGCTGCTCGGTGACGCTGTGTCAGGTCGACGAGGAGCTGCTGCGGTGGTGGGACGCGCCCGTGCAGACCGCCGCTCTGCGCTGGGGCCGCTGAGACGGCCCCGGTCGCGGACGACGAGGCGGACGAACAAGCGGACAGGGAAGGGGAATTGGTGCTGGATTCTTCGTTCTTCCACCGGTGGATGAGCGGCATGGCCGCTGCCGTGGAGAAGGCCGCCGACCGGCTGACGGAGCTGGACTCCGCGATCGGCGACGCGGACCACGGAAGCAATCTGCGGCGCGGTTTCAGGGCCGTCGCCGCCACTCTGGACAAGGAGCCGCCGGACACGCCCGGTGGTGTACTGGCCCTGGCCGGGCGGCAGTTGATCTCGACGGTGGGCGGCGCGTCGGGGCCGCTGTACGGGACGCTGCTGCGGCGTACGGGCAAGGCGCTCGGGGACGCCGGCGAGGTGTCCGTGGCGGATCTCGCGCAGGCGCTGCGGGCCGGTGTCGACGCCGTGGCGCAGCTGGGCGGGGCCGCCGCCGGGGACAAGACGATGCTGGACGCGCTGCTTCCGGGGGTGGCGGCGCTGGAGCGGTGCCGGGCCACGGAACAGACCCGGGGCGTGGAGCGGTCCCCGGCCACGGACCGGTCCCGGGCCGCCGAGGCCTTCGCCGCTGCCCGTGACGCCGCCGAGAGCGGTGCTCTGGCCACCGTGCCGCTCCAGGCGCGCAAGGGGCGGGCCAGCTACCTCGGTGAGCGCAGCATCGGGCACCAGGATCCCGGGGCCGCTTCGGCCGCGCTGCTGCTCCGTACCCTCGCGGAGGTGACCGTATGAGCGCCTCGGAGGACAGCGGCAAGCTGGTCGGGGTGGTGCTCGTGTCGCACAGTGCGGCGGTGGCCGTCGCCGTCGCCGAGCTCGCGCGGGGACTGGCTGGCGGCGGACCGACCGCTCCGGTCGCCGCCGCGGGCGGTGACACGGACGGCGGTCTCGGTACCAGCGCCGAGCTGATCGCCGAGGCCGCCAGGGCGGTGGACCGCGGGGCCGGTGTGGCCGTGCTCGTCGACCTGGGCAGTGCCGTACTGACCGTGAAGGCGATGCTCGCCGACGACGGCGAGGGCGACGACGGGGACGGCGGCGGGGCGGCTGAACTGCCTTCCGGCACCCGCCTGCTGGACGCGCCCTTCGTCGAGGGCGCGGTCGCCGCTGTCGTCACCGCGTCGGCGGGGGCACCGCTGGACGCCGTCGAGTCGGCGGCTTCCGAGGCGTACACCTACCGGAAGGTCTGACGGGCCCCGGTCGGTGCGGGCACGGGCACGGGCCCGCACCGTCGGTGGTCCCGGGTGCCGCCCCGGGAGAAGACCTTCAGAGGCGACCTCCGGAAGCCATCTCCGCAAGCGACCTCCGGAAGTGGTCTCCCGAGGTCGTCAGTGACCCTCGGGCGTGACGCCCACACCCGCGACGCCCGGCATCGAGTCCTCGGCCGACGCGAACCAGGTCGGCTCGTTCGCAAGGGCCTGCTTGATCCGGAAGGTGGCGAACTCCCGCATCTCGGGGAGCGCGTCCACCGGGAACCAGCCGACCTCCACGGACTCCTCGTCATTGACCCGGGCCCGGCCGCCGGTCGCCCGGCAGGCCACCGTGACGTCCATGAACTGGCAGATGTCGCCGTTGTCGTACTGCACAGGCCTGAGGGTCTGGACGAGGACGACGCGCTCCACCTCGCACTCGACCGCGGTCTCCTCGAACACTTCGCGCACCGCCGTCTGCGCCGGCTGCTCGCCCGGGTCGGAGATGCCTCCGATGACCGACCACTCGCCGTTGTCGGAGCGCCGCCCGAGCAGCACCCGGCCCTCGTCGTCGAAGACGACGGCCGTCACGCCGGGGAGGTAGAGCAGCTGGTGACCTGCGGTGGTGCGGATGTTCTTGATGAAGTCGGGAGTAGCCATGACAAGACCCTAATCGAGCTGTCCGGTGCGTCGTGCACGTACGAAACGGGTGACGGACCACGCGAGACCGGCCGCGCCGAGCAGCGCGATGACGATCTCCGGGGCGATGCCGACGCGGGTGGCGGGGGTCAGCGAGGAGCGCAGCGGGACCTCGGCGACGAGTGCGGCCGGGGTGAACAGCTTGGTCTGCTGGACGACCTTGCCGTCGGGCTGGATGACCGCGCTGACGCCGCTGGTGACGGGCACCACGACGGCCCGGCCGTGCTCGGCGGCCCGCACCCGGCTCATGGCGAGTTGCTGGTAGGTCATCTCGCTGCGGCCGAAGGTGGCGTTGTTGCTGGGTACGGCGATGATCTGGCCGCCGTGCACGACGGTGTCCCGTACCGCGTCGTCGAAGGCCGCCTCGTAACAGGTGACCAGGCCGACCTTGGTGCCCGCCATGTCGAAGACGCCGACCTTGGTGCCTGAGCCGAAGTCGCGGCGCACCCGGTCCACGTCGGAGCTGAACATGCGGGCGAAGTCGCGCATCGGCATGTACTCGCCGAAGGGCTGGATGTGCCGCTTGTCGTACGTGTCGACGGGGCCGCGCTTCGGGTCCCACTGGACGATCGTGTTGCGCAGCTTGCCGGTGTCCGGGGCGAGGACGGCGCCGATCGCGACCGGGACGCCGATCTTCTTGACGGCCTGGTCGATGATGCCGCGGGCGTCGTAGTTGCGGAACGGGTCGAGGTCGGAGGAGTTCTCCGGCCAGACGACGAAGTCGGGCTGGGGAACCTTGTGGGCCTTCACGTCCGCGGCGAGCTGCTCGGTGCGGCGGGCGTGGTTGTCGAGGACGGCGCGCCGCTGGTCGTTGAAGTCCAGGCCCAGGCGCGGCACGTTGCCCTGGATGAGGGCGACGGTGGCGGTGCCGTCCTCGGCGGAGTCGTCGAGGAGGGGGCGGGCGGCGAGCGACGCCACGAGGGGGACCAGCACGGCGAGTGCCGCCGCCACGATGCCCGCACGCGGAACGGTCCTCGTCCGGTGGGGGGCGAGGCTGCGGTACGTGACGAACTGGCGCACCCCCTCATAGAGGCCGAAGCCGCACAGGGCGACGGCGAAGCCCACCAGAGGTGTGCCGCCGAGCGCGGCCAGCGGCAGGAACACCCCGTCCGCCTGCCCGAAGGCGATCTTCCCCCAGGAGAAGCCCTCGAAGGGCAGCCGGGCGCGCAGCCCCTCCCCCACGACCCACATTCCGGCCGCCCACACCGGCCAGGCCGGCAGTTTCGACGTCGCGGCGACGCCCATCCCGACGAAGGCGAGGAACAGCGCCTCCAGGACGGCGAGCGCGAGCCACGGCAGGGGGCCGACCTCTTCGCCCGTCCAGGACAGCAGGGGTACGAGGAACGCGAGCCCGGACAGCAGCCCGAGGCCGAACCCGGCGCGCAGCCGCCGCCCGTGCAGGGCCCAGCCGAGCAGGGCGAAGGCGGGCAGTGCCAGCCACCACAGGGGCCTGGGCGGGAAGCTCGCGTAGAGCAGCAGTCCGGACAGGGCGGCTGCGGCGGACCGCACCAGCCAGAGCCCTCGGCGGGGTGCGGCCGGGGCAGGTTCCGGCGGGGCTTCTGCGGGGGTGATAGTGGCGCTCACCCGGCGGAGTCTACGGTGACCCTCCGGGCCTTGAGCAGGGCGGTCCCGTCATGCGGACGGCAACTGCCCCGGCAGTGGACGGTGGTTGCCGCGGCAGCGGGCGGGGTGCCCCGCGACGGTTGCGGTGGGTGTGTGTGACAGGTGCGGTGAGTGCGCGGCGGCGCCTGCCGCGGGCGCGTGGTGACGGCTGTTGTGCCGTAGGCGATGCATCGTTTCTGCACGATGTTGTGAGATACGTCCACAAACCCCCGCCACTCCCGTTACCGTGTGCGCCAGTCCCTGCCGCACGGCCTGTTCCGGCCGGTGCGGGCGGGGCCCGTCACAGGTCGGGGGGCGACGGGGATGAACGTGCTGAGCGGCAGGCCCGCACCGGAGGGCGTGCGGGAGCCCCGGGACCGGAGCGGACTGACCGAGGTGGCCGGCGCCGTCGTGCTGGGCGTGTGCGCCGTCTGGTCGCTGATCTGCGCGGCCGGGCGCGACGCGCGGCCGGAAGGGGTGCTGCTCGCGGTGCTCGCGGTCGCCGCCGGGTACGCCTGCGGCCGGATCTTCGGCACCCTGCTGCCGGTGCTCGCCGCGACCGGCCTCTCGCTCGGCGCCCTCGGTCTTGCGCTGGCGTCGAAGGGGGGCATGCCGGGCGCGATCGCCTCCCCGGCACCGGGGCACACGGGTGCGGCGGCGGCACTGCTGGTGCTGGCGGCGGGTGCGGCGTGCATCGCGGCCGGGGCGGCGCGGGCGCTGTGGGTCTGTGTGCTGCTGCGGCTGACGGCTCTCGCGGTGGCCGCGGTGGCGCTCGCGCTGGGGTCGGTGGCCGGGTTCGTGGCGGCGCTGGGTGTGCTGCTGTGCTCGCTCGCGGCGCTACGGATGCGGCGCAGGCTGCTCGGCCTGGCGGGGCTCGTGGTGGCGACGGTGCTGGTCGTCGGGGCGTCGTGGGCGGTCGCGGAGGACGTACTTCCGGAGGGGCTGACGGTGTCCCTGCAGGGGCAGCTCACCCCGAACCGGGTGGGGCTGTGGCAGGACGCGCTCGGCATGGCCAAGGAGAACCCGCTGCTCGGGGTGGGGCCCGACCGGTTCGGCGCGCTGAGCCAGGTCGCCCGCCAGACCGTCAATGCGGACGGCAAACCGCACTCGGCGCCGCTGCAGCAGGCGGCCGAGCAGGGGGTGGTGGGCGTGGTGCTGCTGGGCGCGGCCTACTGCTGGCTGATGTTCGGCCTGTGGCGCTCGCCCCGGGCCACCCCCGTCGCGCTGACGGCGGGCGCCGCGCTGACGGCCCTGGCCGCCCTGGCGAGCATCGGCAACGCGCTGAGCTTCACGCCGGTGACGGCGGGCGCGGCGCTGCTGGCGGGGCTGGCCACGGCACGGCTCCAGCCGGGCGGCCTGCCGGACACGGCCGCGTGGGAGCGGGCGCGCGGAGAGCCGCTGTAGGCCGGACCGCGCTCGGCGAGCTCGCAGCGCACCGGGTCAGGGTCGGCGCCGCGCGAGGGAGAACAGCCGCAGGCAGGACCGCGTACGTCAGACGCCGGTCGTGTGTACCTCAGACGCCGGTGGCGTCGAGGCGCAGTCGGTCCCGGACGGCTCGGACCGCGCCGGCCGCGTCGTCGACGGTGACGGTGAACGTGCGTCCGTCGCCCAGCCTCAGCACCACGGCCTCGCCGCGGCGGACCACCACCGCCATGCCCTGCTCGGGCCGCCAGCGGTAGCCCCAGCCGCCCCACTGACGAGGGGTGACACGCGGGGCGAACTCGGCGCCGATCACGTGCGAGAGCAGGATGCGGCGGCGCGGCAGCCCGATGTGGCCGCAGCGCACCTCCAGGGCGTGGTCGTCGACCTTCACCGCGACGTGCACGAAGGCGAGCGTCCCGAAGATGATCAGTACGCCGGCGGTGACGCAGCCGACCACCGCCATCAGGAGCGGAATGAAGCCGGAGACCCACGAGGAGTCGACGGCGAGTTCGATGCCGAGCGCCAGGAACGCCGCACCCGCGGCCGAGAGCAGCCACTGCACGCGGTTCGTCGCGCGGCCGGTCCAGGTCTTCGCGGTGGGGGCGGGCTCGCTCGGGAGGCCGTCAGCCCGGGGGATTTCCCTCATGCACAGCAGCGTACTCACGATCGGCGGTCATGGCAGCCAGCAGACGTCCCTCGGCATAGGCGAGGGCCGGGGCCGTGAGGGTGCTCGACAGCCGCCCGCTGAGGAGAACGGTGAGGTGGGAGGAGGGATCCGCGGCCGGGGCCGGCTCGGCACCGGCCCGCCGAAGTGCCTGGGCCGCGACCGCTTCCGCCGACCCCAGAAGTACCAACGGAGTCGCAGCGTCCGGTTGCTCCAGAGCGGCGCGGATACGGTCCTCGACCAGTTCGTAATGGGTGCACCCCAGGACGACGGTCCTTACATCGGACGGCGTGAGGGCGGCTGCGGCGGCCACCGCCCGGTCGATCCCCTCCTCGTCGGCGATCTCCAGGGCGTCCGCGAGGCCCGGGCAGGGCACCTCGGTGACCTCGACGCCGGCCGCGAAGTCGCGGATCAGGCCGCGCTGGTACGGGCTGCCGGTGGTGGCCGGGGTCGCCCAGATCGCGAAGGGACCGCCGCCCGCGGCCGCGGGCTTGATCGCGGGGACGGTGCCGATGACCGGGATCTGCGGCTCCAGCTCGGCGCGGATCGCGTCCAGCGCGTGCACGGTGGCGGTGTTGCAGCCGATGATCAGCGCGTCCGGCTTGTGCGCGACGGCGGCCCTGGCGACGGCGAGGGCGTGCTCCGTGATGTCTGCGGGGGTACGTGGCCCCCAGGGCATCCCGTCCGGGTCGGAGGCGACGACCAGGTCTGCGTCCGGCCGCAGCCGGTGCACCGCCGCCGCCGCCGCGAGCAGTCCGATTCCGGAGTCCATGAGCGCGATCTTCACCCGGTCACTTTAGCCCGACCGCTCGAACACCCCGGCGTCCTCCCACCGGGCCCCCTCCTGCGGCAGACTGCGACAGTGAGCGTCGTCGCGTGGATCGCTGTGGGATCGCTGACCGTCTGGCTCTGGCTGCTTGTCGGCCAGGGCTTCTTCTGGCGCACCGACCAGCGCCTGCCGCGCCGGGCCGAACCGCCCGCGGGGCACTGGCCGTACGTCGCCGTGGTCGTGCCCGCGCGCGACGAGGCCGCGGTCCTGCCGGCGAGCCTGCCGTCGCTGCTGACCCAGGACTATCCGGGCGGCGCCGAGGTGATCCTGGTGGACGACGGGAGCAGCGACGGCACCGGGAAGCTGGCGCGCGCCCTGTCGGGGCGGTACGGCGGGCTGCCGCTGACGGTGGTCTCCCCCGGTGAGCCGGGACCCGGCTGGACGGGAAAGCTGTGGGCGGTGCGGTACGGGATCGAGCTGGCCCGGTCGAGCAGCCCGGAGTACCTGCTGCTGACGGACGCCGACATCGCCCACGAACCGGACAGCCTGCGGGAGTTGGTGGCCGCGGCCCGCGGCGGCGGCTTCGACATGGTGTCGCAGATGGCCCGGCTGCGCGTCGAGAGCTTCTGGGAGCGCCTCGTCGTCCCGGCCTTCGTGTACTTCTTCGCGCAGCTCTATCCGTTCCGGTGGATCAACCGGGAGGGGGCGCGGACGGCCGCCGCGGCGGGCGGGTGCGTACTGCTGCGCACGGAGGCGGCGGAGCGTGCGCGCGTGCCGGAGTCGATCCGGGGCGCGGTGATCGACGACGTGGCGCTGGCCCGGGTCGTACGGCGCGGCGGCGGGCGGATCTGGCTGGGGCTCGCCGAGCGGGTGGACAGCGTGCGCCCCTACCCGGGGCTCGGCGATCTGTGGCGGATGGTGTCGCGCAGCGCGTACGCCCAGCTGCGGCACAATCCGCTGCTGCTGGCCGGGACGGTGGCCGGGCTCGCGCTGGTGTACGTGGCGCCGCCGTACGCACTGGGCACCGGGCTGCTGACCGGGGACGCACCGGCCGGGTGGGCGGGGCTCGCGGCGTGGGCGGTGATGACGGGGACGTACGTCCCGATGCTGCGCTACTACCGGCTCTCCCTCGCGACGGCGCCGCTGCTGCCGTTCACGGCGCTGCTGTACGCGCTGATGACGGTGGACTCGGCGGTGCAGCACCACCGGGGCCGGGGCGCGGCCTGGAAGGGGCGTACCTACGCCCGTCCCGAGGCCGCGCCGGACCGCTGAGGGACCGTCACTTCCGGCCCGGGGTCCAGTTCATGCCCCACCCGTAGGCCTGGTCGACGGTGCGCTGCGGGCTCACCCCGCGCTGCGGCACCAGGTACTGGGCCTCCCTGCGGACCGTGAGGTCGCCGTTCTCGTAGCTGATCAGGGCGAGGGCCGCGACGGTCGAGGGCACGGTGCACTCGTCGAGCGAGAAGTCGATCGGGGCACCGTTGTGCGGGGTGAGGGTCACCGTCGCGTGCAGGTCGGCGAAGGAGCGCGCACCCTCATAGATGGTCACGAAGATGAGCACCCGGCGCAGTTGGGCCTTGTGGTCGAGGTTGACGGTGAGGTTCTCGCCGGAGGAGACCGCCCCGGTGCGGTCGTCGCCGTCGAGCAGGATGAACGGCGGCTGGTTCAGGGAGCCGAACGCGTTGCCCAGCGCCTGCACCACGCCCTTGCGGCCGTCGGAGAGTTCGTACAGGGCGCACAGGTCGAGGTCGAGGTCGGAGTGCTGGGCCATCGCCCGGCCGAGCTTGCTGCCCCAGCCCTTGAACTGCTTGCGGGACTCCCAGTTGAGGTTGACGCGCATCGCGCCGCTGGTGCCGCCCTGCTTGGCGAGGGAGACGGTCGGCGAGGCCTTGGTGAGCGTGACCTTGGTCAGCCGTACGGGAGCGGGGGCCGCCGCCGGGGCGGGCGCGGGAGCCGCGGGAGGCGGCGGCGCGGCGTGGGACGGCGTCGGTGCGGACGGCCAGGAGGTCTGCGGGGCGGCCGGAGCCGACGGCGCCGCGGGCCACACGGGCGCCGCGGGAGCGGGAGCCGGTGCGGGTGCGGGGGCGGGAGCCGGGGCAGGGGCGGGGGCGGGAGCCGGGGCAGCGTACTGCGGCTCGTCGACCGTGATGCCGTAGTCCGTCGCGAGCCCTTCGAGGCCGCTGCTGTAGCCCTGCCCCACCGCCCGGAACTTCCAGGCGCCCTGGCGCCGGTAGAGCTCCCCGAGCACGAACGCCGTCTCGACGGTGGCGTCCTGGCTGTCGAAGCGGGCGATCTCCGCACCGCTCGCCGCGTCCAGCACGCGTACGTACAGGCCGGGCACCTGCCCGAAGCTGCCCTTGTCCGCGGACGCGGCCAGCACCACGGTCTCGACGACGCTCTCCATGCGCGTGAGGTCGACGGAGAGGGTGTCGGTCACCACTCCGTCACCGCCCGGCTGCTTGCCGTCGTACCGGACCGCCCCGGAGGCGTGCGCGGGCTGGTTGTAGAAGACGAAGTCGGCGTCCGAGCGCACCCGGCCGCCGGTGAGCAGCAGCGCCGACGCGTCGACGTCGGGCACTCCGGGCCCCGACCGGCGGCCGACCTCGACCCTCACGGACTGCGCCGGCACCGGCACATTGGTTCCCTTAAGCATGGACATGCTCGCCCCCATCACGAGTCGAAACGGACCGTTCCTTGCACGATCCGAACGCTACAAGACGACCGATTTTCCCAAGTTCGCTCTGATCAGTTCCCCAGGGCCACTCACCACACGTGAAACAACCCTCCTGTCGGGCTCCCCAATGGGAGCACGCGGGGCGTCTGCAGGGAAAGCGGAAGCCGGGGATCAAAGGACGGCGCGCCCGTGGCCTCTGCCACGGGCGCGCCGTCCTGTCGCGCTTCTCCCGGCGCCGGCCCTCGGGCCGGAGCAACCACCGCCGGGCCCGGGAGGAGGCGCGGGCCACGGGCCTGCTCAGGCCCCGACCGCCTGCGGGCTGCGCTCCTGGTCCGAGCCGGGCACCGGCTCGGCCGGGTCCGCGCCCAGGGCGACGATCCGGTTGTCGCCGTCCACGTGGACGACCTTCGGCTTCAGCCTCCGCGCCTCGTCGTCGGCGACCTGGGCGTAGCTGATGATGATCACCAGGTCCCCGGGGTGGACCAGATGGGCGGCGGCCCCGTTGATCCCGATCACTCCGGACCCGCGCTCGCCCTCGATGACGTACGTCTCCAGGCGTGCGCCGTTGGTGATGTCGACGATGTGGACCAGCTCGCCCGGCAGCAGGTCGGCCGCTTCGAGCAGGGCGGCGTCGATGGTCACCGATCCCACGTAGTGCAGGTCGGCCTGGGTCACGGTGGCACGATGGATCTTGGACTTGAACATGGTGCGCATCATCGGACACTCCTGGGTTTCTTGAGTTCCCCTGCCTGAACCGGGGCAGGTCGAAGGCGGTTTGCTTGTCTTGCGGAGATCGTGTTTCCGGACGGCGCTCCCCCGTCTCGGAGGAACGAAGAGACCCACAGACCCAGGGGTGCCGCGCTGGTGGCGGACGGGCTCCGTGACGCTATGCGGTACGTGTGGGCCAGGGGACCGTGGTCTGGCTGGGGACGTCGTAGTCGGTGTCGGAGACGTTCCAGCCGTAGAGCCGGCCGACTTGCCTGCGGAACCAGTCGCTGTCGGCGTGGTCGGTGACGTTGTCGGTGGTGATCCGGTCCCACAGGGCGCGGACCCGGCTCTGGACGGTGGTGTCGAGTTCCCAGCCGTCGAGGCGGATGCGGCCGGTTTCGTCGAGGACGAGGGGCTGTTCGCCGTCGAGCTGGAGCCAGAGGGCGTGCATCTGCCGGGCCGTGGTGTGGAAGCCGGCGTCGCCGAGGACGTGGTGCAGGAGGCTGGTGTAGAGGGCCATGCTGGGGATGGCGGTGGAGGCCTGGGTGACCGCGGCTCCGGCGACGGCGGTGAAGGCACGCCCGCCGCGGTCGGCGAGACGGGTGCCGAGCTGGTGGGCCGTGGCTTCGAGGTGTTCCTTGGCGGCACCGATGGTGCCGTTGCGATAGATGTCGGCAGTCAGGTCGGAGCCGACGTAGGTGAGCGCGGTGGTGGTGAAGCCGTCGGCGAGGAGGCCGGCCTCAGCGAGGGCGTCGATCCAGCGGTGCCAGTCCTCACCGCCCATGACCTTGACCGTGGCCTCGCGTTCGGCGTCGGTGGCGGGCTGCAGAGTGGAGCTGCCGATCGTGGGAACGCCGTCGGTGAACTCCAGGGTCTTGGCGGTGGATTCCTGGCCGACGGGCTGGATGACGGAGTGGTGGACCTGGCCGGTGACGGGGTCGGTGCGGCGCGGGGCGGCGACGCTGTAGATCAGGTGGTCGACCTTTCCGAGGCGCTGCGTCAGTTCCTTGATGACGTCGGCCTTGGCGGTGTCGGCGAAGGCGTCGGTGTTGAGGAAGGTCCAGCCGTCGGTGAGTTCGGCGGTTCGGGCGGCACGGTACCAGCCGGCGGAGGCGGTGCGGCGCGGCGTTTCGGCCGCCTCGTAGGCGACGCCGACGCCGACCGCGCCGCGGCGGGCAGCAGCGAGTGTCGCGGCCAGGCCGTAGCCGGCGCTGAAGCCGACGACCACCACGACCGGGCGCCTGCCCTCGGTGCTTTCCTGCTGCGGGAGTTGTTGCCAGAGCCGGTCAACGGTGGCGGCCGCGCCTCGGGGGTGGGCGTTGACCATGAGGAAGCCACGGCCTCCGGGCGTGAGGTGTCGCTCAGTCATGGGGGTGGAGACACTTCCCTTCGGGGTACGAGTGTGCTGGGCCAGGGCGAAGCGGAGACGTTCGCCCTGGGCACCGTATCTGCGGGAGCGGCGTTCCGACGCATGCCCCAACGCCCCGGTCGGCGCTGCCGGTTCACCACGCCGCTCGGCAGTCGGCCCGGCCGTCCCGCCCCGTGTGCTGCCCGGTCGACGACCGCTCCCGGGCAGCATCACCAGGACCTCCGACGGCAGTGCCCGTGACCTTCAGCTCTTGCTGTAGAGAGTTCCGTCGGCCCACACGTGGTCGGTGCGACCCCACTTCATCGCCGAAGCGGCATCCGGGAAGAAGCTCCTGCCGTTCAGGTTCGCGCTGGTGTTGCAGAGCACCGGGACACCGCTGAGCGCGTGGTAGGCGCGCAGCAGATCGGTGAGCACCGGGTCCTCGTCCGCACTGACGGTCTGCAGACGGGCGGTGCCGTCGAGGTGGATCACGGCGGGCACCCGCTCCACCCAGTCCGGGCGGACGTCGTGGTCGAAGAGCATGTACGGGTCCGGCGTCCCGGGGTCGAAGATCTCCTCGGCATGCTCGACGAGGCAGATCGGTGCCACCGGACGGTAGTACTCCCGGTCCTTGATCTCGTTCAGCACGTCCTTCGACGCCGGGTCGGTGGCCGGAGCGATGATGCTGCGCGCGCCGAGCGCGCGGGGGCCGAGCTCCGCGTTCCCGCGCAGGAAGACCAGCGGCTTGCCGGTCTCGTGCAGGATCTCGGCGACTTCCTCGACGGTGCAGTCGCGCGAGGTCCACCCCGCCGGAACGTCGGGGGTGGCGACCAGAGCCGGCCCGGTACGGGCGTGCCACTGAACGGCGGACACCCCCTTGAGGTGCGCGTACGCGGCGCAGGCGGTGCCGATGGCGGAGCCCGAGTCGTCGGGGAACGGCGGCACCCAGACGTCCTTGAAGAGCGGGTGGGCACGCAACGCGCTGTTCCACTTGATGTTCAGCGCGCAGCCACCGGCGAACGCGAGGTTCCAGGGGCCGTCGCCCTTCCAGCGGCGGATCTTCTCGACGATCCGCTCGACCAGGAGGTCCTCCATGAACTGGTGCATGCTGGCGAGGACGTCCTCGTCGGAGACACCGAGCCTGCCGATGCGCTCGGCGGCGTCGCTGAGGTACTCGTGCACGTACCGGTGCGAGGGCTCGCCGTTGCTGCCGCAGCCGGTAACGGCGCGGCGGTACTCCTCGACGGCCCCGGTGGGCGCCTCGAAGTTCTGGTGGAAGGCGTCGCGGAGGGCTTCCTGGATCGCGTCCTTGGGCTCCCCGAGCGCGATGTACGCCATCAGCTTCCCGGCGACGGACAGGTCGTCCACCACCTTGGAGCGGTCGCCGGACCTGCGCGCCCACGGACCGTAGTACTGGGCGGCCATGGCGTAGGAGTGGCCGATCAGCGGGAAGACCTCCGCGCCGTTCTCGACGGTGCCGCGGGCGGCGTCGACGAAGTACAGGCGGGGGAAGGTGCCACCGTCCCAGACCAGGACGAAGGAGTCCTCACCGCGAGCGGCGAAGGGGCTGGAGCAGTAGGCGGCAGCGAAGTGGCTCGACACGTGGACGAAGCTGTTGTACGACACCGACTTGCCGCCGATGGGTATTTCGCCCGTACAGCCCGGACGGACCAGGCTGGTCACGGTGTCGTTCTCGCGGTAGGGCGCGACGGTCAGGTCGAGCGGACTGCCGTTGTCCAGCACGGAGATCCGGCCGGCCTCGCGCCCGTCCCAGCCGTCGAGCGCCCAGTAGTCGACGTCGGAGACCTTGAAGCCCTGCCCGGCGAGCAGCTCGGGGATCAGGCTGAGGTCGGCGACCGGGCTGTAGCGAGGGTTGTTGGCGAGCTTCTGCACCTCGATGTTGAACAGGAGCTTGTCGTCCTCAAGGAGTGCGAGTCCGCCGCTGTGCGTCAGTTTGAGGCCTGCAGTGATCATGGGGGTTCTCCTACCAGGTGTGAAGACGGGATGGGCCGGCTCGGCGTTGCGGCGGATCCGCTCGGGGTACCGCGCCGGTCCCGCGCCGTTGGGCGTGGCCGGACAGGCGCGCGGGCGGTCACGTCCAGCTGACGACGGTCTGCTCGTCGGCGAATCCCATCAGGAAGGACACGTTCGTCCGGTTTCCCTCGCATGCGTCAACGGCGTGGACGTGGCGCCCGTTGAACACGTAGACGTCCCCGCTGCGGACGTTGAGGTGTACGACGTCGATCCCTTCGAGGGCGTCCGCCGGGTAGGAGAACCCCGTGTGCTCGATTCCCAGGGCTCGTCGGCTGTCGTCGTCGGGGCGAATGTTCCAGACGACCAGGCGGCCCCCTTCCCCCTGCTCGACGCACATGTTGACGGCGCAGATCTCGTGGTCGGCCACTCGCTGGATCTCGAAGCCGGCCTGCCGCGGGTCCTTGCACTGCGCCTCGTCCTCATGGGGTTCGAGGGCGAAGCTCCCTTCCTTGTCCCATGCGCGGATCAGCGCTGCACTGGCCTGCTCGCCCTCGTGCTCGGCAATGCGGATCTCCGCACCGGACCCGGCGAGCTCCTCCGCCATCGCCGACCTGAACGAGTGCCAGGGAGAGCCCGGCACGTCGAGCACGTCGAGCACCGCATCGGCCGTCTTCGCGGCGTCCTCAAGGTATTCGTCGGTCGACTTGTTCCAGTGGTAGGAGCCGATGCAGTACGAGGGCTCCCCGTCGCGGCGCAGCAGTCCGGGGCTGTTCCAGAACCGGGCCACCGACTCCTTCCTCGCGTCCTCGGGTATCACGTCGCGGAAGATCACGCCCAGGCGCCGCCCACGAAGGACGTCCATCACCAGCTCGGGGTCGAATTCACTCCGCTCCTCGAAGCGGAAGAAGTCCGGGTCCATCCGAATGCCGGTGAGTTCAAAGTCTTGCTGCATGATGAAATCGCCTTCTCTGCAGTTTCCGTATCAGACCCGCTGGTTGCGCCGCACAGCGAACGTGTCGCCCACGACGTAACCGTCCAGGCCGTGCTCCTCGCCGTATTCGATCAAGTCGCTGGTCCGGTTGATGAAGCCTCGTCCGGAGTAGTTGAGCGAGGTGTTGCACAGGACGCTGTAGCCGGTGATGCCGCGGAAGGTCTCCAGCAGACGGGCCATCCGGGGATTCTGTTCCGGCGTCACCGTCTGTGCTCGCGCGGTGCCGTCGACATGGGTCACGGCCTTCAGGGAGTCCGACGTCACCTGGCTGAAATAGAGCATGTAGGGATCCGGAATCGAACCGTCGAACCAGTTCGCTGCCTCGTCCTCCAGGCAGATCGGGGCGATCGGCCGGTAGCCCTCGCGCTGCTTGATCCCGTTGAGCCGGGTCATCGTCTCCTCGCTGAACGGCGCAGCCAGGATCGACCGGTTGCCGAGAGCCCGCGGGCCCATCTCCCACCGTCCCTGGGCCCAGCCGATCACGTTGCCGTCCGCCAGGAACTTGGCCACCTCGGCGAAGTCCAGCGGCTTGACGTCGTATGCGTCCGAGTCGAAGGGGGCGTCCTCGACGAACTCCTCACCGGCGTAGACGTCCCAGGACACCGTGGCCGAGCCCGTGTAGTACAGCTGGGCGTCGATCGCCGTACCCAGCGCGGAGCCGCTGTCGTTCGGGCAGGGCGGCACGAACACCTCGGGGAAGAGCCCGCACTCCCGCCAGCGACGGTTCCACTCGCAGTTGAGTGCGCAACCGCCCGAGATCAGCAGCGGGTACCCCTCCGTGAGCTCCGCCTTCGCGTACTGGAAGAAGCGGTCGAAGATCGCGTCCGACATCTTCGCTGCCAGGTTCCGGTACTCCTGCGAATCCACACCGATGTTGTGGAACGGGCTCCAGGTGAGCTCGTCCTTGCCCAGGTTGGTGATGATGTTTTCCTGGTCGAGGAGGAAGTCGATGAGCTTCTTCTCGTCCTTGGTCAGGGGGAGGTCCTGCGCGAAGCCGGTCAGCGCCATCTGCTTCCCGGCGTCCTGGAGCCTGAGCACGCCCTTGTTCGCCTTGAAGTTCGGATCGGCCAGCGCGAAGAGATAGGCGTACTTGTTGCCGGGGTCGGCCAGGACATGGCGGAGGTGGGTCACCTGGCCGTTCTCGTCGATCAGGTAGAACGATCCGATGTTGCCTTCCCAGACCAGGCAGTAGAAGGGCTGTCCGGCCGGGAAGTGCGACATGCCCAGCGCGGTCATGATGTGCGACCGCTCGTGCGTGGAGGAGAAGATCCTCACGTCCTGGCCGAAGAACTTGCCCGCCTCGTCGGAGATCGACCCCGGGCCCACTCCGAAGTAGCCCGTGCGGGTCTGCGGCTCGCTGGAGAACGTGCCCTTCACCCAGCCGCCCACCGCCAGCGCGTCGGGGATCCGCCCCAACTTCTCCGTGGCCCGGAGAAGGACGTCGGCCGTCAGCCGGTCGTAGCGCGGGAACGAATCCTTCTCGGCCTCCAGCGAGAAGAGGAGCCGGCCGTCCTCGATCGCGGCAATGGCGCCGTCATGACCTTCTTTGAAACCCAGAATCAGCATGAGCTACTTCCACCTCCGAGTGGGACCACTGCCTCAGACTTGAGCAGGGCCATGCGATCAACTTTCCCGTTGTGCGTCACGGGGAACGAGTCCAGAATGGAAATCCGGTGCGGCACCATGAAATCGGGCATCTTTTCCGTCGCATAGTCGCGAAGGTCGGACTGTGTGAGTCCACCGCGGTGCTCCGCACGGAAAGTCAGATATGCAATCAGCCGCCGGTTCTCCGGCCTTTCGTCCGTGGCGACGACCACGGCCTTCTTGACTGCGGGATGCTTCTCCAGAACGGATTCGACCTCGGCGAGATCGACGCGAATTCCGCGGATCTTCACCTGTCCGTCCACCCGGCCGATGAATTCCAGAGAACCATCGGCGTGCCGGCGTACGAAGTCGCCGGTACGGTACATACGCCCGCCGGGCACCCCGAACGGATCGGCCACGAACCGCTCGGCGGTCGTCCCGGGTCTGCCGAGGTAACCGTGGGCCACTCCGGTCCCCGAGGCGTACAGCTCGCCCACTTCCCCGTCGGCCACCGGACGCAGTTGTTCATCGAGTACGTGGATGTCCTTGCCGACCAGGTTGCGGCCGATCGGTACCGTCTGCCGCGCCGCGCTCTGGGCGGTGACGCGGTGCGTGGTCACGAAGACCATGCATTCGACGGGTCCGTATCCGTTGACGAAGCGCAGCTCCGGAAAGTCACGAACCACCCGGGCGGCGTGCTCGGGCGAGAGCGCCTCACCGCCGACCAGCAGGTCCGTCAGCCCTTCCAGCGCCTCCGGGTACTCGTCCATGATCACGTGGAAGAGGACGGTCGGGAGGTTCATCGTGGTGATGCCGTGGTCGGCCACGAGGCGTTCCATCAGGAGGGGATTGGGTTTCCCCGGGTGGAACACGCAGGTGCCGCCGGTCAGCAGGGGACCCCAGAGTTCCAGGGCGAAGGCGTCCCAGGAGACGGGCGCGCACTGGAGCCAGACCGTGTCGGGGCCGAACCTCGTGTAGCTCTGCCCCAGGACGGTGCCGACCACCGCCGTGTGCGGGGCGGCGACGCCCTTGGGCCGGCCGGTGGAGCCGGAGGTGAAGATGACACAGGCGATGTCCTCGGGCCTGGTGCCCGCAGCTCCCCTGGGCAGTGGCCGATCGGTGTCCCCGGCCATGCGGACGAAACCCGCCGGGGTGCCCAGCCGCTTCACCTCCGCCTCGCTGTCGGCGATCACGACGGCGGGTGCCACGTCCTCGACCATGTCCCGCAGGCGGTGCACGGGAAACTCGGGGTCCAGCATCGCGTAGCCCGCGCCGGCCTTCAGCGTGGCGAGGATGGCAACGACCATCTGCGTCCCACGCGCCAGGTGGATCCCCACCAGGGATCCCCGCCGCACCCCCGCGTCCACGAGGAGCTGCGCCATCCGGTCCGCACGCGCGTCCAGTTCGCCGTAGGTCAGTTCTTCACCCCCGGAAACCACCGCCAGGGCCTCGGGGGCGGCGGCGGCCCGCTCCTCGAAGGTCTCGTGCAGGCACCGTTTCGTCATGCCTGCCTCCGTTCCACGGGGAAATCAAAACGCTCTTTGTTGTGCAATTTCGCCTTCTCAGGTCTACCGGCTACCGGTAATCATTGGGGAGTTGCAGCTGACTACAGGAATCGTCCGGGTTCATCCGGCGCACAATTCACTCAAGGAGGTGGGGAACCGCGGAATCCGGTCAGCGCGGCACAGCGACTGCGAGATCGGCGGTTCTGTTGGATCGCTCTTCCACCGCGCGCCCCAGCAGCGTATATCCAATTGCCGCGACGGTACCTATCACTCCGCAGATAATCCAGATGACATTGACCCCGAACCGATCGATCACGAATCCGCCAGAAATCGGAGCCACGAGTGCGGCACCGGAGAAGGCGAGCTGATACATCCCCTGGTATCGCCCCCGTGTCGCAGACGACGACAGCTGGGAAACAAGGTTCATGATCACTGGCGCGAAAATTATCTCGCCCAGGGTCCAGATGGCCACTGCCAAGAAGTAGAAGTGCAGCGAATCGGCACCCGCTATGACAGCGAGCCCGTATCCGCAGAGCAGCGCCGAGGCCGCGAGGACCCGCCTCGGCGTCACGGACTTCACCACCCTGGAGAGCAGTACCTGCAGAAGAACGATCATGAACCCGTTCAGACTGATGACCATTCCGTAGTCCGCAGACGAAAAGCCCTTCATGGACATGGTGATCGGCAGTGCGGTCGCAGCCTGTTGGAACAGCAGGGCCATGAGGAAAGTCATTCCCACGATCCCCATGAAGGTCCAGTCCTTGCACACGGCAGCGTATCCGGAAAAGAACCGGGAATCCTGTTCCTGCCCACGGCTTCTCTTCCCGCTTGTTTCCGGGACCCGCAGATGCACGAGGATCGCGCAGACAAACGTGGCCGTGGCCTCGACCATGAAGAGGGGAAGGTATCCGTGCTCGGCCACCATTCCCACGATGGCCGCGGAGGCACCGAATCCCAGATTCGCCGCCCAAAAATTCAGGGAGAAGGCCTTCTGCCGTTCAGGGCCTTCCACCAGGTCCGCGATCGTTGCCCCGATCGCCGGCCGTGCTGCCGCACCCGACACTCCCACCACGAATGCCAGGACTGCGATCACCGCGGCACTGTCGGCAAACCCCAGCAGCAGGGTGGAAATGCTGGTTGTCAGCTGAGCGACCAGGATGGTACGCGTACGCCCGATTCGGTCGGCCAGGAATCCGCCGAGAATCGAGGCGACGACGGCCCCGCCGCCATAGAGTGACCCCACAAAGCCCGTGAAGCTCGCTGAATAACCTAGGCCGTTCGTCAGGTAGAGCGCAAGAAAGATTCCAACGAATCCGCCGAGGCTATTGATGAGCGTGGCAGTCCACAGCCACCAGAACTCTCGCGGGAGACCAGAAAAGGAATCCTTGACGAAGCGCTTCATGGGAAGGCATCACATTTCTCTGAACCATCGCAACATGTACCGGTATGAGGCCCGAGGCAGGCAGGTGCTCTCCGGCGTCCGTGCCTGCCCCGGAGGAGAATTCAGTGTGTCGAACCCACCTACTCGGCCATTGCGCGCACCAGGCTGGCCGGCCGCATGTCGGTCCACGTCTCGCCGATGAAATCGAGGCACTCCGCGCGAGGTGCCGGACCCCGGGCGATCGACCAGCCTTCCGGGACCGGAGCGAACGAAGGCCAGAGCGAGTACTGCCCCTCGTCGTTGACCAGCGCGTAGTACTGGCCGTCCGGGTTTTCAAATGGATTCGTCATGGGTTCTCCTGCGCGTTTGAGGAATGTGGGGAGGAAGGTGGAACGGCCACACGGGAACTGCTCCGTGGCTCGGGTCTGCTAGACGATTCCGAGTTCGGCGAGCACGCGGGAGAGCTCGTCGGCGATGGCTGCCGCAGGGCCGGGTGTCAGTGTTTCCCTGTGCAGGCAGTCGAGTTCGCGAAGGACGGTGTCGGGCGCGGAGCGCTGCCACATCTCCTTCTTCTCGGCCGCGGAGAGGGTGGTCGGGTCGGCGGTGGCCGCGAAGTAGTGGAGCCGGCCCCGGTACTCCGTCGGCTCGTAGGAGACGGACAGGTCGATGCTGTTGACACAGACGTCGACCAGTCGGTTGAGCATCCGCTCGCTCAACCCGTGCAAGGGACCGTCGGCGTCGTACACGGTGGCGACCGTCTCCGCGCGGTCCCGCACCTGAGTGGCCGGGTAAGGCGCATCGGGCAGGCCCTCGCGCAACAGGATGCGCAACGACTCCTGCTCGATGGCCTCGGCCTGCCCGGGGTCCGGTGCGCCGTCGGGTGCGAGCTGCAGCGCGTCGAGCAGGCCGAGGAACGCCACCGATTCGCCCTGCCGCTCCAGCTGCGCCGCCATCTCGTAGGCGACGAGCCCACCGAAGGAGCGGCCCATCAGCAGATAGGGGCCGTGCGGCTGGACCTCTCGGATGCGCCGCACGTGATGCGCCGCAATTGCGGCGACGTTCGGCGCCAGCTCGTCCGCGTCGGTGATCGCGGGGTCCTGCAGGGCGTAGATCGGTCGTCCCGCCAGGTGTGGCAGCAGCGCGGTGAACCCCCAGCTGAGTCCCATCGCCGGTGCGGCGCAGAAGACCGGGGTCAGGTCGCCCTGGGCGCGCAGGCAGAACAGCGAGCCCAGGTAATCGTCGTGCTGCCCCGCCGAAGCCGGCGGGTCCTGCTGCTCTCCTGATCCGATCAGCGCCGCCAGCCCGCTCGCCGTCGGGTACTGGAACAGTTCGCGAATGCCCCACTCGACACCGAGCTCCGAACGGGCCCGGGACATCAGCCGGATGGCCAGCAGCGAGTGGCCACCGAGATCGAAGAAGTCGTCGTCGATTCCGACCGATTCCAGTCCGAGGACTTCTGCGAACAGTCCGCACAGGACCTCCTCCTGCGCGTTCCGCGGCGTGCGACCTGCCGGGTTGGTTTCCTGCGCGGGAAGAGGAAGATCCTCGCGGTCCACCTTCCCGTTCGGCGTGAGCGGGAACCCTTCGAGCACGACGACCGCGGCCGGCACCATGTACTCCGGCACCGCTTGGCCGCAGTACTTGCGCAGCACACGACCGTCCACCGCGTTCGCCCCGGCCGTGGGGGTCACGTAGGCGACGATGCGCTTGTCCCCCGGCTGGTCCTCACGCACGATCACCACCGCGCGTGCGACGGAGTCGTGGCCGGTCAGCACCGCCTCGATCTCACCGAGCTCGATCCGGAAACCACGCACCTTGACCTGGTGGTCGACCCGGCCGGCGTACTCCAGCTCCCCGTCGTGACTCCAGCGCGCCAAGTCTCCGGAGCGGTACATCCGCGAGCCGGCCGGCCCGAAGGGATCCGCGACGAATCGCTGGGCCGTGGCCTGCGAACCGTTCACGTAGCCACGGGCGACCCCGGAACCCGCGATGTACAGCTCGCCCACCGCACCCACCGGCGTCGGCTGCAGGAAACCGTCGAGAACGTAGACCCGCGCGTTCGGAATCGGCCGACCGATCGGTGGCACCCGCGACCCGGCGGACACCTGGCCGACCGTTGTCCAGATGGTCGTCTCGGTCGGCCCGTAGACGTTCAGGACCGACTCGCACCGTTCGCACAGCTGACGACCGAGAAGGTCGGAGAGCGCCTCTCCGCCCACCAGCGCCCGCACGTCCTGCTTCCAGCGGACTCCGCTGTCCACGAGCGACTGCCACCACGGCGGGGTCCCCTGGACGAAGCTGACGTGAGCCCTGTCGATGAGCGACGCCACGGCCTCCGGGTCCTTCGCGTCCTCCCTGGTCGCCATCACCATCGCAGCGCCCTTGAGCAACGGCAGGTACATCTCCAGAGCCGACGTGTCGAACGAGACACTGGAGATCGCGAGGAATCGGTCAGTGGGCCGCAGCCCGAGCCTCTGCTGCATGGAGCGCAGAGAGCTGATGAGGGACCCGTTCGGGGTCAGGACGCCCTTGGGCCTCCCGGTCGAGCCGGAGGTGTATATCGCGTAGACCGGGTTCAGTTGGCAGGCGACGTGCGCATCGTGATCCCGTGGCGGATTTCCTGACGGGAGTTCGTCGAGCAGCGCAGCGAAAGCAGGGGTGTCGATGTCGATCCTGGCGACCCCTGTCGTCGCTTCGGGAACGAAGAAGTCACCGATGCTGTCGCAGCCTATGACCAGTTTCGGCTGTGCGTCACGGAGGATGAAGTCGATGCGATCCGCCGGATAGTCCGTGTCGATCGGAAGATACGCTCCTCCCGCCTTCAGGATGCCCAGGATGGCGACCACCATCTCGACGGACCGGGGAACCGCCATCCCCACCAGCTGCTCGGGCCCGACGCCCTGCTTGACCAAGTAGTGGGCCAACCGGTTCGCGCGCCTGTTCAACTCCGCGTAGCTGACCTCCAGGCCCTCGAACACCACCGCCACGGACTCCGGGGTCCGGGCGGCCTGTTCCTCGAACAGCTCGGCCAGAGACCGTTGCGGAACCTCGCATGCGGAGTCGTTCGGCTCCACCAGGAGCCGCCGCCTCTCCTCGGCCGACAGGATGTCCACCTGCCCCATGGGCAGGTCCGGATCCGCGGCCACCGCTTCGAGGAAGCGCTCAAGTCGCGCCGCGATCGCTTCGGCCGACTGACGGTCGAACAGATCCGTGGCGTAGCTGAGCAGTCCGCTCAGGTCGCCCTCGGCGGTGCTGAAGGAGAAGCTGAGATCGAACTTCTCGGCCCCGAGCCGCACCGGCATCTCAGCCACCTGCACTCCGGGGAGTTTCCAGGCGGCCTGGGAGTTGTTGTCGAATGCCAGCATGACCTGGAACAGCGGGTGTCGCGCCATGGAACGCTTCGGGTTGAGCGCTTCGACGAGCTTCTCGAAGGGGAGCTCCTGGTGCGAGTACGCCGCCAGGTCGACGTCCTTCACCCGCCGCAGGAGCTCACGGAAGCTCGGATTCCGCGAGGTGTCGGTGCGCAGCACCAGCGTGTTGACGAAGAATCCGACCAGGTCGTCGAGGGCTTCATCCGTACGGCCTGCGATGGCCGAGCCGATGGGGATGTCCGTACCCGCCCCGAGTCGTGTCAGCAGACCGGAGAGCGCCGCCTGCACCACCATGAACAGGGTGGACTGGGTTTCACGGGCCAGGTCCACCAGCCTGCCGTGCAGTTCCGGGCCGTACCGGAAGGCCACGGCATCGCCCCGGTGGCTCGCCACGGCCGGACGCGGACGAGCCGTGGGAAGCTCCAGCGTGTCCGGCAGACCGTCGAGTGCCCGGGTCCAGTACGCGAGTTCCCGGAAGCAGACGCTCTCCGGGTCCTCGGCATCCCCCAGGACGTCCTGCTGCCACAGCGTGTAGTCCACGTACTGCGTCGGCAGCGCAGCCCACGAAGGTGCGAGACCGTCGCGCCGTGCCTCGTACGCCGCCAGGAGATCCTCCGCGAGCGGCCCCATGGACCAGCCGTCACACGCTATGTGATGCATCACCAGGACGAGCACGCACTCGTCCGGGCGCACGACGAAGAGGGAGGCGCGGAGCGGAATCTCCGTCCCCAGATCGAAGGTTTCCCGTACTGCCTCTCCTACCCGCTCCTCCAGCTCCGCCTCTGTGACGTGGTGGACGTCGAACCCGACCTCGACGGAGCCGGCATCCAGGATCTGTTGGTACGGCTCCCCCGCCACCTCGGGAAACATGGTCCGCAGTGACTCGTGGCGGGAGACGACATCGCCGAGGGCTTCCCGCAGGGCGACCCTGTCCAATGCGCCCGACAACCGAAATGCTGCCGGAAGGTTGTACGCGGAGTTCGGACCGTTCAGTCGGTCAAGAAGCCACAGGCGGCGCTGCGCGAACGACAAGGGGTGCATATGCTCTCTCACTTCCGGGGCATGCGGCGCAGTGCCGGTCGAGCCTTTTCCGCGACGTTCACCATTGCCGCGATCTCGGACACCCGAGGAGCGTCGAAGACGGCAGCAAGCGGTATCTCCACTCCGAGGGCTGCACGGATGCTGCTGACCAGGCGGGTCGCGAGGAGCGAGTGACCGCCCATCTCGAAGAACCCGTCATCGATCCCCACCTGGTCCAGCCCGAGGACCTCTGCGAACAGGCCGCACAGAGTCTCCTCCAGGGGAGTTCGGGCGGACCGGTGGGAAATCGGCCGACGCGCTTCCGGTGCCGGAAGCGCCGCACGGTCCAGCTTCCCGTTCGACGTCAACGGGAACTCGTCCAGTACCACGACGGCCGACGGGACCATGTACTCGGGCAGGGCATCCTGCACGCGGCGGACCAGGGCCTCGGTGTTCAGGGCGCCCTGCCGAGAAGCGTTCGGCACGTTGAAGAAGCTGTCGGAACCGGATCCGGCAGCCCGCTCGGCACCGGTGCGCGCGACGCCACCGAAGTCGTCGAAGCCTTCAGGGACAAGGGTCGCGTCGAAGGCGTACGGGGATTCCCGCGACCAGTCGAGGGAAGCGCGATATCCATGGCTCCTCGCGATGTCGCAGATCCGCCCCGGATCGACCGCCTCGGTGGCCCACACGTCCCGCACGCTCTCGTTCTTCAGCGCGAGCAGCACGCGGAGATCAGCATCGAGCCTGGCGTTCGGCAGGCCCGTCAAGCGGAAGGCGTCCGGCCGGCCACGCTCAAGGAGGTCGGTCGCCTCCACGAGACTGTGCACGTCCTCTCCCCAGGCGAGCACCCGGACCTCGCGCCGCGCCGGCTCGTGGCCGTCGGCCTTGCGGAGCTCGACGTCGTACCGGTAGAGGGAGAGTTCGTTCTTCGCGTCCAGTTCCTTGAGCAGGACGCGATGCGACGAGATCGCTCCGACTCCTTCGGTGAGCGTGGAGAAGAACTCGGGGTCCACGAGAAGCTCCTGCTCCATTTCCTTGCTGCGCTTCGCTGCCGCGGCGTGCTCGGCGCTTCCCGGGCCCGACTCGATCCCCTTCATGGAAACCGCCGCGTGGAAGCATTCGAGCAGCTGCAGATTCCGCACGTCACCGACGAGCACGGTCCCGCCCGGCGCCAGGTGCTCCACAGCCTTGAGCAGTACCTGCTGCAGGTAGTCGCCGCTCGGGAAGTACTGGATCACCGAGTTGAGGACAATGACGTCGAAGTGCCCTTGGGGAATGTCGTCGAAATCGTCCGCGGGCCGGTTGAGCAAGCGAACTATGCCGTCGAGGCCGGCGTCTTCGGCCACGCGTCGGCCCAGGCTGCCGATGACCTCGGCCGAAAGGTCCGCGCCCCAGTAGGACTCACAGTGCGGAGCCACCTTCGACAGGATGAGGCCGCTGCCGACGCCGATCTCAAGCACCCGCTTCGGGTTGAGCTTCAGGATCCGGCCGACGGTCTCGCCGCGCCACTGCTCCATCTGGTCGATCGGGATTCTCCGGCCGTCGTAGCTGCTCGCCCATCCGGCGAAGTCGTCCTCGGCCGCCTCGTCGCTCCCGTAGTGCTGGTCCTGGATCGCCTTCCAGTCCGCGACCCGCTGGGCGTCGGAGAGCTCGTCCGTGTTTCCGTCGGTGGTCGCGGGGGTCACGTAGGCGACGATGCGCTTGTCCCCCGGCTGGTCCTCGCGCACGGTCACCACCGCACGTGCCACGGAGTCGTGACCGGTCAGCACCGACTCGATCTCACCGAGCTCGATCCGGAAACCACGCACCTTCACCTGCTGATCCGCCCGGCCGACGTACTCCAGCTCCCCGTCGCCCCTCCAGCGCACCAGGTCACCCGACCGGTACATCCGCGAACCGGCCGGCCCGAACGGATCCGCCACGAACCGCTCGGCCGTCGTACCCGGCCGTCCCAGATAGCCGCGCGCCAGCCCCGCACCCGCGATGTACAACTCACCCGCCACACCCGGCGGAACCGGCTGCAACCCCCCGTCCAGCACATAGACCCGCGCATTGGCATTCGGCCGGCCGATGGACGGAACACCACCACCGGCCGTCAACGGCCCGGTCATCGTCACGCAGACCGTGCACTCCGTCGGCCCGTACGCATTGATCATGGTCCGGCCCGGAGACCAGATCCGGATCAGCTCCTCGGAGAGCGCCTCGCCCGCGACCATCAGCGTGCCCACGCCTGACAGGGCGCCGGGCGACAGAACGCTCAGCACCGCGGGCGGAACCTCCAGGTGGGTGATGCGGTGTGCGTCGACGAGCCGCTCCAGTTCGGGGCCCGGCAGAAGCTGATCGGCGGGTGCCATGACGAGTGCCGCGCCCGCTCCCAACGCCATGAGGACGTCCGGGACATGCATGTCGAAGCTGGGTGAGGAGAACTGCAGCACCCGGCTGCCGGCCTCCTCCGTCCCCGCCGCCCGGATGTACTGAACGGCGAGGCTGGCCACTCCGGCATGCGTCACGACCACACCCTTCGGGCGGCCGGTCGAACCGGACGTATAGATCACATACGCCGGATCAGCCAATGACACCGGCCCCAGCTGCTCAGCGTCCGCGACCGCCGAAGCCGAACCCGCAGCAAGCTCCGCCACGATCTGCGGAGCATCCAGCTCCAGACGCTCGACACTCCCGCCGAACGCACCCGCCTCCACACCGCCCACCGTCAACAACAACGCAGGCCGGGCATCCTGAAGCATGAAAGCGATCCGGTCCGCCGGGTACTTCGTATCGATCGGCAGATACGCACCACCCGCCTTCATCACCGCCAGCAGAGCCACCACCCACTCCACCGAACGCGGCAACGCCAGAGCCACCACCCGACCCGGCCCCACACCCCGCCCCACAAGCACACGAGCCAACCGGTCCGCCCGCCCGTCCAACTCCGCATAGCTGACGTCCAGATCCCCGAACACCACCGCCACCGCATCCGGAGTCCGCGCCACCTGCGCCTCGAACAACCCCGGAAACGTCAGACCCAGCACCTCAACCGCTGTGTCATTCCACTCCGACAGCACCCGCCGACGCTCGACCGGCGACAGAACATCAACCATCCCCAGCGGCAGGTCGGGATCCGCGACGACGGCTTCCAAGAGCCGCACCAGACGTGCCGCCATCGATTCCGCCGTCGATCTGTCGAACAGATCGGCCGAATATTCAAGAGTTCCGCTGAAGCCGTTGGAATGTCCGCTGCCGTCAGTTGCGTCACGTATCGAGAACGCCAGGTCGAACTTTGCGATGCCGGACCGAACGGGCTCGTCCCCGATGCTGACGCCTGCGATGTCCCAGGCGGCTTCGACGTTGTTCTGGAACGCCAGCATGACCTGGAACAGCGGATTGCGATCGAGGGAACGGTCCGGGTTCAGGGCCTCCACCAGTCGGTCGAAGGGAAGGTCCTGGTGGTTGTACGCTGCCAGGTCGGTCTTCCGAGCCCTCCTCAGCAGTTCACGGAAGGTCGGGTCTCCTGACGTGTCGGTGCGCAGCACCAGCGTATTGACGAAGAATCCGACGAGGTCATTGAGGGCCTCGTCCGTCCGCCCCGCGATGGGTGACCCGATCGGGATGTCAGTCCCCGCACCGAGGCGTGTCAGCAACGCCGCGACACCTGCCTGCACGGCCATGAAGAGCGTGCACCCGTGTTCCTGTGCCAACTGCTCCAGTCCACGGTGCAGATCAGGACCGCACCGGAACGCCACGACCCCGCCCCGGTGGCTCTGGACCGCCGGTCGAGGCCGGTCCATCGGGAGTTCCAGGACGTCCGGCAGCCCTTCGAGCGCCTGAGCCCAATAGGTGAGCTGACGTGTGTACTCGCTGTCCGGATCGTCGGGTTCACCCTGGAGATCGCGCTGCCAGAGCGTGTAGTCCGCGTACTGCGCCGGCAACGGTGCCCACGTCGGGCTGTCGCCCTTCCGGCGAGCCTGGTACGCCAGCGACAGGTCCTTGGCCAGTGGTGCCATCGACCAGCCGTCGCACGCGATGTGGTGCATCACCAGCAGGAGAACGTGCTCCTGCGGACCCAGCACGAACAGCGAGGCACGGACGGGCAGATCCGCCTGCAGATCGAAGGTCCGGCGTACGGCCTCACTGAGCGCACCGCTCAGCGCGGACTCGGCCGTCTCCCGCACGTCGAGTTCGAGCCGCACCTCGTCCGGCCCCAGAACACGCTGGTACGGCTCGCCGTCCGCCTCCGGGAAGACCGTCCGCAACGCCTCATGACGACCCACCACATCGACGAGAGCCGCTCGCAGGGCGCGGGCGTCCAGGGCGCCCGACAGGCGGAACGCCGAGTACTCGTTGTACGTGGAGTTGGGCCCCTCAAGATGGTCCAGGAACCACAGCCGACGCTGAGCGAAGGACAAGGGAAGCAGACTGGGACGCTGTTGGGCCCAGAGCGGCTTGCGGGACTCGGGCGCATCCCCGAGGGCGTTGCTCAGCTCGGCGGGGGTGGAGGCGTCAAAGAGAGCGCCGATCGTCAGCTCGACGCCCAGCGTCGTGCGAATACGGCTCACGAGCCGCGTCGCCAGGAGTGAGTGACCGCCGAGGTCGAAGAACCCGTCGTCGATGCCGACCCGCTCCAGCCCGAGGACCTCCGCGAACAGACCGCACAGGATCTCCTCCTGCGGTGTCCGGGGCGTCCGCCCGGCCTCATCGAGTGCGTAGCGGGGAGCCGGCAGCAGATTGCGGTCCAGCTTCCCGTTCGGCGTGAGCGGGAACTCGTCCACCTGCACCACCCCGGACGGCACCATGAACTCCGGCAGCGACTGGCCGCAGAAGGTCCGCAGTGTCTGCTCGTCCACTTTCCCTTCGGTGGTTGCGGGGGTCACGTAGGCGACGATCCGTCTGTCTCCCGGCTGGTCCTCGCGCACGGTCACCACCGCACGTGCGACGGAGTCGTGGCCGGTCAGCACCGACTCGATCTCGCCGAGCTCGATCCGGAAACCACGCACCTTCACCTGCTGATCCGCCCGGCCGACGTACTCCAGCTCCCCGTCGCCCCTCCAGCGCACCAGGTCGCCCGACCGGTACATCCGCGAACCGGCCGGCCCGAACGGATCCGCCACGAACCGCTCGGCCGTCGTACCCGGCCGTCCCAGATAGCCGCGCGCCAGCCCCGCACCCGCGATGTACAACTCACCCGCCACACCCGGCGGAACCGGCTGCAACCCCTCGTCGAGCACGTAAACCCGCGCGTTGAAGTTCGGGCGGCCGATCGGTGGAACGCCCACGCCCTCCAACGGCCCGGTCATGGTGACGCAGACCGTGCACTCCGTCGGCCCATACGCATTGATCATGGTCCGGCCCGGAGACCAGATCCGGATCAGCTCCTCGGAGAGCGCCTCACCCCCGGCGATCAGCGTGCCCACACCTGACAGGGCGCCGGGCGACAGGACGCTCAACACCGAAGGCGGCGCCGCCAGGTGGGTAACGCGGTGTGCGCCGACGAGCCGCTCCAGCTCCGGGCCTGGCAGGAGCTCCTCGGCCGGCACCACGACGAGGGCCGCGCCCGCGCCCAGCGCCATGAGCACCTCGGGGACGTGGGCGTCGAAGCTCGGTGAGGAGAACTGCAGCACCCTGCTGCGAGCCCCCGTCCGCGCCGCCCGGATGTACTGGGCGGCGAGGCTGGCCACCCCCGCGTGCGACACGACCACGCCCTTCGGGCGGCCGGTGGAACCGGACGTATAGATCACGTACGCCGGATGCGCCAACGAGACCGGAGCCGGCCGCTGCGCATCCGTCACCGCCGAAGCCGCACACGAGGCAAGCTCTTCCACGGTCTGTTCGTCGTCCAGCATCAGGTGCTCGACACCCGCACCGAGCACGCTCTCCCCGACGCTTCCCACGGTGAGCAGCAGTGCGGGCCGGGCGTCCTGAAGCATGTAGGCGATCCGGTCCGCCGGATACTTCGTATCGATCGGCAGATACGCACCACCGGCCTTCAGCACCGCAAGGAGAGCCACCACCAGCTCCACCGAACGCGGCAACGCCAGAGCCACGATCCGCTCCGGCCCCACACCCCGGGCGACCAGAAGACGGGCCAGCCGGTTCGCCCGCCCGTCCAACTCCGCATAGCTGACTTCCAGATCCCCGAACACCACCGCCACCGCATCCGGAGTCCGCGCCACCTGCGCCTCGAACAACCCCGGAAACGTCAGACCCGGCACCTCAACCGCTGTGTCGTTCCACTCCGACAGCACCCGCCGACGCTCATCCGACGACAGAACATCAACCATCCCCAGCGGATTCTTCAGGTACTGCCAGGATTCGTGTGTAGACACAGTTGCACCTCATATCAATTGAGGAAATGTCGCATGCCCCGTGCCCGAGGCACTTCGTAAAGAACAGGTCAGACTTCAATCAGTGCCCCGGCAACCTCATCCACGCACGATGGACTAACGCGACCGCTTACTGTTCCCAAGGCTCGGCCGAGCCTTCGGCGCCTCATCAAGAAATCCGTAAAGTTCAATCACCGACGGCGCCTCGAAGATCTTGGCGACATCCAATTCGACGCCCAACAGCTTGCGCACGCGGCTGACCAAGCGAATCGCCATCAGTGAATGGCCGCCCAGCTCGAAGAAGCTCTCGTGAAGTCCCACTTCCTCGACCCCGAGAACCTGCGAGAATATGTCGCGCAGGATCTCCAGCCGCGCATCCGCCGGCGTTGCCGATGCCTCGCGTGTGGGACTCCCCTCCCGCACCGACTGCTCGCCGCCCGTCAGGTGCGCCGGAATTTCCGGGATGTCAATTTCATCCAGAGTCAACTGTGGGCTTTCGCACACCTGGTCAATCAGAGCGACGAAGCACTCCGTGATGAAGTTCGCCGCTTCGGAAGTGAACAGATCCTCCGAATAGAGAACGGTTCCTCGCACACCGGCAGGAGCCCCGAGCCCGTCATGCTCTTCTTTGAGTTGAAACGACACATCGAACTGGGCCGCGCGCTCCTGGATCTCTTCAACTCCGACTTCGAGCCCATGAAGCCGGAAGTCGGCTTCAGCATTGTTCTGCATCGTCAGCATGACTTGGAACAGCGGATGCCGGCCCGGCAGTCGCGGCGGGTTCAGAACTTCCACCAGGCGCTCGAACGGCAGATCCTGATGTGCATAGGCTTCGAGGTTCACCGCTCGGACCCGCTTCAGGATCTCAACGAATGCGGGATTTCCCGAAGTGTCGGCACGAAGGACCAGGGTGTTGACGAAGAAGCCGACCAGGTCGTTGAGGGCCTGGTCGGTCCTGCCGGCCATCGCTGTGCCGACGGGTATGTCGTGGCCGGCCCCCAGCTTTGACATCAGCGCGCTCACGGCCGCCTGCATCACCATGAATACGGTGCTGCCGTTCTCGCTCGCCACATCGGACACACGCACATGGGTGGCCTTGGCCAACTCAAAATCAACGGGGATTCCCAGGCGGCTCGCCGTCGCGGGACGCACACCTGCCGTCGGAAGCCTCAGCTCCTCGGGAACGCCCTCCAGCTTGGCCTTCCAGTACTCCAGCTGCCTGGACCCGAGGCTGCCGGGGTCCGACTCGTCGCCCAGCACTTCACGTTGCCAGAGCGTGTAGTCCGCGTACTGAACAGGGAGGTCTTCCCAGCCCACGTTCGCGCCGTTCAAGCGCGCAGCGTAGGCCGAGCTCAGGTCTCGCCACAAGGGGACCAGAGACCATCCGTCACCGGCAATGTGATGGAGGGTCAGCAGCAGAATCCACTCATTGACCCCCTGCTCGAAAAGCTGCACCCGCAGGGGAATGTCATTGGCCAGATCAAATGGCGCCCGGTACGCCCGGAGGAGCATGTCCGATACCACCGCGCCCCTGGCATCTTCCACTTCCAGGGTCGGCTCGACCTCGGCCGGCTCAAGTATGTGCTGGTAGGGCTCGCCGTCATGCTCCCGGAATACAGTGCGCAGGGACTCATGGCGAGCAACCAGGTCCGACAGCGCACCCTGGAGTGCGTCCTTGTCGAGTGCGCCAGTCAGTCGCAGCGCCAATGGAGTGTTGTATACCGCTTTCACTCCCTCTAGTTCATTCAGAAACCAGAGGCGCCGCTGGGCGAACGAAAGGGGTATCACGAACGAGCTCCTGATGTGGGTGTGGATCGCACCGGAGTAAACCGGTCTCACGTAACGCGCCGCATTTTTCGGCAGGAAGCTGCAAGGGTGCGAGGGGCTTCGCAAATATCACTGAATGTCCAAATTGACACCGAACCTGCCGCCCCTCGTGCAGTTTCGAATCAATGCCCGAGGACTGCGCTCGGAACCAATTCATCCGAGACGGAATGATCATCAACCAGGGAATCGATGTCAAGGATGTTGATCTGCACTTGAGCTTGATTTGAGGCTGGTTGTCCACATCTGGACTGGTCGAGTCGGTGACTCTCCTCTCTCGGCGGGACACCCCTTGTCGATCACCCTCGCCGTGGTGCAGACTGACGAACGCCACAGGCCAGCCACTGTGGGACGGCGGCACCGGCCCCGCACCGCACTCGTGGTGGCCCACCCGTTCACCCCAAGCCCGGTCATCCGACTGGTTCTTCGTCATCGGTGGCTGAGCAAACATCGGCGGCTGAGCACACCACGAAGTGGTAACTCGCGACCGCCCATTGGCTCCAGCCAATCGCCGCACAGAAAGTGTCGTCGGCCCTTCCCGGTAATTCGACGAAGGGAATCGGCGCCGTCTGCACACCCCGCGCTTCGCAGCCTTGAGGGCCGCTGTCACCGCCCTGCCCCGGACCGCCGGCCCGGTCCGCGTCGGGACGGCATCCGCATCGACGCAGTGAGCACCGGGCGGGCGGACACGGAACTGTCATGGCGCCCCGCCGAGACGGCCGGAGGCCGGGAGACCGGCGCGCCGAGCACCGCAGGGGCGGTGGTAGGCGACGCCGAAAGACCCGAGTCACCAAACCCAAGACGGCGCCGGCTGCCCGCCCTTCGGGCAACCGGACGGATCAGAAGAGGAGAAGCACGATGGGTGCAGAGAAGGTCACCGTCATCGAGACCTGGAAGCTCAAGGACGAGTTCACCGGGCGGGCACTGGAACTGATGCAGGTGATGGACGACATCGTCGGCCCGAACGCGCACGACAACCCGGGCTGGTGCGAGCACGGCCGTTTCTACCAGCTCCAGGAGCGCGAGGCGGAGATCTGGATGATGTACACCTGGCGCAGCCGCGCCGAGCACGAGGTGTTCATCAAGGAGGAGGAGAAGCTGCTCGGCGAGTTCTACGAGCAGTACTGCGACGGGCCGCGCGGCATCGTCTACTTCACGGAGCTCCCGGTCGACGTCGAAGCCACCGACCCGCACGCCCACGCGGAAAGCTCGCATGTCTGAGCCCACGGGGGACTGGGCGCCGGCCGACTTCGAACGCCACGGCCGTGAGCTGCTCGCGACGCTCCGTCAGCACTTCGAGCACGTCAGGGACGTGCCGGTGGCGCGTCCCTACGACGCCGCTGAACTGATGGGACGGCTCGACACGGATCTGCCGGAGCAGGGCGAGGAGTTCCCGCGCATCCTCACGGACACCTGGGAGAAGGTCGTTCCGGATCTCGTCCACTGGAACCACCCCTCCTTCCACGGCTACTTCACCACCTGCGCGAGTTTCCCCGGAATGCTCGCCGAGACGATGACGTCCGCGCTCAACGTCAACTCGATGCTGTGGAAGACCAGTCCTTCGGCCTCGGCCCTGGAGCACGTGGTACTGCGCTGGATCGCCGAACTGGCGGGCTATCCGGCCGAGTCGGACGGTCTGCTGGTCGGTGGTGCCTCGCTGGCCACGCTCTACGCACTCGGAGCGGCCCGGGACGCGGCGCTCGACCACGACGTCCGGGAGGAGGGGATGGGCGGGCCGCACGCCAAGGTGGCCCGGATCTACACCTCCGACCAGGCCCACAGCTCGGTGGAGAAGGCCGCGATCACCCTCGGAATCGGTCTGCGGAACGTGGTGAAGATCCCGTCCGACGACCAGTACCGGATGCGTACCGACCTGCTGGAGAGCGCCATCGCCCGCGATGTGGCGGCCGGCCTCGCGCCGGTCGCCGTCGTCGCCACGGTCGGTACCACCTCCGTGGCGGCGGCGGACCCGCTGGAGCCGATCAGTGAGATCTGCCGACGGTTCGGGGTCTGGCTGCACGTCGACGCCGCCTTCGGCGGTCTCTTCGCCTCCGCCTCCCGCATGGGCGGCGCGGCGGAGGACGTGTCGGTCGGCGACTCGCTGGTCGTGAACCCGCAGAAGACTCTGTTCGTCCCGTTGGACTCGACCGCGCTCTACTGCAGGCGCCGCGGCGCGCTGGCCAACACGTACCGACTCGTCCCGGAGTACCTGACGTCGGTCCACACGGACGGCACCTTCGACTTCATGGACCTGTCGCCCCAGCTGGGCCGGGGCTTCCGGGCCCTGAAACTCTGGTGGGTGCTGCGGTCGTTCGGCCGCGCGGGGCTGCGGTCCAGGCTGGACCACGCCATGGAGCTGGCGGACCGCCTGCGAGGGCTGGCCGCCGCCGACCCGGACTGGCAGTGCCCGGCCCCGTCGCCCTATCCGCTGGTGTGCCTGCGGTACGCGCCGCAGGACGGAGTGGATCCGGACACCGGGCTGGACGACCTGAACGCCCGCATCGTCAAGGAGCTCAACGACTCCGGCGAGGCCTTCGTGTCGCACTCGGTGATCCGCGACGGCTACGTCATCCGAGTCGCCCTCGCCAACATCCACACCACGGGGGACGACATCGAGCGCTTGTGGACCGTCCTGAACCGCACCGCGGAGAAGTGCCGGTGATCCGGCACATCGTGCTCTTCCGGCTGAAGCCCGGCTTCAGCTGGGAGAGCCCCGAGGTCCGCGAGGCCGAGGCGCTCCAGCAACGGATGGGCGAGGAGATCGAAGAGCTGCGCGAGTGGACCTGCGGTCGCAACGTCTCCGACCGTCCCGTCGCCTACGACTACGCGGTCATCGGCCTGCTGGACGACGAGGCGGCCGTGGCCCGATACCTCGCCCACCCCTTCCACCACGAGACAGCGAGCAGTTGGACGCCGATCAGCGATCGGGTGATCGCCGACATCGAGGAAGACCCTCCCCGGCAGGCAGCCTCCCCGTCCCCGCGACACCCCGAAGGAGAATGACGTGTCCGCACCCACCGAGGTCTTCGCGCTGACCGACGAGGAGCGCGAACTCCTGCCGTCCGACGACGACGTCGCGTTCTACGCCGAGCACGGCTGGTACCTGTCGAAGAAGCTGTTCACCGACGAGGAGACGGCTCTGCTGCGGTCGGCCAGCGAGGAGTTCTACGGGGGACGGCGCGACCGCGCGCTGCCGAAGCGCCCGGCGCGGCTGGCCTACTGGACCCCGGAGAAGGGCGAGGTCCAGCGCCACAACGACTACATCCACTACGAGAGCGACGCGATAGCCAGGGTGTTGCGCAAGCCCTTGCTGGGAGCGGTGGCGGCGCGGCTGGCACAGGCGGAGCAGATCCGGGTGTTCCAGTCGACCCTCATCCGCAAGCCGCCACGGCCCGAGGAGCCCAGCAACGTCGTGCCCTGGCACTTCGACCGGGACTACTGGGCGACGTCGAGCTCGGAGCGGATGCTGACGGCCTTCATCCCGTTCCACCCCTGCGACGAGCAGATGGGCACCATCACCATGGTCGACGGCAGCCACCGCTGGCAGGAGCTGAGCCAGGACGCCGTCACGGCCCGGCACTTCGTACAACTGGGGAGCGACGCCGAGTCGGTCCTCGACCGTACCGCGGAGGCGAACGGCGCGAAGGTCGTCAAGGTGCCGGTGGAGATCCCGGAAGGACACGTGAGCTTCCACCACTGCCGCACCTACCACGGCAGCGGAGCCAACCGGTCGGCCGAGCCGCGCCGCGCCATCTCGCTGCACCTGCAGGACGGCGCCAACGCGTACCGGGAGTTCTCGCTCGCGGACGGCAGCCTGGCCGCCTACAACCACGACGAGCTCGTGCGCAGGACGCCGGACGGGGCCCCGGACTACAGCGACCCCGAGTTCTGCCCGGTCGTCTGGGACGGGCCCGTGCCCCCGGCCGCGTAGCACCACCCGGTCCCGAGCGGGACAGCCGGCCGGCCACCGGGGCCCGCCCGCGCACACCAGCGCCTCCGGGCCGGCCCGGCATCGCGACAACAGACCACTAGCACAGGAAGAACCGGACTGAGCCGTATGACCATCGCAGCAGACTCCGCACGCCACGCACAGCCGCATCCCGCCGCCGGACTCCCCGTCGGCGACCTCCGGCTCGACCACGTGGAGATCTACGTCGAGGACCTCGACCGCGAGGCCGCGGAGTGGACCACGCGATTCGGCTTCACCGCCGCGGGCACCGCCGGCGGTGCCGAGGAGGGCTTCCGCAGCCTCGCCCTGCGCCAGGGCCGGATCCTCCTCGTCCTCACCGAAGGCACGGCCGACGAGCACGAGGCCTCCCTCTACACCGGTCTGCACGGCTCCGGCGTGGCCCGTATCGCCCTGCGCACCGCCGATGTCGCGGCCGCCTTCGCGCACGCGGTGGGCCGCGGTGCCCGGCCGCTGGGCGAGCCGGTCCGGCTGCCCGGCCCCGGCGCGGTGACCACCGCCACCGTCTCCGGCTTCGGGGACGTGGTGCACACCCTGATCGAGGGGGAAGGCCCCGACGGTCTGCCGCCGGGCTTCCGGCCGGTCCCGTCCGACCCCGGCACCCGGACGCCCGCCGCCGCGGACTCCGGCCTGGAGGAGATCGACCACTTCGCCGTGTGCGTGAACGTCGGGGAGCTGGACGAGGTCGTCGAGTACTACCGTGAGGCGCTGGGATTCAAGGAGATATTCGAGGAGCGCATCGCCGTCGGCTCGCAGGCCATGCTGTCGAAGGTGGTCCAGAGCGGGGAGGGCGACATCACCTTCACGATCATCCAGCCGGATCCGGCGGCCGACCCCGGCCAGATCGACGACTTCCTGAAGAGCCACGGCGGCGCGGGGGTACAGCACATCGCCTTCTCCAGCTCCGACGCCGTCGGCTCGGTCCGCGCCCTGACCCGCGACGGCGTGGAGTTCCTCAAGTCTCCCGACACGTACTACCAACTGCTCTCCCAGCGCGTGGAGTTGCTCAGGCACGGCCTGGAGGCGCTGCGCGAGTGGAACCTGCTCGTCGACGAGGACCACGGCGGGCAGCTGTTCCAGATCTTCACCCGGTCGACGCACTCGCGGCGCACCCTCTTCTTCGAGGTGATCGAGCGGCTCGGCGCCGAGACGTTCGGGTCCTCCAACATCAAGGCCCTCTACGAGGCCGTCGAGCTGGAACGGCTGCAGCAGAACGCCTCCGCCCGATGACGGCCGCCGGCGACGCGTTCGCGCCCGACGACTTCTTCGCCCTGGACGACTTCGAACAGGCCGCGGCCGCCGTACTGCCCGCCGCCGTACGGGACTTCGTGGCGGGCGGCAGCGGGGCCGAGCTCACTCTCGCGGACAACCGGGCCGCGTTCGACCGGCTGCGGATCACGCCCAGGGCCCTGCGCGACGTATCGGACTGCAGTTCCGCGACCACCCTGCTGGGCACCCCGGCCGCCATGCCGGTGGCCACCGCACCGGTCGGCTACCAGAAGTTGGTGCACCCCGAGGGGGAACTCGCCGCGGCACGCGCGGCGGCGGAGGTCGGAATCCCCTTCACCGTCGGCACGTTGAGCAGCTGCACGGTGGAGGAGATCGCGGCCGTCGGGGCGACGACCTGGTTCCAGCTCTACTGGCTGCGTGACCGCGAGAAGTCCTTCGACCTGGTACGCCGCGCCGAGGACGCCGGGTGCAGCGCCGTGATGCTCACGGTCGACGTGCCGTGGATGGGCCGGCGCCTGCGTGACCAGCGCAACGGGTTCGCCCTGCCGGACGACGTCGTGGCCGCGCATTTCCCGGTGGGCGCGGAATCGGCGGCGCACCGGGCGGCCTCGGGCGAATCCGCGGTGGCCCGGCACACCGCCTCGGCCTTCGCCCCGTCACTCAGCTGGGCAGACCTGGCGGAGCTTCGGCGGCGCACCGGGCTGCCGCTCCTCGTCAAGGGCATTCTCGATCCGGCGGACGCGGACCGGGCGGCCGAGGAGGGGGCGGACGGCATCGTCGTCTCCAACCACGGCGGAAGACAGCTCGACGGGGCCGTGGCGAGCATCGACGCGTTGGCGGAGGTGTGCGCGGCGGTGCACGGACGCTGCGAGGTGCTGCTCGACAGCGGGGTCCGCAGCGGGGTCGACGTGCTCAAGGCCCTCGCGCTCGGGGCGAGCGGCGTCCTGCTCGGCCGTCCGCTGCTCTGGGGGCTCGCGACGGGCGGCGCCGAAGGAGCGCGCAGGGTCCTCGACCTGCTCTCGGCCGAGTTGCGGGACGCGCTCGGGCTCGCGGGGTGCTCCGGCCCGGGGGCCGCGCGCACCCTGCGAGTGCGACAGGCGCCGATGGCCCCGGACCGTACCGGCACAGCCCGTACCGGCACGGCCCGTGCCCGCACGGCGTACCCGGACAGGACCAGTCACGAAGGGATGATCAACCGGTGACCCAGCGGTATCCAACGGCTCTGTTGCACACGGCGGAGCTGCACGCGTCCCTTGAGGACAAGACGCTCGGCTCGATGAACTTCCTCAACGAGATCGCCCAGCGGTTCCCCGATGCGATCTCCTTCGCTCCCGGGCGGCCCTACGAGGGCTTCTTCGACACCGAACTCGTACACGACTACCTCCGCCGCTTCGAGCGGTACCTGAGGGAGGAGAAGGGCTACGACGAGGCCCAGGTGCGCCGGACCCTGTTCCAGTACGGGCGGACCAAGGGCATCATCCACGAGCTGATCGCCCGCCACCTGGAAGTGGACGAGGGCATCGCCGTGGATCCGGAGTCCGTGGTGGTCACCGTGGGCTGCCAGGAAGCGATGTTCCTGGTGCTTCGCGCCCTGCGCGCCGACGAGCGGGACGTGCTCCTCGCGGTGTCGCCGAGCTACGTGGGACTCAGCGGGGCCGCCCGGCTGGTGGACATGCCGGTGCTCGAAGTGGCCGGCGGGCCGAACGGCGTGGACCTCGACAGCCTCGAACACGTGGTGCGCGAGGCACGCGCGCGCGGTCTGCGCCCCCGCGCCTGCTACCTGGTCGCGGACTTCGCCAACCCCTCGGGCATCAGCCTCGACACGGAAACCCGGCACGCGCTGCTCGACCTCGCGGAGCGGCTCGACCTGCTGCTGCTGGAGGACAACCCGTACGGCTACTTCAACGCGGACGGCGTCCGGCTGCCCACGCTGAAGTCGCTCGACACCCGGGGCAGGGTCGTCTACCTGGGATCGTTCGCGAAGACCGGTCTGCCAGGAGCCCGGATCGGGTACGCGGTGGCCGACCAGCAGGTCCTCGGCGCCGATGGCCGGGAGGGGCTGTTGGCCGACGAACTCTCGAAGATCAAGAGCATGCTCACGGTGAACACCTCGCCGATCGCCCAGGCCGTCGTCGCGGGCAAACTCCTGACCCACGGTCTGGATCTGTACAGCGCCAACGAGCGTGAGATCGCCTTGTACCGTGACAACCTGCGGCGCCTGTTGGCGGGTCTGGAACGGCACTTCCCGTCCGCCGGTGGATCAGGGGTGACCTGGAACGTTCCTCGCGGCGGGTTCTTCCTCGTGCTGACGGTGCCCTTCCCCGCGGACGACGCGCTGCTGGAGATCTCCGCGTGCGAGTACGGCGTGCTGTGGACCCCGATGAGCTACTTCGGTTCCGATCCGCAGAGCGCTCGCCAACTCCGCCTCTCCTACAGTCAGGTCGACGGGGCACAGATCGACGAAGGGCTTGAGCGCCTCGCCGCTCTCCTCTCCGGGCGGCAGGGCTGACCGGGCTGACCGGGCTGACCGGGCTGACCGGGCTGACCGGGCTGACCGGCGAGTTGTCGCCTGCCCGGTACGGCTCACCGACCCGATCACGGCCGCGGCGGCCCACACGTCACCACGTGTGGGCCGCCGCGGCCTTTGTCCTTCCGGCGCGCGAGCGCCGCACGGACTCCACCGGACGGACTGCGCTGTCCCGTCCCGGTGAAGCCCTCGTGCACGGCTCGCCCGCGGCCGTCAGTCGATCGCGTCCAGCAGGGTGCTCGCCCGGGGAAGCTGCGCGAGACCTCCGCTGCCGAGCCGAATCCGGTCCTCGCTGATCATGACCCGCGCCGAGAGCACATCACGTATCTGACGGCTCAGGCTCCACTTGCTCGCGGACGGCTCCCGGTAGGCGTCCACTCCGATGACCTGGAAGGAGTCCAGTACGCTCTCGTTCGCCCTGGCGGCAGCCGTCAGCCGCAGCGCGTTCGAGCGGCGCACCATGGCGTCACTCGCCAGACCCTGCAGTGCCTCGTACTCGGCGGCGATCGAACGCACCTGTTCCGTCAGCTCGTCCATGGTGTCCGAGGCCCGGCCCAGCCGCATCGTCTTGGCCGTGAGGAGATCGGGAGCGGTCCTGCTCTGCTGCCGCCGGAAGGCGTTCTGGGCGGTGACGAAGGCGGATTCGGCGATGCCGAGCCAGCACGCGGCCCAGCCCAGGTTCGACAGCGGCATGATGACCCGGGCCGAGGCCTCGCCGAACGACTCTTCGAGGATCCGGTCGCGGTGCGTACGGGCCCTGACCCGGCCGCCGCCGCTGCCGGTCCCCCGCATGCCCATGGCCTGCCACTCGCGCCACTGCGAGATGGTCAGCTCGTCGCGGTGCACCAGGACCAGGGCCCCCTCGGTGACGGCGTCGTCGGCGGAGCGGCGAGCCACCAGCAGGCCGGCGTCGGCCTGTTGGAGGTAGGACGAGACCGAGACGTTCTTGTCGATGACGAGGGTGCCGCTGCCGTCTCCCTCCTCGCGGCAGTACGCGCGGCTCTCCCTGGGGCTCGCGGCCCCGACCTCCGACATCAGACTCGCCACCAGCGGCTGCGCCTCCCACGCGGTGTCGAGGAACTCCCGCACCGCGTGGTTGATCTTCTGCTGGCGGGCGATCGCCTGCATCTGGCCGTGGTGCATCGCCCAGATCATGCCGGTGGAGGCACAGGCCCGGCCCAGCGTGTGCGCCACCGCCACGAGCTGCGGCGCGGTCCACAGGCCCTGGCCCGGAACGGGTTCCGGGGCCAGCAGCCGGTACCGCTTCAGCGCGGCGACCGCCTCGGCGGGGAAGCGGCCCTCGGCGTCCACCTGCTCGGCGTGCGCCCGCGTCACCTCCGCGGCCGCGGCGACCCGTTCACGCAGCGACAGGTCGTCCCGGGTGTCCTTCAGATCGTCAGTCATGGTGCCTTCCGTACGTACGTCGATGCTGTCGCGGCGGGCGTGGACAGCAGCCCGCCGGAGGGGAGGAAGCCGGGGCCGACCGGCGCGGCCCCGTCGCTGTCAGCCGCCGAACTCCAGGAGCCGGTTCCGCAGCTGCGGTCCGGACTCCGCCAGCCTGTCCGGGTCGAGCATGTGCAGATGCGGGGCGGCGGTCCCCACCGTCTCCACCTCGCCCTTGAACAGGCTCTCCCAGTACCGGCCTTCGACGACCGATGCCCGGTCCGATGCGAGGTAGTGGGTGAGCCCACAGCTCAGCCGAGGGTGCGTGTCCGAGGCCGTGTCCCCGATGCCCGGGAGCTCGCCGAGGTCCAGGTCCGCCGCGTCGAACATCACCACGTGCGCGATCTCGTGGCCGCGGTCCTGGAGCTCAGCGGCGACGCTCGGGGCCAGCGCCGCGCCGACGGACCAGCCGACCAGCACGATCGGCCCCAGTACGTCGACGCTCTCCACGGCAGCGACGAACTCGTCCAGCACGGCGGCCGGATCGGCGGACCGCCCGTCCGTCTCCAGCAGCGGCGACAGGACGCCGTGCACCGGCATGTGCTTGGGGAGGTACGGCAGCAGCTGGACGAAGCTCCACGCCGTGCCGCTGACCGGAGGGAGGCAGACCACCGTGGGTTCGCCGTTGGCCGCACGCAGCGGGACGGTGGGCTCCTGGACGAAGGCCGGGCGGCCGAGCCGCTCGGCGAACGTCCGTGGGGTCGGGGCGCGGAAGACCTCCGCCGTCTCCAGGGTGACCCCGAACATGTCCTGGAACCGCAGCACCATCTGCACGGCGAGCAGGGAATGACCGCCCAGCTCGAAGAAGTTCGAGTCGCGGCCGATGTCGTCGCGGCCCAGCAGGTCGCGGAACACCCCGCGGACCAGATGTTCGTGGGGCGAGCCGCCGTCGAGGTCGGCCGCCGGGGCCGGTCCGGTGGTGCCGCCGAGGTTCCGGCGGTCGAGCTTTCCGCTCGCCGACATGGGCAGACCTGCCAGCTTGGTGTAGAGGCTCGGGATCATGTACTCGGGCAGTGACTCCGCGAGCTTCCCGCGCAGTTCGGCCGCGTCCGGCAGGTCGTCCCCCTCGGGGATGATGCCGGCGATCAACCGGTCGCCGGTCTCCGGGTCGACGCCGACGACCGCGTCGGCGACGCCGGGGCACTCCGCCAGCCGCTTCTCGATCTCCTCCAGCTCGACCCGGAAGCCGCGGACCTTGACCTGGGTGTCGAGGCGCCCCATGAAGCGCAGCCGTCCCTGGGCGTCCCACCGTCCGGCGTCGCCGGTGCGGTAGACGCGGTACCCGTCCGCCGCGATCCGGTCGAGCGGGAAGCGGCTGGCGCTGAGCTCCCACTGGCCGACGTACCCCTGGGCCACCTGGGGACCGGCGAGGAAGATCTCACCGGGGACGTTGACCGGGCAGGGTCGGTAGGAGGCGTCCAGGACGTAGGCGCGGTTGAGGCCGAACGGAGCACCGACGCAGGCGGTCGCGTCGAGTGCGGCAGCGCGGTCCTTCCCCGCTCCGCCGGACTTCTGCACCGTGCAGTAGACAGTGGCCTCGGTCGGTCCGTAGAAGTTCCAGTACTCAAGTCCGCGGGCGTTCAGATGGTCGGCGAACTCCTCGGGCAGCGGCTCACCACCCAGCATCAGCCTGGTGCCGTCGGCGACCTCGACCCCCGCGTCGCGCAGGGACTTCCACACCGTGGGCGTGCCTCCGACGTACGTCACCGGAGGAGCCGCCGCCAACGCCCGGCCGACCGCCGCGGGACTGGTCGCGCCCTCCTCCACCAGCTGGACCGAGGCACCGGCCAGCAACGGGACCAGATACTCCAGCAGGGATATGTCGAACGAGGTGGTGGTCAGGCTGAGCGAGACGTCCTCGGGGGTGATGCCGAGCAGCTCGACGGCGGCCTCGCAGAACGTGGAGAGCGCGCTGCGGGCGACGGACACGCCCTTCGGGTCCCCCGTGGAACCCGAGGTGTACATGATGTACGCGGTCAGGTCGGCCGCAGCCTCGGGACGTCCGGAGGCCTCGGCCGTACTCCCGCGGAGGTCCGCGACCTCCACCGTACGGACGCCCGCCGGGGACTCCGTGTCCGTCACCATGAGGACGGCTTCCGCGTTCTCCAGCATGAACCTGACCCGCTGGTCCGGGTGCGCCGCGTCGATCGGCAGGAAGACCGCGCCCAGCTTCCACACTCCGAGGACGGTCGCGAGGAAGCCGGTGTTGCGCGGCAGCCGGACCGCGACCACGGACCCGCTGCCGACGCCCTCGGCGGCCAGGGCGTCGGCGAACAGGTCCGACTCCCGGTCCAGTTCGCGGAAGGTCAGGGAGGTGTCGCCGCACCGTGCGGCGATCCGGTCGGGCCACGTCCGTACGGCCTGACGGAACCGGGTGAGCACGTCGGGGAGGGGCTGCGCGGCCGCTTCCACGGTGTGCAGTCCCGCGAACTCCCGTACCAGGGCCTTCTCCTGCGGAGAGGCGAGATCCAGGTCAGCCACCCGCACCGACGGCGTCCGTGCCGCCTGGAGGAGGACCTGGCCGATGTGGGACACCAGGGTGCGCATGGTGCCCTCGTCGAACCGGGCCGTGTCGTACTGGAGTCGCAGGCGCAGCCCGCCCCCCTCGGGCACGAACGTGGTCGTCAGGTCGTACCGCGCACCGTCCAGCTCGACCCAGAGGTGCTCGCCCGGCTCCAGACCGTGCAGGTCGAACGGGAGGTCGGGCAGGTTGGAGACGGACAGCGAGGCCTGGAAGATCGGTGAGATGTTGCCGTGCCGCTGCACCGACAGGCCTTGTAGGACCTGGTCGAACGGGAGCTCCTGGTGCTGCATCGCCTTCAGGCTGGAGCTCCGGGCGGACTTGAGGAGATCCAGGAACGACGCGTCGTCGTCGACCGAGACCCGCACCGAGATCAGGTTCAGGAACAGTCCGACGGTGGACTCGAACTGCGGCCTGGTCCGGCCGGCGACCGGAGTGCCCAGCACGACGTCCCGCTGGTCGGAGTATCTGGTGAGCACCACGGAGAGCGTGGCCGCGAGCACCATGTAGAGCGTGCTGCGGGACGTGGAGGCGAGCTTGCGGGCCGCGTCGTACACCTCGTGGGGCAGCATGAGGTTGAGCATCGCGCCGGTCATGTCCCGGTCCTCCGGACGCGGCCGGTCCGCGGGCAGCGCGATCTCCGCGGGAGCGCCGTCCAGGTAGTCCCGCCAGAACTCGACCTCCTCCCGGATCCGGTCCTGGTCGAAGTACTCCCGCTGCCACGCCGCGAACTCGGGGTACTGGACCGTCACTTCGCGGGGTTCCTGGTCCGTCGCACCGACCTCGCGGTTGTAGAAGAGAGCGATCTCCTCGATGACGTTGGTCAGGGACCAGCCGTCCAGGGTGATGTGGTGTCCGATCACCACCAGTGTGTGGACCGTCGGGCTCCAGCGCAGCAGGTGGACGCGCATCGGAAGCTCGGCACCCAGGTCGAACGGACGCCCGGCGGCTTCCCTCACGAAGCTCTCGACGGCGGGTCGGATGGACTCCGTGGAGAGGTCGTCCGCCGACATCTCGATCACTTCGAGCGGGAAGTCGACCTGTGGCGCGACCCACTGCATCGGGTCCCGGCCGCCGGTCGCGGGGACGATCCGGGTGCGGAGGGCGTCATGCCGGTCGACGACGGTCTGGACGGCGGCGGCGAGCGCCTCGACCACGAGCGTCCCGCGCAGGATTTTGACATCGGTGTTGAGGTAGGCGACGTTTCCCGGCGCGACCTGTTCGACGAACCAGATGCGTTGCTGGCCGAAGGAGAGCGGCGTCTCGATGGGGGACATGCGGAAGCTCCAGGGTCAGGGGCGAAGGGTGGTGGGGGTCCGGCCGGGGGCACGGGCGTCGGCCAGATCGAGCCGGACCGCGTCGAGCACGTCGTCCGTCAGGTCGTGCGGGAAGAAGTGGCCGCTGTCGAAGACCCGGGTCGTCACCGATTCGGCGGACCCGGTCCACTGGCTCAGCGTCTCCGGCGCGACGGTCCGGTCGGTGCGGCCCGCGTACACGGCGGTGGGGGTGGCGATGCGCCTGCCGCCCCACGCGAAGTCGCGCAGCGAGGCGAGGTCGGTGAGCAGCATCGCGACGGCCAGTTCCCGCATGCGCGGGTCGTCGAGCACCTCCTGCGGTGTGCCGCCCGCGGTGCGGAGGAAGTCCACCGCCTCGGCCTCGGTCCCGTTCGGCGCGGGAACCGGTCGGCGCAGGTGCGGCGGGCTCGTGGCACAGACCACCAGCAGCGAAGGAACCGCCTGCGGGATGTGCTGTTCCAGGTGGCGGACCGCCTCCGCGGAAATGATCCCGCCCAGGCTGTGGCCCAGCAGTACGTAGGGGTCGCGGAGTTCGGCCAGGGCCTCGGCCAGCTTCCTGGCCCGCGCCCTGACCGTCCAGTCCTGTGCGTCCGCGGCCGGCATCGCCGTGCGGACGCCGAACATCCTCAGCTCCCGGGCCCCGGCGGGCGCCGTCCAGCTGCGGAAGCCGTGCGCGGTTCCGCCGGCGTGCGGTACGGCCACGAGTGCGTGCGTGGCCGGCGGACCGGCCGGCCGGCGGCCGGTGTCGAGCGGGAAGAGTACGGAGCTCATGCCGGAAGCACCTCCTGCCGGAACTCGGGCGCACCCGTTTCCGGTGGGACCGGTGGCGGACCGAGCCGCCTGCGCAGACGGCTGACCGTCTCAGGACCGAGCCGGCGCGATCCGTCGGCCGTCGTGTGCCAGTCGTGGGGCGAGACGGAGACCGGCCGCAGGACGTGGGGGGCGCCCAGGGCCTGCAGTACCGGAACCAGGGAGTAGGCGAGGGCGAGGCCGTGCAGCTCGGTTCCGACCGTGCCCACCGGCAGGACGGTCGCGTCGAGGGTCCCCGCGGGGATGGCGTCGAGGAACAGTTTGGTCGCCCCGGAGTACCCCGCGTTGTAGACGGGGGTGACGACGCACATCAGCTTCGCCCGCTGGCACCGGTGCACCGCGTCCGCGATGCGTCGGGCGGCCTCGCCCTCCCGCCCGGCGCCCCGTGGCTGCTGCCCGCCGAGCGCCAGCAGGTTCAGGTCGAGGTCGCTGAGGATGACGCGCTCCACCTCCGAGCCGGTCGCCCCGCACTCGGCGGTGAGGACGTCGACCACATGGCTGTGCAGGGAATCCGGGCGGTAGTAGGAACCTACGACGACGACGCTCATCGCAGCACCTCCGGGGCCGGGGACGCCGTGGCCGTCGCGGAGCGGTCGCGGCCGAGGAGCTCGCGCAGCTTCGACCGGTCGGTCTTGCCGCTGCCGGTCATCGGGAACCGTTCGACGACGGCGAACTGGGCGGGGACCATGGCGGCCGGCAGGTGGGTCAGGGCGTGGCGGCGCAGTTCCGCCCGGCCGGGCGGGCCGTCAGGACCGACCACGAGACAGCCGACCAGGCGGTCCCCGTCGGGCGTCCCGATCTTCACCACGGCGCTGGCGGTCACCCCGGGGTGCTGATCGAGTACGTGCTCCACCTCCCCCGCCTCGATCCGGATCCCGTGGATCTTGATCTGCTGGTCCATCCGCCCGCGGTAGTCGAGGGCGGGCCTGCCCTCGGCGGTCCGTGCCGTGGAGGACCACCGGACGAGGTCGCCCGTGCGGTACATGCGGTCTCCCGTTCCGTTCGTGAAGGGGTCGGGGACGAACCGCTCGCGGGTGAGGTCCGGAGCGCCCGCGTAGCCCGAAGCGAGACAGACCCCGGCCAGATGGAGCTCACCGACCGCTCCGAAGGGCACGGGTTCCCCGGCGGGCGAGAGGACATGGGCGCCGACGTTGTCGATCGGCGGTCCGATCGGCACCGCGGGCCCCGGTTCGGGGGTGCGGCACTCCCAGGCGGTCACGTCGACCGCCGCCTCCGTCGGCCCGTACAGGTTGTGCACGGTGACCCCCAGCACGGAGGCCGCCCGGTTCGCCAGCGCGGGCGGGAGCACTTCGCCGCTGCAGATCACCCGTTGCAGCCGGGCGCACTCCCCGGCCCTCGGTTCCCGCAGGAACTGTTCCAGCACGCACGGCACGAAGTGGGCGACGGTGACTTCCTCCCGGACGACCGTCTCGGCCATTTCCTCGGGGTCGAGATGGGCCAGGGGCGGGGCGATCGCGAGCCGGGCCCCGGCCAGCAGCGGCCAGAAGAACTCCCACACCGAGACGTCGAAGTCGAACGGCGTCTTCTGCAGCACGACGTCCGAGACGTCGAGACGGAAGTGCTCCTGCATCCACAGCAGACGGTTGACGATGGCCTCGTGCGGCACCACGACGCCCTTGGGGCGCCCCGTCGAGCCCGAGGTGAACAGGACGTAGGCAGGGTCGTCCGGCCGGAACCCGGGCTGATCCTCGGGCCGGTCCTCGGCCGGGCGGCGGACCGGCTCGGCGGCGGATCCCGGGAGCCGTTCGCCGGAGAGCCCGAGCAGCCGCGCGCCGGGCGCGGCCTGCCGCACCTTCCCTTCGGTGCCCTCGGCGCACACCACGATCCGCGCCCGCGCGGTGCCGATCATGTGCGCGAGCCGGGCGGCCGGGACCTCGGGGCCGAGCGGCAGGTACGCCCCGCCTGCCAGCAGGATGCCCAGCAGCACCCCGGGCAGTTCCAGGCTGCGCCAGGCGCTCACCCCGACCACATCGCCCCGGGCGACTCCTTCGGCCCGGAGGCCGTCCGCGAGCGCACGCCCCTGCGCGAGGAGTTCGGCGTAGGTCAGTGACTCGCCCTGGGCCACGACCGCCACCTCCGAGAGGTGGCGCTCGGCGGTCCGCACGATCAGCTCGTGCAGTGGCGCGGCCGGGCGGGTCACCCGCGGCCCGCCGAGGGCCAGGAGCATCCGGCGTTCCGTGTCGCCCGCGACCACCAGGTCCTCAAGGCCCGCTTCGGGGGACGCGGCGAGCCTCTCCCGAACGGTGCCCGTCCGTTCGGGACCCCACCGGTTGAAGGTGTCCCCGCAGTCGTGCGCCACCGTCTGCCGCCCGCCCTCCTGTGCGGGCGACAGCTCCAGGCGGCAGGGCCGGTGGTCGACCGCGCCGTCCCGGCAGCTGTCGCAGTGCACGTCGAGGCGGATCACGCCGTGCGGGCTCCGCCGGTCGATCGCCCCTGCCAGCCGGGCGACGGCCGCCCGGCCGCCCTCCGTCAGGGTCAGGCTCTCCTCGGGGGACAGGCCGTCCCCGATCCGGACGGTGGCCTCCGCGGTGTGGCAGACCCGCGCCGCCACGGCGGCGACGGCCAGCGCGGCCGAGGCCCGGCCCGGTGCCGCCACGTCGAACCGCTGCCCGCTGAACTGTTCCTGCTGCGGCACCGTCAACCCGCCTTTCCGTGCGCTTCTGCGGACAGTTCGTCGATCCGGTCCGCCATGGCGCCGGGCGTCAGGTCGACGCCCAGCAGATCCATCGCCGTGATCTCCAGGCCGTGGCTCCGGGAGAGCCGGGCGGCCAGCCGGACCAGGGTGAAGGAGTCCCCTCCGAGCACGTACAGATCGGCGTCGGGCCCGATGCCGGTGAGACCGAGCGTCTCCTGCCACGCCCGGAGCACGGTGGACAGCGTCCCGGCGGCTTCCGCCTCCGTCGTCGGGGCGGCTGTCTCCTCGCTCCTGACCGCAGACTGCGTCGGGCTGCCGTTCCCCTCGGGCCCCGGAGCTCTCGCCGTGCCGGGGGCCTCGATCCAGTGGCGCTTCCGGTCGAACGGGTAGGTGGGGAGGGGCACTCGGCGGAAGCCGTCGGCCCCGTTGGCCAGTCCCAGGTCCACGCCGACGCCCGCCGACCACAGGCGGCCCAGCTGCGAGAGGAACGCCACCGCACCCGTGTCCGGCGTCGTCGCCACCACGTCCGACAGGCCCGCGTCCCCCACGTACGGACGGAGCAGGGCACTCAGTGACTCCCCTGGTCCGATCTCCACGACCAGTGCACCCGGAACCTTCTCGGAGAGCGTCCGCACGGCCTCCGCGAGCCGTGCGGGCCGTCCCGTCCGCGCGGCCCAGGAGGAGATGTCCCCGCCCGTCGGCGGGTCCACCGCCCGGCCCGTGGACGAGGAGACGAGCAGCCGGGACGGGCGCCGGCACGCGACGCCGTGCGCACCGTCCGCGACGGCCTTCGTCGCCGTGTCCGGCGTACCGTCGCCGGGGCGACCGCCGTCCTCCGGCCGACGTGCCGTCAGTCCTTCGGCGAGGAAACGGGCGCCGTCGACCGCGGTGAACCCGTTCGCGCAGCAGGCCGCCGCGTACTCGCCGCCGCCGTGTCCGAGCACGGCGACGGGCACGACGCCCAGGGACTCCAGGAGCTCCGCGGTGGCCACCTGCGCGAGGTACAGACAGAGTGGCGCGAGGTCGGCCGTCGGCTCTTGGCCCGCCGTCCCGTCCAGCAGGACGGTACGGACCGCTGCGGCGTCCGCCTCCGCGAGGAGCGAGAGGATCCCCTCCACCCGGTCCCGTACCACCGCATGGCGCTGGTAGAGGCCCGCCAGCATGCCCTGCACGGCTGTCTCCTCCCCGTTGAAGGCCAGCACGACGGGCCGGGGCTTCCTCGGTACCTGGAGGGGGGTGTGCCGGAGGGATTCACCGACCGGGCCGTCCGGGGTGAGCACCACGCTCGTCCGGAAGGCGAAGCTGCGCCGTCCCGAGGTCCAGGTGCGGGCGATCTCGCCCACCCGCAGGCCGGGCCGGGCCGTCAGGTGCTCTGTCAGAGCGGTCCGGTAGCGCACCACGCCCTCCGGGGAGGCCGCCGACAGAGGGATCACCGCCGCCGTCAGATCGGTCTCGGGCGTCGGGGGCGAGGACCGGTGCTCCTCGACCACGACGTGGCAGTTGGTTCCGCCCATGCCGTACGAGCTGACCCCGGCCCGCCTCGGGGTACCCGGTGCGGAGGCCCACGGCCTGGCCACGGGATTCAGCAGGAAGCCGTCCGGCAGGTCGTCCGTGGCGAATCCGCCTCCGTCGCCCGGCAGCGGTGGGAGGACCCCGTTCCGGACGGCCAGCACCGTCTTGATCAGTCCGATGATCCCGGCGGCTGCCCCCAGGTTCCCGAAGGTCGCCTTGGCCGACCCGATCGGCAACGGCTGTCCCGACTCGTCCCGGGCGAACACCTCGCTCAGCGCGGCGAGTTCGATGTCGTCGCCGACCTCGGTGCCGCTGCCGTGGCCCTCCAGGTAGCCGATCGTGGAGGGGTCGACACCGGCGTTCCGGTAGGCCGACCTCAGTACGTCGACCTGGCCCCCGTATCCCGGAGAGGTGTAACCGGGCTTGTCGCTCCCGTCGTTGTTCACCGCGGAGCCCCGGATCACGGCCAGGACGGTGTCGTTGTCGGCGATCGCGTCGTCGAGCCGCCGCAGGGCGACGAGGCCGAGACCGTTGCCCGGAACGGAACCGTCCCTGTCGTCCTGGAACGGGCGGCTGCGGCCGCTGGGCGACAGCACGCTGCCCGGAGTGGCCGAGTAGCCCTTCCCCTGCGGCAGTTCGACGTTGACCCCTCCGGCCAGGACGAGGTCGGCGTCCCCGCTCTGGAGCGCCCGGACGCCTTGGTGCACGGCGACCAGCGAGGTCGAGCAGGCGGTCTGGACCGTCATGGCCGGGCCGGTCAGGCCGAGCCGGTAGGCGATCTTGGCCGCGAGGTGGTCCCTGTCGTTCGCCAGGACCAGCGGAAGCAGCCCCTCCGTGTCCTCGATCGAGGGATCGGCCAGGAGGTGGCGCAGCAGGTAGTAGTTCAGTCCCGCTCCGGCGAAGACACCCGTCCGGCCGCTGTCGCCCCTGTGCCCGGACCGCTCCAGCAGCACCCAGGCGGCCTCCAGCATCAACCGGTGCTGGGGGTCCGTCAGTTCGGCCTCGCGCGGCAGCATCCCGAAGGCCTCCGCGTCGAACTGCCCGATGTCCGCGAGGACACCGCTCCGGTGGACGGAGCGGGGCAGTCGCCGGGTGGCCGCGTCGACCCCCGCGTCCGCCAGTTGGGCGTCGGTCAGCGTGGTCACCGCCTCCGTGCCCTCGGCCAGCGTGTGCCAGAAGGCCTCCAGGTCGTCTCCGGAACCGGGGGTCCGAACGTAGGCGCCGATGACGGCGATCGGCTCGTTCTCCACTTCACCCACTGCGCAGGCCCTTCCTGATGTGCGCCGCCAACTTGTTGACCGTCGGGGCACGGTAGATGTCCACAGAAGTGATCTTGATTCCCGGGAAGCGCTCGCGCAGTGCGTTGCGCATCGCGGTCAGCTGGAGGGAGTCGCCGCCCGCGTCGAAGAACGCCTCGTCGTGGTGGAACCCGTCGTCGTCGAGCAGGAGCCTCCAGACATCGGCGACCGCCTCGGCCACGTCCGGCTCGGCGAGGTCGCGCGCGACGGGTGCAGGCTCCGCGGGCGCCCGCTCGGACGGACTCGGGGCCTCAACCACGGCCGCCTCGGGGGCAGTCGCCTCAACAACGGCCGCCCCAAGGACAGTCGGCCCGGCGACGGCCGCCTCCGGGTCGGTCGGCTCGACAACCGCCGTCCCGGGCGCGCCTCGCTCCGGGGCGGCGGCCAGGAACCGCGCGGTCGCCGTCGCCCGTGCCGCCAGCGCGCCGGTGTCCACCTTTCCGTTGCGGCTCAGGGGCAGGGCGGGCACCAGGCACCACAGGTCGGGCTGTGCGTACGACGGGAAGGCGCTCGCCAGCGTCGGTACGAGCTCCTGGAGCGCGGACCGCTCCGGCCCCACGACCGACGCGAGGATGGCCCGGTCGGTGTGGTCCGCGCCCACCGCGCTCACGTCCACGTCGACGACACCGGGCCAGGACCTGATGTGCGCCTCGATCGCGGCCGGCTCGACCCGGTGGCCACGGACCTTGATCTGACGGTCGCGGCGGCCGCGGAACAGCAGCTGTCCCGCATCGTCCCAGCACACGATGTCCCCGGTGGCGTAGGCGCGTTCGCCGGACAGCGCGGGCACGGGGACGAAGGCCGACGCGGTCCGCCCGGGATCACCGGCGTAGCCGTGGGCGAGGCCGAGGCCGGTGGCGTACAGCTCTCCTTCGACCCCCGGCGGGACCGGCCTGCCCGCCCCGTCGACCACGAGAACGCCCGTGCCCGCGACCGGCCGCCCGATCGGAACGGTGTCACCGACGGCTTCCGCCGAGGTCACATGGTGGACGGTGGTGAACGTGGTGTTCTCGGTGGGGCCGTACCCGTTGGTGACCCACAGCCCGGGACAGGCCTCCAGAACGGTCCGGACGTGGTCGGCGGAGACCACGTCCCCGCCGGTCAGGAGCTGACGGAGCACGCCCAGCGAGTCAGGTTCGAACTGGGACACCAGTCGGAAGACGCCCGCGGTGAGCCAGGCGTGGGTGATCCCTTCCGCGCGGAGGAAGCTACGGATGGCCCGGGGTGAAGCGGGCCCCGGAGGAAGGATCGCGACCCGGTCCCCGTTGAGGAGCGGGTGGAAGAGTTCCAGGGTCGAGGCGTCGAAGGCCAGGGGCGCCAGGCGCAGCATCACGCGTCGGCGGCCGGGGTCCTCGTCGTCCGCCGGACGCAGCAGGCCGGGATCGTCCGCCAGTCGGATCACCGCGCGGTCGGGGACCTCGACGCCCTTGGGCGTGCCGGTGGTTCCTGAGGTGAACGAGACGTAGGTGGTGCTGTCCGCGGCCCGGGGGCACGGCTCCGGCTCCGCCTCGGATGTCCGTACCGGTTCCCCCGGCTCCCACGCGGCCACCGGTCGCACCTGCTCGGGCCAGTCGCCGCGGCGGTCGGCCGACGTGACGACGACGGACGCTCCGGTGGCCCTGATGACCTCGTCGCGCCAGGTGCCGGCGATCTCCTGCGGTACGGGGACGAAACCGGCCCCCAGCCGGAGTACCGCCAGCACCGCGACGATCTCCGCGGCCGAACGCTCGACCTGGACCAGCACCCGGCCGCCGGCTCCGGCACCGGCGCGCCGCAGGACGGACGCGTAGTGGACCGCGGCCTGTTCGAGTTGACGGTACGTGAGCGAGTGACCGCCGGCCGGATCGGTGACGGCCACGGCTCCGGGGCGTCGCTCGACCGCTGACACGAAGCGGTCCCAGAGGCCTTCGGATCCCCTTGCCGTGTCTTCGGATCCGCTTGCCGTGTCTTCGGACCCTCCCGCCGTGTCTTCGGATCCGCCTGCCGTGTCAAGGGCGCCAGGTGCGTTCGGCGTCAGCCGGGTCCGCTCGGCGGCCGACAGCCCGGTCAGCCCGTCGACCGGTGCACCGGGCATGCGTGCGAAGTCGAGCAGCGTCGCCAGGAGGGCCCCGGCCAGTGCCGCGGCGGTCTGCGGCCCGACCAGACCGTCCGAGTACTCCAGGGCGAGGGTCGGCTCGCTCCCCCAGCGCCGGAGGTAGAGAATCGCGTCGAACACCGCGCCGCGGCAGTGCCCTTCGGCGACGTCGGCCCGCGTGCCCGCCAGGTCGAGGGTGGCCGGGACCAACTCGTCGTGCGCGGCGAAGGCGAACTGGCTCAGCGCGTTCGAGCCGCGCTGCGGGTGCGCGTCCAGATGGAGCACCACGTCCTGGAACGGAACCTCCGAGTCCCGTACCGCCGCCGCGTAGTCGGCGGCGGTCTCGTGGAGGTATCCCTCCACCGTCGTACCGGGCGCCGGCCGGACCCTGACCGGTGCCACCCTGGTGAGGAGGCCGACGGCGTCGAACTGGTTCGCGCGGAAGCGGCCGCTCGCGGGCATCCCCAGAACGAGGTCGTCGACGCCTGTACGGCGCCCCAGTACGAGTGCCCAGGCAGCCATCAGGACCACCGGGCGCCGTACCCCGGCCCGCTGCGCGACGGTCTCGACCGCGTCCCGGACCTCGGGGGTCAGAACGACGGGCAGCCGGGTGCCCTTCGGGTCGAAGAGCTCTCCGTCCCGCCCGGTCGCCGCGGGCAGCCGGAGGCTGGTCGGCGCACCGGTCAGCCGCTCCGCCACCCGGCGGAGGTCCTCGGCCCACAGACCCGAGTCGACCCTGGTGCGGTATCGGGTCAGCGCGTGGTCGGGCGGCACGACGAGCGGTTCCCCGAACCGGCCCGTGCCGTAGTGCTCCGCGAACTCGCGCAGGAGGACGCCGATGCTCCAGCCGTCCGCGATCGTGTGGTGGAACACCAGACCGAGCACGTCGCCGCCGTCGGGAGACCGACCGACGAAGGCGCACCAGGGCGGCTGCTCGAACGGCCGAAGAAACCTTTCTGCAACCGGAGCCACCAGCGACTCCATCCGCTCGGCGGGACTTCCGCCGCCCGGAGCGAGCTCCAGCTCCCGCAGCGGGACCCGCCACTGCGGCAGCACCCGCCGGCCGAACTCGTCGCCCTCGGCCGTGAACCGCGTCCTCAGCGACTCGTGCCGGGCCGCGAGGGCCTGCAGCGTCGCGTCCACCCGTGGGACGTCGAGGGCCGGAGCCGTCACGGAGAACATCAGCCGGTACGCGGCGTCTCGGCCCGCCAGATGGGCCGAGAGCATCTGCGCCTGCCCGTGGAGCAACGGCCGGTCACCGGTCGGCGCCGCCGGCACGGTCCGGTCGTCCGCCGGCACGGTGCGGGCCAGGACCTCGCCCAGCGGGGCGGCGCTCAGCAGACGCGTCAGGTCCAGCGCCCGGCCGAGCCGCCGCTCGCCGAGCGCCACCAGGTGGTACGCCTGGAGCGAGGATCCGCCGAGTTCGCCGAAGGCGGCACCTGTCCAGCCGTCCGGCAGGCGCGCCGGGGAACCGAGCGACTCGCCGAGCAGCGGCTCCCATGCCCCGAGCGCCGGCTCGGGGTGCGGTGCGTGGGTGTTCACTGAACGTTCTCCCCCTCGATCGCGGCGGACGGCTCGTCCTTGGCGGTGGTCCCCGAAGGCCGGATCGCGGCCTCGATCGCCCGGTCGGACAGGTAGGCACGGATGGGGACGATGGTGAGCAGTGCCAGCGCGGTGGACACGCCGAAGAGCACCCCGGGTTCCACCGCGAGCGCGACGCTGCCGCCGATCGCCGCGCCGACCGGCGTCATCCCGTAGGTCAGCATCCGCGAGGCACCGCTGACACGGCCCAGGTCGGTGCGGCTGACGGTGAGTTGACGTACCGACATCGACTCGACCGACCACATCCCTCCGAGCGCGCTGCCGATCACCGTGACGGTCACCAGCAGGACGCCCTCGGCGAACAGCGGGGCCGCGAACACGAGGGCCCAGCCCACCCGGGTGAGGGTCAGGGTCGTGCATCGGCCCAGCCACCGCTCCACGTGGTGCGTGCTCAGGGCACCGACGGCAGCTCCCACTCCGGTCGCCCCGATGAGGAAGCCGTACTGCGAAGCGGACAGGCCGAGCGGCCCCGGCGCGATCGCGTACACCACGAGCACCGTGTAGAAGATGCTGTTGGCGATCGTCGTCAGTCCGCCCACGCCGACCAGGGTCGCGAGCATCGGCCGCGAGAAGACGATCCGGGTCCCCTCCCAGAAGCCGGTGGAGGCCTCCTTGGGCCGCTGATCGGCCTCCGCGGTCGCCCGGCCGTCCGCGGTGCGCGGCATCTGGGCGACGACCAGCGCGGCGGCCAGACAGGCCGCGCCCGACACCACGCCGGGCAGCACCGGGTCGACGTCGACGAGGACACCCGCCACTGCGGGGCCGAGGAACTGGTAGAACAACCGGGTCGAGACGGCCAGCAGACCGTTCGCCCGCGTACGGCGCGAGTCGTCGACCGAGTTCGCCGTCACCACCTCCGCCGCGGTGTCGACCACGGTCTGGAAGCAGGAGACCAGGAAGACCAGGGCGGGGACGGCGACCGCGAGCGGCACGTCGGCCCAGATCAGCGCCGCCAGAGCGAGCATCGCGACGCAGCGGCCCAGGTTGGCGAGGGTGACGGCCCTGACCGGGTCGATCCGGTCCACCAGGACGCCCGCCGGCACCGCCACGACGAGCCACGGAAGTGTCGCCGCGACCGTGACCGCGGCCACCGCCAGCGCCGAGTGCGCGGTGGCGGCGACCGTCATCGTCGCTGCCACGGCGAAGACACCGTTGGCGGTGTCCGACACCGCGGTGGCGGTCAGGAACCTCCGGAACACGCTCATCGGGCGACTGCGCCGGCGGTTGCCCCCGCCATCTCGTCCCGGACCCGCGCGAGCCGTCCCAGGCTGCCGAGCACCTGGCGCGGGGAGAGCCCGAAGTCGACGAGCGCCCCGATCTCGTTCACCCCGGCCTCCTTCAGGACCTCGCACCGCTGCCGCACCGAGACGGGATCGCCCAGCAGGGCGCGCTCGTTGCGGAACTTCCGGTAGGCACGCCGCAGGACGGCGTCGATGTCCTTGGGGCTGGCCCCCGCGAGGTCGATCTGCTCCTCCGGCAGGGCCGCGGTGAGCGTTCCGACCAGCTGGGTGTGACTGCGCAGGTAGCGGATGAAGGGGTCGTGGCAGATCTCCTCCACCATGTCCTCCGACTCTCCGACGTAGCAGTGCACCATCAGCGTGACGCGACCCGTCTCGGGGTCGTGGCCCGCCTCGTCCCGCGCCTTGCGGTAGATCCGGATCTTGTCGGCGAGTTCGTCGACCTTCAGCTCCAGCAGCGCGGTGAGGAGGTTGGCGCCCAGGGATCCGGCCCTCCGGAAGCTCTCGTCGTTCGAGGTGGCGGTCAGCCAGGTCGGCAGTTCGGGCTGGACGGGCCGCGGGTACAACGGCACCCGGATCCGGCCGCCCGTGCCGTCCACGACCTCCGGCGAGACGCCTTCGGACCACAGGGAACGGAGCCGCGTGACATCGGCCTCGAAGGTGGAACGCCGCTCGGCGAACCGGTCGGGAGCGAGCACGAAGTCGCTCGGGTGGAAGCCGGGGGCGAACGACACTCCGACGCGGCCGTTCGAGAGCTGGTCCACGACGCGCCAGTCCTCGATCAGGCGGAGGGGGTTGTGCAGGGCCGGGATGACGCTGCCCGCCCGGATGTGGATCCGCTCCGTGCTGGCCGCCAGTGCGGCACCCAGCACAGCCGGGTTGGGGTACTGGGCCCCGAACTCGTGGAAGTGGCGTTCCGGCGTCCAGATCGCCTCGTAGCCGAGCGCGTCCGCCTCGCGGGCGGAGGCCAGGATCAGCTCGTAGTCGGGTTCGCGGTCGCCGTTGGCGGAGGAGAAGAAGTAGACGCTGGTGGTCAGTTCACCGGTCGCGGCCGCGACCCGCTCCTCGCGGACCCGCGTCGCCGGTGCCTCCGGGCGGTCCACCGCGGTGCCGATCGCCCCGGGTGCCTGCGTCCTCGGACGTACGGCCGGGTCCGGCAGCCCGAGACGGTCCCGCACGACCTTGGCGAGCCCGCCGAAGGTCGACTCGTCGAAGAACGAGTCCAGGCTGATCTCCAGCTCCAGCGACTCCCGTATCCGGGCGCTGAGACGGAGCGCGGCGAGCGAGTGCCCGCCCTGGTCGAAGAAGTCGTCCTCGGCCCCCACCTCGTCGACACCGAGTACCTCGCACCACAGGGCACTGAGCACCGCATCGGTATCCGTCGGCGTCGCGCTCATGACTGCCACCTCTTCCTTTGTGTCGGACCGTTCGTCCGCATCGGTTCGTACAGGGGTTTCCACCCGCGCAGGGGCATGCCTCCGCTGCGGACCGGCCGCCCCGCGCGGCGCGGGCGCTGGGGCTTCCGGCTTGATCCAGCACCTCTCCCGGGTGAAGGAGTACGTCGGGAGCGACACCCGGCGGGCGCTCTCGTCCGTTGCCCTCCAGTGCTCGCCGAGCCCCCAGCCCCACCACACCCCGACGGCCTCCAGACCCGAGGAGAGGGACCTGCCGCGCCGCGGACGGTCGAACCCCCCGAGCACGGGCCGCTGGTCCCGCAGGATGTCGCTCACCAGCCCCTGGAGCGTGGAACCGGAGCCCGTCTCGAACCAGACGGCGGGCGAGAGCTCGTCCGACGCACTGCGGACCGCCTCGGCGAAGCGCACGGGCAACTGGATCTGCGAGGCCCAGAACCCCGGGTCCATGGCCTCGGCGTCGGTGAGCCTGCGCCCGGTCGCACCCGAGAACAGCGGAGTCCGCGGCGCACGCAGCCCGACTCCCGCCAGCGCCTCGGCGAACTCGGCCGCGGCCGGCGCCATGCTCGGCGTGTGGAACGCGTGTGAGGTACGGAGTCGTACGAGGGACGTCCCCGCCGCCTTGCAGCGGTCGTCGAACGCGGCCATCTGCTCGGCCGTACCGGACACGACGGTCGAGTTCGGCCCGTTGTACGCCGCGACGACCAGACCGTCGGTGAGCAGCTCCACCGCCCGCTCGCCCGGCCCGATGAACGCCGCCATCACCCCCGCGGGTGCGGCGTGCATCAGCCGCGCCCGCTCGACGACCGCGGTGATGCCGTCGTGGAGGGTCAGCACCCCGGCCGCGCACGCCGCGGTCAGCTCGCCCAGGCTGTGTCCGACGAGCGCCCGGGGTTCCAGCCCCCTGGCGGTGAGGCTCCGTGCCGCAGCGATCTGGTCCAGGAACAGACAGGGCTGGGCGAGCAGGGTGCTGACGGAGTCGGCAGTCGTGCTGTCCCCCGGTGCGGCCGCCGGGGTGAGCAACGCGTCGGCCACCGCCCGGCGCAGTGCGGGCTCGATGGCCTCCAGCCCCTCGTCCACGGCGGAACGGTAGACCGGGTCGGCGTCGTAACGTACCCGGCCCATCCCCGGTCGCTGCGCCCCCTGCCCGGGAAACATGAGCACGGCTCCCGAACCGGACGGGGCGCGGACCTGCCCGAGTTCGGCCGTGCGCAGCAGAGCCGGTGCCCGAGCGGTGTCCGGCGCGACGACCGCCGCCCGCCAGGGAAGCCGCGCCCGGCCGACCCTGAGGGTGTGCGCCACGTCCGCAAGCGCCACGTCCGGGTTCGCCTCCAGGTGGTCGGCCAGCCGGTGCACGGCCCGCCCGAGTGCGGCCTCGTCGGCGGCCGAGACCGTCAGGAGCTGGGGTTCCGCGGCGGTGGGCGGCGCAGCGGGCGCAGCGGGCGGTTCCTCCACCACGACATGGGCGTTGGTGCCGCCGATGCCGAAGGAGCTGACCCCCGCGCGCCGGGGCGTGTCCCCCTGCGGCCACGGCAGGGCCGAGGCGGGGAAGCGCAGTGCGGTTCCTGCCTGCGCGAGCCTCTCGGCGGCGCGGGTGAAGTGCGCGATCGGCGGGATCGTCCTGTGCCGCAGCGCGAGCACGGTCTTGATCAGGCCCACCACACCTGCCGCGGCGTCGAGGTGACCGATGTTCGACTTCACCGCGGTCACGTACAGCGGAGCCCCTTCCCCGTCACGGGTACCGGTGCGGAAGGCGTCGCTCAGGGCGGAGACCTCCACCGGATCGCCGAGCCTGGTGGCGGTGCCGTGCGCCTCCACCAGGCCGACCGACTCCGCCTCCACCCCGGCGGCGTCGAGTGCGGCGCTGATGACTCCCGACTGGGCGGCCGGGCCGGGTGCGGTGTAACCGACCTTCCGGGAACCGTCGTTGTTGACCGCCGATCCGAGGATCACGCCGAGCACGGTGTCCCCGTCGGCCAGCGCGTCCTCCAGCCGCTTCAGGACGACCACACCGGCCCCGTCTCCGGGGACGGTGCCCTCCGCGTGCTGGTCGAACGGCCGGCAGAGGCCGTCCGGGGAGAAGATGCCGCCGGGCTCGTGGACATAGCCGTGCTGGGAGGGCGGCGCGACCGACGAGCCGCCCGCGAGTGCCAGGTCGCTCTCGTACGAGAGCAGGCTCTGGACCGCCATGTGGGTGGCGACCAGGGAGGTCGAGCACGCGGTCTGGACCGTGATGCTGGGGCCCTGCAGGTTGAGCTTGTAGGAGATCCGGGTGGCCGCGAAGTCCTTCTCGGCCCCGATGGTCACCTGCAGCGGGCCCGCGCTCTGCAGGAGGCCCGGCTTGGCCAGCACCACTTCCTGGAGGTAGGCGTTGGCCCCCACGCCGGCGAACACGCCGATGCGGTTCTCGCCGGTCCCCGCGGGTGCGTGGCCGGCGTCCTCCAGCGCGCGCCACGCGCACTCCAGCAGGATCCGCTGCTGCGGATCGAGCAGTGACGCTTCCAGCGGCGAGTAGCCGAACAGCTTCCGGTCGAATCCCGGGACGTCGTCGAGGGCGGCGCGCACCGGGACGTATCCGGCGGCGTCGCGGGTGCTCGACGGCACGCCGGCGGCCCGCAGTTCCTCGTCGCCGAAGCGGGCCGCGGCGTGTCCTCCGGAGACCACCATCCGCCAGAACGCGTCCAGGTCCTCCCCGGTCCCGGGCAGCCGTGCCGCCATGCCGACCACGGCGATCCGCCCGTCGGCGGGGCGACGGCGGCCCCTGCGTGCCGGGGGTTCCGCCACCGTCTCGGCCGCGCCGGCCTCGGCAGCGCCGGCCTCGACAGCGCCGTACTTCTCGTGCAGGTGGCGCGCGCAGGTCCCGACGGTCGTGTGCCGGAAGAGTTCCGTGACGCTCAGCTCAAGACCGGCACCGTTCAGTGCCTCGTGGACCCGCAACAGCGCGAAGCTGTGCCCGCCCACGTCGAAGAAGTTGTCGTCCACCCCGATGCCGGACCTGTCGAGCACCGTCTGCCAGACGTCCAGCACGGTCCTGGTGAGGTCCGCCAGGTCCCGTCCGCGGGAGGCCGTGGGAGCGGGTCGGGACGCCGGCCCGCCCGCGACGGCGGCCGCACCGTCGGCGAGCGGTTCCCCGGCCAGCAGTGCCAGCAGCCGGGCGCGGTCCGCCTTCCCGTTCGGTGTCAGCGGGACGGCTTCGACCTGGACGAAGCGGCTCGGTCGCAGGTAGGGCGGCAGCACCGTACGCAGATGGTCGCGCAGCGCACCCTCCGCGAGCGGTCCCTCGGCGGCGACGAAGGCCACCAGGGTGTCGCCGTGGGCCTGGACGGAGCACCCCGACACGCGGTGGCCGGGACTCCGCAGAACGGCCCGTTCGACCTCGGCGGGCTCCACGCGGTGGCCCCGCACCTTCAGCTGATCGTCGCTGCGTCCCAGGTATTCGAGCTCGCCGCCGGTGCGCCAGCGGGCGAGGTCGCCCGTGCGGTACATGACCCCGTCGGTCAGGAAGGGGTCGGGAACGAAGCGTTCCGCGGTCTGGTCGGGGTCGTTCAGGTACCCGCGCGCAACGTGCCCGCCCGCGATGTACAGCTCGCCCGGCACGTCGAGCCCCGCGGGCTCGCCGTGCTCGTCGAGTACGTAGCACCGGGCCTGCGGCAGCGGGACGCCGATCGAGTGCGCCGGCACGGAGCCGAGTTCGCGGACCCGGACCGGGCGCGCGGTGACGTGGACGGTCCCCTCGGTGATCCCGTACATGTTCACCACGGTGGCGTCGAGGCCGCTGTCACCGAGCAGTTGGGCCAGCCGGTCCCAGTGGAGTGCCTCGCCGCCGAGCACGACGTACCGCAGCCGGAGACCGGCGGGTGGGGCGGCGGCCAGTTCCGGGGCGAGCCGGTAGAGCGACCCCGGGGTCTGGCTGAGAATCGTCACCCCGTGGCGGCTCACCAGACCGGCGAGCGCCGACGGGTCGCGCACCTGGTCGCTGCCCGCGACGACACACGTTCCGCCGGTGGTCAGCGCACCCCAGATCTCCCAGACCGAGAAGTCGAAGGCGAACGAGTGCGCGCAGAGCCAGGTGTCCGTACCGTCCGTGTCCAGCCCTGCGGGCCGTTCGGCGAAGAGCTGGGCCAGGCAGGAGTGCGTCACCTCCACGCCCTTGGGCTCCCCGGTCGAGCCCGAGGTGAAGATGACGTACGCGGTCAGCTCGGGGTCGTTCTCCACGAGCGAGGGGGGAACGACGGCCCGCGCGGGGAACTCCGCGCCGGTTGCCGCGGGTTCCGGTGCGCCCACCACGAACGTGGCCGTTCCTGGCAGCCACTCCCCGACCGTCCGCCGGGTCTCCCCGTCGACCATGACCAGGTCGATCCCCGCCCTGCGCACGATCGTCCGGAGTCGCTCGCTCGGGCCTGCCGGGTCGAGCGGGACGAACGTCGCACCTGCCTTCCACGCGGCCAGCATCGCCACCACGGTCCAGGGCGTCCGCTGTCCGCAGACGCCCACCCGGGTGCCGGGCGCCACCCCTGCGCCGCGCAGCTCCGCGCTGACCCGGTCCGCGTGCGCGTCGAGTTCGGCGTAGGTGAGCGTGGTCGTCCCGTCGGTGACCGCCGGGTGTTCCGGGTCGGCGGCGCGGGCACGTCGGAACCGGGAGAGCACGGTCTCGGTCTCGGCCGTCGCCGGGGCCGGGTTCACCTCCAGCGTGAGGTGCCCGGCCTCGGCGGTGTCCACCATCCGCACCGGTTCGTCGGGCGCCGCCACGGCCCGCCGCATCGCCGACTCCAGGTGCCGGACGAAGGTCTCGGCCGTGCGCGGGAGCAGGATGTCGGCGTCGTACTCAAGCCTCAGGGAGGGGTGTTCGCCCGAGAGGTCGATGGTCAGGGCCAGGTCCCACTTCGCCCTGTCGCTGTCCACCTCGACGTTGGTGGCCGTCACGCCGTCGAGCTCCGGCAGCCCGGCGTCGAAGTTCTGCAGGGCCAGTGAACACTGCATCAGCGGGGAGCGTCCCAGGGCACCGCGCAGGGCGAGTTCCCCGACCAGCACGTCGACGGGCACATTCTGCCGGGCCATGGCCGGGACGACGGAGGCGCGCGTCCTGCGCAGCAGGTCCGTGAAGCTCGGGGAGCCCGAGACGTCCAGGCGCAGCGGAACCATGTTCACCTGGCAGCCGACGAGCCCCTGCTCCTCCTCGGAGTTGCGATTGGCCACCGGGCTGCTGACCACCACGTCGTCCTGGCGGGCGTACCGCCCCAGAACGGTCGCGTAGATCGCGGCGAAAGCCATGAAGACGGTGGCTCCCGCTCGCCGCGCGGTGTCGCGCAGGCGAGCCACCAGCTCCTCGTCGAGAGGGATCAGTACGGATCCGCCGTCTCCGCTGGGAAGTGCCGGACGCGGCAGGTCGGTGGGCAGGGACAGGGGGGTCGTCTCCGCGAGGTATCCGCGCCAGAAGTCCAGGTCGGCCGCCGTGGCGTCACTCTCGCTCCACCGCGCGCGCTCCCGCGCCGCCGCGGCGAGCACGCTGGGCGCCTCCCCGTCGAAGACCGCACGGACGTTCGCCCGGCCCGCGCGGTAGGCGGCCTCCAGGTCGCGGAAGATCACGCCGAGGGACCAGCCGTCGCACACGATGTGGTGCGCCACGACGACCAGCCCGTGCTCGGCGGGCCCCCGCCTGATCAGGCCCCACCGGACCAGCGGTCCGGCGGCCAGGTCGAAGGGGGTCCGCCTCAGCCGGTCCACCACATCCCGTACCGCTTGCGGCCGTTCCGCGGTCGGCCCGGAATCGGTGACCGTCCACGCGGGCTCGGCGGAGCGGTCGTGGATCCGCTGCACCAGGGCGCCGTTCTCGAAGACGAAGGTCGCCCTCAGCGACTCGTGGCGGGCCGTCACCTCCCGCACCGCCGAGTGCAGGGCCTCGACATCGAGTTCACCTTCGAGGCGCATCGCCATGATCACCAAGTAGGTGTCGTCGCGCCCTTCCGCCTCGCGCGCCAGGTAAAGGCGTTCCTGCGCAAAGGTCGTCGGCCCCATTTCAGTAAACTCGGCCATGATGTCCCCTTGATGTCTCGTCAGGAGGTCAACAAATCCGAGTAGAAGCGCCACTGCCAATACGTCACGGGCCGTACCGGAAATTCATTGGCACCCCGGGGAGAGGAATTCCTCGGCCCACGCGGGGAACGACTTCAAGATCAGTGACCGTGACGCAACTTGATCATGGTGTTGCATTGCACGTCAATGGTGGACGCCCGAAGAATCCCCAACCAGCCGCTAAACCCGAATACGGCGCACCCGCCCCATTCGCGGGGCATCAACCCGCAAGTCCCCCGGGCGGCACGGCCGAAGGGCCGCAGGTCCCCGACCCTCCGCGACCCTTCCGCCCGCCTGCGGCCACACCGAACCCAAGGTGCACAACTGCACCCTTTGGCAAGGAAACTTGGCGAAACTTCCGACACCGAGTCAATCTGCAATGCAATGCCCCATGTTGTACGCAAGGATTTGCCCCGCCGAAGGACGACTCCTTTCCTCCCCCGAGGCGGGAAGCGCCTCCTGCGGGCGCCTCCCGCGACCCTGACACCGGGCCGCACAGAAGGTCGCGCGGATAAGCGGGGGTGAAACAGAAGTGAAAGGGGACGACATCAGATCCGACGGAGCGGAAATCGACCGGAATTGACGGGACACAAGGGCCGGGTGTGACACTTGACCGGCGGGCGGGCGTGCTGGCGGAGTCGGGCGGGCCTGTTGGCGGAGTGACGAGGACGCCCTCCTGGAAGATCCGATCCCACCGGTCGGCGAGCACAGGCGGCCGGTGGGCGCGGGACGGGCCGTCCGGTGTGGTCGCTGCGCCGGTTCACGGCGGCCGGGGCGAGAATCCGCTGCGCGCCGCGGGCCATGACACCACGGGGCGCGCGCCCCCGGTGCGCGCCCGGCCGCCGACGGGCCGCTGATGTCCGGAGGAGGGGCCGCGCAGGTCACGAGCGCGACGCATTCGTCGCCCTTTGTGAACTCCCCATCACTTCACGTGAAACGGAAGGCCTCGGGAAGCCCTTCACTGCCACCGAGCCTTCATTGACGGCCCATTAGCAGGTCATGCAGGCGAAATTAGCTTAAAACGGATGACCCCAAGATTAGGACTCCCCAACCAGAACATCTTGGGCTTAACTTATGTGCCATGACCTCCCCCCGCGCCACCTATGGCGGCGGCTACTATTCCGCCCCGTCCTTCACGGACACCCCGATCTACGACTCCCTGGTCGCCGAGCGGGGTACGCCCCAGATCGCCCCGATCCGGGTGCCCGCCATGTACGACACCGGCAACAGCTATCTGCCGGCGCTGCCGTCCGCTCTCCCCGCGCTGCCGGCCGCACCCTCGCATCCCCAGCCCGCGTACGGCTACCCCCAGCCCGCGCAGCAGCAGATGCCGCAGTACCAGCAGGCCCCGCACCTCCCGCAGGCTCCCGTTCCGCAGCTCCAGAACGCGCCGGCGCCGTACATTCCGCAGCAGGCGGGCCCGCCCCGCGGGTACCCGGGCGCCCAGCCCCCGCAGATGCAGCGCCCGCAGCCGCAGCGCCCGGTCGCGCCGCAGATGCAGCAGCCGCAGCGTCCCGTCGCGCCCGCCGGGTACGAGGCGATGCGCCCGGTCGCCCCGCGCCCCGCGCCCGCCGCCGCTCCGTACGAGGACCCGTACAACCGCCAGTACCAGCAGGGCGGGGGCTACTAGAAACCGGCCGGGGGCTGCTGGAGGCACAGGCACACCGGAGGCATACCGGAGGCACACAGCAGGCTCGGACAGGTGTCCGAGCCTGCTGGCAGGATGGACCGCATGGCAAATTCTGTTAAGGCGTCGGTGCACTCCCTGCACGTCTACCCGGTGAAGGCGACGCGGGGCTGCGCACCCCGCGAGATGGCGGTCGAGCCCTGGGGGCCGGCGGGGGACCGCAGATGGCTGCTGATTGACGCGTCGGGGAAGGGGATCACGCAGCGCGAGCACCCGCGGCTGGCACTGGCCGCGTCCGAGCCGCTGCCGGGCGGGGCGGTCCGGCTGTCCGCTCCGGGCCTCGACCCGCTGGAGGTGCCCGTCCCGGATCCCGTGCGGACGGTCCCGGTGCTGCTGTTCGGCGAGAAGTACGAGGCGGTGCCCGCCGGTTCGGCGGCCGACGCGTGGTGGAGCGCGTACCTCGGCACCGAGGCGCGGCTGGTCCACATGGACGACCCGGCGCTCCGCCGCCCCGTCGACCCCGACTTCGCGCGCGAGGGCGAGACCGTGAGTTTCGCCGACGGCTATCCGGTGCTCGTCACCACGCTGTCCTCGCTGGACGCCCTCAACTCGCTGATCGCCCAGGGCGACATGCCGGACGAGGGCCCCCTTCCGATGAACCGGTTCCGGCCGAATGTGGTGCTGGACGGGACCGCCCCCTGGGCCGAGGACGGCTGGCGGCGGATCACCGTCGGCGAGGTCTCCTTCCGGGTGGCGAAACCGTCCGGACGCTGCGTCGTCACCACCACGGACCAGTTCACCTCCGAGCGCGGCAAGGAGCCGCTGCGCACGCTCGCGAAGCACCGCAGGTTCGGCAGCCAGTTGGTCTTCGGCCAGAACGTGGTGCCGGAGGGCACCGGTGTGCTGCGGATCGGTGACCCGGTGGTCGTCGAAGGCGCCTAGAGTTCTGTCCCGATTCGGCCGAATGAGCACGCCCCCTTCCGGGAACTCGCTGCTGCGGCGGGTGCGTTGAACGGACGCGGAAGGGGCGTGGGACTGTGCGGGCAGCGGAGGGGCCGCCGTGGGCGGCGCGACGGACGCGGTCCGGCCGGACGCGGCGGACGGCTTCGGGGGTGTGGCGCTGGCGGGGCAGCCCGCTGTGCCGCCCCACCGATCTCGTGGAGGCCTGGGTGGCCCTGGTCGCGCTCCTGCTGATCGCGTTCGCCGCCCCGGCGGCCGGTCTGGCCGTCGGGCTGCGCGCGAACGCCTCCCTCCAGCACGCGGTGCGCGTCCAGCAGCAGGAGCGGCACGCGACGACGGGCGTGGTGGTGCGTCCGCTGCGCGCACCGCGCGCCGACGGCGGGGACGGGACGGGCGCCGGATACGCGGGCCCGGTCGGCGTGCTGGCCCGCTGGACCGCGTACGACGGCAGCAGGCACACCGGGGAGGCGACGACGCTCCGCAGGGCGGCACAGCCCGGGGACACGTTCCCGCTGTGGACCGACGACCGCGGCCGGATCGTCAACCGCCCCGTGGACCCCGCCACGGCCGCCGCCCAGGCCGCGCTCACGGGCTGCGGCACGGCGGCGCTGGTCGGGGGCCTCGCGCACGGTGCCGGGCTGCTGGTCGTACGGCGTCTCGTGCAACGGCGGTACGAGCGGCTCGACCGGGAGTGGGCCGAGGTCGGTCCCGAATGGGGCCGTACGGGCGCGGGCGGCTGACGCCGCCCGGACCGGTCAACTGCCGCTTCCCCCGCGCGCTACGGTGGTGCAGCGAGATCGAAGCGAACAGCGGGACGTACGAGGTGGGGGCACGGCAACGCCATGGCACAGGGCACGGTCCAGGTGACGCACTCCGGCACTTCGAGGTGGCGGCGCCGCACGGGTGAGTACGACTCCCTCGCCGCAGCCCTGGAGGCCGCGGGGGACGGCGACGTCCTCACCATCTCCCCGGGTACGTACCGGGAGAACCTCGTCGTACGGCGTGCGGTGACGCTGCGCGCCCCCGAGGGAGCCACCGGGTCGGTGCGGATCGCCCCGGTGGACGGCGTCGCGCTGACGGTGCGCGCCTCCGCCGTCGTACAGGAACTGTGTCTGGAGGGCCAGGACTCGGCCGCGCCGACCCTGCTGGTCGAGGACGGCACCCCGGAGCTGGAGGGCCTGCGCATCGTGACGCGCTCGGCCGTCGGCATCGAGGTGCGCGGCGGCGCCAGGCCGACGGTGCGGCGCTGCACGATCGACAACCCCGGCGGCGTCGGCATCGGCGTGCTGGAGAACGCGGGCGGCCTCTTCGAGGACTGCGAGGTCGTCGCGGCGGGCCAGGCCGGCGTCTCGGTGAGCGGGGGCGCGCACCCCCGGCTCGAACGGTGCAGGATCCATCACACCTCGGGCTCGGGGCTCGCGGTGACCGGCGAGGGCTCCGCCGTCGAAGCGGTCGGCTGCGAGGTGTACGAGGTGAAGGGCACCGGCGTGCAGGTCACCTCGCGCGGCGCCGGGCACCTCAAGGAGTGCGCGGTGCACCGGACTTCGGCGGACGGCGTCACGCTCGACACGGACGCGGTGCTGACGCTGTCCGACTGCGACATCCACGACATCCCGGAGAACGCGATCGATCTGCGCGGGCGCGCGGTGCTGACGCTGTCGCGCTCGACGGTGCGGCGCTTCGGCCGCAACGGTCTCTCGGTGTGGGACCCGGGGACGCGCGTGGACGCCAACGGCTGCGAGATCCACGACAGCACGGGCGACTACCCGGCGGTGTGGGTCAGTGACGGCGCCACGGTCGTCCTGGACTCCTGCCGCGTCCACGACGTGCCGGACGCCCTCTTCGTCCTGGACCGGGGCTCGCGCGCCGACGTCGTCGACAGCGACCTCTCCCAGGTGCGCAACACCGCCGTGTCGGTGAGCGACGGGGCGATCGCGCAGCTCGACGACTGCCGCATCAAAGAGGCGTCGACGGGCGCCTGGTTCCGCGACCACGGCAGTGGCGGCACTCTCGCGGGCTGCACGATCGACGCCGTGCAGACGGGCGTCATCGTCACCAAGGGCGCCGACCCGCGGATAGAACGGTGTACCGTCACCTCCCCCGCCGAGTCGGGCTTCTACGTCTCCGCCGAGGGGCGCGGCACCTTCCACAACTGCCGGGTGACCGGCAGCAGCGGCTACGGCTTCCACGTGATGGACGGCTGCCGCACGACGCTGACGCGCTGCCGCACCGAGCGGTGTGCGCGCGGCGGTTACGAGTTCGCCGAGGACGGTCCGGTCGTCGAGGACTGCACCAGCGACGAGAGCGGTGCGAAGGCGTCCGCGGCGGCCGCGGCGCCGCCGGTGGTCCTGACCGCCCCCCAGTCCCCCGGGCTGCTGTCGAGCATTCCCTCGCAGCCCGCGACGGCCGCCGCACCCGCGGTCCCTGCGGCGGACCCGGCCCGTGCCTCGCAGGACGTGCTCGGTGAACTCGACGCGCTGGTGGGGCTGGAGAGCGTCAAGCGGGAGGTGCGCGCCCTCACGGACATGATCGAGATCGGGCGCAGGCGGCAGGAGGCCGGCCTCAAGGCGGCTTCGGTGCGCCGGCACCTGGTGTTCACCGGATCCCCCGGCACCGGCAAGACGACGGTGGCCCGGCTGTACGGCGAGATCCTGGCCTCCCTCGGGGTGCTGGAGCGCGGCCATCTCGTCGAGGTGTCCCGGGTCGACCTGGTGGGCGAGCACATCGGGTCGACGGCGATCCGCACCCAGGAGGCGTTCGACCGGGCGCGCGGCGGGGTGCTGTTCATCGACGAGGCGTACGCGCTCTCTCCCGAGGACTCCGGCCGGGACTTCGGCAAGGAGGCCATCGACACCCTGGTGAAGCTGATGGAGGACCACCGGGAGGCGGTGGTGGTGATCGTGGCGGGCTACACGGCGGAGATGGAACGCTTCCTCACCGTCAACCCCGGTGTGGCGTCCCGTTTCTCACGGACCATCACCTTCTCCGACTACGAGCCGGACGAGCTGCTGCGGATCGTCGAGCAGCAGGCCGACGACCACGAGTACCGGCTCGCCGCGGGCACCCCGGAGGCGCTGCTGAAGTACTTCACGGCGCTCCCCAAGGGCCCCGCCTTCGGCAACGGCCGTACCGCCAGGCAGACCTTCGAGTCGATGGTGGAGCGGCACGCGGGCCGGGTCGCCCAGTTCGCCGAGGTGTCGACGGACGACCTGACGCACCTCTACCCGGACGACCTGCCCGAACTGCCCTGATCGACGCCGGAGTTGTCGCCCCGGCCGGCGCCGTCGCCGGTCTGCTGCCGGGGCAGCACCGGTTCCGGCAGCCGCTCCAGGAGCTTGTCGCGCTCGGCCGCGAACACCGGGTCGGCCTGGTAGTCGGAGTGGCCCAGGATCGGTGCGGGCAGCGGGTGTTCACGGGTACGGCCGTACACGAGCGGATCGAGCAGCGCGTCGCGGTCCACCGGGTGGCGGCCCTCGTCGGGCACGACGCGGACCGGACCTCCTATCGGGTCGGTGTGCCGCCAGAGGTTGCGCCAGCAGTCCACCTCGTCGTGCAGCCCGCGCAGGGAGGCGGGCCCGAAGTAGGCCGGGAACCAGCGTCCGTACAGCCGCTCCAGCGGGGCGCCGTGGGTGAGCAGGGCGACCCGGCGGCGGATGTGCCGCGGGAGCTGCCAGACGGCGGCCGCGGCCAGGACGCTGCCCTGTGAGTGGCCGGAGATGACGAGGCGGCCTCGGGTGCGTTCGGTCCAGGTGGCCATCCGCCAGGTGAGGTCGGGGACGGCGCGTTCCGCGTAGCAGGGCGGCGCGAAGGGGTGGGCGGCGCGCGGCCAGAAGGTGCCGACGTCCCACAGGATGCCGATGGTGCGGCGGGCCTTGGGATCGCGGTAGGCGCGCCGCCCCCAGGTGACGAGGAGCAGGAACCCGAGGCCGACCAGCCAGGAGCCGAGGGCCTGCGAGGTGTGCGTGACGGCTTCGACGGGGGTGGGCGTGCCCTTGGCGGCGCGTCCGGGCACCTCGTCGTACAGGTAGGCGCCGAGGAGCGCGACGGCGCCGAGCACCAGCGCCGTGCCGGACACGGCGGCGACCATGCGGGGGGCGTGGTCGGTGAGGGCGGCCGCGGCGCGGGTGAGGGCGATGCGGCCGGTGCGGACCGGGTCGGGGTTCTCGCCTGGGTAGTCGGCCTCGACGCGGGGCCGCAGGGCGCTGCGGGTGCGCCAGGTGCGGGCGCCGTAGTGGACGGCCAGCAGGAGCAGCACGAGCAGCAGCGGCGGTATGACGGAGGCCTGCCAGGTCAGCAGGACGGGCGGGCCGCTCACGGCGTCGGCGGGGCCGGTGGTCATGCCGGGGGTGCCGGGGCCGTCGAGCCAGTCGGCGACCCGCTGGGCGACGCCGCCGGACATGACGCCGCCGAGTGCGCAGGCCAGCATGGCGACGGCGGGTCCGCCGAGTCCGCGCATGACGGTACGCACGACGGGCGCGCGGTGGTGCAGGAGGAGCGCGACGGCGGCGAGCGCCAGGATCAGCACCAGCTGGGCGAGCGCCAGGATGCCGAACGCACGTGGCCCGCCGGTGAGTTGGCCGTACGACTTCCAGTCGGGCCGGGACCAGGTGGCGTACAGCACGGCCAGGACGAGTACGGCGAGTGCGGCGGCGGGCAGCAGGGTGACCAGGGCGCGGTCGAGTACCCGGTCGAAGCGGGACTCGCTGCGGCCGCGCCGGCAGACCACCAGGACCACCAGGACGAAGCCGGCCGCGAGCACGCACTGGAGTGCCCAACCGCACGCGTCGAGGACGGAGTTGTCGGCCGACCGGTCGTAGCGCGCGGTGGCCACGGTGAGGGCGGCGGACACGACGACGAATCCGGCGGCGGTGTGCGCGGCCCGCAGCCGGGCGACGAGCCTGCGCCCGTACCAGAAGCCGGGGCGGCCGAATGCCGGGACGATGCCGCCCTCGGGGTCGACGGGGGCCGCGTCGTCGGATGCGGGCAGCGGCTGCTGGGACTCGTACGCGCTCCAGGTGCGGTGCGAGAGGTACCAGAGCAGTCCGGTGAGGGCGGCGGGCACCAGGGCTGCCAGCGCGATGCGGCGTCCCGGCTGGCTCCACCAGCCGCCGTTCGCGGTGGACAGGAACCCGAGCCAGGACTTCTTCCCCGAGCAGGCGGCCGAGCCCGCGCACTGCCAGGCGGTGAGGTCCATGGCGACTTCGCAGGCGGCGGCGACCAGGAGGAAGGTGAGGGTGAGTGCGACGAGGCGCACCAGGACGCCGTAGATCCTTATGGTGCGGGCGTGGCCGTCGGTGGTGGGGCGCATCCAGTGGGCGAGGTTGACGACCATGAAGGGGAGCAGGAGGAGCCAGAGCGCCCGGGTGCCGTTGCCCGAGGTGAGGTTGGACCAGACGTACGCCTCGGGGATCGGCCTGTCGCCGTACTCGGCGGGACGCTCCTCGGCGTCGACGTCCTCGGTGCGGCGGAAGACCGCGGCGGTGTCGTCGCCTGTGACGCGGACGGTGCGGGGGTCGCCGAGCATGTCCTGCGGGGTGGCACCGCCGACGCCGTGGACGAGGAGTTCGAGCGCGGGCACGGGGCCGTCGGCGGAGGGGCCCTCCGGGGTGCGCGGATCCGGGACGGGGCCGTCCGGGGCAGGATCGTCCGGAGCGTGGGCGTCCGGGGCGAGGGTTTCCGGGGCGGGGCCGTCCGGAGCGGTGGGGACAGGTGGCACTGCGGACTCGCTCTCGTGCGTGTGCGGGTGCGGGCGCGAGGAGGGTGGGGCGGGGTGGAAGTGAGGGGGGGTGGGGAGAGGACGCGGTGGAGGCGGCGCACGGTGGGTCGCCGTGGACCTCCCCGGAGGGCCGGCGGAGCTGCCTGACGGTGGACGTTCAGCATCCCGGACCCGGCCCCCGCTGCCCACCCCCGGCGCACATTCTTCGCGAGTCGCCCGCACGAAATGTGCACGGCACCGCACGGCCCACCGGCAGTGGAGGCGAATTGCCGCCCGTGCGAGGATGAGCAGCCCTTATGGCGACGTGGAAAGGACCGGGGCCCTCAGTGACCGAGAATCAGAACCTGCTCGCCGAACAGCGCCGCGCCCTCATCCTCGACGAGGTGCGGCGACGCGGCGGTGTGCGGGTCAACGAGCTGACCCGGCGCCTGAACGTCTCCGACATGACGGTGCGCCGCGACCTCGACGCGCTCGCCCGGCAGGGCGTCGTGGAGAAGGTGCACGGCGGTGCGGTGCCGGTGGTCGAGGCGAGCACCCACGAGCCCGGGTTCGAGGCGAAGTCGGCGCTGGAGCTGTCCGCGAAGGAGGACATCGCGCGGGCGGCCGCCGCGATGGCGGTGCCGGGCAGTGCCATCGCGCTGTCGGGCGGCACCACGACGTACGCCCTGGCCCGGCATCTGCTGGACGTGCCGGACCTGACGGTGGTGACCAACTCGGTGCGGGTGGCGGACGTGTTCCACACGGCGCGCCAGGCGGGCGGCGACAGTGCGGGGGCCGCGACGGTGGTGCTCACCGGCGGCGTGCGCACCCCTTCGGACTCGCTCGTCGGCCCGGTCGCGGACCAGGCGATCGGCTCGCTCCACTTCGACGTGCTGTTCCTCGGGGTGCACGGGATATCCGTGGAGGCGGGGCTCTCCACGCCGAACCTCGCGGAGGCGGAGACGAACCGGCGGCTGGTGGGCTCGGCGCGTCGCGTGGTGGTGGTCGCGGACCACACCAAGTGGGGGACGGTGGGCCTGAGTTCGTTCGCGACGCTGGACCAGGTGGACGCGTTCGTCACGGACCAGGGGCTGTCGGAGGCGGCGCGCGAGGAGATGGCGGAGCACCTGCCGGGACTGGTCGTGGCCGGCGAGGACACGGCAGCAGCCGACCCCGGCGACAGTTGACGCACCGGTCCGACGACAACCGGCGGACACCCGGCGACAATTGACGATCCGTCAACTACCTTTGCGCGTACACCACTTCCCACTCGCCGGAGGTTCACCCCGCATGGTCCGCCAACTCCGGGACGTCGGCCTCGATTTCGCCGATTCCGCGCCGCTGCGCCTGGTCTTCGCCGCCGAGGTCACCGCACCGCCCGAGGACGTGTACCGGGCGCTGGCGCAGGAGACGTCCCAGTGGCCCCACTGGTTCTCGGCGGTGACGTTCGCCCGGCCGACGGAGGCGGGCCGCGAGGTGCACCTCAGGGGCGGCGCCAAGTTCATGGAGACGGTCCTGGCCGCGGAGCCGTCGAAGCGCTACGCGTACCGGATCGACCGCTCCACCGCCCCCGGTGTGCGGGCCATGCTGGAGGAGTGGCGGATCTGGCCGACGGGCGCGGCGACCAGGGTGCAGTGGACGATGGCGGTGGACGGCCCGGCGCCGCTGCGGTTCGTACTGCGGGCGGCGCGCCCCGGGGTGGGGCGCGCGTTCCGCGACGCGGTCCGCAAGCTGGACGTACGGCTGACCGCGGACAGGGCGAAGTAGCCGTCGGCGTACGGGACTTGGTACCTGCCCTACGGCCAGACGCCGGTCTTCAGGAACTGCTCCAGGGCCGCCGCGTACGGGGCGATGTCGAGCCCCTGCTCGGCCAGCCAGTCGTCCGAGTAGTACTTGTCGAGGTAGCGGTCGCCCGGGTCGCAGATCAGGGTGACCACGCTGCCGGTGCGCCCCTGCGCCAGCATCTCGGCGACGATCTTCAGCGCGCTCCACAGCCCGGTGCCGGTGGAACCGCCCGCCTTGCGGCCGAGCGCCGCGTCCAGGGCACGTACGGCCGCGACGCTCGCCGCGTCGGGGACCTTCATCATCCGGTCGACGGCGCCGGTCACGAACGAAGGCTCCATGCGGGGGCGTCCGATGCCCTCGATGCGCGAGCCGCAGTCGCTCGTGGCGAGCGGGTCGCTCCGCGTCCAGCCGTCGAAGAAGCAGGAGTTCTCCGGGTCGGGGACGCAGATGAAGGTGTCGTACTGCATGTAGTGCACGTAGCGGGCGATGGTCGCCGAAGTGCCGCCGGTGCCGGCGGTGGCGACGATCCAGCTGGGCTCGGGGTAGCGCTCCAGCTTCAGCTGCTGGTAGATCGACTCGGCGATGTTGTTGTTGCCGCGCCAGTCGGTGGCCCGCTCGGCGTAGGTGAACTGGTCCATGTAGTGGCCGCCGGTCTCCGCCGCGAGGCGGGCGGACTCCTCGTACATCTTCCGCGAGTCGTCCACGAAGTGGCACTGGCCGCCGTGGAACTCGATGAGACGGATCTTCTCGGCGCTCGTCGTGCGGGGCATCACCGCGATGAACGGCACGCCGATCAGCTTCGCGAAGTACGCCTCGGAGACGGCGGTGGAACCGCTGGACGCCTCGATGACGGGGCGGCCCGGCCGGATCCAGCCGTTGCACAGGGCGTACAGGAACAGCGAGCGGGCGAGCCGGTGCTTGAGACTGCCGGTCGGATGCGTCGACTCGTCCTTGAGGTACAGGTCGATGCCCCAGTGCTCGGGCAGCGGGAAGCGCAGCAGGTGGGTGTCGGCGGACCGGTTGGCGTCGGCCTGGACCTTGCGCACGGCCTCTTTGAGCCAGGCCCGGTACTCCGGGTCGCTGCGGTCCACGTCGACGGTCGGTACGGCGACGGGTGTGCCGGCCGCCCGGGGGCCGTCGTGCTCTGCCGGGTCGATGGTGCTCATCCGCGCCACTCCTCGTGCTCTTCCGTGCTCTTCCGTGCAGTGCCGTGCGGTTCCGTACGGTTGCGTCGGGATGCTGTGCCTGCGGCATGAGCGCGCGGCACGGCGAGTTCCCACTTGCCACTTTAAGCCGCCTACCTGCACAAACGTTCACTTTGGGCACCCATAGGGCTCCCTTGTGTTACGGATCCGCCGCGCGTGGGCAGACCGGAGCGGGGTGCGGATCCGGGCACGCTGCCGCCGGTGCCCGCTCGCCTCTGGTGCACGCGCTCACCCGCGTGCAGACTGCGCAGCAGTACGGATCGACAGGACACGGGGGCTCACGGGAAGGGGGCGAACACACCGTGGCGGAGCCCGATTTCAGTGCGCAGGGCGTACGGATAGAACGGTGGCCGCGCTCGCTCACCAGGGCGGGGCAGGTCCTCGTCAGGGACGGCACTCTGGCGCTGCTGAGAAGTGACGGCGGCACCATCGACAGCGCACCGCTGGAGTCGGTCACGGCGGGCCGGCCGTGGTTCGCCCCGGAGGGCCGGATGGTGGCCCGGCTGAACGGAATCCGCTACCGCCTGACGATGGCAGAGCCGGACGGGCGCCTCCTCGAAACACTGCGCGGTGCACATCGCTGACGACCCCGCCCGCTGTCGCGGGCGAGGTGGCAGGGCGGCGCGAGTTGCGCGGGGATACGCGCTGGGTCACCCTGGCGGTACCTCACACAGGGTGCCTCGGCGGTGACGCTGTGATCCAGTCCGCCGCTCCGGCCGGACCCCGGCACCCGGATCGTCTTCGACCGTCTTCCGACCTGAATCGGGGAGTCGCAGCCGTGATCAGCAAGCCCAGCAGGCACTGCACGGTGGAGCTCCAAGCCCTGCCGTCGCGGATCGGCCAAGTCCGCAGGATCGTTTCTGCGCAACTGCGCTATTGGCATCTGGACCCGTTGATAGACCAGGCGGCGCTCGGAGTCACCGAGCTGCTGACCAACGTCCACCGGCACGCCCAGCCGGACAAGATCTGCACCGTGGAGATCGAGCTGCTGCTCGGCCGTCTCACGGTGTCCGTCCACGACCACGACCCGACTCTTCCGACGGTCCGCGACGCCGGTCAGTTCGACAGCGGCGGGCGCGGTCTGGCGCTGATCGAGGCGGTCAGCGAGAGCTGGGGCGTACGTCCGCAGGGCGCTTCGGGCAAGACCGTCTGGTTCGCCCTGCCCGCGCCCGTGGCCGCGGTGGCACTGCCGCCGCACCCGGGGCGCGAGCGCAAGAAACGCAGCGCGCAGGCCCGGTCCGCCGCGGTGGGCTGACCGGGCCTGCGACGGTGGGGCCGACCCGGCCTGCTCCGGCCGGCCCCGCCGCCGTCACGTCCTCGTCCCGCCATGACGTGACGAGGGTCCGCTCCGGCGTGACATGGGCCCGCAATGACGTGGCGAGGGCCCGCGGTACGTCACACCGTCGTCCCGCTACGAGGCCGCGATGGCCCGCAGTACGTCCAGCCGGGCCGCCCTGCGGGCCGGTCGCCATCCGGCGAGCGCGCCCGCCGCGACGCCGACCAGCACCACCACCGCGATCTGCACCGGCGGCACGGCGAACACGAAGGCGGTGTCACGCGTGCTCGCGGACGCCTGGACCAGTACCCAGCCCAGGAGCACGCCGAGCGCGAGCCCGCCGGCCGTCCCGAAGGCGGCGACCAGCACGGACTCCCAGCGGACCATGGCGCGCAGCTGTGCGCGGGTCTGGCCGACCGCCCTCAGGAGGCCGAGTTCCCGGGTGCGTTCGTGCAGCGCGAGGGTGAGGGTGTTGGCGATGCCCAGCAGTGCGATCAGCACGGCGAGCGCGAGCAGGGCGTAGACGAGGGTCAGCATCATGTCGATGGCACCCGCCGCCGACTGCGCGTACTCGTCGCGGGTCTGCACCTCCGGGTTTCCGTACGGGGCCGCCGCACGCTCCACGGCCGCCGTGCCCTCCGCGTCGCCGACGCCTTCCTTGAAGGTGACGGAGACGAGCCGGTCGGCATCGCGGGTACGGTGCGGGGCCCAGGCCTCCCGGGTGAGTACGTAGTCGCCCGCGAGGTCCGGCTGCGTGTACAGCGCCCGTACGGTGAAGGTCCGCTGCTGCCCGTCGGTGAAGGCGAGCCGGACGGTGGAGCCGGTGTGCCAGCCCCGCTTGTCGGCCTCGGGGCGCGAGACGGCGATGCCGTCCGTTCCCAGGTCGTTGAACGATCCTTCGACGCTCCCGAGGTCGAAGGCGCGGCTGAGTGCGACCGGGTCGGTGATGGTCAGCTCGCGCCCCGCCCCGTCCGCCTTCGCCACTCCCCCGCCGAGGCCGACGGCTGTCTCCACCTCGGGGAGTGCCGCGAGCGCGGGGGCGAGCCGGGGGCTGACGCCGCTGCCGCCCGCGCCGAAGGACCGGTTGCTGACGGCGACGTCGCCCGCGAAGGAGCGGGACACCGTCTGGTCCATGGTCGCCTTCAGGGACGACCCGAACACGGTGAAGAGCGAGACGACGGCGACGCCGATCATCAGGGCGCTCGCGGTCGCCGCGGTGCGCGCCGGGCTGCGCAGCGCGTTGCGCCGGGCGAGGCCGCCGGTGACCCCGCGCAGCCGGTCGAGGGGCGCGCCCAGGATCCGTACGGCCGACGAGGACGCGACGGGGCCGAGCACGACGAACGCGGCCAGCGCCAGGACGGCGCCCGTGGCGGCGAGCATCAGGGAGGGCATGGCGACCACGCCGAGCAGGGTGGTGCCGATTCCGGCGAGCGCCAGGACCGTACCGACGACGGCGCGGGGGCGGGAGGCGCCGGAGGTGTCCACGGCGGTCTCCCGCAGGGCGGCGAGGGGTGCGGTGCGTCCGGCCCGCACGGCGGGCAGCACCGCGGACCCGAGACAGACGACGACGCCCACCAGCAGCGGCAGCGTCATCGACAGCCCGCTCACCACCAACTCGCCCTCGGGGAAGGGGAATCCGATGACCGGGAAGAGTTCCCGCAGGCCGAGCGCGATGCCGATGCCGGCGAACAGTCCCGCCGCGGAGGCGACCACGGCGACGGCCGCGGCCTCTGTGAGGGTGGCGGCGACCACCTGTCGCCGCTCCGCGCCCAGCGCCCTCAGGAGGGCGTTCTCGCGGGTGCGCTGGGCGACGACGATCGCGAAGGTGTTGTGGATGGAGAACGTCGCGACGAGCAGCACGATGCCGGAGAAGACCAGCAGGAGCGTGGTGAACAGGTCCAGGAAGAGGCCCGAGATCATGTCCTGGCTCTCGGTGACGGACGCCTGTCCCGTGATGGCCTCGACCCCCTTGGGCAGTACGGGTGCCAGTGCGTCCACGAGCTGCTGCTGGCCGGTCCCGGGTCCTGCCCTGACCTGGATGGTGGCGGCCGTGCCCGGCTTCGGCGCGAGGTACTTCTCGGCGTCGGCGCGGGTCATGCCGGTGTAGGTGACCTGGGCCATGCCGTCCGCGCCGCCGAAGGTGGCCAGGCCGACCAGGGTGACGCGGACCGGGTCCGGGGTGCGCAGTGTCGTCGTGTCGCCGATGCGGAGCTTTCCGGCCTCGGCCGCGGCCCTGTTGACGACGACCTCGCCGGTGGCGGCCGGGACCCGGCCCTCGGCGAGCCGGTACGGGTTGAGCTGCGGGTCGTCGATCCAGTTGCCCGCGAGGGTGGGCGGGCCCTGGCCTCCGACGGGTTTGCCGTCGGAGCCGATGAGCTGTCCTGTGCCCTGGATGCCGGGGGCGACGGCGGCGACCTGGGGAACCTTGGCGAGCGTGTCGACGAGGGCGGTGGGCACGGGCTGCCGGGTGCCCTGGCCGCCGTCGGCGCTGATCACCTCGGAGCTCCGGACGACGGCGTCCGTGCCGCTGCCCGCCGTGCCGAACATCGAGTCGAAACCGGCCCGCAGGGTGTCGCCCATGACGAGCGTGCCCGCCAGGAAGGCGACTCCGAGGACGACGGCGGTGAACATTCCGGCGAAGCGCCGCTTGTGGCCGCGCAGGGAGGCGAGGCTGATCCTCAGGGAGGCGTTCATGTCGTACGCCCTCCTCCGGTGTCGAAGGCCTTCAGGCGTTCCAGGACCCGCTCGGCGGTCGGGTCCTGCAGGTGGTCGACGAGGCGGCCGTCCGCGAGGAAGATCACCTCGTCGGCGTGTGCGGCTGCCACCGGGTCGTGGGTGACCATCACGACCGTACGGTCCGTGCGGTGGGCGGCGTCGCCCAGCAACTGCAGGACCTCCTCGCCGGAGCGGGAGTCGAGGTTGCCGGTGGGTTCGTCGGCGAACACGATGTCGGGGCGGCCCGCGAACGCCCTTGCCACGGCGACGCGTTGCTGCTGTCCGCCGGAGAGCTCGCTGGGCCGGTGGTGCAGCCGGTCGTACAGGCCGACCGTGTCGACGAGGGCGGAGATCCAGTCGCGGTCGCCGGGGACGCCCGCGAGGTCGAGGGGCAGGGTGATGTTCTCCGCGACGGTCAGGGTGGGCAGCAGGTTGAACGCCTGGAAGACGAAGCCGACCCGCTCGCGGCGGAGCAGGGTCAGGCTGCGGTCGTCCAGGGCGCTCAGCTCCGTGCCGCCGATGGAGGCCGAGCCGGAGGTGAGGGTGTCGAGTCCGGCGGCGCAGTGCATCAGCGTCGACTTGCCGGACCCCGAGGGGCCCATGACGGCGGTGAACCGCCCGGCCGGGAAGTCGACGCTGATGCCGTCCAGGGCCCGGACCTCCGTGTCGCCCGCGCCGTACACCTTGACGGCGTCGACGACGCGGGCGGCGGATGCCCTGCGGACCGCTGAGGGCGTGGCGGTGGCGGACATCAGACCATGCCGCCCTTGCCCTTGAGCGGGCCCTCGGTGCGGCCGAACTGCTCGTCCAGGACGGACAGCCTGCGCCAGTACTCGTCCTCGTCGATCTCACCGGTGGCGAAGCGCCGGCCGAGGACGGTGATCGGCGACTGCTCGCCGTGGCCGCGCGGACGGCCGCCGCTCCAGGGTCCTCGGCCCCGGCCCCTGTGGCGCCACACGGTACGGCGCAGCAGGGTGACGACGCCGATGACGACGGCCGCCCAGACGAGCGGGAAGAGCAGCATCCAGGGGTGGGGTCCGTCTGCGAACGCAAGGGTGTTCATGGGGTTCAGCTCCTCGGTGGCGGTGCGGCGTTCTTCCTGTCGCTACCGAGAGTGGCCCGAGGAGGGGGTGCGGGTCGTCGTACGTCCAGCGGCCGTGCGCGTACCTCCCGGGGAGTACGGAGGTGCCGCGCGGCTGCTTCCCTTGTACGGCCGCGGTATTCAGCGGGGTTCTCCGTACCAGCGCCACTTGCCGGGGCGGGTGCGGCCCGGGAGGTCGCCCCGGCCGGTGGCCCAGAGGAGGGTGGGCCAGGGCGGGGTGTCGGCGGGTGCGTCGGGGAACAGGCGGTGGAGGGTGCGGGCGCAGAGGTCGGCGGGCGGCTCCCAGCCGTCGATGCCGAGCCCGGTCGCCAGGTCGTGGGTGTGGACGAGGGTTTCGACGATTCCCATCGCGGCGAAGCCCTCGGGGTCGGAGACGCCGAAGACGTGGTGGGCCCTGGCCCCGGGGGGCTTGGTGGCGGTGACGGCGTGGAGCAGTCCCGCCGCGGAGTCGAGCGCGACCAGCAGCCCGTCCACGCCCGCCGCCCGGTCGGCGCGGACGGCGTTGTACGGAGAGCTCGGGGTCTCCTGCGTGTAGCGGAACGGCACGTCGATGTCGGTGCGCTCGGAAGCGAGTTGGACGGCGTACGAGAAGAGGTCGTCGATCAGGTGCTCGGCGGTCTCCCAGCAGTCCCACTCCAGCGCGTCGGCCCGGACGCTCCAGTCGGCGTCGCGGGCACGGCGGAGGGTGCTGGCGGAGAGCGCGGCGGCCAGCCGTATGTCGGCGGGGGTGACAGTCATGGGCGGACGGTAGCAAGACCGGCGGCAGAGTCCGGCACGCCGGACGGAACGGCCGACCCGGTCAGACGGCCGCCCCGGCGCGCAACGCCGCCGAAGGGTCGTCCAGTACCGGCTGCCAGGCCAACTCCGCCGCACCCACCAGGGAGTTGTGGTTCAGCGTGCACGGCAGGATCGGCACGCCGCCGCTGCGGCCCCACAGGCTGCGGTCGGCCACGACGGCGCGCAGCCGGTCGGGTTCGGCCGCGAGGAGTGCCTGGTGCAGGCCGCCCAGGACGATCCGGTCCGGATTGAGGATGTTGACAAGCCCGGCGAGCCCGAGCCCGAGCCGGTCGACGAGGGCCTGGGCCGCGCCCCGTACCGCCGCGTCCCCGTACTCCTCGCGGAGCAGGTCGCGCGACTGCTGGAGCAGGGAGACCTCGGGGCCCGGCGTGCGTCCGGCCGCCGAGAGGAAGGCGAGGGGGTCCGTCTCGACGTCGAGGCAGCCGCGGCTGCCGCAGTAGCAGGGCCGGCCTGCCGGGTTCACCGTGAGGTGGCCGACCTCCAGGGCGAGACCCGAACTCCCGCTGTGCAGACGGCCGTCGACGACGAGTGCGCCGCCGACGCCGCGGTGGCCCGTGGCGACGCACAGGAGGTGCTGGGCGCCCTGCCCGGCGCCGTGCCGGTGCTCGGCCAGAGCGGCGAGGTTGACGTCGTTGCCGGTGAAGGCGGGACCTTCGATGCCTGCCGCGGCGACGCGCTCGGCGAAGATCTCGCGGACGGGAGCCCCCACCGGCCAGGCCAGGTGCAGCGGATTGAGGGCGGTGCCCTCGGGCTCGGCGACCGCCGAGGGGACGGCGAGCCCGGCTCCGGCGCACTTGCGTCCGCTCTCCCGCAGCAGCTGCGCTCCCACGTCCACGACCGAGCCGATGACCTGCGCCGGGTCGGCGTCGATCACCTCGCAGCCGGGCGCCGTCGCGACGATCCGGCCGCCGAGGCCGACCAGCGCGGCACGGTAGCCGTCGGCGTGCACCTGGGCGGCCAGCACGACGGGCCCCGTGTCGTCGACGGTCAGCCGGTGCGAGGGGCGGCCCTGCGATCCGGCCGCGGCGCCGGGCCTGGAGTCGACGCGGATCAGCCCGAGCGCTTCGAGTTCGGCGGCGACCGCTCCGGCGGTGGCCCGGGTGACGCCGAGCTCCGCGGTGAGCACGGCGCGGGTGGGCGCGCGTCCGGTGTGCACGAGTTCCAGCGCGGGGCCGAGCGCTCCGCGACCCCTCTCCAACTTCGTTCTGGTGCTGGTCACCCTGGTCCCCTTGCCGTTCATGGAGTGGAGTCTGCCACGACCCGGGCGCGCCTTGCCCCGTACGGGGGCTCCCCCTATGCTGACTTTGTGCCGAACCTAAACAAAGTCCGGACGGCCGCATCGGAGGAACCCGGCCCCCTCGCCGCCGCACCCTCCCTGTCCCGTCTCCGCACCGCACTGACCTTGTTCTTCGCCCTCGACGGCTTCATCTTCGCCGGTTGGGTGGTGAGGATCCCGGCCATCAAGGAGCAGACCTCCGCCTCGGCCAGTGCGCTCGGACTCGCGCTTCTCGGGGTGTCGGCGGGTGCCGTGATCACGATGACCCTGACGGGGCGGCTGTGCAGCCGTTTCGGGAGCGCACGGGTCACGGTCTTCTGCGGGGGACTGCTCTCGCTCAGCATCGCGCTGCCTCCACTGACGCACTCGCCGCTCGCGCTCGGCCTCGTACTGCTGGTGTTCGGTGCGCTGTACGGCGGCATCAGCGTCGCCATGAACAGCGCGGCCGTCGATCTGGTGACCGCGCTCCGCCGCCCGGTGATGCCGAGTTTCCACGCGGCGTTCAGCCTGGGCGGCATGGTCGGCGCCGGGCTCGGCGGACTGGTCGCGGGCAGCCTCTCCCCCACCGTGCACCTGACGACACTGACCGCGCTGGGCCTGCTGGTCACGGCGGCGGCCGGCCCCACCCTGCTGCGGGAGTCCCGGCAGCTGACGGACCGCACGCCCGCCCCCGTACCGGAACACGCGCCCGCCCCTGCGGCAGGACACACGGCCGCCCCAGGACCGGGACACACACCCGCCCCCGGACCAGGACATTCGCCCACTCCCGGACCAGAACATTCGGACAACCTGCCCCGCCGCACCTCCGGACGCGCCCATCGGCGCACCGTCGTCCTGTTCGGCGTCATCGCCCTGTGCACCGCGTACGGCGAGGGCGCCATCGCCGACTGGGGCCCGCTGCACCTGCAGGAGGACCTGGACGCCCACCCGGGCGTGGCCGCCGCCGGGTACTCGCTCTTCGCGCTGGCCATGACCCTCGGCCGACTGACCGGCACGACCCTCCTGGAACGCCTCGGCCAGACCAGGACCCTGGTGGCGGGCGGTGCGACCGCGTCCGTCGGCATGCTCCTGGGCTCCCTCGCGCCCACACTGGGGCTCGCCCTGCTCGGCCTCGCCGTGACCGGGCTCGGGCTGGCGAACATCTTCCCCGTCGCCGTGTCCCGGGCGGGCGAGCTGGCCGGTCCGAGCGGCGTCGCCACGGCCTCGACACTCGGCTACGGCGGGATGCTCCTCGGCCCGCCCGCCATCGGATTCCTGGCCGACTGGCTCTCGCTGCCGATCGCGCTGACCACGGTGGCGGTGCTGGCCGCGGCCGCTTCCTGCCTCGGCGTGGCCGCCCGCGAGTCCACGTCGAAGGTGGCCGAATAGGTAGCCCCTGGGTAGAAATACTCAGGCGGAACCGCCGGCTCGGGGGCACGATGAAGGCCGGCGATCCATCTGGGGGGACGAGATGAAGGCACACCGCACGCACGGTCTCGCACGGCTCACCTTCCGCAACCCGGCGTCCCTGGCCTATCTGGCCCTGGTCACCGTGGCCGCGCTGTTCGTCACCGTCGACATGCTCTTCGTGACGCACGACGACGCCTCGCTGGCCGGCGTCTGGCTGTTCCTGCTCTCCGCGCCGACCGTCTTCGTGTTCCTCATCGGCGGCAAGCTGCTGGCGAGCGGAGTGGCCGACTCCGCCGCCTTCCTCTACCCGGCGCTCGTCCTGTCCGTACTGATCCAGGCGTACGCGCTCGGGCTCCTGGCGCAGCTGCTGCGCGGGGAACGCCGTACGCCGGCGCGGGGCGTGACAGGATCGGCCGTATGAGAATCGATGCGTACGTCAACTCCCTTGTCGAGGAAGGGGTGTTGCTGGCATCGGCCGCCGAGGCCGCCGGTACCGGCAGCGACGTCCCCACCTGCCCCGGCTGGCAGGTGCGCGGCCTGCTGCGGCACACCGGGACGGTGCACCGCTGGGCCACGCTGCACGTCGCCCACGGCCACCGGGACCCGCAGCCCGACGGCGGCGAGCCCGACCTCGACGGGGCGGAGCTGCTGGCCTGGTTCAGGGAGGGGCACGCCGCGCTGGTGGCGGCCCTGCGCGCCGCCCCGGCGGACCTGGAGTGCTGGACCTTCCTGCCCGCACCGTCCCCGCTCGCGTTCTGGGCGCGGCGCCAGGCGCACGAGACGGCGGTGCACCGGATGGACGCGGAGGCCGCAACGGGCGCCCAACTCAGCGGAGTGAGCCCAGAGTTCGCACTGGACGGGATCGACGAACTGCTGACCGCCTTCCACGGGCGCGCACGCAGCCGGGTCAGGACGGACCGCCCGAGCACCCTGCGGATCCGGGCGACGGACACCGGCACGGCTCCCCCCGGCAGCATCGGGGACAGCACCGGAACCGCCCCGGCCGCCGTCTGGACCCTGTACCTGTCGAAGGACGCCCCGCCCCGGACCGTGCGCGACGACGAAGGACCGGCCGACACCGAGCTGAGCGGGCCGCCCGAACTGCTCTACGCGACCCTGTGGAACCGGCTGCCGACGGAGGCGGTCACGCTCACCGGCGACCCCGAACCGGCCGCCGTGTGGCGGGAGTTGTCCGGCATCACCTGGTAGCACCCGGCCGCACCGCTTCTTCCCTGCGCCCGCCCTTCCCTGCACCCGCTCTTCCCAGTGAACCCTTCCCTGCGCACACCCTTCCCAGCGCCCGCGCGGCTTGCGACACTTCGACGCATGGGGAACAGGACGCAGGCCCAGCGCGACGCCGTCACCATCGAGATCGGGTACGCCCTGTTCAGCGCCTTCGTCCTGGCCCTCGCCACCTTCTCCGCGCTGACCGTCCCGCCCGCCGTCTTCTTCGACCCCTCGGCCACCCTCACGAAGGCTCTGCTCATCGCGGGCGCCGTGCTCGGCGGCCTGGTCTTCGTCGCACGCGTCGTACACGTGCTGTGGGGCTACCGGGGCGCGCCGGGGACTCAGCCCAGCCAGCCGGGCCGCACCAGCCCCGACTCGTAGGCCAGTACCACCAGTTGGGCCCGGTCGCGGGCGCCGAGCTTGACCATGGTGCGGCTGACGTGGGTCTTGGCGGTGAGCGGGCTGACGACGAGGCGGCGGGCGATCTCCTCGTTGGAGAGGCCGATGCCGACCAGGGCCATCACCTCCCGCTCCCGCTCGGTGAGTTCGCGCAGGGCGCCCGCTTCGGCGGGTTCCTTCGAGCGGGCGGCGAACTCGGCGATCAGCCTGCGGGTCACCCCGGGCGAGAGCAGCGCGTCACCGTCCACCACCGCCCGCACCGCGCGCAGGAGTTCTTCGGGTTCGGTGTCCTTGACGAGGAACCCGGAGGCCCCTGATCTGATCGCCTCGAAGACGTACTCGTCGAGCTCGAAGGTAGTGAGCATGACGACCTTGGTGCCGTCGAGGGTGGTGTCCTCGGTGAGGAGCCGGGTGGCGGCCAGTCCGTCGAGCCGCGGCATCCGGATGTCCATCAGGACGACGTCCGGGCGCAGTTCGCGCACCAGCCGCAGGGCCTCCTCCCCGTCGGCGGCCTCGCCCACCACCTCGATGTCGGGCTGGGCGCCCAGCAGAGCCCGGAAGCCGGCCCGCACCAGCGCCTGGTCGTCGGCGAGCAGCACTCTGATCACAGCGTTCCCTCTTCCCCGGTGGTCCTGCCGGTGGACGGGCCGGTGGTCCCGCCGGCGGATTCGCCGCCGGCTCTCCCGGCAGCGGCCAGCGGAATGTCGGCCTCGACCCGGAAACCGCCGTCGGGGCGCGGGCCCGCCTCGATCGTGCCACCCAGGGCCGCCGCCCGCTCCCGCATTCCGGCGAGTCCGTTGCCGCTGCCGCCCACTTCGTCGCCGGTGGCCGGTCCCGCGTCGTCGATACGGAGCCGGAGTCCGCCGGACGTGTGCGTGACGAGGACGTCGGCGGTGCGCGAACCGGAATGCCGGACGATGTTGGTCAGCGCCTCCTGGACGATGCGGAAGGCCGCCAGGTCGGTGCCCGGCGGGATGCGCCCGTGCGCTTCGCCCGCTGATCGCGTACGGACCGCGAGGCCTGCCGCGGCGGCCTGCTCGACCAGTTCGGGGAGCCGGTCGAGGCCGGGGGCGGGGGCCCGGGGCGCGTCGCCGGGGGTGCGCAGGGTGTCGAGGACCTGACGGACCTCGCCGAGCGCCTCCTTGCTGGCGGCCTTGATGGTGGTGAGTGCCGTACGGGCCTGCTCGGGGTCGGTGTCGAGCAGGGCGAGGCCCATGCTCGCCTGGACGTTGATGACGGAAATGCTGTGCGCGAGGACGTCGTGGAGTTCGCGGGCCATCCGCAGGCGTTCCTCGTCGGCGCGGCGCGTCTCGGCGGCGGCCCGTTCGGCACGGGCGTGCGCCCGCTGCTGGCGCTTGACCCGGAGCAGTTCGGAGGCGGCGAGGATCGCGGTCATCCAGGCGGCCATGGCCGCCTCCTCGCCCCACGAGGTGGGCCCGTCGCCCGTCGGCGGCAGCCAGCGGTAGAGCCAGTGGCCGATGAGCAGATGCCCGCCCCACAGCGCCCCGAGCGCACTCCATGCGGCGACGCGGTGACCGTGCACCACCGCGGTGAAGGACGCGAGGGCGACGGTGAGGAAGACCGGACCGTACGGATACCCGGCGGCCAGATAGACCAGCACGGTCGCAGCGGTCACGAACACCACCGGAACCGGAATGCGGTGCCGCCACAGCAGGACGGCGGGACCGAGCAGGAGCAGCAGGCGCCCGAGCGCGTCGAGCGGCTCGCGGGCCGGCTGGCCGCCCGCGGCCAGCCGGGAGCCCACGAGGACGAACGCGGCGAGGACGAGGGTCGAGACCCAGGGCAGCCCCGCGATCCCCGGACGGCGCTCGGCGGGGACGGCGTCCCAGTGCCGGGCCCAGCGGGGCGGGGCGAACGGAGGACCGCAGGTCCGGCCACCCGTCGAGTGCGGATGCGGACGGCCTCGGCGTGTGTGGTCTCGCGGCATGCCTGCCACGCTAGACCGGGACGGCCGGGCGGGCGTCGACCCGACGGGGTGATCACTCGTACTCCCGCTGGAGTACGGGGCGAGTACGGGCGGGGTACGGGACCGGGGCGGCGCGGGCGAGGACGGGCGGGCCACGGAGCCGAGGTGCCGGGCAGGTACCGGGCGGACGCCGGGCGGACGCCGATCGCGCGCGCTCAGGCCCGCGGGAGCACTCCGGCCGTCCGGGCCAGCTCCCCCGCCGCATGGGCGAAGAACGCGTCCCGGTCCTCGACCACCCGGTGGTAGTGCCCGAACACCTCGAAGGAGATCAGCCCGAACAGCTGCGCCCACACCGCGGCGAACGCCACCGCCGCCTCCGGGGGCAGGTCCGGGGCGATGTCCGCGGCGAGCCGCTCCGCCTCGGGGCGCAGTTCCCCGGGGATCCGCCCCAGGGCCAGGCCCCGGGACCGGTGCGCGTCGCGTGCCACCGACATGAGCACCAGGGCCACCCGGGCGGCCGGCTCCACGGTGGTCTGCGGTGCGCTGTAGCCCGGGACGGGCGAACCGTAGAGCAGTGCGTACTCGTGCGGATGGTCGAGCGCCCAGCGCCGCACCGCCGTGCACACCGCGAGCCACCTGGCCGGGTGGTCCGCGTCGTCGGGCGCCGCCGCGAGGGCGGCCTCCGCCGCCGCGCCCGCCCCGTCGTACGCGTCGGTGATGAGGGCGGTCAGGAGGTCGTCGCGGCTGGGGAAGTAGCGGTACAGGGCGGAGGAGACCATGCCCAGTTCACGTGCGACGGCACGCAGAGAGAGCTTCGCGGCGCCTTCGGCGGCGAGCTGTCTGCGCGCCTCTTCCTTGATGGCCGCAGTGACTTCGGTCCTGGCCCGCTCCCTGGCCCCGCGCATGGTGCTCATGGGGAGGAGTGTGCCACCGATGGAGAGCGGTGCACGACGACGAGAGCGCCGAACCGAAATGAGAGCACTGAGCCAACACAAGATCACTGAACCGAAACAAGAGCACTGCAGAGAAACGAGAGCACTGCTCTTGCTTTGGAGCACCGATCCATTGCAGACTGGTGCTCACAATCGAGAGCAGTGCTCTCGCAAGGGCAGATCCAAAGACGATCCAGCGACAGGGGACCCCTCATGAGCACCACCCACTACGTCAGGCCCGGCCGCTTCGACAACATCCTCAACGGCGCCGTCGGCTGGCTCGCCCGGCACGGCATCAGCCTCCTCGGCACCGCCGAGCTGTCCGTCCTCGGCCGCAAGAGCGGCGAGTGGCGCCGCATCCCGGTCAACCCGCTCCCGTACGAGGGCGGCCCCTACCTGGTCTCGGCCCGCGGCCACTCCGAGTGGGTCCGCAACATGCGTGCCGCGGGCGGCGGGAGGCTCCAGACCGGCCGCAGGACACAGCAGTTCACCGCGGTGGAGGTGCCCGACGCCGAGAAGCCCGTGATCCTGCGCACGTACCTCAAGAAGTGGGGCTGGGAGGTGGGCCGCTTCTTCGGCGACATCACCGCGGACTCCACGGACGCGGAGCTGCTCGCCGCAGCCCCCAAGCACCCGGTATTCCGCATCACCGTCACGAAGTGACCCGCGGACGCGGAAAGACCCGCCGGACCGCAGGGGTCCGACGGGTCGGGTACAGCGGCAAAGCCACGGCCGCAGCGCGACAGCGAGGGTTCAGTTCACATCCGTCTTGCCCGCATCCTCCTTGCCCTCGCCCGCTGCCTTGCCCTCGTCCGCCGCCTGGCCCCCGCCGGGCTTGTGCACCGCGTTCAGGACCCGCTGTGCCATCGGGTGCATCCGGACCAGCTCGGCCAGCGTCGTCGATCCGCGCGTGATCCGCGCGAACGCCTTCCAGGCCGGCCGCAGTCCGGTGAGCGCGGTGTGCAGCAGCGCCGGGTGGCGTTCGAACTGCGTGAGCATGCGCTTGCCCACGCCCATCTCCACACCCAGGCCCGCCTTGACGGCGAAGGCGTAGTTCAGCGCCTGCCGCCGGGCGTCGACCGCGTCCTGCGCCTCCGCGATCCGCACCGCCCACTCCCCCGCGAGCCGCCCGGACCGCAGCGCGAAGGAGATTCCCTCCCTGGTCCACGGCTCCAGCAGTCCCGCCGCGTCCCCGCACACCAGCACCCGGCCCCGCGACAGCGGAGAGCCCGCCGCCCGGCAGCGCGTCAAGTGCCCGGAGGAGACGGAGGGTTCGAACCCGGCGAGACCGAGGCGGGCGATGAAGTCCGTCAAGTACTGCTTGGTGGCGGCCCCTTCGCCCTTGGCGGCGATGACACCGACCGTCAGCGTGTCCCCCTTGGGGAACACCCACCCGTAACTGCCCGGGATGGGGCCCCAGTCGATGAGCACCCGGCCCGCCCAGTCCTCGGCGACCGTCTTCGGCACCGGGATCTCCGCCTCCAGGCCGAGGTCGACCTGGTCCATCTCCACTCCGACGTGCGCCCCTATCCGGCTGGCGCTGCCGTCGGCGCCGACGACCGCCCGTGCCAGTACCGTCTCGCCGTCCGCGAGCACGACCGCTGCCGTGCGCCGGTCGGGCACCGCCGCGCCGTGCTGCTCGACGCGGGCGACCGTCGCACCCGTACGGAGGACAGCGCCCGCCTTCGTCGCCGTCTCGACCAGCGCCTGGTCGAACTCGGACCGGTTGACGAGGCCGAAGAGCATCGTCCTCGACTTCCTGGTACGCGTCAGCTTCCCGTCGAGGGAGAAGGTGACCGCGTGGATCCGGTCCCGCAGCGGCAGCACGAAGCCGGGCGGCAGGCTGTCGCGGGAGGGGCCGATGATGCCGCCCCCGCAGGTCTTGTACCGGGGCAGTTCCGCCTTCTCCAGCAGGAGTACGCGTCGCCCGGCGCTGGCCGCCGCGTACGCCGCGGAGGCTCCGGCCGGTCCTGCCCCGACCACCACGACGTCCCAGACGGGCCCGCCGTCCTCGCCCCGCTCGTGTCCGGCGTCTGCTGCGGCGTCTGCGTTCTCGCTGCTCACGATGTGCTTCTGCTCCTGATCCGACCCGTGCCCCATGCTTTCCTGCGGCATCCTACGGCGCGGCACGAGCGCGGTCCGCTGTGGGAGGATCGGTCTTGTCTTCGCCGTACACACAACTGTTCGCGGAGCACCCGCCGCAACCACGCGTCGCGGGCCGGCCGGCCCGTGTCGCGGACGCATCCCGATCCACCGTCGCACCCACAAGGAGCGTGCTCATGACCGCCACCCACCCGATCGCCGCGACCGTCGCCGAGCTGATGCCCCGCGCCAAGTCGGAGCTCGCCGAGCTGGTCGCCTTCCAGTCGGTGGCGGACCCCGCGCAGTTCCCCAAGAGCGAGTGCGAGGCCGCCGCGAACTGGTGCGCCGAAGCCCTGCGCGCCGAGGGCTTCCAGGACGTCGCACTGCTCGACACCCCCGACGGCACGCAGTCGGTGTACGGCTTCCTGCCCGGTCCCGAGGGCGCGCCGACCGTACTGCTGTATGCGCACTACGACGTACAGCCGCCGCTCGGCGTGGACAAGTGGGTGTCCCCGCCGTTCGAACTGACCGAGCGCGACGGCCGCTGGTACGGGCGCGGTGCGGCCGACTGCAAGGGCGGGTTCCTCATGCACCTGCTCGCGCTGCGCGCCCTCAAGGCGAACGGCGGCGTCCCCGTCTCCGTCAAGGTCATCGCCGAGGGTTCCGAGGAGCAGGGCACCGGCGGCCTGGAGCGGTACGCGGAGGCGCACCCCGACCTGCTGGCCGCGGACACGATCGTGATCGGTGACACCGGCAACTTCCGCGTCGGTCTGCCCACCGTGACCGCCACCCTGCGCGGCATGACGATGCTGCGAGTCACCGTCGACACTCTCGAAGGCAACCTGCACTCGGGCCAGTTCGGCGGCGCCGCCCCGGACGCGCTCGCCGCGATGATCCACCTCCTCGCCTCGCTGCGCGACGCGGACGGCTCGACGACCGTCGACGGCCTCGTGGCGGACGGGACCTGGACCGGTCTCCAGTACCCCGAGGGCGAGTTCCGCGGCGACGCGAAGGTCCGGGACGGCGTCGAGCTGATCGGCACCGGCACGATCGCGGACCGCATCTGGGCGCGTCCCGCCGTCACCGTCATCGGCATCGACTGCCCGCCGGTCGTCGGCGCCACCCCGTCCCTCCAGGCCGGCGCACGCGCGCAGATCAGCCTGCGGGTGCCGCCGGGCCAGGACGCCGCCGAGGCGACGAAGCTGCTCACCGCACACCTGCACGCGCACGCCCCGTGGGGCGCGCGCGTCGAGGTCGAACAGATCGGCCAGGGCCAGCCGTTCCAGGCGGACACCTCCAGCCCCGCGTACACCTCGATGGCGGACGCGATGCGCGTCGCGTACCCGGGCGAGGAGATGCAGATCTCCGGCATGGGCGGCTCCATCCCGCTGTGCAACACCCTCGCCGCGCTCTACCCGGAGGCGGAGATCCTCCTCATCGGCCTGAGCGAGCCGGAGGCACAGATCCACGCGGTGAACGAGAGCGTCTCCCCCGAGGAGCTGGAGCGACTGTCGTTCGCCGAGGCCCTCTTCCTCACCCGCTACGCCGAGTCCAAGAAGGCCTGACCGGCCCCGCCGCACCAGCACCAGCACCGGTGCCAGCACCGGCGAAACCACTCATGATCAGCGCTGGGCGAACTATGCGCTGAGCGAAGATCCCTGCGGCGGGCGTACGTCTTCTCGTACGTTCGCCGCATGGACCTCGTAGCAGTACTCCCGCAGCTGCACATGCTCCGCTTCCCCATCGGCCAGGCCTACCTCTGGCGCGACGGCGCCGACCTGACCCTGATCGACGCCGGTCACCGGGACTCCGCGGCCGACATCGAAGAGGCGATACGGAGCGTGGGGGCCGACCCCGGCCGCCTCCGCCGCATCGTCCTCACCCACTGCCACCGCGACCACGTGGGCGCCGCCGAGGAACTGGCGGAGCGGTACGGGGCCGAGGTGCTGGCGCACCGGCTCGACGCCCCGGTGATTCGCGGTACCGCCCCCACCCCGGAGCCTCGACTCCTCGACTGGGAGATCCCGTTGTACCACCACGGGGTGCCCCTGCCCGAGGCGCCGCCCACCCGGGTCGACCGGGAGCTGGAGGACGGCGACCTGCTCGGCTTCGGCGGCGGCGCCCGCGTGGTGCACGCTCCCGGCCACACCGACGGCTCCCTCGCCGTCCATCTCCCGCACCACGGCGTGCTGTTCACCGGTGACAGCATCGCTGCCGTCGACGAGGTGATCCTGGGCGTGTTCAACGTGGACCGCGAGCAGGCCCTCGCCACCATGCGCAGGCTGGCGTCCCTCGCCCCGTCCGTCGCCTGCTTCGGGCACGGCGACCCGCTGACGCAGGACGCCGGGACGACACTCCTCGCCGCGGCGGAGCGGGCGTCGGCGGCCGGGTGAGCCCCGCCGCGCACCCTCCACCACTCGGCCACCACTCCACCACTCGGCCATCAGGCCATCAGGCCATCAGGCCATCAGGCCATCAGCCGACCGGAACCCCGTCCTCCAGGTTGAGCACCGTCCCCCGCTCCCGGGCCCGCAGCGCCCAGCGCAGCCGCGCGTACCGGTCTGGCGGCAGCAGCGCGGCCGCCTCCTCCTCCGTGACGAACCGCCACCCGCGCAACTCGGGCCCCGGCAGCAGCACCCGCTCCGCCTCGCCGTCCTCCAGCCGGCCGCCGTCGAACAGCATCCGGATCCCGCCGAAGCCCGGCGGCCGGGGCGGTTCCCAGTCGACCACCAGCAGCCCCGGCACCTGTCCGAGGCGTATCCCGGTCTCCTCGGCGACCTCCCGCATCCCCGCCCGCGCGGGCGCTTCGCCGCTCTCCACCACTCCGCCGGGGAACTCCCAGCCCGGTTTGTACGTCGGGTCGACGAGCAGCACCCGGCCGTCGGCGTCGAAGAGCAGCACCCCTGCCGCGAGGGTCTCGGCGGTCGGCGGGGGCGTCTGCACGATGTCGCAGGCCGCGGCCGCCCCGGACCGTACCGCCTCCGCGATCCTCTTCGCCGCCTCGTACGGAGTGCTCCGGCCGCCGTCGACGACGTGCGCGTCCCGGGTGATCCAGCCGAGCGCGGCGCGGTAGGGCTCGATGTGGTCGTACGCCCACTGCCGCACCCGTACCTCCGTGTCGGCGGCGGACATGCCCGGCTCCTCGCGGGCCGCGATCCGTGCCCGCAGGATCGTTTCGTCGACCTGGAGCAGCACATGCCGTACGGGGATGCGGCGCGACGCCAGCCCGCCGAAGATCTCGTCCCGGTACTCCTGCCTCAGCAATGTCATCGGCACCACCAGCACCCCGGGCACCTCGGCGAGCAGCGCCGCCGCCGTGTCCACGACCATCCGCCGCCAGATCGGCAGGTCCTGGTAGTCGCTCACCTCGGCGAGCCGCTTGGGCGGCAGCAGGTGGCCGAGTCCGGCGCCGATCACCTCCGGGTCGTAGAAGGTGCTGTTCGGGATCAGATCGATCAGTTCGCGCGCGGTACTGGTCTTGCCCGCTCCGAACGCACCGTTGATCCAGACAATCACGGGTCCCCCTCTGCCGTAGCCCCCAGTGGACTGCCCGCAACACCCTGCCACGGACACCGGGCCCGACGGCATGGTGCCTGGAGCCGTTCCCGCACACAACCGTGGCCGTCCTGTGGCCTGACCCGGGCAACGCTTCGGGCCGTGCAGCGCGTCGATGCAGATACGGGGGCGCACACGGGACGACTGCGTCCGTGACCCGTCGTCACGGAGTCTCGTTGGGCGCACAGAGGTACAGCAGGAGCACGGACGAGAGGGGTGCGGAATGCACCGCACTGTTTTGCGGCGTTTCCCGGCCGGCGGCCCGCGCGGCAGCTGGCCCGCGGAGGAGTTCGCGCACGCCCGCCGCGCCGAGGGGTGTCCGGCGGAGGTCGTGATGGACCTGGACGCGGACGCCTTCCTGGTGGTGGTGGCCCAGGGGGCGCCCGCCGAGGCGGCGGCGCTCTGAACCACCGGCGGGCCGGGGCCACGGCGCCCTGAGCCGCCCGACGGCCGGGCCGGCGCGCCCTGAGCCGCCGGGCGGGCCGGGACCACCGCGTCCCGGCCCGCCCGGCACCGGTCACCAGGTGGGGCGTGCGCTGACCCCGCCGTCCACCACCAGGTTCGTACCGGTGATCCAGCTTGCGGCGCCGGAGGCGAGGAAGACGCAGGCGTTGCCGATGTCCTCGGGCCTGCCCAGCCGGGTCAGGGGGGCCGCATCCGACCAGCGGCGGACGCCGTCGGGCCAGTCGTCGGCCAGGCCGGGGCGCTCGATCAGCCCCGGCGAGACGGTGTTGACGCGGACGGCGTGGCGGCCGTACTCCAGGGCTGCCGAGCGGGCGAACATGATCAGGGCGGCCTTGGACGCGCAGTAGTGCGCGTGCCCCGGGGTCGCCTGACTCCCCTCGATCGAGGCGATGTGGGTGATGCTGCCGCCACCGCGGGCGGCGAGGAGAGGTACGGAGGCACGGGTGCAGGAGAAGGCGCTGGTGGTGTTGGTCTCGTACATCTGCCGCCAGTCGTCGGCGGTCATGTCCGCGAGGTCCTGGACGGGCTGGACGCCGGCGTTGTGGACGAGCGCGTCCAGGCCGCCCCGCCAGTCGGCCGCCACTTCGACGAGCCGCTCGCACTCGGACTCGCGGGTCAGGTCCGCCTGTACGGGGAGTGCCTGCCCTCCGGCGTCGACGATCCGGGCGACGAGCGCCTGGGCCGACTTCTCGTCGCGCCGGAAGTGGGCGACGACCCCGGCGCCCGCGGCCGCGAACCGCTCGGCGATCCCCCCGCCGACGAGTCCACTGGCCCCGGTGACCAGGGCGACGCGTCCGGTGAGGTCGGGCAGGGCCGTATCGCGCGCCGTCGCCACGCGCCCGGACGCCTCACTCATCGCCGTCGCCCCCGGCCATGCTCAGCGGGGCATCGGGGCGGCACAACTCCCGGATGCGTACGGCCTGTCGGGGATGGCGGGCGGCGAGCAGTTCCGGGTCGCCGCCCTCGTAGTCGGCGCTCTGGAACCCGGGGGCCATCGTGGTCCCGAACAGCGACCAGCTGCCGCCGTCCGCGACCCGCGCACCCATCCACGTCCCGGCCGGGACGACGTACTGCACGGGTCCGCCCCGCGCGAAGTCGCCGAGCGGTACGAGGCGGTCGGTGCCGTCCGGGGCGAGGAGCAGCAGGTCCAGCGGGTCGCCCCGGTAGAAGTGCCACACCTCGTCGGCCGGCAGCCGGTGCAGGGCCGAGAAGTCGCCGGGGGCGGAGGTCAGCAGCACCATGATCGCCGAACCGGCCGGGCGGCCGGCCGCGTCGGGCGGCCCCGCCCACGTTCTGCGGAACAGTCCGCCCTCCACGGGCAGGGGCTGGAGCTCGTAGCGCTCCGCGAGGCGGCGGGCCTCGGCGAGCGGGTCCTCGTACGTGGTCATCGGCTGCACCTACCCGCCGCCGCGGACGGTGATGCACGACCCCTGCGTCACACCCTTCTCCTCCAGCACAACCCAACACAACCGCACCAGTACGGCCCTCTTTCCCACAGTGTCGAACACGCTCTACCGTAAGCGCGCATCGATGCATCAGTGACACGCACATGTCATCCCACCCCTCGTCCGTGACCGCCACGAGTACGGAGGAATTCCTCATGCGTCGCACGCCCACCCGCCCCACCGTCCGTCCGGCACCGCCAACCCGCCTGCGCGGCCGAAGAGTCGCGGGCGCCTTCACCGCCGCACTGCTCTGTGCCGCGGGCCTCGCCGCACCGGCCGCCGTCGCCGCGCCCGCGCCCGCACCTGCCCTCGCCCCCGCCCCTTCTCCCACCGCCCCCCGGCTGCCCGACGGCCTCGCTCTCACCCCGCCGATGGGCTTCAACAACTGGAACTCCACCTACTGCCGGGCCGAGTTCAACGAGGCCATGGTCAAGGGGATCGCCGACATCTTCGTCGAGAAGGGGCTCAAGGACGCCGGGTACGAGTACGTCAACCTGGACGACTGCTGGGCAAAGCCGGAGCGCGACGCGGCGGGCAAGCTGGTGCCGGACCCGGTCCGCTTCCCCCACGGCATCAAGGCCGTCGCGGACTACGTCCACTCCAAGGGCCTGAAGTTCGGGCTCTACAGCAGCGCGGGCACGAGGACCTGCGACAGCGTCGGCATGCCGGGCGGGCTGAACCACGAGTCCAGCGACGCGAAGCAGTTCGCCGAGTGGGGTGTCGACTACCTCAAGTACGACAACTGCAACAACGAGGGCGTGGACTTCATGCTCCGGTACACCGCCATGCGCGACGCGCTGAAGGCCGCCTCCGCCGAGACCGGCCGCCCCATCCTCTACAGCCTCTGCGAGTGGGGCTCGTACAAGCCGTGGGAGTGGGGCAAGGACGTCGGCCACATGTGGCGGACCACCGGTGACATCAGGGACACCTGGTCCTCGATGCTGTCGATCATGAAGCAGAACCTGCCGCTCGCCAAGTACGCGGGTCCCGGGCACTGGAACGACCCGGACATGCTGGAGGTCGGCAACGGCGGCATGACCGGCACCGAGTACCGCTCCCACTTCTCCATGTGGTCGATCATGGCGGCCCCGCTGCTCATCGGCTCCGACCTGCGCAAGGCCACCCCGGAGACCTTCGACACCCTGTCCAACAGGGAAGTCATCGCCGTCGACCAGGACAAGCTCGGCAAGCAGGGCACCGTGGTCACCTCCGAGGGCGGCCGGTGGGTCGTCGCCAAGGAGCTGTCGGACGGCAGCCGCGCCGTCGCGCTCTTCAACGAGACCGGCAGCCCGCAGCGGATCGCGACCACCGCGAAGGCCGTCGGCCTGCCCGCCGCCAAGGGCTACCGGGTGCGCGACCTGTGGCGGAAGACGGACGGTCACACCGCGGGCAACCTCGCCGCTACGGTGCCCGCGCACGGCACCGTCCTGCTGCGGGTGTCGGCCGACAAGAAGTGGGCACAGCTGCCGCCGGTGCTCGAACTCGCCACCGAAGGATCCCCGCTGACCGAGGCGGGGCAGCCCACGAAGCTCACCTCCACGGTCACCGACCTGGGCCGGACCCCCGCGCACGATCTCTCCGTGCAGCTGACGGGGCCCGCCGGGTGGAAGATCCGCGCGACCTCGGGCAGCACCGCTCCGACCCTCCCGGCCGGCAAGCAGTTGCGGACCGGCTGGACGGCCGTCGCACCGGCCGGCACCGGGCCGGGGAGTTACGACCTCACGCTCACGGCCTCGTACCGTGCGGTCACCGGGCAGCGGCTGAACACGGCCGCCGCGGCAGGGCTGCGGGTCGTGGTGGCGCCGCCCGGCGGGACCTCGTACGCCAGTGACCTCGGCGCGCTGAGCTCCACCAACGGGTGGGGCCCGATCGAGAAGGACCTCAGCAACGGCGAGACCCGGGCGGGCGACGGCAAGCCGCTCACCGTCGGCGGCCAGGTCTTCGCCAAGGGGCTCGGCGTCCACGCGGCGAGCGAGGCCGAGTACTACACGGGCGGGAAGTGCGACGGCTTCACCGCGCAGGTGGGCCTCGACGACGAGTCGGGCAGCAGGGGCACGGTCGCGTTCGAGGTGTGGGCCGACGGGAAGAAGGCAGCCTCGACCGGCGTACTCGACAACTCCCTTGCTCCGCAGCCGGTCTCGGCCGATGTGAGCGGTGCGCGGACGGTGCGGCTGGTGGTCACCGACGGCGGGGACGGGACCACGTACGACCACGCCGACTGGGCGGACGCCAAGCTGAGCTGCTGAGCTCCCGGTTCAGTACGTACTGAGCCGCTTGGCTCCCGGTTCAGTACGTACGGAGCCGCTTGGTTCCCGGTTCAGCGCGTGCTGAGCTGCTGAGACCTCGCATCAGTGCGTCCGGCGGCCGCCGTCCTCGCTCCGCCCCGTGCCGAGCAGGGCGGCGGCCGCCGCGCCGACCAGGCCCGCGTCGGTGCCCATCTGGGCCGGAACCACCCGCAGTTCCCGTACGAAGGACAGCGCCGCGTAGTCCTTGAGCGCGCGCCGCAGCGGGTCGAAGAGCACGCCGCCCGCTCCCGCCACTCCCCCGCCGATCACCGCGATGTCCACCTCCACCAGAGTCGCGGTGGCCGCGATCCCCGCCGCCAGGGCCTGGCCGGCCCGCTCGAACGAGGCGAGCGCGATCCGGTCCCCGGCCCCGGCCGCCGCCGCCACCGCGGCTGCCGTGGCGTCGCCGTCGGGGCCGGGGCGCCAGCCCTGTTCGGCGGCGCGGCGGGCGATGTTGGGGCCGCTGGCGATGCGCTCGACACAGCCGCGCGAACCGCACGGACAGGGGTCGCCGTCCAACTCGACGCTGATGTGGCCGATGTGGCCCGCGTTGCCGGTGGGGCCGGGGTGGAGCGTGCCGTTCAGGACGAGGCCGCCGCCGACGCCGGTGGAGACGACCAGGCAGAGTGCGTTGTCGTGGCCGCGGGCCGCGCCCTGCCAGTGTTCGGCGGCGGTCATCGCGACGCCGTCCCCGACGAGCTCGACCGGCAGGCCGCCGACTGTCCTGCGCACCCGCTCGACCAGCGGAAAGCCGCGCCAGCCGGGGACGTTGACCGGGCTGACCGTACCGGCCGACGCGTCGACGGGTCCCGCACTGCCGATGCCCACCGCACGCACCTCCGGCCAGAGCGGCGACGGCCTCAGCTCGGCGAGCACCGCGTCCACCGCGCCCATGACCGTCTCCCCGTCCTCGTGCGCGGGCGTCGGCCGCTGGGCCCTGAGCCTGATCCGGCCGGTGTCGTCCACCAGCGCACCCGCGATCTTGGTGCCGCCGATGTCGAGCGCGGCGACGAGGTCGGTGAACTCGGTGTGCATCGGGGTGCATCTCCAGGAGGAATGAGGAAGAGACAAGGATCAAAGGACTGGGCCAGTCTCCATTTAGCTGACAACGTTGTCCAGATATCGGGGCCCTATGCTCGGTGCCGCACCGCCGCATCCCCCACGCCGACGACCGACAGGACAGCGCACCGTGGCCGACACCGCACTTCCTCCTTCCGCCGCAGCGAGGTCCCAGCGCCCCGTGCCGCCCCAGCGCCGCTACGGCAACCGGCCGACCATGAAGGACGTGGCCGCCCGCGCCGGCGTCGGTCTCAAGACGGTCTCGCGGGTGGTCAACGCCGAGGCGGGCGTCACGCCCGACACCGAACGACGTGTCAGGGAAGCCATCGACAGCCTGGGTTTCCGCCGCAACGACAGCGCCCGCGTCCTGCGCAAGGGCCGCACCGCCAGCATCGGCCTGGTGCTCGAAGACCTCGCCGACCCGTTCTACGGCCCGCTGAACCGCGCCGTGGAGGAGGTCGCCCGCTCCCACGGCGCCCTGCTCATCAACGGCTCCAGTGCCGAGGACCCGGACCGCGAGCAGGAGTTGGTGCTCGCGCTGTGCGCGCGCCGGGTGGACGGGCTGATCGTGATTCCGGCCGGGGACGACCACCGCTATCTGGAGCCGGAGATGGCGGCGGGCGTCGCCACGGTGTTCGTGGACCGTCCGCCGGGGCGGATCGACGCCGATGTCGTACGGTCGGACAGCTTCGGCGGCGCCCGCGACGGGGTGGCGCACCTGATCGCGCACGGCCACCGCAGGATCGGGTTCATCGGCGACCAGCCGCGCATCCACACCGCGACCGAGCGGCTGCGCGGCTACCACGCGGCGATGGCGGACGCGGGGCTGCCCGTGGCCGAGGGGTGGGTGGCGCTCGGCTCCACGGATCCCGAGCGCGTGCGGGCCGCTGCCGGGGCGATGCTGGACGCGGCGGACGAGCCGGTGACGGCGGTCTTCACGGGCAACAACCGGGTGACGGTCACGGTCGTGAGGGTCCTGGCGGGGCGCGAACGCCCCGTGGCCCTGGTCGGGTTCGACGACTTCGAGCTGGCCGATCTGCTCGACCCGGGCGTCACGGTCGTCGCCCAGGACGCGGCGACGCTCGGCCGCACCGCCGCCGACCTGCTGTTCAGCCGCCTCGACGGGGCGGCCGGGGCACCGTCCCACGTGGTGCTGGAGACCCGGCTCGTCGCGCGCGGTTCGGGCGAGATCCCGCCGTGGGACGCCCCTGTCCGTGCCTGAGGACGGTCAGCAGACGGGCAGGCCCGGCAGCGCCTTGTCGTTGTCACCGCCCTTGAGGTAGACGACGCTGACGTACACATTGGTGTTGCCGCTGTCGTCGTCGGTCTTGGCCCACCAGACGTTCGTCCAGTTGCCGTAGGTGACGCGGCGGCCCAGATTGGCCTGGCAGTAGAAGTAGTTGGTGCCCGCGTTGAGCCTGCCCGCGCGGTCGCCGTTGGCCCGGATCGAGTCCGAGGAGCGCCAGACCTCGCAGTTGTACTTTCCGGCGCCGATGCCGTGGCAGACCGGAGCCGGAGCCGGGGGCGGGGGCGGGTTGCCACCGCCCCCGTGGGAACCGCCGGAGCCGCCGCCGGTCGGCGACGTACCACCGGAACCGGCCGACCCTCCGCCGGAGTCGGCCCCCGCGGAGCCGCCGCCCGCGGTGCTGCCGCCCTTGCCGCCCGCCGTCTTCCCTCCGGTGGCCGGCGCCCCGGAGTTCCTGCCGGTCGGGGTGGGTGTGGGCTTCTTCTTGCCGTCGCCCTTGTCCTTGCCCTTCCCGTCGGGCGTGGGGGCCTTGGTCTTCATGTCGGCATCGGTGGGCAGCGCACCGGGCGGCAGGGGCTTGTCGGCAGTCGGCGATCCGGCGACGTCGGAGCTGTCGGCGGCAGGACTGCCGGTCACCTGCTCGTCGCCGCCCCGGTTGCCCAGGACGTACGTCACACCGGCGCCGACCAGCAGCACCGCGGCGACGCCCGCCGCGACCACGGCCCTGCGGCGGCCGCCCGACGCCCCGGGGGCATCGGGAACGGCGACGGGCGAGGTCACGGGGGCGGACGGGTGGGACGAGGGGGTCGGGTGGGACGGACCGACGGACGGCGTGGGGCCGGTGCCGTACGCCCCGGGGGTCGGGCCCGTGCCGTAGGGCGTCGGCGTGGGCCCGGTCCCGTGGCCGGGCTGCTGCTGCTGCACGGCAGGCGTCGGAACCGGCCCGTACCCGGTCTGCTGGGCCGGGGGTGTGTGCGGGCCGAAGCCGGGCGAGGGCGGTACGTACGGGGCGGGTGCGGGTGCAGGTGCGGGTGCGGGGCTCGCGGGGCCGAACCCCTGTTGCTGGGGCGGCAGTTGGTCCCGCTCCGTCACCGCACGCGGGGCCCCGGTGGCCTGCGCCGCCGATCCGTCGGCCACTTCCGTCAGCAGTCGCGCCGCTTCGGCCGCGTCGGGCCGCCGCGCGGGATCCTTGTCCATGAGGCGCTGGAGCACCGGCCCCAGCGGCCCGGAGCGCACCGGCTCCGGCAGCGGTTCCACGACGATCGCGGTGAGCGTCGACCAGGTCGACGTACGGCGGAAGGGCGAGCCGCCCTCGACGGCCGCGTACAGCGTGGCGCCGAGCGCCCAGATGTCGGACGCGGGTCCCGGCTCCTGGCCCTGGGCGCGCTCGGGCGCCAGGTAGTCGAGGGAGCCGACCAGTTCGCCGCTGCGGGTGAGGTGGGTGGTGGAGCCGTCGCCCGGGTCCTCCATGGCGGCGATGCCGAAGTCGGTGAGGACGACGCGGCCGCCGCGGTCCAGCAGGATGTTGCCCGGCTTGACGTCCCGGTGCAGTACACCGACCCGGTGCGCGGCGTCGAGCGCCTCCAGCACGCGGGCACCGATCGAGGCGGCCTCGCGCGGGTCGAGGAGCCCGCGCTCGGCCAGCACGTCGTCCAGCGACGGCCCGTCGACGAGTTCCATCACGATGACCGGGCGGCCGTCGTGCTCGGTGACGTCGTGGATGGCGACGACTCCGGAGTGCCGGATCCGGGCGGCGGCGCGGGCCTCGCGCTGCATCCGGACCCGCAGATCGGCCAGTTCGGATCCCGACGAGTCGTTGTACGCGCGCAGTTCCTTGACGGCGACCTCGCGGCCGAGGACCTCGTCGACCGCCCGCCAGACGACGCCCATGCCGCCGCGGCCGAGCTGTTCGATCACCCGGTAGCGGCCGGCCAGCCGCTCGTTCTCCCCCGTAGCCACCACTGCCCCGTTCCGTTACGCCAAATGTGGTTGCGAACAGAGTACGGGGCAGCGGTGACAGCCGTGCCCGGGGTGAGCGGGCGGGGGCGAGCGGGCGGCGGGGGCGGGCGGGAGCGGTGAGCGGGGGCTACGAGGCCTGGGCCGTGAGGTTCCCGCGGCGCGGCGAAGCGAAGCCTTCGAGGTCCGCGCGGGTCAGTCCGCTGAGCCGGGCGACCTCGGCGGTGTCCAGGGCGCCGCACTGGATGCCGCGCAGCAGGTAGGAGGCGAGTGCCTTGGCGGACGCGGGCTCGTCGGCGACGTCGCCGCCGGTGACCTGGTTGGCGTACGCGGCGAGGCGGGCGGCGGCCTGCTCGAAGCCCTCGCGGTAGTAGGTGAAGACGGCCGCGTAGCGGGTCGGCAGGTGGCCCGGGTGCATGTCCCAGCCCTGGTAGTAGGCGCGGGCCAGGGCACGGCGGGTGAGGCCGTAGTGCAGCCGCCAGGCGTCGTGCACCTTCTCGGTGGGGCCGACGGGCAGGACGTTCGTGGAGCCGTCGGAGACGCGGACGCCGGTGCCCGCGGCGGCGACCTGCATGACCGCCTTGGCGTGGTCGGCGGCCGGGTGGTCGCTGGCCTGGTAGGCGGCGCTGACGCCGACGCAGGCGCTGTAGTCGAAGGTGCCGTAGTGCAGTCCGGTGGCGCGGCCCTCGGCGGCGTCGATCATGCGGGCGACGGTGGCGGTGCCGTCGGCGCCGAGGATGGACTGGCTGGTCTCGATCTGGATCTCGAAGCCGATCCGGCCCGTCGGCAGGCCGTGCGCCTTCTCGAAGGCCTCGACGAGGCGCACCATGGCGGTGACCTGCTCGGGGTAGGTCACCTTGGGCAGTGTCAGCACGAGGCCCTCGGGGAGGCCGCCGTGCTCCATGAGGCCGGTGAGGAAGACGTCCAGGGTGCGGATCGCGCGGTCGCGGACGGCGGCCTCGAAGCACTTCATGCGGATGCCGGTGTACGGGGCGGCGGTGCCGTTCTCGTACGACTCGGCCACCAGGCGGGCGGCGCGGGCGACGTACGTGTCCTCGTCGGCGGCCGAGCCGCCGTAGCCGTCCTCGAAGTCGACGCGCAGGTCCTCCACCGGCTCGCGCTCCAGCTTGGCGCGCACCCGGTCGTACACGGCGTCGGCGAGGGACGCGTCGAGGCCGAGCACCTCGGCGAACGCGGCGGCGTTCGGGGCGTGTTCGTCGAGCATCCGCAGGGCCTGGTCCCCCCAGGAGCGGATGGTGCCCGCCTCATAGAGGTTGCCGGGAACGTAGACGGTGTGGACGGGCTGCCGGGTTCCTGGGTCTCCGGGGTAGCGGCGTTCGAGCTCCGCGTCGATCGGTACGAGGGAGGCGCTGATCCCCTCGCTGACCGCGCCGGCGAGGCTCGTTGCCACCTTCTCCTGCTGACCCATTCCAACCCTCCATGTTTCCGCTTCACGGAATCAACAATCCGCATAGTGAAGTTAATGGCTGGCATGATCCGCGTCAATGGTCCCCGGACACGGGCCGGGAAACGGCTCGGGGCCGCGCGGTGAGAACACCGCACGGCCCCGAGTTCGTACCAGAAGTTGCAGGTCAGCCCTTGCGCGACTCGACCTCTTCGGTCAGCTGCGGGACGACGGCGAACAGGTCGCCGACGACGCCGTAGTCGACCAGGTCGAAGATCGGAGCCTCGGCGTCCTTGTTGATGGCGACGATGGTCTTCGAGGTCTGCATGCCGGCGCGGTGCTGGATCGCACCGGAGATGCCGGAGGCGATGTACAGCTGCGGCGAGACGGACTTGCCGGTCTGGCCCACCTGGTTGGTGTGCGGGTACCAGCCGGCGTCGACGGCGGCGCGGGAGGCGCCGACCGCGGCACCGAGGCTGTCGGCGAGCTTCTCGATGATCGAGAAGTTCTCGGCGCCGTTGACGCCGCGGCCGCCGGAGACCACGATCGCGGCCTCGGTCAGCTCGGGGCGGCCGGTGGACTCGCGCGGGGTGCGCGAGACGACCTTGGTGCCGGTGGCGGCCGCGGAGAAGGACACGTTGAGCGCCTCGACGGCGCCGGCGGCCGGGGCGGCCTCGACCGGGGCCGAGTTCGGCTTGACGGTGATGACCGGGGTGCCCTTGGAGACGCGGGACTTGGTGGTGTACGAGGCGGCGAACGCCGCCTGCGTGGCCACCGGGCCCTCGTCGCCGGCCTCCAGGTCGACGGCGTCGGTGATGATGCCGGAGCCGATGCGGACCGCGAGGCGGGCCGCGATCTCCTTGCCCTCGGCGGAGGACGGGACCAGTACGGCGGCCGGGGAGACGGCGTCGTACGCGGCCTGCAGGGCGTCCACCTTCGGGACGACGAGGTAGTCGCCGAACTCCGGGGCGTCCGCGGTCAGTACGCGGGTCGCGCCGTGCTCACCGAGCACGGCTGCGGCGGCGTCGCCACCGGCGCCGAGGAAGACCGCGACGGGCTCGCCGATGCGGCGGGCGAGCGTCAGCAGCTCCAGGGTGGGCTTGCGGACGGCACCGTCCACGTGGTCGACGTAGACGAGAACTTCAGCCATGGGAATGCTCTCCTGCGAGTGCGAAGAAACGGGGGCGTTGATGAGGGGCGCGGGGCCTAGTTGCCGTGCTGGTCCGGGGGATGACCTCCGGACCCCCAGCCGCTAGATGAACTTCTGGCCCGCGAGGAACTCGGCCAGCTGCTTGCCGCCCTCGCCCTCGTCCTTGACGATCGTGCCCGCGGTGCGCTCCGGGCGCTTGTCCGCGGAGTCGACCTTGGTCCAGGAGCCCTCAAGACCGACCTCTTCGGCGTCGAGGTCCAGGTCGTCCAGGTCCAGGGACTCCACCGGCTTCTTCTTGGCGGCCATGATGCCCTTGAAGGACGGGTAGCGGGCCTCGCCCGACTGGTCCGTCACCGACACGAGCGCCGGGAGGGAAGCCTCCAGCTGCTCGGTGGCGGAGTCGCCGTCGCGGCGGCCCTTGACGACGCCGTCCTCGACCTTGACCTCGGAGAGCAGCGTGACCTGCGGGACGCCCAGGCGCTCGGCCAGGATCGCCGGCAGGACACCCATAGTGCCGTCCGTCGACGCCATGCCGGTGATGACCAGGTCGTAACCGGTCTTCTCGACGGCCTTGGCGAGCACCAGCGACGTCGCCATGACGTCACTGCCGTGCAGGTCGTCGTCCTCGACGTGGACGGCCTTGTCGGCGCCCATGGAGAGCGCCTTGCGGAGCGCGTCCTTGGCGTCCTCGGGGCCCACCGTCAGGACGGTGATCTCCGCGTCGTCGGCCTCGTCGGCGATCTGCAGCGCCTGCTCGACGGCGTACTCGTCGAGCTCCGACAGCAGACCGTCGACATCGTCACGGTCGACCGTCAGGTCATCGGCGAAGTGCCGGTCGCCGGTGGCGTCGGGCACGTACTTCACACAGACAACGATCCTCAAGCTCACGCCGGCTCTCCTACTGCATCGTCTATTTTTCGACTGCCTCGTTGCAGGCAGCATAGGCGCCTGAAGGGGCGGTTCCCGGTCGGGGCCGGTTGGGCCCCGACCGGAATATTACTCGTCAGTACACCCAGAGGGTTCCCCGTAAGCAAGCGCTTTGAACTGTGACCTTGCCAACGCTGTGTAATCGCCGACAGAAGGCCTTTCCCGGGAACTCTCAGTCGCGCAGGGCGTTGAAGCGCCCCTGGTGGTAGAGCAGCGGTCGCCCCTCCCCCGACGGGTCCCCCGCGACGGCCTGGGCGAGCACGATGCGGTGGTCCCCGGCGGGCACCCGCGCCACCACACGGCACACCAGCCAGGCCAGTACGCCGTCGAGCACGGGGACTCCCTCGGGCCCGGTGCGCCACCGGGTGGGCGCGCCGAACCGGTCGGCGCCACTGCGTGCGAACGTCGCGGCGAGCGCCTCTTGATGCTCGCCCAGTATGTGTACGCCGATGTGCTCGGCGTCCGCGATGGCGGGCCAGCTGGAGGACCCCGTGCCCACACCGAAGGAGATCAACGGGGGCTCGGCGGCGACGGAGTTGAGGGACGTGGCCGTGAAGCCGACGGGCTGGGACCCGTGGCCGGCCGCGGTGATCACGGCGACCCCGGCGGCATGCTGCCGGAAGACCGAGCGGAACAGTTCGGGGGTGGCCTGCTGGGGCACGGCGAGGGCGGGCTGGAGCGTCATGGAGTTGTCCTTCGGCGGGAACGGGAGGCGCGGTCCTGGGTTCTGTGGTCGCTCAGACACCCGGACAGCGCGCACTCGCGTGACGGACCAGGTCCACATGGACCCGCCCGTAGAGAAGGAGTTCCGACGGCATGACGTCACCCTGACGATTCGGGGTCAACGCCGTCAAGTACGCACGGGGACCCGGGCAGTGGGAGATTGATCACGTTGCGTCACCCGCTGCGCCCTCAAAGAGGCCGTTCGCGGAAGAGAGACGGATCACGGAAGAACGGAAGAGAGGCGGATCACGCCGGCGGTCACGGGAGGGTTCACGCGACCGCGTGTCCCAGCGCGGCGATGACGTCAGCCCGGCGCGGCTGCCCCGTCGCGCGCCGCACGATCCGGCCGTCCGCGTCCAGGACGAGTACGGTCGGCGTCTGCCGGACGTCCAGCTCCCGTACGAGAGCGAGCCGGTCCTCGGCGTCGATCTCGACGTGGGTGACCCCGTCGACCATCGCGGCCACTTCGGCGAGGATCCTGCGGGTGGCCCGGCAGGGCTGGCAGAACGCGCTGGAGAACTGCACGAGGGTGGCCCGCTCCCCCGGTTCGACGCCGAGTTCGGCGGCGCCCAGCCGTTTCCCACCGTCGTGTTCCGGCATATTTCACCCTCCCCTTACGCGCTGCTTGACACAGTGTGCAGCGTGCGGCCCGGTGCTGCGATTCCCGGCCCGTTCTCCGCTTCCGAAGAGCCCGCAGCAGGTCAGGGCATGAGTGGACATCGTCGGACGTGACGAGAATCTCGCGTTCTGAGCATCCGGGGACTGGCTACTCGGCCGTACATGGGGCACGATCTGCCCAACGCCGAAAACCTACGGCAGCGTAACTTTCGTACCGGGAGAGCCCTCCCCGGTCAGAGAAGGGTCCCCCGTCATGGCAGAACTCGTCTATCGGCCGGTCATCGGCGCCGCTCGTACCCTTTTCAAGGCGCTCGACCTCAAGATCGACACTCAGGGTTCTGAGAACATCCCCCGCTCCGGCGGGGCAGTGCTGGTCAGCAACCACATCAGCTACCTCGACTTCATCTTCAACGGCCTCGCCGCCCTGCCGCAGAAGCGCCTGGTGCGCTTCATGGCGAAGGAGTCGGTGTTCCGGCACAAGGTGTCGGGGCCGCTGATGCGCGGCATGAAGCACATCCCGGTGGACCGCAAGCAGGGCGAGAACGCGTACCGGCACGCACTGGACTCGCTGCGCTCCGGCGAGATCATCGGGGTGTTCCCGGAGGCGACGATCTCCGAGTCGTTCACGCTGAAGAGCTTCAAGTCGGGTGCGGCCCGGCTCGCCCAGGAGGCCGGCGTGCCGCTGATCCCGATGGCGGTCTGGGGCACCCAGCGCATCTGGACCAAGGGCAGGCCGCGCAACTTCGGCCGCAACCACATCCCGGTCACCATCCGCGTGGGCAAGCCCGTGGAGGCCCCTGCGGACGAGTACGCGGGCGCCATCACCCGGCGGCTGCGCGAGCGCGTCCAGGAGCTGCTGGAGGCCGCCCAGCGCGCCTACCCGGTGCGCCCGAAGGACGACAAGGACACCTGGTGGGTCCCGGCCCACCTCGGCGGCACCGCCCCGACCCCCGCGCAGCTGCGCGAGGCGGGCTGACACCCACCGGGCCCGCCTCGGCTCACAGGGCGTTCGGCAGGGTGTCCCACAGGCGGAGCCGGTCCGGCGCCTCTTTGAGGACGCGGAGCACGGCCGGGTGGGGTGCGGTGTACAGGACCGGATAGTCCGCTTCGCCGCGCTCCTCCACCGGCACCCAGGCCAGCTGCTCGCCGTCGAGCGAGAACTGCGCGTCGACGCCCTCCTTGTTGCCCCGGCAGTCCTGCCGGTGCCACGCGCCGTGGAACCGCACGGCCACCAGCCCGTGCACACAGTGACCGCTCGCGCCGTCGTGCTCCAGCCGCTGGTAGCAGAGGGCCGTCGGGATGTCCTCCGCCCGCAGCAGCGCCGCCAGGGCATGGGCCTTGGCGTGGCAGATTCCGGTGCCCTGGGCCAGGACGTCCGAGGCGCGCCAGGTGACGCGCGGGTCCCCCGAGTCGGCCGAGTGCGGGAAGGCGTCCCGTACGTACTCGAAGGCCGCGTGGGCGTACGCATAGGAGTCCGCGACCTGCCCGGCGAGGCGTGCGGCCGTCTGCCGTACGAGCGGGTGGTGGTGGTCGACGGCCTCGTCGGCCGCCAGATACGCGGACAGGTTCGGGGTCTCCTGGATCAGCTCCATGGCCCGTGAGCATAGGAATGCGACCGACCGGGAGTCAATACATTTCCGGTTGGCCGCATATCCATGCAGTCCGGTGGGGAGTACTCGGGGTACTCAGCGCGCCATTTCCTCCTTGAGCGCCTGGACGAAGGCGTCCACGTCGTCCTCGGTGGTGTCGAACGCGCACATCCAGCGCACGTCGCCGGCCGCCTCGTCCCAGAAGTAGAAGCGGAAGCGCTTCTGCAGCCGTTCGCTCACCTCGTGCGGCAGCCGGGCGAACACCGCGTTCGCCTGCACCTCATAGAGGATCTCCACACCGTCGACACCACGGACGCCCGCGGCGAGCCGCTGTGCCATCTCGTTGGAGTGCCGGGCGTTGCGCAGCCACAGGTCGCGGGAGAGCAGCGCCTCCAGCTGCACCGAGACGAAGCGCATCTTCGAGGCGAGCTGCATCGACGACTTGCGCAGCCGCTTCATCGCCATCGGCCGGACCGCGTCCGGGTTGAGGACGATCACGGCCTCACCGAAGAGCATGCCGTTCTTGGTGCCGCCGTACGACAGGATGTCGACGCCGACGGCGTTGGTGAAGGCGCGCATCGGGACGTCGAGGGAGGCCGCCGCGTTGGCGATCCGCGCCCCGTCGAGGTGGACCTTCATGCCGTGCTGGTGGGCGTGGTCGCAGATCGCGCGTATCTCGTCCGGCGTGTAGAGCGTGCCGAGCTCGGTGTTCTGGGTGATCGAGACGACCTGCGGCATCGCCCGGTGCTCGTCGTCGAAGCCCCACGCCTGCCGGTCGATCAGCTCGGGGGTGAGCTTGCCGTCCGGGGTCGGCACGGTGAGCAGTTTCAGCCCGCCCATCCGCTCGGGGGCGCCGCCCTCGTCGACGTTGATGTGCGCGGTCTCGGCGGCGATCACCGCACCCCAGCGGTCGGTGAGCGCCTGCAGGGAGACGACGTTGGCGCCGGTGCCGTTGAAGACCGGGAACGCCTCGGCGGACGGGCCGAAGTGGCCGCGGACCACCTGCTGGAGGTGCGCGGTGTAGTCGTCCTCGCCGTACGCGACCTGGTGGCCGCCGTTGGCGAGCGCCAGGGCGGCCAGGATCTCGGGGTGGGCGCCCGCGTAGTTGTCGCTGGCGAAGCCCCGTACGGACGGGTCGTGGTGACGGCGGGCGTCGGTCTTGGGCGGGTTCGCCCCACCGGTCACGGAGGTGGTGGTCGTGGTCGTCGTCACGGTCGTCGTGGTGGTCGATTCCGTCACGGCTTGGGCGTCAGCCACAGGCGCTGTCCATTCACTTCGGCGGCGGGCCGCTCCCAGACCCCGGCGATGGCCTCGGCCAGCTCCGTGACGTCGGTGAAGCCCGCGAACTTCGCATTCGGGCGCTCGGCGCGCATCGCGTCGTGCACCAGAGCCTTGATCACCAGGATGGCAGCAGCGGTACGCGGCCCCTCCTCGCCCCCCGCCTTGCGGAAGGCGTCGCCGAGGGCGAGCGTCCACGCCTCCGCGGCCGCCTTGGACGCGGCGTAGGCGGCGTTCCCCGCGGTCGGCTTGGACGCGCCGGCCGCGCTGATCAGCAGGTAGCGGCCCCGGTCACTGCGCTGGAGGCCCTCCTGGAAGGCGAGCGAGGTGTGCTGCACGGTGCGGATCAGCAGCTTTTCGAGCAGGTCCCAGTCCGCCAGGTCGGTCTCCGCGAAGGTCGCCGAGCCGCGCCAGCCGCCGACGAGGTGGACCATGCCGTCGATCCGGCCGAACTCCTTCTCGGTCTTCTCCGCCCACGCACGGGTGGCGTCGAGGTCGAGCAGGTCGACGGTGTCGCCGGTGACGGTGGCGCCGCCGTGTGCGTACCTGGCGGCGTCCACGGCCTCCGCGAGCCTGGCCGCGTCGGCGTCCGCGCCGACGACCGTGGCACCGGCCTCCGCGAGCCGCAGCAGGGTGGCGCGCCCGGCGGGCCCCGCCGCCCCCGCGACCGCGATGACGGCTCCGTCCAGAGGACCCTCGGGTGCATTGACAGCGTTCATGTCGGTCGCCTCCTGGGCGCGGGGGCTCATGCGGCCACCCGCTCGGCGCCCGCCGCGGTGATCCCCTTGGTGGAGGCGATCACGGACTTCAGTTTCTTGGAAAGCGCCTCATAGAACATGCTCAACGGAAACTCGTCGGGAAGCACGTCGTCGACCAGTTTCCGCGGCGGCAGCGACAGGTCCAGGGCGTCCGGACCCTTCGCCCAGCGCGATCCCGGGTGCGGGGCGAGATAGCCCGCCACCAGGTCGTACGCGGCGAACCAGTGCACCAGCTTCGGGCGGTCGATGCCCGCCCGGTACAGGTCCTCGATCTCGGCGCAGAGCTGGTTGGTGACCTGCGGCGCCCGCTCCCAGTCGATCTTGAGGGTGTTGTCGGTCCAGCGCACCACGTCGTGCTTGTGCAGGTACGCGAAGAGGAGCTGGCCGCCGAGTCCGTCGTAGTTGCGCACCCGCTCGCCGGAGACCGGGAAGCGGAACATCCGGTCGAAGAGCATCGCGTACTGCACGTCGCGGCCCTGCGGGACGCCGTCGGCCTCCAGCTTCACGGCCTCCTTGAAGGCGGTGAGGTCGCAGCGCAGCTCCTCCAGGCCGTACATCCAGAACGGCTGCCGCTGCTTGATCATGAAGGGGTCGAAGGGAAGATCGCCGTGGCTGTGCGTGCGGTCGTGGACCATGTCCCACAGCACGAAGGCCTCCTGGCAGCGGTCCTGGTCGGCGATCATCGCGCGGATGTCGTCGGGCAGGTCGAGGCCGAGGATGTCCACCGCGGCCTCGGTGACGGTGCGGAACCGGGCCGCCTCGCGGTCGCAGAAGATGCCGCCCCAGCTGAATCGTTCCGGTGCCTGGCGCACGGCGATGGTCTCGGGGAAGAGCACGGCGGAGTTGGTGTCGTACCCCGCGGTGAAGTCCTCGAAGGTGATGCCGCAGAACAGCGGGTTGTCGTAGCGGGTGCGCTCCAGCTCCGCGAGCCACTGGGGCCACACCATGCGCAGCACGACCGCTTCGAGGTTGCGGTCCGGGTTGCCGTTCTGGGTGTACATCGGGAAGACGACGAGGTGCTGGAGGCCGTCGGCGCGCGACTGGGCGGGCTGGAAGGCGAGCAGCGAGTCCAGGAAGTCCGGGACGGCGAAGGCGGAGTCCGCCCAGGCCCGGAGGTCGGCGACGAGCGCCCGGTGGTAATCGGCGTCGTGCGGCAGCAGCGGGGAGAGCTCGTCGACCGCGGTGATCACCCGGCCGAGCACCGCCTCCACGCCCGCACGGGACGGGGCGCCTTCGGCGTCGAAGTCGATGGAGCCGTCGGCGGACTGCCAGGGCCGGATCTCCTCGACCGCGCCCTTGAGCACGCCCCAGGCGGGGTGGTCGATCACCCGCGAGGCCTCGGCTATGCCTCCACCAGCAATGTCCTGCACCAGAATTTGCGTCATGTCACTTCCTCCACGGGAGAACCTCGCGTAAAGAAACCGTATCCACGCGTGGTTCTCCCGCACAAGAGGAGCCGGAAGAAATTATCCTGCCGCACCCCCCAGATCACCGGAATTCTTCCTGCCGGAATCGCCGACGGCGGCGATGGCTCCGGTCATGGCGGCCATCGCCGTACGGGAGTCGGCGGGGATTCCGGTGAATCCGAGGAACCCGTGGAACATCGCCGGGAAGTGCTGCTCCCGGACCTCCACCCCTGCTGCCCGCAAAGCGGCGGCGTACTCCCTGCCCTCGTCGCACAGGGGATCGCAGCCCGCCGTCAGGACGTGCGCGGGCGGCAGCCCGGAGAGGTCGGCGGCACGCAGCGGGGAGACGTCCGGGTGGCGCGCCGAGGGGCTCCGGGGGCCCTCTGGGCCGAGGTACTGCTGCCAGAACCAGCGCATGTGAGCCGCCGTCAGGAAGTAGCCGGAGGCGTTGCGGCGGTACGAATCGGTGTCCTGGGCGGCGTCGAGCACCGGGTAGAGCAGCACCTGGAGCGCGATGTCCGGGCCGCCCGTGTCGCGGGCGAGCCGTGCGGTGACCGCGGCGAGCGCACCGCCCGAGCTGTCACCGGCGACGATCAGGGCGCCTGGGTCGCCGCCCACCTCTTTGATGTGCTCGGCGACCCATCGCACGGCGGCGTACGCGTCCTCGACGGCGGCCGGGTACGGCGCCTCGGGGGCGAGCCGGTAGTCCACCGAGACGACCGCCGCGCCCGCGCCCCGGCAGATCCGGCGCACCGTGCCGTCGTGGGAGTCGAGACCGCAGACGCTGAACCCGCCGCCGTGGAAGAAGACGACCGTGGGGTACGGGGCGGGGCGGTCCGGCAGATAGACGCGTACGGGGATCCCTGGCGCCCCCGCGGGTCCCGGGACCGTACGGTCCTCGACGGAGCCCACTCCCGGGGGCTCCGCCTTCGACGCGGGCCGGGCCGCGAGGAGGCGGCGGGCCTCCGCCGCGTCGGTGACGGCGCCGCCGAGGTCGGGGAATCCTGCGCTCAGGAGGTCGACGAGGGGGCGGGCCGCAGGGTCGAGCCGGTCCGGCACGGGCGCGAGGGGGCGGGCCGCGCGATCGAACCGGTCGCGTTCCGGTGCCATGGCCGCTCCTCACGCCTCGCGGAAGTGCGGGATGACCTTCTCGCCCCACTGCCGCAGGGTCTCCAGGCATGCCTCTTGAGGCACCGTGCCCATCTGGATCAGGCACATGATCTCGTCGGCGCCCGCGTCGCGCAGCCGCTCCACGTAGGCGATGGCGTCGTCGGCGGTGCCGTAGGCGTGGTCGGTGTGGAAGGTGGCGGTCGCGGTGGGGGGTACCGGAATGCGCTGCTCGTGCAGCCGGGCGACCACCTGCTCGGCGGCCCTGCGCATCTCGGCGCCCTCGTCGGCGCCCGCCACGACCGCTTCGTCGGGGAGGCCGGCGCCGCCGTACCAGTGGCCGATGGACTGCGCGAAGAAGCGCTGGCCGCGCACCCCGATGCTCCGGGCCCGCTCGCCGTCGTCGAGGACGATCGTCGGGCAGAGCACCGAGAAGTGGTCGTTGACGACGGTGGACACGAAGCGGTCGGCGCCGCGGGCGGTCCGGGCCGCGTCGTACGCCGCCCGCATCTCCGTGATCGAATCGGGCCCCGCGAAGCCCATCACCAGGGCCCCGACGCCGAGTTCGGCGGCCTGGGCGAGCGTCTCGGTGCGGCTGCACGCGAGGAACAGCGGGGGGTGCGGCGTCTGCTGGGGGCGCGGCAGGATCGGGTGCGGATCGATGTCGATGAGCTCGCCGTGGTACTCCAGCTCGTCCTCCTGCCACGCCCTGCCGATGATCCGCAGCGCCTCCTCGACCTCCCGGGTCGTACGGTCCGGGTCCACGCCGCACAGCGAGGTCTCCTGCTTCGTACCGCCGCGGCCGGCTCCGAGGTCGAGCCGTCCGCCGGACAACAGGTCGAGCATGGCGGCGCGTTCGGCCACCCGCGCGGGGTGGTTGAACGCGAACGGCATGCAGACGACGCCGTGCCCGATCCGGATGGTCGAGGTCTTCGCGGCGACGTACGCGAGGAAGACCTCCGGGGCGCTCATGTGCGCGTACCACTTGAGGGAGTGGTGCTCGACGGCCCAGATCCGGTCGAACCCCATCCGCTCGGCCAGGACGGCCTGTTCGACGCTGTCGCGGATCACCCGGTGCTCGCGCTCGGGGGTGGGGTCGGCCAGCTGGGCCTCGAAGATGACTGAGAATTTCACGGCCCCTCCAGGGGGTTGATTTCCGTGCTCCGCCCTTACTTCAATTCGTCATATGACTAGTCGTCAGGTCTCGAAGAAGCAAGACGCACGACGAGGCGGCCCTCCACAACTCCCGCCCACCGCCTGGGCGGTGCTCGGCCTGCTGTCCTTCCCCGGCGAGCGCACCGGGTACGAGCTGAAGAAGTGGGCGGACTCCTCGCTGCGCTTCTTCTACTGGGCGCCGGCGATCAGCCAGATCTACGCGGAGCTGCGCCGGCTGGAGGTGCTGGGTTACGTCACGTCGAGCCGCTCGGGCCCCGAGGAGCCGCGCACCAAACGGCGTTACGCGATCACCGCCGCGGGCCGCGACGCGCTCACCGGGTGGGCGGACGGCACCGAGGAGACAGGGCCCGCCGTGCTCAAGCACCCGCTCGTGCTGCGCGTCTGGCTGGGCCACCTCGCCGACCCGGCCCGGCTCCACGCCCGCGTACGGGAGCATGTCGCTCGCACGGAGCGGGAGTTGGCGGACGTACGGGAAGCGCTGGGCCGGGCCGACGGGGTGGCGGACTGGGCACACCCGCAGGTGGCGCTGCGCTGGGCCGAGCGGCAGCACCTGGCCGAACTGGAGCTGGCGCGGGCGATGCTGGCCGATCTCGCGGAACTCGGACCTCCGGGTGCGGCCGGTCGGCACCTGCCGCACGCGGCCGGTCAACTCCCGCCGCACATCACCGGTCAACTCCCGTCGGGCACGCCCACGGACGGGTGATGTAGCGCCGACCGGGTCACGGGAGGCGGTAGGACGGTCGCACCCTGTCCTTGTCGCGACCGTGCGTCACTCCCCCTGTGCCTGGAGCCGTCCCCATGAGCATGCGTGCCATCCTTCTCGCCGCCCTCGCCACCGGACTCATCCTCGGAATCGCGGGTACCCAGTTCGAAGATTCCACTTCCTCGCGCCAGGCGGGTTCCGTTGCCGAGGCGGGCCGTTAATCTCGCTGTGAGCCGCAGTCGACGGAAGCGAGATCACCTTGTCTTTCCTCACCATCGGTCATCGCGGAGTCATGGGTGTCGAGCCCGAGAACACCCTGAGCTCCTTCCGCCACGCCCAGCAGGCGGGCATGGACGTCATCGAACTCGATCTGCATCTGAGCAAGGACGGCGGGCTCGTCGTCATGCACGACGCCGACGTCGACCGCACCACGGACGGCCACGGCCCCGTCTCCGCCATGTCGCTCGCCGAGCTGCGTGCCCTGGACGCGGGCGGCGGACAGCAGGTCCCCCTCTTCGAGGAGGTGCTGGACGCCGTCTCCGCACCGCTCCAGGCGGAGATCAAGGACGTGGCCGCCGCACGGGCACTCGCCGAGGTGATGCACCGGCGCAGCCTGGCGGAGCGCGTCGAGGTGCTCTCGTTCCACGACGAGGCCCTCGCCCTGATCTCGACCCTGCTGCCCGGGGTGCGGACGGCGCTGGTCGCGCAGTTCTACGGGCCGGAGGTGGTGGACCGCGCGCTGGCCGTGGGCGCAGGCGCCGTCGTGGTCGAACTGCAGCGCCTCACCCTGGAGACGGTGCGGCGCGCGCACGCGGAGAAACTGCGGGTGATCGGCTGGGTGGTGAACACCCCGGAGGAGCTGCGGCTGGCCCACGCGCTGGAACTGGACGGGGTGACCACCGACTTCCCCGAGATCCGCAGGACCGGCCGTTTCATGGCCTGACCCTCGCGGGACCCGCTCAGAGCTCCTTGAGCAGGAGCTCGAACCGGAGGTCGTCGCGCTGCGGGATACCGAAGCGCTCGTCGCCGTACGGGAAGGGCGTCATCCTTCCCGTACGGCGGTAGCCCCGGCGCTCGTACCAGGCGATGAGGTCGTCGCGCACGGAGATCACGGTCATGTGCATCTCGCGCACCTGCCACGTCTCCCGCGCCAGCCGCTCCGCCTCCGCGATGATCACCTTGCCGAGGCCGCCGCCCTGGGCCCGGGGACGTACCGCGAACATCCCGAAGTAGGCGGCGTCCCCCCGGTGTTCGAGCTGGCAGCAGGCGATCAGTTCCCCGTCGCGCTCGACGGCGATCAGGCGGCTGCCGGGGTCGGTGACGACGGCGAGGACGCCCTCGGGGTCGGTGCGCCGGCCTTCGAGCAGGTCGGCCTCGGTGGTCCACCCCGCACGGCTGCTGTCACCGCGGTAGGCCGACTCGATGAGCGCGACGAGTGCCTCTGCGTCGCTCTCGACGGCGTCACGGAAGACGAGTTCCCCTGGGGCCTGGTGCGCAGTGGTGTCCATGGTGGGTCTTTCTCTCGTGCTCGTTCGGTTCGACGGCGGATCCGTTCGGCCTCGCGGCCTGTGCGACCCGGCCGCCGGACAGACCCTAACTCGGCCAGTGCTCCCCCCGTGTGCCGTTGCGCATGCGTGCGCCCCGCTCATTGCGGGCATCGACTCCTCGACCTGTCGACAAGTCGTGGTGGACCCGAACGGGAGGTACGCCGTGCACGGAGCGGCGATGTCCGGCTGGCTGCTGGTGGCGCTGTGCGGGGTGACGAGCGCGTACTGCCTGCTGCGGATGCGCAGCGGGCCGCGGGCGGAGCGCGGGGTCGCCAGGGGCGAGGCGCTGATGGGTCTCGGGATGGCGGTGATGGCGGTGCCCGCCGCCGTGTTCGCCCCGCCGGACTGGAGTTGGACGCTGTACGCGGCGGTGTTCGGAGCGGCGGCGCTGCGGGCCCTGTGGTGGGTCCGCGGCGGGGTCCGCGGCTCCCACCACCTGCACCATCTGATCGGTTCCGCGGCGATGGTGTACATGGCGGTGGCCATGGCTCTCGGCACCGGCGGCGGCCATGCGGGGCACGGGTCCGTGGTGGCGGGCGGGGTGCCGCTGCTGACCGGGGCACTGTTGGCGTACTACGTGGTGTACGTGCTGCGGGCGGGAACGCGGCTGATCCCGCTGCCGGCCGCCGCGACGCCTTCGGGCGGAACCCTCGGCTGGGGCGCCCGCCCCGAACTGGCGCTCGCCTGCCGCCTGTCCATGGCCCTGGGAATGCTCACCATGCTGCTGGCCCTGTGAGGCCCCGCCGGACCCGTCCCGGGGGCCGGTGAGTCGTACGTCACTTCCCCGACCGCTCCCGTACCCGGGGGCGGTGCCGCCCTCATAGGCTGGGCCCATGATGGTCTCCCTGGCGCTGCTGCTGCTCGGCCTGCTGACCGCCGCGACGGCTCCGCGTCTGCTCGCGGCCACCGACTGGCGGGAGCGGGAACCCGTGGTCGCGCTGTGGATGTGGCAGTGCGTGGTGGGTGCGGTGCTGCTGTGCTTCGCGCTCGCCATGACGTTCAGTGCGGCCGCCGCCTGGCACTTGGTAAGGGGACACGTCTTCGCGTCCGCGCCGCGCGGTGTCGTCGAGGCGTACGCCCTCGGTGCGTACGGCCCGTGGTCGGCGGTCCTCGCGGTGGTCCTGGCCGGCTGCGGGCTGTGGACGGGCGCGATGCTGACCCGGGAGGTCCACCGGGCGCGCACCGGGCGCAAGCAGCGCCGCACGGAGCTGCTCGTACGGGCGCCGGTGCTGCCGGGCGAGGAGCAGCGGAGTACGGCGCAGCCGGGCGGGGACCGTCTTGTCGTGCTGGAGGAGGAGCGGCCGGACGCCTGGTGGCTGCCCGGCGCGGAGCCCCGGCTGGTCATCACCACGGCGGCCCTGCGCCGTCTCAAGGGGCGTCAGCTGGACGCGGTGCTGGCCCACGAGCAGGGGCACGCACGCGCCAGGCACGACTGGCTGCTGCACTGCTCGGGCGCGCTGGCGAACGGCTTCCCGCAGATCCCGGTGTTCGCCGCGTTCCGGGACGAGATGCACCGGCTGGTCGAACTGGCCGCCGACGACATGGCGTCCCGGCGGTTCGGCCGGCTGACGACGGCGCTCGCACTGGTCGAACTCAACGAGCACCGTGGGGTGTTCGGCCCCTGCCCGACCCCGGACGGGGGCCTTCCGCAGCGGGTGAACCGGCTGCTGGCCCCGGTCCCCAGGCTCAGTCCGGCCCGTCGGCTGCGGCTGACGGCGGCGTCGGCGCTGGTGCCCGTCGTCCCGCTCGTGGTGGCGTTCGTGCCGGGACTCAGTGCGCTCGGATAGCCCGATCTGGCTCGATCCACCGCAGGTCGGCGAGGATCGCCCCCATGCGCTCCCCCGGTTCCACCCCGTATCCCCGCCCGCCGGTGCTCCTCGCGGGTGCCCTGCTCACCGCCGCGTTCGCGGTGCTGCTGGTCCTCGTGGCCTCCGGATGGGGGCCGCTGCTCACCCTCGACGGCGATCTCGCGAGCGGGCTGCACCGCTGGGCGGTGGACGATCCGGGGACCACCCGGGCCAACCGGATCCTGTCCGACTGGGTGTGGGACCCGTGGACGATGCGGGCGGTGGTGGCGGTGGTCTTCTGCTGGCTGCTGCTGCGCGGCGACCGGGTGCTCGCCCTGTGGATCGCGGTCACGACGGCGGTCAGCGCGCTCGTACAACAGGTGCTCAAGGCCGCTGTCGGGCGCGAACGTCCACAGTGGCCCGACCCGGTCGATTCCGCTCAGTACGCTGCCTTCCCTTCCGGTCATGCGATGACAGCAACGGTCACTTTCGGCCTTCTGCTGTGGCTGCTGTGGTGGTACGGGGCACCGCGCGCGGCGCGGGTGGCGCTGCTGGTGGTGGGGGTGGTGTCGGTCGTCGGCGTCGGGCTCACGCGTCTGTACCTCGGCGTGCACTGGTTCTCCGACGTGCTCGGGGGCTGGCTGCTCGGGGTGGCGGTGGTGCTGTTCTCGGCCACCCTTCACGCGTACCGGACCGCGCCGCGGGGATGATCTCCGCATGACGATCAAAGCCGTGCTCTTCGACTTCTCCGGCACGCTGCTGCGCATCGAGCCGGCCCGCTCCTGGGTGGAGGCCGTGCTCGGCGGCCCCGGCCCGGCCGTGCCGGACGAGGAACTGCGGCGGTACGCGGAGCTGCTGGAGGAGGCCGGAGCGCTGCCCGGCGGGGCGTCGCCGCGTCAAGTGCCGCCCGCGCTGGCCGGATTGTGGGCCACCAGGGACGAGAGCGCGGAGCGGCACCGCGCGGCCTACACCGGCCTCTCCCGGCAGGTGCGGCTCCCCCGCGACGAGCTGCACGACGCGCTGTACGAACGCCATATGCTCCCGGCCGCCTGGCAGCCGTACCCGGACGCCCCCGAGGTCCTGCGGGAGCTGCACGCGCGCGGTGTCGCCGTGGGGGTGGTGAGCAACATCGGCTGGGACCTGCGTCCGGTGTTCCGGGCACACGGCCTGGACCCGTTCGTCGACGCCTACGTCCTGTCGTACGAGCACGGGGTGCAGAAACCCGACCCCCGGCTGTTCCGTACGGCGCTCCGGGCGCTGGGCCGGGATCCGGACCAGGTGCTGATGGTGGGCGACGACCGGACGGCCGACGGCGGGGCCGCCGCGCTGGGCTGCGCGGTCCACTTCGTGGACCACCTGCCCGTGGCGGACCGCCCGGACGGACTGCGGCCGGTGCTGGACCTGCTCGACTGAGCCCGCTCGACACCGCACGATCCGCACGAAGGGCGGGCCCCGGGAGTGTCTCCCGGGGCCCGCCCTGCCGTCTGCCTTGGACGATCCCCCGCGTCGCCCAAAGCAGACAGCGCTCCCGCAGGCCGTCTCGAAGAGGCGGGTGCGAAACGCCCGCTGAGTATACTGGCTCGCAGCCAGTCAACGCAGGAGTTAACAGCATGTCCCCGCGCAGCGCATCGGTCAACGAGGAATTGCGGCGGCGTTCCCGCGAGCGGATCCTGCAGGCGACGGTGGACCTCGTCGGCGAGCGCGGGTACGAGGCGACGACGCTCGGGGACATCGCCGACCGGGCCGGTTCCGCGCGGGGTCTGATCTCGTACTACTTCCCCGGCAAGCGGCAGCTGCTGCAGTCCGCGGTGCACCGGCTGATGCACCGCACGATCCGGGCCGCCGTCGAGCGGGAGCCGGCCACGACGGACGGGCGGGAGGTCCTGGCGCGCGCGGTGGACGCCGTGCTGGGGCTGGCCCTCGCCCACCCGGTGCTGATGCGCACGCACATGGCGGGCATCCTCCAGGCCGAGGGCTTCGTGCAGTGCCCCGAGCAGCAGCAGCTGGCCGAGGTGCTGCGGGGCGCGATGGTCCGGTACGGGACGACGGAGCCCGAGACGGAGTACCGGTTGCTGCGGGCGCTGCTGATGGGCACGGTGTTCGCCCTGCTGCTGCCCGGGGCGCCGATGCCGCTGGCGCGGCTGCGGGCGGAGCTGTTCCAGCGGTACGGCCTCGACTGGGAGCTCGGAGTGCCGCCGGACGGGGATCCGCCCGGCGGCACGGCGACCGGTGCTACCGCTGAACCACCCGGTGGTCAGAGGTAGTCGGGCTGGGTCTGCACGTTGAGCTCGCGCATCCGGACCCGCTTCGCGGGGTCGGTGCGCCGGTCGTTGATCCTCAGGACGTCGAAGCCCTTGACCATGTCGTTCGAGAAGACGTGGCCGTTGTAGTAGTACGCGGACCAGGCTCCGCCTCCGACCAGGGTGTCGGCGCTGATCGGGCCGCGCTCGAAGTAGCCGATCTCCTTGGGCTTCGAGGAGTCGGTGAAGTCCCAGAAGGAGACACCGCCCTGGTACCAGGCCTGGACCATGATGTCGCGGCCGGGGACCGGGACGAGCGAGCCGTTGTGGGCGACACAGTTCTCCGTGTCGGCCTGGTGGCGCGGGATCTTGAAGTAGCTCTTGAAGGCGAGACTGCGCCTGTCGCCGTGGCCCTTGATCTCGTAGATGCCGTTGGCACCGCGCTTGGGACCTGTCTCCGCGTTGCAGGTCGCACCGCCGCCACCGCCCAGCTCGTCGGTGAAGACGACCTTGTCGGCGCGCTCGTTGAAGGTCGCCGAGTGCCAGAACGCGAAGTTGACGTTGTCCTGGACGCGGTCGATGACCTTGGGCTTCTCCGGGTCCTTGATCGAGAAGAGGATGCCGTCGCCCATGCAGGCGCCGGCCGCCAGGTCCTTCGACGGCAGCACGGTGAGGTCGTGGCAGCCGGTGGTCTCGGCCAGGTCCGGGTTCTCCGTGCCGCCGCCGGGGTTGCCGCCGTCGGGGAAGAGCACCGGGAAGTCGATGACCGCGGCCTTCTGCGGGGCCTGCCGCGGCACCTTGATGATCGAGATGCCGTCGTGCGGGGGCTTGCAGTCCGGGTAGGCGGCGCTCGGCGCGTACGAGGAGACGTACACGTACACGTTGCGGCGCTCGGGCACCAGGGTGTGGGTGTGCGAACCGCAGGCGGTCTCGACAGCGGCGACGTACCGGGGCTTCCGGATGTCGCTGATGTCGAAGATCTTCATGCCCTCCCAGGAGGACTTCTCGGTCGCGGGCTGCGTGGTACTGGCGCAGGAGTTGTCGCTGCGCGAGGAGTCGGTCGAGAGGAAGAGCAGGTTCCCGGAGACGGAGATGTCGTTCTGCGATCCGGGACACAGGACCTGGGTGACGGTCCTCGGCTTCCTCGGGTTGCTGATGTCGAAGATCCGGAAGCCGTCGTAGTTGCCCGCGAAGGCGTACTTGCCCTGGAACGCCAGGTCCGAGTTGGTGCCCTTGAGCGCGTCCTTCGGGATGTTGGCCAGGTGCTCGACGTTCTCGCTGTGGACGATCTCGTCCACGCCGGGTATCTCGCCTCCCCGGATGGCCCTGCGGGCCTCCTCCTGCTGCGCCGTGGTGACGGGCTGCCGCGGGGCGGGAGTGTCGCCCGGCTCGGGACTCGCGGCGGCGGGGACCGCCGTGAGGAGCGTCGCGAGCAGGCCGGCCGCGGCCGCCGCCACACCCAGCCGTCTGCGTCTGCGGACGCGGGTTTCGGTCATCGAGGTCACTGCGTTCTCCCTTGATCTGATTCGCAGTTGAACGACTACGGGACCTCGCGAGTATCTTCCTTCGCATGTACATCTCAAAAGACGGCAACGGAGATGTAATGAAGTTTTTCGATCATCTGCGCGCGGAATCGTGCTAGGACGGTCACCAATTTCCCCTTGCATCCCAGGAGTTCACTGTGCACTCCCGTCAACCGAGCGGCCGCTCCCGCACGTTCGCGAGATCGTCCTCGCTCGCCGTCGCCGCGCTGCTCGCCCTGTCCGCCTGCGACGGAGCACCGGAGGAGGACGGGAGGGCCCGGGCCGGCGGCGACGCCGTGGTGGTGGCGCCGGGGAAGCCGGGCGAACCGGGCAGGACCCTGTCCGCCGACGAGGCACGGAGGGCCGCCCCGGTGGACAGGCCCAACTCCGCGGACTTCGACTACGCGGAGATGATGATCGCGCACCACACCCAGGCCCTGGTGATGACCGGTCTCGTACCGTCGCGCGCCGCGTCACAGGGCGTGCGGCAGATCGCGGACCGGATCGCGGCGGCCCAGCGCCCGGAGATCGGCACCATGAGGGGCTGGCAGAAGCGCAACGGTGCGGACGGGCGGCCGAGGACCCCGCACGACCACGGGGCGATGGCGGGCATGGCCACCGAGAAGCAGCTGGCGGACCTCGGGGCGGCCAGGGGCACGGCGTTCGACAGGCTGTTCCTGCAGCTGATGATCACGCACCACAAGGGGGCGCTGACCATGGCGGGCGACGCTCTGTCCGACGGCAACGACCTGACGGTCGAGGAGTGGGCGACGGAGCTGGTCGCCCAGCAGACGACCGAGATCAACCGGATGGCGAGGATGCTGAAGGAGCTGTAGCCCGCCGATGCCGCTCCGGGGGCGGTCGGGGACGGCCGGTGACGACCGCGACGACGTGCGGGGACGACAGCCGCGACGTGCGGAGGGCCGCGGCGACGTGCGGGGACGACCGCCGCGACGTGCGGGGACGACCGCCGTGACGTGCGGGGCTGTTTCAGCGGCGGTTGTGGCGGGGCGCCAGGTAACCCTCGTCCCGGGCGCCCGCGATGACCTTGAGCGACTTGCGGCGGCTGCGCCCGGTCGCGTACATCACCGCCAGCACCGGGTCCCTGCCCTCGTCCTGGGCGGCCCGGTACGCGTCGGCGGCGATCCTGCGTCCGGCGCTGCCGCGCGGCCAGGACGGACGGGCCCGGCGCTTGCCGGGGGGCTCCTCGTCGAACATGGGCCCGCCCTCGCAGAAGCCGCGCGGCCCTGCCGCACCGAGCCGGTGCTGCTCGACGGCCACCCGGCAGACGTCCTCCAGCGGCCCCGCGATCCAGTCGGCGAGCGCGGCGAAGCCGTCCGGCGACAGGGGCGGGTCGGCCCGCATGTCCTCGATGGCGATCCGCCCTCCGGAGACCGCGGTGAGCACGTCGATCCGGGCGCCGTCGGCAAAGGTCAGCCGGATGCCGAACCACGGCGGAAGGATGTCGTTCGGAACGTATCCCCACCCCCTCCAGCCACCGTCACGGCGCGCACGCCCGTCAGCCACAAGGCACTCCGGTGGCGCAGCCCCCTGCCGCTGCCGCGCCACCGGTGCGATCCTGGAAGGACCCTGCGGGAGGGAGCTCCGCCGTGCTTCGCGTCGCAGTCGTCGGGTCGGGCCCCAGCGGGGTCTACACGGCCCAGGCCCTCGTCCAGCAGACCGTCGTGCCCGACGTACGGGTGCACGTCCTGGACCGCCTGCCGTGTCCGTACGGGCTGGTGCGGTACGGGGTCGCACCCGACCACGAGAAGATCAAGTCCCTGCAGGGCACCCTGCGGACCGTCCTGGAACACGAACGGGTCGCCTTCGTCGGCAACATCGAGGCGGGGACGCCCGAACTGCCGCCGCAGCGGCTGCTGGAGCTGTACCACGCGGTGGTCTACTGCGTCGGCGCGGCCACCGACCGCCGGCTCGGCATCCCCGGCGAGGACCTGCCCGGCAGCTTCTCCGCCACCGAGTTCGTCTCCTGGTACAGCGCGCACCCGGACGCCGACCCCGGCGGATTCGCGCTGGGAGTGCGCTCCGCCGTGGTCGTCGGGGTGGGCAACGTGGCGGTGGACGTGGCGCGCGTACTGGCGCGCGGGGCGCGGGAGTTGCTGCCCACGGACGTGCCGCAGAGCGCGCTCGACCTGCTGTCGGGTTCCACCGTGCGCGAGGTGCACATGGTGGGCCGGCGCGGTCCTTCGCAGGCGAAGTTCACCACCAAGGAGCTGCGGGAGCTGGGCTCGCTGCCGGACGCCTCGGTCTCGGTGGACCCCGCCGAGCTGGCCCTGGACCCGGCGTACGGCGATCCGTCGGGGCTGCCCGCGGCGCTGCGCCGCAACGTGGAGGTGCTGCGGGGCTGGGCGGACGCGCCACCTCCCGTACGGGGGCGGGCACTTCGGCTGCGCTTCCATCTCCGCCCGGTGGAACTGCTCGCCGATGCGGGCCGGGTGGCCGCCGTACGGTTCGAGCGCACCGTGCCGGACGGGGCGGGCGGGGTGCGCGGCACGGGTGCGTACGAGGACATCGAGGCACAGTTGGTGCTGCGCTCGGTCGGCTACCGGGGGACGCCGCTGCCCGGCCTGCCGTTCGACCCTTCGCACGCGACGGTGCCGCACACGGCCGGGCGGGTGCTGCGGGACGGGCTCCCGTCCACCGGGGAGTACGTCGCCGGGTGGATCAAGCGGGGACCGACCGGAGTGATCGGGACCAACCGGCCCTGCGCCAAGGAGACGGCGGGCTCGCTGCTCGCCGACGCGGAGGCACTGGCGCGGCGCGAGGTGGCTGACGACCCCCTGGGCGCCCTGCGCGGTTCGGGGCTGCGTCCGGTGGAGTGGCCGGGCTGGCTGGCGATCGAGGCGGCGGAGGCCTCGCTCGGGGAGTCGCTGGGACGGCGGTCGGTGAAGATCGCCGACTGGGCGGGACTGCTGGCTGCGGCCCGGGACGTACGCAGCTGAGCCCCGGCGGCCGGTTTCAGCCGCGACCGCCCGCGAGCCGGCGACCGGGCTCGGCCGCGACCGGCCCGCAGGCCGACAGCCGGTTTCAGCCGCGACCGGCCTGCAGGTCGGCGGCTCCCAGGATCGCTTCGAGCAGCCCGGGGAACAGCGCCTCCAGGTCGTCGCGGCGCAGCCCGCTCATCTTCGCCGTGCCCCGGTAGACCTGCTGGATGACGCCGCTCTCGCGCAGGACGCGGAAGTGGTGGGTGCTCGTGGACTTCGAGACGGGCAGCTCGAAGAAGGAGCAGGCGAGCTCGCGCTCCTCCATGGCCAGGGCGCAGACGATATTCAGCCGCATGGGGTCGGACAGTGCGTGCAGCACGCCTTCGAGGCGGATCTCCGTGCGGTCGGGGTGCGCGAGTTCGCGGCTGTTCGCTGCGGCGGTGGACACGGGGGACTGCTCCTTCTTCCTCGGCGTACGTGATCGGTGGGCGGCGGCCGTGCCGACGGAATGACCCGTACGAAGGACCGTGACCGCCATTGTACGAGACTCCTCGTAGTTTGACAGATGCCGTACTACGATGGTTAACGTACAACCAGCAACCGACGCCTTCCCGAACGGAGTTCGCTGTGACCAGCCTCTTCCAGCCCTTCACCCTGCGTGAGCTGACGGTGCCCAACCGCATCTGGATGGCCCCGATGTGCCAGTACAGCGCGGAGCCGTGCGGGCCGGAGGCCGGCGTTCCGCAGGACTGGCACTTCGCCCACTACGCGGCGCGTGCCACCGGCGGGACGGGCCTGATCCTGGTCGAGGCGACCGCGGTGAGCCCCGAGGGACGCATCAGCCCTGCGGACCTGGGGATCTGGAACGACACCCAGGTGGACGCCTTCCGGCGGATCACCGCCTTCCTGAAGTCGCAGGGCACCGTGGCCGGCATCCAGCTCGCCCACGCGGGTCGCAAGGCCTCCACCGACCGGCCCTGGCGGGGCGGCGAGCCGGTGGGTCCCGAGACGGAAGGCTGGCAGCCGGTGGGGCCGAGCCCGGTGCCGTTCAAGGACGGGCACCCCGTGCCCGACGAACTCTCGGTGGAGCAGATCCGGGAGATCGTCGGACAGTTCGCGGACGCCGCGCGGCGCGCCCTGGCGGCGGGCTTCCAGGTCGCCGAGGTGCACGGCGCACACGGCTATCTGATCGGTGAATTCCTCTCCCCGCACTCCAACCGCCGCACGGACGAGTACGGCGGGTCCTTCGACAACCGCGTCCGCTTCGCGCTCGAAGTCGTCGACGCCATAAGGGCGGTGTGGCCCGAGGAGCTGCCGCTCTTCTTCCGCATCTCGGCGACGGACTGGCTGGAGGAGAACGGCTGGGACGGCGACGACACGGTGCGCTTCGCGACGCTGCTCCAGGAGCACGGGGTGGACCTGCTGGACGTCTCGACCGGCGGCAACGCCTCCGGCGTGCGCATCCCCGTCGGCCCCGGCTACCAGGTGCCCTTCGCGGCGCGGGTGAAGGCGGAGACCTCGCTGCCGGTCGCGGCGGTGGGTCTGATCACCGAGGCCGCGCAGGCGGAGAAGATCCTCGCCAACGGGGAGGCCGACGCGGTGCTGCTGGGGCGGGAGCTGCTGCGCGACCCTTCCTGGGCACGGCGCGCGGCCCGGGAACTCGACGCCGAGGTGGCGACGCCCAACCAGTACTCCTGGGCGATCTGACCCCCTGCCGGGGCTCGGAGCCGGGGGCTCACGACGCCTCGGCACGCCTCACCGCACCGCACTTCACCGCACCTCACCGCACGTCGAAGACCTCCGTCGTGCCGGTGAAGGCCCCCCGGTCCGTGCTGTTGCCGAAGTAGCGGAGACGGTACGGGCCCGGGGCCGTGCCGTCGGGGACGGTCCAGGTCACGGTGGCGGTGGAGGTGGTGCGGCCGGTGCGGGCCCAGCGGAAGGTGGTGGACCAGTCGCCGTCGTCCGCGACGCGGGTCCAGGCACCGCCGTCCCCGCGCTCCACCGCGAGGTAGGTGTCGCCCCTGCGGAGGTCGTTGTTGGGGTGCGCCGCCACGAAGGAAGCCGTGACGTGCCCGCCGATGTGCGCGAAGGAGAGCACGTCGCCGTAGGCGCGGCCCGGGTGCGGTTCGTCGGGCGCCGGGGTGCGGCGGTTCGGCCGGGCCCTGGGCAGCGGTTCGGGGGTGCCGCGGGGGACGGGCCTGCCGTCGCGCAGGGCGGTGGCCAAGGCGGCCGCGGTCTGGCACAGCGCCGGGAGCTGCCAGCGGCCGAAGAGGGTGCTGCCGCCTTCGTACTCCTGGGCGTCGTACTCCTCGGGGGTCGTGACGTAGTGGAAGTAGCCGTTGCTGTAGCCCGCGACGAGCACCTCTTTGAGGTCCGCGCCGACGATCCCCGCGACGGTGCGACGCAGCCGCAGGCCCGCGACGATGGTGACCTCGCCGGGAATGCCGATGAGGTACAGGCGGCCGATGCGCAGGAGTTGGACGGGGACGCGCTCCTGGACCATGGGGCGCAGCCGGTTGAGCGGGCCCGCGGGCAGGACGAGCGCCTTGGGCGAGTGGGCGTCGCGCAGGGCGGGCGAGAGGGCGTAGATCACCCGCTGCGAGAGGGCGTCCCAGACGGGGTTGCGGCCCTCGCGGAAGCCCGCGAACCCCTTGCCGTCGGCCCAGGCGCCCGCGAGGGCCGCCGCGCCGCCCACGGGTGCGCCCGTACGGTGTGCGCGGCCGTCGCCGGTGAACTCGGGGCCCACTTCGGTGCCGGAGAGGTCGAGGTGGGTGATCCGGTGGTCGAGCGGGCCGGTGAGCGGGGTGGCGGCGGCGAGGAGTCCGGTGGCGGACTCCTGCTGGCGGGTGCCCGCGATCCTGGTGTTCTCGTACTCGTCCTCGGTGGGGCCGCTGCCGGGACGGAGGTTGAGGTTCGGGGACATGTCGCCGGCGTTGGTCTGGGCGAACGCGGTGACCGGGGCGGGCCGTCCGGGCGTCAGGTAGTCCGCGCCGTGGTCGAGGCGCTCCCACTTGTAGGCGGCGTAGCCCTTGTTGTCGCTGCTGATGAGGGTGTTCGTGTTGGTCATGCTGGTGTTGTGGACGGGGAACCAGTGGACCGCGCCCGCGAGTTCGCCGTCGCGGGCGATGCGCAGCAGAGTGGTGTGCGGGTCGACGGCCTCGGGGAAGTACGCGCGGTCGTGCTCGGGGTTGCGGTCGAAGGCGCGGCGGGAGCGGTTGGCGCTGGTGCCGTGGAGTTCGCCGTGGGCGAGGGAGAGTTCGGCGGGCGCGAGGTCGGCGAGGGCCGCGAGGGCGGCTTCCGTGATGCCGTCGACGATCGCCGCGTACGTCTTGGGGCGGAAGCCGCCCGTGTTGCTGTTGTAGAGCGAGTGGTGGAAGTAGCCGCCCGGGCCGCAGTGGGTGTGCGTCGCGGTGATCATCACGTTGGACTCGGTCCAGCCGGCGGGCAGCCGCCGTACGGCTTCCTGGACCAGGCCGCCGGAGACCAGCGGGAGGTCGCAGACCACCACCATCAGCCGCCGGTCGGCGTCCGCTGTGCCCTCGGCGAAGGCGAAGGCACGCGCGCGCAGGCGCGTGTGGATGCCCGTGGTCCGCTGTCCGGCCTTGCCGTAGCCGAGCATTCCGCACTCGGCGGCCTCCCCGGTGATGTCGGCGATGCCTCGGCCGGCCAGGTGACTCATGGATGCTCGCTCTCGGATGCGGCAGGTGCGGAAGGTGCGGTGCGGGTGGCGCGGCGCAGGAACAGTCCGGCGACCGCGGCGGCGAAGAACATCAGGGCCCCGTACGTCGCGCCGGGGACGGCCATTTCGGTGTTGTGCAGGATGCCCATGGCGATGGTGATCGCGAGAGTGGTGTTGTGCAGGCCGATCTCCATGCACGAGGCGATGGCCTGGCCGCGTTCGACCTTGGCCAGGCGGGGCACCCAGTATCCGACGCTCAGGCTCAGGACGAGCAGAGCGAGCGCGACGGGGCCGGTGGAGCGGAGGTAGTCAAGCATGTTCCCGCGCTCCTGGAGGGCCGCCCCGGCGATGATCAGCACCAGGATGACCACCGAGGCGATCTTCACCGGGCGGTCCGCGCGCCGCGCGAAGTGCGGGGCGCGCGCCCGGACGTACATCCCGACCGCGACCGGGATCAGGACGATCGCGAACACCTGGAGGGTCTTGGTGAACTGGAGTCCCAGCTCGGTGCCCTCGCCGAGGAAGTACTGCGCCGAGAGGTTGAGGACGATCGGCAGTGTGACGACGGAGAGCACCGAATTGACGGCGGTGAGCGTCACGTTGAGGGCGACGTCACCGCCGTAGAGGTGGCTGAAGAGGTTGGCCGCCGTACCGCCGGGGGACGCGACGACGAGCATCATGCCGACGGCGAGGACCGGCGTCAGACCGAAGGCGAGAACCAGCCCGAAGCAGAGGGCGGGGAGCAGCAGCATCTGGCAGCAGAGGGCGACGACCGTGGCCTTCGGACGGGCGAGCACGCGGCGGAAGTCGGCCGGGGTGAGGCCGAGTCCGAGGCCGAACATGATGACGGCGAGGGCGAGGGGCAGGGTGACGGCGGCGAGATCCACGGCAGCGGCCCGCGCTGCCCGGTCAGCCGAACAGGTCGGGGTCGGAGACGGTGATCTGGTCCAGCAGCGGCTGTGCCTGGAACCAGCCCGCGAAGGACCCGCCGATCTGGGCGCGGGTGTGCAGCGCGGTCTCTCGGTCGATGAGCTTGGGGGTGCCGGCCGCCATGGCGAGGAGCTGGGCCTGGCAGGAACGTTCCATGGTGATGAACCACCAGACGGCCTCGGCGACGCTGCCCCCGACGGTGAGCAGACCGTGGTTCTGCAGGATCACCGCCTTGTACGAGGCGAGGGCCCGGCCTATCCGCTTGCCCTCCTCGGCGTCGCTGACCACTCCCGAGAAGTCGGCGTGGATGCCGTGGTCCTCGAAGAACGCGCAGGCGTCCTGGGTGATCGGGTCGAGCGGGACGCCGAGGCTGGAGAACGCCTTGCCGTGCAGGGAGTGCGAGTGCGCGGCGGCGATCGCGTCGGGGCGGGCCTCGTGGACGGCGGCGTGGATGACGAACGCGGCGCGGTTCACCGGCCGGTTTCCGTGCAGCAGGTTGCCCTCGTGGTCGACCAGGATCAGATCGGAGGCCTTGATCAGGGAGAAGGCCATGCCGAAGGGGTTCACCCAGAAGTGCTCGGGGTGCTCGGGGTCGCGGACGGTGATGTGGCCCGCCACCCCCTCGGAGAAGCCGAACCGGCCGAACAGGCGGAATCCCGCCGCGAGTTGCTCCTTGCGGTACTGCCGCTCCTCCTCGACGGTGTCGAAGGCGGGGGGCGTCGGCATGGACACGCCGGGCGGCATGGGACCCGCTGATGCGGCGATGACCTGCTGCGTGGTGGGGGACGTCATGGCTGGCTCTCCTCGTCGGTCGGGCCGTGCAGGCGTACCGACTGGATGGTTTCCAAGCGGAGGGGGCCTGTCAAGGAATCTGTCCGGAAACGGGCCCGGCGGCCCCCGACGGCCCTGCGGACATTCCCGGCTTACCGCGCTGACCTGGGCGAACGTCTGATCCCGGGGCCATTGTCAGTGGTCGGGTGCAGACTGGCCGATACCTGGAGACAACGACGTCTGGGAGGTGTCGGCCATGTCCGACGTACTGCTCGCTGTAGGCACACGCAAGGGACTCTTCCTCGGCCGCCGTCGCGGTGGCGGGGAGTGGGAGTTCGACGGCCCGCACTTCAACGCGCAGGCCGTGTATTCGGTGGGGATCGACCGGAGCGGGGACTCGCCCCGGCTGCTGGTCGGCGGGGACAGCGCGCACTGGGGTCCTTCGGTGTTCCACTCCGACGACCTGGGGGCGACCTGGACCGAGCCGCAGGCGCCCGCGGTCAAGTTCCCCAAGGACACCGGGACTTCACTGGAGCGGGTGTGGCAGCTCCATCCGGCGGGGCCCGCCGCGCCGGGGGTGGTGTACGCGGGGACGGAGCCCGCGGCGCTGTTCCGCTCGACGGACCGGGGCGAGACCTTCGCGCTCGTACGGCCGCTGTGGGAGCATCCGACCCGCTCGCAGTGGGTGCCGGGCGGCGGCGGTGAGGCCGTGCACACGGTGGTGACGGATCCGCGCGACCCGGATCTGGTCACGGTGGCGGTGTCGACGGCCGGGGTGTTCCGGTCGCGGGACGCCGGGGCGAGCTGGGCGCCGTCCAACAAGGGCGTGTCGGCGGTCTTCCTGCCGGACCCGAACCCGGAGTTCGGCCAGTGCGTGCACAAGATCGCGCAGGACTCGGCCGACGCGGACCGGCTCTATCTGCAGAACCACTGGGGCGTGTTCCGCAGCGACGACGCCGGGGCCAACTGGACGGACATCGGCGAGGGGCTGCCGTCCACCTTCGGCTTCGCGGTGGCCGCCCATCCGCACCTCGGGGACACGGCGTACGTCTTCCCGATCACCGCGGACTCGGACCGGGTGCCGGCGGACCGCAGGTGCCGGGTCTACCGGACCCGGGACGCGGGCAAGAGCTGGGAGCCGCTGACGGCCGGGCTGCCGCAGGAGGAGCACTACGGGACGGTGCTGCGCGACGCGATGTGCACGGACGACAACGCCCCCGCGGCCGGGGTGTACTTCGGCAATCGCAACGGCGAGGTGTTCGCGAGCGCGGACGACGGCGACAGCTGGCAGCAGCTCGCCTCTCACCTGCCGGACGTGCTGTGCGTGCGGGCGGCGGTGATCGGCTGAGCGCATCGGGAGGAACCGACCGGGACGAGCCGACAGGGACGAGCCGACAGGGAGCGGACCCCGCGGGCTGGGCCAGTAGAGTGACGCTGTGGCAGCAAGACCTTTGAAAGAGAGCGTCGAGCCCGGCTGGGCGGACGCGCTGGAACCCGTGGCCGGACAGATCGCCGCGATGGGCGACTTCCTCCGTGCGGAAATCGCCGCGGGACGTACCTACGTACCCGCGGGGGCGAATGTACTGCGCGCGTTCCAGCAGCCGTTCGACGAGGTTCGGGTCCTGATCGTGGGTCAGGACCCGTATCCGACACCGGGACACGCGGTGGGACTGAGCTTCTCGGTCGCGCCCGACGTGCAGCCGGTGCCGCCCAGTCTGGACAACATCTTCTGGGAGATGCACACCGATCTCGGTCATCCCCGGCCCTCCAACGGCGACCTCACCCCGTGGGCGCAGCAGGGGGTGCTGCTGCTCAACAGGGCGCTCACCACCGCACCGCGCAGGACCAACGCCCACCAGGGCAAGGGGTGGGAGCAGGTCACCGAGCAGGCCATCCAGGCGCTGGTGGCACGCGGCAAGCCGCTGGTGGCGGTGTTGTGGGGCAGCAACGCACGCAGCCTGCGACGGCTGCTCGGCGATGTGCCCTGCGTCGAGTCGGTGCATCCTTCGCCGAGGTCGGCGGACCGCGGGTTCTTCGGCTCGCGCCCGTTCAGCCGGACCAATGAACTGCTGGTCCAGCAGGGCGCGGCACCGGTGGACTGGCAGCTTCCGTAGACCATGGCCGAGCACGGTGGGACCGGATGCGCGCCCGGGGCCGGTCACGTCCTCGGGGTCGACTCCGGCGGCTCGGGCGTGCGGTTCGCGCTCGCCCGGGTCGGCAGCCGTACGCCGGCCGGGCCGCCGGTCGTGTCCCGCGAGCCGGTGCGCACCGGGCCCGGCGGGATCGACACCGCACATCTGGCCGCCCAACTGGTCCCGGCCGTCCGGGAGTTGCTGGCCGGGGTCGGCGGAGGCGAGCCACTGGCGGTGTGTGTCGGCGCCGCGGGGATGGCCACGCTCGGCGACGGGCTGCGGGCCGAGCTGCCCGGGTTGCTGGCCAGGGAGTTCGGCGTACGGAGGGTGGCGCTCGCCGCCGACGCGGTCACCGCGTACGCCGGGGCCCTCGGGCAGCGGCCGGGGGCCGTGGTCGCCGCGGGCACCGGCCTGGTCGCACTGGGCACGGACCTGCGCGGGTGGCGGCGGGCCGACGGTTGGGGCCACCTCCTCGGCGACTGCGGCGGCGGGGCGTGGATCGGCCGGGCCGGTCTTGAGGCGGCGATGCGCGCCCACGACGGGCGGCGCGGCGGATCGGCGGCCCTGCTCGGACGTCTGGAGGCCGTGTTCGGACCTGCGGCGGGGCTGCCGGGGCGACTGTATCCGCGTACCGACCGGCCCGCCGTTCTCGCCTCGTTCGCACCGGAGGTGGCCGCGTGCGCGCCGGGAGACCCGGTGGCGGCGGGCATCCTGCGGGAGGCCGCCCGGCACGTCGCGGACACGGCGGCCGCGGTCTGCCCGCGGCCGGGCGATTCGGGAGAGGCTCCCCCGGCCTGCGAGGTGGCGCTCACCGGCGGGCTGCTGAAGCTGGGCGGGCCGCTCCTCGTACCGCTGCACGAAGAGCTCGCGGAGGAACTGCCGCACGCCCGGCTCGTACCCGCGGCCGGGGACCCGCTCGAAGGGGCGCTGGAGATCGCCTCGGCGCTCGCGACCCACACCCTGGCATTTCCGTACGATCCGTACATGTTTCATGTATCGGGACATCAAACCCGTTGATTTGCCGCGCATTCACCGTCATTCACCGTCATGCACCGGATAAAACGGGACAGATACCGCTCGAATGCACCCTCCCCGAACAGCCGCACCCGCAAAGCCAGTAGCATGCGGCGCCATGAGCTCCCCCACTGGGCCCGCTTCCGGCCTGCCTGTACGAATGCCGCGCCCCCGCCAGCCCGGACGCCATCGCCGTCCGGAGCCCGTGGCGGCTCCCGAGGGCGCGCCCGCACTTGTTCTCGCCGTTCCCGGCGAGCCGTCCACCGCCACGCGCAGCCTGGCGGAAGAACTCCTGAGCATCGCCCGTTCCGAGCTGCCGGGCCTCGACGCCCGCATCGGATACCTCGACGGTGACGACCAGGGCGAGTACCCGACGCTGGACGCCGTGCTCGCGCACGCCGCCGCCGAGCGCACCGCCCGCTACGAGCTGGCCGTGGCCGTCGGCCGCGAGGCGTCGGCGCCCGAGGGCCCCGTCGCCGTCGTCGTGCCGCTGCTGGCCGGGCCCGAGGCCGCCACGATGCGCCGCATACGGCAGGCGCTCGTGGACAGCCACGCCGCCGCCGAGCTGACCGACGTCCTCGGCCCGCACCCGCTGCTCGCGGAAGCCCTGCACGTGCGACTGTCGGAGGCCGGTCTGTCGCGTGCGGACCGCGCCCGGCTGTTCACGGTCGCCACGGCGGCCGACGGCATCGTGCTGGCCACGGTCGGCGGCGAGGAGGCCGTTCAGGCGGCCGGGATCACCGGCATGCTGCTGGCCGCGCGCCTCGCCGTGCCGGTGATGGCGGCCGCGCTCGACGAGGAGGGCGCGATCGCATCGACCGCCGAGCAGCTCCGCGCCTCGGGCTCCGCGAACCTGGCGCTGGCGCCGTACCTGATCGGTCCCGAGGTCGCCCCCGACCTGCTGGAGACGGCCGCGAAGGAAGCGGGCTGCGCGTTCGCCGGGCCGCTCGGCGCGTACCCGGCGATCGGCAAGCTGGTGCTCTCGCAGTACGCCTCGGCGCTGGGCATCACGCCGCAGCAGGCGGCGCAGGTCCACTGACGGACCGCGCACCCGCGCACACGAGAAGGGCCCGCACCCGGTCGCAGGGGGTACGGGCCCTTCTCGTACGTGCGCAACCGTGTCTTACGTGCGCAACCGTGTCTACGGAACGTTGTTGCGGCACGACGTGCGTCAGCCGAAGACCACGCAGGACGCCGCCGGTGCCTCGACCGAGCCCGCGCGCCGCGGAACCCCGGTCTCCGTGTCGATGTCGAACCAGGTGACGTCCCCGGAGCGCTCGTTGGCCGCGTACAGGCGCCGGCCGGCCGGGTCCAGGGCCAGGTCGCGCGGCCAGTGGCCGCCGCACGGCACCGTGGTGCGGAGTTCGGCGTGCGCGCCGTCGGCGGAGAGGGCGAACACGGAGATGCTGTCGTGCCCGCGGTTGGCGACCCACAGGAAGCGCCCGTCGGGGGCGACGACGACCTCGGACGCGTAGCTGGGGACCTCGGGCGGGTCCGGCAGCAGGGAGACCTCCGAGAGCGGTGTGAGGGCTCCTGCGGCTGCCTTCCAGCGGCAGACGGTGAGGGTGGGCGTCAGCTCGCCCACGACGTACACGTGCGTGCCCGCGGGGTGGAAGGCCAGGTGGCGGGGGCCGGTGCCGGGCCGCAGGGCGACCTCGGCCCGCACGCTCAGGGTGCCGGTGTCCGCGGCCAGCGCGCAGACCCGCACCGAGTCGGTGCCGAGGTCGACGCTCAGCACCCAGCGGCCGGTCGGGTCCGGCAGCACCTGGTGGGCGTGCGGGCTCTCCTGACGGCCCTCGTCGGGGCCGCTGCCGTGGTGGTGCAGGATGCAGGACGGCCGGTCGGGGGCGCCGTCGGCGCGCAGCGGGAGGACGGTGACGCTACCGGAACCGTAGTTCGCGACGGCCAGGTGGCCGTCGGCGAGAGCGAGGTGGGTCGGTGAGCCGCCGCCGACCTGCACCGGCTCCCCCAGCGGGCGGGGCAGCGCGTCGGCGGTGTCGAACGCGGCGACCGCACCCTGGCCGGTCTCGCTCACCGCGTACAGCAGGTGCCCGCCGGGTGCGAGGGCCAGGTACGAGGGGTCGGCGACGGCCTCGGTCGCGCCGAGCACGGTGAGCGCGCCCGTCTCCGGGTCCACCGCGGCGGTGACGAGACCGCGTCCGCCCGCGGAGGTGAAGGAGCCGATGAAGGCGCGTGCCCGCTCGGGGCCCGCCTGCCCGGAGCGTGCCTGCTCGGGGCCCGCCTGCCCGGAGCGTGCCTGCTCCGGGCCTGCCTTCTGCGGGTGTGCTCCCGATGCTGTGCTGCTGCTCACCGTGCAGCCCCTTTCCGTGAGTTGGTGCGGGTAGGGGCCGACGGTAGCAGGGCGGTCTAGACCACCCCCTGGCGAGACGGCCCCGGTGGGCCGTCGATTCAGACCGCTCCCGCGCCCCGGGCCCGTACGAGCGCGTCCTCATGATGCGTGAACAGCGGCGAGAGTTCGGTGTTGTCGTACGTCCGGTGGAAGACCGGAGTCGCCGCGCTCGACATCGGCGGCACGATCCACGACCAGTCGGCACCCACCTCCCGCCCCTTGGCGTCCTCGCGGTCGAGGTGGGTGAGGAAACGTTCCGACTCGGTGTGGTGGTCGGTGATGGTGATGCCCGCGCGGTCGAAGGAGTGCAGGACGGCCCGGTTGAGTTCGACCAGCGCCCGGTCCTTCCAGAGCGACCGGTCGGTGGTGACGTCGAGCCCGAGGCGCGCCGCGAGCGGCGGCAGCAGGTTGTAGCGGTCGGTGTCGGCGAGGTCGCGGGCGCCTATCTCGGTGCCCATGTACCAGCCGTTGAAGGGCGCGCAGGGGTAGCAGATGCCGCCGATCTCCAGGCACATGTGGGAGATCGCGGGAACCGCGTGCCAGCGCAGCCCCCACTCCTCGGCCCAGGTGTCCTCGGGGTGCTGGAGCGGCACTTCGAGGACGGCGTCGTCGGGCAGCTCGTACAGCTGCGGCTTGTCGTCGCTGCCCTGCACGATCAGCGGCAGTACGTCGAAGGGACTGCCGGGGCCGCCGCGCCACCCGAGCCGCATGGCGAGTTCGGTGAGGCCGGTGTTGCGCGGGTCGCCCACGACGGCGCCACCGGCGGCGGTGTAACCGGCATACCGGACCAGCTGTTCGTTCCAGACGCGGGGGCCGGGACGGGCCGGGGTGTCGGGGGCGAAGACCGTGATCAGGGGGCGGATCCGGCCGCCGTTGCCCGCCTCGCGCAGGTGGTCGGCGCACTCGCGGGCGACGGTGTCGGCGTCGCTGACGTGGCGGCGGTCGCGGACCCGCAGCGAGTTCCAGTAGAGGCGGCCGATGCAGCGGTTGCTGTTGCGCCAGGCGACGCGGGCGCCGAAGGCGAGTTCGCCGGGCGTGTGGCGGTACGTGCCGGTGGCGTCGATCTCCGCGTGCACGGCGGCGAGCCGGGGCCCGGGGTCGCCGTGGGCGGGCATCTCCCGGTGGTGGAGGCGTACGAAGTCCTCGGCGAGGCGGTGCAGGGCGGGGAGTTCGGTGGCGTACGCGCGGTTGTCGGGCTGGCCGGGCGGCGGACCGGGCAGGAGGTCCGGCAGCACCCCGCCGCCGTGGGCGACGGGGCACCGGGCGGCGGATTCGGCGACGGCGGCGGCCCGGTCGTGCTGTTCCGGGGCGGGGGCGGGGGCGGCGCCTGCGGGGGGAATGCCACCTGCGCGGTCGTGCCGGTCGCACGGGTCGGGACGGCCGGGGGCCGAGGCGCCCGGCGCGGCGACGTCCGAGGGGGCGGCCGGGCAGGGGGCGGGCCCGAACCACGCGCTGGGGCCGGCCGAGTCGGACCGGCCCGCTGCGGGGCCGTCACCGGTACCAGGAGCGGGAGGAGGAACAGGGGCGGGAGAATGTGCCCCCCAATTCGGCCTGCCGTCCGTTCCCCGGTCCTGGCCGGGGATCAGCCCGGGTACCGGGCCCGGTGCCGGCCCGGGTATCGGACCCGGTGTCGGTCCTGCGGCTCGCTCAAGGTCATCGCGCATCCTGCTCGCATCCCCAGGCATCGAAGATTCACGCCCCGGAATTCCGTCCCGCCGGGGCGTTCCTCCGCATGATGCCGCCGGGTTTACCCCCGATGTACGCCGATCAGCCGGTTGGGCACCGGCCGACGGGGAGCGCGGAGAAGTGCGCAGGGGCGCGATGATGACAGCGAGCGCCCCTCTTCTCTCCGCCTCTTCTCTTCGCCCGAAGCGCTCGGCCTCTCTTCGCCCGAAGCGCTCGGCGGTTCTCCGCCCGAAGCGCTCGGCGGTTCTCCGCGGAGGACGCTCGGCGGTTCTCCGCGGAGGACGCTCGGCGGTTCTCCGCGGAGGATCAGCAGTTGCCCGCGGAGGAAGGGCGCGCCTGCCCGCTGAGGGGCGCCGCCAGCTGGGCCAGTGCGTGCTCGATGGCGTGCAGGTGTCCGAGCGCCGTCGCACCGGCGGCATGCTCCGCACCGGGAGCGGCCTCCGTCCCCGTGTGCACGTGCTCGGGGTTGACGAGCGATTCGACCGCCCTCTCCACCCGCCAGCAGGCCGCGGTGAGGCGTGCGTCGTGGGACGCCTCCTGGTCGGCGGCGATTTTGGCCAGCGCGCGCACCTCGCGGACGCAGTCGTCGAGCAGTGCGAGCACCTGTCGCGCACGGGCCTTGCGCCCCCGCAACGGGCTCAGCGGGTGTACGAGCGGGGCGAGCGAGAGCCGGACGCGTCCCAGCAGGAGTTCCAGTTCCGCCACGCTCCGGGCGGGGTCCGCGTCCGTCCTTCCCGCGAGCCGGGCCGCGGCTTCGGCCGTGCAGGTGTGCACGCACTGCGCGGCGCGGTGGATCCACGCGTTGGTGGTCGAGTGGGTGGTGACGGGCAGTACGAGCAGCACCGCGAGCACCACCCCGGCCGCCCCCGCGGTCGTCTCGGCGAGGCGCAGGACGAGGAGGCCGTGGTCCAGGACGCCCAGGAGTCCGTAGAGCAGGCCGGCCATCAGGGTCACCGCCAGCATCATCCACGTGTACGAGACGGCGGCGGTGTAGAAGATCCCGAAGACGCAGACCGCCACCAGGATCGCGGTGGGGACGGGAGCGCCGTCCAGTTCCACCGCCACGATCAGGCCGATGGCGATGCCGGTGAGGGTGCCCGCCACCCGGCGGAAGCCGCGCACGAGGGTTTCACCGCGCGAGGCCGTGTTCACGAAGATCCACCAGACGGTGCCGACGGCCCAGTACCAGCGGTCCTCGGACAGGAACTGGCCCATCGCCAGGGCGAACGCGGAAGCCGCCGTCGCCTGGACCGCCTGCCGGGTGGTCACCCTGGACAGGCCCCGCCCGGGTGCCGCGACGGGAAGGACGGGCGGCGGCAGGCGCCGCTCGTAGCACCAGAAGCCGAAACGTACGGTCGAGGAAGCGAGCAGCGCGAGGGCGACGGCGGCGTACAGCTCGGGCAGCTGCGCCGGTACGGCGTGCAGGAACTGCGTCATGAAGAAGGCCATGAACGCGAAGATCCCCAGGGCGTGCCCCCGGGGCCCCCACTTCCTGGCGTACACCCCCGCACCCACCACGGCGAGGAACGCCCCGTCCCGCAGCAGGGAGTGATCGTGCAGCGACGTCGCCAGCGCCAGGACCGGGAACCCGACGACGGGCAGCAGAGCGGTGGTGACCGCCTGCTTGCGGACGGTGGAGTCGGCGACCGTGAAGAGCGCGAGCAGCGCGGCGAGGCCGGCGGTGATCGCCGCGACCAGCGAATGCCCGACCAGTCCGGAGAGGGTGACGGCCAGCCCGATGCCCAGCACGGCCCGGAGCCCGCTGCGCAGCCGCATCCTGCCGGGATCCGGTGCCACGAACACCCTCTTCAACACCGTTGCCACTCCCCGGCCTCCCGCATGCTCTCCCGCACAAAAATGGCGCCGCGAGATCCGCAGCGCCATCGACTCGATCATTTCAACATCCGGACACCCTTTGGCTCAACCTGTCTCGTTCCAGCTGTGCCATTGGTACTGTCGCACGCAAGTGACGACTACCGATTGGGTACCAGCGACCCAGTCCGACGGAATCCGGCGGTGCAACGTGTCAGTGGACGAGCTCGACACCCGCATTCTGCGACTGCTGATCGAGCAGCCGCGCACGAGCGTGCGCGAGTACGCGCGGATCCTGGGCATCGCGCGCGGCACCCTCCAGGCGCGGCTCGACCGGCTGGAGCGGGTGGGGGTGATCACCGGCACGGGTCCGACCCTCTCCCCCGCCGCGCTGGGGCACCCGGTGCTGGCGTTCGTGCACGTCGAGGTCATGCAGGGGCATCTGGACGAGGTCGGGGACGCGCTCGCCGGTGTGCCGGAGATCGTCGAGGCGTTCTCGATCACGGGCGGCGGGGACCTGATGACCCGGGTGGTGGCCCGGGACGCCGGGCACCTGGAGGACGTCATCCAGCGGCTGATCCAGGTGCCGGGGGTGGTGAGGACGCGTACGGAGGTGGCCTTGCGGGAGCGGGTGCCGCACCGGCTGCTGCCGCTGGTGGAGGCGATCGGGAAAGCGGCCGGAGCCCGTTGACGAAGGCGGTCGGCGCACGCTGATCCCGATGCCTCATGCTGGGCCCATGAGCACTCCGCGCCCCCTCTCGGTCATCTTCGATCTCGACGGCACGCTGGTGGACAGCGAACCGAACTACTACGAGGCGGGGCGCAGGCTCCTGGCAGCGCACGGGGTGCCGGAGTTCACCTGGGAGGAGAACGCCCGCTTCGTCGGGATCGGGACGCGCGAGACGCTGGAGATCCTGCGGGAGACGTACGGGATCGAGGCGGACACCGACGGGCTGCTGGCCGAGTACGACCGGCTGTACCTGGAGCTGGCCCGCGCCTCGACCGAGGTCTACCCGGAGATGCGGAAGCTGGTGGAACGGCTGCACGCGGAGGGGGTGCCGATGGCGGTGGCGTCCGGTTCGTCCCGGGCGGCCATCGAGGCGGTGCTGACCGGGACGGGCCTCGACGGGTACCTGGGCGAGGCGGCGGGCGCGGTGGTCGTCTCCGCCGAGGAGGTGGCGCACGGCAAGCCCGCCCCGGACGTCTTCCTGCGGGCCGCCGCCCTGCTGGCGGCCGAGCCCGGCCACTGCGCGGTGTTCGAGGACGCGGCGCCGGGAGTGACGGCGGCGTTCGCGGCGGGGATGCGGTGCGCGGCGATTCCGTACGTACGGGGCAGTGAGAGCGATCCGGCGTTCGGCACGGCCGATCTGCTCTTCCGGGGCGGCCACGACGACTTCACCGCGCAGGCGGCGTACGTCTGGCTGGGGCTCTGAGCCCGCCCTCGCATCTGGGCCGGACGCCCTCGCATCTGGGCCGGACCTCGAAGCGGCTCGTCGCACCCCGGCGGTGGAACGTGGCGAGGAGGTACGAGCGGTTGCGCACCCCGCTGTCCCGGGTGCGGACCTTGGTGCGGGCGGGTGGTGTGCAACTGTCAGGAAACGGAACCCGATTCGACCGACTCGCCCCAGGGAGGTAGTCCCCGGGATGCAGCGGCCCCTCCTCCTACACCCCCGGGCCGATGGCCCTGGCACCTCGGCTTCGTAGTCTTGCCCCATGAGACGACGCACCTTCCTGACCAGCGCCGCAGCGACCGCGACAGCCTTCGCCGGACTCGGCGCCACGCCCGCATCGGCGGACCGCGCACCCGCCCGACCCCCGCTCCCGCGGCTGGAGTTGCCGCGCCCCACCGGCACCGGACCGGTCGGACTGACCACACTCCATCTGACGGACGCGCGCCGCGCCGACCCGTGGGTGCCCACCGGGAAGCGGGAGTTGATGGTTTCGCTCTGGTATCCCGCGCGGCGCCCGTCGGGCACCGCCGCCGCCTACCTGACCGCCGCCGAGTCGACGTCGTACATCAAGGCCAGTGGCTACGACCTGGATCCGGAGCTGCTGAGCACCGTCGTCACGCACGCCACCACCGGCGCCGAGGCGCTGCGCACCCGCACCGGGCATCCCCTGGTGGTGCTGTCGCCGGGCTTCGGCATGCCCCGCGCCACCCTGTCCGGGGTGGCCGAGGAGCTGGCGAGCCGTGGTTACGCCGTCGCGGGCATCGGTCACAACTACGAGGCCAACGGCACCACCTTCCCCGACGGGCACACCACCGACTGCGTGGCGCCGGGCAGCGAGTTCCCGAAGCTCGGTGCCGTGCGCGCGGCGGACGTGTCCTTCGTGCTCGACGAAATCACCGGCAGGAAGGGGACGTTGCGCACCGGTGTCCCCCTCGACGCTTCCCGCATCGCGATGGCCGGGCACTCGGCGGGCGGCTTCAGCACGGTCCCCGCCATGCTGCGGGATCCGCGCATCCGGGCCGGGCTGAACATGGACGGGAACTTCCACTTTCGCAACGACACCCCGCTGAACCGGCCGTACCTGGTGCTCGGCGACGAGGGCCACGTCCCCGGCTCGGAGCCCACCTGGGACGAGACGTGGCCCGAACTCACCGGATGGAAGCGCTGGTTGAGCATGGACGGCATGCAGCACCTCTCGTTCACCGACGTGGCGCCGCTGGCCAAGCAGCTCGGCATCTCCCTCCAGGACCTCGACGGCGACCGTGCGGCCGTGCTGACCCGTGCGTACGTCGCCGCTTTCGCCGACACGCACCTGCGCGGACGGCCCTCACCGCTGCTGGACGGGCCGTCGGCGGACCACCCGGAGGTGCGCTTCCACACACCCGGTGCCCGCTAGGAGCCGTCCGGCTCACGGCTCCACGACGATCTTGCGCCCCTTCCCCGCCCGGAAGCGGTCCATGGCCTGCGCGTACTCCTCCAGCGGCAGCCGGTCGCTGATGAAGACCGCCGGGTCGAGGACGCCTGCCGCGAAGAGCGCGGCGGCCCGCTCGTAGCTGTGCAGGACGGCCATCGAGCCGGTGATGGTGATCTCCTGGTGGTAGATCCGGTACGGCTCGACGGTCGCCCTCGTCGCGTAGTCGGAGACCCCGAACTGGAGGAACGTGCCGCCCTTGGCGACGCGGCCGAGCCCGTCCTGGATCGCGGCGGCGTTCCCGGTGGCGTCGACGACGACGTCCCAGCCCTGCGGCCGGTCCAGCTCGTCGGCGTACGCGGCCGCTCCCCCGACCCCCAACCGCCGGGCGGTGGCCAGCCGTTCGGGGTTGGTGTCGAGGATGTCGACGGATGCGGCACCGGTCCGCTTGGCCAGTTCCAGCATCATCAGGCCCATCGTTCCCGAGCCGTAGATCAGCACCTCCGAGCCCAGGTTCCCCTTCAGCACGTCGTAGCCGCGCACCGCGCACGACAGCGGTTCGACGAGCGCCGCGTCCCGTACGTCGACATGGGCGGGCAGCCGTACGCAGTTGGCGACCGGGGCGCGGGCGAACTCGGCGGCCCCGCCGGGGACGGTCACACCGATGGCCGCCCAGCGGTCGCAGAGGTTGCCGCGCCCCGACCGGCAGTACTTGCACTCGTGGCAGTACAGCGAAGGGTCCACGGCCACCAGGTCGCCGACCGCCAACTCGGTGACCCCGGAGCCGACTTCGACGACCTCGCCCGCGAACTCGTGGCCCGGCACGATCGGCAGCGAGGGCGCGAACTCGCCCTGGAGGATGTGCAGATCGGTTCCGCACAGCCCGCAGGAAGCGACCTTGACGATCACATCGCGGGAGCCCGGCTCCGGATCGGGTACGGAAGTGACCGACACCTTGCCCGGTGCCTCGATGATCGCTGCCCTCATTTGACGGCTCCAAGGGAGAGGCCCTGGACGAGTCTGTCCTGGGCGGCGAATCCGGCGGCGAGCACCGGCAGGGACACCACGACGGACGCGGCGCACAGCTGGGCCAGGAACAGTCCCTGGCTGGTGACGAATCCGGTGAGGAAGACGGGGGCCGTCTGGGCGACCACCCCGGTGAGCACCCGGGCGAAGAGCATCTCGTTCCAGCTGAAGATGAAGCAGATGAGGGAGGTCGCGGCGATCCCGGGACCGGCCAGCGGGGCCACGATCCGGGCCAGGATCGTCGGCAGCCGCGCCCCGTCCACCTGCGCGGCCTCGATGATGGAGACCGGGATGTCGGCGAGGAAGGACTGGAGCATCCACACCGCGATCGGCAGGTTCATCGAGGTGTAGAGGACGACGAGCAGCCAGACGTTGTCGAGCATCCCGACGCTCTTCGCGAAGAGGTACACCGGGAGCAGCCCGGCCACCACGGGGAGCATCTTGGTGGACAGGAAGAAGAACATCACGTCCGTCCACTTGCGGACCGGCCGGATCGACAGTGCGTACGCCGCCGGAAGCGCGAGCAGCAGCACGAGCGCCGTCGAAACGAGGCTCGCCGTCGCCGAGTTGATGAGCGAGGGCCACGGGGTGGCGCCTCCCCCCGCGCCGAAGAACTCCCGGTAGCCGTCGAGGGTCAGCGCCGCGCCGAGCGACGGCGGGTTGGTGGCGGCAGCCGGCTCGGAGTGCAGCGAGGTGAGCAGCATCCACAGCGCGGGCAGGCAGAAGAGGATGCCCGCCGCCCAGGCGAGCAGCCCGAGCCAGGCGGACCGGCGCCTGGCCCTGCGGGCGGCCGGAGGGAGTGCGGCGCGCGCGGGACGTCGTACGACAGCGGTGGTCATGACCGGCCGGCCTCCTCGTGGAAGAGCGACGAGACGACGCGCAGCGCGAAGGTGGCGATGACGAGGGTGCCGATGACCACCAACACCCCTGCCGCGGAAGCGAGTCCGTACTCGTGGGCCTGGTAGAAGGTCTGGTAGATGGTGTACGGGAGGTTGGCCGTGCCGAGTCCGCCCGAGGTGATCGTGAAGACGGCGTCGAAGTTCTGCACGATGTAGATCGAGCCGAGCAGGATGCCGAGTTCGAGGTAGCGGCGCAGATGAGGCAGCGTCAGATAGCGGAACGTCTGCCAGGCGCCCGCCCCGTCGAGACGGGCCGCCTCCATCATGTCGGGGGGCCTGCTCTGCAGTCCGGCGAGCAGGATCAGCATCATGAACGGCGTCCACTGCCAGATCAGCGACGCCTCCACCGCGAGCAGCGGCATGCCGGAGATCCAGTCGGGCTGGGCGGGGCTGTCGTCGCCGAAAAGTCCGGCGACCCAGTTCCACGCCCCGTTGAGGAGTCCGTACTCCGGGTTGTACAGGGCGTGTTTCCACAGCAGCGCGGCGGAGACCGGGACGATCAGGAACGGGGTGATGAGCAGGGTCCGCACCAGTCCCCGCCCGAGGAACACCCGGTCCAGGAGCAGCGCCAGCAGCAGTCCGAGGACGACGCTGGCGATCACCACGGTGGCGGTCAGCAGGGCCGTGGTGAGGACGGAGCCCCGCAGGTCGGCGTCGGTGGCGACGGTCGCGTAGTTCCCGAACCAGGTGAAGGAGCGGGCGTGGGGTGCGAGGGAGTTCCAGTCGAAGAGGGAGATCACCAGGGTTGCCACGAAGGGCAGTTGGGTGACCGCGATCAGGAAGACGAGGGCGGGCAGCAGGGGTGCCCGGGTCGCCCACGCCCGCGCGCCGCCCTTCTTCATCGGCCGTACGGCAGGGACGGGCCCGGCTGCCCTGGGCGGCGCCGCGTGCACAGATCCGGAGGCCGTCATGGGCGGTACTCCTTCCCGACCTTCTCCGCCAGTTCCTGGGACTTGGCGAGGGCCTCGTCGACGCTCTGGCGTCCGGCGACGGCGGCGCTGATCTCCTGCGAGACCTTGGTGCCGAGGTCGGTGAACTCGGGGATGCCGACGAACTGGATGCCGGGGGCGGGGCGCCGCTGGACCCCCGGGTCGTCCGGCTGGGCGCCCGTGATGGCGTCGCGGGTCACGGCGGCGAAGGCGGCCGCCTCCTTGAGGTAGTCGGGGTTGCTGTAGGTCGAAGTGCGCTTGCCCGCCGGGACGTTGGCCCAGCCGATGGACTTCCCGACCAGCGCCTCGTACTCCTTGCCGGACGCCCAGGAGATGAATGTCCAAGCCTTCTCGGTGTTCCTGGACGCCTTCTGCATGCCCCAGGCCCAGGTGTAGAGCCACCCGGAGCTCCTCGTCCGCTCGACGGGTGCCTGTACGTAGCCGATCTTCCCCTTCACCGGGGAGTCCTCGGCCTCCAGGGAGCCCGCGGCGGCCGTGGCGTCGTACCACATGGCGGTCTTGGACTGGGTGAGGTTGTTGAGGCACTCGGCGTAGCCGGACTGGGGTGCGCCCGACTCGCCGTGCTTGCGGACGAGGTCGACGTAGAAGTTCGTCGCCCGTTTGAACTCGGGCGAGCTGAGCCGTGCCCGCCAGTCCTCGGTGAACCAGGTGCCGCCCATGGTGTTGACGACGGTGGTGAGCGGGGCGATGATCTCGCCCCAGCCGGGCAGCCCGCGCAGGCAGATGCCCTTCATGCCGGGCTTCGCCCCGTCGGCCCTGGCGGCGAGGTCGGCGACCTGCCGCCAGGTGGGGCGGGCGGGCATCGTCAGCTTCTTCTCGGCGAAGACGTCCTTGCGGTACATGAGGAAGGACGACTCGCCGTAGAAGGGCTGGGCGTAGAGCTTGCCGTCCTCGGCGGTGAGGGACTTGCGGAGCGGTTCGAGGATGTCCTGCTGGTCGAACGCGGTGTCCTTGGCGACGTACTCGTCGAGGGGGTACAGCCACTCGTTCTTCGCGTAGAAGGGGACCTCGTAGTTGCTGATGGTGGCGATGTCGTACTGGCCGGCCTGGTTGGAGAAGTCCTGGCTGATCTTGTCGCGGACGTCGTTCTCGGGGAGCACCGTGAAGTCGACCTTGATGCCGGTCTCCCTGCTGAAGTGCGCGGCGGTCAGCTTCTGGAGTTCGACCATCTGCGGGTTGTTCACCATCAGGACGCGCAGGGTGTCCCCTCCGGTCGAGCTGCCTCCGGCGCCCGCGCATCCGGCGAGCAGGGCGGCGGCCGCGACGGCGGCTCCCGCGCGGGCACCGGCCCGCGCACCGCGGTCGCGGGGCCTGTCCTGGTCGGGCGTGACGGGCATGACGCCTCCTGCTGCCTGGATGGTTCAACCAGCTGTGTTCCACGGGCCGTTGGCTTCAGTTCTACGGGCGCGGGCCGGGCCTGGGCCAGGCCGCGTGCCGGGTGGATACTGCCCGTTGGTGCCCGTTTCGACATGGCGGTTTCCGCAGGCCGGACGGCGGATCGTGACGCTGGGTAGGGGTCCCCGTGCCCCATGCGGGGGCAACCCGTGCCCGTTCGGGGCCCGTTCGGCCGGGCATGATGGTCCACGGAGGCACGAGGAGAGGGGGCTGGACGGGGTGAGCGGGACAGCTGCCGACGGCCGTCGGCGCACGATCGTCGGGCGCGCCCGGCACGAGGGCGCGGTCGAAGTCACCGCGCTCGCCGCCGAGTTGGCCGTGTCGCCCGAGACGGTACGACGCGATCTGCGCGTCCTGGAGGAGCTGGGCCTGGTCCGGCGGACGTACGGCGGCGCGTACCCGGTGGAGAGCGCGGGCTACGAGACGACGCTCGCGTCCCGCACCGTGCGGCACGTACCGCAGAAGGCCCGGATCGCCGCGGCCTGCGCCGAGCTGATCGGGGAGGCCGAGACGGTCTTCGTCGACGAGGGCTACACCCCGCAGCTCATCGCGGAGGCGCTCCCCCGGGACCGTCCGCTGACCGTCCTCACGGCCTCGCTCGCGGCCGCGTCCGCGCTGGCGGGCCGGGACGGCACGCAGGTGCTGCTGCTCGGCGGCCGGGTGCGCGGCTCCACGCTGGCCACGGTCGACCACTGGGCGACGGACATGCTCGCCGGGTTCGTGATCGACCTGGCGTACGTGGGGGCGAACGGGATCTCCCGCGAGTACGGACTGACGACGCCGGACCCGGCGGTCGGACAGGTGAAGGCGCGGGCCGTGCGCTCGGCGCGGCGGCGGATCTTCGCGGGCATCCACACCAAGTTCGGCGCGGTGAGCTTCTGCCGGTTCGCCGAGGTGACGGACTTCGAGGCGATCGTCACGGACACCGCGCTTCCGGTCGGCGAGGCGCAGCGGTACGCGCTGTTGGGGCCGCAGGTCGTACGGGTCTGAGTTCGGGCCGTACGCGTCCGAGGTCCTGAGCCCCCGGTCACCGCCGGGCCCATAACCCGCGTCGTATGCCCTTCCGGGATGGCCCCATTCGTCATGTCCACGCTCATACTCGCGACGTACGTGTGAAGCCCGTGTGACGCGCGGGTGAGACGACGCGCACAACTACGCGTGTGCCGCCTCCCTGCCCGGCCGCACCTCTGCGCACGTACGGCAACGAACAGCTCTCCCACCCCCACCCACGAACGGAGTGGACGTTGCAACCCATCAGATGGACAGCGGCAGTGGCGGCGCTCGCGCTGACCACGGGGCTCGTGAGCACGCTCGCGAGCCCCGCGGCGGCCGAGGCGAAGCCCCCGCCCGCACCGCAGGCCACGTCCGCGGCGCGTGCGATCGCCGCAGCAGACGCGGCCGTGAAGAGCGGCTTCGACGCCGCGGTCAACGCGGCCTCGGAGACGTACGAAAGACGCCAGGTCACGCCCTGGGTGAAGGACCTGTACTCGGTGGCGTACGAGCGAAGATACCGGGGCCTGCCGGTGGTCGGCGGCGACGCGGTCGTGCTCGCCGACGGCGAGGGGAACGTACGCTCCCTCCAGTCGGCCTCGCAGACCCGCATCGACGTGTCGATCCAGCCCTCGGTCACCGCGAAGCGCGCCGAGACGGTGTCCCGCGGCAAGCAGGCGAAGACCGACAAGGTGACCAGCAGCCGCCTTGTCGTCAAGGTCAAGGACGGCAAGCAAGCACTCGCCTGGGAAACGGTTCTGACGGGCCGTCAGGCAAAGGCGCCGAGCAAGCTGCACGTCTTCGTGGACGCGCGCACCGGCAAGGTCGTCGACAGCTACGACGAGGTCGTCGCGGGCACCGCCAACAGCAAGTGGAACGGCCCGGCCCCGGTCGGCATCGACACCACCAACGCGAACGGCACCTACTCCCTGCGCGACCCCAACCGCCCCGGCCTGAGCTGCGCCGACTACGCCACCGGCCAGGTCTTCACCAAGTCCACCGACTCCTGGGGCAACGGCAACCCCACCTCCAAGGAGACCGGCTGCGCCGACCTGATGTTCGCGGCGCAGAAGCAGTCGGACATGCTCACCCAGTGGCTGGGCCGCAACGGCGTCAACGGGCAGGGCCGCACCTTCCCCGCCAAGGTCGGGCTGAACCAGCTCAACGCGTACTGGGACGGCAGCTCCGTCACCATCGGCCACAACAGCGCCAACGAGTGGATATCCGGCGCCGATGTCGTCGCCCACGAGTACGGGCACGCCATCGACTCCAACACCCCCGGCGGCACCAGCGGCCAGGAGTCCGGGCTCGGCGAGGCCACCGGTGACATCTTCGGTGCGCTCACCGAGGCGTACATGAGCCAGCCGTCTCCGTTCGACGTGCCCGACTACACCGTCGGCGAGATGATCAACCTCCAGGGCCGCGGCCCGATCCGCAACATGTACAACCCGCGCGCGGTCAACAACGACCCGGACTGCTACAGCTCCGCGATCCCCGGCACCGAGACGCACGCCGCCGCGGGCCCGATGAACCACTGGTTCTACCTGCTCGCCGAGGGCACCAACCCGGGCGGCGGCAAGCCGAACTCCAGCACCTGCAACCAGACCACGCTGACCGGCGTCGGCATCCAGAACGCGGGCAAGATCTTCTACGGCGGAATGCTGCTCAAGACCAGCAGCATGTCGTACCGGAAGTACCGTACGGCGACGCTGAATTCGGCCAAGAACCTGGACCTGGCGACCTGCAACCTGTTCAACAAGACGAAGGCCGCCTGGGACGCGATCAGCGTGCCCGCCCAGACCGCCGACCCGACCTGCACGCCGAGCGGTCAGAACAACGACTTCTCGATGGCGCTGAACCCTGCGTCGGGCACCGTCCAGCAGGGCGCATCGGTCACCACGTCGGTGGTCACCAACACCACGACCGGCACCGCCCAGTCGGTGGCGCTGACCGCGAGCGGCCTGCCCGCCGGGGTCTCCGCCTCCTTCAACCCGGCGACCGTGCAGTCGGGCCAGTCCTCGGTGCTGACGCTGAGCGCCACCACGAACGCGGCGCCCGGCGCGTCCACGATCACCGTCAAGGGCCAGGGCACCACGCTCTCCCACACGGTCGACTACGCGCTCAACGTTGGCGGCACCCAGCCGCCCAACGACCCGCCGGACATCAGCGTCGACAACGTCCGCGCGCACCTCGCCCAGTTCGGCACGATCGCCTCGCAGAACGGCGGCAACCGCCGGGCGGGCAGCGCCGGTTACACCCAGTCGCTGGCCTATGTGAAGGGCAAGCTGCAGGCCGCCGGGTACACGGTGACCGAGCAGACCTGCACCACCTGCACATATCCGTCGAACAACCTGATCGCCGACTGGCCCGGCGGTCCCGAGGACCAGACGATCATGTTCGGCGCGCATCTGGACGGCGTCTCGGCGGGCCCCGGCATCAACGACAACGCCTCCGGCTCGGCGACGCTCCTGGAGAACGCGCTCGTCCTCGCGCAGAAGAACCCGACGATGACCAAGCACGTCCGCTTCGCCTGGTGGACCGACGAGGAGCAGGGCCTCAACGGCTCCGAGTTCTACGTGAACCGGCTGACCGCCGCGCAGCGTGCGGCCGTCAAGGGCTACTACAACTTCGACATGGTCGGCTCGACCAACGCCGGCTACTTCATCAACAACGTCAACTCGACCACCGCCGCACCCCTGAAGGCCTACTGGGCCTCGCTGAACCTCGCCCCCGAGGAGAACGTCGAGGGCCAGGGCCGCAGTGACGACGCCTCCTTCCAGGCGGTCGGCATCCCGACGTCCGGATACGCGGCCGGGGCGAACGCCCGCAAGACCGCCGCGCAGGCCCAGAAGTGGGGCGGCACGGCCAACGCCGCGTACGACTCCTGCTACCACAGCGCCTGCGACACCCCGAGCAACATCAACGCCACGGCCTTGGACCGCAGCGCCGACGGTGTCGCCTACGGCGTCTGGAAGACGTCCGTGGGTACCGGCACTCCCACCCAGGACTTCTCCGTCGCAGTCAACCCGGCGGCGGGCAGCGCCAACCCGGGCGGCTCCACCACCGCGACGGTCAACACCCAGACGGTGAGCGGCAGTCCGCAGCAGCTCGCCCTGACGGTCTCCGGCGCACCGGCGGGCACGACCGCCACGCTGAGCCCGACCTCGGTCCAGTCCGGCAGCTCCTCGACGCTGTCCGTGCAGGTCGGCACCGGCACGGCGCCGGGTACGTACTCCCTGACCGTCACCGGCACCGGTACGACCTCCCACAGCACCACGTACACCCTGACCGTCGGCGGCGGCACCGGCTGCACGCCGCGCCAGCTCGTCACCAACAGCGGTTTCGAGAGCGGGAGTTCGGGCTGGACGGCGACCGAGGGCGTCATCACCACCCAGGCGGGCCAGCCGCCGCACGGCGGCACCTACAAGGCATGGCTGAACGGCTGGGGCTCCACGCACACCGACAGCGCCGCCCAGACGCTGACGATCCCGGCGGGCTGCGCCTCGTACAAGCTCTCCTTCTTCCTCCACATCGACACGGACGAGAACGAGAACGTCGTGTACGACCGCTTCACCGTCCAGGTCGGCAACCAGACGCTGGGGAGCTTCTCCAACCTGGACGCCAACTCCGGATACGCGGAGAAGACCTATGACCTCGCTCAGTTCGCGGGCCAGACCGTCTCGCTGAAGTTCAACGGCACGGAGGACCAGTCCCTCCAGACGTCGTACGTGGTGGACGACGTGACGGTGCAGGTCAACTGAGACCGACCGACACCCACCCGAGCGGTTCCTCTCCCGACTGCGAAGTCGGGAGAGGAACCGCTTTTCATACGTCGAAAACCAGCCAACGACCCACTCCCACCTGCGACTTACGGGACGATGTGAGCGGGGCCACACCCCCCACCCGTCTCCACTTAGGCAAGCCTAAGCTAAGTTTACTCCTGTCCGCCTCCCACCCGGAGGCACTTCCGTTCAGGAGATTGACTCGGCATGACCACCATCACCCGCCGCTTCCGTCGTACCGCCGCCACCGCCGTCGCCCTCGCCGCGGGCTCCTCCCTCGCGCTGACCGGCACGGCGACCGCACAGGCCAAGCCCGCCGCCGGTTCGACCGTCACCTCCGCCCAACTCACCGCAGGCCTCTACCAGTCCTCCTACTCCGAGCGGAACCACGTCCTGTGGGCGACCGCCGCCGTGGGCCGCCCGCCGGTCACCAAGTCCTCGCTGCTGAAGGTCGACCCGACCTCGCTGAAGGTGCGGGCCACATACACCCCGCCGGTCACCGACCCGGCCACCGGCGCCGTCGAGGCCGTCTACGGTGTCGCCGTCGACGACGAGCACAACACCGTCTGGACGACCAACACCCGCAACAACTCGGTCTCCGTCTACAGCCAGCGCGACGGCAAGCACCTGGCGAGCCTGCCGGGCGTGAACCACGCCCGCGAGATCGTCGTCGACGAGCGGCGCAACACGGTGTGGGCGAGCGGCTTCGGCGACGGCACGCTGGTCGCTTTCGACAGCCGTACGTATCTGGAGAAGAAGCGCGTCACGGTCGCGGGCACCCAGCCCACCGGTCTCGCCGTGAACGAGCGCACCGGCACCGTCTACGCCGCGGACCTGGGCGGCGACCGGATCGTCGAGGTCTCCCCGTACGCCAAGGAAGCCCGCTTCATCCCGGCCGGCGACGGCCCCATCTCGGTGGCGCTCTCCGCGGACGGCCGCACCGCCTACACGGCCGACCAGGCCGCGGGCACGCTCTCCGTCATCGACGTCCGCAAGGGCGCCGTCACCAAGAGCATCCCGACCGGGGCCGGTGCGCTGTCCGTCGCCACCGACTCGCGCACGGGCCGCGTGCTGGTTGCCAACCGTACGGCCGGCAACATCACGGTCGTCGACCCGCGCCAGGGCGCGGTCGTCGAGACCCTGGCCACCGGCGCCAACCCGAACCACGTCACGACGGCGCGCGGCACCGCGTACGTGGTGGACAAGTCCGCCGTCGGCGCCGAGCGCCAGGACCAGGCGCACCGGATCCGCATCGGCCGCTGAACCTGCTGTACGGGGGCCGGGGCCGCAGCCCCGGCCTCCCCGCTCCGGCTCACGCCCCGGCCCCCGTACGGCACACATGCCACTGGGCCCGACACGCACTCGCGTGTCGGGCCCAGTGGCATTCGCTGCGATTCGGCAGCCCCCATAGGGGCGCGGGCCGTACTTGATCTGCGGCTCCGCCGCGCGGGCGCGACCAGCCACGACGGCGCCGCAGATGAACACCGGCACCCCGCGGCACACCCAGCGGAGCGCCTAGGCTCCGCTGGCTCCCAGCATGTCCTCGCGCTCGACGAGCTTCACGCGGGCACGGCCCTGCGGCTCGCCGAGCGCCTTCTCCGCGGCGTCCAGCTTGTACCAGCCCTCCCAGGTGGTGAAGCGGACGTTCCGCTCGCCGAGGAACGCTTCCACGTCCTCCGGGGCGGGCGAAGCGGGCTCGTGCAGGCGGCCGTTGGCGTAGTCGTCCAGGAGGTTGGCGACCGTCTCGTTGGCATCGCCCTTGGTGTGGCCGATCAGGCCGACCGGGCCGCGCCTGATCCACCCGGTCACGTACGTCGACTGCAGGTGCTCGCCGGACTCCTCGACGACCCGGCCGCCCTCGTCGGGAACGGTGCCCGACTCGACGTCCCAGGGCAGCTTGGGCAGCTCGTCGGAGAGGTAGCCGACGGCGCGGTAGACGGCGCCGAGGTCCCAGTCCTTGAACTCTCCGGTGCCCTTGACGTTGCCGGTTCCGTCGAGGGCGGTGCGCTCGGTGCGCAGGCCGACGACCTCGCCGTTCTCGCCGAGGATCTCCACCGGGGACTCGAAGAAGTGCAGGAACAGCTTGTGCGGGCGGTCGCCGATGTCGCGGATCGCCCAGTTCTCCAGGGTCTTGGCGACCATGTCGGCCTGCTTGTTGCCGCGCCGGGTGGCGATCGAGCCGTCGTCGTAGTCGATGTCCTCGGGGTCGACGATGACCTCGATGTTCGGCGAGTGGTCGAGCTCGCGGAGCTCCATCGGGCTGAACTTCGCCTGCGCGGGGCCGCGACGGCCGAAGACGTGGACCTCCAGGGCCTTGTTGGCCTTGAGTCCCTCGTGGACGTTCGGCGGGATCTCGGTCGGCAGCAGCTCCTCGGCGGTCTTGGCGAGGATGCGCGCGACGTCGAGGGCCACGTTGCCGACGCCGAGGACGGCGACCTTCTCGGCCTCCAGCGGCCAGGTGCGCGGGACGTCCGGGTGACCGTCGTACCAGGAGACGAAGTCCGCCGCGCCGTACGAACCGTCCAGGTCGACACCGGGGATGTCGAGCGCCCGGTCGGCCGTCGCGCCGGTGGAGAAGACGACCGCGTCGTAGAAGGAGCGCAGGTCGTCCAGGCTGATGTCGCCCGGGTAGTCGACGTTGCCGAAGAGGCGGATCTGCGGCTTGTCGAGCACCTGGTGGAGGGCGGTGATGATGCCCTTGATCCGGGGGTGGTCGGGGGCCACGCCGTAACGGATCAGACCGAACGGGGCCGGCATCCGCTCGAAGAGGTCGATGGAGACTCCGGGCTCGGCCGCCACGGCGGATTTCAGCAGTGCGTCGGCTGCGTAGATCCCGGCGGGGCCGGCTCCGACAATTGCTACCCGCAGGGGGCGAGGCATGTTCAGGTTCCCTTCGAGGGGCGGCAAGCGAATCACCGCGAAGCCTAAACTAAGGCAAACCTAAGTCAGTAGCCGGGTCCGATCTATGACCCCATAAGGCTGGCTTATGGGGCCCCAAAGGAAATCGAAACCCTCCCTCCCCTTCTCTCCCCCGACGGCCGAACCCTCTTGACTAGATACCCCCCAGGGGTATGGTGAAGTCCATGGTGCAGCCGCCGCTCCGCAAGCGGCTCATGTCTTCAGGGGAGCGTCCGTCATGAACACAGGGCTCAAGATCACAGCTTTCGCCGGAGCCGTCGCCGCGACGTTCGGCGCGGCCTACGGAGTGGGCACGGCGGTCGGCCCCACCGGGGCGGACCAGCGGCCCGCGGCACAGGCCCCGCACGAACAGGACCCGGCCGGAGGCGGCGGGCACGAGGCCGCGGACGACAGGGCTGCGGGCGAGGGGGCGGCGGGCAAGGGGGCGGCCAGCGAGGGGGCGGCCCCCGCCGCCGGAGGCCTGCAGATCTCCGAGGGCGGCTACACCCTCGCCCTCGACACCCCGCGGGTCGCCGCGGGCGAACGCACCCGGCTCAGCTTCTCCGTCCTCGACGGGAACGGCCGCAAGGTCACCGCGTACCAGCGCGAGCACGAGAAGGAGCTGCACTTCATCGTCGCCTCGCGCGATCTGACCGTCTATCGCCACCTCCACCCGACCCGCGCCGCCGACGGCACCTGGAACACGACCGCCGACCTTCCGGCGGCGGGCGGCTACCGGGCGTTCGCCGACTTCAAGCCCGCGAAGAAGGGCGCCGAGGCACTCACCCTCGGCGCGGACCTGGCCGTCTCCGGCACGTACAACCCCACTGCCCTGCCCGCCCCGGCCCGCACCGCCCAGGTCGACGGTTACGAAGTGACCCTGGCCGGCGGCCTGAAACCGGGCAAGAGCGGCGAGCTGCGGCTGAGCGTCGCCAAGAACGGCAGGCCCGTCACCAACCTCCAGCCCTACCTCGGCGCGTACGGCCACCTCGTCGCCCTGCGCTCCGGCGACCTCGCCTACCTGCACGTCCACCCCCACGGCGAACCCGGCGACGGCGCCACGAAGCCGGGCCCGGAGGTCTCCTTCTCGGCCACCGCCCCAAGCCCCGGCACGTACCGCCTCTTCCTGGACTTCCAGCACGACGGCAAGGTCCGCACGGCCGCCTTCACCGTCCGGGCCGGTCAGGGCGACGCGGCCGGGAGCACGGCCGCGCCCGCCGACCGGCGGGAAGAGGAGAAGGCGCCGGGTCACGGCCACTGACCCGATGCCGCGCGAACGATGAGTTCCCGGCTTGCGGCAGGTCCTACCTCGCAGAGACTGTGATCAAGCGAAGGAGTGGCCGTGAACGACGATGTCTGGTCGATGGTGCACAGGGAGCGTGCCGCGCTGATCGAGGACCTCGCGCACCTCGACGACGAGCGGTGGGACACCCCGTCGCTCTGTGCCGGGTGGACCGTGCACGACGTGGTCGCCCACCTGGTCGACACCGCCCGTACGACGCGCCTCGGTTTCGTGTCCGGCATGGTCAGGGCCCGGTTCGACTTCGACCGTCAGAACGCGCGCGGTGTGGCCCGCGAGCGTGCCGCCTCGCCGCAGGAGACCTTGGAGCGGCTCCGCCGGGTGGCATCGCGCACGTCGACGCCACCGGCCCCGCTCGACAGCCGCCTCGTCGAGGAGGTGGTGCACGGTGAGGACATCCGCCGGCCACTGGGTCTCACCCGCGGCTATCCGCAGGAGGCCGTCGTCCGGGCGCTCCGCCTGCAGACCCGTACCCCGGAGTCCTTCGGCGGAGCCAAGGAACTGATGTCCCGGGTCCGGCTCTCGGCGACGGACACCGACCTGTCGATCGGACAGGGCCCGGAGATCGGCGGAACCGCGCTCGCACTCCTCCTGACCGTCTCCGGGCGGCGGGTCGCACCGGACGAGCTCACCGGACCGGGGGTGGCTGCCTTCGGCCGGTGACCCGCGTCCGGCATCACGCGTCCGGCCTCACGCCTCGTGCTGGTAGGCCGAGTACGTCAGATAGCCCGCGTCGCCGCCCTGGTAGTACGTGGCCTCGTCGACGGGGGCGATCGGGAGTCCGGTGCGCAGCCGCTCGACCAGGTCGGGGTTGGCGATGAAGGCGCGGCCGAAGGCGATGAGGTCGGCGCCCTTCCCGAGCCAGTGGTCGGCAGCGGCCCGATCGGTCTGCTTGGGCCCCATCGGGAGCACCGGATTCATGATGAGGGTGCCCGGCCAGGCGCGGCGGAGGTCGACCAGCACCTCTTCGTCGGTGGTGGCTTCGAGATGGACGTAGGCCAGGCCGAGGCCGGCCAGTTCGGTCAACAGCTCGGTGTAGAGCGCGCGCACCTCGGTCTCCTCGACCCCCCAGAAGGAAGTGCCCGGGGAGAGCCGGATGCCGGTCCTGGAGCCGCCGACGGCCTGCGCGGTCGCGGACACCGCCTCGACGGCGAACCGGATGCGGTTGGTCACCGAGCCTCCGTAGCGATCGGTGCGCAGGTTGGCGTTGGACGACAGGAACTGTGAGATCAAGTAGCCGTTGGCGCCGTGGAGTTCGACGCCGTCGAAACCGGCGTCGACGGCCCGGCGGGCGGCCCGGGCGTACGCATCGGCGTGCTCGGGCACTTCGGCGGTGTCCAGGGCCCGTGGCGTCGGCGTCGGCTGGGGCCCGGTGGGGGTGAAGACCTCACCGACGGCGGGAACGGCGGAGGGACCGACCGGCTGCAGCCCGGTGGTGTCCGGATGGGACACCCGTCCCCCGTGCATGAGCTGGGCGAAGATCCGTCCGCCGTTGGCGTGCACGGCATCGGTCACCGGCCGCCATGCGGCGACCTGTTCGTCGGTGTGAAGTCCCGGCGTACCCGGATTGGACTGGCCGATCAGGCTCGGCTGAACCCCTTCGGACACGATCAGCCCCGCGGTCGCCCGCTGGGCGTAGTGGGTGGCCATCGACGGCGTCGCCAGACCGCCCTCGGCAGCCCTGACCCTGGTCATCGGGGCCATCACCACCCTGTTGGGCAAGGTCAGTTCGCCGAGCCGGTAAGGCTGAAAGAGGTCTGACATCTGCGGGCTCCCCTGCATCAGTGCTCAACAACACCCGTTCTTCGGGCTCGCCAGCTACGCTAAAACCTCACATCAGTGTCAGAGGCAAGCGACTTGGGCCACCGATTCACCACAGGAGAACGACGTGCGCATCGGAGAACTGGCAGCACGCACCGGGGCCAGCATCCGCTCGCTGCGGTACTACGAGGAGCAGGAACTGCTCTCCAGCGAACGCAGCAGCAGCGGACAGCGCCACTACACGGACACCCACATCGAGCGGGTGGCGCTCATCCAAAGCCTGCTCACCGCGGGCCTGTCCAGCCGCACCATCCTCGAACTGCTCCCTTGCGTCGACGCCCCCAGCAGGTCGAACTCCGACGCCGCACTGGCCCGGATGGCCCAGGAACGCGAACGGCTCTCCGACCACATCGCCGACCTCCTGCACACCCGCGACGCACTCGACAAACTGATGGCGGAGAACAGGCGCGTCACGCGGACCGGGGAGCACCGGTAGCGCCCCACGGGCCCGTGCACGACTCGCCCCGGGTACTCAGCCGAGGAAGCTCAGCCTGACCTTGCGGTCCGGGTTGTCGACGTTGGTGTCGACCAGGCAGACCGACTGCCAGGTGCCCAGTTCCAGGTGGCCCGCGATCACCGGCAGCGTGGCGTGCGGCGGGACCAGGGCGGGGAGGACGTGGTCGCGGCCGTGGCCGGGGGTGCCGTGGCGGTGTCGCCAGCGGTCGTCGGCGGGGAGGAGCGTGTGCAGGGCGGCGAGGAGGTCGTCGTCGCTGCCCGAGCCGGTTTCCAGGACGGCGATGCCGGCGGTGGCGTGCGGGACGAAGACATTGAGGAGCCCGTCGCGGCCGGCGGCCGCTTCGGCGAGGAAGTGGGCGCAGTCCGAGGTGAGGTCGGTGACGGTCTCGGTCGGGCCCGTGGTGAGGTGCAGGACGCGGGTGGTAAATGTGTCGGCCATATTTCCATGTTCGCGCACCGGGGCCGAAAGTGGCCGTCAGGTGGGATTCGGCATCCGGATGGTGGGACGACGGTTGACCGTGTCCGGGGGTGGTGGCTACGTTCTGCGCCATGTTGCGTTCGGCTCACCTCACCACGCGCGGTCACATCGACCTGCTGCGGGTGGCTTCCGCTGCCTGTCGCCGCGGCTGCTGACGCTCGTTCTCTCCGGTTCTCCCGCTGATCTGGTCGCGGGGTCTTCCGTTCCGTTCGTTCTCCCTGGCGTGTGCTCCGCCCTGTCGTGATGTCGTCGGTCAACTTCCTTCGGCTGTGCGGGTGTTGAGGCGCGTCCCGGGTTCCGCTCTTCGTGGAGTTGATTCATGACTGTCAGCCATGCGCCGCCGGACATTTCGCCTTTGTCGGGACCGGAGGAGCAGGAGGTGAAGGAGGGGCGGGCACCGTCGAGCGCGGGGCCCGAGCTGGAGCCCGTGCGGCCTCGGGGTTCCAGGAAGGGGTGGCTGCGGGGCGTGCCCCGGTGGGTGCGGCGGGCCGTCGGGCCGTTGCTGCTGCTCGCGCTCTGGCAGGTGTTCAGCGCGACCGGGGTGCTGCATCCCGATGTGCTCGCCTCGCCCGGCACGATCGCCCGGGCGGGTGGTGAGCTGATCGCGGACGGTACGTTGCCCGACGCGATGGTCACCTCGCTCCAACGCGTGGCGGCGGGGCTGGTGCTGGGCGTGGTGGTGGGGGTCGTTCTCGCCCTAGTGTCGGGGCTTTCGCGGCTGGGCGAGGATCTCGTCGACGCGAGCGTGCAGATGCTGCGGACCGTGCCGTGGGTCGGGCTGATCCCGCTGTTCATCATCTGGCTGGGCATCGGCGAGGCGCCGAAGGTGGCCCTCATCGCGCTCGGGGTCGCCTTCCATCTCTATCTGAATGTCTATGCCGGGATCCGGGGCGTTGATGCCCAACTTGTGGAGGCCGGAGAGGCGTTGGGGCTCGGCAGGTGGGGGCTGGTACGGCATGTGGTGCTGCCGGGGGCGCTTCCCGGGGCGATGACCGGGTTGCGGTACTCGCTCGCCACGGCATGGCTGGCGCTGGTCTTCGGCGAGTCGATCAACGCCGACGCCGGTATCGGGTTCCTGATGAACCAGGCGCGGGAGTTCTTCCGTACCGACGTGATCGTGGTCTGCCTGGTCGTGTACGCATTCCTCGGCCTGATCGCCGATGCCGTCGTCCGTCTCCTCGAAAGGCTGCTGCTGCAATGGCGACCGACCTTCACCGGACAGTGAGTCCGGGAACAGTGAGTCCGGGAACAGTGAGTACAGGATCAGTGAGTCCCGGTTCGAGTGCGGCTTCGGCCGATGCCCCTGCGGCCGTACGGGTGGCGGGGCTGACCCGTTCGTTCGACGGGCGGCCGGTGATCGACGATCTCGAACTGACGCTGCGGCCGGGGGAGTTCACCGCACTCCTCGGGCGGAGCGGGTGCGGGAAGTCCACCCTGTTGCGGGTGCTTGCCGGGCTCGACCGGGAGATCGAAGGAACCGTGCTCGTACCCAAGCGGCGGGCCGTTGCGTTTCAGGCGCCACGCCTGATGCCGTGGAAACGGGTGTGGCGCAATGTACTGCTGGGGCTGCCCGGGGATCCCGGGCGCGAGGTGGCCGAGGCCGCACTCAAGGAGGTCGGGCTGGAGCACCGGTCCGCCGCCTGGCCCAAGACACTGTCCGGCGGAGAGGCCCAACGGGCCTCGCTGGCGCGGGCGTTGGTGCGTGAGCCCGATCTGTTGCTGCTCGACGAGCCGTTCGGCGCACTGGACGCGCTGACGCGGATCAAGGCTCAGCGGCTGGTCGCGGAGCTCTGGCAGCGGCGCGGCTGCGCGGTGCTGCTGGTCACCCACGACGTGGACGAGGCGCTGCTGCTCGCGGACCGTGCGCTGGTCATGCGGGACGGCGTCATCGCGTACGAGACCGAGGTCGGACTCGACCGGCCCAGGACCGTCGGAACCCCGGAGTTCGCGGCACTGCGGTCGCAACTGCTGTCGGAGCTCGGCGTGGACGAGACCGGCGGGATCGAGGGAGCCGGTGAAGCTGAGGGAGTCGATGGGACCGGTCGAGCCGGTGGAACCGGGCGGGCTGGTGGGACCGGCACGGCCGGTGGAGCCGGCCGGGTCGGCGAATCCGTACCGCATGCCGTCTGAGCCGCACCCCGCACCCCCGTACCCCCGCACCCCCGCACCCGGACACCGTCCGCCCCATCCGCCCTGTCCGCCCCATCCACCCCGTGTCCCGAGAGAGATCCGATCCGCCATGAAACGGCCACTCTTTTCCGTCGCCCTGCTGCTCCCCCTGACCGCTTCCCTCCTGCTCACCGGCTGCGGCGGTTCCCCGGCCGCCAGCGCCTCCGGCGACACGGACGGATCCGGTTCCCTCACCCTCAACGTCGGTGACCAGAAGGGCGGTTCGGAGGCGATCCTGCGGGCCGCCGGTGAGCTCGACAACCTCACGTACCGGATCAAGTGGTCGACCTTCACGTCCGGTCCACCGCTCCTCGAAGCGATCAACGCCAAAGCCGTGGACGTGGGAGCGGTCGGCAACACTCCGCCCGTCTTCGCAGCGGGCTCCGGCTCGAAGATCTCGGTGGTGGGTGCCTCGCACGGCTCCTCCGCCGGCGAGGCGATCGTCGTGCCGAAGGATTCACCGCTGAAGAAGCCTGCGGATCTGAAGGGCAGGGCGGTCGCCGTCGCCCAGGGCAGTTCGGCGCACTACCAGTTGGTCGCCTCACTGAAGAAGGCCGGGCTCGGCATCGGCGACGTGAAGCTGAAGTACCTCCAGCCGGCGGACGCCCTGGCCGCGTTCAGCCGGGGGAAGGTGGACGCGTGGGCGGTGTGGGATCCGTACACCTCGCAGGTTCTGCACACCTCGGACGCACGGGTCCTGACGACCGGTCAGGGTGTGACCAACGGCCTCTCGTTCCAGGTGGCTTCGCCCGGCGCGCTCAAGGATTCCGCGAAATCGCGGGCCATCGGTGACTACATCGACCGGCTGGAGCGGGCCCAGGCCTGGGTGTTCAAGCACCCGGAGGCATGGGCGAAGGTCTGGTCGAAGGAGACCGGGCTGCCGTACGAGGTGGCGCTCGCCGCGGTGAAGCGGTCCCACGGGACGCGGGTGCCGGTCGCCGTCGACGACGCGGCGATCGCATCGGAGCAGGCCATCGCGGACACCTTCGCCGAACTCAAGCTGATTCCACGGAAGTTCCCCTTCAAGGACTTCGTCGACACGCGGTTCAACAAGTCGCGGCCCGCATCCAGCACCGCTCCCCTCTCGTACGGAAAGGCGTCCTCCTGATGAGCGTTCATCTGCACTGGTTCCTGCCGACCGGCGGCGACGGGCGTACGCTCGTCGATCGGCACGCCTACACCGACGGCGGCATCAGCCGCTCGCGGATCGCTTCGGTGAGCGGGGTGCGGCAGCCCGACATCGAGTACCTCGCCCAAATAGCCAAGGCCGCCGAGCAGTTGGGCTTCGAGGCGGTGCTGACGCCGACCGGGACGTGGTGCGAGGACGCCTGGCTGACGACGGTGGCACTCGCTCAGCACACCGAGCGGCTGAAGTTCCTGGTGGCGTTCCGGCCGGGGGTGATCTCGCCGACGCTGGCCGCGCACATGGCGGCGACGTACCAGCGGATCACCCGGGGGCGGCTGCTGCTGAACGTGGTGACGGGCGGGGACTCCGTCGAGCAGCGGCGGTTCGGCGACCACCTCGACCACGACCGGCGGTACGCCCGTACCTCGGAGTTCCTGAAGGTGGTGCGCGGGGTGTGGGGCGGCAAGCCGTACGACTTCGACGGCGAGCACTATGCGATCGAGGGCGGGCTGACCGCGCTGCCGCCGGACCCGCTGCCGGAGATCTTCTTCGGCGGGTCGTCACCGGCCGCGGGGCCGGTGGCCGCCGATCACGCCGATGTGTATCTGACCTGGGGCGAGCCGCCCGCCCAGGTCAAGCAGAAGATCGACTGGATTCGGGGGCTCGCGGAGGAGCGGGGCCGGAAGGTCCGGTTCGGGATCCGGCTGCACACCCTTTCGCGCGATTCGGCGCGGGAGGCGTGGGCGACGGCGGACCGGCTGCTCGACGATCTGAGCCCGGAGGCGATCGCCACCGCGCAGGAGGCGCTCGGCAAGAGCGAGTCCGTGGGACAGCAGCGGATGCTGGCGCTGCACGGCGGTTCGCGGGAGGGCCTGGAGATCTCGCCGAACCTGTGGGCGGGCGTCGGTCTCGTACGGGGCGGGGCCGGGACCGCGCTGGTGGGCAGCCACGCGGACGTCGCGGACCGGATCGAGGAGTACCACTCGCTCGGCGTCGAGCACTTCGTACTGTCCGGGTATCCGCATCTGGAGGAGGCGTACTGGTTCGGGGAGGGGGTGCGGCCTGAGCTGGTACGGCGGGGGCTGGTGGTGCCGCAGGGGTAGGCGGAGGCCCGGGCAGAGGGGCTCAGGCGGCGGAAGTGCATCCGCCGCGTGTGACGGGAAGATCCACGGCCCCCACCCTGTTAGTAGAAGCATGAACAACATCGGGGTGCGGGACGTGGCCGTCGTCGTCATCGGTGCGGGGCAGGCCGGACTGTCGGCCGCCTACCATCTGCGCAGGTCGGGGCTGGTGCCCGAGCGGGACTTCGTGGTGCTCGACCATGCTCCGGAGGCGGGCGGCGCATGGCAGTTCCGCTGGCCCTCGCTGACGTACGGGAAGGTGCACGGGATGCACTCGCTTCCCGGCCTTGAGCTGACGGGCGCCGACCCCCGGCGCCCGTCGTCCGAGGTCATCCAGGAGTACTTCGCGGAGTACGAGGAGACCTTCGGGCTGCGTGTGCACCGGCCGGTGGACGTGCGCGCCGTCCGGGAGGGGGATGACGGACGGCTGCGGGTCGAGACCTCGGAGGGGGTGTGGTCCGCGCGGGCGCTGATCAGCGCGACGGGGACCTGGGGCCGGCCGTTCTGGCCGCGCTACCCGGGCCAGGACCTCTTCCGTGGACGGCAGCTGCACACCGCGAACTACCCGGGTCCCGAGGAGTTCGCGGGGCAGCGGGTCGTGGTGGTGGGCGGAGGCGCATCCGGTACGCAGCACCTGATGGAACTCGCGCCGCTCGCCGCGGAGACGACCTGGGTGACCCGGCGGCCTCCGGTGTTCCGGGAGGGCGAGTTCACCGAGGAGTGGGGGCGGGCGGCCGTCGCACGGGTCGAGGAGCGGGTACGGCGCGGGCTGCCGCCGGAGAGCGTCGTGTCGGTGACGGCCCTGCCGGTGACCGAGGCGATCCGGGCGGCGCGGGACAGCGGGGTGCTGGAGCGGCTGCCGATGTTCGACCGGATCACGGCGGACGGAGTGGCGTGGGACGACGGCCGTTCCGTGGCGGCCGACGTCATCCTCTGGGCGACGGGATTCCGCGCGGCCGTCGACCACTTGGCACCGCTGCGGCTGCGGGAGACGGGCGGCGGGATACGGATGGAGGGGACGCGGGTCGCCCGGGACGAGCGGATTCACCTGGTGGGGTACGGGCCGTCGGCGAGCACGATCGGGGCCAACAGGGCGGGCCGGCAGGCCGTGCGGGAGGTCCTGCGGGTGGTGGGCGGTGAGGTGGGGCCGGGTGCGGGGGCGGTGGCCGTGGCGGCCGGGTGAGGGGTCGTCCCGCCGGGGGAGGCGGGTGCACGGGGGCGAGACGGGTGCACGGGGCGGGACGGGTGCACGGGGGCGGGACGGGTGCACAGGTGCGGGGCGGTGGGTGGCGCGGGTTGTCTGCGGCGCCGGCCCCTCCCCGCCCCTTCATCGCTGTGACACTCTGCGGCTCCGCCGCGTGGCGCCGGCCGCGGGGCAAAGCCGGTTCACGGACTGCGTCCGCGCGTCCTCAAACTCCCCCAAGGTCTTAAGGACCAGGGGGTACCCCCTCGACGGGCTGGGACACCTAGGGGCGCGGGGAACTGTGCGACCAGCCACGACGCACCCGCGCAGGAGAACCCCGCCCAGCCGGGGGGGGCAGGCCCTGGCCGGGTGCGAGCCTCCCCTCACCCCGTCCCCTTCGCCCCGCGCCGGATCTCGTTGAACTCCTCCACGTTCCGCTTCTGGACCTCGTAGTCGTCCGTGAAGCGGGTGTCGCCCGGCTTCACCGTGACGAAGTACAGCCAGTTCCCCGGTGGCGGCGTCCGGGCGGCGCGCAGTGCCTCAAGACCCGGGTTGCCGATCGGGGTCGGGGGCAGGCCCTTGCGTTCGTACGTGTTGTACGGGCTGTCGATCCGGGTGTCCTCGTGCGTGGTGTCCAGCGTGCTGCGGTTCATCGCGTAGTTGAGGGTGGAGTCCATCTGGAGCGGCATGTCGCGGTCCAGCCGGTTCTGGATGACCCGGGCCACCTTGCCCATGTCGGCGGACGTGTCCGCCTCCGCCTGGACGATGCTGGCGACGACGAGGTCCCGGCGGACCGCGGGGCCGGTGCCGAAGCGTTCGTTCGCCGTCTTGACCATGTAGGTGAGCAGGCTGGACGCCGTCGTCGTGTCCTTGACCGGGTACGTCGCCGGGAACAGATAGCCCTCCGGGTTTCCGTCGGCCGCGGCGGGCAGGGCCAGGTCCGTCGACGCGGCCGCCTTCTTCGCGGTGCCGGGCGCGGCCCCGACGGCCTTGTCCACCGCCGCGTACACCTGCGAGGAGCGCCAGCCCTCCGGAACGGTGAGGGACTTGGCCTGCTCGCCGCCCTCCTCCTTCCACAGCAGGAGGAGCACCGCCCCCGCACCGAGGACGGCGATGACGCACACCAGCAGGGCCAGCCGACCGCGCCGGGACCTGCGGCGCTTCGGCGGGGGCAGGACTTCCGGGGACCCGTGGGACTCGTACTCCATGGCGGAACGCTAACCGCCCGCGGACCCGGTTGCCCGAACCCCCCGCCCACTTTCCGAACCGGAGGGAACACGCGAACAAGGGATCGGGTGTTCGCTGGAACGCGTGATCGTACCGGATCTCCTTGCTCAACTCCCTTGTGGCGCACGATGCTTACGGTGCGCAAGCGACGGGCTGCAGACCGCGATTGCGCAGTCCCACACATGCACAAGTACGCGAGTACGCAGCACAAGGAGAACCCAAGATCATGAACCTCATCACCGACCTTCTCGCCGGCTTCTTCCACTTCCTGGGCTGGCTGGTCTGACCGAGGTCTCGCCGCGGCGCCGTCCTTCCCCCGTCCCAGGGGAGGGGCGGCGCCTCCGCGTGTGCCGGGGAGTCGCAGTCGCGGGGCGGAGCGTCGTAGCTCTGGTGGTCGACGACGGTGTCCGGGGCGCGGTCGTCGACGGGCCGGAATCCGGGGAGAGCGACGTCCGTCGGTGCCCGCACGGCCGGTGATCATGCCGTACGGTCCCGGGCCGCCCGCGCTCAGGGTGCGGCCGGGACAGCCTCGGTGGATTCGGACGGAGTCAGCCGGGCGTCCCTGCGCACCAGGGCGGCATAGCGGCCGTCCCGCCTCAGCAGTTCCTCGTGCGTGCCCCGTTCCGATATCCGGCCCGCGTCCAGGACCACGATCTGGTCGGCGTCGCGGACGGTGGACAGACGGTGGGCGATGGTGATGGTGGTGCGGCCTGCCGAGAGGGAGTCGATGGCCTGCTGCACGGCGTGCTCGGTGCGGGTGTCGAGGGCGCTGGTGGCCTCGTCCAGGATGAGGACGGGCGGGTCGCGCAGGATGGTGCGGGCGATGGCCAGGCGCTGCTTCTCGCCGCCGGAGAAGCGGTATCCGCGCTCACCGACGAGGGTGTCGTACCCGTCGGGCAGGGAGGCGATGTGGTCGTGGATCTGGGCGGCCTCGGCGGCAGCGCGCAGTTCGTCGTCGGTGGCGTCGGGCTTGGCGAAGCGCAGGTTCTCGGCGACGGAGGCGTGGAAGAGGTACGTCTCCTGGGAGACGACGCCGACCGCGCGGGCCAGCGAGTCGAAGTCCAGGTCGCGGACGTCGGTGCCGTCGAGGGTGACCCGGCCGCCGGTGACGTCGTACAGCCGCGGCACGAGGTAGCTCAGGGTGCTCTTGCCGGAGCCGGTCGGGCCGACGACGGCGAGGCTGCCGCCGGCGGGGACCGTGACGTCGATGCCGGTGAGGGTGGGGCCCGACTTCTCGTCGTAAGCGAAGTCGACGCCCTCGAAGCGGACTTCGCCCTTGGGGGCGGGGATGCGGACCGGCTCGTCGGGCTCGGTGATGTCGACCGGGAGGTCGAGGTACTCGAAGATCCGTTGGAAGAGGGCGAGCGAGGTCTGCATCTGGACGCCGGTCGACAGGAGGCTGACGGCGGGGCGGAGCAGGCCCTGCTGGAGGGAGACGAAGGCGACCAGCGTGCCGAGGGAGACGACCGGGGCCCCGGCGTTCATCGTCAGGCCGGCCGCCCAGTAGATGACGGCGGGCATGGCTGCCATCACGATGCCGATGGTCGACATCCGCCAGCGGCCGGCCATGCTGGACCGGATTTCGAGGTCGACGAGGCGCTCGGACTCCTCGGTGAAGTTCTTGGTGAGGGAGTCGGAGCGGCCCATGGTGCGGCCGAGCAGGATGCCGCTGACCGACAGGGACTCGGTGATCGTGGCGGACATGGAGGCCATCTGCTTCTGCCGCTGAGTGGTGATCTTCTTTCGTTCGTGGCCGACCTTGCGGCTGATCCACACGAAGAGCGGGAGCAGCAGCAGCGAGACGACGGTGAGCCGCCAGTCGAGGGCGAGCATCGCGACGACGGTGGCGACCACGGAGGTCAGGTTGGAGACCAGGGACGTCGCGGTGGAGGTGACGGTCGCCTGCATGCCGCCGATGTCGTTGGCGATCCGCGACTGGACCTCGCCCGTGCGGGTCCTGGTGAAGAAGGCCAGCGGCATCCGCTGGAGCTGGGTGTAGACGGCGGTGCGCAGGTCGTGCATGACGCGCTGGCCGACCGTGGTCGAGATCAGGGTCTGCAGGACGCCGAAGACGCTGGTGACGACGGCCGTGACGATCATGCCGACGGCGAGCAGCGTCAGCAGGCCCGTGCGGCCCTGCGGGATGGCGACGTCGAGGATCTCGCGCAGCAGGAACGGCGAGGCGACGCCGACCAGCGACGAGGCGCCGACGAGCAGGCCGACCAGGGCGAGCCGGGCGCGGTAGGGACGGAACAGGCGCAGGATGCGGCGGACCTCGGCCGGCGGCTGCTGCTTGCCCGGCTCGGGATCGGGAGGCGTCCAGGGGTTCGCGTGGCGTTCGGGGTTCATGGGCTCCTTCGGAGGGTGCGTGGAACGGAGATGTCAGAGCGTAGTTCATTGTTACCTATACTCACAATGCACGGGGTCCTGTTATTGTTCCCGGTATGAGCAACACTGCGGAAACCCGTTCGGACAAGCCGGAGAGGCCGGAAGAACCGGAGAGGCCGGGGAAGTCGGAGAGGCCGGAGAAGTCGGAGCGGCCGGACACCCGCGCCGACGACGGCATGCTGGCCGAGCAGCTGCTGCGGCTGACCCGGCGCCTGCACCGCGCGCAGAAGCGCCAGCTGGAGCCGATCGGCATCACGCCCGGCCAGGCCCGGCTGCTGCGCGTCGTGGCACGCTTCTCGCTGCCCGACGGCACCTCCCCGCGGATGACCGACCTCGCCCGCAGCCTGGAGGTCGTGCCGCGCGCCGTGACCACCCTGGTGGACGCCCTGGAGGAGCAGGGCCGGGTGCGCCGGGTACCGGATCCGGCCAATCGCCGGGTGATCCGGATCGAGCTCACGGACACCGGCCGCACCACCCTCGGCGACCTGCGCAGCGCGCGCCGCGACGCGGTGGAGGACATCCTGGCTCCATTGACCACCGTGCAGCGCAAGCAGCTCGGCGGCCTGGTGTCCACCCTGATCGACGGGGGTACGTACCCCTGCTGAGCAGGACCAAGCCCGTGAGAGGACGTCCCTCATGCCGCTCCTGGAGCCGAAGCCGGAGGCCCTGCGCCCGATCGTGCCGCAGGACCCCGCCCCCGACCGGGTGCCCGCCGCGCTGGCCGTGGGCACGCCGGGGCCGCTGCGCAGGGAGCTGACGGCGGTCCTCGGGGCGGAGAAGGTCCTGTGGAAGGTGTCCGACCTGGTGCGGTACGCGGCGGACGCCAGCCCGTACCGCTTCGTGCCGCAGGTCGTGGTGGTGGCCGAGGACATCGACGACATCTCCGCCGTCCTCTCGTACGCGCACGGAAAGGGCCGCGAGGTGGTGTTCCGGGCCGCCGGCACCTCGCTCAACGGCCAGGCCCAGGGCGAGGACATCCTGGTCGACGTGCGCCGCCACTGGTCGGGCGTCGAGGTGCTCGACGGCGGCGCCAGGGCCCGGATCCAGCCGGGTACCACGGTGGTCCGCGCCAATGCCGCACTCGCCCCGTACGGGCGGGTGCTGGGGCCCGATCCGGCGAGCGCCATCGCGTGCACGGTCGGCGGGGTCGTCGCCAACAACGCCTCGGGGATGGCCGCGGGCACCACCCGCAACAGCTACCGCACGCTCGCCTCTCTCACCTTCGTCCTCCCGACCGGAACCGTCGTCGACACCGGCGACCCGCGCGCCGACGACGAGCTCGCCCATGCCGAACCCGCCCTCTGCGCGGGTCTGTTGGCGATCAAGCGGGAGATCGAGGCGGACCCGCTGCTCACCGCTCGGATCCGCGCCAAGCACGAGATCAAGAACACCAACGGCTACCGCCTCGACGCGTTCCTCGACGGTGCGACGCCCGTGCAGATCCTGCGCGGGCTGATGGTCGGCTCCGAGGGCACCTTCGGGTTCATCTCGGAGGTCGTCTTCGACACCCTCCCCCTCGACCGCCGGCTCTCCAGTGCCCTGCTGTTCTTCCCCGCGCTGTCCGCCGCCGCGGCGGCCGTGCCCCTGTTCAACGAGGCGGGCGCGCTCGCCGTCGAGCTGATGGACGGCAACACCCTGCGCGCGTCGGTGAGCGTGGCCGGCGTACCGCAGGACTGGGCGGAGCTGCCGAAGGGGACGACCGCCCTGCTGGTGGAGTTCCGGGCGCCGGACGAGGCCGGGCAGGAGGCGTTCGAGCGGGCGGCGGCCGCGGCCCTGGCGAAGCTGGACCTCGTCGCACCCGTGCCGTCCGTGACCAACGAGTTCACCCGGGACCCGCAGAGGATCGGCGGGTACTGGAAGGCCCGCAAGGCGTTCGTCAGCGCCGTCGGCGGTGCCCGCCCGTCCGGTACGACGCTGATCACCGAGGACTTCGCGGTGCCGCCGTCCCGGCTGGCAGAGGCCTGCGAAGGGCTGCTCGCCCTCCAGGAGGAGCACGGCTTCGACGCCGCCGTCGCCGGGCACGCCGCGCACGGCAATCTGCACTTCCTGCTCGCCTTCGACGCGGGCGACCCCGCCGACGTGCGCCGGTACGCGGCCTTCATGGAGGACTTCTGCCGGATGACGGTCGAGCGGTTCGACGGCTCGCTGAAGGCGGAGCACGCCACGGGCCGCAACATCACCCCGTTCCTGCAGCTGGAGTGGGGGCCGCGGGCCACCGAGCTGATGTGGCGCACCAAGCAGCTCATCGACCCCGACGGGGTGCTCGCCCCGCGCATCGTCCTCAACCGGGACCCCGAGGGGCATCTGCACGGCCTCAAGACGATCCCGCGCGTCGAGGCGGAGGCCGACCCGTGCATCGAGTGCGGCTTCTGCGAACCCACCTGCCCCAGCGGCGACCTGACGACCACTCCGCGCCAACGGATCGCGCTGCGGCGGGAGATGATGCGCCAGCCCGCCGGTTCCCCGGTCGGCGAGAACCTCCTCGACGCGTACGGGTACGACGCCGTGGACACCTGCGCCGGCGACTCCACGTGCAGGATCGCCTGCCCGGTCGGCATCGACACGGGCGCCCTGATGAAGGATTTCCGGCACCGCCGCCACAGCCCGCGCGAGGAGCGCGTCGCGGCCCTGACCGCGAAGAACTTCAAGGCGGTCGAGATCTCGGCGCGGCTCGCCGTGGCCGCCGCCGACAGGATCTCCGACCGGCTGCTCTCCTCCGTGACGGGCCTCGCCCGCAAGGCGGTGCGCCCCGACCTCGTGCCGCGGTGGCTGCCGGAGATCCCGGGCGCGGCGGCCCGTGGACTCCCCCGCACCTCCGTCGTCGGCGCCGTCGCCGTGTACTACCCGGCGTGCGTCAACCGGATCTTCGGCGAGCCCGAGGGGCACCGCGGCCCGTCGTTGCCCGAGGCCGTCGTCGCGCTCTGCGCACGAGCCGGAAAGCCGGTGTGGATCCCGGGCGACGTCACCGGCACCTGCTGCGCCACCATCTGGCACTCCAAGGGCTACGACCTCGGCAACACGGTGATGGCGAACCGCATCGTCGAGGCCGCCTGGCGCTGGACCGCGGGCGGGCGGCTCCCCCTCGTCGTCGACGCGTCGTCCTGCACGCTGGGCATCGCGCACGAGGTGGTGCCCTACCTCACCGACGACAACCAGGAGCTGCACGCCGAGCTGACCGTCGTCGACTCGATCGTCTGGGCGGCCGACGAGCTGCTGCCCGCGCTGACCGTGCACCGGCGGGAGGGCTCGGCCGTCCTGCACCCCACCTGCTCGATGCAGCACCTGGGCGACCGTGCGCAGCTGCGCACGGTCGCCGAGGCGTGCGCGGACGAGGTGGTCGTACCGGACGACCTGCGGTGCTGCGCGTTCGCCGGGGACCGGGGCATGCTGCACCAGGAGCTGACGGAGTCGGCCACCGCCCGCGAGGCCGCCGAGGTCGGACGGCGCGCGTACGACACGTACCTCTCGGCGAACCGGATGTGCGAGGTCGGCATGGAGCATGCGACGGGCCGCCCGTACCACTCCGTACTGCTGGATCTGGAGCGGGCGACCCGGCCCTGACCACGGCCGAGGCGGGCGACCCGATCCTGACCCGCGCATTCGGCGGAGTCCATGATCCCGCACGGGTAAGTCCAACTCCCCGTGCGCACGGGCCTCTTGCGCCGCACTCGAACCTCCGTGACCCTGATCGATCGGTACCCGATCACCTTTCACGGAGGTCCGATGTACGACGACAAGGCGACACCGACCCCTGACGAGAACACTCCCGACGGCTCTCCCGACAGTTCCCCCGACGGTGTCTCCCGCCGTTCCGCACTGCGCGCCGCGGGTGCGGCGGGCGCCGGGATCGGCCTCGGCGCGGTCGGCGCGCTAGGCGCCGCCGGCAGCGCGGGCGCCGCGGAGAGAACCGTGGCCGAGGACGCCGTACCGAAGCGCCAGGGCAAGACCATGGCGGGGGTGCCCTTCGAGCGGCGTTCCACCGTCCGGGTCGGCATGATCGGCCTCGGCAACCGCGGCGACGGCATGATCGACCTCTTCCTCGCCCTCCCGAACGTCAAGGTCGTCGCCGTCTGCGACCCGGTACGGGCGAAGGCCGAGAAGGCGGCCGCGAAGGTCGTCAAGGCCGGGCAGCCCGCCCCCGCGCTCTACACCAAGGACGAGGACGACTACCGCAACCTCTGCAAGCGCAACGACGTCGACCTCGTGTACGTCGCCACTCCGTGGGACTTCCACTACGACATGTGCAAGACCGCCATGCTGAACGGCAAGCACGTCGGCGTGGAGTGTCCGCTCGCCATGCGCATGGACGAGATCTGGGACCTGGTCAACACCTCCGAGCGCACCAGGCGCCACTGCATGCAGCTGGAGAACTGCTGCTACGGCAAGAACGAGATGCGTGTCCTGCGGATGGCGCACGCGGGCCTGTTCGGCGATCTGCTGCACGGTGCGGGCGCGTACAACCACGACCTGCGCGGCCTGATGTTCGACCCCGACTACTACGAGGGCCCGTGGCGCCGTCTGTGGCACACCCGGCTGCGCGGCGACCTCTACCCCAACCACGGTTTCGGCCCGGTCGGCAACTACATGGACGTCAACCGCGGCGACCGCGCGGTGAGCGTCGTCAGCGTCGGCTCCCCGGCACTCGGCCTGGCCGCGTACCGCAAGCTGCACATGCCGCCGGGCGACCCGAGCTGGAAGGAGTCGTACATCGAGAGCGACCGTACGATCAGCCTCGTGCAGACCGCCAAGGGCCGGGTCATCCGCCTGGAGCACGATGTCTCCACCCCGCACCCGTACAGCAGGATCAACAGCCTCGGCGGCACCCTGGGCGTCTTCGAGGACTACCCGGAGCGCATCTACCTGGAGCCCACCAACACCAACGACCAGTGGGACGACTTCAAGAAGTACGCCGAGTGGGACCACTGGCTGTGGAAGGAGCACGCCAACCCGCCGGGCGGCCACGGCGGCATGGACTACCTGATGCTCTTCCGGCTGATGCAGTGCATGCAGCTGGGTCTGGTCCCGGACTTCGACGTGTACGACGCGGCGACGTGGACGGCGCCGGTGCCGCTGAGCCATCTGTCGATCCGGGCGAAGGGCGCGCCGCAGGCGATCCCGGACTTCACCCGCGGCGAGTGGAAGAAGGCCAGGCCGGGCGTCGACTCGCAGAAGCCGACGGCGTGAGCGGGTAGAGGACTCGGGCGGGGTGCGGCTCGGCGGAGCCGCACCCCGCTCACCCGTTGCGGCTCACCCCTTGAGGTACTGCTTGTCGCCCATCACCACGACCGGTCCGCGTGCCGGATCGACGCTCCGCAGCAGGATCTCCATGGCCGCCTTCGGGACGCTCACGCATGCGGAGGTGCCGCTGCCGTGGTCCATGTGCAGCCAGATCCCGCCGCCTGCCCGCTGACCCCGCGGGCGCGTCGGGTCGTTCGGCGGGGTGCCCTTGACGCGGTTGTAGTCGATGGCGATCACGTAGTCGAAGTCGTGCCAGTGGGTCTTCGCCCAGGAGCGCGGGGCTGCGAAGGACGAGGACCGGGTGTACGGCAGTGCGGCGCCCGGGTCGGGGAGCACGCCGCCCGCGTCGGACAGCGTGAACACTCCGGCCGGGCTGCGCTTGTCGTCCTCGCGGTGGTCGGGGGTCCACCCCTTGGCGCCGTTGTGCGCGGGCCAGCTGCCCGCCCGGTCCCAGGTCGTACCCTGCCCGTTGCCCTGCTTGTCATAGAGAACGACCGTGGCGTCCGCCGAGTTCCTGGATTCGCCGTAGACCACGACGACCTGCCGCGAGCCCGCCGGGATCTTCGCGCGGACGCGGTCGCCCACACCGGGGATGCGCTTCAGGCCGTGGTCGGCCGCGGGTGCCTCCCGGGTGGGAGCGGCCGCGGCGGCGGTCGGATCCTCGTCCGTACCGCCGCCGCTTCCACAGCCCGTCAGGAGCAGCAGACCGGCCGCCGCTCCCGCGAGGGTCGAACCACCACGCATGTTCGATATCGGCATGCGCCCCATGCTGCCACCGGTGCCCCGTCGACGAGCGGCACCGGTGCCACCCGTGTCACCTCAGCAGTGCCTCCGGTCCTCCACCAGCGTGCCCTGCACCGAGGTCACGCTCCGGTCGTAGCAGGTGCCGTCGGAGCCGTAGAGCCGGTAGCGCTCGCCCGTGGTGCCGACCGCGTGCCGCTGCTCGCGCGGAGCGTTCGAGTGGTATGCCGCGTCGCCCTTGTAGACGTCGTCGAGCTGGGAGAACGCGGTGCGCCTGCCGCCCACCAGAGTCTCCGAGTCCGACTTGTCGCCGAGCGTGAGCACGGTGCGCAGTCGCGCGTCGGCGTCCGCGCCGATCGTGGTCGTGCCGTCCATCGTGTACGTACGCCGCACCTGCGTGGCGCGCTCGGGTCCGTACCGCCCCTTGACCGTGACCGTCTCCTCGTCCGTCCACTCGCCCTTGAGCGCGTCCAGCTTCTCGCCCTCCGTCCAGCGGTGCACGGAGGTGTTGGTGAGGCTGCGGGCGATGCGGGTGTCGACGCGCCCGCGGGAGGTGGTGACGTATCCGGCCACGGTCAGCCGGTGGCCGCCGCGGGTGTCGAGCCGGTGCTCCGAACCCGGCGCGTACTTGGTGGAGTTGACCGGTGCGCCCTCGGCGTGCCGGGTCAGGCCGCCGGTGACGACGCGGCTGCCGTGGTCCTGCCAGACGAGCACGTTCACCGGGGTGTTCCAGCCGCTCTGCCCGGCCGGGACGCCGACGACGCCGACCTCGACCTTGTGCGGGCGGCCGTCGTTGAGGAGCCCGGCGAAGGGGGTGAGGTCGTACTGGATGGGCTTGATGTCCAGCGCGCGCGGGCCCGGGACGACGTACCAGAGGAAGGGGTTGGACCAGCCGCCGGTCCACACGGTCGGGAACGGCGCGGCGATTCCGGCGAGCTTCCCGTCGACCTTGATCTGCACCTCGCGGTAGGGGCCCTCCTTCGCCTTGCAGGAGTACGGGGTGTTCTCCGGCACCGAGAGGTACCAGTACTCCTCGCAGCCGCCGCCGGATCCGGTGGCGTATACCTCGGCGAGGATGCGCTGCGAATTGCGGGGCGTGGTGAGGGAGTCGGCGTCCGGTCCGCCGAGCGTGAGGACGCGGTCGGGCGTCGCGGCGGGCTTGGCGGCGCCCTCCGCCGCGTAGAAGGTCAGTGTCGCCCTGACGTCGATGACGCCGGTGTACGTCTCGTTGACGACGTTGCCGATGAGCATTTCGACCGGCTGATCGCGGCGGAAGGTGTCGCTGTAGCGGGTGACGTCCTTCTCGACGGACCAGGTGATGCCGTCGACCGAGGGCTCGGGCGTGGAGGTCTTCAACACCTCGACGCCGCCGACGTGCAGGTAGCCGAGACGGTCGTACTGGCGGCCCTTGACCTTCCCGTCGAGGCGCAGCACGACCTTGCTCCAGCGGTCGCCGCACTTCTTCGGCGGGGTGTAACTCCCCTTGTACGGGGTGAAGTCGCGGAACTGGGCCTCGCCCAGGGTGACTTGGCAGGACCGGGTGTGCGGTTTGGCCACGGGCGGCGCGGCGGACAGCGGGTCGTGCCAGTCGTTGCCGAACTCGGCGGGCGGAACAGGGCCGTTGGCGGTCGCCGCACCGGCCGGGGTCGCGCCGAACAGCGCCCCGGCGGCGAGCACCAGTCCGCTCACCAAGCTCATGGTTCGTCGTTGTCTCATGCAACAGAAGTGAAGCGTGGGACGGGCCGGAGTACCAGGGCCTGCCCGGCGGACATTGGCGCGTTCCTGGCGGTCACGGGCATAAATCGATTGCCCCGACGGCTCTTGGAGAGCGAACCTTGCACGGTTTGCGCCACCCGTCCCCGACTCCAGAGCCGTCACACCGAGCCGTAGGGCCTCATGCACATTCGCGATCTTCCGTATTCAGACCCCGGCGAACCCGATGTCCGCTCCGGGGGCCGCTTCCTGCTGTGGCTGGGCCTCGGCCAGCTGGGCGGGCAGCTCAAGGCCATGGGCTGGGGGCTGCTCCACCAAATAGGTGTGGCCGGGCTGCCGCTGGGCGTCGGCCTCGCCGTCCAGGCCGTGGTGGACCGCTCCGGCGGGCGCCTCGCGCTGGCCGCCGGGCTGCTCGCGCTGATGGGCGTGGCCGTCGCGGTCGGCGACACCATGCTGCACCGGACGGCCATCACCAACTGGATCACCGCTGCAGCCCGCGTCCAGCAGCTGCTGGCCCGCCGGACGGCCGAGCTGGGTGCGGCGCTCACCCGCCGGGTCGCGGCGGGCGAGGTGGTGGCCGTGTCGACGGGGGACGTCGAGAAGATCGGCTGGTTCGTCGAGGCGCTGTCGCGGTTCGCGGCGGCCCTGCTCGCGCTGGTGGTCGTCTGTGTCGGTCTGGTGGTCTACCAGCCCGCGCTCGGCGTGGTGGTCGCGATCGGCGTCCCGGCGCTGGCCCTGGCCGTGCTGCCGCTGCTGCCGAAGGCGACCCGGCGTGCCGATGTGCAGCGCGAGAAGGCGGGCCGGGCCACCGAGCTGGCGTCCGACACCGTCGCGGGCCTGCGCGTACTGCGCGGCATCGGCGGCGAGGAGCTGTTCCTGGGCCGCTACCGCGAGGCCTCGCAGGAGGTCAGGAAGGCCGCCGTGCGCAGTGCCCGCATGTGGGCACTGATCGCGGCGGTGCAGGTGCTGCTGCCGGGACTGCTCCTGGTGAGTGTGGTCTGGTACGGGGCGACGCTCGCACGCCAGGGCACGGTGACGGTCGGCGAACTGGTCACGGTCTACAGCGCGGTGACGCTCCTGATGTACCCGCTGCGGCACTTCGAGGAGATCGCGATGGCGTACTCCTTCTCCAAGCCGTCCGCGAAGCGCGCGGCCCGGGTTCTCGCCCTGCGCCGCACCGCGCCGGGCGACGGTCTCGACGCCGCGCAGTCCCCCACCGGCGACCTGTACGACCCGGTGACCGGGCTGCTCGCCCCTTCGGGCATCTTCACGGCCGTCGTGTGCGGCGACCCGGACGTGGCGGGCCGGCTGGCCGACCGCCTCGGCGGGCATCCGGCGGACGAGCCGTCGGCGCCCGACGACGGGACGCGGAAGGTGCGTTCCGTGCAGCTCGGCGGGGTCGACCTGGACGGGCTGCCGCTGGCCGCCGCGCGCGCCTCGGTCCTCGTACAGGACAAGGATCCGGTGCTGCTCTCGGGGACGCTGCGCGAACTGCTCGACGTACCCGCGTCGGGGAACGTGTCCGCCGAGGACGCGCTGGCGGCGGCGCAGTGCACGGACGTGCTCGCGGCGCTCGCCCAGGCCTCGGCCGAGGCCGACGGCGATCCGATGGACACCCGGATCACCGAGCGCGGCCGCTCGCTCTCCGGCGGTCAGCGTCAACGCCTGGCGCTGGCACGGTCGTTGGTGACCGACCCGGAGGTACTGGTACTGGACGAGCCGACGTCGGCCGTCGACTCGCACACCGAAGCCCGGGTGGCAGCGGGTGTCCAACGGCTCAGGTCCGGTCGTACGACCGTGGTCCTGGCCTCTTCCCCGCTGCTGCTCGACCATGCGGAACGCGTCGTGTTCGTCCATGAGGGCGAGGTCGCCGCGGTCGGCGAGCACCGCGCGCTGCTGCACACCGAACCCCGCTACCGCGCGGTCGTCACGCGCGAGACGGACGAAGAGGCGGAGGCGACCGCCGAGGTCCACCGCTTGAAGGCAAGAGAAGAGCGAGAAGAGATCGAGGAACCGGCATGAGCACCACCCGCACCAAGGGCGCACCCGCACCCCGGATCGGGGTGGCGCCTCCGCCGTTCGACCCGGCGGCGCCCGAGTCGGCGACCACGCTGCCCGTCGGCAGTCCGGCGACCGTGCGCTCCTACGTCGGCACGCTGCTGCGCCGGCACCGCACGGCGTTCGTCGCCCTGATCGCCTTCAACACCCTCGCGGTGGTCGCGTCGATGGTGGGCCCCTACCTGCTCGGCGATGTGATCGAGGACCTGACGGCGGGCACGGCGGAGATCCGGCTGGGGCTCACGGCGGGCCTGTTCGCCGCCGCGCTCCTCGTCCAGGCGCTCTTCGTACGGCAGACCAGGCTGCGCGGCGCGATGCTCGGCGAGGAGATGCTCGCCGACCTGCGCGAGGACTTCCTGGTCCGCGCGGTGGGCCTGCCGCCGGGCGTGCTGGAGCGGGCGGGCACCGGCGACCTCCTGTCCCGCATCACCACCGACGTCGACCGCCTCGCCAACGCGATGCGGGAGGCGGTGCCGCAGCTCGCGATCGGCGTGGTGTGGGCGCTGCTGCTGATCGGCGGACTGACGGTGACGGCGCCGCCGCTGGCACTGTCCGTACTGGTGGCGCTGCCGGTGCTGATCGTGGGCTGCCGCTGGTACTTCAAGCGGGCGCCTTCGGCCTACCGGTCGGAGGCGGCGGGGTACGCGGCGGTCGCGGCGATGCTCGCCGAGACGGTCGACGCGGGCCGCACCATCGAGGCACACCGCCTCGGCGCACGTCGGGTGGCGCTCTCCGAGCAGCGGATCAAGGAGTGGACCGCGTGGGAGAACTACACGCTGTGGCTGCGCACCGTGCTCTTCCCCGTCATCAACATCACCCACATCACCATCCTCTGCTCGTCGGTCGTCATCGGCGGCGTCTTCGTGCTGCAGGGCTGGCTCACCGTCGGACAGCTGACGACGGGGGCGCTGCTCGCGCAGATGCTGGTCGACCCGGTGAACCTGATCCTGCGCTGGTACGACGAACTCCAGGTCGCTCAGGTGTCGTTGGCACGGCTGGTGGGCGTACGGGACATCGAGCCGGACGCGGGCGACGAGTCGGTGACGCCGGACGGCCGCCGACTGCGCTCCGACGACGTGCACTTCGGCTACCGCGAGGGGATCGACGTCCTGCACCAGGTGTCGCTCGACGTGGCGCCCGGCACCCGGGTCGCGCTGGTCGGCCCCTCGGGCGCGGGCAAGTCGACGCTGGGCCGTCTGATGGCGGGCATCTACGCCCCGCGCACGGGTGAACTCACCCTGGGCGGCGCCGAGTTGGCACGTATGCAGGCGGAGCGGGTCCGCTCGCACGTGGCGCTGGTCAACCAGGAGCACCATGTCTTCGTGGGCTCGCTCCGGGACAACCTGCGACTCGCCCGCCCCGCCGCCGAGGACGCCGAACTGTGGGCGGCGCTGGGTGCGGTGGACGCGGACGGCTGGGCGCGGGGCCTGTCCGACGGGCTGGACACGGAGGTCGGCTCGGGATCGCTCGCCCTGACCCCGGCACAGGCCCAGCAGATCGCGCTGGCCCGGCTGGTCCTGGCGGACCCGCACACGCTGGTCCTGGACGAGGCGACCTCGCTCCTCGACCCGCGCGCGGCGCGCCATCTGGAACGGTCCCTGGCGCGGGTGCTGGACGGCCGCACCGTGATCGCGATCGCGCACCGGCTGCACACGGCGCACGACGCGGACGTGATCGCGGTCGTCGAGGACGGGCGGATCGCGGAGCTGGGCAGCCACGAGGAGCTGGTGGCTGCCGACGGGGCGTACGCGGCGCTGTGGAGGTCGTGGCACGGATAGCGCGTGCGCGGTGGGCAAGCGGTGCACGACGGCATGGATGGCGCGCGGCGGGCAAGCCATGCACGACGGCACGGATAGCGTGCGCGGCCGGAAGGCAGTGCACGACGGTGGGCCGGGCCGGGACATCCCGGTCCGGCCCACCGCTACCACCACCACCGCCGCCACCGCCATGGCCGCACCGGGCCGTGGCCGACCCCGGTCGCCACTCGTCCCGTCCGCGGCTAGGTCAGGACCCACATCCTCCAGCCAAGACCCACGTATTCGCATCGGAAGTCCTTCCAGGCGCCGCCGAGATAGCCGGTCTGCCCGGCGACCACGCAGTCGTACTCGGTCTGGAAGACACCGGCGGGGTTGAGATGCCAGTCGTCGGCGGAACGGATCTGGGCACTCGCCGGCGCGGCCAGAAGTGTGATGCCGACCGCCAGGGTCGCGAATACGGCGGACAGTCTGCGCTTCATCCTTGTCTCCTTCGTGTGGAACACGTGGTCACCCCGTCGAGCCGAACCGCACACTGCGGGCGGGCAGCGGCGGCGGGTTGGTCTGGTCCCAGGTCGCTCCGACCCCGACGATCGCCAGGCCCTGCTCGGGGGTGCACGCCCCGTCCGCGTAGACGAAGGCCGTGGCGTCCGTGTCGTTCCCGGCGTGCGCCGCGCCGCCGTCCAGCGGAAGGCACACGTCGTTCGGCGGATTGAAGAGTACGGCCGGGGCTCCGTTGTCGCCCCGGATGTACGTGAACTGCCCGCTCGCCGCATGGGCGTTGGCGGGCAGGACGGTCACCAGGGCGAGCGCCCCGGCGAGGACGGGGCCGGTCCAGCGCAGCACCGCACCCCGCCCCGAAGTGTGCGCCCGCGCTGAATTCCCCATCGTCCCCATCGTTTTCCGTGCTGTCGCACGCCTGCACATAGGAACTCCCTCGAAATTGCCCCTGTCCTTTTCCTTTGGACTTTTCGATGGTTCCACGGGCGAATTCCCCCTACAACGGCTCGAAGGGGCGCGCAACGGGCGGCCGGGGGCCGCCGGTGTGCGGCGCCCCGACAGCGCGCTGCGCCATCCGGGCGGATATCGGGGCGGCGGGGATTGAAGGCCGCGGCTACTGCGCGAACCGCTCCAGCGCCTCCGCCAGCGCCTCCCGCATTCCCGCGCCTCCCAGGTGGCCCGAGTCCCCGAAGATGGTCAGTTCCGCGCCCGGCCACGCCCGCGCCAGCTCCCACGCGGTGTGCGGCGGCCCCGCCAGGTCGTGGCGGCCCTGGAGCAGCACCGCCGGGATCCCCGCCAACCGGTGCGCACCGCGCAGCAGTTCGTCCTCCTCCAGCCACGCGCCGTGCGAGAAGTAGTGGGAGGCGATCCGAACCAGCGAGATCCGCCCGTCGGACGGCCGGTCGCCGTACGGATTCGTACCCGGGGCGTCCGCTTCAAGACCCAGCACCGCGTCCTCCCACGCACACCAGTCGGCCACCGCCCGGTCCCGTACCGCCAGGTCGTGACTGGACGCCCGCCGCGCGTAGGCGGCGACCAGGTCGTCCCGCTCCTCCTCCGGCACCCCGGCCCTGAACCTCTCGTACGCCTCCGGGAAGAAGCGCCCGGCTCCCCCGTAGAGCCACGCGGTCTCCGAGCGGCGCGTCATGGTCACCCCCGCCAGGACGATCTCGCTGACCCGCTCCGGGTGCGCCTGCGCGTACGCCAGGATCAGCGTCGAGCCCCACGACCCGCCGAACAGCAACCACCGCTCGATGCCCAGGTGTTGGCGCAGCTTCTCCAGGTCGGCTACCAGGTGGGGCGTGGTGTTGTGCGCAAGGCTCGTCGCCGGGTCCGCGACGTGCGGGGTGCTGCGGCCGCAGCCGCGCTGGTCGAAGAGGACGAGGCGGTAGCGGTCGGGGTCGAAGAGCTTCCGGTTGTGCGCGGAGCTCCCCGTACCGGGGCCGCCGTGCACGACGACCGCGGGCTTGCCCTCGGGGTTGCCGGAGACCTCCCAGTGGATCCGGTTGCCGTCGCCGACGTCGAACAGGCCGTGGTCGTACGGTGCGGTGAGCGGGTACGGGGCGGGCATCGGGCGGCCTCCTGGGGTGCGTCGCGGTGGGCCCGGATGCGGGCCCGGCCCACCGTAACGGCGCACTCACCGGCCGCCGGGGCCGCCTCCGCCCGTCGCGCGCGGTGTCAGCTCCCGCACACGGGACCGCTCTCCCGCCCCGGCAGGAACTGCGCCTTCTCCGCGGCGGTGAAGTCACGGTGCAGGGCGTCGCAGATCCTCCGTACGAGCGCCTCGGGGCGAGGCAGGTCGACCGGGCGGAGCAGCACCGGGCGTTCGGAGCCACCGGTGGCCAGGGTGCGGCCGTCCGGACTGAACGCGACGCCGATCACATCCTCCCCCGGCCCGGTGAGAGTGGTCCGTACCCGTGCGGTGTCCACGTCCCACAGCCGCAGGGTGGGTTCGAGGGAGGCGGTGGCCAGGGTGTGGCCGTCCGGGCTGAAGGCGGCCGAGAAGACGGCTCCGGTGAAGCCGGTGAGACGGTCGCGGGTGGTGCCCGTCGAGACGTCCCACAGGCGCCCGGTCAGATCGAGGGAGAAGCTGGCGAACAACCGTCCGTCGGGGCTGTAGAGCACGCTTTCCACATCGTGGGTGTGCCCGCCGAGCACCTGGCGCACCTTGCCGCTGGAGAGGTCCCACCAGCGGACGCTCCCTCTGTTGTCGCTTCCTCTGACGTGGCCGGTGGCGAGGGTGCGCCCGTCCGGACTGAACGCCACGGAGGCGACCTCGTCGTCGGCGACCGTGCCGTCGGGGGGCGTGGTGGCGGGGGGCGTGGTGACGGGGGGCGTGGTGACGGGCGGTGTGGTGACGGGGAGCGTCAGCGCCCGGCGGAGCGTGCCGGTCGTCACGTCCCACAGCCGGACGGCACGTCCCGAGTAGCCGGTGGCGAGCGTGCGGCCGTCGGGGCTGAACGCCAGCGCCATCGCGGTGTACGTGAACCCGGTGAGCACGTGGGTGCTCCGGCCCGTGGCCACGTCCCACAGCCGCACCGTACGGTCCGCGCCCCCCGAGGCAAGCACCCGGCCGTCCGGGCTGAACGCCACGGCGAACACCTGGCTGCGATGTCCGGTGAACGTCATGAGGAGCCGCCTGGTGACCGGGTCCCAGAGCCGCACTCTCCCGTCCCCTCCCGCGCTGGCCACGCTGCGGCCGTCGGCGCTGTACGCGACCCTGCTCACGCCGTCGGTGTTCCCGAGGAGCTCGCGCGGGGGCCCGTCGCCCATCCGCCACAGCCGCACGGTCCGGGCGTCGTCGCTGCTGGCCAGGGTGCGGCCGTCGGGAGAGAACGTCACGGAGTACACACCGGCCCCGTGGCCGACGAGGGGGGAGCGGGCCGTGCCGTCGGCCGCGTTCCACAGCTGTACAGGTCGGTCCGCGCTGCCGGTGGCGAGAGTCCGGCCGTCGGGGCTGAACGCCACGGACGTGACCTCGAACGGGAGGTGGCTGAGCGTCGCGCGGCTCGCACCGGTGGCGACGTTCCACAGCCGTGCGGTCTGGTCGCCGCTGCCGGTGGCCAGGGTCCGGCCGTCGGGACTGAACGCGAGGCCGACGACCGCGTTCGTGTGCCCGGTGAGGCCCCTGCTGCTGCCGGTGGCCATGTCCCACAGCCGGACGGTTCCGTCCAGACCGCTCGCCGCGAGCGTCCCGCCGTCCGGGCTGAACGCGACCGCGCGGACGCCCGCCGGGTATCCGGTGCCCCGCCTCGTCGCCTTGCCCGTCGCCGCGTCCCACACCTGGTGCGTCCGGTCCGCGCTGCCGGTGACCAGTGAGCGGCCGTCCGGCGAGAACGCGACCGCGTAGACGACGTCCGTGTGCCCGGCGAGTGTGTGCCTGAGCCGTCCGGTGGCGGTGTCCCAGATCCGGGCCGTTCGGTTGTCGCCCGCCGCGGCGAGCTGGGTCCCGTCCGGGCTGAAGGCGACCGAGAACGTCCGGCCGCCGGGGCGCTGGAAGGTGCGCCGGAGCACGCCCGACGTCGTGTCCCACAGGTGTACGGCGCCGTCCGCGCCCGCGGTGGCGAAGGTGCGCCCGTCGGGGGCGAACCGCACCGCGTAGGCGCTGCCCGCGAGGTCGACGCTCCGGCGCAGCGGGAGCGCGTCCGCCGCGTAGAGGCTGGTCGCCGCGTCGTGCGTCGGGGCGGTCCGGTGGGCCTGCACCGCCAGCAGGGCGGCGAGGTCGGGCTGTCCGCTCCGCAACTCGGCGGACTTGGCGGCCAGTTGGCGGGAGAGGATGTCCACCTGCGCCACCAGTGCCCGGTCCCGCGCGACGGTGGCGTCGTGCCGCTGCCACAGCCCCACTCCCGCGGCGATCAGCGCCAGTACGGCGAGGAGGGCGAGCCCGGCCGAGAGACGCCGGGAACGGCGGGCCACCGTCCGCCTCCGGGCGTCGCCGGCGGCCACGAAGGCGGCCAGGTCCGGGGGCAGTCCGCGCTGCCGCGCCCACCCGATGCCCTCGTCGAGGTCGCTTCCGGTGAGCAGGTCGCCCGGTGCGCCGCTGGCGGTGTGCCGGGCCTGGCGTTCGTCCGCCCGGTGCAGCCAGGACTGGAAGTCGTGGTCGGCGCGCACCCACTCCCGCAGGTCCGGCCAGTCCCGCAGGAGCGCGTCGTGGATCAGTTCGGCTGCGGCGGGTCCCGGTGTGCCGTCGGTGCGGTCGGCGGCGTGGACGGTGACGATCCGGTGCCCGGTGAGGACCGCCAGGGCCGCGTCGAAGTCCTCTTCCGTCCTGATTCCGCCGGCCGCCGGATCCACGACCAGGGCGCGCAGATCGGCGAGGGGCAGCCGACGGCGGGTGGCGGGCACGTGGCGGGTCTCGTCCGCCGGGCGCACCAGGCTGACCAGCAGCCGTTCGGCGGCGGGCCGCCCGGCGGGCCCCAGGCGGTCGAGCGCGGTGTCGCACAGGTGGGCGAGGCTGCCGCCCGCGCCGCCGGTCCTGTCGTAGGCGCGGTGGGTGAGGAAGCCGTCGCTGCGGCGCTCCCACAGCTGGCTGAGGGCGAGTTCCAGGGGCGGCAGCAGGGTGACCGGTGCCCGCGCCGACGTGCCCCGGGGTGCGAGTGCCAGCACGTCGGACACGATGCGCTCGGGCAGCCCGTCCTCCAGGCGCAGCCCCACCCGGTGGGCGGGTGCGGTGACGATGGCGTGCAGGTCGGCCTCGGAGAGCGTGTCCGGGACGTTCAGGAGTCCCCCCGACGCGGCGTCCAGCAGACGCGGCGCCCCGGCGGCCAGCCTCGGGTAGAAGTCGTCGCGCATGACGAGCACCACGGTGACCGCGTGCTGTCCGCGGATCAGGTCGACGAGGTCGCTCTCGACGGCGGTGGGGTCCGGCCCGTCGGGGCCGTCCCCGGACTGCAGCGGGGTGAGGAACTCCTCGAACTGGTCGGCCACCAGCACCAGGCGCCCGTCGGCGGGTTCGGCGTCCAGCCTCCGCAGCACCGCCTCCCGCACCCCGTCGGTCGCCGCGCCGGGGAGCCCCGCCCCGGCCCAGGCGGCGGGCAGGTCCCGGCCGGGCCTGGCGAGCACCACGGACCACCGGTCGCTGCCCGGGAGCGCGCCGTCCGCGAGGGCGGGCAGCAGACCGGCCTGGACGAGGGACGACTTGCCCGCCCCCGACGGGCCCAGCAGCAGGAGGACCCTCGGGTGTGCGCGCAGCGCGGCCAGCGTCTGCGCGACGGCCTCGTCCCGCCCGTGGAACAGCTTGGCGTGCGCGGCGGTGAACGGCTCCAGTCCCCGGTACGGGGGCACCGCGTGCTCCGTGAGTCCGGGCAGCACCTCGCGCAGGACCCGGCTCGGGGTGGCGTACGCGATGCCGGTGCCGCGCAGATGCCGGTCGGGCGTGGTGATCTCGGTGATCATCCCGATGACCAGGCCCGTGACCTCGTCGACGACAGGACCGCCGCTGAAGCCCTGCGTGAGGTCGTTGGCCGCCGTCAGCTGGAGCAGCCGGCCGCCGCCGTCCCTGACGGGCAGCAGATCGCCCGCGGTGCCGTAGCCGAAGTGCCCGCCGGGCGGGGCCTGGGCGGGGAAGCCGTACGAAGAGACGCGGTGCCCCCGGCAGCCCTCCGCCGCCCCCAGCCGGACCGGCCGGGCGCCCCGCGGGGTCCGCGTCAGCCGCAGCACCGCGACGTCCTCGGCCTCCGAGTCGCGCCGTGCGCCGGGCAGAGGAGTGCCTTCGGCGGAGGGCACGCCCGGCAGGTGCGGGAAGTCGAGGTGCACGGGAGTTCCGGCAGGATCGGGCCCCTCGGCCTGCTCCAGTACGTGCGCGCACGTCACGACCAGGTCGTCGGCCACGAGGAAGCCGGTCCCGACGGCGTGTCCCTGGGGGCCCAGGATGCGGGCGACGGCCGCTGTGGCCGCGGCCCGGCCGCTTCCTCCGGGGTCCGGTTCCGGCTCGCCCTCACCCCTGCCGCGCACCGCTCCGCGTCCTCACCCCGTGCTCCGGCCCGGCTCGTCCTCGACTTCCTTCCACAGCACGCGGACCTTGAGGTGCACCTTCGACTCGCCCTTGGTGATGACGGCGCCGGCCTGGGCCGACAGGTCGACGCCGAACTCGATCTCGATCTCGTCGGGGCGGGCCCGGCGCATTTGGTCGAGGACGGCGCGCGCCGCGTCGCCGACGGGTTCGAGGGCCTGCTGCAGGGTCTGCGGGAACTCGCGCACCGCGTCACCGAAGCGGCCGGCCTTCACCGGCCCTGCGAGTTCCGGGGCCGCCTCGAAGAGGACCGCTCCGCCACCGTCGAGCGGCACCCTCACCACATGGTGCACAAGCACCCTCCCGTCGGTCCAGACCGCCCGCGCGGCACCGGGGTGCCTCGCGGTGGTGGAAGGCCACGACCGTACCGGCCACCGTCCGCCGGAGCACCGGGTACGACGCGAAACCAGCCCGTCCCCCGACGATGAACCCGTCGCCGGGACCGCACCCGACGCAGCGTTCCTACGCCGGAGCCGGTCCGGAGCTCACCCCCGCACGCCGTCCCACGCCCGCCGCCGCTCCCCCGTCGGGTCGAGCGCCAGTTCCGGCCGGGCCTTGATCAGCATCTGCGCACGTGACTTCTCGTCGTACTCCGGCCACTCGGGCCCCTCCGGGAGGCTCGGCCTGCCCTCGCGCACCAGCGAGAGCACCGCCTCCTGGAGCGCCGCCGAGGCCGCCTTGTCCGCCTCGTCCATGTCCATGAAGCCGTCCGCCTGCCGCCCGCTCAGCGAGGCCAGGTCGAAGGACGGCTCGCGGCTCCACAGGCACGGGATGTCCGCGGCGTGGGTGGGGCCGAGGATGTCGTACGGCGCCATGGGCGGCCGGTGGTCGAACCGGTGCATCCACGCGTGGCCACCGGCGCGCACCTGCGCCTCGGCGACCCGTACCGACGGCATCGCGAACATCGCGTCGCCGAGGAGCGTCCTGCGTGCGGTGCCGCCGGCGGTGGCCCCCTCGGGCTCCAACTCCGCGTAACGGCGCATGAGTTCGGCCCATGCCTGCTCGCCGGTGGCCGCCTCCAGAGACCGGGTGATCGGGTTGTCGTCGCCCATCAGCGTGAAGATCGCCATCTCGTCGCGGCAGTACGCGACGAGCAGCGGTACGTCGGCGACCGCACCGTCCGCGACGGCGGTCAGCGGGACGTCCGGGACGAGGTCGCCGTCGACGACCGGCAGGAACGCGAGGCCCTGCTCGCCGTCGTGACCGCCCGTCGCCGCGAACTCCCCGGCCACGGTGCGCAGTTCGTCCACCGGTACGTCGCGCAGTCGGCCCGCCTCCGTCTCCGGGATGCCGAGGCGCGCCAGGAACGCCCGCGCGGCGGCCGTGCCGGTGGCGGCGTCCTGCTGCTCGGCGGCGCTGCCGCTGAGCAGCGCCGCGCCGTGGAAGAGGCCGCGTACGGCGGGCACGCCGAGCAGGGTGCCGACGCTCATGCCGCCCGCCGACTCGCCGACGAGCGTGACGCGGGAGGGGTCGCCGCCGAAGGCCGCGATGTTGTCGCGCACCCACTCCAGGGCCGCGACCTGGTCGCGTACGCCCACGTTGGTGTCGGCCACCGCCGGGTCGACGCCCGCGAGGTGCAGGAAGCCCCAGGGGCCGAGCCGGTAGTTGAGGGTCACCACGACCACGTCGCCGCGCTCGGCGAGGACCGAGCCGTCGTAGTCCTTGCCGGTGCCGAAGACGTACCCACCGCCGTGGATCCAGACCAGGACCGGGCGGCGGGCGTCGTCGGCTGCCGGGGAGAAGACGTTCAGATAGAGGCAGTCCTCGCTGTCTCCTTCGTACGGCGGCTCCGTCGGGTCGAAGCGGGGCAGCTGTACGGCGGCGGGGCCGTACTCCGTCGCCCCGCGCACGCCCTCCCACGGCAGGGCCGGCCGCGGTGCCCGCCACTTCAGTCCGCCGACCGGCGGCTGTGCGAACGGGACGCCGAGCCAGGCGTGGCTCTCGTGGCGGACGGTGCCGCGCACCGCCCCGGCGGTGGTCCGTACGACGAGTCCTTCAGTGGTGGTCACATCGAATGTTGACACGTGTCACTGCCTCTCCGGAAAGGTGCACTGGCCCGAACGTACACCCGCCCCCGGCATACGGAAGGGGCGGGCCGCACACCTGCGTCCCGCCCCTGCGCCCCGGTCGTCGGCACGGGGTCAGATGAAGTTCAGCGCCGCCGCCCCGCCCACTCCCCCGAGCAGCATGAACACCGGCATCAGCACCTTCATCTCCACCCAGCTCCCGGCCCTGAACCGCATCGCCTTCGGCGGCCCGATCGGGTACCAGCGCTTGCGGCCGATCGGGATGGGCCACAGGATCGGGCAGCCGGAGACGGTCAGCGCGTCCCCGATGTCGTGCACGAGCGCCCCGAGCACGACCGGCAGGCCGAGCCACAGGTACTCCTGCCCGGGGCCGGTGAACAGCCAGTCCGCACCGTTGCCCGGCTTGTCGAGCACCCCGGCCAGGATCCACGCGCTGGTCGCGCCGAGCAGCCACACCAGGACGTCGCTGGAGACCCTGGCGGCCCGCCACAGCAGCCCCTCCACCGCGAGCACGAGATGCACGAAGAGGACGCCGAGCACCGCCCAGCGCCCGCCCCAGACCGCCGCCGCCGAGCAGCCGGCGCCGATCGCCACCGCCCACACCCAGGTGTGGGTGAGGGTGCGGTGGCCGCCGTTCCTGCGCGGGTCGCCCTTGCCCCTGGTCGCCTTGTAGACGGCCGTCGACAGCTTGTCGACGATCTCGCAGAGCAGCCGCGAGACCGGGCCGAAGGCGCGCGAGATGGTCGCGGCCTTGTGGTCGAGGTCGGGGGCGAGTGCCGCGCCCGCGCAGATCAGTGCGCCGACGACGAGCACCGGCCACGGCATCGGGTGCCCCCAGGCGGCGGTCGCCGCGCCGACCCCCAGCCACGCCGCTGCTCCCGACAGAGAGTGCGCCGGTCCCATCATGGTCGTACCCGCCCCATTTGCTTCGGTGCCCCCATCTCTTCCCTGGCGCGGCCGAGTTGAGCTGCGGCCGCCGATGGGCTGACCCGCCACCCTATCCGGGATGATCTTGTACGTACCCTCCGGTTCCCCGATCTGTACCGGCGCCAGGCAAGATGGGGGCGTGACCCTTATCGATCAGCTCCCGCCGAACGCCGACCCCGACACCCTCTTCGAGGCCTTCTCGACCTGGGCCGAGGGGCAGGGCATCGCCCTGTACCCGGCGCAGGAAGAGGCGCTGATGGAGGTGGTCACCGGTGCGAACGTGATTCTTTCCACGCCGACCGGATCCGGGAAGAGCCTGGTCGCGGCCGGTGCGCACTTCACCGCACTGGCCCAGGACAAGGTCACCTTCTACACCGCGCCGATCAAGGCCCTGGTCTCGGAGAAGTTCTTCGACCTGTGCAAGCTGTTCGGCACGGAGAACGTCGGCATGCTGACCGGCGACGCCTCGGTGAACGCGGACGCCCCGGTCATCGCCTGCACCGCAGAGATCCTCGCCTCGATCGCGCTGCGCGACGGCAAGGACGCCGACATCGGCCAGGTCGTGATGGACGAGTTCCACTTCTACGCGGAGGCGGACCGCGGCTGGGCCTGGCAGATCCCGATCCTGGAGCTGCCGCAGGCGCAGTTCATCCTGATGTCGGCGACGCTCGGCGACGTCTCGATGTTCGAGAAGGACCTTAACCGCAGGACCGGGCGCCCCACGGCGGTCGTACGGTCCGCGACGCGGCCGGTCCCGCTGTCGTACGAGTACCGGATGACGCCGATCACCGAGACGCTGACCGAGCTGCTCGACACCCGGCAGTCGCCGGTCTACATCGTGCACTTCACACAGGCGGCGGCCGTCGAGCGGGCGCAGTCGCTGATGAGCATCAACATGTGCACCAAGGAGGAGAAGGAGAAGATCGCCGATCTGATCGGCAGCTTCCGCTTCACCACCAAGTTCGGCCAGAACCTCTCCCGGTACGTGCGGCACGGCATCGGCGTGCACCATGCGGGCATGCTGCCGAAGTACCGCCGCCTGGTCGAGAAGCTTGCCCAGGCCGGTCTGCTGAAGGTCATCTGCGGTACCGACACGCTCGGCGTCGGCGTCAACGTACCGATCAGGACGGTGCTGTTCACCGCGCTCACGAAGTACGACGGGACGCGGGTGCGGACGCTGCGCGCCCGTGAGTTCCACCAGATCGCGGGCCGGGCGGGCCGGGCCGGGTTCGACACGGCCGGTTTCGTCGTCGCGCAGGCGCCCGAGCACGTCGTGGAGAACGAGAAGGCGCTCGCCAAGGCGGGCGACGACCCGAAGAAGCGCCGCAAGGTGGTCCGCAAGAAGGCCCCCGAGGGCTTCATCGCCTGGTCGGAGTCCACCTTCGACAAGCTGATCGGCTCCGACCCCGAACCGCTGACCAGCCGGTTCCGGGTCACGCACACCATGCTGCTGTCGATCATCGCCCGCCCTGGCAATGCCTTCGAGGCGATGCGGCACCTCCTGGAGGACAACCACGAGCCGCGCAAGGCGCAGCTGCGGCACATCCGCCGGGCGATCGCCATCTACCGCTCGCTGCTCGACGGCGGTGTGGTGGAGCAGCTGGAGACGCCGGACGCCGAGGGCCGGATCGTCCGGCTGACGGTCGACCTCCAGCAGGACTTCGCGCTGAACCAGCCGCTGTCGACGTTCGCGCTGGCCGCGTTCGACCTGCTGGACCCCGAGTCGCCTTCGTACGCGCTCGACATGGTGTCCGTCGTGGAGTCCACCCTCGACGATCCCCGGCAGATCCTGGGCGCGCAGCAGAACAAGGCGCGCGGCGAGGCGGTCGGCCAGATGAAGGCGGACGGCATCGAGTACGAGGAGCGGATGGAGCTCCTCCAGGACGTCTCGTACCCCAAGCCGCTGGACGAACTGCTGTGGCACGCGTACGACGTGTACCGCAAGAGCCACCCGTGGGTCGGCGACCACCCGGTGTCGCCGAAGTCGGTCGTCCGTGACATGTACGAACGGGCCATGACCTTCGCCGAGTTCACCTCGCACTACGAGCTGGCGCGCACCGAGGGCATCGTGCTGCGCTATCTCGCGGGCGCGTACAAGGCCCTGGAGCACACCATCCCCGACGACCTCAAGTCGGAGGACCTCCAGGACCTGATCGCCTGGCTCGGCGAGCTGGTGCGCCAGGTCGACTCCTCGCTGCTCGACGAGTGGGAGCAGCTGGCGAACCCGGAGATCGAGACGGCGGAGCAGGCGCAGGAGAAGGCCGACCAGGTCAAGCCGGTCACGTCGAACGCGCGGGCCTTCCGGGTCCTCGTGCGCAACGCCATGTTCCGCCGCGTCGAGCTGGCCGCCCTGGACAACGTCCGCGCGCTCGGCGAGCTGGACGCCGAGTCCGGCTGGGACGAGGACAGGTGGGGCGAGGCGATGGACGACTACTGGGACGAGCACGAGGAGCTCGGCACGGGACCCGACGCGCGCGGCCCCAAGCTGCTGCTCATCGAGGAGGACAAGCCGCACGGGCTGTGGCGGGTCCGGCAGATCTTCGACGACCCGAGCGACGACCACGACTGGGGCATCAGCGCCGAGGTCGACCTGGCGGCCTCGGACGAGGAGGCGCGGGCGGTCGTCCGGGTCACCTCGGTCGGCCAGCTCGGCCAGGTCTAGAGGCACGGAACCAGGCCGCCGAGAGGCACGGAAGAGGAGCAACCGCCATGACGAACCCCGCCGAGAGACTCGTCGATCTGCTCGACCTGGAGCAGATCGAGGTCAACATCTTCCGTGGCCGCAGCCCGCAGGAGCACCTCCAGCGGGTCTTCGGCGGGCAGGTCGCGGGCCAGGCGCTGGTCGCCGCGGGCCGCACCACGGACGGCGATCGCCCGGTGCACTCGCTGCACGCGTACTTCCTGCGTCCCGGCCGCCCGGGGGTGCCGATCGTCTACCAGGTGGAGCGGGTGCGCGACGGGCGTTCCTTCACCACCCGGCGGGTCACGGCCGTCCAGCAGGGCCGCACGATCTTCAACCTGACGGCGTCCTTCCACAAGCCGGAGGAGGGCGGCATCGAGCACCAGTTGCCGCCGCGCCGCGAGGTCCCCGACCCGGAGTCGCTGCCGAGCGTCGCCGACGAGATCCGCGAGCACCTGGGCGCCCTCCCGGACGCCCTGGAGCGCATCGCGCGCCGCCAGCCCTTCGACATCCGTTACGTGGACGGGCTGCGCTGGACGCGCGAGGAGATCGAGGGCGCGGAGCCGCGCAGCGCGGTGTGGATGCGCGCGGTCGGGCCGCTCGGCGACGACCAGCTGGTGCACACCTGCGCGCTGGCGTACGCGAGCGACACGACGCTCCTCGACGCGGTGCGGCTGCCGGTGGAGCCGCTGTGGGGTTCGCGGAACTTCGACATCGCCTCGCTTGACCACGCCATGTGGTTCCACCGGCCGTTCCGGGCGGACGAGTGGTTCCTGTACGACCAGGAGTCGCCGATCGCGACCGGCGGGCGGGGCCTGGCGCGCGGCCGGATCTACGACCGGGACGGGCAGCTGCTCGTGTCGGTGGTGCAGGAGGGGCTTTTTCGTCCGTATGTTGCGGGTCACAATTCTGACGGCATGAGCCCTCACTGACCCTACGGAACAACCCATCCCGGGGTGACCCCACGGTACCCCCGCTTCATCGGCCACACATCCGTTTACTCCCGGCGTGATGAAGTGTGCGCACCTCAGACGGAATTCACCCCGGAGTCGCTATCCCGTATCGATCACCTCGCAGCAAGGACAGACAGGGGTAGTTCCAAGCCACTCGGATTCCACCGGCTGATTCCGAAGCCGCAGAGCGAATGACCAGTTCAGCAAGCACTGGGCCTGGGACTTCCGCGATCTGCCGGCTGATGGCCGGAAGTCTCAGCGCAAAGTCCCAGGCGGCCCAGTCGAACCTGAAGCTCCCGGGCCAATCGACCATGTCGAGAGCGAAGGAAACCCTCGCGAACGGGCTCATCCGGGAAAGTGCCCCATCGGCACGACATCGCATCAAATGCCCCGGACACCCGCATGAGTTGCCTTCGCGTTCAGATGGGGTGAGGAACGAAATCCCATCGCAGTGATGCCTCTCGCCCACGGTCAGTTGCACGGGCCTGTCCGGCGAGAGCAACAACTCCAGCCGCTTCGCGTGCAAATTGATCTGCCACTTCCATTTCTCCGACTTATGAGGCGGAGGCTGGGACAGAGCACAGTTCTGCACGACCTGCTCCATGACGGACGATTCATCCGTCATGAGGGTCCACCCAACCACCTCTGGCCTCCCCGGTATCAAGAGCCTCGGCCTCAGGACTCCGCCGACCGGCGCGGGAAGCCGCTCGCGGCTACCGGGGAGGTCGCCTCCTCTGCCACGCCTACCACTGCGGGTTCGGGGCTGGCACGACCGGCTTGCCCTGTGGGCTTGGGACGGTCTCCTTCTGGGAAAGGTGGAAGCCTCCGGCGTCTTCCCCTCGTTCGAGCCGCTCTCCCCCGACGTCGAAAGGTCACTCATGCTCTGTCCCCCTTGACTCCGCGCTCTGAAAACCTGGGCAGTCCCGTAGCGGAGTGCGTTCACGCAGCAAGGTGCGCACAGCATGGGCAGCCTGCTGAGGGACGACACTGTTGCCGAGGAGATGGAGTTGGGTAGCGCGGGAGAGTCCTTCCTCAGCGGTGGCCCAGCCTTCGGGGAGGCCCATCATCCACTCGACCAGAGACGGAGCGAGACGTCGCGTGCCGGGGATGGTGGGCGGGGGCGCGGGGTGTCCGGTCACGTGTTCCCAGCCTCTGATGGCGGGGAGGTAGGGGCCCCACCAGTGGGCAGGTGAGTAACGGCGGTGCGGAGGTTCATGCCGCCTTTGCGCTTCGGGGTGGTGCCGGCACCACCGTTGCCGTCCGAGGAGGTCGGGGTGGGCAGAAGCATCTTGGGGCCCTGGGGCAACGTGGCCGACGGGGCGAGAGCCCCGGCGGTGGAGGCCAGGGTGGGGCTGCCGTTGCGGTAGCACTGATTCGGTGACCCCTTCGAGCCGTCGCTCGCTCTCGGAGTGGGTAGCAGGTGCACCACCTCGTGGGCGAGGGACGGGCCATGGCCGCCCGCTTTGCGCTTGTCCGGGTGCTGGGAGCCACCGATCCCGCCCAGGTTCGCCGTCGGGGTCGGGGTCGGCTTGGTGCCAGTTGATGTTTCGTACGTCGCCAAGGTTAGGGACGTGAGGCCAGTGTCGCGACAGGACGTGTACTGCATGCTCGTTGTTCTCGGCGTGCCAGGCGAGGCCGCCCCCGAGCGCCGCCATCACGCCGAGATCGAGACCACCCACGCCGGAGAACAGACTGCCGATCGGCCGGTCAGCACCGTCCATCGCGGGCTCCTTCGGCACAGTTGCGGGTACGTGCCATGGTCGCCGGTGCCGGACGTCAAGGCTTGGGCCGAACCTCACGCCCGACACACGGAATTGACGAGGCTGAGCCCCTCGGTTCCCCCCAACCGCCCTTGGGCTCGCCGGAACTCACCGCCCTTCCGGGCTTGGTGAGGACGAGGACGTCTTCGTGCTGGACGACGTGGAGGGGGATGCCGCGGTTGCGGGCGTCGCGGGTGTTGGTCATCTGAAAGAAGGAGGGGCGGGCGATGAGGCGGCTGTCGCGGATTCCGGCGAGGAGGGCGACGTTGCGCTCGGCGGGGATGAGGCCGGCGGCTTCTCCGGCGGCGAGAGCGGCGGTGGGGAGGTCGACGAGTTCGCCGCGTTCGCGCCAGGGGCGGGTGGTGATGACGGCGGTGCCGCCGGGGCGCAGGAGGTGGCGGCATTCGGTGAGGATCTCGGTGAAGGCTTCGAGGAGGCGGTCGAGGCCGACGTGGGCAAGGTTGTGGGGGTCACGGCTGTAGCGGTAGTCCTTCTTCGTCACGCCGCGCTCCCCGGATTCGCGGGTGGAGCGGACCTGGCCGTGGACGGTGTTGCCGTACGGCGGTGAGGTCAGCACCAGGGAGATCCGGCCGTGGTGCTCGGCGGGGACAGTCGGCCTGGACCCGAGAACCCTGCGTAGAGAAACGCTCCCTCCGTCCCCTGACGTTGCCCGCTTGACGTACCACGAAACCGATGGATTCGCGATCTAGCCATCTGGGAATCTACAGCGAGGGGGATGCATGAAAATCCGCACTGTCCGAGAGTACTTACCTCTACTCATAGTCCCAGCAGTCGCAGTAGTGATCAATTTAGGATTGGCGAAATTTGACCAAGAGTGGTCCCTTTCAGACTGGGCCACGAATGTGGTTCTGGGACTCGCAATAACCATTGTCGGTGGCATGCTGGCCAGCCGCCAACAAAAAATACAGGAAGCTTTGGCGGATCTCGAAATGACGGAAAAGATTGCCGTCTTTTCCGGAGAGGCAAGTGCCATAAAAAGGAAAGGGAGGTCGGGTTCCGAGCTGTTCTGTCAAGCTTTCCTGGACGCCCGGGCCGGGCTCAGTCTCCTAGGACTGGCACGTCCCGCAATGCAGCGTGAGTATTTGGTTAGCCTAAAGCGAACCATGGAAACCATGGAGCAGTTTGCAGCGAAAACTCTTAGCGCCTACCAGGCATGGTCGCCAGAGGATTGGCTGGTATTTAAACAGGTAGCCGAAACACTCAAAGAGGATCTCCGACTAAGGAAGCGGCGATGCGCATCAGAGCATCGCCACATAATGGAGGGCCTGGAGTGCATGGTGGAGGAATTCTTGAGCCTGAGCAACCCCCCTAACGTCTCGCCGCAAGCATTTTGCAACAATTACACGTCGGGCGAGAATATAATTCGGGTAAACTTCAACTGGGAATTGTTTCTGAGTCAAGCGAATGAAGGGTCTGCAAGCGTTGAGATATCCACTTTTCGAGTAACGCGAGCAGACGAAATCGAACATTATTTCACACCCTGGTACGTCAGTTCCGAAGAGCATGAAGTTCCATGGGATGATCCGAGTGGGGCGCCACTCTCTGTAGTTCGCGCTGCTGAATTTTCTGGCGGGGTAGGAGAGAATCGGCAGCGTCGAATAGCACAGACTCAGGACTGGCTCGCTTCGCATGGCCAGACTGATGGCACTCATACCACGATTTGCGTCTCTAGCATCGCGCTGCCATCGCATCAGCGACTTCTACTCGATGGAAATCATCGCATGGTAGCTGCAGTGCGACTTCTGGAGAGCGGAACGGAGATCAAGGTGCAGGAGTGCCTTGTCAAGGCCCCGCTTCAGGAGCTCCTTCTGCCGGATCTACGACACTGGGTAACACCCGGGTGAGCAGTTCGCGACTTTGAGGGCCGGTGGCCTCCGTCCCGCGCGTGGGCCGAGGGGCAGGGTCGACAGATCAGATTCCACAGAATGCGGGGCAGCGCCACGAAACCTCTGGCATTGTCACTGCGCTTGATGACGGTGACGGCCAAGTGGAGCACGGCCAGGGCCCAGGGAGCACGCTCCCGTACGACGACCAGGGCTCGAGTACCTTCGGTGAGCGCGAGACGTTCGAGCATCGGGTGATCCAACGGGGCGACCTCGCTCCGGCCGTCGGCGGTGCGGTAGAGGGCGGTGGCGGGGCCCGGGTCCATATGGTGTTCGCGTACGGGGTCAGACGCAGCTTGATCATGTGTGCCTTCCGAAGAGGGCCCGGTGGGTGCGTCGTGGGCGCACCCACCGGGCGAACGGGGCGGATCAGGTGGCGGTGGTGTCGTACGTCTTCGCGCCGTCGGACGACCCGGAGGTCTTCTTGTACTCGTGGCACTCACCGGGGGTCTGAACCCGTCGGTGTGCCTTCGTGGTGAACAGGCGGTCTGCTCGGGTGGTGCGCTTCGCAGGCGGCATGAGGTCGTCCATGGGGTGCCCTTTCTGTTCGTCGTGCTTGCGGTCTCGGCGAGGCTTCGCCCCGGTTCATGGGGTGGGGAGGTGGCGCCGAGCACCTGGCCGGCGCAGGTGCTTCGGGTCACCTGCCGCGGTTCAGTGGTCGGTCAGCTGGGCGAGGAAGTCGGTGTTGGTCTGCACGTCGTGGCCCAGGCTGATGCTGTGGTGTGGCAGTTCGGCCAGGAAGGCGAGCGTGGTGGAGGCGTTGGAGGCCGCCTTGCCGGGGGCGGGCGCGAGGCCGAAGACGTCCGGGTAGCGGTCCTCCGTGGACGCGGTGAACAAGTCGCCCTCGCCGAGGGCCCGGCTGTTGTTGACCAGGGCCGGGGTGGCGGCCTTGTTGACCGTGGGGAACAGGACGCGGGCGGCTCGGCCGTGGGTGGAGAGGGTGAGGCCGAGCCAGGAGGCGAGCTGGTCGGGGAAGAACTGGGGCTTCAGTTCCTTGCCGTCGTCACGGCGGATCGCAGCCCGGCGGCCGTCGTGCAGGGCGGCGGTGACCTTCGGGTCCTGCGTCGGGTGCAGGGACTCCCCGGCCAGGACCCGGTTCCGGACGCCGTCGTAGAGTCCGGCGGCGTCGAGGAAACCGAGGCCGACTGCGGCGGCCAACGGCCACGGGAGAACCTGCACCCCGCCATGGCCGTCAGGCTTCACGAATACCCGGTCGTTCGCCAGCAGCCCCCATCCAGAACGGGCCAGCAGGAGGGCCGTGGTCGTCTTCCCCGCCCCCTTCCCGCCAAGGGTCAGGACGGTTTCACCCTCGCGTGTGACGGCGGAGGCATGGAGGATTGACCAGCCGTCGGCCAGAAGGCTCCCACGCAGGATCTCCCGGGCGAGGCGGGCAGCGGCCAACGCCACCGGGGTCTCCTGTGCCCCGGCGACGCGGAGGTGGCCGGGCTCGTACCGGTAGGCGAGCTGGTCGCGGGGCTGGGTGGCGATGACCACGTCGCCGTCCCGCACGTACCGCAGCAGCGAGTTCGCGTAGACGACCTCCTCCACGGCCGGGCGCGCGGCGATCTGCTCGGTGAGAATCACCATCTGGTCCTCGTCCACGTCGGCGGCCACTACCGGCCCGCCCTCCGGCTCGTCCGCGTCGGTGACGTCGACGGCATTCCACCAGGGGCCGAAGTACCGCAGGGCCCAGTCCGTGACCTCCTTGCTGGTGCTGGTCACGGTGACGTCGTGTGCGGCGGCGGTGATGCGGGTGGCGTGGGTGGTCGTCACTGCTGGGGCTCTCCTTGGCTGAGGGTCGGGACGGTCTTGTACGCGGTGTGGAGTTTGGTCTCGGCGGCAGCGAGGAGCCGCCGTTCGGCATGGTCGAGTTCGGGCACGATGACGGTCGGCTGACCGGCGGTGAACTGCAACGGCATTGCCGACCAGTTCTCGTCGTGACCGACGCACAGTTCCAGCACCCCGTCGGTGAGTCCGAGGGCCGCCCGCAGGGCGGCCATCACGGCCCCTGCAGGGCCGGACCGGGCCCGCCCGAGGCCTGTGTTGATCCGGCGGGGCCGGGCTGACAGCTCGTCGTGCACGGCCCGCAGAGGGACGGCGACAGGCAGCCCGCCGACGCGGGTCGCGGAGGCGCAGACCACGGCGGCGTCGCCGTGCTCGCCGATCACGTGCCCCTCCACGGCCTCCACGGGCACGCACAAGAGGCGGGCGAGGGTGAGCCGGTAGCGGGCGGTGTCGGTGTTGGAGCCGACCCCGAACACCCGCCCGGCTTGAGAGGCTTCGGCGAACAGGCGGGTCATCACGTCAACGGGGTTCGTCACCACGATCACCGTGCCGGTATATCCGCCGAGCTGACGGCCCAGAGCGGTGATGACGGGGGCGTGCGCGGCAAGTCCGGCCATCCGCACGTCGCGGCGGGCGGTGTTGGTGAACTTCGCCCTTGGACACACCACCACGGCGTCGCAGTCGGCCATGTCGGGGACGTCGGCGATCTGTGCCCGTACGGGGGACCCGGTGACCTGCTGCATGTCCTCCAGGTCAGCCACGAGGGCGGCGGCGGAGCGGTCACTGCCGGAGGCGATCCGTACGAGGCCGCACCAGTCGGACGCGGTCAGCAGGGTTGCGACGGTGTGGCCGACCGCCCCGGCTCCGATCACCCCCACCGACATCCGGCCGGTCATCGCCGGGCCGCCGCCGCGTCGGACAGGGCGAGCCGCCAGACGGCACGCGGGTCCGTGCCCGCCGCCAGGGCGGCCGAGGCCCGGTCCAGGAGTGTGCACAGCGGCCCGGCCCGCCGGACGGCGGCCGTGTGGCCCGTTCGGGCAGCGGCAGTCCGGGCGGGGCGGTGAGGTAGGTGGTGAGGATGTTCGTGGTGTCCATCAGCCACAGCACGACCAGGTGCCGCAGCCAGGCCGCCCGTGCCTCCGGGCTCAGGCCGCCGGTCGCGGTGTCGACGAACGCTCCGATCCCAGACAGCGTCGCCGCCGCCTGGGCCACCGTGGGCGGCCGGGGAATGAGCCCGAGGATCATGCGAGAGACGAGCTTCGCGGTGTCCGCACAGGGGTGGGTGAGGGACAGGCCGGGGTCGAGGAACACCGGTCGCCCGCCCGGCCCGTCAGGGAACACGGCGTGCTCAGGTTTCAGGTCGCCGAAGGAGACCTGCCGCCGCTCGGCCGGGGTGAGCCGCAGCCGTCGCAGCCGGGCGACCACCTCCGTGAGCACGGGGGCGTGCTCGGGAGACTGAGCGAGGTAGGTGGTGCCGCTGATGCCGTTGAACTTCCGGCCGAACGTCGCGTCAATCGACCTCTCCCGGATCGCCATTCCCTCGACCCGACCGACGATGTCGGGCCGCTGCAGCAGGGCCAGTTCCCGGCGGACGCCGGTCATCAGCTCGGCAGTCCGGTGCGGCTCGGCGGCCACCAGGTCCCCGAGGGTCGGCCCCTCGACCGGCTCAGTGAACAACACCCCGCCGCCGTACCCGACGACGTGGGCGGCTCGCAGGCCCGCCGACGCCAGCAGGCCGAGTTGGGCGGCCTCCCGTTCCAGGAGAGCCCCAGGAGTGGCCGTGTAAACGGCCTGGGCGGCCCGTACTGCGTCCCAGGTCCCGCAGGCGCCCCGCAGTGCGGAGACCAGGGAGACACCGAGGAACGAGAGCTTCGCGAAGAGGGGCCGTCCGCCGACCTCGACCCGGCGAACGTAGCCGGTGACGCTCGGGACGTGAACGCCGAGCGCCACCGGGGCCCCAGGCAACAGACCGGCCGCCGCCTTCTCCACCAGTTCGTCTGCATGCGCGAGCAGCACACCGGTCTCGGGCGTCGTCGCGGTGATCGTCATGCCGTGTCCCCTGCTGTCTCGTCCGGGGCGGTGTCCGGCGCGGTCAGCGCCGGGCCCGCCAGATCTGTGCCGGTGCGGGAGAGCTCGTCGCCGACGAGAACCCCCAGCCCGACGACGCCGGAAACGGAACCGACCGCCCACATCCACGTCAGAACCGTGCCGACCGGGTCCGCTAACCGGCCCCTCACGGCCGCCCCTGGGCCTTCTCGCGGGCGTCCAGGGCCCGGCCGAGCTGCATGTGCCACCGCTCCATCTCGGCGGGGTCCAGGACCACCAGCGCGGGGACGGTAGTGCCGTTCCGGTAGTGGACCTCGACCGGAAGGGCGGCCTGGGCGGCCCGGTGGTCGTAGCTGATGTCGCGAAGCATCGGAACGACGTGGCTGACGAAGGGAGCCGCAGGCGCCGAGGAGGTCTGGCCAACTTGGCCGGCGACTCTGGCCGGACTCTCCTCCGGCGCGGGGTTCGGCCGGTGGCGGGGATGCGCGGTCATGGGCACTGTCGCCTCGTTTCGTTCGAAGGAAGACGCCAACGGGCATGTCAATCAAGACCGTTGCGTCACGAATACCGCCGGTGAAGATCGGGCAAGCAAGTCCAGTGAACGGCCGTCGACTAACGGCGGTAACCCCAGGAAGGGGCCCCACGATGGGTACATTCCGTGGGGGTACGGCCAACCGAGGGGGCAGGCATGGACTATCCGATGTCACCAGCGGCACTACCGGCATCGCTGCTGGCAGACCGCCGCATGGCGGCGGCTCTCACCCGCCGGGACATCGGTGCCGTCTTCCAACTGGCCCATGACGAGGCGGGCATCAGCTTCAACCGGCTGAGCGAAGCGACCGCGATCAAAGCCGAACGCGTCGGGAAGCTCGCACGCGGCGACGGCACGGTCACCACCCTGCAATCGCTGGAGAAAGTCTGCGACGGACTACGGATTCCGGGCAGCGACTTAGGCTTGGCAGCAAGGCCGTGGGAGTCATCAACTCCCGCGTACCAACGATCAGATGGAGACGGAGACGACCCCATGAAGCGCCGCGACGTACTTCGCGGCGCGCTCGCTGCCGGTCTGGCAGGTTCCGGGCTCGCCGCTTTAACGACCACCCGCCACGACATCGACGCCGCCCTCGCCGCCGACGCCACCACCGCCGATCTCGGCTACTGGGAGAGCACCGCCGAACGGTACGGGTACGGCTACCACGGGCAGGCCCCTGCCGATGTGCTCTCCGACTTGCTCGCAGACGTGGACGGCATGAAGCCTCTCCTCGCCTTGCCGCAGTCGGTCAAGAGCCGTACGCAGATGTGCCACGTCACCGGGCAGATGGCCGGGATGGTCGCTATCGTCCTCCACGACCTCGGGCAGCACCGCGAGGCCCACGGCTGGTTCCACACTGCCGCCCGCGCCGCCGAGGAGTCCGGAGACCGCCTTCTTCACTCGTGGGTCCTCGGACGCGAGGCGATGGTGCCGCTGAACTACGGAGCCCCGCAGGCCGCCGCCAAACTCGCGGAGAAGGCGAGGCACTTGGCGGGCAAGCAGCCGTCCGCCGCCGCCGCGCTGGCCTCCGCCGTCGCGTCCCGGGCCTACGCGATCGGCGGGCACACGGACAAGGCCCTGACCTTCGTTGCTGACGTCGAGACGATGTCCGAGCGGCTGACGCCGCAACAACAGGCCGACACCTGGTTCGGCTACCCGGAGCAGAAACACCACGTCCACCTGAGCCAGGCCCTCACCCTCCTCGGAGAGACCGGCCGGGCGTACGAGACACAGGCCCGAGCACTGGAGCTGTCGCGGGCACCCTCGCTCATGACGCGGGCCCTCATCGCGATCGACGAGGCCACCTGCCGGGCCCACGACGGAGACCGCGAACAAGCCGCCCGCCTCGCCGCCCAGGCATACGGCGAGCTCCCCGACTCCTACCGCACGGGCCTCACCCGCACCCGGGCCCTCGCCCTGTTCCGCACCCTGCCCCGGCAGACCCACGGGATCGACCAACTGGCGGACGCTCTCGCTATGACCGGATAGGTTTGCCCGCACTTGCCCACCTTGCGGGGATACACCGGACCGTCCGGTGCGGGTACACGGGGGCATGTCGGTCAGGCTCCGTACCTCTGGCGGAGCGCTGTGGCGGTTTGACATCGTCGCCTCACCTACAAGGTGACGCTTCAGCGCGATGTAATCTGTTTCGCTGTCATGAACCTTTGCGGCACAGGGTTGTGATCTGCACTCCGAGTGCTCGGTCGATTCGGTTCATTTGGGTGGCCAGGCCCAACTGGACGGCGAGGGTGGGTGCGTACAGGTCGACGGCTGCTTCAGTGAGCAGGGTGAGTGAGGCCACCGACCGGCGGCCTCGTCGATGAGCCGCGATCAGGGTGACCGCCCCTGCCACAGCTGACGGCCACCAAAGAATTCCCACGGCGGTGTAGCAAATGGCCCAGGCTGCGAGGGTCAGGGCGGAATCGAAGGCCATCCGCGACTGGGCAAGTTCTGTGCGCACTCCGTCGGGCAGCACGAGCCACATGCGAGGCCAGACGAACGGCAGATCCAGTCCGTGGTCCACACGTACGCGCGTTTCCACCGCGGCGAGACGGTCGGCCATCCACGTTCCCTTGCAGGGTTCCGCGAGGCCGATGCGTGCGCGCACGGCAGCCTGATGATGCAGTTCCTCCTCGTCCTGCTCGGTGGCGGGCTTGAGCGCTTCGAGGTTGAAATGTCGTGACGCGCTCTGCCACCGGTGCCGTCGCTTGGACAGAGTGAGACTCGCGTCCGACAGAACGCTCGGCCACTGCCCCACCCAGACGCTCTCCACGACCGCGGCCAGGGCCCTTGCCAGTAGGCCGGCGGCTGCGGCCAGCAGCAACAGGCCCACCGCTGCAAGGCCGACTTCGACCGCCGGGCGAGGTGCGGTGCCGACCGCACGCTCAAGGCCTGACCTCAGCTTCCCGATGTCGTGCCAGTGTGTGTGGCCCACAAGTAGCGCCGCCGCCAGTGTGCCGAGGAACATCAGGCCTGGCAGTACGAGCAGGGTGAGCCATTTGTCCGCGAGTTTCTTGCCCAGTTCGGACAGGAACACCGTCACGGGGTCGCTCCTCGTTCGAGCAGCGGGCGATCGTCAAGGTGGCACTCCGGCGTCTGTCGGCCTGGCTCACGCACCCACACGCGTGTGCAGCGGCGGGCAGGACATTGGAAGATCTCCGGCACGGCTTGGCCCCCACCGTCGCCCAGTGTGTCCGAACGGCCGTAGCGGTCAGCTTCACGGTAGGCGATACCGATGCGACGCAGCAGTTCCGTCAACGGTGCGACGTCGGGATCGTCCTCCTCGGCCGCAGGCTCGGGCGCCGGGACGGTGACGAGGACGCCACGGATCGCCGCGCCCAGGTCGTCGCCGCGTCGCGCGGCTTCGCGCGCTGCATCCAGAGCGTTCTGCTGTTCGGGGGTGTCGAGCACCTGGGACAGCAGTGAGTAGTAGCGGCAGAACACTTCAACGCTGTACGGGACCGTTCCATTCATCGAAGACTCCGTCCTGTCCGCAAATTCGCCGAACGCCGAGCCCGTAGGCGCCGCGGAGGGCCATCCTGGAGGTGTGGCGCCGCGACCAGTGAAGCAGGGGGCCTCGATGGATGTAACCGAAGCGTACGAGCGGCTGATGCCACGCGTGACGGGTTTTGGCGAAGACCCTTCTCGCACGGACCTGATGACGCAGGAAGCCACCGATGAACTGGAGACGTTGTGCTACCACATTCAGCTGACTTGGTTTAGGGCGAGCCAAGCCCCCCTTCAATTGTTGCGCGCTGCGGGGTACGCCCACTGGTGCCGGTATCTGCAGCAACTGGCGGCGTCCCGCGCGGCGTTGGAGGACCTGCAGGACGCGCTGCATCTGTTCGAACCCCTCTACACCATCGACCCGAGCGATGTCCCGGAAGAAACCTGGGGTCTCCTGGAACGGCGCACGAGGATGAGCACCTTGCGTGCTTCCCTTGCCGACAGGCCCAACAGGACACCCGATGAAGAAGTGCACATCGTCACCTCGCTGATCGAGCTCCTCCGCGAAGAGTCAGCACGATTCGCCATGGACGGGACGCTTGCCGAACTCGCCCTGCGGTACCAGCATCTGGCGTCGATCACGGGTGAGGGAAGAGCATTTCTGGGACGGGGGCAGACGCTGGTGGCCCGGTTCGAGATGGCCAGCGGAGACATAGAGGTCCTCGATCAGGCGGTGGAATGCCTTCGAGAAGCTGTGGCACGCGTCCCGACAGGGCCGGAGCAGGAGCTGGCCGATGTCGCTCTGCGGCACGCCCTGGGCGTGCGACAGTCCCTCACCCGTGAGATCAGCCTTCCCTCCGTCTTTCACCCACTCTCGGCGGACGGATCCCCTGCGAACGGCAGCATGGATGCCTCGAAGTCCCGCCCGGAAAAACCGTCGGACGCAGGCGGGGCCACAGTGGCACACCACGGGTCCCGCGACGATCCGGCGGAACACGGCCGTCAGCTTCGCTGGGCCTACGAGTACCACGGCGACCCCGCTCTGCTAGATCGGGCCGTCGTCCTGTTGCGTCGAGCTGTCCAGGCACATCCCCACGATGCGCACGCCTTGACCGAACTCGGCATCGCGGTACGTCTCCTGGCCCGGCTCGCCGACACGGACGCACGCCTCGCTGAGGCGGAAGCGCATGGCCGACTGGCCGTGGAACAGTCGAAGACAGTGCCCACCCGTCAATTCTCCCTGGGCGCCCTCGGCACCACGCTCCTGGCGCGGTACGAGTTCCAGAGAGACCCGGCCGTACTGGACGAGGCGATCGCCACGCTGCGCGCCGCCATGGACCTGCTCGACGAGACGTCCGTCAACTGGTCAACCGAGCACACCAATCTGGGGCTCGCCCTCCTGGCCAAGGCGTCGCTGAGCGACGGTGACGTCGTACTGGACGAGGCCATCGGGCAGCTGCGGGCGGCACGCTCCTACACGCCGCCGAACGACCCCTACCTCCCCATCGTCCTGGGAAGCCTGGGCAAAGCACTCTGCGACCGCGCTTCGCGCTCCGGCCTCGACGTGGACTACCTGCGGGAGGCACTGGTGCTTCAAGGACAGGCCGTGGCCCATCCTGCAAACCAGGCCGCCTGGCCCGAACAGGCCCTGAGCTTGGCTGACACCTTGGTCATCTGGTTCCACGTCCGGGGTGGCGTACCAGCCCTGAACAAGGCGGTAGACCTGCTCCGCCGAGTGCGCGCCAAGGACGGTTCGGCCGCCCTCCGGCGCCGAACGGACCTGCGCCTGACCAATACCCTGCTCACCCGCTGGTCGGCGGTCCGCGACCCCTCCGATCTGACCGAGGTCTTCGAGATACTGCAGCCGGAGCAAGTCCCGGGAAAGTTCCAGGTGATGGCGCCCCGGGAACATTTCCAGATCGGCAGCGCATTCCTGCATCGCAGTCAGCTGCACGACGATCCAGCGGATCTGGAACAGGCGATCGCGCATCTCGAAGCAGCGGTAGCCCCGTATCAGGACCAGACTATCCCGTCCGCGTACGCCATATCCCTCGGTCAGGCGCTGAGCTCCCGTCACATACACAAGATCATCAGTGTCGGCGGCCCTGAAAAGTTCTCGGTCAACCGTGTAGAGACTCCCGACGCGCGGCGTGCCATCGAGCTGTTGTCAGCCGCAGCACGCGACACGTCGTGCCTACCTTTCACGCGGATTATGGCAGCCAACCGATGGGTGATCACGGCATTGAATATGAAACGGCCGAAGGAGGCCTTCCCCGCCTACGAGTTGCTGTTCGAACTGCTGGAAACGGTGGGACCAGGCCAACTCCACAGAAGCGACCAGGAACATCAACTGAGCCGTCTGGAGGGCTTGGCTCACGATGCCGCCGAGTGCGCCATCGCAGGCGACGACTTGCCACGAGCTGTGAGCTTCCTGGAAGCCGGACGCGGCGTGCTGATCGCGGAAATGCTGAACCGACGAGCCGGCCCGGATCTCGTACGACGACACGATCACGAGTTGGCCGACGCCCTTGCCCGCATTGACCGGGATCTCAACAGCTACGCGAGGAGCACACACGCGATCGTCGACCAACCCGGTGAAGCGGTTTCCCGTTGGTCGGCCGACCACCAACACCGTCTCGCAGCCGAGCATCGGAAACTGATTCTCCGCATCCGTGAGACGACTCCGCTGAAGCGCTTCCACCTGCCACCGGACGTCGACGAGCTGACCGGACTGTCCGACGCCGGACCGATCGCACTCATCAACCTCGGCGCCGGCAGAAGCGACGCCGTGCTCCTGGTGAACGGCGGCATCGAAGTGCTGCGCCTCGACGATCTCGTGCTGGCGGAGGTCAAAAACCGGGCGATCGCATTTCACTCCGCCGTCACACAGCCCACGGACAGTTCGGTCGAACCAGAAGCACAGTTGGAAGCGGAAGCAACAGTGACTGCGACGCTCGACTGGCTTTGGTCGGCACTGGTGCACCCGGTTCTCCATCACCTGGGGCTCGGCCCGCGCGAGCCGGATGCCTCTTCCGCGTGGCCGCGCCTGTGGTGGTCCCCCACCGGGCCGCTCAACTTCCTGCCTCTCCACGCGGCAGGCACCAGCCGTCGCGGCGAGAACGCGTTGGACTGCGTCGTATCCTCGTACGCCCCCACCCTCAGAATGCTCAGTGAATCCCGACAACCCTCCGCGGCCCCCACCAGCACCACGGTGGAACCGAGAATGCTGCTCGTTGCCCAGTCAAGGTCACGCGCCTTGAAGGAGCTTCTCGGCGCGGAGCGGGAAGCCGCAACACTCGCGCAGTGGTTTCCCGATGCCACCCCCTTGGTTGACGGAGCCGCGACGCGGAAGAGCATCCTGGACCACCTGCCCCAGCACCGTTGGGTTCATATCGCCTGCCACGCACTGACCGACATCGGCCGCCCCTCCGACAGTCACCTCATCGCCTACGACGGCCAGGTGAGCATCCGAGATCTCGCTCGGCTGCACACGGACGACGGTGACCTCGCCTTCCTCGCGGCGTGTGAAACTGCACGAGGCGCTCCAGACCTTGCAGACGAGGCCGTGCACCTGGGCGCAGCGTTCCAGCTCATCGGGTTCCGCCATGTCATCGGCACTCTGTGGAGGGCTGCGGACGACGTGGCCGCACAAGTCGTCGACGGTGTCTACGGAGTGATTCGGGCGAACTTCCCGGACCCGGGCGGCACTCCCTACGCGCTCCACACCACGGTCCGTGTCCTCCGCCGACGCTACCCTCGGGTGCCGTCACTGTGGGCAGGCTATGCGCACTTCGGCCCCTGAGCTATTGGATGAGCCCGGAAGCGCCGTTATCGTCCCGCATCCCGTATCGGGCACCCACCCAGGGTCGGTCTCGCCCCAACGGGGCCGAAATGTGCAAACTCGATGACGCTATCCGGTCTGCCGAGGGCTTGGAACCTTCTGAAGGTGTCGCGGCCGCCCGGCGGCAGGTCCGAGAAAGATACGACGATCTCGGCATGGTCTCCGCTGGTTCGTGTCGGGAGAATTCGTGTAGCTGGATATACCCCTGCCTTGCTGCACGAGGCGGGGCGGCGAGGGGGCGTGGTGGGTAACGCAAGCGGTTCGGATCAGAAGTGGATGGACCTGGCAGACGCGATCGCACTGCTGCGGGACCAAGTCGCCGAGGCGCAGGACCGGATCTCCGCTCCTGAGGGCAACGGCCACCGAGGGGTGCTGTTCACGCTGGGGGAGATCACGCTGGAACTCGGCCTGGAGCTGACCGGTACCAAGGGCGTCGACGGCGGACTGCGGTGGAGCGTGGTCAGCCTGGGCGGGAAGAAGGAAAGCAGCAGCAAGGCCACCCACACGGTGACCGTGACGCTGACCCCACACCGACCCGACGGCGGCGGCCTCGACGTCAGCGACGTGGACCGCCGGAGGCGTGCCGCAAGCAGCGGCGAGTGAGCGGGGGCGGCTGGTGGAGTTCGACCGGCGGGTGCAGATCTGGGTGGACCAGTTGGGGGAGAAGACAGGGTTCGGCTCGGGCTACCTGGTCGCGCCGCGGCTGGTACTGACCGCAGCCCACATCCTGGACCGTAGGGACCCGGATGCCACCAACCCCGTGACGGTGAGCCTGCCGGACACCAGTGAGGGGGAGTTTCCCGCGATCGTACGCTGGCAGCGCTGGGACGACGTCGTGGACGCCGCTCTGATCGAAATCATGGAAGCCCCGGGCTGGCGAGTTCCGCAGTCCCTCGGTGACCTGCTCACCCGACCGCCCCAGCGCTACGGCCTCATCATCGGAAGCCGTCCCCACCCGGTCACCGCGTCCGGCTTCCCTCGCATGCAGAAGGACAACACTGACGGCCGGCGGCTGGACGAGCAGTTCACCGGCCGTATCGCCCCGGGAACCGGCTCCCTGGCAGGCCGCTACGAACTCACCAGCACCGACCCCATCCCCGCCGCCACCTACATCACCGACGGGGGGAGCCGCTGGTCGGGTATGTCGGGCGCTGCCGTCCTCACCAGCGACGGCTACGGCGCAGACCTCTTGTGCGGCGTCCTGCGCCGCGATCGCCGGGCCGACGGCGGCGCCCGTCTGACCGCCACCCCGGCAGCCCGCTTCCTGGCCGACGAGTCCTTCCGCACGCTCATCACCGAGCACACCGGCTGGGAACCCGTTCTGGAACCGGTCGAACCCGCGGCCCTGCTCACCCCCGCCGCCATCGACCGCAACCTGCACTCCCCTGCCGCCCTCCTGCGTGCCGACACCGAAGCCGTTGCCTTCCACGGCCGCGCCAGCGAACTCGCCGACTGGCAGGGGTGGTGTGAGAACGGCCCCCCAGCCATCCAGCTGCGTGTGTTGACCGGGCCCGGAGGGCAGGGCAAGACCCGTCTCGCCCGCCGTCTCACCGACACCCTCGGCTGGCGCGGCTGGGTCACCGGACACCTGAGCTCCGACCTCACCGACAACCCCACCCTGGACGCCGCCCCGCCCGACTTCACCACACTGACCACATCGCTGCCCCTGCTTTTGGTCGTCGACTACGCCGAGACCCGCCCCCGCCTGCTGCGCCGCCTCATCACCTACCTGGACCGCTCCCGCCACCGCGTGCGCGTACTGCTGCTCGCCCGCTCCGACGGCCAATGGCGCACCGGCTCCCACGAAGCCATTGCCGCCGTGGAGAACCTCCTCGAAGCAGCCCCTGTCATCCCGCTCGCCCCACTCATCCCCACCAGCCAGCCCGCAAAAGACCGGCATGACGCCTTCCACCGGGCCGCCCACGACCTCGCCCGCCTGCTCCCGCTGCTACCCACCCTGCCCGCACACGACTGGACATCCCTGGCCGCCACGCTCAGGTCCCCCGCGGACCTGCAGGAGTACCGCTACGACAACGTCCTCACCCTGCAGATGACCGCCCTCATCGCCCTCCTGCAACACGGCCCCCAGCCTGTCGACGCGGCCCCCGGCACCCCGCCGGAGCGCACCCTGCTCAAACACGAGGAGCGCTTCTGGGAAGCCAGTGCGAAAGGATCTGCCTACAAGCTCAAGCTGCCGACCCCCACTCTGGGCGCCGCCGTGGCAGTAGCCGCCCTGTGTGGAGCCAGCAGGGAGAAAGAAGAAGAGGCCGTAGGCGTGCTCGCGACCCTGCCTGGCCTGACCGCCAGTCAGGCAAAGTTCGCCGCCAGGTGGCTGGCCTCCCTGTACCCGGCCGATGGCGACCGCTACTGGGGCTCCCTCCAGCCCGACCGCATCGCCGAGTACCACGCCTCCCGTACTCTCGCCGAAGGCGACATCGAGCTGCCCGCACTACTCGGCGCTGCAGCACCGGGCCAACAGGCGCAGCTCCTCATTGTCCTGGCCCGCGCGGCCATCGCCCATTACAACGCCGGCCGCCCCACCGACAGCGAATATGTCCTGCGCACCATGGACGCGGCCCTGGACGCCGCTCCCCTCGTCTACCAAGCCGTCCAGGTCGTGTCAGACGCGCTTCCTTACCAGTCCCGCATCACCGGCCCTCTCGCCCTTCGCCTCTCTATCGTCCGTGCTCACGCCGACCAGCAATTGGTAGCGGACGATCCAGTCGCCTTCGAGCCCGACCTCGCGCGCTCGCTGGCCAACCTCGGCATCCGGCTGTTGGAAGCGGGGCGGCGGGGTGAGGCGTTGACCGCCGAGCAGCAGGCGGTGGAGATCTGGCAGCGGCTTGCAGCGGACGATCCGGTCGCCTTCGAGCCCGACCTCGCGCGCTCGCTGACCAACCTCGGCAATCAGCTGTCAGAGGTGGGGCAGCGGGGTGAAGCGTTGACCACCGCCGAGGAGGCAGTGGAGATCTACCGGCGGCTGGCGGAGGACGAGCCGGCCGCTTTCGAGTACGACCTCGCCGACTCGATGTCCAACCTCGGCATCCGGTTGTCGCAGGCGGGGCGGCGGGGTGAGGCGTTGACCACCGCCGAGGAGGCAGTGGAGATCTTCCGCCGGTTGGCGGTGAACGAGCCGGTTGCCTTCGAGTCCGACCTCGCGCGCTCATTGTCCAACCTCGGCAATCAGCTGTCAGAGGTGGGGCGGCGGGGTGAGGCGTTGACCGCCACCGAGGAGGCGGCGGAGATCTGCCGCCGGCTAGTAGTAAGCAACCCGGCCACCTTCGAGCCCTACCTCGCCGCCTTGCTGTCCAACCTCGGCAATCGACTGTCGGAGATGGGGCGGCAGAGTGAGGCGTTGACCGTCGAGCAGCAGGCGGTGGAGATCCGACAGCGACTGGCGGCGGACGATCCGGTCGCCTTCGAGCCCGGCCTCGCCAACTCACTGTCCAACCTCGGCATCCGGCTGTCGCAGGCGGGGCGGCAGAGTGAGGCGTTGACCGCCGCCGAGGAGGCAGTGGAGATCTACCGGCGGCTGGCGGAGGACGAGCCGGTTGCCTTCGAACCCGACCTCGCGCGCTCGCTGACCAACCTCGGCATCCAGCTGTCGGAGGTGGGGCAGCGGGGTGAGGCGTTGACCGCCACCGAGGAGGCGGCGGAAATCTATCGCCGGCTAGCAGTGAGTAACCCGGCCACCTTCGAGCCCAACCTCGCCACCCTGCTGTCCAACCTCGGCGTGCTGCTGGCGCAGGTGGGGCGGCGGGGTGAGGCGTTGACCGCCGAGCAGCAGGCGGTGGAGATCCGACAGCGGCTTGCAGCGGACAACCCGGCCGCTTTCGAGTACGACCTCGCCAACTCACTGTCCAACCTCGGCATCCGGCTGTCGCAGGCGGGGCGGCAGAGTGAGACATTGACCGCCACCGAGGAGGCAGTAGAGATCTACCGGCGGCTAGCGGAGGACGAGCCAGCCGCCTTCGAGCCCGACCTCGCCAACTCACTTTCCAACCTCGGCAATCGACTGTCGGAGATGGAGCAATGGGGCGAGGCGTTAATCGCCACCGAGGAGGCAGTAGAGATCTACCGCCGGCTGGCGGAGGACGAGCCAGCCGCCTTCGAACCCGACCTCGCCGACTCAATGGCTGCCTTTGCGGCGCTTCTAGAGGTAAAAGGTGATCTTCCCGGTGCGCTGCGCGCAACGCTAGAGGCTGTGCAACTTTATCGTACGTACGCTGCCACGATGCCCTACGCACGTCGGGAACTTCATACTGTGCTGGGCCTACAGGTGGAGCTGCTTGAACGCCTTGGGCGCAAGGAGGAAATGAAGGCAGTCCGTCGCTGGCTCAGGCAGAATCCGCTTCCACTCGATTCTCATGATTGATCAGTTGTGAGAATTCCGCGAGAGCCCCGGAGGCGACCAGGTTCCGCAGGTCGATATTCGTAGAAATCCTCTTACTGATTCCTCATGTTGTTTGTCAAGCAGTGAGAGCGGCGGGACGCGCACCGCGGCCTGGCCGGGGTCAGGCGCACGTCGTGCAGGCAAAGTCGGGGATCGGCTTACCGGCCGGGGTCTTGTGCCACTCCTCCGAGATGCGCTCGAACTCGTCGCCGAGCTGGTCGGCCTCGGCCTTGAGAGCAGCCTTGATCACGGCTTCGACGGCCACCCGCGCCTCGGCGCGAGTGGCCGCGCACGCCTCGTACCGCTTCCCCTCCATTGCCTCGCCAGCGCCCACCACCAGAGCTCGGGCGTCGCGAACGTGCTGGGCCTCGTGCCTGATCACCCGCTGCCGCCATGCGCAGACCGCCCTCTTGCACACCGCGGAGAGCGCGCGGGTCGGCTCCCACTCCAGGGCGTACACGGTGGTGACCGCTTTGAAGGTGACCTTCTGGAGCGTGGCTTCGATGCAGACCTGGTCGCCTGCGGGCTCGCAGATCCCGGTGAAACAGCCCAGCGAGGTCCGGCAGTCGGCCAGGCACGCGCTGGCGCTGTCGTACTCCTTGCCGTTGCAACGGCAGCGCACCTTGGTGACGTTGCGGACCTCCTCGAGGGGCGGAGCGGTGTCGAAGGAGTACCTGGCGATGGTCCATCCCGCGTACTGGGGATGTCCGTTGCCCTCCTCATCCTGGACCCCGACCGTTTCCCGGTAGTTCCCGACGGCCTTGCAGTCGTTCTCTTCGATGCCGTTCGCGGGCAGGCGGGCGACGTCGACGGCCAGTGGGCAGTCGGGGGTTGCCGTTGCCGGGGGCTTCGCGGACGGCGCGCGGGGCGCGGACGATGAGGCCGCCAGCGGTGTGCTACCCCGCCCTGTGCAGGCCGCCAGCAGGGAGGAGACGGCTGCCACCAGGAGCATCCGCCTGCCGGGGCCTGTACTCACGCGGACAGCGCGGGGCCGGGGAACGGAGGGCCATGACACCCGCCAGATGAGCAGGACGGCCACCGCAGGGGGAACCACAACCGCCGTCCATGTCATGCCGCCGGGCGGCGCACCCATTGCCAGCGCGGCGACCAGGACGAGGGCGCCGTTCCGGGCCACCGTGCGGCGGGACATCGGCGCCCCCGCACGGCCGAAGCAGCCGCACGGCACAAAGCGGCCCGTTGCCACGGCCCACCCCGCGAAGATGGTGAAGGCCGTCAGCAGCCCCAGGGCACCACAGGCGCCGATATAAGCCGTGCCCGGCAGCACCAGCAGGGCTGCGAGCAGTGCCTCTGCGCCGATCAGCAGCACAGTACCTGCCCTCGGGGAGAGGCCCGCCGCAGCCAGCGCGGTGCGCGTGGTACCGGGTCGCAGGGACTTGCCGGCTGCCGCACTGACCAGAATCACCAAGAGCAGGTATCGGGCAGGCATCTCCATACACGCACTGTGAACTTCCGGCTGCCCCCGGTCCACCCCGCCACATACCAATAAACATCAGCGAGTTGCCCGATTGACGCTCCGCTCGGACGACGAGGATCCTGCATCCCATGGAGCAGGAGACCCCGAACACGATCCGGCTGATCGCATCCGACGACGAGAACCCGAAGGTGCTGACGGCGCCGGGCGGGCGCTACGAAGTCGTCGTCGCCGCTGTGGTCGACTCCGATCTGCAGTCGATCGCGGACGAGACAGGCGGCACATCAGCGCTGCCGCAACGGCCGCCCCGGCTGTGCGGCAGCCGCACGACCTGTCTGGCGATCGTCGAGATCGAATAGCGCGGCAAGGCCCATGGAACGGCTGCTCGCAACCTCCCGCTACACCTTCGCCGTCCCGCTCTCCGATGGATACGGCCTCTTCCACGCCTCTACGGGCAGTGTGTTCCGCCTGCACGGTCGCGATGCGAAGAAGCTGGCCGCCCTGCTGAGCGGGAACCATTCGCTGGTGCACGAGTCCGTGCTCGGTGCGGAGTTGACGACCCAGCTGCAGCGTGCCGGGTTCCTCGTCGCGCCGGACGCCGACGAACTGACCGCGGTGCGGGAGCGGTACTGGCAGGCACGCGGCAACGCACCCGTGGTGCTTCTCGTGACGACCACCATGGACTGCAACCTTGGCTGTTACTACTGCTACGAGTCGCGCTCCGATGAGGCGCTGAGCGTAGACGATGCCGACACTCTCGTGGACATCGCCAAGGAGAGGCTGGGGCGCCGCGGCAAGCGGAGCCTGCACATCGACTGGTACGGCGGGGAACCGCTGATGAACCTGGAGTTCATGGAGCGGGCGTCGCAGAAGCTGCAGGACTTCTGTGCGGCGGCGGGGATCGCCTACCACGCCTCCGTGGTCTCGAACGGGACGCGCTGGCCGCAGGATGTGGGCGGCCTCGTCACGCGGCACCGTATCCGTGAAGTGCAGATCTCCTTCGACGGGCTGAAGGAGAACCACGACCGCCGTCGCCGCTACCGTCCCCTCCACCGCGGCGAGCAGGACCTCTCCTCCTTCGACCAGGCGGTGGCTCTGGTAGATCAACTGGTCCGGCACACCCGGGTCGATCTGCGCTTCAACGCGGACCACGGCAACGCCGGTGACCTCGCCGGCTTCATCGAACTGGCCAGAGCACGCGGCTGGTTCGATGCGCCGTACCGCTGCGTGCTGATGGTCGCGAAGCTCTCGGCCTACTCTGATCGATCGGCGTTCCTGCGGCCTCACGAGCTGAGCGCGGAGGAGTTCGAGGAGCTGCAGGAGGTCGCCGAGCGTCTCCTGCCGAAGGAGGCACAGGACGACCAGGACATCGTGGGCGGCTTCCCGCATCCAAAGACGTCGGTGTGCGGGGCGCTGGCGCCGGACTCGGCGGTCGTGGGCGCTGATGGGCTGGAATATCGCTGCGGGCTCCAGGTGGGTGAGACACATCGGGCCGTCGGCTCCTTCCGCCGCGATCTGCCGCTCGTCGCGGCAGCTAGCCCCGGCACCGACGGGGCATGGTGGGATTCCTTCGACCCGACACGTCTGCCGACCTGTTCGCGCTGCTCCTTCCTCCCTGTCTGCTGGGGCGGCTGCCCCAAGCGGCATCTGGACGGCGACGGCACCGGAGTGGCAGGAGAGGGCCAGTATTGGCGCACCCAACTACCACGCCAAGTAGCCGCCGGTTTCGGCGAGTCCGTCCCGCAGGGCTTCGCCTTCACCGAGGCGGACCAGTTCCGCGACGACTCCCGCGAAGCGGACGACGAGAACGAGGCCTGGCACGCATAGGATCTTGCGGAGTCAGCACCTTTCAAGGCGTATGCGCCCGCAGAGGGTTCAAAGGTGTACGGGCTTGGGGATCCGTATCGGGTGCGGGAGCAGGAGGCGGAAGAGAGGGGGTGTATCGGCCGGACTCGTCCACAGTGCCCGGCAGGGCGAGCTGGGCCAGCGCACGGTCGTACTCCTCGGGATCAACCCGTCCTCTGCGCGGAGAAGTCGCCTTCAGCACGCGCCCCTCGCAGAGATGTTCCCGTACCACCCGCCGCACCGATCCCCAGCTTCGCGGCGACTGCCTTCGTTGCGGCCCACTCGGTTGGGTAGTGGGGACGGATCTCCGCGACCATGCACACCGCACGCTCACGAAGCTCAGCAGGGTAGGGGGACGGGCGTGCCATGACTCGATCCTCCCAGGGAATCGAGCCTCCATCAGGCCCGGAGCGGTTCAACCTGCCATCAGGCGTGTCACGAGCAGCTCAGAACGCCACACCACGTCAATTCACCGGCTGCTACCCAACCCACTTGACACCACCCGCACAATCACCGGCGGGGCCGAGCAGCTCCTTCGTCATGGTGTCAGCCCTCGAACAGCCGCCAGGGCCGTGAGGGCTCCACGATGTCGAGTCGCTTCGCTGCTCCCTCCTGAAGCTCTCCGACCACCACTCGCCGTCGACGACGCTGACCGAGGCAACGTAGCTGCCGGACGGGACTGCCTTGGTGCTGGTGCAACCGGGCACCGCAGTACGGCGGTTCCAGCGGAAGTCGACCGTGCCAGAGGTGGTCTGAGTGAGCTGCAGCCACCGCGGCGCTGCTTGCCCGGAGGTGCACCAGGAGGACTTCCATACAGCAGGTTCGTCGGAAGGGGTGTGCACCTGGAGGACCAGCTCGGAGCGGCTGGCGTCGAGGCAGCAGGTTCCGGGCATGCCCTCCGCGGGCTGCACTCGCACCGTCAGCGTCCAGCGCGGCTCGTGGGCAGTGGTGAAGCGGGCGCCCGGCGGGGTCAGTCGCCCGATGAGGTAGTGGTTGTCGCAGACCGGCAGTTTCATGATCGGTGCCGTGTTCACAGGCTGGTCGCCGATGTCGGCGACGGGATCTTTCACCGGCTGGGCAGGTGACACGGACGCACTGGGGCTGTGACTGGTGCTGGGTGTGTTCTTCGCGGGTGCACGGGAGTTGAGGATGTCGTTGATGCGCTGGCCCAGCGGTGCCAGGTCTGCGGTCATCGACAGCACCACGGCTATCAGCGCGCCGTAGACGAGCATGACCGCCTTCGGGTCGAGCCTGCCCGAACCGGGGTAGGCCAGCCGGCTGAGGCGGAAGACGAGGCGTGGGGTCAGTCCTGCTTCGGGACTTGCGGTCCAGATGAAGCCGAACATGAACCAGTAAGCCTTCTCGTACAGCAGGTGCCAGAAGCCGAAGTACTCGATCAGTGCCAGGAGCAGCACCCCGCCGTGCCACACCGTGGTCCAGTCCCACTGCCAGAAGGACAGTGCGACACCGACCTCGCGCCAGGAGCCGGAGCGGGGCGCCTCGTGGGTGCTCATGAAGGCCCCGGCAAAGAAGCCGGCGGCCGTCAGCGCTGTCAGCGACAGCCCGGCGGCGAGGGCCGCGAGGCAGTACAGGTGCCCCTGCTCTCGCAAGGAGCGGGATGTCAGCACCTTGATCGGCGGGACGTCGGAGTCCGCGGGCGGCGGGGCGGGGGTGCTCGTGTGCTGCTCCGCCGGCTCTTCGGCCGCCAGCGGGTAGGGGTGGGCCAGGTACGGCTCACCAGGGGTGCCCGGGTGGTGTGCCATGTACCGTGCGATCGCCTCCTCGTAGCTGGTGCCCCTTGCCACCCTGGTAATCGGCTGGTGACCGGCCTTTTCTTCCTGGAGGAGGCGGACCTGGTGCTGGAGTACGGACACTTCCTGGCCCAGTGCACGGGCCTTCTCCTCGGCTGCCTGCCGCTCGTCTTCCTGCTCCCTGGCGTACGCGGCGGCACGGTCCAGCTGGGTCTCCTGGTCCGCTGTGCGGGCGCGCAGTACGTCGTTCTCCTCCTCAAGCACGTGAAAGGTGCGCTTCGTCTCGGCGCTGAGCCGGTCGACTTGCTCCTGCAGTTCGCTCAGCGCGTCCTGCGCCTCGCTGCGGCCCTGGAGCGCTTCCTCCACACGCCACGAGAGCTGATCTACCGTCAGGCGCAATCGGCTTGTCTGGTCCTGCCAGTAGCTCACCCCGTTGGGGTTGCGGGCGGCCTCGTAGAGGGGTTCCAGGTACCGGGCCTGCTCGCTGTCCCTGTCCAGGCCGAGGAAGTCCAGCACGGACGCGTGGAAGGGGTCCGTCGGCGAGTACGTGGAGAACTTGTTGTCCAGGGCCCTGCTGACCTTTGTCTGGGTCAGGCCCTGGGCGGCGGCAAACTCCGTCTGAGTACGCCCCGCAGCGGCCAGCAGGCGCTTGACGGCGGTCCCGTACGTCTCGCCCTGCGGCGGATCGCTGGGTGTCCTCGCATCGCTGGTCATGGCCTCCCCCGGCCTGTGCCCGGCTGCCCTGCCGTTCAGGGGGAAAGGCACTGGTGACCGCCCGCTCCGGCACGGCCCTGCTCCCGGTATACCCCTTTACCCGCACCCCCCGTTGCTCTCCCCGCAATATCTTTCGCACGGGGCAATCTGCGGTTGCCTCTCACGCAACACCGCCACCCTCCCCTTCGCTTGTCCTATCCACTCCCCGCGAGCGAAGGGCCCCTCCGATGGCCACCACGCAGAACCTGATACCGGGCCTGCTCGGCGCGGGCGGCCTCGCCCAGGCGCTGGCCGGTGCACCCCCCTGGTGCGCCATCAGCTTCCTGGCCGTGAGCCTGGTCCTCGGCATCACCCAGGCGCTCTTCCCGCAGAACTCCCGCGACCGCCTCACCTGGTGGCAGAACCGCCGCACCTACCTCCACAACCGCCGCGACCAGCGCCACGCCCACCGGCTACCGCCGGGGTCATAACAGGCCCGCCCGGGCGAGAGCCCGGTACAGTTGGTCTGCGCGCCTTTTATGATCTGTAAAACAGTGTGCAAGGTGACGTTCGGCCTCGCCCAAGCCGCAGATCCGACGCCCTCGTGGACGGCCCCTTGAAGGGGCAGGCCACTGGTGGCGGGCGGTCTGAAGTCATCGCAACGGCGGTACCTGCCAAGCCCTGGTAAGCCGGACAGGAACCGCCGCGGGTTAGAAAAGCGCACCTCTCGCGCCTCTTGGTGGTTGCACACCAGGGGGCGCGTCGCGTTTTACAGGAAGCTGGCGAGCATGTCGCACAGCCACACCACGTACTGAACGATCCAGTGCGCGGCCTCCTCGGCGAGCCCAGCCATCAGGGCCTGGACCGTACCGACGAGCAGTGCATCGCGAACGGTGCGGCGACTCTCACCCCGGACCCGCGGTGGGCCTCCGTCCTCTGGCACTTCGGACTTCGGCCTATCGCTGTCGCCGGCCATGTGAGTTCCCCTTCGGCTCGATGTACGGGATGTGGGTGGTCGGGGCCTGACTGTTCGTCACACCCGGTCACCCAGAAACCGCACAGCGGTCGAACGGATGTGCTAAGAGTACCGGGATCTGGCGGCCGCGGGAGAAGGCACCCATGCCTGCGCCGCGTTGACCTCCCCCAAGCGGGGGAACTGCCCACACGCCGCAATCGCCCCACCAGCGGGTACGTCTCATCGCGTCTCGCTGAAACTCGTCCCCGTGGTCCGGCCTGGAGGGCCTGCGGAATCTGACCTGCGCCCGTTATGTCCCTCTACAAGCCTCCCTACCTCCAGAGAGGACCGCCTTGGCGTCGCCGCCCCGGCGCAGCTGCAAGTCCCCGAATGCGGTAGAAACAGAGCAGAACCCGGTGGTTGACGAGCCCCGGGCCCCGCTCGTGGTCGTGCGACCGGTCAGCCGGTGGTGTTGCAGTGGTCCTCGACGGCTTTGGCCAGGGCCTGCATGCGGGCGGTGACCGATCCAGCACTCTCCTCCATCACCTCTACGCACGCGTACGTCATGCGCATGTCGTCCCCGGCCGCGATGGCGTCGATCATCTCCTGGGCCTTGTCGTGCACGAAGTCGCTCATGAGGTGGCCTCCGTCCAGTGAGGTTGGCCGTATCCGGCCAGGATCAGGTCGTACGCGGCCTGCCGCCGCTCGCCCGCCGCCGTGCTGCGGACACCGAGGACCTCCCCGACTGAACCGCTCCGGGTCCACCACTCAGGCCGGTGAACTACGCGATCAGGCAGAGCGTCAAAACCGCCACCACTGTTCCCACCGACACCCAGGGAACCGACGCCGGCAAGAAGTTTGTGGGCCGCAAGCGCAGCGTTGTCGTCGATACGCTCGGTCTGTTACTGCTGGTCAGCGTGACCGCCGCCAGTGTCTCGGACAACGAGGCAGGCATACCACTCCTCACCCGCTTCGCTGCCGATCACCCCACCATCAGCAAGGCCTGGGTCAACACCGGTTACAAGAAGAAGGCGATCGAACACGGTGCCCAACTCGGCATCGACGTCGACGTCGTTCCGCGAAACGAGCAGGCCAAAGGCTTCGCCGTGATCCCGAGGCGCTGGGTCGTGGAGCGAAGTTTCGGATGGGTCATGATGCACCGCCGCCCGCCCGCGACTACGAGACCAAACCCGCGCGCTCCGAGAGCATGATCCGCCTCGCGATGATCTCGAACCTCGCGAAACGAGCAACCGGTGAAACACCCATAGCCTGGCACAATCCATGAACTATCCGGTTTTCAACCGGAACGTCCTCTCAGAGTGCAGTACGCGAGGTAATGCCCGTTTCAGGCTGGGAGTTGGGTGAGGGTCCCGCGTCAGCCTAGAAGTACCCCCAACCGCCTGGATCAACGACCCCGCCAAGCGCCGCGAGCCCGCACCACAAACCTCATAGCCTCACGAACGTCTCACTGGACTTGAAATCTTCCGACAGCGGCGCCCAATCCCGTACGAGCCCTGGCCAGAATGACATATGCACTGTGTCATGCCTTTATGAGAACCCGTGTTGGTAGGAGGGGAGTACTGAGGTACGCGGTCGTGGCCGTCGGCACCGTCGGCGTCTGCACATTCCTGCTGGGCCCAGGCGCCTGGCTGCTCGCGGGTGGCTCGGTGCGAGGGAAGGACCTGGAGGAGACTCGTAGGACCTTGATAGCCACCGTGGTGACCGGTTCCACCCTGGCGGGGCTTGCCTACACCATCCGGCACTACCTTTTGGCCCGCCGCGGTCAAGTGGCCGAGCGCTACAGTAGGGCGGTCGCCCAGTTGGCCGGAGCGCCCGTGGAGCGATTGGGCGGCATCTACGCACTGGAACATGTGATGCGTGAGTCGGAAGACGATCACGAGACCATCGTCGAGGTGCTGGCTTCGTACGTACGCACTGAGTCGCCCGCCCAGCCGGGTGTGACGGGGTCTTCAGTGGTGAGAGCAGACATCGCCGCCGCCATGACCGTGCTGGCCCGGAGACCCTCGCGTCCCGAGACGAACCGCATCGACCTCCGGCGCACCGATCTGGCCGGACTGGAGTTGGTCACGGGCGCCGATCAGCGCGTGCCCAGGCTGGCGCGCGCTGATCTGTGCGGAGCTCGGTTGGTCGGGGTGCGGATGCCGGGAGCCGATCTGAGGGATGTACTGCTCGGGGGCGCCGATCTGACGAGGGCATACCTCAAGGACGCCGTTCTGTCCGGTGCCTGGCTTAGCGGTGCAGTGTTGCGGGAGAGCCACCTGGACAGGGCGAAGCTGGTGGAGGCGAAGCTCGACGCGGCAGTACTGGTTCGCACCTGTTTCCAAGAAGCCGACCTGACCGACTGCTGGTTGGACGGAGCCGAGCAGGACCATGCCATGTTCCAGGGCGCTGCACTGACCCGGGCGTCTCTGCTCGACGTGCATCTGGAGCACAGCCAAGGGCTGACGTGGGAGCAGATCGTATCGGCGTGCCCATTTCCTGACGGCCGTACAGGGCTCTCCGACGGCTTCAGAACCGACCCCGCTGTGCAGGCCCGGATCATTGCATGCCTTGAAGCTCCACCACGCCACCTTCCCCCGTGGCCCTTTCCCTGGCCCCTCAGCTGAGCAGATCACGTCGGAGTTGCGCGGCATCCGAGAAGAGCACGGACCGGATGCCCAGCGCCTGCGCGCCAACGACATTAACCTCGCGGTCATCGATGAAGATGACCTCGTCGACGGTGGTTTCCAGGAGATCCACGGCCTTCAGGTAGCAGTCGGGATCCGGCTTCGCGGTACGTATCTCGCTGCTGCAGATCACCTGCTCGAACGCTCCGAGCCATGGCAGTGTATGCAAGGCTGCGGCAAGCGACAGCGGCGCGTTGGAGAGCACCGCCAGGCGTGTACCCGCTGTCATGAGCTCCTCGGTCATCCGGAGCGTCTCCTCGTCCGGGCGCAGCCAACTCTCTACGTCTAGCCGGTCGAGCGTGGTGACCAGCGAAGGAGAGTATGTGGCGTCGGTGCGGGCCCCGACTCGCTGCCAGTACTCCTCACGGGACGCCTCCCCTACGTCGTACGCTTGGCGCTCGGCCCAGTAGGCCTCCCAGAACACGTCGAAGTCGGCGTTGGCGGCCGCGGCCATCTGCTGCTGATTCTGCTGTGCCTGATGGCGGCCCAGGACGCCCGCGAAGTCACTGAGCAGCCACACGGGTTGCTGGCCATTGCCCACCACGTCTGTCATGAATCTCCTCAAGTCTGGACTGGGATCTCCAGAAAGTCCCGGTGCTGCCAGGCAAGCAGCAGACAAGCTCGCGCCGCGGGCAGGGTGGTGGGGTCGTTCGCGTATTCCTCAACCGTCTGCTGGTCGAAGGGGAGCCCTTGGTAGGGGCGCTGCTTTTTGCGGTCCAGCAAGTAGTGGATCATTTTCGGGAAGCGGTCGGACTCTTCCAGTCGGCGACCGCCGGGTCCTTCGAGGTGACCTTCGTACGTCTCCCTCTGCATGTCCGCGAAGACGTCGTCGAAGAGGCGGTCGGGGAAGACGCAGACCATGAGTACCTCGGGCTTCCAGGTGAGCGGATAGAGGCCGACTCCGAGGTAGTGGCTTTTGGCGCCTCCGCACAATGCCTCTGCCACCGCTGCGTATCGGCGTTCGTCCTGGAAGTTGATGGGGGCTCCACGGTTCGTCGGATTCGTGGAGTCGGGAAAGCCGAGGAACTCCTCCGCGTACTCGCGGATCATGGTGGAGCGAAGGCTGAAGTCTGCTCCCCCATGAGTGTGCCCGTCCGGGGGGCCGCCCGAGGGCTGGAACTCTCCTGCGGGTACCACATGGACAGTGCCGCGGGCTGTGGCCACTCCGGTCCGTCGCTGGAGGTAGAACATGGAGCTGTGCCGCGAAGCACGGATGGTGAGAGTGTTCACACCGGGGGTTGCGCACCGGTTCACCAGGCTGAACGGGCTCGAAAGTGATTCCCGGTAGGGGCCGGTGATTTTTACGCCGCAGGTTCCGACGTACTCGCGGGCGGCCTCGAAGCCGAGTGCCTCGCTGGTGTCGTACCAGTCGAAGTACGACCCCATGGTGAACCTAAGACCGGTGGAGCCAGCCTCCGCGGCGGTGGATGCCGGATCGACGCCGAGGAGCCGGAACGATGGGGCCTGGAAGAAGTGTTCGGGTTTGCTGTACCTGTCGACGGCTGCCGAATAGGTGGGGACAGCCATCCCGTCGACGGGCGGCCAGTTGGCTTTCAACCGGTCCTTGGCGTCGTCGAAGGTGTCGGCTTGTGGCGCGGAGTAGTACAGATGGACGTCGAGCGGTGACATCGGACGAAGTGGAATCCAGCCCGGTCGAGTCAGCAGTGGGATGTGAGAATCGGCCATGTCCGCACGCTGTTCCGCAATGGACTGCACAATGAGAGAAGAGACCAACTGCCCAACATATCCATGCAGTTGGCGAAATCGGTCGACAAGGCGGGCGTCGTGCTCGGTGAGGCGGTGAGTCACGGCAGGTCCTAGTGGAAGAGGCTCCCGAACTGCTTCTATAGGCAGTGTGACAGGCGGCGAGGCTCCTGGACCCGGTGGAGAACGTGGAACAAACCTGAAGTCCCCTTGGTCCTGGTTGTGGTCGGCCGGGGCCTGGGCGGCGAGGAAGCGGGTGTGGCCGCGGCCAGCGCGGGCCAGCAGTGTCGGGAAGAGCCAGCCGTAGGCAGCGGCGCCAGGCAAATTGTCAGGGCGTGTCACCGGAGTAGTACAGGCGGCAGCTGACGCCCGCGCCCGGCGTGCGGGGTCCCCGGTCCCGGCAGATCATTTCGATGCCAGGATGCCAGGCCAGCCAGCGGGCCAGGGGCACCTTCTCCCGGCCGGGCAGCAGGTCGAGGACGGCATGGGTCTCGAAGTCGACCAGCACGGTTCCATACCTTCGGCCGCGCCGGGTAGCGAAGTCGTCCACTCCCAGCACTCGTGGTGATCCCGGGCACGGGTCGGGCAGTGCCATCAGTGCGCTCAGCAGCGTGACCGGCTGACGAGGATGTGGAGCGTCCCGGCGAGCCGCGCGCCGGCTCTGCCCGCCAGCGCCAGGGCGATCGCCCGCACTACTTCCCTCAGTGCAACAGCGTGACGGCCATAGCGGATGGTCAGCCTCTCGACCTGCTCAACAAAGGTCCGGCGCACGCAACTTGCGGCGTCACAGAAGAGCCGCCGCACGGCCAGCCAGGCCGATGACGACCGGCCGTCCGCCGACAGCCGTGTCAGCCAGGGCCTGCTGATACCAGCTGTGAACTCGGCACGAGGAAACACCACAGTCCGGGCACCGCAGCACACCTCCCCTGGTGCGGGCCTTGACCCGCACCACGCCGTCCTCCACACCCACCCGTTCCACCAGCACCATCTCCAGATGCGGGAACACAATGCCGAGCAAGTTGTCAGACACAATCGACCATGCCACCGAAGTGACGCAACGTCATCCGTCACGGAAATCTTGACTGAGCCCATCGAGAAGCCGGCCTCGTCTTCGAAGACGAGCCAGGCGTCGAGCGCCGCTGCAGCCGGTCGATGTGTGGGCCACCTCCCGCAGCGCGGTATGACAGCCGCGACGGGGACGGAACCCATGAGATCGGTCGGAGAACGTCGGCTCGTAATACGCCTCCGACAGGAGGCGGACTACTTCGCCCACAAGTCAATCCGACCAGGTCGGCAGTCCCAGCGGCCGCATCTTCCCATTCTTCTTCGGGATAAGGACGCGCCGGACCGGGTGGAAGCGGTATCGCTCGTGGCGAACAGCCTCAATGATCCGGATAATCTTCCGCTGTGACATACCATCCACGGTTTCCTGCGTGACTCCGGGCGTCATTGCACCTTGGTTGGCATAGATGCGCCCGTAGGCCATCAGATACAGCTGCGGGTTGAACAACTGTCGATACAGCTCACTGCACGGCAGGCGCCGCCTGCCGCGTTCACGCACGACACCCAGCACCGTTGCGGCACTCTGCATTTCGCATACCTCCCGGGTCTCGGGTGCCCGAACCACCTGGCCCCCTTCGCCCTGCGGACGGCCTTCCCGTTCTCCCTGGCCGGGCGTTACTCCGGCGACTACTACGGGGCCTCCGTCGCCATAGGACTCGCATCCCGTAGACGATCCCACGTTCGTCTCTGCTGTACGTACTAGCGCGACGTAGGCGTCCCACTCATCTCCTCGAAGGTCCTCGCTGGACATCGCTTCGCACTCCGGAGGTGCACTGGCCAAGCATTCAAAGTCGGTGCAGAGTACGACGTCGGTTTCAGCTGTCCTTCCGACGGATGGGAGCTTGCACCTACTGGAGATTGGGCTTCAAACAATTCAGTGTTCGCCATATCGCGCGGGCCACCCAGCACACCGTCCCTGACAACTGGGCCCGGTCACTGGTTTCCTGACATGCTCTTGTCCCATCTGCCTTTCGGCTTCAGGTAAGTCATTGACCCAGGAACCTCCTTCGAGTTCCTCCCGGCTGAGCCGGGAATACAGACAGAGCGCCTCGTGGCGCACAAACTCCGCTCTACCACCCAGCGGGTCTTGCCCAGGCCGGAGCCGTGCGGGGCACCTCGGCGGGCAATCTTCGGAGGTGATCCCTCGACTACGGAGGAGCCGCCGGTACTTGTCGAAGTCGTAGCCGCGGTCGGACACCGTCGTCGGGAGCGCGGCCGGCACCGTTGCCTGTCTGGTGGTTACCCCGCCCGGTCTTGGGTGAGGCCGTATGACGCACGGCCAGCCGCCCACTGACCTGAGTTGCGCTGGTAGAACTTGCTGTCGCGAACACGGTGCGTGATTCGCTCGGACTCCTCGCGGGCATCCTCCCGCACCGTGATCTGGCGGCAGCTACGGGAGGGGAGGACCAGCCGTTCAATGCCAACCCCGCCCACAGTGGTTCCAGCTACTGGTTCCCCGTCTCTGCCCAGCGGATCTTGACGCGGTCCCTGCCGTCGAAGCCGTTGCGACCCGTGTGCCTCACGCACTTCGACACGTAGATCTCGTCGATGGCGAGAGCCAGAAGGTCTCGGCGCAGCGCCGCGTCCGCTGATTCCCAGGCTTCGATCGCTGTTGTCTCTTCCAGGAGGAAGGAGATGTCCACGGAGGATCCCGCGAGATCGCGCAGCGCTTTTCCGCTCACCTCCACGTCTCGCGTGGCCTGTTCCAGCATCGGGTTGAAGAAGCGAGCGGCCGGTCCCTCGTAGACTCCGGCCTGCCGGTCGGCGAGCAGCCGTTGCACTGCGGATTCTGCGGCCTTCGCGGCGGCCCGCGTTGCTGCGATCTCCGCCGTCTCGTCGGGGCGGGTCAGCGCCAGCCACCTTTGTGCGGCGACGACGAGCATCGGGTCGTTCGGCTCTGCCCTCAGCAGCCGGTCGCGCCAGCACTCCACCACGTATCGTTCGAGGCTTCCCCTGATCGCCGAGGCGCGCGCCTCGCAGGGTTTCCCCGCCTTGTTGGCCACGCAGGAGTACGAGCTACCGGTGCACGGCATGCGGCTTCCGCAACCTTCGCATCGCAGCAGGCCGGTGAGCAGGTGTTTCGCCCGGCCGTGCCCACTCCTCTCGACCGCCATGTGGGCGATGCGGTGCCCTCCGACCGTCTCACGGGCGAGGTGGTGCTCCTCGTCGTTCACCACCCCCTCGCCCACCCGGACGGGGCGGCCGTTTCGGTCCATGTAGCGCACGGGGATGCCGTGCCCGCGGTTGAGGCGTGTGACCTGCCATCCGGCGTAGACCGGGTTGAGGAGATGTTGGTAGACCACCTGTGGACTCCACCGGCCGCCGGAACTCGACGGGATCCCCTCGGCGTTCAGCCCGCGGGCGATGGCGCGAGTGCTGTGCCCCTCGATCGCCTCCAGGTACCACCTGCGTGCAACATCGGCCTTGCTGGGGCCTGCCGGCTTGTCGGGGATGGCGGGCCTCGGGTCCGGCTCCAGCTTTCGGGTCTCCTCGGCAACCTTCATTCCGTAAGGCGGCCGTCCGGAAGCCCCCATGCCGTGCTCCCGCTGGTAGTCCTTGGTCTCCCGTACGCGCATCGAGGTGCGCTCGCTCTCCTCCCTCGCGTCCTCCGCGCGGTTGATGATCTGCCGGCGGTCTCGGGGGTTGGAGCTGTCCAGGTAGTCACCGTGGAAGATCAGACGCCTCGGCGGTGTCCCGTCTTCCGGGTCGATGATGTCGAGCACCGAGCGAGCGCCCTTGCGGCTCCACCGGTCGAGCCGGAAGCATCAGAGTCCGCTTACCTCACGGGAACGCACAGCATCGAGCGCGGCGTCGTAGTCGGGGCGCTAGACGTCCTTGTACCCCGAGGCGATGTCCTTCCAGACCCGGCGTACCTTCTTGCCCGCCCGTTCCGCCTCGGCCCGGCCCAGCGCCTCTTGAGCGTCCGTGGACAGCTCCTGTCGGTGCCCTCGGACGAACGCGGACTTACGAACGTAGATGTCCCAGTACTCTTCAGGGTCATGCCCCTCACCCACACCGCTCATCTAAAGATCCTTCTCCCTCTGGTCGTGGGCGACACATCATGGGGATGTGTCGCTCCACCCCAGGAGGGGCTGTTCCGGAAGCTGGGCGACGAGGGATGACCGAGCGGAGGTCGCAGGTCCAGTACACGGTCGAGGCGAAGGCGGTCCACGACAGCCTGTCCACCGAGCGGCAGGCCAAGGTGGACCACGCCGTGCGCGTGCTGGCCAGGGACCCGTTCCACAAGCTCGCCACGGCGCAGATCGGGCCCAACGAGACGTACCGCAAGGCGTATGTCGCACCGGGGATCGTGCTGGAGTACGTGGTCGTGCGCGAGGCGTTCGTCGTCGTGCTCCTTGAGCTGTTCGACGAGTCGTCGTACCTGATCGACGAGTCCGAGGGCGGCTCCGGGTGATCCGGACACGGCTGTACGCGCTCGGAGCGGCGGCGGGCGCGATCGCCGCCGCTCTCGGCATCCGGGCGGTCGGCAGCGGCGGCTTCGCGAAGTACTCGGGGGACTCGCTGTACACGGTGCTGCTGTACGCGCTCGTGGTCGCGGTGGCGCCCCGGGTGCGGCCGATGGTCGCGGCGGGGGTCGCGCTCGGGGTGAGCTGGGCGCTGGAGTTCGCCCAACTCAACTCCGTACCGGCGGAGTTGAGCGCCCGCAGCTGGCTGCTGCGGCAGATGTTCGGGTCGACGTTCAACGCACCCGACCTCTTCTGGTACGTCGTCGGGGCGGCCGCCGCGTGGGGTGTGCACCGGTTGGTGCGGGCGGGCCGGCCGGTGGGCCGATAGGGCACGGCTATCGGGCGCATACCCTAATCGGCCGTTGTGGCGGCCCCGCTCCTGAGCGAGCCTGGCCGGGGACGGCGTCGGGGACGGCGCCGGTCCCGGCTCGGTCCAGCGAAGGGGAGGGCATGGCACCCGTTGTGGAGCGCAATCGGCACGCGACCGCACCGCACCTGCGGCTCAATTTCATCGACGGACAGTGGGTGGCGGCGCAGTCCGGGCAGACCCGGGAGAACGTCAACCCGGCCGATCTCGCCGATGTGCTCGGTGAGTTCACCGAGTCCGGCGGGGTCGACGTGGACCACGCGGTCGACGCGGCGTCGGCGGCCCTGGAGTCCTGGCGCGGTCTCGGGCCCGTCGAGCGGGCCGGGTACCTCGTCGCGGCGGGCCGCATCCTGGGCGAGCGGGCCGAGGAGGTCACCGCCGCGATCACCCGTGAGCAGGGCAAGCTCCTCTCCGAGGCGCGCGGCGAGGTCGAACGGGCGCGGGCCGTCCTGGACTTCACGGCGGGCCAGGCCCGGCTGCTCGGCGGTGTGACGGCACCGGCCGAGGAGGACCGCACCTTCGCGTTCACCTTCCGCAGGGCGATCGGCGTGGTCGCACTGATCGCACCGTGGAACTTCCCGCTCGCCATCCCGATGTGGAAGGTGGCTCCCGCGCTGCTCGCGGGCTGCACTGCGGTCCTGAAGCCGTCGCCGCTGACACCGCTGACGTCGGCGCTGCTTGTGGAGGTCTTCCAGCAGGCGGGGGTTCCCGACGGGGTGCTCAACCTGGTCCAGGGCAATGTCGCGGCCGGTGAGGCACTGGTCGCGAACCCGGCGGTCGCGGGCATCAGCTTCACCGGTTCGCTGCCGGTGGGCACCGCGATCCACACGGGCGGCGCGCACCGACTGCTGCGTACACAACTGGAGTTGGGCGGCAAGAACGCGGTCGTCGTGTGCGACGACGCGGACGTCGACAAGGCCGTGGACGCGGTCGTGAAGGGAGCGTTCGGGCAGGCGGGGCAGCGGTGCAGCGCCACCAGCCGGGCCGTGGTCGACGTGAGCGTGCGCGAGGAGTTCCTGGAGAGGCTGCTCGCCAGGCTCGGTGGGCTGCGGGTGGGTCCCGGCGACGACCCGGCGTCGACGGTCTGCCCGGTGGTCAACACCGCCCGGCTGGACGCGGCGCTGGACGCCGTCGCGGGCGCGCGGCGCGAGGGCGGCAAGGTGCTGTGCGGCGGCGGGCGCGAGGTCCGCGACGACCTGCCCGAGGGCTGCTACGTGCAGCCGACCGTCGTACGAACCTCCTGGGACAGCGAGTTGGCGCAGGAGGAGGTGTTCGGCCCGGTCCTCGCGGTGATCGACGCGGACGGCTTCGAGCACGCCATGAGAATCGCCAACTCGGTGAAGTACGGCATGTCGGGGACCGTCTTCACCGCCTCGCAGTCCCGCGCCTTCGAGGCGATCGAGCGCTTCGAGGCGGGCATGCTGCACGTCAACCGGCCCGGCGTGGGCGCGTACGCGCATCTGCCGCACGTCGGCTCGAAGGCGTCCCAGTACGGTCCGCCGGAGTGCTCGCCCGAGGTCTTCGACTTCTACACGGAGTGGCACTCGGCCTGCATCAGCTACTGACCGCCGAGGGGCCCTGCGTACGTACGGGAGGTCCGGCACCCCCTCGTGAGGGCGTGCCGGACCTCCCGTACGTTCACGCGTCGTCCGCCTCCGCGAGTCTGCGGAGCAGCGGGGCCAGGGACACCACGGCACGGGCCTGCTCCGGGTCGAGGGTGCCGAGCCGGGCGGCCAGCGCCTCGGCCTCGGCGATGGCCACCTCGCTCAGCGCCTCGGCGCCGCGCGCGGTGAGCCGTACCGAGGAGGCCCGGCCGTCGCTGGGGTCGGGCTCGCGGCGCACCAGGCCCCGGGCCTCCAGGGCGGCGATCGCGGCGGTGGCCGTGGGCTGCGAGCAGGGCACCCGCGCGGCGAGTTCGCCGATCCGGGCCGGGCTCTTCTCGTACAGCAGGGACAGGGCGATGACCTGGGTGGGCTGGAGCCGGCCGGCCGGGGCGGCCCGGCGCAGGCTGCGCATCAGGCGGTGCAGGGAGACCACCAGGTCCCGTACCTGTGCGTCCGGTACATACGTGCCCTGCGCATCCGCATCCCGGACGACCGCGTCCCGCACGTCCGCGTCCCGTACCGCCGCATCCCGTACGTCCGCGTCCTCTGCACCCATGTCAACCCGCCCCCGTGCCACGATCAGGTCAAGAGAGTGTCAGGGTCGGCTTGTACATGTCCAGCCAAAGGGCCAGGTCGAGGGTGAGTTCCAGGCCCCGCCGGGAGGCCATGGTGATCTGCGGCGATTCCACTTCGGCGGCGAGCCCGAGCCGGCCCTGGTCCACGACGTCGAACACCCGGTGGCCGGGGTCGGCGAGGAGGTCCTTGGCGTGACCCTGGAGAGCGAGTGCGTACTTGGGGTCCTGGGTGGAGGGGTACGGGCTCTTGACCCTGTCGTACACCGAGCGCGGCAGGACGTCGGCGGTGGCCTCGCGCAGCAGGCTCTTCTCCCGGCCGTCGAAGGACTTCAGGGCCCACGGCGCGTTGTACACGTACTCGACGAGCCGGTGGTCGCAGAACGGGACGCGCACCTCAAGACCCGTGGCCATGCTGGCGCGGTCCTTGCGGTCGAGCAGGATGCGGACGAAGCGGGTGAGGTGGAGGTGGCTGATGCGGCGCATGCCGTACTCGAAGTCGCTGTCGCCGTCGAGGCGTTGGATGCCGGAGACCGCGCTCGTGTAGCTGTCCTTGACGTACGTGCCGAGGTCGAGCGAGTCGACGAGGGCGGGGCGCAGAACGGATTCGTCGCCGATGCCCAGGTGCTTCCCGGTCTCCCCCATCCAGGGGAAGGTGGTGCCCCGGCGGGCCTCTTCTTCGAAGAACTGCCGGTAGCCGCCGAAGACTTCGTCCGCCGACTCCCCCGAAAGGGCGACCGTGGAGCGTTCGCGTATCGCCTTGAAGAGGAGGTAGAGCGAGGCGTCCATGTCGCCGAGGCCCATCGGCAGGTCGCGGGCGCGGATCATTTTGGCGCGCACCTCGGGGTCGGCGAGGGCCTGCGAGTCCAGGACGATGTCCTGGTGGTCGGTGGCGGAGGCGCGCGCCACGTCGTGTACGAACGGGGTGTCGGGGGTGGCGCGCAGTGCGTCGGCGACGAAGCTCTCGGTCTGGCCGACGAAGTCGACGGCGAAGCTGCGCACCCGCTCCCCCGCCGGGGCGAGCTGCCGTGCGGCGAGCGCGGTCATCGCGGAGGAGTCGAGGCCGCCGGAGAGCAGGGTGCACAGGGGGACGTCGGCGACGAGCTGGCGCCGGACGATGTCGTCCATCAGCGTCCTGACGCGGGCGATCGTGGTGTCGCGGTCGTCGGTGTGCTCGGTGGACTCCAACTCCCAGTAGACGTGGCGGCGCAGGCCGCCCCTGTCCACCGTGACGACGGTGCCGGGCTCGACCTCGCGCATGCCCTCCCAGACGGCGTGTCCTGGCGTCTTGGTGAAGGCGAGCACTTCGCGCAGCCCGTCGAGGCCGACCTCACGGCGGGCCAGCGGGTTGGCGAGGATGGCCTTGGGCTCGGAGCCGAAGAGGACGCCGTCGGGGGTCTCGTAGTAGTAGAAGGGCTTGATGCCCATCCGGTCGCGGATCATGACGAGCCGCTGCTTGTGCTCGTCCCAGACGGCGAAGGCGTACATGCCGTTGAGACGGGAGGCGACGTCCTCGCCCCATTCGAGGTAGCCGTGGAGCACGACCTCGGTGTCGGACTCGGTGCTGAACCGGTGTCCGCGCGCGACGAGTTCGGCGCGGAGTTCGGTGAAGTTGTACGCCTCGCCCGAGTAGACGACGGCGACGGTACCGCGCGGGGTGTCGACGGTCATGGGCTGCCGGCCGCCGGGCAGGTCGATGATGGCGAGCCTGCGGTGGCCGAGGGCGGCGGGTCCGGAGATCCAGGTGCCGCGGTCGTCGGGGCCGCGGCAGTCCATGGTCTCGGTCATCGCGTCGACGGTGTGCTGCTCGGCGCGCAGATCACGTGCGTACGAGATCCATCCGCTGATTCCACACATGGGGGCTCCTCCTGACATCCGGGCCGGTCCGGGTCCGGACCGACCAGTTGTATCGGGCACCTATGTTTTGAGGGTGGGTCAGACGGAGGGGGCTCGTCAACCTGCCGGTGACATAACGAGGGGTGCCCGGGCGGAACTCGGCCGACTTTCGACCCGGGTCCAGCGGCGGACAACGCCCGGGACCCTGGTCGGATCACGGACCCCACGGGCCTCGCCCATAATGCGGTGCATGACTACTACTTGGCCGAAACACCTCGACGTGGGCGCCGTGCGCTTCGCCCGCCCCACCGCCCACTACGACGCGGTCCTCGCCTTCTACCGGGACGACCTGCAGCTTCCCGTGCTGGCCGACTGGCGGGGCCACGACGGATACGACGGCGCGGTGTTCGGGCTGCCCGGCACGCCCGTCCACATGGAGATCACCCAGCACGGCAGTCCGCCGCGGATACCGGAGCCGCACCCGGAGAACCAGCTCGTGCTGTACGTGCGCGGGCCCGGGGCCGTCGAGGCGGGCGTGGCCCGGATGCGCGAGCGCGGGCACGAGCCGGTGGAGGCGGCCAACGCGTACTGGCCGGAGCGCGGCGCGGTGGTGTTCGCCGACCCGGACGGCTGGATGGTCATCCTGGCGCCCTGGGTGTTCGGCGAGGACCCGGTGCCGACTCCGGCCTAGCGCTCACGCGGGCGGGGCCCGGGCGGCAACTCCCGCCGGGGCCCCACTCCTTGACGCACCGTCATCTCTGATCCGTCATCCCTGATCCGTCATCTCTGGTCCGTCAAGCCTGATCCGTCAGCCGGGGATCAGCTCCTGCGCGAGGCCGAAGGACAGCGTCATGCCCGCGCCGCCGACGCCGTTGACGACGGTGACGCCCGGCTCCGGGTTCACGATCAGTTCGGTGCGGCCGTCGCGCAGCGAAGGGTAGTAGCCGACCCAGCGCTCGGTGATCTCCGCGTTCGGGAGCTTCGCGAAGGTGGCGAGGTAGTCGAGCACCGCCCTGTTGATCTCCTCGCTCTCGAACGGGTCGAGGGTCCTGCCGTACGCGTGGCTGTCGCCGATGGTCAGGCGTCCGTCGGCGGTCTGCGAGAGCAGCACGTGGATGCCGTTCTCCCGGTGGAAGGGGTACTGCTCGCCCATCCGGCCCGCCAGTTCGGCACGCGACGTGCAGTCGTCGAACGCCGCGTAGTGCAGCAGGGTCAGGCCGCCGCAGAGCATCGGGCCGAGCTCCCAGCGCGACGGCTGCGGGCCGGTCCGCATCATCTGGAGCTTGCAGCGGACGATGCCGGCCTCGGCGAACACCTCGGGGTAGAGGGTCTCGAAGTCGTTGCCGCTGCACACGAAGACGTTGTCGACCCGCCAGTCACCGGCCGTGGTCGAGACGGTCGGCATGTCGATGCCGCGCACGGTGGTGCCGAAGCGGATGTCGACGCCGTACTCACCGATCAGGTACTCGGCGACGGCGGGTATCGCGCGGCGCGGGTCCACATTGAGCTCGGTGGGGCTCCACATCGCGGCGAGCAGGCCGTCCTCGACGGCGGTGGAGCTGCGCTCCAGGGCGTCCTTCGGGGTGATCATCCTGGTGCCCTGCTCACGGGCGGCCCCGGTGGTCTCCACGAACTCCTCCAGGACGGCGACCTCGTCGGCGTGGTGGGCGAGGTGCAGGGAACCGGTCGGGGCCGCCCACAGGCCGGTCCTGGCCGCGATCTCCTGCCACACGGCGCGGCTGCGCAGCCCGCGGTCGTACATGGCGCCGCGCTGCTGGCCGACCGACCAGATCATGCCGAAGTTGCGGATGGAGGCGCCGACGGCGTAGTCGTCGCGCTCGAACAGGACGACCTTGTCGCCCCGCTTGGCGGCGGCGAGTGCGTGGGCGAGGCCGACGATGCCGCCGCCGACGACGGCGGTGTCCGCACGGTTGACGGCTGCGCCGCTGACAACTGTGCTGTTTGCAGACATACGGGGTCCCCTATCTCAGAACGTACGTCGGTACAAGATCAGTTCGCGGTGTACGGGAGGCGACGTCCCGGCGGATGCCACCTTGCTCCGGGGTTACGCGGCCCGGGGAACCCGGTTCCAGTGCGGCACCATCAGCACGCCCGCCAGCAGCGCGGCCACCGCGAAGAGGGTGAACAGGACGCCTCCGGAGAGGAATCCGGGGAGCAGGCCGCCGAGGATGGCGCCGACCGAACCACAGCCGTTGACCAGGCCCGCGGCCGTACCGGCGCCCTTGGCGCTGCCGAAGTCGACGGCGGCGACGCAGGAGATCATCGCGTCGGCCGCGTACACCGAGATCCCGATGACGGCCAGCACGGCGATCATGATGCCGACGCTGCCGGTCGCGGTGAGCGGCATGAACAGGGCCAGTGCCGCCGTCAGGACGCCCAGCGCGACGACGCAGGCGGGGGCGCGCCGGGAGTGGAAGACGTGGTCCGAGACCCAGCCGATGAGGATCGGTGCGACGACTCCTGCGACGCCGAAGGCGACCGGGACGAGCGTGGCGCCCGCCTTGTCGATCTCGGGGATGCGCTCGGCGACGATGACCGGGCCCCAGAACAGGATGGCGTACCGGGCGGGCTTGAGCAGGAAGTAGCAGATGCCCAGGGTGAGGACCATGCGGTCGCGCAGGGTCTCCCGGTAGAGGGCGAGCCCGGTGGGCCGGTTCTCCTCGGCCGGTCCGAATGCCGTCCCGTCGGCCGACCGGGCGGCATTCGGGTCGAGGTCGGGGTCGTCGAGGCCCACGTCCCGGGGCGAGTCGCGCTGGAGGACCAGGAACAGTCCGAGGACGACGGCGAGGGTCGCGGCTCCGGCGAAGAAGGCCGCCTGCCAGCTGTCGAACACCGAGTACGCCAGCCAGCCGAGGAACGGCGGGGCGGCCAGGCCGCCGAAGGCGTAGTTGGTGCTCCACAGCCCCAGGACGCGCCCGCGCTCCTTGACCGTGAAGAAGTTGCCCATGTTCTTGCAGAGCGGCGCCCAGCCGGCGGACTGCGCGAGGCCCTGGAGTACCATCGCCCCGCCGAAGACGAGGACGGCGCTGCTGAGGCCCATGAGGCAGGCGGCGACGATCGCACCGATCATGCCGCCGATGACGACGACGCGCGGACCGAAGCGGTCGGCCCACATGCCCCAGAGGAACTGTCCCGCGGCGTAGGCGGCGAGGTAGACGGAGTCGATGACCCCCAACACCCCTTTGGTGAGTAAGGTGTTGACGGCGGGGTCGTCGAGGATGCCGAGCTTGGCGACGGAGAAGGCCTGGCGTACGAAGTAGAAGCCGGCGTAGGTGACCCAGGTGATCGCGAATATCTGCCGGCGCCAGCGGGAGGCGCGGGCGGAACGCAGCACCGGGTGGGTCCGGTGCACCGCCTCGCGGGTGGTGATGGTCTGTGGCTCTTCTGATCCTTGCTGTGGTGCGAGGTCGGCCATGGCGGCGGCGTCCTGTCCTCGACGTGCACGGGTAGGGGTGAGCGGTTCGGTACGGCCGTGCCCGCACTGCCGGCACGGGCGGGGTGCGGGCACGGCACGGCCCCGGCGCGCGCCCGGGCAGGCGCACCGGGGCCGGGTCCGTGGGGTTCGGTGGGGTTCGGTGGATTTCGGTGTGGGTCGGTGGAGTTCGGTGAGGTTCTGCCGGGTTCGGCGGTACGGATCAGGCGGTCAGGGACCGGCCCGCCGCGAGGGTGGTGCCCACCCAGTACGAGTCGAAGTTGCGCAGCCGGTGCCCGGCGGGCAGCTCGACGGGGACGTTCACCAGGAACGGCACCTTCTGCTCGGTGAGTCCGCCGTGCGAGCGCAGCGGCTCCTTGAAGCCGGAGATGTCGTGGCGCGAAGGCGTCGTGCCGAGGGCGGTGTTGCGGGTCGCGATGACGACGATGTCGCCTATCCGGTCGCCCGGCAGCTCGAACCGCTCGCAGGCCTCCTCGCGGGTCAGGACCGTGTCGACGCCGTCGAGAGCGGCGACCTCGCCGACGAGGGCTGCGGTGTCCGTGCCCTCCGGCAGGTGCACGGTCGCGTAACTGCCGAGCGCACCGTGGTGGACGGTGTACGGGTCGGTGATCGGCAGGATCACGCGGGAGGCGCCCGCGCCGAGCCTCCCGTCGAAGAAGTCCTGGAGGAAGACCACTTGGGCCACGCCGTCGGCGTCGCTCTTGGCGTTCATCCCGTGGTCGGCGGTGACGACGAGGATCGCGCCGAGGGCGTCGATCTTCTCGAAGTAGCCGTCGAGCATGCCGTAGAAGTCGTTGGCGACGGGCGAGCCCGGGGCGTGCTTGTGCTGGATGTAGTCGGTGAGCGACAGGTACATCAGGTGCGCGCCGTCCTTCGGGCTCTCCTTCTCCAGCACGTCGACACCGGCGGCCATGACCAGCTCGCTGAGCTCGGCGCTGTAGACGGACGGCAGTTCCATGCCGACCCGCTCCAGGACCTTGGAGATGCCGTTGTCCTCGTCCGTCACTTGGTCGGCCTTCTCCGCGGAGAAGCAGACGCCGTCGACCAGGTCGCGGCCGAGCAGGCGGCGCAGCTTGTCCTTCGCCGTGATGACGGTGACCCTGCCGCCGGCCTTGGAGAACTCGGCGAAGAGGGTGGGCACCCTGAGCAGCTCCGGGGCGTTCATCATGATCTCGGTGCCGGACTCGGTGTCGAAGAAGTAGTTGCCGCAGATGCCGTGCACGGCCGGCGGCCGCCCGGTGGCGATGGAGATGTTGTTGGGGTTGGTGAACGACGGCATCGTGCAGTCGCCGCGCAGGTCGGCGCCCCGCTCCAGCATCCTCTCCAGGAACGGCATCCGTCCGTCCGCGACGGCCCGCTCGTGGTAGGCGTCCTCGCTGCCGTCGATGCAGACCACGACGACCGGCCGCCGGGGCCAGGGGTAGTCGCGGCCGTTGACCTGAAGCTGCTCCATGGACGGAACTCCCTGCGGTTCGTAGTCACGGAGCGGTGGCTGCCGCCCCGTGGGACATGGGTAGCACCCGGCGCACGCCGTCCAGAACCTCTCGGTTCGCTATGGCTCCCATAGCCGCGTCCGGGCCACCGCACCCCCTCCCCCTGCGGCCGGATCGCGACTAGGCTCGCCGCGCGCACAGTCGATCAACGCGCGCACGGTTGATCAAGGGAGGCATGTGGAACTGAACCTCCACCGGCTGTGGATCTTCATGCAGGTGGTCAAGCACCACGGGTTCTCGGCGGCGGCGCAGAAGCTCTACATGAGCCAGCCGTCCGTCTCCAACCAGGTGCGCCGCCTTGAGCAGTCCCTGCGCGTGACGCTGATCGACCGCTCCGGCGCCAGGACCCGCCCGACGGCGGAGGGCGAGGTGCTCGCCGAGTACGGGAAGCGGGTCTTCCTGCTCGCCGAGGAGGCGGTCTCCGCGGTGCAGCAGGTCAGCGGCCTGACCTCGGGCCGGCTGCTCGTCGGCGGTTCCACGACGGTGGGCACGTACCTCCTCCCCCCGCTGCTCGCCCGCTACCAGCAGGACCATCCGGGGATCATCTGCGACATCTTCGTCGGCAACAACGAGGCGGTACTGGAACGCCTGTTGGGCGGCGGCATCGGCATCGCCGTCGTCGCCGGGACCCCGACCTCGAACCAGCTGGTCGTGGAGACGGTGCTGGACGAACGCCTGGTCGTGGTGGCCGCGTCGACGCATCCCCTCTCCGGTGCGGGCGAGGTCGCCCCGCAGGACCTCCGGGACTGCCGATTCCTGCTGCGCGAGCCCGGCTCGCAGACCCGTGAGCTGCAGGAACAGGTGTTGGGCGACTGGGAGTTGGCGGACGTCCCGCACGGTGACGTGTGGGGCCCCGAGGCCGTGAAGCAGTGCGTGGCGGCGGGCCTCGGCATCACCCTCATCTCGGAGCACGCCGTGGTGGACGACGTGAGGTCCGGGGCGCTGACGGTGGTCCCGGTGAGTCCGGCGCCACGCTCCCGGCCGGTGAACCTCGTCCGTCGGCGCGACCGGCTGCTCTCTCCCGCGGAGCACGCCTTCATGGCACTGCTCCGCACCATCGCCGGCTGGCCGCGCGAACTGCCCGCCCCACAGCGGGAGTCGGGGTCCGGGGTGCAGTCCCCGCAATAGCCCACGGCCAGGGTCACCCCCCTCCCAGCGCGGCAGCGATCCGGCGGGCCACACCCCGGTGGCCGACCCGGTGCGCCAGATCCGCCAGTTCGTCGCGCGCCGCCGCGCCGTCCTGCAGTGACAGCGCCACGACAGCCGCCTCCGCCACCTTGGGCGCGGCGGGTGTCCCGCTCGGCAGGGGCCGCAGCGCGGTGTCCGCGAGCCGGGCCAGGGCGGCGGCCGTGTCCGAGGCGGCGGGCAGCAGGCCCAGCAGCCAGGCGAGGCCGCGCAGGGCCTGGCAGTTGTACGGGTCGGGGCGCCCGGCCGCGTCGATGTCGCCGTACTGGTGGCTGCGCAGTGGTGGCGCCGCACGGTCGAGGCCCACCAGGTCGAACCAGGCGTGGACGCGGTGGCGCACCTGCTCCGCACCCGCCGCCACCAGCAGCGACCGGCCGGTGCGGGCCCACTTCGCGGAGGGTGCCCGGGCGGTGGGCGGGGCGGTGTGTGCCAGCAGCCGCTGCCAGGGTTCGCCGCCCGCGGTTTCGTCCTTGAGGGCCTGGTCGGCCCAGGGTTCTCCGGGGTTGAGGACCGGCCCGGGGCACACGGCGAGGAGCTCCCGCAGGGCGGGCTCGGCGTGGCATTCGAGGGCGGTGCGGCGGAACACCGCGAGGACGGCAGGGGCGGGGGTCCGGCCGGCGGCCAGCTCGGCCACCGCCAGCTCCCAGTCCCGATTGCCGGAGGCGACGACGTACCGCTCCCCCAACTCGATGAGCCTGGCCTGCCGTTCGGCAGCGAGCAGATCGCCGTCGAGGTCCCGGGCCACTCCGCTGGCCACCGTGAGGAGTTCGGCGCGCAGATAGCCCGGGCCGCGGCCGAAGTCCTCGAAGACGTACGGCCCTTCGTCCGCGACCCGCGCCAGCCAGTCCGCCCAGATCCGGGCGAGGGCCAGCCGGTCGGCGTCCGGGAGCGCGCGCAGCAGTGCCAGGTTGTCGGCGCCGGGGCCGGTCATGGAACCGTTGTGGCAGGAGGCCTTCATCACCGCACGGGCGAGCCCCGGCAGGTCACCGCGGGCGGCCAGCTCCCGGTACCCGGCCGCCTGTTCCACCAGCAACTGAGGGTTGCTCATCCATCTGCTCATGGTCACGAGCGTAGGAGCCACCACTGACAACGCCCCTGCGGTCGGCCGCCCGGACGGGGGTCGCGGCGTGACTGTCGGTGTCACGGGTTAGCCTGCGAATTCGGACGAAACCGCAGAGCAATCGAGGAGGACACGCACATGAGCCTGTACGACATCCCGCTGCACACCCTGGACGGCGAGCCGACGAGCCTGGCCGCACACAAGGGCAAGGCGGTTCTGGTCGTCAACGTCGCGTCGAAGTGCGGTCTGACACCGCAGTACGCGGGCCTGGAGGAGCTGCAGAAGACCTACGCGGACCGCGGCTTCACGGTCCTGGGCGTCCCCTGCAACCAGTTCGCGGGGCAGGAGCCGGGGAGCGCGGAGGAGATCGCGACCTTCTGCTCGGCGAGCTACGGGGTGACCTTCCCGCTTCTGGAGAAGATCGAGGTCAACGGGGAGCACCGGCACCCGCTGTACACGGAGCTGACGGCTTTCGCGGACGCGGAGGGTGAGGCGGGGGACGTGCAGTGGAACTTCGAGAAGTTCCTGCTCTCGCCCGCGGGCGAGGTCGCGGGCCGCTTCCGGCCGCGGACGGAGCCGGGTGACGCGGTCGTCGTGGCGGCGATCGAGGCCCAGCTTCCGACTGTGTAGCGGAACTTGGCGGGGGGGGGCGGGTGGTCTTCGTGCGGGTGCGTCGTGGCTGGCCGCCGGGGCGGGTGGTCTTCGTGCAGGTGCGTCGTGGCTGATCGCGCAGTTCCCCGCGCCCCTAAATGCCTGCCCCCTAGCCCCCTCGGTTCTCTAGCCCCCTAGCCTCCTTGGGCAGCGGGGCCGCCCCCGGGGGCGGGACGGGTGGGCAAGGGGGCGGCCCCCCCACTGCGGCACGCCCCATCCCGCGACCGCACACGCTCGCGACCGCCCCGCCCCGCCCCGCCCCGCCCCGCGCCCTAGCGGATCGGCATGCCCGACAGCGTCCGTGCGATCACCAGTCGCTGGATCTCGCTCGTACCTTCAAAGATCGTGTAGATCGCCGCATCCCGGTGCATCCGCTCCACCGGGTACTCCCGCGTGTAACCGTTGCCCCCCAGGATCTGGATCGCCTGCGCGGTCACCTTCTTCGATACCTCGCTCGCGTACAGCTTCGACATCGAGCCCTCCGCCGCCGTGAACGGCTTGCCCGAGACCGCCATCCAGGAGGCACGCCACACCAGCAGGCGGGCCGCGTCGATCTGCGTGCGCATGTCCGCCAGCTGGAAGGCGACGCCCTGGTTGTCGATGATCGGGCGGCCGAACTGCTCGCGGGTCTTCGCGTAGTCGAGGGCGACCTCGTAGGCCGCGCGTGCCGTGCCGACGGCCATCGCGCCGACCGCGGGGCGCGAGGCTTCGAAGGTCGCCATCGCCGCGTTCTTCACCCGCTCGCCGCCACCCTTGGCCGCCCGCTCACGGGCCCTCGCCAGACGCTCGTCGAGCTTCTCCTTGCCGCCGAGCAGGCAGCTGCCGGGGATGCGTGCGTCTTCGAGGACGACCTCCGCCGTGTGCGAGGCGCGGATGCCGTGCTTCTTGAACTTCTGGCCCTGGGAGAGGCCGGGCGTCTGCGGCGGGACGATGAAGGAGGCGTGGCCCTTGGAGCCGAGGGCGGGGTCCACGCAGGCGACCACGACGTGGACGTTGGCGATGCCGCCGTTGGTCGCCCAGGTCTTCGTGCCGTTGAGGACCCACTCGTCCTTCGCCTCGTCGTAGACGGCGCGGGTGCGCATCGACGCGACGTCGGAGCCCGCGTCCGGCTCCGAGGAGCAGAAGGCGGCGACCTTCACGTCGTTCGCGTCGCCGTACATCTGGGGTATCCAGGTGCCGATCTGTTCCTCGGTGCCGTTGGCGAGGACGCCGACGGCGGCGAGGCCCGTCCCGACGATGGAGAGTCCAATACCTGCATCGCCCCAGAACAATTCCTCCATAGCCATGGGGATACCGAGACCCGTAGGGTCGAAGTACTGCTGGGCGTAGAAGTCGAGCGAGTAGATTCCGAGCTTGGCCGCCTCCTGGATCACCGGCCAGGGTGTCTCCTCACGCTCGTCCCACTCCGCTGCTGCCGGGCGCATCACATCCGCGGCGAAACCGTGGATCCAGTCCCGGACCTGCTTCTGGTCGTCATTGAGATCGAGCGTGAACTCGGCCATGTCCCCTCCAGCGCGTGCAAGTTACTTGCGGTAACCCCGAGTGTGTTACCCGCGAGTAGCCCCTGTCAACAGCTCACCCCCGACGGGCAGTGTTACGTTGCGCGGGCGTCACGGAACGGAATCACCTGGGCGGGGAGAGCACACGATGGAGACCACACAGCAGGCCGGATCGCAGCGGTCGAGTGCCGAGACCCGGCGGCGCGAGCTGCTCGAAGCCGCGGACCGGGTGGTCCTGCGGGACGGCCCACAGGCCTCCATGAACGCGATAGCGGCCGAGGCGGGCATCACCAAGCCGATCCTCTACCGGCACTTCGGCGACAAGGGCGGCCTCTACCGCGCCCTCGCCAAGCGGCACACGGACGCCCTGCTCGACGCCCTGCGCAGCGCGCTGGACGCACCGGCGGAGCGGCGCGAGCGGGTGGAGCGGACCCTCGACACCTATCTCGCGGCGATCGAGGCCCGCCCGCAGGTCTACCGGTTCCTGATGCACCCGGCGGAGGACAGCGCCACCCCGCAGCCCGAGCAGGGCTTCGACGTGGGCCGCCACTCGGCGCCGCTGCTGCGGCGGATGGGCGAGGAGCTGGCCGAGGTGATCGCCGAACGCGTCGACCTCGGCCCGAACAGCGAGCAGCTGGCCCGCGTCTGGGGCCACGGCATCGTCGGCATGATGCACGCGGCCGGCGACTGGTGGCTCGGTGAACGCCCGTGCTCCCGCGCCGAGTTGGTGAGCAGCCTGGCCGACCTGCTGTGGGGGCGGCTGGCTGCTGCTGGGGACCGGCCGGGTGGGCCCGGCTTCTAGGCGCGCAGCGCCCCCGCCCCCCGCCTGGCCCCCTTGGGCAGCGGCCCCCCCGCTCCGGGCCCACCCCGGAGCCGCCCCCGCCCAGACCCCGTACGGTCACACTTCGTGCCCGGTGCGCCCCCACTTCGCCTTGCGGGCCTCCCGGAGCACCTTCGCTCTGCGCCAGCCCGTGAGCCGGTCCGGGTAGACCTTGCCGTCAAGGTGGTCGCACTCGTGCTGGAGGCAGCGGGCGAAGAATCCGGTGCCGGTGACCGTGACCGGCTCGCCCGTCATGGTGAAGCCCTCCACGACCGCGTGGTCGAAGCGGGGGGTGCCCGCCTCCAGGCCCGGGAGGGAGAGGCAGCCCTCCGGGCCGCGCACGGTCGGGCCGTCGGCCTCGACGAGGCGGGGGTTGACGACGTGGCCGAGGTGGCGGACGTCCTCGTCGTCGGGGCAGTCGTAGACGAAGACCCGCAGGGACTCCCCGACCTGGTTGGCGGCGAGACCGACGCCCTCGGCGGCGTACATCGTCGCGAACAGGTCCTCGACCAGTTCCGCGAGGTCCTGGCCGAACTCGGTGACCGGCTCGCAGGGCGCGTGCAGGACGGGGTCGCCGAGCAGTGTCATCGGGCGTACGGTGCCGGAACTGCCGGGAATGGGACGAAGGCGCATGGCCGCAAGCGTACGTTCCGCCACACGTCACGTACCGTCGAGCCTGGTCCGCGCCCTTCCCCACGGGTGCCGCGGTTCGGGCACGCGGCGGGATCTCGATAGGCTGAGCCCCGACTGTTGACCGGTGGACCTGGGGCAAGTGCGGCGCCGGATGCAAGGAGGATCAGTGACGATGGCAGGCAACACGGAGCCGTTGTCGCCGCGGGCCAAGCTGGCCGTGACGGCAGGCAAGGCCGCGGCGGCGGTGTCCCGCGCCGCGGGGCGCGGCAGCGGCTCGGTGATCGGCGGAAAGGTCGCGCTCAAGCTCGACCCGGACCTGCTGGGACGACTCGCAAACCACCTGGACGTGGTGCTTGTCTCGGCGACCAACGGCAAGACGACGACGACCCGGCTGATCGCGGAGGCCCTGCGGGCCAGCGGTCCGGTCGTCTCCAACGCGCTCGGCGCCAACATGCCGGCGGGGATCACCTCAGCCCTGGCGGGCGGCTCGGACGCGAAGTACGGCGTGATCGAGGTCGACGAGAAGTACCTCGCGGGCGTGGCCCGCGACGTGACGCCGAAGGCGATCGCGCTGCTGAACCTCTCGCGCGACCAGCTCGACCGGGCCGCCGAGACGCGCATGCTGGCGGAGAAGTGGCGCGAGGGGCTTGCCGGTTCGAAGGCCGTCGTCATCGCCAACGCCGACGACCCGCTGATCGTGTGGGCGGCGTCCTCGTCCCCCAACGTGGTCTGGGTGGCGGCAGGTCAGGAGTGGAAGGACGACGCCTGGTCGTGCCCCTCCTGCGGCGGTGTGATGCAGCGGCCTGGCGACGACTGGTTCTGCGGCGAGTGCGGCTTCCGCCGTCCGACGCCGAGCTGGGTGCTCTCCGGCGACCACGTCCTGGACCCGCACGGCTCCGCGTGGCCGATCCACCTCCAGCTGCCGGGCCGCGCCAACAAGGCGAACGCGGCCACGTCCGCCGCCGTCGCGGCGACCTTCGGCGTACCGCCGCAGGTGGCGCTGGAGCGGATGTACCAGGTGCAGGCGGTGGCCGGGCGGTACGACATCGTCCAGTTCCAGGGCAGGGAACTGCGGCTGCTGCTCGCGAAGAACCCGGCCGGCTGGCTGGAGACGTTCTCGCTGATCAACCCGCCGCCGACGCCGGTGATCCTGGCCGTCAACGCCCGTGGCGCCGACGGCACCGACACCTCCTGGCTGTGGGACGTCGACTACACCCGGCTCGCCGGTCACCCGATCTTCGTGCTCGGCGACCGCAAGCTGGACCTGGCGGTACGGCTCGAAGTCGCGGGCCTGGACTTCCGGGTGTGCGAGACCCTCGACGAGGCCGTGCAGCTCGCACCGCCGGGCCTGATCGAGACGATCGCCAACTACACCGCGTTCCAGGACCTCCGCCGCCGCGTCGGCAACTGACAGAAACCGCAGAGGATCATGACTCGAATGAACGACAGCAGTCTGCGGCTGGTCTGGATCTACCCGGACCTCCTCAGCACGTACGGCGACCAGGGCAACGCCCTCGTCGTCGAGCGCCGGGCCCGCCAGCGCGGCCTGGACGTGCAGCGCGTGGACGTCCGCAGCGACCAGCCCGTCCCCACCTCGGGCGACATCTATCTGATCGGCGGCGGTGAGGACCGCCCGCAGCGTCTGGCGGCCGAGCGGCTGCGCAAGGACGGCGGCCTCAGCCGCGCCGTGTCCAACGGCGCGATCGTCTTCTCCGTCTGCGCCGGGTACCAGATCCTGGGCCACGAGTTCGTCAACGACCTCGGCCAGCGCGAGCAGGGCCTCGGTCTGCTCGACGTGATCTCCACCCGCGGCGAGGGCGAGCGCTGCGTCGGCGACGTGCTCGGCGACATCGACGCCCCGCTGAACCTCCCGCAGCTCACCGGCTTCGAGAACCACCAGGGCATCACCCACCTCGGCCCCACCGCCCGCCCCTTCGCCCGGGTCCGCATCGGCAAGGGCAACGGCACGGGGGACGGCACCGAGGGCGCGTACAACGACACCGTCTTCGGTACGTACATGCACGGCCCGGTGCTCGCCCGCAACCCGCAGATCGCGGACCTGCTGCTGAAGCTGGCCCTCGACGTGAACGCGCTGCCGCCGACGGACGACCGCTGGTACGAGGCGCTGCGCGCCGAGCGCATCGCCAGCGCCACCCAGCCCGCCTGACGCACGATCACGGGAGCAGTCCACCCGTTGGACGTCCGGTTCGGTCCCGTCACCCCGCACTTGTAGGGTGACGGGACCCCGCCCGGACGACGTGGTCCGGTCAGTCGGCCCACGTTGCAAAGGTTTTCGCGCCATGCGCATTGGTGTCCTCACCTCCGGCGGCGACTGCCCCGGCCTGAACGCCGTCATCCGTTCCGTCGTCCACCGCGCCGTCGTCGACCACGGTGACGAGGTCATCGGCTTCCACGACGGCTGGCGGGGCCTCCTCGAATGCGACTACCGCCCGCTCGACCTGGACGCCGTGAACGGCATCCTGGCCCGTGGCGGCACCATCCTCGGCTCCTCCCGGGTCCAGCCCGCGCACCTGCGCGGCGGCGTGGAGACGGCCCGCGGGCACGTCGCCGACCTCGGTCTCGACGCGATCATCCCGATCGGCGGTGAGGGCACCCTCAAGGCCGCCCACCTCCTCTCCGAGGCCGGTCTGCCGATCGTCGGTGTACCGAAGACCATCGACAACGACATCGCCTCGACCGATGTCACCTTCGGCTTCGACACCGCGGTGGGCGTCGCCACGGAGGCGCTGGACCGGCTGAAGACCACCGCCGAGTCCCACCAGCGCGTGCTGATCGTCGAGGTCATGGGCCGGCACACCGGCTGGATCGCGCTGCACTCGGGGATGGCGGCGGGCGCGCACGCCGTCGTCGTCCCGGAGCGTCCCTTCGACATCGGGGAGCTGACCGAGCTGGTCGGCAAGCGGTTCTCGGCGGGCAAGAAGTTCGCGATCGTCGTCGTCGCGGAGGGCGCCAAGCCGCGCGAGGGCTCGATGGAGTTCAACGTCGGCAAGAAGGACCAGTACGGGCACGAGCGCTTCGCGGGCGTCGCCAACCAGCTCGCGATCGAGCTGGAGGAGCGCCTCGGCAAGGAGGCCCGCGCGGTGATCCTCGGCCATGTGCAGCGCGGCGGGACCCCGACCGCGTACGACCGTGTACTGGCGACCCGCTTCGGGTGGCACGCGGTGGAGGCGGCGCACCGCGGCGAGTTCGGCATGATGACGGCGCTGCGCGGCACGGACATCGAGATGGTGCCCCTGGCCAGCGCGGTCGCGGAGCTGAAGACGGTTCCGGCGGAGCGGTACGCGGAAGCGGAGTGCGTGCTCTGATCCCGTCGGGTTCCCGAGCACTGCCCCCGGTCGCAGCAGCGGCCGGGGGCAGTTCTACTCTGGATCGGACAACCGGCACTAATCAGGAGTCAGCGGATGGACCACAGCGGGCACGGCATGAACATGGATCTGCCGCCGTTCACGCTGGGACGGGGCCTTGAGCTCTCCCCCGATCCCTTCTTCCTGATCGGCTGCCTCGCGGCGCTGGCCCTGTACGGGTGGGGCGTGGTGCGGCTGCGGCGGCGAGGCGACGGCTGGCCGGTCGGCCGGACGGTCTTCTTCGTCGTCGGTGTGCTGACCGTGCTGCTCGTGATGTGCACCAAGCTCAACGACTACGGCATGGTCATGTTCAGCGTGCACATGGTGCAGCACATGATCGTCAGCATGCTGTCGCCGATCCTGCTGCTGCTCGGCGCCCCGGTGACCCTGGCGCTGCGCGCGCTGCCGGTGTCGGGGCGTGGGCGCAAGGGCCGCAAGGGTCCGCGCGAGCTGCTCCTGGCGCTGCTGCACAGCCGGTACATGAAGATCATCACGCACCCGGCGTTCACGATCCCGCTGTTCATCGCGAGCCTGTACGGCTTCTACTTCACCCCGCTCTTCGACCTGCTCATGGGCAACACGGTCGGGCACGTCGCGATGATGGTGCACTTCCTGGCCGTCGGCCTGATCTTCTTCTGGCCGATCATGGGCGTCGACCCGGGGCCGCACCGGCCCGGTTACGTGATGCGGATGCTGGAGCTGTTCGCGGGCATGCCCTTCCACGCGTTCTTCGGCATCGCGCTGATGATGGCCTCGCAGCCGATGGTGGAGGCGTACAAGAATCCGCCCGCCTCGCTGGGCATCGACGCGCTCACCGACCAGAACGCGGCGGGCGGCATCGCCTGGGCGTTCAGCGAGATCCCGTCCGTGCTGGTGCTGATCGCGCTGGTCTTCCAGTGGTACCGGTCCGAGCAGCGCGTGGCGCGGCGTTCGGACCGGGCGGCGGACCGCGACGGCGACAAGGAGCTGGAGGAGTACAACGCGTACCTGGCTTCGCTGCGGGCGCGCGGCGGCGAGTCGTAGACGCACGGCCGTTCAGGTGCACAGCTGTAGCGGTGGTGCGCCCCGGCGGGCGAGGATGACCCTCCACTCGTCAGTGAGGGGGCACGCATGTCCGGTTCGCCGAAGTCGATGGGAATGCTCACCGTCGGAACGCTGGTGGTCATCACCGCGTACACGGCCGCGATGGGCAGCAACGGCTGGCTGTGGTTCGGCTGGGTGGTGCTGCTGCTGGCCACCGTGGGAACGGCGGCGACGACGCGGGGCCGCTGACCCGGGGGGCGCGGCCGCACGCCGTACGCGTGCCTGCCGGGCAGGTCGGAACCGGTCAGAACCGGAACACCGGTCCGGTCTCCGCGTCGAGCACGCACGCGTTGGAGAAGGTCTTCGTCCAGTGGACGGTACGTCCGCGCCAGGTGCCGTCCGCCGTCGCGATCACCGGGTCGTACTCCTTGGTGCACGGGTACGGGTCGCCCCGCAGTGCGTCGAAGTCGCCGCGGGCCCAGGTCAGGGCGTTGCACGCGGCCCGCGCCTCCGGGTGGCCGCCGCCGGCCCGCGGCCCGCACTGCAGTCCCACGCCGCGGATCCAGGTGCCTTCCGCTCCGGAGACGGTGAGCAGCAGGCCCCGCTTCGGGGCGGGGTGGCTTTCGGCGACAGCGGTGGCCGCCGGGGCGAGGGCGAGCAGGGTGACTGCCGCGACGGCGGCGGAACGGATGCGCATGGGGCCTCCAGGTCGGGAACGGGGTGCCGGGAAGAGCGCACCCGCCGCTGAAGGGCCCCGCCAACAGGCCACGCCGCCCACCGCTCCCGCGTCGCCCGTCCGGGGGTGTTGCGTTGCCCCACTTGGCCCCTGCCGGAGCCCCGCTCGGGCCCTGCGTGAAGCGTCCCGGGGGCCGTGGGAAGTGACGTACCGTACACCCATGATCGTATTCGCGCCGGCCGGGGCCTTCCTCCTGGCCCTCGTCGTCAGCATGCTGAGGGACCGCCGACGTCTGAGGAACGGCGTCTACCTGGTCTTCGCCCTCTTCTTCGCGGTCCTCGGACTGATGCTGAAGGCGGGGCAGACGCATCCCGTCCTCGCGGGCGTCTTCGCCGCCGTCCTCCTCCTGCTGGCCGTCCTGTCCGCGCTGACCCTGGCCGTGTTCCTGATCAGGAACGGTCTGACGATGGTCCGCAAGGAGGGCCGGAGCCCGGCCAACCTTCTCTCCCTGCTGGCGGGCCTGGGCATCGTCGCCCTCTCCGCGATGCTCGTCGCGACGCTCTCGACCGGCTCGCGCGCGCTGGGCACGGTGACCGTGATCGCGATCCTGGTCGTCGGTTACGTGTCCTTCCTCTTCACCTGTTTCCTGCTGTACTCGCTGCTGTACGGCTGGTTCAGGCCCCGGGGCCGCCTCGACTTCGTCGTCGTGCTGGGCTCGGGACTGATCCGCAACAAGGTGCCGCCGCTGCTCGCGAGCCGGCTGGACAAGGGCCGTGCGCTGTACGACGCCCAGGTCGCGGCCGGCGGGAACCCGATGATGGTCACCTCGGGCGGGCAGGGCCCGGACGAGGACCGCCCGGAGGCGCAGGCCATGGCGGAGTACCTCGTCGAGGCGGGCGTGCCGGAGGATCGGATCCTCCAGGAGAGCAGGTCCCGCACCACGGAGGAGAACCTGACATTCAGCGGCGCCATGATGCGCGAGGTGGACCCCGGCTACCGGTGCGTGGTCGTCACGAACAACTACCACGCGTTCCGGGCCGCCCTGATGGCCCGCAAGACCCGGATCAACGGCCAGGTGATCGGCTCGCCCACGGCCCGCTACTTCTGGCCGAGCGCGGTCATCCGGGAGTTCGTCGCGGTGTTCATGGGGCACAAGGTGATCAACTTCGGGATGTGCGCGCTGCTGGTCCTCATGGGCTCGCTCTCCGGGCTCACCTGAGCCACGGCCGGGACCGCGCGGTGCGGGGCCCGTCCCTGAGGTGTGAGGGGGGGCGGGCCCTGCGGCGTGTTTCGGCCGTTGCTGTCCGGTCCGTTGTCCCGCTCCGGAGGGTGGGCATGATGCCGGGTGGACATCGGCAGTCGATTCCGGTGCTTGGCCGGACGTCGGGAGTTCGCTCATGCGTATGTCTCGGGCCGTCACTGCGGCAGTGGCCACCGTGCTCTGCGGAGCCGCCGTCGCCTGCGGAGGAAGCGACGGGGACACGGGAGGCAAGGGGGGCCGGGGCGACAGAAGCACGCTGACGATCGCGGTCAGGGACGACCTCCCCGGCATCGGGCTGCGGACCCCCGACGGTGTCTACGAGGGGTTCGACATCGACGTCGCGACCTATGTCGCCGGCCGTCTCGGCGTGCCGGCGAGCCGGATCAAGTGGAAGGCCACGGTGCCCGCCGAGCGGGAGAACCTGCTCGTCCGCGGGGACGTCGACCTGGTGATCGCCACCTACTCGATCACCGAGCAGCGCAAGCGGAAGGTCAGCTTCGCGGGCCCGTACTTCCTGGCCCACCAGGACCTCCTGGTCCGCGCCGACGACCGTTCCCTCCGGAGCGCCACGGACCTGAACGGCAGGAAGCTGTGCTCCGTGACCGGTTCGACGTCCGCGCAGAACGTGAAGAACAAGCTCGCCCCCGACGCCGACCTGCAGGAGTTCTCCTCCCCCACGGAGTGTCTGACGGGTCTGGAGAACAAGGCCGTGGACGCCCTGACCAACGACGACTCGATCCTGGCCGGGTTCGCGGGGCAGCGGCAGCACCGGGGCAAGTTCCGGCTCGCCGGCCTCAGGCTGAGCGACGAGCGCTACGGCGTGGGGATCGCCAAGGAGGACGGCGCGCTGCGCCGCGACGTCAACCGGGCGCTCGCCTCGATGGTCTCCGACGGCTCGTGGGACAAGGCCGTACGCACCCACTTCGGCCCCGGCGGTTACGTGCCCGAGAAGGCGCCGAAGATCGACGAGACCGGCGAGCCGGGCTGAGGTCCCGGCGTGCCCGGGTTCCTCGACCCGCAGCGCTACGACGTGCTGGGCGCGTTCGCGGTGACGGTCCAGCTCGCCCTGTGGTCGGCGGCGGGGGCGCTCGTCTGGGGCACGGTGCTGGCGGCGCTGCGGGTCAGTCCGGTGCCGGTGATGCGGCTGTTCTCCGCCGGGTACGTGACGGTCGTCCGCAACACGCCCCTGACCGTCATCGTCGTGGCCGCCTCGCTGGGCCTCCACCAGACGCTGGGCATGGCGCTGGGCGGGGACACGGCCAAGGAGTCGGGTTTCCGGCTCGCCGTGCTCGCGCTCGCGGCGTACACGGCGACGTTCGTCTGCGAGTCGCTGCGCTCGGGCATCAACAGCGTGGACGCCGGCCAGACGGAGGCCGCCCGCGCGCTCGGGCTGAGCCTTCGTCAGGTCCTGGTCTGTGTGGTGTTCCCGCAGGCGTTCCGCAGTGTGGTGGTCCCGCTGGCCACCGTGCTGATGTCGCTGACCAAGAACACCACGGTGGCCGCCGCGATCGGAGTGGCCGAGGCGGCCCTCCTCATGAAGGAGATGATCGAGAACGAGGCCGACGTGATGTTCGCCGTCTTCGGCGTCTTCGCCCTGGGGTTCGTCTGCCTCACCCTGCCCGTGGGGCTGCTGCTCAACCTGGTGGGCCGGCGGGTGGCGGTGCGGCGATGAGCGGGCCGCCGCCGCGGGAGGAACCGCGGGGGGAGCCGCGGGAAGAGCAGCAGGGGGAGCCGCGGGAGGTGGGGCCGTGAGCGGGCTGCCGCCGCTGTACGACTCCCCCGGTCCGCGGACCCGTCGTCGGCACGCCCTGCTCGCCGTCGTCTTCGTGCTCGCCCTGGCCCTGGCGCTGGCGTGGGTGGCGTACCGGATGGCCGGGCGTCACCAGCTCGACGCCGACAAGTGGAGCCCCTTCGTCACGGACGTACGGGTGTGGACCGAGTTCCTGCTGCCGGGTCTGCGCACCACCGTCGAGGCGTCCGCGCTCGCCATGTCGCTGAGCCTGCCGCTGGGCGCGCTCCTCGCCGTGGCCCGGCTCTCCTCCCGCGACTGGCTGCGCCGCACGACGGGTTCCCTGACCGACCTCCTGCGGGCCGTTCCGGTCCTGCTGCTGATGCTGCTGGCCAACGAGGCGTACGCACGCTTCAGCGACGTCTCCCCCGACACCCGCCCGTTCTACGCGGTGGTCACCGGGCTCGTCCTCTTCAACGCCGCCGTCCTCGCCGAGATCGTCCGGGCGGGAATCCTCGCGCTGCCCGCCGGGCAGGCGGACGCCGCCAGGGCGGTCGGCATGCGCGAGTACCAGGTCATGGCTCTGGTGCTGCTCCCCCAGGCCGTCACCGCGATGCTGCCGGCGCTGGCGAGCCAGCTGGTGGTCGTGGTCAAGGACACCGCGCTGGGCAGCGAGATGCTCGGCTTCGGCGAACTACTGCACCAGGCGAGGCTGATCGCCGCCAACTACGGGGCCAACACCATCGCCTGCCTCACCGTGGTCGCCGCCCTCTTCATCGCGCTCAACTTCCTGCTGACCACCCTGGCCGCCCGCACCGAACGCTTCCTGCGCACGCGGGTGCGCTAGCCGGCCGGTCAGACCGTGTCCGCCTCCCGCCCGCTCACCCGCAGCTGGAACTCCAGGGCGGCGACCGCGGCGCGGGCCGCCCGCACCGCTTCTTCCTGGGTCGGGGCCGAGGCCCTCGCGTACGCCACCCGGGAGACCGAGCTCTCCAGCGTGCCCACCTTCGCGCCGGGGCGGAGCATCAGGTCCGCTTCCGTCACGCCGGGCAGGGCGCGGGCCTCCTTGAGGCCGTGGACCTCCTCCAGCGTGCCGGGGGCGTCCAGCGCGGCGAACCAGATGGCCGAGCAGTCCCGTTGGGGCCCTCGGGCGGCCGCCTCCAGGGTGTCCTTGATCGCCGGGAGGACCTGTTCGCCCAGGGTCTGGCGGGCGGTGCAGTCGTCGATGTCCACGCCCGTCGCCTCCAGGGCGAGCGTCGGGATCATGTCGCCGCCCATCCGGACGTGCGTCTCGATCAGGCGCGGGCCCTTCGCGGTGAGGATGACCTCCGTGTGGGTGGGGCCGAAGGTGATGCCGAGGGCGTCCAGGATCCCCGGTACGTAGTCGTGGATCGCCTTCGTGTCCACGTCCGGCAGGTCGGCCGGCGCGACGTGACCGAGCTCGACGAAGCTCTGCGGGTCCGAGTACTTCCGGGTGATCGCCACCATCGTGTGCTCGCCCGCCTCCGAGAAGGCCTCGACGCTGAACTGCGGGCCCTCCAGGAACTCCTCCACCAGGACCCCGGTGTTGGACAGGCCCAGATAGCTGTCGGCCGCCCGCTCGAAGGCCTCGGCCAGTTGGCCCTCGTCCGAGATCTTCGTGACGCCCGCGCTGCCCGAGCTGGAGACCGGCTTCACCACGCACGGGGTGCCGTGCTCGCGGACGAACGCCCGCAGTCGGTCCACGTCGTCGACGCGCGCGCAGGCCGTCGTGTCGACGCCCGCCTCCCGCAGCCGTACCCGCATGGCCTCCTTGTCGTGGACCAGCGTCACCGTGCGCGGGGTGTGGGCGGGCAGGCCGAGGGCGTCGGCGATCACCGCGTAGTGGTCCTGGTCGCGTTCGCCGAACGTACCGATCCGGGTGAACGGGTCGCGGGCGTGCGCGGCTGCCGCCAGGTCGATCCACTCCTGGTCGGGGGCGTCGCTGCGGATGCCGAGTACACGGGCGTTGGCGCCGGGATCGCGGACCTTGCCGACGTAGTCGAGCTGGCAGATCACCGTGGTCCTGGTGCCGGGCCGGGCGCCGCGGATACGGGCCGGGAAGTCGCGGCCCGGACCGACGACCAGTACGTGCTCGGACGAAGTCATGGGGTCTTTCTCCCTCTCGGACAATTCCTCGGTCAGTGAGGTCAATGAGGTCAGTGCGGTCGGTGAGGTCGGTGAGGTCGCGTCAGTCGGGTCGGTCCACGCCGCGTTCATGTGCCACCAGTCCATCGCCTCGGCCAGCAGCCGCTGCACCGTCCGCGCGCTGTCCGCCGTCACGAACACCGTGGCCGCCGCGTCCGAGACGTGCTCCACCCCCCTGCTCCGCGCGCCCGCCTCAAGCAGCAGCGTCACCTCGGCGCCCGGTACGGGACAGGGCCCGGCCGGCGGTACGAACGTGCCGTGTCCCGGCGGCAGCAGCACCCAGCCGACCGCGGCCGATGGCGCCGCGGGCTGTGCGTCGAGCGTCAGCTCCGCACCGCACTGGGCCCGCAGCCCCTCCTTCGCCAGCTGGACGCCGAAGGCGCGCGCGTAGGCCTCCGCGATGAGCGCGCCGCCCGCCCGGCTCGCGATCTCGCACAGCACCGGCTCGCCCTCGGAGTCGAGCCACGCCTCCAGGTGGAAGGCGAGCGGATGCGGCGCCGCGGGCAGCGCCGCGACCACGTCCGCCGCCATCTGCCGCAGTACGGCCGCCTCCGGGTCGTCGGGGTCCAACAGGACGCTGCCGATGTGCAGTTGGTCGTGGAGGCGCTCGGCGAGGCCGCCGCTGTACCGGGCGGGCCAGGCGTGCACGATCCGGCCGTCCCGCATGATGCCGTCGACGTGGAAGAACTCCCCCGTCTGGAAGGCTTCGGCCATCCACTGGCCAGGGAGGTACGGCACGTCACTGGTGCGCTGCCGGTCGAAGAAGGCCGTCAGGTCGGCCGGTCCGCGCAGGATCGAAACGTCCTCCGCGCCCGCGCCGAGGCGCGGCTTCACCACGACCGGAAAGCCCTCGGCCGCGACGAAGTCCAGCAGGTCGGCCGGGCTGTCGACGGGCGTGAACGCGGGCACCTTGAGGCCGGCCCGGCGCACCTGCTCCTTCATCACGACCTTGTCCCGGTACGCGAGGGCCGAGGCGACGCTCTGCCCCGGCAGGCCGAGCCGCTCGCGCAGCCTGGCCGCCCGCAGCACGTCGCTCTCGCTGGTGCTGGCGACGAGTTCGGCCCCGTGCTCCAGGGCCGCTTCCTCCGCGGCCTGCTCCGTGGACCAGGCGTGGTAGTCGTCGACGAGCCGGTGCTGCGGGAAGTACCCGGCGAGCGTGGCCCCGGCGTCGGCGACCGCGCCCGGGGTCGTCAGCAGGACGATCTCCTCGGCGGTGCGGTCCAGCCAGTCCTGGAGGGGGCGCGCGGCCAGCGGCTGGCGGGAGAGCAGAAGGGCTTTCGGCATGGTTCAGGTCCTCGCGGGAGTGGGAGCGGTGACGGGGCGCAGGCTCCCGTGCAGATGCACCAGGCCGTCGCCGGGAGCCCCGTGCCGTACCTGCTGGACTGCGCCCACCAGCAGGTGGTGGTCGCCGAGCCGGAGCCGCTCGTACGGGGAGCAGACCAGCCAGCTCAGGCAGTCGTCGAGCAGCGGAACACCGTGCGGGCCCGGCTGCCAGTCGGTGGGCGGCGCGAAGCGGTCGATGCCGGGCGTGGCGAAGCGCTGTGCCAGGTCGGCCTGGTGGGCCCCGAGCAGCTGGATGCCGAAGTGACCGCAGTTCCGCAGCCGCGCCCAGGTGCTGGACGTGTCGGCGAGGGTGACGGAGACCAGGGCGGGGGCGGCGCTCACCGAGGTGAAGGAGGTCACCGTCACGCCCAGCGGTCCGGCAGCGTCGGCGGCGGTGAGCACCGCGACTCCGGCGGCGTGCGCCCGCAGTACGGAGCGCAGGTCGCCGCCGTCCACCGTCATGGTGGCCATGTCGACGCTCACCTGCCCGCACCCGCTGCCGCGCCGGTGCCCGCCGCCGCGCCGAGAGCGGCTGCCGCGCCGAACGCGGGACGTGGCAGGCCCAGGTTCTCGCGCAGCGTCGTGCCCTCGTACTCGGTGCGGACCAGGCCGCGCCGCTGGAGCTCGGGCACGAGCAGGTCGACGATCGCGTCGAGGCCGTCGGGGTGGTAGTCCGGCATGATGTTGAAGCCGTCGGCGGCCTCGTTCACGAACCACTCCTCCAGCTGGTCCGCGACGGTCTCGGGGGTGCCGAGCAGGAAGCGGTGACCGCGGCCCGCGGCGACGGACAGGTACAGCTCGCGGATGGTGAGCCCCTGCCGCCTGGCCTGCTCGTAGATCATCTGCTGCTTGCTGGTGCTGCCCTCGGTGGCGGGCAGTTCGGGCAGCGGTCCGTCCAGCGGGTAGCCGGAGATGTCGACCATGCCGAGCTGGTACGAGAGCATGCCGAGGCCCACCACCGGGTCGACGAGCGCCTGCAGCGTCTCGTACTTGTCCTCGGCCTCGGCCTGGGTGCGGCCGACGACGATGAAGGCGCCGGGCAGGATCTTCACGTCGTCGGGGTCGCGGCCGCAGTCGGCGACCTGCTTCTTCAGGCCCCGGTAGTAGACCTGCGCCTGGTCCAGGGTCTGCTGCACGGTGAAGACGACCTCGGCCCAGCGGGCGGCGAAGTCCTGGCCGTCCGGGGAGGATCCGGCCTGCACGATCACCGGGTAACCCTGCGGCGGGCGGGCCACGTTGAGCGGGCCGCGCACCTGGAAGTGCTCGCCCCGGTGGCCGAGGATGTGCAGCTTCTCCGGGTCGAAGAAGCGGCCGGACTCCTTGTCGTACAGGAAGGCGTCGTCCTCCCAGCTGTCCCAGAGGCCGGTGACGACCTCCATGAACTCGCGTGCCCTGCGGTAGCGCGCCGAGTGCTCGGGCTGCTTGTCGAGGTGGTAGTTGCGCGCCTCGGCGTCGGTGGCGGAGGTGACGACGTTCCAGCCGGCGCGGCCCGCGCTGAGGTGGTCGAGGGAGGCGAACTGCCGGGCCACGGTGAAGGGTTCGTTGTACGTCGTCGAGGAGGTCGCCGTCAGGCCGATGTGCGTGGTGTGCACGGCGAGCGCGGACAGCAGCGTCATCGGCTCGAAGTGGACCATGCGGCCCTGCCTGCTGAGTTCGTCGGCGTCCTTGTACTTGGTGCGTACGCCGGCCCCGTCCGACAGGAAGATCATGTCGAACTTGCCGCGCTCCGCGGTCTGTACGAGCGAGCGGTAGTGGTCGAAGTCGAGGCCGCCGTCGGGGCGGGCGTTCGGGTGCCGCCAGGCGGCGACGTGGTGACCTGGCGCGGGAAGGAAGGCGCCGAGCTTCATCATGCGGCGCTGCGGGCTGCTCACCGGTGGATCTCCCAAGGGCTTGGGGCAGAGGGTCTGCCGGGGGAAGGGGGAAGAGGGGAAGGAGGAAAGGGGAAGGGGGAAGGCTGCGGTCAACCGGGCTCGCGGACGGGTGCGCGCAGTGTCACGGCGATGGCGAAGTCGGCGACGGCGAAGTCGGCAAGGGCGGCACAGCGCGGCCGCATGTCAGTCCTCCTCCTGTGTGTACGTGGCTGCGAACGTGGCGAACTCGGCGGGCCCGGCCGTGGGGGCGGCGCCGATGCCGGGCGTCGAGGGCAGGATCAGGGCGCCGCGGTCGATGCGCACGCCGGTGAACGGGTCGTCGAGCAGGCCGACGGGACCGTCCAGGTCGAGCTGGTCGGCGAGTCCTGCGAGCTGTGCCATGGCGGTGGTGCCGAGGCTGCTCTCCACCTTGCAGCCGAGCATGACCTGCAGGTCGCAGGCGTGCGCGAGCGTGATCATCTGGTGGGCGCGGGCGAGGCCGCCGCACTTGAGCAGCTTGATGTTGACTCCGGCGACCCGGCCGCGCAGCCGCAGGACGTCCTCGGGCCCGCCGCAGTCCTCGTCGGCGAAGACCGGCACGGGGGAGCGTTCGTGCACCTGCCGGAGGTCGTCCAACTGCCCCGGTGCGATGGGCTGTTCGAGGAGCTCGACGTCGTGCCGGTGGAGCTCTTCGGCGACCTTGAGTGCCTGTTCGGGCGTCCAGGAGCCGTTGCCGTCGACCCGGATGCGCCCGCCGTAGACGGAGCGGAGCACCCCGGCCCGACTGCCGTCGTCCTCGGGGGTGAGCTTCAGCTTGAGGACCGGCCAGTCGGCCAACTCCCCGGCCCGTACGACGAGTTCCTCGTCCGAGCAGACTCCGATGGACAGGGCCGTGGGCTGCGGCGGCAGCCCGCCGAGGCCGAGCAGGCGGTGCAGCGGCTGCCCGCAGGCCTTGCCCAGCAGGTCGTGCAGCGCCATGTCGAGGGCGGCCCGCGTGGCGGGGCCGACTCCGCCGCTGCCGTCGACACCGCCAATGCGGTCGATGCCGTGCAGCACGCGCCGGATCTCGTACGGTGACGCACCGTCAAGGAGCGGTTCACAGGCTGCCAGTTCGGCCGCGGAAGCGCCGCGCGCGGTGCCGTAGCCGGTGTGGCCGTCCCAGTCGAGCTCGACGATCCGCTGGCGCACCTCGGTGGTGACGCCGGTGTTGCTGATGAACGGCTCCCTGAGGCGGACGACGACCTCGCGGTGGGCGATCCTCATCCCAGTACCTCCTCGAAGGCCGCGACCGCGCCGCATGCCTGACGGAAGCTCAGCTCGCGGAAGCCCTCGGGTTCCACCGGCACGGCGGGCTCGCGCAGTGCGCCGTCCGCGGGTACTCCGCTGCCGCTCCTGAAGCGGCCGCGCAGATACCCGGAGAGCCGCTCGCCGTTGCCGTCGAGCCAGCCCAGCGTCGTCTCGTACGCGGCGGCGGGGCCTGCGGCCCGTACGGCGGCGAACAGGCCAGCGAGGACCTCGGCGTCGTCGGGCGAAGTGCTGGGCGGGCAGAGCATGAAGGCCTGCGCGGGCAGCAGCACGAACGCCATCGGGGCGGCCTCGTCGAAGTGCTCGGTCAGCGGGTCGGTGAGGGCGCGCAGGGAACGCACCGTGGAGCGGCGCGAGAGATAGCCGCCGCGCCGGGGCGGGCAGCCCGCCATGGCCCGCGCACCCCAGTGGAGGTGGGTGATGAACGGCGCTTCCGGAGCGCCGGGCGGGGCGTCCGGGTGGTGCATGTCGAGCAGCGCGAACAGCACGTTGGTGAGCTGCAGCGACATCACCGGGAGCACCGGCGGCAGTTCGGGCATCCTGGCGAAGAACTCCGCGGGCTCCACGAGGGCGCGCACCGTCAGCAGTACGGTCTCGGCGAGTGCGCGCGCCGACGGATAGCGGTGGCCGTCGAGCAGATAGCCGGTGCCGTCCGGGCGCAGGTCGCAGCGCGCCACCTCGCCGTCGAGCCGTACCGCCTGGCTGATCAGTTCGGCGAAGGCCTGGTTGCGGCCCTGCGCCGCCGCCTGTTCCAGGAGCAGCGTCAGCATGTCGGTGACGAGCGCGGCGTTGTCGGTGAGGGCGGCCGCCCACTGCTTGAAGGGGTAGCCGAGGTCCTGCATGCGCTGCCAGTGCAGGTCCACCAGGGGGTGCAGCGAGCCGTCCACCTCCGCCTGCACGAGCGGGCAGAACAGGGCCCGCGAGCGGTCCCTGCGCACGAAGCCTGTGCCGTCCCAGGAGTGCAGCGCGAGGGTGTGCCGCTTGCCCCCTTCGATCAGCGAGCCGGGCTGGTAGGCCTCGTCCCCGCCCTCCGTGTCGGCTTCGGTGCGGGTGAATCCGTAGATCAGCGGATAGCCGTGACCGCCGCCGCAGATCGCGGTGTTGAAGTCCATCGGTCCCGAGCGTCCTGCCGCGATGTCCTCCCAGTTGCCCAGGTGGCCGGTGCGGGGCGGCAGCAGGGTGGGGTCGGCGGCGATTTCGTCCAGGACGGTGGCGATGGACACGTCGTGGTTGCCGACGTGGACCGGTACGAACGTCTTCCTGCCGGAGGCGAGCGCGTCGGCGCCGGCGGCCTCGCGCAGCCCCAGCCGGTCCAGGAGGTGGGTGCTCACGGGGCTCGTGGGGCTCGTGGGGCTCGTGGGGCTCGCAGTGCTTGCAGTGCTTGCAGCGCTCTCAGTGCTCGCGGGCATCACGGTGCTCGCGGGGATCACGGTGCTCACCGGGCGGCCTCCGCGGGGTACGGGCTCTCCGCCACGGCCTCTTCCGCGTGCAGCCGCCCCAGCAGGTACGGCAGGGTGCCGCCCGCCAGGACCACGTCCCACTCCCCCGCCGACCGCACGTCGGCCACCGCGGTGAAGGCGAGGGAACCGGCGGTGACCGGCACCCGGCCGGTGTCCCGCACCCGGTCGAGGTCGAGTGCGTACTCCTCGCGCCCGGTCAGGCCGAGACCGGCCCAGCTCCGGGGCAGCAGCAGCGGCAGGATGCCCATGGCGCACAGGTTGGCGCGGTGGATCCGCTCGAAGCTCTCCGCGAGCACCGCCCGCACCCCCAGCAGCCAGGGGCCCTTCGCTGCCCAGTCGCGGGAGGAGCCCATGCCGTAGCTGTGGCCGGCCAGGACGACGAGGGGGGTGCCTTCGGCGGCGTAGCGCTCGGCGGCCTCGAAGACCGGCAGCCGTTCGCCGGACGGCAGGTGCAGTGTCGTACCGCCGCTGTCGCCCTCGCCGACCAGGGAGTTGCGCAGGCGCGGGTTGCTGAAGGTGCCGCGGGCCATCACCTCGTGGTTGCCGCGCCGGGAGCCGTAGGAGTTGAAGTCCCGTACCCCTCGCGCCAGCAGGTGCCGCCCGGCGGGCGAACCGGCCGGGATGGCACCGACCGGTGAGATGTGGTCGGTGCTGATGTCGTCGCCGAGCGCCAGCAGCGCACGGGCGCCGGTCAGGGAGGAGCGGGCGGGCGCCGGGTCCACATAGGCGGGCGGGCGGATGTACGTGGAGTCCTCGTCCCAGGCGAACACCTCGCCCCGCGGTGCGGGGATCGCCTGCCAGGCCGGGCCGGGGGCGTCCTCGCGGGCGAAGACGGCGGGGGTGACGAACTCGTCCTCCAGTTCCCGCAGTTCGCCGCTGTGCGGCCACAGGTCCCGCAGATGGACGGGGTTGCCCTCGCGGTCGGTGCCGAGCGGCTCGCTCGCCAGGTCGGCGCGGACGGTGCCGGCCAGGGCGAGGGCCACGACGAGGGCCGGGGAGGCGAGGTATCCGGCGCGGACCTGGGAGTGCACGCGGGACTCGAAGTTGCGGTTGCCGCTGAGGACGGCGGCGACGGTGAGGCCCGCCCGGTCGACGGCCTCGCCGACCCCCGCGTTGAGGGGTCCGCTGCCGCCGTTGCAGGTCATGCAGCCGTAACCGGCGACGTGGAAGCCGAGCGTCTCCAGGTCGGCGAGGAGGCCCGAGTCGCGCAGATAGCGGGTGACGGCGCGGGAGCCGGGCGAGAGGCTGGTCTTGACGTGTCCCGGCACGGTGAGTCCGCGTGCGACGGCCCGCCGGGCGAGCAGTCCCGCGGCCAGCATCGCCTTCGGGTTGGAGGTGCTGGTGCAGGAGGTGATGGCGGCGATGACGAGGTCGCCGTCGGTGATGCCGTCCTCGGTGCGTATCTCCCCCTCGTGCGGTGCCTCGGACGACTCGTGCTGCGGCTCGGAGGACTTGCGCGGTGCCTCGGACGACTGGTGCAGCGCCTCGAAGGAGGCGGGCAGTTCGCCGAGCGAGATCCGCTGGTCGGGGCGGCTCGGCCCGGCGAGGCCCGGCCCGACCTCGCCGAGGTCGAAGTCGATGACGCGCCCGAAGACGGGGTCGGGGCCCTCGCGCAGCAGTCCCTGGGCGCGGCAGTAGGAGCGCACCCGTGCCGCGTCGGCTTCGGACCTGCCGGTGCGCCGCAGGTAGTCGAGGGTCTCCTCGTCGACCGGGAAGAACGCGGACATGGCACCGTACTCGGGGGCCATGTTGGCGATGGTGCAGCGGTCGGGTGCGCTGAGCGCCCCGAGTCCCGGCCCGGTGAACTCCAGCATCAGCGCCCGTACGTTCTCCGCGCGCAGCCGTTCGGTCAGGGCGAGCACCACGTCGGTGGGCGAGGTGCCCTGGCTGACGACGCCGGTGAGGCGGACGCCGACGATCTGCGGGACGCGCAGCGGCTGGGCGAGGCCGAGCACCTGCGCCTCCGCCTCCAGGCCGCCGACGCCCCAGCCGAGCACGCCGAGCCCGTTGACCATGGTGGTGTGGCTGTCGGTGCCGATGACGGTGTCGGGGAACAGTTCCCCGTCCGGCCCTTCGGCGACGACGGTGGCGAGCTGTTCCAGGTTGACCTGGTGGACGATGCCGCGCCCCGGCGGGATGACCCGCAGCCCGTCGAAGGCTCCTTCTGCCCACTTCAGGAAGGCGTAGCGCTCCTGGTTGCGGGACATCTCCAGGGCCTCGTTGAGGCCGAGCGCGTCGGGCCGGCCCGCCCAGTCGGCCTGTACGGAATGGTCGACGACGACATCCACGGGCAGTGCCGGGTTGACCCGGCCCGGTTCGGCGACGCGGTCGCGCAGCGCCGCGAGGTCGACGAGCAGCGGGATGCCGGTGTAGTCCTGCACCAGGATGCGGGCGGGACGGAACGGCAGCTCCAGGTCCGGTTCCTCGCCGCGGGCGAGCCGCTTGCCCAGGAGGGCGGCCCGGTCCTGGTCGCCGTCCCTGAGCAGCGCCTCGATCAGGACGCGTCCGGTGTACGGGACGGCGTCGAGTGCGAAGCCGTGCGCGGCGGCGAAGCCGGGCAGCGCGGGGGTACGGGGCGCGGAGGTACCGGTCGAAGGGGTACCGGTCGAAGGGGTGCGGGGTGCGGAGGTACGGGTCATCGTGCGGCCGTCCCCGGGTAGCCGCGGTCCTGCTCGCCGACGTAGTCGAGCAGCGGCCTGATCAGGACGTTGTTGGACTGCTGCTCCAGCGCCTGGGCGACCCAGCCCGCGGTGCGGCCCACCACGAAGAGCGGCACGGCGAGGTCGTCGGGCAGCCCGAGCAGGCGGTACGCGAGCCCCGCGTACAGGTCGACGTTGGCGGCGACGCCGTGCCGGTGGTACGGGGCCATCGCCGCGGCCACCGCGTCGAGGATCTCCAGCCCGGTGCCGTCGCCGCGCTCCTCGCTCAACTCCACGACGGTGGAACGCAGATGGCGTACGCGCGGGTCCTCGGTCCGGTAGACGCGGTGCCCGAACCCCATCACGGGCTCGCCCCGCCCCTGGAGCTCGGCGACGTGCGCCTCGGCGTTCCGGGGCGAGCCGACCCGGTCGATGAGGCCGACGACGCGCTCGGCGGCGCCGCCGTGCACGGAACCGGCGAAGGCGGCGACGGCGGCGGTGACGGCCGCGGTCATGCCGGCCCGGCAGCCGATGGCGACCCTGGCGGTGAACGCGGACGCGTTGGAGCTGTGGTCGGCGTGCACGATGAAGCCCTTGTTGATGAACCGCACGGCGGCCGGGCCCGGCTTCTCGCCGAGCAGGACGGTGAGGAAGGCTTCGGCGTGCGTGGCGTCCTCGTCGGGCCACAGCGGCTCCCGGCCGCTGCGGAAGGCGTGGTGGGCGGCGACCAGCATCGGGATCTGCGCGATCAGCTCGATGCCGGTGCGGCGGGCCTCTTCGATGCTCTCGTCGGTGCCGTGGGCGCGGCGCGGCGCGTAGGCACCGAGCGCGGAGACGCAGGTGCGCAGCGCGTCCATGGGGTGGGCGTGCGCGAGGGAACGGGCGAGTTCGAGCACGGGGGCGGGCAGCTCGCGGGCCACGGTCAGCTGCTTCGCGAAGCTCTCCAGGGCTGCCGCGTCGGGCAGTTCACCGTGTACGAGAAGGTGGGCGACCTCTTCGAAGGAGGCCTGCCCTGCGAGGTCGTGGATGCTGTAGCCGCGGTATTCGAGGATGCCCGCGGTGCCGTCGATACGGGTGATGGTGGTGCGGTCGAAGGCGATGCCTTCCAGGCCCCGGTGGACGGCGCGGCCGGACTCGGGGGCCTTGGTGGCGGCCTCCGCGGTGGTACGGGCTTCCTGGACCGCCGTCCCGGCAGCGGTCCCGGCGGCGGTCCCGGCGGCCAGGGTGGCCAGGGTGGCGGCGTACTCGCGGATGTCGGCCACGGAACGCAGGGTCAGCACGAGGTCGTCGTCGACCTCGACGCCGTACTCCTCCTCGATCGCGACCATCAGCGACACGTGCCGGAGCGAGTCCCATTCCTTGATCGACTGGTATTCGAGCCCGTCCGTGACGCGCTCCTCGGCGATGCCGAGGGTGGAGGCGATGAGCTGGTCGACGTTGCTCACACGATGCCCTTTCTGCGGGTATGGGGGTGGTGGTCAGGCCCGGCCGGCGTCGGCCGGGGCGTCGAGCAGGCGCCGGAGTGCGGCGCGGTCGACCTTGCCGTTGCCGTTGACCGGCAGCTCGTCGACGAGACGCACGGAACGCGGCGTCATGTACGCGGGCAGGGCGGCCTCGCAGGCCGCGGCGAGCGGGTCCGGGTCCGGGACGCCGGAGACCACGGCGGTCAGGGTGTCCCGGTCCGGCCACACCAGGGCGACGGCCTCGACGGCGCCGGCCCTGCGCAGCACGGCCTCGATCTCGCCGAGTTCGATGCGGTGCCCGCCGACCTTGACCTGCTGGTCGTTGCGTCCGAGGCAGACGTACTCGCCGTCCTGCAGCCGGACCAGGTCGCCGGTGCGGTAGTAGGTCCTGCCCGCCCGGCGGAAATAGCGTGCGGCGGTGAGGTCCGGGGCCTGCCAGTAGCCCGGGGTGGTCTGGGCCCCGGCCATGCAGAGCTCGCCGCTCTCCCCCGCTCGCACGGGGTTCAACTCCTCGTCCACGACGAGGGGTTGGAGGCCGGGGTAGGGGCGTCCGATGGGTACGTTCTCGTGGACGCAGGCGGCCGGGCTGGTCGCCGGGTCCCAGCGGTGGACGGTGCAGGCGACGGTGAGCTCGGTGGGCCCGTAGAGGTTCTCGACCGTCGAGTGGGGCGCGGCCGCCTGCCACGCCTCGGCGGTGGCCCGGGGCAGCGGTTCGCCGCAGAACAGGCTCCACCGCAGGGTGGGCATGGATCCCGGCTTGAGCGCTCCCCGCTTGCGCAGCACGGCGCCGACGGAGGGCACGGAGAACCACACGGTGATTCCGTTGCGCTCCAGGTACTTGGCGGGCGCGATGATCTCCAGGGGGTCCATCGCGCAGAGCCGCGCGCCGTTCTCCCAGGCCATGAACAGGTCGAAGACCGACAGGTCGAAGGTCTGGTCGAAGGTCTGGGTGAGCCGGTCGTCGGCGGTGAGCCGATAGCGCTCCTGGTTGGCGTCGAGGAAGGCCCGCACGTTCCCGTGCGTCACCGGGACACCCTTGGGGGTGCCGGTGCTGCCGGAGGTGAAGAGCAGGTACGCGACGTCGGTGGCGTCCACCGGGGGGAGCTGGAGCAGGGGCGGGGCGATGGCGAGGTCCATGGCGTCCAGCACCCGTACGTCCGGGCCGAGTTCCCCGGCCTCGCTCCGTACGACGTCGGGAAGCAGCACGACGGGCTTGCGGCGCAGGCCCCGGAGTACGTCGGCGAGGGCGGGCAGTGAGGCGGCGTCGACGATCAAAGCGTCGACCTCGGCGCGCTCCAGCATCGAGCGGGTGCGCTCGACGGGGAACTTCCGGTTGAGCGGCACGAAGGCGGCGCCGGCGAAGAGGGCGGCGGCCACCCCGAGGTAGGAGGCTTCGCTGCGCTGGGCGAACACGCCGACGCGCCCCGGCCGGCCGCCGACGGACTCGACGAGCAGGGAGGCCCAGCGGCGGGCGGTGTCGACGGCCTCTTCGTAGCTGTAGTCGCGGCGGCCGACGGTCAGGGCCGTGCGTGCCGGCTGCAGACGGGCGTGTTCGAGAAGGCCGGCGCCCAGGCGCGGGTTCAGTGCTGTGGTCATGACGATCCGAACGCTTCGGGAACGGGACGTACAGGACGCTATCGACGCGGCCGACCAGGCTCTCTATTGCGCGCGCTGAACCCCTAAACACTCTTGAGCCGAGTAAATCCCTTTGTGCTCACGGGAGTTGCGGGGCGGTCGGGCTGGGCGCGCGGGCCTCGCGGGGGGGGACACGAGGACGGTGCGGGTACGGGGGCACGTGCCCGGTGCGGGTGGCCCGTGCGGGTGGCCGGTGCGGGTGCACACAGACATGCGGGCATACGGGCGTTGCGGGGAGCGGGGCGCGCGGGTGCGGAGGCGCGCGGGGGCTCTGTGGGCCTACGCGGGCGTACGGGGCACACGGGTGCGAGGGCGTTGCAGGCACTGCGGGGCACGTGGGCGCTACGGGCGTACCAGGCGCGCGGGCGTTGCGGGGAGCGCGGGCGACCCGGCAAGCGGGCGCTGCTGGGGACCGGGCACCCTGCGGGGGACGGGGGGGCTCTGCGGGCGTACGGGGCACACGGGTACGAGGACATTGCAGGCACTGCGGGGCACGTGGGCGCTACGGGCGTACCGGGCGCGCGGGCGTTGCGGGGAGCGCGGGCGACCCGGCAAGCGGGCGCTGCTGGGGACCGGGGGCACTGCGGGGGACGGGGGGCTCTGCGGGCGTACGGGGCACACGGGTACGAGCACATTGCAGGCACTGCGGGGCACGTGGGCGCTACGGGCGTACCGGGCGCACGGGCGTTGCGGGGAGCGCGGGCGACCCGGCAAGCGGGCGCTGCTGGGGACCGGGGGCACTGCGGGCGCGCGGGCGTTACGAGGCGCGGGCACTGCGGGCGTACAGGGACGTTGCGGGGTGCGGAGCGTGCGGGTGCGAGGGCGTTGCGGGCGTACAGGACGCGCGGGCGTTGCGGGATGCGCGGGCGAGCGGGCGCTGCTGGGGACCGGGGGCTCTGCGGGCGACGGGGACGTTGCGGGACGCAGGCACTGCGGGCGTACGGGCACGTTGCGGAGCACGCGCGCGCGAGAAGCGGGGGCTCTGCGGGCCTAGGCGGGCGTTGCGGGGTGCGCGGGCGTTGCGGAGTGTGCGGGCGTTACGGAGTGTGCGGGCGTTACGGAGTGTCGGGTGCGCGGGTACAGCAGTGGGCGGCCGGTGGGGTTGGTCCACCGGCCGCCCGTGCGTGCCTCACGGTCTCTCCTCGGGCCTCAGTCCGTGAAGCCCTGTTCGCTCAGCGCCTTCTCGATCCGCGCCCGGTGGTTCTCCTCCCAGGCGTCCAGCGTCTCGCCGGCCTCCTTCACGAGCTTCGCCCGCGCCGCTTCGAGCACCTCCTGCGCACGGGCGGACGGCGTGACGACCACGCCCTCCTCGTTCGCCACCACCACGTCGCCCGGGTTGATGAGCACGCCGCCCACCCGTACCGCGGCCCCCACTTCGCCCAGCTTCTTCTTCGTGCCGGGGATCGGGATGACGCCTCGGGAGAACACCGGGAAGCCCGCCTCGCGGACCTCCGCGAGGTCGCGGATGACTCCGTCCACCACGAACCCCGCGATGCCCCGGCGCTGCGCCACCGCGCACACGTTGCCGCCCGCCAGCGCGTGGTCCAGGTCTCCCGACTCGACGACGACGACCGAGCCGGGTTCCGCCCGGTAGATCGCCGCGTGCAGCATCAGGTTGTCGCCGGGCACGCACCGCACCGTGTAGGCGGGGCCCGCGATGCGGGGCGAGTCCCACAGCGGCCGGATCCCGGCGTCCATCACCTGGGCCCGGCCCAGCAGGTCCGCCAGCGTGGTGGGGGGAACGTCTTCGAACGTCTTGATCTCGGTCATCGCTTGTCCTTCTCCGGGCTGTAGAAGTGCTGGTTCCATGTTGTGCCGCCGTCGGCGGTCGAGAGCACATGGCCCTCGTCGCCGACCGTCCAGATTTCCAGACCGGTGAACACCTGGACGTTCCACAGGGACATCCCCGAGCCGGTGGAACCCGGCTGCCACGTCCCGCCGCCGTCCCGCGTCGTGATCACCGTGTCGCTGCGGCCCACCGCGCTGCCGTTCCTGCCGTCCGGCGTGAAGTGGACCGCGGTGAAGTTCTGGCCGGTGGGGCTCGGGCAGCGGTGCCAGTTGCGGCCGCCGTCCCGGGTCCGCAGGATCGTGCCGCGGTGGCCCACCGCCCAGGCCGTCCGGGCGTCGACGGCGTGCACGTCGATCAGGTCGTCCTCGCCGCCGCTGTCCTGGACCCGCCAGGTCGTACCGCCGTCGGTGGTGGCGAACACGGTGCCGCCGGTGCCCACCGCCCAGCCCGTGGAGGCGTCGGCGAAGTCCACGGCCCACAGACCGCAGTTCCGGTAGGGACTCGGCTGGTGCCGCCAGGTCGTGCCGCCGTCGACGGTGGCGAGGATCGTGCCCCGGTCGCCGACCGCCCAGGCCGTCAACGCGTCCGGGCGTACGTGGACTTCGAGGAGGTCCTTGGTGCTGCCGCCGGCCTGCTGCCGCCAAGTGGCGCCCGCGTCGCGGGTGTGCAGGATCGTACCGGCGCGGCCCACCGCCCAGGCGACGGCGGCACCGGCCGGTGAGACCGAGTACAGGTTGGCCGCCGTGCCGCTCGGCCGCGGTGCGAAGCGGCCGCCGTCGCGGACCGCGAGCACGGTACCGCCGTCGCCGACCACCCAGCCGTTCATGCCGCCGGGGAAGCCGTCCCGCCCGCCGGAGAAGCCGTCCTTCTCGCCGGGGAAGAGGTGGACCCCGTACAGGTTGCGGCCGGTGCTCGCCACTTCCAGGGTCCAGGTCGCGCCCCGGTCCCGGGTGGCGATGACCGAGCTGCCGTCCCCGACCGCGTGGACCCGCCGGCCGTCCGGGTGCGCCCAGACCGCCTTCAGGTTGTCGACGACCCCGCTGTCCTGGGCGGACCAGGAGAGACCGCCGTCCCGCGTCGCCAGGACGGTACCGCCGTCGCCCACTGCCCAGCCCCGCTCGCCCTGTTCCGTGAAGGCGACGCCCCACAGGCTGACGTCGGTGCCGCTGTCCCGCGGGGTCCAGGTCGTGCCGCCGTCCTGCGTGACGAGCAGGGTGCCGGACCTGCCCACCACGGTGGCACGGCCCGCGGGGCCCGCGTGGAGGTGGCTCAACGTCGCCCGGGTTCCGGTCCGTTGGCGCTGCCAGGTGGTGCCGCCGTCGTCGCTGGCCAGGACGGCTCCGTCGCCGCCGACCGCCCAGCCCTGCTTGCCCTCGGCCTCGAAGTGCACGCCCAGCAGCGGCTGTTGCACTCCGCTGTCCCGCGGGGTCCAGGTCGCACCGCCGTCCTGCGTGGCCAGCAGCGTGCCCGCTTCGCCCACCGCCCAGCCCCGCTCGCCGCCCGCCTCGAAGTGCACGCCGAAGAGCGGCAGTCGCACCCCGCTGTCCGCCGGTGTCCAGTGCGTGCCGCCGTCCACGGTGCGCAGCACGGTGCCCGCGTCCCCGACCGCCCAGCCGTGCTCGCCGTCCGCCGCGAAGTGCACGTCCCAGATCAGCGCGCCGGTTCCGGTGTCCCCGATCTGCCAGGTCGCACCGCCGTCCGTACTGGCGGCCAGCACACCGTCCTGGCCGACCGCCCAGCGGGCGTCGCCCGCCCCGTACAGCCCGGTCAGGTCCTTGTGGACGCCGGTGAGCTGCGGGGTCCAGGTCTCACCGCCGTCCCCGGTGCGCAGGACGAGGCCGTTGTCGCCGACCGTCCAGCCGTGCCGGGCGTCGGGCATCAGCGCCAGGGAGACCACGTCCGCCGCGGTGCCGCTGGACTGCGGTGCCCAGGTGCGGCCGCCGTCGTGCGAGGCGAGGATCACGCCGTCGTCGCCCGAGGTGCGGACCTCCCGGCCGTCCGGCGCGGCCCACAGCCCGTACAGGTCGAGACCGGTCCCCGCGTCCTCGCGCAGCCATGTCCCGCCGCCGTCCTCGGAGCGCAGCACGGTGCCCATGCGGCCCACCGCCCAGCACAGCGCGCGGGAGACCGCGTGGATGCCCCGCAGGTCGACCTCCGCGTCGCTCCGCTGGACGGTCCAGGTCGCGCCGCCGTCGACGGTGGCGTGGATGTTGCCGCGTTTGCCAATCGCCCAGGCGGTGTTCTCGTCGAGCGTGAAGCAGCGGGTGAAGTGGGTGTCGTCGGAGTGCTGGCGCTGCCAGGTGAGGCCGCCGTCCACGGTCGCGAGGATCACGCCGCTGTCGCCGACCGCCCAGCCGGCCAGGCCCGACGGCTCGAAGGAGATGCCGTACAGATTGCGGTCGGTGCCCGCGTCGCGCCGCTCCCAGGTCCGGCCGCCGTCCGTGGTGTGCAGGAGGGTGCCGTCCCGGCCGGCCGTCCAGCCGCGCTCGGTGTCGGCGAAGCAGACGGCGCGCAGGTCCTTGTCGGTGTCGCCCTGGGACTGCCAGCGGTGGCCGCCGTCGTCGGTCGCGAGGATCATGCCGCCGTCGCCGACGGCCCAGCCGTGCGCCTCGTCCACCAGGCAGACGCCCTGGAGGTTCACGCTCCGTGGCGCGATGGTGCAGATCATGGGGTACCTCGTCGATTCTGTGGATCGGTGGGGGTCGGGCCTGACCGGCCCTGCGGAGTCCGTCGGCAGGACGGAGCGGATGCCTCGGCCGCGGCGGATACCTCGGCCGCGGCGGATGCACCGTCGGCCGACGGTGGCGGCACCGTCAGCCGACAGTGGCGGCAGCCGGATCCTGGCCCTTGGCTCCGGCGGCTGCCGCGGCCCGGTCGCGGCTGCGGGTGCCCCGCGCGACGACCGCCGGCATCGCGGCGCCCAGGACCGCGTACGACACCCCGAGGACGATCCAGCCGGTGGTGCCGTTGTCGAAGATCAGCCAGGCGAAGAGCGCGGGGGCGAACATCTTGCCGATGTCGCCGCCCATCTTGTACGTGCCCTGGTACTGGCCCTGGGCGTGGTCGGGGGCGAGGTCGAAGGCGATGGTCCAGCTGCCCGCCGCCTGCCGGATCTCGCCCAGCGCGTGCAGCAGCGCACCGACGACCAGCAGGAGGCACGCCTCGAACATCCCCTTGCCGCCCGACACGGCGAACACCAGACAGGCCACCGCGACGCAACAGGCGCCCTGCGTGCTCGCCCACGAGGCGGACCGGGGCGTGTCGGTGCCGCGCGCGGCCCTCGTCTGGAAGGCCACCACGAACCCGGTGTTGATCAGCAGGACGACCGCGCTCATCCAGCGCGGCGCCTCCGTGTGGTGGACCACCCACAGCGGCAGTACGAGATCGAGCAGCAGCGCGTGCGTGACGAGCAGCCCGTCCAACGCGGTGAACAGCAGGAACGGCCCGTCGCGCAGGACCGCGAACGCGGCGCCCGCCGAGGCCGGCACCGGCGCGACCGGAGGCTCCTTCAGCGTGAGCAGTCCCGTCGCGAGGAAGCAGAGGGCGGTGAACAGAACGGCGGCCTGATACCCCTCGCGGGCCCCCCAGGCGAGCACGAGCCCGGACAGACAGGCGCCGATCGCCATCGTCGCGTTGAGGGACGCACGGATGTACGCCATCACGTGCGCGCGGTTCTCCCGGGGCACGTTCGCCGCGATCATCGCCTTGCGGGCGTTGTTGCCCGCCCGGTAGGCGAAGCCCTGGACGGACGTGACGACCAGGTACGACCAGAAGCCGTCCACGAGCACCAGGGCCGCCGTCAGCGGTGCCAGTGCCAGGAAGGACCACATCTGTACGGTCCTGGGTCCGGCCCGGTCGGCGAGGTGCCCGAGCGGAATGCTCGACACCAGTACGAGCGCGGCCGATATGCCGACGCTGAGGCCGAGTTGCCCCGGCGTGAGTCGGATCACCGTCACCGCGTAGATCGCGTTGATGGCCATCCACAGACCCTGCCCGAGGGCCATCACCATGGTGATGACGGTGAGCATCCGGGCAGGTCCTGGCGGCGGGAGGATACGGGTCAGCACGATGGTCTTCCTGTCCTGGCGGATTCCCTGCGGGTGCCTGGCTGTGGTGTGGAGGCTAGGTGACCGGCGGGCTCGCGCGATCGCTTGTGGGCGCAAAGCGACTTGACGGCGAAAAGCCCGTTCTGCTCGTAAATCCAAAGGCGGCCGACCGTACGTGCCCGGAACCGGCGGGGGCAGCACCCGGCCGGGGATCGGTGGCCGCGCCCGGCTTGGGATCAGTGGCCGTGCCCGGCTTGGGGTCGGTGGCCGCACCCAGCCTGGGATCAGTGGCCGCGCCCGGCCCGGGGGCGGTGGCCGCACCCAGCCTGGGATCAACGGCCGCGCCCGGCCCGGGGGCGGTGGCCGCACCCAGCCTGGGATCAACGGCCGCGCCCGGCCCGGGGGCGGTGGCAGCGCCCAGCCGAAGATCAGCGACCGCGCCCTGCCGGAGGCCGGGAGCCTCGCCCGCTCGCGGGTCCGGCAGGTCGTGGCGTCCCGCCAGTGCCTCCTGGACGCGTACCTTCGCCGCGATCACCGGTACCCGCAGCCGGAGTTCGCGCAGCTGGGCGCGGTGCTGTTTGTACGGGTGCCGTGCTCCGTACCGCCAGCGGGCCCACGGCGCCTGCGGGCGGCTGAGCCGCAGCGCGCCCGCGACCAGCAGCGGTGGACAGAAGATGCCGACCAGGCCGGTCCAGATCTTGCCCTTGACCAGGGTGACCACGGCCAGCACCAGGGACACGGTCACTCCGCTCACCAGCCCCGGGCCGCCGCGGGCGGACCCGTGGAGTCCCAGCGGGCGCAGACCGATCAGGACCATGCCGCTCAGTGCGACCGCCGCGAAGACCGCGTCGACCGAGGTGCGGCCGCGCTCGGTCCAGTACACGTCCTCCAGGTGCAGGATCAGTGCGAACTCGTCGAGGACCAGACCCGTGCCGACCCCGAAGAGCAGCGCGGGGGCCGCCCGCCAGCCGGGCATCCCGTCCGGCACCGCCAGCCCCGCGATGCCCGCGGCCACCATGGCCACCAGGCCGAAGACGGCGTGGTGGACATGGAGTCCGCCGAGCCGCACATTGCCCGGCCACCAGCGGGCCCCGGCCCGGATCAGCCGGACGCTGACCCGGATCCCGACGAAGGCCGCGAGCAGACCGACGAGGAACGCGAAGAGGGGCAGCCGTCCGGCCGCCACGATGTCCTGCCGGAACCAGACGGAGAACCACACGGGCAGCCCGTACTCGTCCCACTCCATCAGCTGCTCGCGTACAGGTGCTCGGGGCGCCCGCTGTCGCCGTACCTCAACGTCAGCCTCAACTTCCCCGCCTCGGCGAGGTACTTGAGATAGCGCTGCGCGGTGGACCGGCTGATCCTGGCCCGCTCGGCCACTTCCTGCGCGGAGATCTGCCGGCCCGCCCCGTACTCCCCGACGATCCGCTTGACCAGCTCGGCGGTCCGCTCCGAGAAGCCCTTCGGCAGGGCGTGCTCGCTCTCGGGGGTGCGCAGTGCGCCCAGCATCCGGTCGATGCGGGCCTGGTCCATCTCGGCGCCGTCCTCGATGGTGGTGCGCAGCCGGACGTACGCCTCCAGCTTGGCGCGCAGGCCCTCGCAGGTGAACGGCTTGACGATGTACTGCAGGACGCCGAAGCGCAGGGCCTCGCGCACGGAGGCGGCGCGGCGGTCCGCGGTGACCATGATGACGTCGATGTCGTACCCGAGCCCGCGCATCCTGCGGACCAGGGACACCCCGCTCTCGCTGGGCAGATGCTGGTCGAGCAGGATCAGATCGATGCCGCCGCGCTCCACCGCGGCGAGCGCGGGCGCGGCGTCGTGCGCGATGCCGGCGACCCTGAAGCCCGGCACCTCCGACACGTAATGGGCGTTGATCTTCGCCACGTAGAAGTCGTCGTCGACGATGAGGACTTCAATCACCGCAGGCTCCCCCGCCTCTCCCCGGTGCGGTCGGCAGCCGCACGGTGAACACCGCTCCACGACCGCCGTCGTCCCGGTCGGCGACGGTGACCGTCCCGCCGCCGTCGATGGTGACGGCCCGGATCAGCGCGAGGCCGAGTCCTCTGACCCGTACGCCGGTACGGGGCTTCGTGGAGAACCCCGGGGCGAAGATCCGCCGCCGAAGGTCCGGGGTGACGCCGGGTCCGTTGTCGGCGACCGTGACCACCACGCAGCCCTCTTCCTCGTCCTCGCACAGGGAGACCTCGACACGGGGCTCCACAGTCCCGCCGTCCGTCACGGCGTCCGCCCCGCCGTCCGTCACGGCGTCCAGGGCGTTGTCGATCAGATTCCCCAGCACGGTGACGATCTCTTCGTCCCGCCCGTCCCGCCCGTCCCGCCCGTCCCGCCCGCTCAGCACGGACCGCGGGCTCAGCGTCAGGACCACCCCCCGCTGCTCGGCGGCCATGGCCTTCCCGACCAACTGGGCCATGACCAGGGGCACTTCGATCCGCTTCGCGGCATCCAGGAGCTCGCCGAACGGCAGCCCCGCCGCAGCGGCGGTCGCCCCGGAGCGCTTCTCCGCCTGCTCGGCGAGCTCCATCAGGCCGTACAGGATGTGCAGGGCATTGCGCCGCTCGTGCCGGTGGACCGCGAGGGCCTCCCGGCCGCCCCGCGCGGCTTGTGGCCGCGGGACGCCCGAGGGCTGCCGGACATCCGGAAGTGTGCGAGGAATCACGGGTAACAGCCCTCCTGTGGCACGCACCTGGTGGGTGCACCTCATTGGACCCAAGAGGCTCGCAAAGCAACAAGATCGATGGGGCAAAGAGATTCCTTGACCAGACCATCGACGCCCCGAACCCTGCGAAGAATGATGAATTTTCCGCATCCGCACCCCGCTCGCACCCCGCCCACCGAGATCGATCCCCCAACGGATCAGGACAGAACATCGAGTCGGCACCGGAACGGCCGCGCATGGTTACCCGGGACGGGACCCGCCCCTACACTGAGCGCCCCCGAAACAAGCCCTGACCAGCACAGGACAGCCCACAGGGCGATCCGTCACCAGAGGGAGCAACCGGGTGTTCTATTACGTGCTCAAGCATGTCGTCCTCGGACCGCTGCTGAGACTTCTGTTCCGCCCCCGGATCGAGGGGCTGCGGCACATTCCCGCGGCCGGGGCGGCGATCGTCGCGGGCAATCACCTGTCGTTCTCGGACCACTTCCTGATGCCCGCCGTACTGAAGCGGAGAATCACCTTCCTCGCCAAGGCGGAGTACTTCACCGGGCCCGGGGTGAAGGGGCGGCTGACGGCCGCGTTCTTCCGCAGCGCGGGGCAGATTCCGGTCGACAGATCCGGCAAGGAGGCAGGGAAGGCGGCCGTGCGGGAGGGGCTCGGGGTGCTCGCGAAGGACGAGTTGCTGGGGATCTACCCGGAGGGCACGCGCTCGCACGACGGGCGCCTGTACAAGGGCAAGGTCGGCGTCGCGGTGATGGCGATCAGGGCGGGTGTCCCGGTGGTGCCGTGCGCGATGGTGGGGACGTTCGAGATCCAGCCGCCGGGGCGGAAGATCCCGAAGGTCAAGCGGGTGACGATCCGGTTCGGGGAGCCGCTGGACTTCTCGCGGTTCGCCGGCATGGAGAACGAGAAGACGGCGCTGCGGGCCGTCACCGACGAGATCATGTACGCGATCCTGAACCTGTCGGGGCAGGAGTACGTCGACCGGTACGCGGCCGAAGTGAAGGCCGAACAGGCCGCACAGGGACGGAAGTTCCCGCGCCTTCGGCACTGAGCCGGAGAACATCGCGTGGGAGAACACCGTGCAGGGGACGGCCGGTGGGAGAGCACCGGCCGCCCCCGGTTCGGGCGGACTGTCGCCAGCCAGGAGCTACGGCTCGGTCGCTACGGCTTCGGCGTGGCGTGCGGGGCGCACGTCACGTCACGGCTGTCCAGCTTGCCGCTGAGCAGATAGGCCTCGACCTTGCCGTTGAGGCACGGGTTCTCCAGGTTGGTGATGCCGTGCGAGCCCGCGTCGCGCTCGGTGATCAGGCGCGAACCCTTGAAGCGCTTGTGCAGCTCCACCGCACCGGCGTACGGCGTGGCCGCGTCCCGGGTCGACTGGGCGATCAGCACCGGAGGAAGACCCTTGTTGGTCTTCACCTCCGTGGCGTGCTGCTGCGGGGCGCCCCAGGTGGCGCAGGGCAGGTTCATCCAGGCGTTGGACCAGGTGAGGAAGGGGTACTTCTCGTGCAGCCGGGTGTTGTCCCGGTCCCACTTCTTCCAGCTGGTCGGCCACTTGGCGTCGGCGCACTCGACCGCCGTGTAGACGGCGTTGGAGTTCTCCGAGGCGATGTTGCCCGCGGTGTCCTCCGGGTGCGGTCCCGCCTTGTCGACGAGGGGCGCCGGGTCACCCTTGAGGTACTTGCTCCAGGTGGCCGCGACGTTCGCCCAGGCGGAGTCGTAGTACGGCGCGCTCTGGAAGAAGATGACCAGCTCCTGCGGGCCGACGACTCCGCCCACGGGGTTCTTCTTGGCCGTGGCGCGCAGCTTCTCCCACTGCTGCTGGACCTTCTCGACGGTGTTGCCGATGTGGTAGGTCGCGTCGTTCTCGGCGACCCACTTCATCCAGTCCTTCCAGCGGCCCTCGAAGGCGATGTCCTGGTCGAGGTTGACCTCGTACCAGATCTTCTTCGTGGACGGGTTGACGACGCTGTCGAGGACCATGCGGCGCACGTGCGACGGGAAGAGCGTGCCGTAGACGGCGCCCAGGTAGGTGCCGTACGAGACGCCCAGGTAGTTGAGCTTCTTGTCGCCGAGCGCGGCCCGGACGACGTCCAGGTCGCGTGCCGTGTTCGGGGTGGTCATGTGCGGCAGCATCCAGCCGCTGCGCTCCTTGCAGCCGGCCGCGTACTCGGCGGCGAGCTTGCGCTGGGCGCGCTTGTCGGCCTCGCTGTCGGGGACCGGGTCGGCCTTCGGCGCCTTGACGTACTCCTGCGGGTCGACGCAGGAGATCGGGGTCGACTTTCCGACTCCGCGCGGGTCGAAGCCCACCAGGTCGTACGCCTTGGCGGCGCCCGCCCAGATCTTGCTCTTGGTGACGACCCGGCGCGGGAACTTGAGGCCGGAGCCACCGGGACCGCCCGGGTTGTAGACCAGCGAGCCCTGCCGGTCCTTCTTGGAACCGGTGTTGCCGATCTTGTCGACAGCGATCTGGATCTGCTTGCCGTACGGCTTCCTGTAGTCCAGCGGGACCGTGACGTAGCCGCACTTGATGGGCTTCTCCAGGCCCCAGTCGGCCGGGCAGTCCTTCCAGTCGATGCCATGCCTGGCGGCCCTGTCGGCGGCCACCTTCACGCCGTACGCTTCCGAACTCCCGCCGTGGGAAAGGCTGTTGGAGCCCTGATTGGCCTGCTTGGTCTGTCCTGGGTCTGCGGTCGCGGCCGGTGCGGCCATCGCGCCCGCTATGAGCGTGCCCGCGAGCAGTGTGCCGGCCGAACCGAGCACTGCGGTGCGTCGCAAGTGGACCTCCCCCTGTGAGTTTCCTTGAGTCCCCGGAAACGGGTGTGGGCGGCATCCTTCCGCCCGGAGGGACGCCGCGAACAGACCGTACTGGTGTTTCTTTGCCGAACCAATAACCGGTGCGAGATGTCCCGCTCAGCGGTACGTCCCGACCGGCAGTACGCCCCGATCGGCGGTACGTCCCGATCGGCGGTGCTCCGGGTCAGGCCGCCGGCCGGCCCGCCGCCTGCGACGCCAGTACGTCGTCCAGGATCAGCCGCAGTTCCCTGGCGTCCGCCGCCACCGCCGTCACGAGTACGGCGGGCCCCGCGAGCGGCGTCAGCACCGCGGTCTCGCCGAGCAGCCGGGGACTCCGCTCCGCGTGCGCCAGCCGCTCGTCCACCACGAGCAGCTGGCCGACCGCCCGGTGGCCGCCCAGGACCGCGCCGCCGTCCCAGCCGCCCGGCGCGCCAGGACCGTACAGGAGCTCCTGGTCGAAGAGGGGGCGTCCGCCGCGGTGGACGGTGAGGCGGGTGAAGAGGGTGCCGGTGGACTCGCCGTGGCGGCCCAGGACCTGTTCCTCGCGGAGCACCAGACGGGCGGTGGGGGCGAGTTCGACCCGGGTGGTCATCCGCAGGTCGCTGCCGCACGCGGAGATCAGCTGCTCCGGCAGCCAGCGCAGCTCCGCGTCCCGACCCACCGTCAGCCGGACGTCGTAGTGGGCGGGTTCGAGGGTGCGGCCGGGCAGGGCGACGGTGGCGGCCGCCGCGTCGACGGTCAGCCGGGCACCTTCCAGGACCGCCGCCTCCACGGCGAGACGGTCACCGCCGAGCGGCGCGCTCATGGCGCCGACGACGGTGACCCTGCTGCTGCCGGGGCCGCCCGCGGATCTCGTACGGCGCAGGGCGAGCGGCCCGTCGCTCTCCAGGACCGGAAGCCGGCCGCCGGGGGCGGCCACGATCCGGGCGGTGGCGCGCAGGCTCATGCGGTACGGGCGGGGGCGGTCCAGGCGGCGAGCTGGGCGCGCACCCAGTCCGCGATCGGCCTGACGCCCTCGCCCGAGGTCAACGACGTGAAGGCGACGGGGAGTTCACCGCGCTGCTCCTTCGCGTCGCGGGCCATCCGTCCCAGGTCGGATCCGACGTACGGCGCGAGGTCCGTCTTGTTGACGACCAGGAGGTCGGCGGTGGTGACGCCGGGTCCGCCCTTGCGGGGGATGTCGTCGCCGCCCGCCACGTCGATGACGAAGACCTGCGCGTCGACGAGGCCCTTGGAGAAGGTGGCGGTGAGGTTGTCTCCGCCGGACTCGACGAGGATCAGGTCGAGCGGACCGACCTCGTCCTCCAGGTCCTCCACCGCTTCGAGGTTCGCGGAGATGTCGTCGCGGATCGCGGTGTGCGGGCAGGCCCCGGTCTCGACGGCCTGGATGCGCTCGGGCGGCAACACCGCGTTGCGCAGCAGGAATTCGGCGTCCTCGCGGGTGTAGATGTCGTTGGTGACGACGGCGAGGGAGAGCGTGTCGCGCAGCTCGCGGCAGAGCGCGGCGACGGTCGCGGTCTTGCCGGACCCGACGGGCCCGCCGAGCCCGATGCGCAGGGCGCGCCGGGTGCCGTCGGGGCGGTGGGCGTCGGCGCTGACGGCGGTGGTGTGGGAGTGGTCGTGGTCGAGGTGCATGGTGCGGCTCCTTGTTTCTTGCGTCCTGCGAATCCTGCGAGTCCTGCGAGCGCCGCGCTCCGTACGGGCGCTACGACGCGAAGAGGCGTACGGGCCAGGCCGCGTGCGCCTCCGCCGTGATGTCGAGCAGCGGGGCGGATGCGGCGGGCAGGGCGTCGATGCCCTCGTACGCCGCCAGCACCGCACGCTCGGCGACCCGGTCGAGCTCGGGGGCGAGCCGCGCGAGCACGCCGGTGGCTTCGAACGGGTCCAGGCTCAGCAGCCGTACGACCGCCGTCGCCGCCCCGCTGACACTTTCGTACGCGGCACAGTGCGCGGCGTCATCGGGCCCGAGCCCGGCGGAGCGGGCTGCGAGACCGAGTACGACGGGCTGGTGCGCGCCGCGCGGCCGGGCGGCGGCGAGCGCGTCCAGCTCGGTACAGGGCCAGGTGGCGCGGGCGGCCCGCATCATCTGCCGGCCGAGCTTGCGGGCGGTGGCCCGCAGCGCGGGCGACGGGGTCCGGGCGTCAGCGGCCTCGTCGAGGGCGAGCGGGTCGAGTCCGAGCGCGGCCGCCGCGGCCAGTCCTGCGGCGGTGAGCCCCGCCGTGTGCAGCCGCCCGCGACAGAACGAGGCGAGGTCCCGGTGGTCCCGGATCCGCCCGGCCTTGACCGCGGCCTCCGCCCCGCCGGAGTGCGCGTGCCCCCCGGCGGGAAACCGCCCGTCGGCGAGCACGAGCAGCGCGGCACGGGCACCGGGTACGGGCCGGGCACCGGGGCCGCGCGGGGCAGGGGCGGCGCCCGGTCGGCCCGTCGCCGGACCGACCGGCTGGGGCCGTCCGGTGGCGGGCCTGCCCGGCCCCGGTCCGGTGTTCGCGGCAGGGGCAGGGCCGGAGCCCCGTACACACTCCGCAGCCGGGAGTACGGCCGCACCGGAGGCCGTGCGCGCAGACAGTCGATCCATGTGCTGACGCCCCTCAGAAGAGGAAGTAGCGCTGGGCCATGGGCAGTTCGGCCGCCGGGGCCGGTTCCACCGGGTCTCCGTCGATGGTCACCGTGAAGGTGTCCGCGTCGACCTCGACGCGCGGCATCGCGTCGTTCTCCCGCATGTCCGCCTTGCTGACCCCTCGCGTGCTGGTGATCGGCACGAACGACTTGCCGACGCCGAAGCGTGCCCCCATCCGCTCCGCGAGACCGTCCTCGACCGCCGCCTCGGCGACGAAGTTGAAGGAGTTCGCGGCCGGGGCGCGCCCGGTCGCGCCGAACATCGGCCGGGGCAGGATCGGCTGCGGGGTGGGGATCGACGCGTTGGCGTCGCCCATCTGCGCGTACGCGATCTGGCCGCCCTTGATCACGAGCAGTGGCTTGACGCCGAAGAAGGCGGGCTCCCAGAGGACCAGGTCGGCGAGCTTGCCGGTCTCGACCGAGCCGATCTCGTGAGCGAGGCCCTGGGCGACGGCGGGGTTGATCGTGTACTTGGCGACGTACCGGCGTGCCCGGTGGTTGTCCGCGTGACCGTCCCCCGCCAGTGCGCCGCGCCGCTTCTTCATCACGTGGGCGGTCTGCCAGGTCCGCAGGATCACCTCGCCGACCCGGCCCATCGCCTGCGAGTCCGAGGAGATGATCGAGATCGCGCCGAGGTCGTGCAGGATGTCCTCGGCCGCGATGGTGGAGGGCCTGATGCGGGATTCCGCGAACGCCAGGTCCTCCGGGACCGCCGGGTTGAGATGGTGGCAGACCATCAGCATGTCGAGGTGTTCGTCGAGCGTGTTGAGGGTGTGCGGCCGGGTCGGGTTGGTCGAGCTGGGCAGTACGTACGGCTCGGAGACGACCGTGATGATGTCCGGTGCGTGCCCGCCGCCCGCGCCCTCGGTGTGGTAGGCGTGGATGGTGCGGCCCGCGATGGCGGCGAGGGTGTCGCCGACGAACCCGGCCTCGTTCAACGTGTCGGTGTGGATGGCGAGTTGGGCGCCTGTCTCGTCGCAGACGCTGAGACAGGCGTCGATGACGGCGGGGGTCGCGCCCCAGTCCTCGTGGATCTTGAATCCGAGCGCGCCGCCGCGGAGCTGGGCGTGCATGGCCTCGCGGGACATGGTGTTGCCCTTGCCGAGCAGCCCGATGTTCACCGGGTACTGCTCCAGCGCGGCGAACATCCGGGCCAGGTGCCAGCCGCCGGGCGTGACGGTGGTCGCCTTGGAGCCCTCGGCGGGTCCGGTGCCGCCGCCGACGAGGGTGGTGATGCCGGAGGAGAGCGCCTGCTCGACGACGGTCGGCGAGATGAAGTGGACGTGCGCGTCGATGGCGCCCGCGGTGACGATGCGGCCGTTGCCCGCGATGATCTCGGTCTCGGGGCCGATCACGAGGTCGGGGTGTACCCCGTCCATGGTGTCCGGATTCCCTGCTTTGCCGATGCCGGTGATGCGGCCGTCGCGGATGCCGAGGTCGGCCTTGACGACGCCCCAGTGGTCGAGGACGACGACGCCGGTGATGACGGTGTCGGGCGCTCCTTCGGCGCGGGTCGTACGGGCCTGGCCCATGGACTCGCGGATGACCTTGCCGCCGCCGAACACCGCCTCGTCGCCCGCGAGTCCTGGCCCGCCGGAGCGGTCCTCCTCGATCTCGACGAGCAGGTCGGTGTCGGCGAGCCGGATGCGGTCGCCGGTGGTGGGGCCGAACAGGTCGGCGTACCCGGCGCGGGAGATCCCGGGGTGCGCGGAGTCCCGGGTGCGTACGGACTCAGCCATCGAGGGCACCGCCAATCTCCCCGCGCAGTCCGGCGACGATGCGCCGGCCGCCGAGGGGAACGAGTTCGACGTCGACGGGGATGCCGGGCTCGAAGCGCACGGCCGTACCGGCGGCGATGTTCAGCCGCAGGCCGCGGGCGGCGGCGCGGTCGAAGTCGAGACCGGGGTTGGCCTCGGCGAAGTGGTAGTGGGAGCCGACCTGGACGGGCCGGTCGGCGGCGTTGAGGACGGTGAGGCGGGTGACGGGGCGGCCCTCGTTGAGGAGGACGGGCGCGTCGGCGTACAGGATCTCGCCGGGGATCATCGGTGGGCGCTTCCCCGTCACTGGATCGGCTCGTGGACGGTGACGAGCTTGGTGCCGTCCGGGAAGGTCGCCTCGACCTGTACGTCGTGGATCATCTCGGGGATGCCGTCCATGACTTCGTCGCGGTGCAGCACCTTGCGGCCCGAGGACATGAGCTGGGCGACGGTGTGGCCGTCGCGGGCGCCTTCGAGGATGTGCGAGGTGATGAGGGCGACCGCCTCGGGGTGGTTGAGCCTCACCCCGCGGGCCCTGCGCTTCTCGGCCACGTCCGCGGCCACATGGATGAGCAGTCGTTCCTGTTCGTGCGGGGTCAGCTGCACGGGTCCACACCTCACAGTCCTCGCGCCGGGCCACCCGGCCCGGCTGTCGCGGTCACCACGACGGACATAGGTGTATCACCCATCTAGCAAAGGACATGCAAAGCCCGAGCAAGGGTCATCACCAGGGCTTTCCGTCAGGTGCCCTCATAACGAGGCTAGTTGTGCGGAGTTTCCGTCGCGTTAACTCCACCGCCGTGCTCGCCGCGGTATTCGGCGGCGATGCCGAACCGGCGGCGTTCGCCCGGAGCGGACGTGATCGAGCCGACCGACGAGACGGAACTGACCACCGAATCCTCGGCCTGTTCCGGTTCGCTCTCCAGTCGTTCCAGGTCAGCGGCGGAGACCAGGGCGACGAGCGGCTTCCCGTGCCGTGTCACGACCACCCGCTCCCCGCCGTACACGACGCGGTTGATCAGGTCGGCGAGCTCTGCGCGGGCTTGCGTCACCGGAATCTCGTAGGTCATGCTCACCATCGTACTGAACGTACGTCCTGTACATTTTTTACAGAGGTGGCAGCCGCCTGCTGCCTGCCGCAGCCCGAGGGAGCGCGCCATGATCCAGCCGTCCGCCCGATACGTCCTGCCCTCGTTCACCGAACGCACCAGCACGGGGACCCGCACCCTCGATCCGTACTCGAAGATGCTCGGCGAGCGGATCGTCTTCCTCGGGACACCCGTCGACGACGCCGCGGCGAACGACATCGCCGCACAGTTCATGTACCTGGAGCACGACGCCCCCGACCGGGACATCTCGCTCTACATCAACTCCCCCGGCGGCTCGTACACCGCGATGTCGGCGATCTACGACACGCTCCAGTTCGTGACCTGCGACGTGGAGACGATCTGCCTGGGCCAGGCCCTGGACGCCGCGGCCGTGCTCCTCGCGGCCGGCACCCCCGGCAAGCGGCTCGCGCTGCCCGGCGCCCGGATCGCCCTCAGCCAGCCCTCGCTGGACGAGCCCGCCCAGGGGCAGGCGTCCGACCTGGAGATCCAGGCGCGGGAAATGGTGCGGCTGCGCTCGATGACGGCGGGGATGCTGGCCCGGCACACGGGCAGGACCGCCGAGCAGGTCGAGGCCGAATTCGACCGCACCCGGATCCTCGACGCCGAGGCCGCCCTCGGATACGGACTGGTGGACCGGATCGTCGCGAACCGCCGGGGCGTCACCGCCCCCGCCTCCCGGTGAGCGGTCGGATGCTGCCGCCCGAGCTGCCGCCGCTGCCCGCGCTGACGCGGGCCGAGTGCGACTTCCTGGACAGCTATCTGGAGGTCGTCGACTCGCTGGGCCGGATCAACCCGTCCCGCGGCACGGACACTTACGGCGCCCTGCGCGCCGCGCAGGCCCTCGTCGGCCGGGCGACGGCACTGCGTGACGCGCTCACCCTGATGCACGAGCGGGGCGAGACCTCCCTCCACTCCGGCACGCTCGTCCGGGCGCTGCGCGTACTGGACGGAGAGCGGCGGGCCGGACGCCTCACCGTGCCGCCGGAGCAGGCGAGTTGATCATCGGGGGCCGTCACCGGGCGGGCACACCTGCACCAGGACGCATCCCCCGTTCGGCCCAGTCCCGGCTACCCCGTCCGCACTGATCGAGTTGCACAGTTCGTCCGGAGCACGATCGGAATGATCTGTTCCAGTGCTGGTGCGGGCCTCCTCGCAGGCCGACACCAAGGAGCGGAACGGCCTTTGTCCACCCGAACGGCTCAGTGGTGAGGAGCCTCACAAACACCCCTTCTCGCTCGGAAACCAGGCGTTCACCGGGTCAAGATCCGTGGGACGACAAGCCCCCGCCGTCGTGGCGGGGCGGTCCTGGCCGGCGCCGCACCTCGGGCGCCGCCGGGACGTCTGGTCGACGAAGGGTTGCGCATGACCGCGCACATGCACGCACCTGTTCCGTCGCTGATCGCCAGGGCCTCCATCGCATCGGCCCTCACCCTCGCCGTAGTGGGCGCCCCGCTCCTGATCCCCGGAGCCGCCCCCGAGGCCGAGGCCGCGACGCTCGCGACGAAAGCGCTCCAGATCGCCGCCTCCAAGCGTGGTTCGCCGTACAAGTACGGGGCCAGCGGCCCGTACCGCTTCGACTGCTCGGGCCTGACGCTGTACTCGTTCAAGAAGGCGGGCAAGAGTCTGCCGCGCTCGGCGCAGTCGCAGTACAACAAGACCCGGCACATCTCCGCCTCGGTGCGCACCCGCGGTGACCTGGTGTTCTTCCACCACGGACGCAACGTCTACCACGTCGGCATCTACGCGGGCAGCAACAAGATCTGGCACTCGCCGAGGCGGGGCACGGTGGTGCGGCTGGAACGGATCTGGTCGAAGAGCGTGTGGTACGGCCGGGTGAGGTGACGGGCAGTCACCTCATGCGTGTCGGCGGCGTGTTGGTCAACTCTCCGGCACGCCGCCGGCTTCGCTCCCGGGGTACGCCTATCTCTGCACCGCTGCGATCCAGGGCAGTGCGATCCACACCGTCTTGCCGCCCTCCGCGGTGGGCGTGACCGACAGCCGGCCCCCGCACTCCGCCGTGAGGGAACGGATGATCACCATGCCTCGCCCGTTGTCCTGCTGGACGGCGGCGGGCAGCCGCTGGGGCCAGCGCGGATGGCTGTCCGTGACGCCGATGCGCAACTGCTCGTCCCGCTCCAGTTGGACGTCCACCGTGAAGGTGGGCGACTGGCCGAAGGTGTGCTGCACGGCGTTGGTCGCCAGCTCCGAGACGATCAGCCGGATGGTGTCGGCCGCCTCGGAATCCGTCGACAGGCCCCATTCGGCCAGTACTTCGGCGACGTATCTCCGGGCTGTGGACACCGAAGCTGGATCGCTCGGCAGGGTGACGGATACTTCCTGGTGGTCAGCCATGGCGACGTTGTCCCTTTCCCACCGGGGCCGGACTCGGAACTCGGACGCGAACTGTGCGGGAGCGGCCCCGGACCCGTTCCGCGCCAGAGTGTCACTCATGGTGGCGCCACCGGCGGCGTTCCTCCCAGACATACATATATCTGCCACTCGATGTAGTGAACTCTGCTACGCGGAAACGTATATGACCGGCAGACTGGCCCTCGGCGGGGAGCCATGGAACGCGCGATAGGAGTCGTCATGCGACACGGTCCCGCGGTGCGCCGGCGCAAGCTCGGGGAAGAATTGCGCAAGTTGCGCGACAGGGCCGGGCTCACCAGTCCGGAGGCCGCGCGGCTCGTCGGCTGGCACCAGTCGAAGGTCAGCCGGATCGAGACCGGGCACAGCGGTGCGAAACCGGAGGACGTGGCACTGCTGCTCTCGGCGTACGACGTCAAGGAGCCCCAACTGCGGTTGCTCCTTGAGGCGTTGGCCGAGACGTCCGGGGAGTCGGGCACCCAGTGGTGGCACGCCTACCGGGGTCTGCTGCCGCCCCAGTACCGGGACTTCATCAGCCTGGAGTCGCAGGCGTGCGCGGCGCGCACCCTCGAAACCTCGGTGGTCCCTGGGCTGTTGCAGACTCCGGACTACGCCCGGACGGTCACGAGGGCAACGTTGTCCGGACTCCCGGTGCGGAAGGTCGACTCCCTGGTGGAGGTGCGCCTGGCCCGGCAGGAGGTCCTGCGGGCGGCCTCGCCGCTGGCCCTGAGCGCCGTACTGGACGAGGCGGTGCTGCGCAGGACGGTGGGCGGCGAGCGGGTGATGAAGGAGCAGGTGCGGCATCTGCTGGAGGTGGCGGAGCTGCCTCATGTGCAGTTACAGGTGTTGCCCTTTGAGGCGGGTGCGCACATGGGTCTCACTGGGGCTTTCGTTATCTTCTCCTTTCCGAACATTGCAGATCTGGATGTGGTTGTTATTGACCACTTGGCGAGTAGCCTCTATCTGGAACGGAAAGAAGACCTTGGCCAGTACTCGGCCGCTTTCCAACGGATCCAGGCACAGGCCCTGCAACCCGGGGATTCCCTGAATCTGATCGCGGGCATCCGCTGACCCGCGTTTCACCCACGAAGTCCCACCAGGTTTCGCCCCACAACCCCATATCGGTGACGACGCGCAGGGAGGAACCATGTCCCCACACCTCGCGAACGTACCTTCCAGCCTGCAGTTGCAGGGCGCAGCGTGGCGCCGCAGCAGCCGCAGCACAGGCATGAACAACTGCGTCGAGACGGCGCCGGCCCACTGCGGCCTGCTGGCCGTCCGCGACTCGAAGCGGGTGCACCGCCCCGCCCTCCTCTTCAGCGCCGACGCCTGGTCCCGCTTCGTCGGCGCGCTCCGCACGGAGGCAGTGTGACGCACCGCCGCACCGTGAACTGACAGATCCTCAAGAAGCGGGTGCGGTACGGACGATGGTGTCCACCGCAGCCGCGATCTGGGCGTCCGTGAGGTCGGCCCTGGCCGTCAGCCGCAACCGGGAGATGCCGTCCGGCACGGAAGGCGGCCGGAAGCAGCCCACGCCGAGGCCTTCGGTGCGGCAGTCCGCCGCCCACCGCAGGGCCGCCTCCGCCGACGGGGCGCGCACGGAGACCACGGCAGCGTCCGGGCGCACCGCCGCGAGCCCGGCGGCGGTCAACTGCCGGTGCAGCGCGGCCGATACGTCGCGCGCGCGGGCGGCACGGCCCGGCTCCCGGCGCAGCAGCCGCAGACTCGCGAGGGCGGCTCCGGCGGCGGCGGGCGCGAGTCCTGTGTCGAAGATGAACGTACGGGCCGCGTTGACCAGGTGGTCGATGACGTGCGCCGGGCCGAGGACCGCGCCGCCCTGGCTGCCGAGGGACTTCGAGAGGGTGACGGTCGCGACCACGTCCGGTGCGCCCGCGAGGCCCGCGGCGTGCAGGGCGCCGCGTCCGCCGTCGCCGAGCACACCGAGGCCGTGGGCGTCGTCGACGACCAGTGCGGCACCGAACTCCCGTGCCACGGCGGCGAGTTCGGCGAGCGGTGCGGCGTCCCCGTCGACCGAGAAGACGGAGTCGGTGACCACGAGCGCCCGGCCGTCGGGCCCGTCGATGCCTGGCCCGTCGACGCCTGGCCCGTCGACGGCGTACCCGTCCAGAACCTTGTGCACCGCCTGCGGGTCGGCGTGCGGGACCACGGCGGTCTCGGCGCGGGACAGCCGGCAGCCGTCGACGATCGAGGCGTGGTTGCCCGCGTCGGAGACGATCAGGGATCCGCGGGCGGTCAGCGCGGTGAGTGCGGCCAGGTTGGCCGCGTAGCCGGAGGACAGTACGAGGGCGGCCTCGAAGCCGGTGAACTCGGCGAGCTCCCGCTCCAGTTCGGCGTGCAGTGCGGTGCTGCCGGTGACGAGCCGCGACCCGGTGGCGCCCGCCCCCCAGCGCTCCGCCGCTCCGGCCGCGGCCCCGACCGTCTCCGGGTGGCGGGTCAGGCCGAGGTAGTCGTTGCTCGCGAGGTCGAGGACGGGACTGTCCGCGGGGCGCGGGCGCAGCGTCCTGACGAGCCCGGCGCGGGCACGGCGGGCGGCCTCCTCCTCGATCCAGCCGAAGGGGTGCGCGGGCATGGTGCGGTCGGGCATGGTGGGGACCCTCCGGTGGGGCAGCACTTTGTAGGCAGCCCACAGACACTAGCCGGACCGCACCCCCGTCAGGGTGTGGCAATACCCACACCTCGAACCCGCGCTGTTGTCCGGATCCTCCTTGGCCAGGGGCCGTGCCGTAGGTCAGGATCATGCTCATGGACCTGCTGAACACACTGGTGGAGAAGGGGCTGGCGCGCGAGCTGCCGACCCGCGAAGAAGCGCTCGCCGTCCTGGCGACGACCGACGACGAACTGCTCGACGTGGTGGCCGCGGCCGGCAAGGTGCGCCGCCGGTGGTTCGGGCGGCGGGTGAAGCTCAACTACCTCGTCAACCTCAAGTCCGGGCTCTGCCCCGAGGACTGCTCGTACTGCTCGCAGCGGCTCGGTTCCAAGGCCGAGATCCTCAAGTACACCTGGCTGAAGGCGGACGAGGCGTCGCAGGCGGCGGCCGCGGGTGTCGCGGGCGGCGCGAAGCGGGTCTGCCTGGTGGCGAGCGGGCGCGGCCCCACGGACAGGGACGTGGACCGGGTCTCGAAGACCATCGAGGCGATCAAGGAAGCGAACGAGGGCGTCGAGGTCTGCGCCTGCCTCGGCCTGCTCTCCGAAGGCCAGGCGGAGCGGCTGCGGTCCGCGGGCGCCGACGCGTACAACCACAACCTCAACACGTCGGAGTCGACGTACGGGGACATCACCACCACGCACACCTACGCGGACCGCGTCGAGACCGTCCAGCAGGCCCAGGCCGCGGGCCTCTCGGCCTGCTCCGGGCTGATCGCGGGCATGGGCGAGTCCGACGCGGACCTGGTCGACGTCGTCTTCTCGCTGCGCGAGCTCGACCCGGACTCGGTACCGGTCAACTTCCTCATCCCGTTCGAGGGGACGCCGCTCGCCAAGGAGTGGAACCTCACGCCGCAGCGGGCGCTGCGCATCCTGGCGATGGTGCGGTTCGTCTGCCCGGACGTGGAGGTACGGCTCGCGGGCGGCCGCGAGGTGCATCTGCGGACGATGCAGCCGCTCGCCCTGCACCTGGTCAACTCCATCTTCCTGGGCGACTACCTGACCAGCGAGGGCCAGGCGGGCCAGGCGGACCTGGAGATGATCGCGGACGCGGGCTTCGAGGTGGAGGGCACGGACACGACGACACTGCCGGAGCACCGGGCGGGCGGCGGGTGCGGTTCGGTGTGCGGCGGCGAGGAGGCCTCGGCGTGCGGTACGGGTGAGGCTGCGGCCGTGCCCGCCGCCCGCGAGGAGGCCCGTACGGATCTGGTGGCGGTACGCAGGCGGGGTGCCGGAACGGACCTGGCGCCCAATGCCTGAACAGCACCTCGTGCGCGACCGGCAGCTCTCCCCCGACGAGCTGCTGCGCCTTGACCGGGAGCACGTCTGGCATCCGTACGGTCCGATGCCGGGCCGCGCCGAGCCGCTCGTCGTGGAGTCCGCGTCGGGGGTGCGGCTGCGGCTGGCCCGGCCGGCCCACGGCAGGACCGAGCTGATCGACGGCATGTCGTCGTGGTGGTCGGCGGTGCACGGCTACAACCACCCCGTCCTCAACAAGGCGGTGACGGAGCAGCTGGGCCGGATGAGCCACGTGATGTTCGGCGGGCTCACCCACGAACCCGCGGTGCGGCTGGCCGCCAGGCTTGTGGAGATCACCCCGGAGCCGCTGCGGCACGTGTTCCTCTCGGACTCGGGGTCGGTGGCCGTCGAGGTCGCGGTGAAGATGTGCCTCCAGTACTGGCGCTCGGTGGGCCGCCCGGCCAAGCAGCGGCTGCTGACCTGGCGCGGCGGCTACCACGGCGACACCTGGCAGCCGATGGCGGTGTGCGACCCCGACGGCGGCATGCACCAGCTGTGGCAGGGGGTCCTGCCGCGCCAGCTCTTCGTGCGGGAACCTCCGGTGGAGTACGAGGAGGCGTACGCGGACGAGCTGCGGGCCGCCGTCGCACGCCACGCGGACGAGCTGGCGGCGGTGATCGTCGAGCCGGTGGTGCAGGGTGCGGGCGGCATGCGCTTCCACTCCCCCGAGTACCTGCGGGTGCTGCGTGAGGCCTGCGACGCCCACGACGTCCTGCTGGTCTTCGACGAGATCGCCACCGGCTTCGGCCGTACAGGAACGCTCTTCGCGGCCGACCAGGCGTCCGTCTCACCGGACGTGATGTGTCTCGGCAAGGCGCTGACCGGCGGCTATCTGACGATGGCGGCCACGCTGTGCACGTCGCGGGTGGCGGACGGCATCTCGCAGGGCGAGGTCCCGGTGCTCGCCCACGGTCCGACCTTCATGGCCAACCCCCTGGCGGCTGCGGTCGCCTGCGCGTCGATCGACCTGCTGCTCGGCCAGGACTGGCAGCAGGAGGTGAAGCGGCTGGAGGCGGGCCTGCGGGACGGGCTGGCGGAGACCGGGGCGCTGCCCGGCGTGCGGGAGGTGCGGGTCCTCGGCGGCATCGGAGTCGTACAGCTCGACCACGAGGTCGACATGGCCGCCGCGACGGAGGCGGCGGTACGGGAAGGGGTGTGGCTGCGCCCGTTCCGGGACCTCATCTACACCATGCCGCCGTACGTCACGAGCGACGAGGACCTGGCTCGGATCTGCGGCGCGGTGACAGCGGCGGCGACAGCGGGCTGAGGGGGGCGGGGCGGCACGGCTGGCGCCGGTGGGGGCGGGTGTCCCGGGCTGCGCCCGGTGCCCGGCTCCGCCGCGCGGGCCATGCGTCCAGGGGCGCGGGGAACTGCGCGACCAGCCACGACGCCCGCACAGAACAACTCCGCGGAGTGGCAGCCCCACCCCGCACACCACGAGGAGCAGCGCATGAGCATCATCGTCATCACCGGCACCAACACCGACATCGGCAAGACCGTCGTCACCGCCGCCCTCGCCGCCCTCGCCCGCGCCAAGGGCCGACGCGTCGTCGTGCTGAAGCCCGCCCAGACCGGCGTCGGCCCGGACGAGGACGGCGACGCCCAGACAGCGGCCCGGCTGGCCGGGGACGGCCTCGGAGACGAGGTCGGCGTCGTCGAGCTCGCCCGCTTCCCCGAGCCCCTCGCCCCGGCGACCGCCGCCCACCGCGCGGGCATGGCCCCGGTGACCCCGCAGGACGTGGCCGACGCCGCGCGGAAGCTGGCGACCGAGTACGACCTCGTACTGATCGAGGGGGCGGGCGGGCTCCTCGTACGCCTGGACGGCAACGGCGGCACCCTCGCCGACGCCGCCCGCCTGCTCGGCGCTCCCGTGCTCGTCGTCGCCGCTCCCGCCCTCGGCACGCTCAACTGCGTACAGCTGACCGGGGAGGCCCTGCGGGCACGGGGGTTGGAGACGCTCGGCGTGGTCATCGGCTGCTGGCCCGACGCACCCGGACTCGCCGAGCGGTGCAACGTCGGCGAGCTGGCCGAGATGGCGGGAGCACCGCTGCTGGGGGCCGTGCCCGAGGGGTCCGGCGCGCTGGATCCCGCACTGTTCCGGGCGCGGGCCGGGCAGTGGCTCGCACCGGAACTGGGCGGGGAGTGGGACGCGACCGCGTTCGAGTCCCGGGTCGTCGCTCCCGCCGCACCGTCCGTAGGCTGAGCGGCATGCGCGCGCGAATCAACGAGCTCGTTTTCGACTGTGCCGATCCTGCGGCCCTGGTCCGGTTCTGGGCCGGCCTGGTGGGCGGCGAACCGGTGGACCGGAGTCCGGACTGGTCGTACATCGACGTGCCCGCCGACGAACCCGCCGCCGAACCCGGAAAGTACAGCACGCGACTGGCGTTCCAGCGCGTGCCGGAGGGCAAGTCCGCCAAGAACCGGCTGCACCTCGACCTGGCCGCGGAGGACGTCCCGGCCTTCAGCGCGGAGGCGGTGGCGCTCGGGGCGACGCTCAGCGGCGGCGTCGTGACGGACGAAGCCGGATCGTTCCAGGTGCTGCTCGACCCCGAGGGCAACGAGTTCTGCTTCGTTTCCGGCGCGTGACTGGCTGAGCCTTCTCCACAGCGGGCACACTCGCGGTATCCGCCCGTCCCACGGAGGAGATTCGCGATGGCCCGTCCCCGGTCGCAGCGCGGCAGGATCCCGCACGACGCCGTCCACCATCCGCTGTTCGCACGCTTCTACGCCCGGCAGAGCGTCTACGCGGACCTGCACGCCGGCATCGCCGCCCACCGGGAGGAACTGCTGTCCGGGCTGTCCGGCCGGGTGCTTGAGGTCGGCGCGGGCAACGGTCTGAACTTCGCGCACTACCCGTCGGCCGTCTCCGAGGTCGTCGCCATCGAGCCCGAGCGCACCCTGCGGGAGCTGGCACTGCGCGCGGCGATCAGGGCGGAGGTGCCGGTGGACGTGGTGCCCGGCGCGGCGGAGGCGCTCCCGGTGAAGAGCGAGGCGTACGACGCGGTGGTCTTCTCGCTGGTGCTGTGCACCGTACGGAACGTGGAGCGGGCCCTCGCGGAGGCCGGGCGGGTCCTGCGGCCCGGCGGTGAGCTGCGGTTCTTCGAGCACGGGCGGGACGAGGGACGGTGGATGGCGCGGACCCAGCGGGCCCTGGACCGAACCGTGTGGCCGCTGCTGTTCGGCAACTGCCACACCTCGCGGGATCCCCTGGCCGCGATCACTGCCGCCGGGTTCGTACTCGGCCCCCACCGGCGGCTGTACGTACCGGAGAAGGGGGTCCGGCTGCCGTCGTCGGCGTGCGTGCTGGGGACGGCCCGGCGGCCGGACGCCGGCTGAGCTGCTGAGTACGTCATCAGCCGTGCTGATCAGCTGTCCTGATCAGCCGTCCCGCTTCGCTCCGTCCACCGGCGCAGCTCGCCCGCGAGGGCGGTGACGTCCGCCCTGCCGTCCTTCACCAGCCGTGCCAGGTCCCGTACCTGCTCGGCGGACGGCTCGACCTTCAGCCCGCAGGCGACGAGGTAGCCGTATGCCACGGAGGAGGCGTACAGGGCATTCGAGTGCTCCAACGCCGGTACGTGGAGGAGCAGTTGGAGGAGGGCTGCGGCGCGGGTGTGCGGGTCGTCGTAGACCGGTACGCCGAATATCTCCGCCTCGTGGCGGGCGACGGCGGCCACGAGGGCGCCCCAGTCGACGACCCGGGGGTCGCCGGGCGTGCGGTGCTCGGCGATCATGAGGAGCCAGGCGAGATCGATGCGCGGGATCACCGCGTCACTTCACTTCGCCCCGGGTCCCTCGCGTCGGCTCTCTCTCGTCGGATCCCTCTCGCCCCGGAGGCCTCGGCCCGCCGCGGACTCCTCGGCGAACACGGATGCGTAACTCCGCATGAAGTCGGCGGCGGCGTCGACGAAGGTGCGCCCGACCTCGCCGGCGTCCTGTGTGACGAGTTCCTCGATGTACCGGTTGACGCTCACGCCGCGCTGGAGGGCGCGGGCGCGCGCGACCTCGGCGGTGGCGGCGTCCACGCGTACGTTCAGCTGGGTCTTGGCCACACTTCGACGCTAGCGGGCCGGTGCTAGCACACACAAGAGCGAACAGCCCGGGCATTTCGGGTGCCCCTTACAGGCATCCCGGGCGCCCGACCTCCGGGGGATGTTCACCCCTGACGGGTGCCTCTACTCTCCTTGTTCCCGAGGGAGTTGTTGTGCCCAAGGGAGTTGGGGCGACCGCAACCCGGGGAGGCCGTCGTGTCCACGCCTGCTGCCGAATCAACCGCCGCATCCGCCGCCGCACCTGCCGCCGCCCGTGCCCGCGGCCTGACCAAGGCGTACGGGAGCGGCGAGACCACCGTCCTCGCCCTGGACTCCGTCGACGTCGACATCGAGCGCGGGCGGTTCACCGCGGTGATGGGTCCCTCCGGCTCGGGAAAGTCGACGCTGATGCACTGCCTGGCCGGTCTCGACACGGTCTCGGCGGGGCAGGTGTGGCTGGGCGGTACCGAGATCACCGGGCTGCGCGAGCGGGAGCTGACGCGGCTGCGGCGGGACCGGATCGGCTTCATGTTCCAGTCGTTCAACCTGCTGCCCACCCTGTCGGCGGCCGAGAACATCACGCTGCCGATGGACATCGCGGGGCGCCCGCCCGACCAGGAGTGGCTGGACCGGGTGATCGACACGCTGGGGCTGCGCGACCGGCTGCGGCACCGCCCCTCCCAGCTCTCCGGCGGCCAGCAGCAACGGGTGGCCTGCGCACGGGCGTTGGCGTCGCGGCCGGAGCTGATCTTCGCGGACGAGCCGACCGGGAACCTCGACTCGCGGTCGGGCGCCGAGGTGCTCTCGTTCCTGCGCGGGGCGGTCGACTCCCTGGAGCAGACGGTGGTGATGGTCACGCACGACCCCGGCGCGGCGGCCCACTCCGACCTGGTGGTCTTCCTGGGGGACGGCCGGATCGTGGACTCGATGTCCGGGCCGACGGCCGAGAAGGTGCTGGAGCGGATGAAGCGTTTCGACGGCATCGCCCATGTCCGCAAAGGACCGTGAGGGAGGCGCACCGTGCTGAAGGCGACCCTGCGGAGCTTCTTCGCGCACAAGGGGCGGCTGCTGCTGTCCGCGCTGGCTGTGGTCCTGTCCGTGGCGTTCGTCGCCGGGAGCCTGATCTTCTCGGACACCGCCTCGCGGACCTTCGACCGCCTGTTCGCGACGACGTCCGCCGATGTGTCGGTCTCGCCCAAGGAGGACGACCTCGGCGGGGGTCTGCCGACGGGTGACGTACGTACCCTTCCGGCGTCGGTCGCCGACCGGGTCAGGTCGGTGGAGGGGGTGGCCGCCGCCCAGGTCGAGGCGACCGCGCAGGGCGTCACCGTCGTCGGCCGCGACAACGAGCCGGTCGGCCTCACCGGCGGCGCCCCCACCATCGCCACCAACTGGTACGACACTCCCCGCAACCCCCTGAAGCTGACCAGCGGCGAACTGCCGCGCGGTCCCGGCGAGAGCGTGGTCGACGCGGACACGGCCGAGCGCGCCCGCATCGGGATCGGGGACACGCTCCGGGTCATCGCCCGGCCCGGCACCTTCTCCGTGCGGGTCGTGGGCATCGCGACGTTCACCACCACCAACCCGGGCGCCGCCCTCGTCCTCCTGGACACGGCCACCGCCCAGACCAAGCTGCTGGGCTCGGCCGATGCCGCCACCCTGATCTCCGTCCAGGCCGCGCAGGGCGTCCCCGACGCCCTGCTCAAGGAACGCATCGCGGCCGCTCTGGGTTCCGGCTACGAGCTGCGGACCGCCGCCGAGCAGGCCAAGTCGTCCGTCGCCGAACTGGGCGGCTTCCTCGACGTCGTCAAGTACGTGATGCTCGGCTTCGCGGGTGTCGCCGTCCTCGTCGGCATCTTCCTCATCGTCAACACCTTCGCCATGCTGATCGCCCAGCGCACCCGCGAGCTGGGTCTGCTGCGCGCGCTGGGCGCGGACCGCCGCCAGGTGCGCCGCTCGGTGCTCACCGAGGCGCTGCTGCTCGGTCTGGTCGGCTCGACCCTCGGCCTCGCCGCCGGGATCGGGCTGGCGGCGGCGCTCATCTGGCTGATGGGTCTGTTCGGGATGAAGCTGAGCGCCTCCGACATGGTGCTCGGCCGGGGCACCTTCGTCGCCGCGTACGCGGTCGGGGTGGGCGTCACCTTCGTCGCCGCGTACCTGCCCGCCCGCCGGGCCTCGAAGGTCTCCCCGATGGCGGCCCTCGCCGAGGCCGAAGTGGCCGGTCAGGGACGGCCGTTGAGGATACGGGCGCTGGTGGGCGGCGTCCTGGCGGCGGGTGGGGCGGCGGCGTTCACGGGGTGTGCGCTCAGCGCGGACACCGCCACCGCTTCTCTGCTGCTGGGCCTCGGCGTCGTACTGACGCTGATCGCGACGGTGGTGGCCGGGCCGCTGCTGGTGCGGCCGGTGATCCGGGTGCTCGGCGCGGCGTTCCCCCGGGTGTACGGGTCGGTCGGCCGGATGAGTCAGCGCAACGCGCTGCGCAACCCGCGGCGCACCGGGGCGACCGCGTCCGCGCTGATGGTGGGTCTCGCGCTGGTGGCCGGGCTCTCGGTGGCGAGCGCGTCGATGACCAAGTCGCTGGACCGGCAGATCGACCGGACGCTGGGTGCGGACTTCGTCGTGCAGAGCGGCAGCTTCCTGCCGTTCCCGCCCGAGGTCGCCGAGAAGGTGCGGAAGGTGGGGGCGGTGGGCACGGTGGTGCGGCAGCGGTTCGTACCGGTGCGGCTCTCGCTGCCGGACGGCAAGCGGGTCAAGTCGACGGCGGCGGGCTACGACCCGCAGCTCGACGAGGTCGCCAGGGTGCGGTACGCCCAGGGGAACACGGCGGCGGCGCTGGCCGCCGGCAGCATGGGCATGGACCGGAAGTTCGCCGAGAAGCACGGGGTGCGCGCGGGGACCGTCGTGCCGGTGGAGTTCCCCGGCGGGCGGCGGGCCGCTCTGCGGGTCGCGGCCATCAGCGACCAGGACGCCCCGAGCGGCGGGGGCTTCGAGGGCGGGCTGTTCATGGGCATGGGCACGGCCCAGAGGTACTTCCCCGGCGGGCAGGAGTCCGCGCTGTACGTGAACGCGGCCGACGGCGTGGCCGCCCCCGCGCTGCGTACGGCGCTGGAGCGGGCCCTGGATCCGTACCCGCAGGTCAACGTGCAGGACAGGGCGGACTACAAGGAGTTGGTGCGCCAGCAGGTCGCCGTACTGCTCTACCTGGTGTACGGACTCCTCGGGCTGGCGATCGTGATAGCGGTCCTGGGCGTGGTCAACACCCTTGCCCTGTCGGTGGTGGAGCGCACCCGGGAGATCGGGCTGCTGCGGGCGATCGGTCTCTCCCGGGTGCAGCTGCGGCGGATGATCCGGCTGGAGTCGATCGTGATCGCCGTGTTCGGGGCGGTGCTCGGGCTCGTACTGGGCCTGGTGTGGGGCGTGGCGATGAGCCGGGTTCTGGCCCTCCAGGGGATGACGGCCTTCGCGGTGCCGTGGTCGACTGTGGTCGCGGTCGTGGTGGGTTCCGTCGTGGTGGGTCTCGTGGCTGCGGTGCTTCCGGCGCTGCGGGCCTCGCGGATGAATGTGCTGACCGCGATCGCGCACGAATAGCCCGCTGCGGAGAAGGAGTTGCACATGGTCAGGCCGTTCCGGTTCTCGGTGAACATGATGACGCCCACCGGCGGGGAGGAGTGGGCCCGCAAGTGCCGGCGGGCCGAGGAGCTCGGCTACGACGTGATCCAGGTGCCCGACCACCTCGGGATGCCCGCCCCGTTCCCGGCGATGGTCGCCGCGGCTGCCGTCACCGAACGCCCCCGGATCGGCACGTTCGTCCTCAACGCGGCCTTCTGGAACCCGGCGCTGCTGGCCCGCGAGGTCGCGACCGTGGACGCCCTGATCGGCGGGCGGCTGGAGCTGGGCATCGGCGCGGGGTACGTCAAGGAGGAACACGAGACGGCCGGTATCGAATACCGGTCGCCCGGCGGCCGGGTCGATCATCTGGCCCGTACCGTCGAGGAGTTGGACCGGTTCCTCCGGGACGAGGCGCATCTGCCGAAGCCGGTGCAGCGGCCCCGCCCGACGCTGCTGATCGCCGGCGGCGGCGACCGGGTGCTGAAGCTGGCGGCCGAGCACGCGGACGTGGTGGCGTTCGCGGGCGGGCTCCAGATCAACCCGGGAGAGCTGCGGGTGCTCAGTGCCGAAGGCTTGGACGAACGGGTCGCCCTCTACCGGAAGTTCGCGGCCGGGCGGACGACGGAGGCGGAGCTGAACCTGCTGATCCAGCTGGTCGTGATCACCGACGACCGCAGGGCCGCGTTGCAGGACTACGTGGCGTTCACGCCGTACCTGACGGAGGAGGAGGTACTGGGGCTGCCCGTCCACGCGGTCGGCACGGTCGCACAGATAGCGGACCAGTTCCGGGCCTCCCGGGAACGCTACGGCTTCTCCTACTTCAGCATCCTCGAACCCCATATGGAGGCCTTCGCCCCGGTCATCGAGGAGCTGCACGGCAGCTGACCGCATGGTGGGAAACCCGGTCGACCCCGGTCGCGGCCCGGTGATGGGATGCCCCCATGAGCGATCTTGAGAGCATCCGGCTCCGCGCCGCGTCCCCGGCCGACCTCGACGCCGTGCTCGCCTTCTGGAAGGCGGCCGCGGAGGGCACCAGCATCAGCGACGACAGGGACGGCGTGGAGCGCCTGGTCGCCCGCGACCCCGACGCACTGATCCTGGCGGAGCGGGACGGGACGCTGGTCGGCACCGTCATCGCCGGATTCGACGGCTGGCGCTGCTCGCTCTACCGGCTGGCGGTCCACCCGGAGCACCGGCGGCAGGGCGTCTCCGGCGCACTGCTCGCCGCCGCCGAGGAACGTTTCGTCACTCTCGGCGGGCGGCGCGGGGACGCCATGGTCCTGAACGAGAACGCGCTCGCACACCCCGCCTGGCGATCGGCGGGGTACGCGCCGGAGCCGCAGTGGAGCCGGTGGACCAAGCCGCTCGGGCAGTGATCACGACCGACGACCGACGAACGCCTTTGCCTGTCCTTTACCATGGGTGCTTCATCCTGGGACTTCCAGGATTTTCCGACATCCCGACTTGAAAGGTGTGAGCGTCCGCCCATGGGCGAGCCTCCCAGTAGCCGACATCGCGCATTCCTCCTGACCCTGATCGATCATGGGACGGAGGTGAACCGATGACCGAAGTGCTTCTGCTCCTCGTGGCCGTGCTGCTCTCGCTGATCTGCGGTGCCTTCGTCGCAGCCGAGTTCTCGCTCACGACCGTCGAACGCGGTGACCTCGAACGGGCCGTCGAGCAGGGTGAGCGGGGCGCGGACAGCGCCCTGAAGGCCGTGCGCGGCCTCACCTTCCAGCTGTCGGGCGCCCAGCTCGGCATCACCGTCACCAACCTCCTCGTCGGCATGCTCTCCGAGCCGTCGATCTCCAAGCTGCTCAAGGGCCCGGTCGAGGCGGTGGGGCTCTCCCCCACGGTGGCCTCCTCGGTGGCCCTCGTCCTCGGCACCGCCCTGTCGACCGTCGTCCTGATGGTCGTCGGCGAACTGGTCCCCAAGAACTGGGCGATCTCGTCCCCGCTGGCCGTCGCGAAGGTCGTGGCCACCCCGCAGCGGATGTTCACGGCCGCGTTCAAGCCGCTGATCAGCCATCTCAACAACACGGCCAACCGCATCCTGCGCCGCTTCGGCATGGAGCCCGCCGAGGAGCTGGCGTCCGCACGCAGCCCGCAGGAGCTGGTCGCGCTGGCCCGGCACTCGGCCAAGGAGGGCGCGCTGGAGGCCGACACGGCCGAGCTGTTCGTCCGTACGCTCAATCTGGCCAAGCTCACCGCGGAGAACGTGATGACGCCGCGCGTGCAGGTCACCGCACTGGACGTGCAGGCCACCGCCGAGGACGTCGCGAACGCCACCCGGGCGACCGGGCTCTCCCGCTTCCCCGTGTACCGGGGCAGCCTGGACTCGGTCGTCGGTCTCGTCCACATCAAGGACGTCCTGGCCGTGCCCGCCGGGCGCAGGCCCAGGCACCCGGTCACCGAGCTGCTCCGCGAGCCGCTGCTCGTCCCCGAGACGCTGACCGTGGACAAGCTCCTGGACCGGCTGTCCGGCAAGCGGACGATGGCCGTCGTCATCGACGAGTACGGCGGCACGGCCGGCGTGGTCACCCTGGAGGACATCGTCGAGGAGGTCGTCGGCGAGGTCCGCGACGAGCACGACCCGCACGAGACCCCCGACCTCGCCCGCGCGGGCGAGGACACCGACGGCCGCGACCTGTGGTCGGCGGACGGCGCCGCCCGCACCGACCAGCTGGAGCGGATCGGACTGCGCGTGCCGGAGGGCCCGTACGAGACCCTGGCCGGACTCGTCGCCAACGAACTGGGACGGATCCCCGAGGTGGGCGACTGCGTGGAGCTGTCCGACTGGAAGCTGGACGTGGTGGACGCGAGCGGACGTCGCGCGGCAAGGGTGCTGATGCACGCGCCGCTCGCCGCCGAGACCTTGCTGGGCGACCGTACGGAGGCCGGACGATGATCGCGATACAGCTGCTCGTCGGCCTGCTCACCCTGGTCGTCAACGCTTTCTTCGTCGGCGCGGAATTCGCGCTGATCTCGGTGCGCCGCTCACAGATCGAGCCGGAGGCCGAGGCCGGGAACCGCAGGGCGCGCAGCGTCATCTGGGGCCTGGAGCACGTCTCGGCACTGCTGGCCGCCGCCCAGCTGGGCATCACGCTGTGCACCCTGGTGCTCGGCATCGTCGCCGAGCCCGCCATCGCGCACCTGCTGGAGCCCCTGTTCCACTCGGTGGGTGTGCCGGACGCGCTGACGCACCCGATCTCCTTCGTCATCGCGCTGGCCCTGGCGACGTACCTGCACATGCTGCTCGGCGAGATGGTGCCGAAGAACATCGCACTTGCCGAGCCGACGAAGACCGCGCTGCTGCTCGGTCCGCCGCTGGTGGCGCTGGCCCGCGCGCTGCGCCCGGTGATCTTCACGATCAACTCCTTCGCCAACCTGCTGCTGAGGCTGCTGAAGGTGGAGGCCAAGGACGAGGTGTCGGCGACGTTCTCGGACGACGAACTGGCCCGCCTGGTGAAGGACGCCGGCGACGCCGGGCTCCTGGACGACCGCTCCGCCGAGCGGCTGCGGGACGCCCTGGAGCTGGGCCGCCGTCCGGTGCGGGACGTCGTGATGCCGGTCGAACGCGTGGTGTACGCGCAGATCGGGACCACTCCCGAGGAGTTGGAACGGCTGGCCGCCGAGTCCGGCTTCTCGCGCTTCCCCGTCCTCGACTCGACGCGGCGCATCCTGGGCTACCTCCATGTGAAGGACGCCCTGGACGCGACGCCGCGCGATCTGCCGTTCCCGGTCACCGCGATGCGGCCGATCGCCCGGGTGCGGGCGGACACGCCGCTGGACGACGTGCTGACGGCGATGCGCCGCAGCCGTACGCACCTGGCGGCCGTGGCCGACGCGGACGGCAGGCCCGCGGGTCTGGTCACCATGGAGGACGTACTGCGGGAACTGGTCGGACCGCCGCAGCAGGTCTGACGCACGCTGCCCGGCCCGCACTGCCCGGCCCCTCGCACGAGGGGCCGGGCAGTTGTCGTTTCCCGACCGGACCCGCCCGGGTGCGACCGGGTACGATCGCTCCGCCATGGAGATGAATGCCACCTACACCAGCTTCGTCGCGGTCGGCGACTCCTTCACCGAGGGAATGTCCGACGCCCTGCCCGACGGCTCGTACCGCGGCTGGGCCGATCTGCTCGCCGCCCGCCTCGCCGCCCGCACGCCCGGATTCCGGTACGCCAACCTCGCCGTCCGCGGCAAGCTCATCGGCCAGATCGCCGACGAACAGGCGCCGCTCGCCGCCGCGATGAAGGCGGACGTGGTGACGCTGGTGGGCGGCCTCAACGACACCCTGCGCCCCAAGGTCGACATGGGGCGCGTACGCGCCAAGCTGACCGAGGCGGTCGAGCAACTGGCCCCTTCCTGCGAGCAGTTGGTGCTGATGCGCAGCCCCGGACGGCACGGTCCGGTCTTCGAGCGGTTCCGTCCGCGCGTGGAGGAACTGTTCGCGGTCGTCGATGAGCTGGCGGCGAAGCACGACGCGGTGGTCGTCGACCTGTACGGGGCCGCCGTCCTGGGCGACCAGCGCATGTGGGACGTGGACCGGCTGCACCTGACCGCCGAGGGGCACCGCAGGGTGGCCGAGGCGGTCTGGCAGGCGCTCGGCCTGGCCGCCGAGGACGACTGGCTGTCCCCGCTGCCGGCCGCCGCGCCGCCCGGCTGGGGTGCGCGCCGGACCAGTGACCTGCGGTTCGCGCGCGAGCACCTGGTGCCGTGGATCGGACGGCGGATCACCGGCCGCTCCTCGGGGGACGGCCGCCCCGCGAAGAGGCCCGAGCTCCTCCCGTACGACGAGCCGCTCTCGTAGCAACGTACGAACAGACCCATGGCCCTGGCCTGCAGAAACCGCCAGTAGAATCTGTTTACGTGACTGCCAAGCCCCGCATTCCCAATGTCCTGGCCGGCCGCTACGCCTCCGCGGAGCTTGCCGTCCTGTGGTCCCCCGAGCAGAAGGTCAAGCTGGAGCGCCAGCTGTGGCTGGCCGTGCTGCGTGCGCAGAAGGACCTCGGGATCGAGGTTCCGGACGAGGCCATCGCCGACTACGAGCGCGTCCTCGACCAGGTCGACCTGGCCTCCATCGCCGAGCGCGAGAAGGTCACGCGCCACGACGTGAAGGCGCGGATCGAGGAGTTCAACGCCCTCGCCGGGCACGAGCAGGTCCACAAGGGCATGACGTCCCGCGACCTCACCGAGAACGTCGAGCAGCTCCAGATCCGGCTCTCCCTTGAGCTGATGCGCGACCGTACGGTCTCCGTCCTCGCGCGCCTGGGCAGGCTGTCGGGCGAGTACGCCGAGCTGGTCATGGCGGGCCGCTCGCACAACGTGGCCGCGCAGGCCACCACCCTCGGCAAGCGCTTCGCGACCGCCGCCGACGAGCTGCTCGTCGCGTACGGCCGGCTTGAGGAGCTCCTCGGCCGCTACCCGCTGCGTGGCATCAAGGGCCCGGTCGGCACCGCGCAGGACATGCTCGACCTGCTCGGCGGCGACGCCGGGAAGCTGGCCGACCTGGAGCAGCGCATCGCCGGTCACCTCGGCTTCGCGCACGCCTTCACCTCGGTCGGCCAGGTCTACCCGCGCTCCCTCGACTACGAGGTGGTGACCGCGCTGGTGCAGCTGGCCGGCGCCCCGTCCTCGGTCGCGAAGACGATCCGGCTGATGGCGGGCCACGAGCTGGTCACCGAGGGCTTCAAGCCCGGCCAGGTCGGCTCCTCCGCGATGCCGCACAAGATGAACACCCGCTCCTGCGAGCGCGTCAACGGCCTGATGGTCATCCTGCGCGGTTACGCGTCGATGACCGGCGAGCTGGCGGGCGACCAGTGGAACGAGGGCGACGTGTCCTGCTCCGTGGTCCGCCGGGTGGCGCTGCCGGACGCTTTCTTCGCGTTCGACGGTCTCCTGGAGACCTTCCTGACGGTGCTGGACGAGTTCGGCGCGTTCCCGGCGGTCGTCGCCCGCGAGCTGGACCGGTACCTTCCGTTCCTCGCCACGACGAAGGTCCTGATGGCGGCGGTACGGGCGGGTGTCGGCCGGGAGGCCGCGCACGAGGTCATCAAGGAGCACGCGGTGGCCTCCGCGCTGGCCATGCGCGAGCAGGGCGCCGAGCGCAACGAGCTGCTCGACAAGCTCGCCGCCGACGACCGGATGCCGCTGGACCGCGCGCAGCTCGACGAGCTGATGGCGGACAAGCTCTCCTTCACGGGAGCGGCGGGCCAGCAGGTGGCCGCGCTGGTCGCCCGTATCGAGGAGATCGCCAAGCAGCACCCCGAGGCCGCGGGCTACACCCCCGGCTCGATCCTCTGACGGACGCAACCGCCCCGTGCTGAGTCCCGAAGAACTCCAGGCCGCCCGCGACCACGTCATCCCCGACGTGATCGCGGGCGGTCTGCGCGTACTGTTCTGCGGCATCAACCCGAGCCTGATGTCGGGCGCGACCGGTCATCACTTCGCCCGCCCCGGCAACCGCTTCTGGCCGGTGCTGCACCGGTCGGGCTTCACCCCGAGGCAGTTCAAGCCGTACGAGCAGGGCGAGCTGCTCGGGTACGGGCTCGGCATCACCAACGTGGTGGCGCGGGCCACCGCGCGCGCCGACGAGCTGGCCGCGGAGGAGTTCCGGGAGGGCGGGAAGCTGCTCACCGAGAAGGTGGAACGGCTGCGTCCGCAGTGGCTTGCAGTGGTCGGCGTGACCGCGTACCGCACCGCCTTCGGCGAGCGGAAGGCGCAGATCGGCCCGCAGGAGCGGACGATCGGCGGCGCCCTGGTCTGGGCGCTGCCCAACCCCAGCGGTCTCAACGCGCACTGGAGCGTGCAGGCGATGGCGGAGGAGTACGGGCGGCTGCGGACGGCTGCGGACGACACCGCCGGACGGTAGCGGCCTGCAACGATCCGGTTCCGCTTTGTACGGCCCGACTCGCCCTGGCACCTCGCCTGCTAGTACGATCCGGCAGACAAACGTACGAGCTGGGAGGACACGTTGGGGCGGCTGACCGGCGGGGACCCCTCTCTGTTGCGGCGGATCAACTCCGCGGTGGTGCTGCACGCCCTGCGCGGTGCGGACTCCGCGGACTCCCCCACACTGACCGACCTGACCCGGATCACCGGCCTGTCCAGGCCCACCGTCGAGGGCGTCGTCGAGGGGCTCATCGAGACCGGTCTGGTCGTCGAGATGGCGGCCGAAGAGGGCGGTACGAAGCGCCAGGGGCGACCCGCGCGACGGTTCCGGTTCCGGGCCGAGGCGGGGCATCTGCTGGGCATCGAGATCGGCCCGCACCGGGTCTCCGCACTGCTGTCGGGCCTCGACGGGCGGATCGTGGGCGCCGGGGCCCGGGAGGTCGACGAGTCGGCCGGTGCGGACGACCGTCTTGAGCGGGTGCGCCAGGTGGTCGCCGACGTGCTGCGCAGGGCCGGAGTGCCGCGCAGCTCGCTGCGGGCGGTCGGCGTCGGCAGCCCCGGCATCGTCGAGGCCGACGGGACCGTGCGGCTCGGGACGGCGCTGCCCGGCTGGACGGGGCTGCGGCTGGGCGAGCGGCTGCGCAGGTCGTTCCGGTGTCCGGTGCTGGTGGAGAACGACGCCAACACCGCCGCGGTGGCCGAGCACTGGAAGGGCGTCGGGCAGGACACCGACGACCTCGTGTTCGTGCTCGCCGGGCTGAGCCCCGGCGCCGGTTCGCTGATCGGCGGGCGGCTGCACCGGGGGTACGGCGGCGCGGCGGGCGAGATCGGCGCACTGCATCTGCTGGGCCGCGAGGCCCGGCCGGAGAAGCTCCTCTCCACCACCGACGAACCGCTGCACCCGCTGGACGAGCAGGCGGTGGCCGCGGTGTTCGCCGAGGCCAAGCGCGGGGACCTGCAGGCGCAGGCGGCGATGGAACGGTTCATCCGGCGACTGGTGCACGACGTGGCGGCGCTGGCGCTGGCGCTCGACCCGGAACTGGTGGTGATCGGCGGGTGGGCGGCCGGCCTGGACGGCGTACTGGATCCGCTGCGCAGTGAGCTGGAGCGGTACTGTCTGCGGCCGCCCCGGGTGGCGCTGTCGCTGCTCGGCGAGGCGTCGGTGGCGACGGGAGCGCTGCGGCTCGCGCTGGACCACGTCGAGGAGCAGCTGTTCGCGGTGGAGACCACGGTGACGGCCCGCCGTTAGACGGCGGGCCGTAGGTACCAGAAGCTGCCGTACGTACCAGAAGCCGAGGTCAGGACGCGTGGGCGGCCGGGCCGTGGTGGCTGATCTCCAGGTCGCCCGAGTCGCCGAAGGTCAGCCGGCAGGTGTCCGCCCGGTAGGTGGCGACGGAGACGGCGGCGGTGCGGCCCCCGACGAAGTAGCGGGTGGTGACGACCAGCACGGGCGCGCCCGGCAGCCGGTCGAGCTCCTTGGCGTCGTCGGCGCGGGCCGAGCCGAGTTCGACGGCGCGGTCCTGGCCGTCCAGGCCGAGGCGCTGGAGTTCGCGCAGCACGCTGCGGGCCCTGACCGGGCCCGACGTGGCCTCTATGGCCGGGAGTTCGGGCACCGAGGCCGCCGGGACGTACAGCAGCTCGGCGGCGACCGGCTGGCCGTGCGTCATACGGGTGCGGCGCACGGTGTGCAGTTCGCCGTCGACGGACGCGGTGAACATCCGGCCCACCGCGGCCGGGGCGGCGGCGAAGGTTCCGGTCGTGCAGTCCGCGCTCTGCCAGACGTCGTCGGCCGTGCCCGGCCAGGTGTGCTGCGAGGTGGAGACGTCGACGCCCATCCGGGGCGGGGCGACCGTGGTGCCCACGCCGCGGCGGCGGTGCAGGCGGCCCTCCAGCTCCAGCTGTTCGAGCGCCTGGCGGAGCGTGGCGCGGGCGACGCCGAAGCGGGCCGCCAGATCACGCTCGTTGGGGAGGATCTCGCCGACCGAGAAGTCGGTGTCGAGTGCCTCGCTGAGCACGGTCTTGAGGTGCCAGTACTTCGGCTCCGGCACCGTTTCGAGCTGCGTGGTCCCCACCCTGATCCTCCGCAATCGCCGCGTCCCCCGCGGCGTGCCGTGTTCCGCGCCTTTGTTTATTAAAGGTCCTTGTACTAACTCTGCGACCATAGGACGGCACATCTACTTGGTCAAGACCAATCCATCACGGAACGGCAAAATGCCCCGCGTCCGACGGGCGGACGCGGGGCGGGAGTTGAGGACGGAGTCGTCTACTCCGGAGCGAGTGCGGTGAGTTTGTCCGGGTTTCGCAGGATATAGACGCACTGGATGAGGCCGTCGGCGACGTCCAGCTGGAAGACACCGTCCGGCTCGCCGTCCGCCAGGATCAGCACCGCGGGCCCGCCGTTGAGCTCGGTGAGGCGGATCTCCATGCCCGGGATCGCCTGCCGCGCCACGCCCAGCAGGAAGCGCGCCACCTTGTCCGCGCTCTCCACGATCCGCAGCGGCGCCTTCGACTTGCCGCCGCTGTCGCCGACCAGCCTGGCCTCGGGGGCCAGCAGCGACAGCAGCTCACCGAGGTCGCCGCCGGTGGCAGCGGCGAGGAACCGTTCGGTGAGGTCGCGCTGCTGTGCCGGGTCCACCTCGAAGCGCGGCTTGCGCTCGTCGACGTGCTTGCGCGCCCGACCGGCGAGCTGGCGCACCGCCGCGTCCGACTTGTCGAGTGCGGTGGCGATCTCCCCGTACGGGAAGCCGAACGCCTCGCGCAGGACGAACACGGCACGCTCCAGCGGCGAGAGCGATTCGAGGACGACGAGGACGGCGAGGGACACCGACTCGGCGAGGACGGCCCGTTCCGCGGTGTCCGGGACGGTCACGCCGAAGTCCGTCTCGAAGGGCTCGGGAAGCCACGGCCCGACGTACGCCTCGCGGCGCGACTGCACGTGCCGCAGCCGGTCGATGGCGAGGCGGGTGGTGATCCGTACGAGATACGCACGCGGAGCGCGGACGTCCTCACGGCCCTCGGCCGACCAGCGCAGCCAGGCGTCCTGCACGACGTCCTCCGCGTCGGCCACCCGGCCGAGCATCCGGTAGGCGACTCCGGTCAGGACGGGGCGGTGCTCTTCGAAGAGGGCGGACAGGTCACTCGGGTCGGTCACGGTATCGGCAGTCACCGGTCCATCCCAGCTCACGGGCCCGGCGCTGTCCACCCTCGGCCGCGCTCTTGCAACTCCTGCCTACCGGGGAGTAGTTGTTACGGGTAGTTGTTACTGACAGACCGTCTAAGGCCGTAGCCCGGGGACTCAGCGCCCCGGGGACCGAGGGAGCCGCACACCATGACCGCCAGCATCGAGTTCACCGTCGAGTCCCCCGGGGGCCCGCGCACCGCATCCGTCACGTACGAGCGGGTGGGCCGGGGCGAGCCGCTGCTCCTGCTGCACGGCATCGGGCACCACTGGCAGGCCTGGGAGCCGGTGCTGTCCGCGCTGTCGGCCGAGCGCGACGTGATCGCCGTCGACCTGCCGGGGTTCGGGGCCTCGCCCGGCCTCCCCGACGGCGTGTCGTACGACCTGGGCTCGGTGGTGCCCGTACTGGCCGCGCTGTGCGAGAAGCTCGGCGTCGACCGCCCGCACGTCGCGGGGAACTCGCTCGGCGGACTGCTCGCCCTGGAGCTGGGCCGCGAGAAGCTCGTACGGTCGGTGACGGCGCTGTCCCCCGCGGGATTCTGGACGCAGGCCGAGCGGCGGTACGCGTTCGCGACGCTGCGCGGAATGCGGGCGGGGGCGACGGCCGCACCGCTGCCCTTGATCGAGCGGCTGTCGAAGAGCGCGGCGGGACGGGCCGCGCTGACCGGCACCATCTACGCGAAGCCGGGGCGGCGCACGCCCGAGGCCGTCGTCGCGGAGACACTCGCACTGCGGGAGAGCACCGGATTCTGGCCGACGCTGGCCGCCGGGCGGACCGTCCGGTTCCGGGACGACGTGCCGGACATTCCGGTGACGGTGGCGTGGGGCACCCGGGACCGGCTGCTGGTGCGCCGGCAGGGGGTGCGGTCGAAGGGCGTCATTCCGGGGGCCCGGCTGGTACGGCTGCCCGGCTGCGGTCACGTACCGATGAATGACGATCCGGCGCTGGTGGCCCGGGTCGTCCTGGACACCAGCCGCTGACCCCTGACTGGAAAGAAGATTCCTCCCCTGCATCTACTTGCCGAGTTGGAAAGTAAGTGCCATCCTTCCCACTACACCGATTTCACCGGCAGTAGGGGGAGCGATGAGTGAGTACACCGATGCGGTGGCGGCGTTGCAGCGCGTGGACCGGGTGGAGCGGGCCGCCCTGCGGGGCAGCAGCTGGTACGCGCGCTATCTGCTGGTCTTCGGGGTCACTCAGTTGATGTTCGTTCCCGTGTTCCTGCTGTGGACCAGCATGACCGTCTTCGTGGTCGCCCTGTCCGTGTTCCTCCTGATGGTCGCCGCCCTGATCGTGTACGCGATTCAGCAGCGGGCCGTGCGGCGCAACTTCGGCCTCCGGCACAGCATCACGATCGGCTCCTGGGCCCTGGTCCACACGGCCATGATGACGCTGGTCGGGCTGGGCGGCCTGCGGGGCAGCGTGCCATTCGCCGTCGGAGGCGCGCTGGCCTGCGCGACGCCGCCGCTGGTTGGCGCACTGCTCGAAAAGCGGAGGGCGGCATGACGGAGCACAAGGCCGGAGCGCACCCCCGGCACGCCCTCGCACCCCTGCTGAGCTCGCCGGTGCGGCTGTCGGTGGTGGCGGCGCTCGCCCCCGTCGACAAGGCCGACTTCAGTTTCGTACGGGACCTGGTGGAGGTGTCCGACTCGGCGCTCTCCAAGCAGGTGGCGGCACTGGAGGAGGCCGGGTGGGTGAGCGTGACGAAGGGGCGCGTCGAGCGGCGGCCCCGGACCTGGCTCACGCTCACGAGGGAGGGGCGGACGGTGTACCAGCGGCATCTGGACGCGCTGCGGGCCATCGCCGGGGGCCAGGGACTTGACTCACCGGCATGACCTGGGCGAACGTACCTCGTCACGGGGTCGGTCAGCTCCAGTCGCCCCTCGCCGAAAATCGCAGCGAATCGACCAGAAGCACGCTTAACCCATCAGTCACAGAACGTTCGTGATCACGCAACACCGTTCGGCAAGAGTGCTGCCATGACGCACACGACTGGACTCAAGAATTCGGGCACCAAGGCCGGTGCGCGTCGCCACCACTGGCGCCGCGACCTCGTCGAGCTCGCCGCGATCTTCACGGCGGTGGCGGTCGCCGACTCGATCGCGAACACGATCGCACACGGTCCCGACGGGCCCGTACTGCTCATCGCCTCGGCGGTGGCGCTCGCCGCCACCGCCGGGTTCCACACCTGGTGGGCACGGAGGCACAGTCACGCACCACCGCCGCCGCCGACCGCATCCGATACCGCCGATCCCGCACCGGCCACGGACACGTCCCCGGCAGCCGACGAGCTGCGGGAGACCGCCCTGTGGCGGATGCGGACCACCGTGCAGGACGAGCCCGGTTCGCTGGCCGCACTGTGCACCGTGCTCGCGCGGCTGCACGTCGACATCCTGACCCTCCAGACGCACCCCCTGGGCGACGGCACGGTGGACGAGCTCCTGCTCCGCAGCCCCGCCGAACTCCAGGCGAGGGACCTCTCGCGCGAGGTCGCGGCGATCGGCGCCCGGGACACCTGGCTGGAGCGGGCCGACGCGCACGACCTGGTGGACGCCCCGACCCGGGTGCTCGGCCTGGCCACCCGGACGGCGCTCGACGCGGCCGAACTGCCGCTCGCACTGCGGCAGTTGCTGGGCCGGTGCACCATCCACTCGCTGCCCGCCACCACTCTGACCGGGCGGCCGAGCGGGCAGGGCGCGCCCGTGGAGGGCGTACTGGAAGGGACCGTGATGCGGTTGGGGGATCCGTCGGGCGGGGCGATCACCGTGGAGCGGCCGTATCTGCCGTTCACCCCGACCGAGTTCGCGCGGGCGCGGGCGCTGGTGGAGCTGGACGCCCGGCTCGGGCCCCGGGTGCCCCGCAGCCAGGACGTGCTCACGCTGCCCGAGGGCAACGCGATCACCGTACGCAGGGCCGGGCCCGACGACATCGAGGCGGCGCTCGCCATGCACGAGCGCTGCTCCGAGCGGACCCTCAACCTCCGCTACCACGGCCCGGTCGGTGACGCCGACCGCTACCTCAGCCATCTGCTGAGCCCGCGCTACGGCCGCACCCTCGCCGTGCAGACCGCGTCCGGCCGGCTCGTCGCCCTCGGCCACCTGCTGTGGGACGGCGACGAGACCGAGGTCGCGCTGCTCGTCGAGGACGCCTGGCAGCGGCGCGGCATCGGCTCCGAGCTGCTGACGCGGCTGGTGGCGATGGCGGAGGAGGCCGACTGCGGCAGCGTGTACGCGGTGACCCAGGCGTCCAACACCGGGATGGTCGCGGCGATGCGCGGGCTTGAGCTGCCCCTCGACTACCAGATAGAGGAGGGCACGCTCGTCGTCACGGCCCGGCTCAGCGCGCAGCAGGCTCCGGTACGCCCCGCCGTTCCGCTCCACGAGGCGACTCCGTACGGACAGCAGGCCGACCGGAGCCGACCGGGCCCGCAGAACTGACGGTTGTCAGGTCTCCGAGCAAGAACGCTAGTGACGCGGACCGCCTTCCCGTACGAGGATGTCCACATGTCAGACATCAGCACCCCTCTGCCCCGTCAGGTCGCCGACGCGTACGTCGACGCCCTGATCACCCTCGAACCCATCATGGGCACCCTCCTCGGAGTGAAGGAGAGCGCCCGCACGCTCCCCGACTTCTCCCCCGAGGGCCGTCAGGCCGTCGCCGAACTCGCCCGCCACACCCTCGCCGTGCTGGACGAGTCGGAGCGGCGGCCGGGCGCGGACACCGATGCCGAGCGGCGCTGCGGGCGGCTGCTGCGCGAGCGGCTGACCGCCGAGCTCGCGGTGCACGCGGCGCAGGAGGACCTGCGCGCCGTCAGCAACATCCACGGTCCCGCGCACAGCGTGCGCGAGGTCTTCGCGCTCGCCCCGACGGACACGGTCGAGGACTGGGCGGACGTCGCGGAGCGGCTGCGCGGTGTCCCCGCCGCCTTCGACGGCTACCGGAAGTCCCTCGAACTCGGCCTGGAACAGGGCCTGTTGGGCAGCCCGAGGCCGACCAGGACGTTTATCGAGCAGCTCACCGACTGGGCGGGCGAGAAGCAGGGCTGGTTCGACGAGTTCGCGGCCGGCGGCCCGGACGCGCTGCGCGAGGAGCTGGACGCGGCGGGCCGTGCGGCCACCGGGGCGGTCGTGGCGCTGCGCGACTGGATGCGCGACGTGTACGCCCCCGCCGTCCAGGACGCGCCCGAAGCCGTGGGCCGCGAGCGGTACGCGCGGTGGTCGCGCGCCTTCAACGGCACCGACCTCGACCTCGACGAGGCATACGCGTACGGCTGGGCGGAGTACCACCGGCTGCTCGGCGAGATGAAGGCGGAGGCCGAGAAGATCCTGCCGGGGGCGGCCACCCCGTGGGAGGCGCTGGCCTGGCTGGACGAGCACGGCACCCACATCGAGGGCGTCGAGGAGGTCCGCGTCTGGCTCCAGTCCGTGATGGACGAGGCGATCGCGGCCCTCGACGGCACCCACTTCGAACTCGCCGAGCGGGTCCGCAAGGTGGAGTCCCGCATCGCCCCTCCCGGCGGCGCGGCGGCCCCGTACTACACGAACCCCTCCGAGGACTTCTCCCGTCCCGGCATCACCTGGCTGCCGACGATGGGCGAGACCCGCTTCCCGGTGTACGACCTGCTGTCGACCTGGTACCACGAGGGTGTGCCCGGCCACCACCTGCAGCTCGCGCAGTGGACGCACGTCGCCGACCAACTGTCGCGCTACCAGGCGACGGTGGGCATCGTCAGTGCCAACGCGGAGGGCTGGGCGCTGTACGCGGAGCGCCTGATGGACGAGCTGGGCTTCCTGCCGGACGCCGAGCGGCGGATCGGCTACCTGGACGCGCAGATGATGCGCTCGACGCGGATCATCGTCGACATCGGCATGCACCTGGGCCTGGAGATCCCGGCGGACTCCCCGTTCCACCCGGGCGAGCGGTGGACGGTGGAGCTGGCGGAGGAGTTCTTCGGCATGCACAGCGGCCGTCCGGCGGACTTCGTGGAGAGCGAGATCACCCGTTACCTGTCCATGCCGGGCCAGGCCATCGGCTACAAGCTGGGCGAGCGGGCCTGGCTGCTGGGCCGGGAGAACGCGCGCAGGGCGCACGGCGATTCCTTCGACCTGAAGGCGTGGCACATGGCGGCGCTCTCGCAGGGGTCGCTGGGCCTCGACGACCTGGTGGACGAGCTCTCGCAGCTCTGATCCTCGGGTGCCCCGAGGGGCCGGGGCCCTGCGCCGTGAGGGCCCCGGGCCCGGGTCCAGGAGGGGCCGGGGCCGGGTCCAGGAGGGGCCGGGGCCCGGCCCCTCAGCAGGCGGCCCGAGCGGTCAACCCCAGCAGCGGGCCGAGCGGTCAGTCCCGGCGGAAGCCGCCCTCCGAGTCGATGACCTGGCCGGTGACCCAGGCCGCTTCGTCGGTGGCGAGCCAGGCGATCAGCCGGGCCGGGTCGTCCGGCATCCCCCAGCGGCCCGAGGGGAACCTCGCGGCAACCTTTTCGTAGTCCGCACCGGACAGGTAGTCGGTGTCCACCGGACCCGGGTTGACCGCGTTGACCGTGACCGCGAGATCGGCGAGGGAAGTGGCCAGGCTGCGGGTCGCCGAGGCGAGAGCACCCTTGGCCAGGGCGTAGGCGAGTTCCTGCGGCATGCCGCCCGCGATGTCCTGCCCCGAGGTCATCATGAGGAGGCGCCCGCCGGGGACGTCCGGCGGGAGTGCGGTGCGCAGGCGTGCATAGGCCTGCGCGAGGAGGATCACCGAGCGGGTGTCGGTCGCCCAGTGGGCGTCGAGCATCGCCGCGTCGATGTCGTCGAGGGCGCCGTCGCTGCCACTCAGGGCGTGGTTGGCGACGAGGATGTCGAGGCGCCCGCCGAGCGCTTCGGCCGCGGTGGTGATCAGTTCGGCCGGGGCCGCCGGGTCGGACAGGTCACCGGGGCCGTGCACGACGACCGCTTCCGGGTCGGTACGTGCGTCACGGACGCCCGCGGCCACTCCTTCGGGGCCTTCGGGGTCCGCGCCCCACGGTTGTGAGGCATCGTGCGGGACGTGGTGGTGGAGGTAGACGCTCGCCCCGTACGCGGCGAGGCGTCGGGCCACCGCGTAGCCGATGCCACCGCGCCTGCTGGCGCCGGTGACGAGGGCGGTACGGCCGAGGAGCGGGCGCGGGTCGCGGCGGAGTTCACCGGGTGCGGGGTGCGGAAACTTGGGCATGGCCCGACATCTTGGCAGGGGGGCGCGGGGACGTCACCCGAATTCGATCCGCAGGACACCGCCGCAGGGCGCTGTCGCGGAACTCCCGCTTCAGCAGCCGCAGTTCTCCGCGCCGACCGGCGCAGTCAGCGGGTCCGCTTCGCGGGTCTCGCGGGCCTCCCAGGTCTCGAACTCGAAGCCTTCCCTGATCCAGTACTCCATGCCGCCGAGCATCTCCTTCACCTGGTAGCCGAGTTGGGCGAGGGCCAGGGCCGCGCGGGTGGCGCCGTTGCAGCCGGGGCCCCAGCAGTACGTGACGACCGGCACGCTCTTGTCGAGGAGCCGTTCGGCCTGCTCGGAGATGAGGGCGGTCGGCAAGTGGAGGGCGCCGGGGACATGGCCCTGGTCCCAGGATTCGGTGGAGCGGGAGTCGATCACCACGAAGCCGGGGTCCTCACCGGAGGCGAGCGCGGCGGCCAGAGCGGCGGCGACGTCGGAGACGTCCGCGTGGAAGGCGAGGCTCGCACCGAAGTACGCGGCGGCTGCCGCGGGGGACGCGGGCGGGACCCGTAGGACGGCGTTGGCCGGTGCGGCGGCGGGGGCCTGGGGGTCCGTCGCGGTGTCCGTCGCGGTGTCCGTCGCGGTGTCCGTCGCGGTGTCCGTCGCGGTGTCCGTCGCGGTGTTCGTCATGGGGTGCGCCGTGGTGTTCGTCATGGCACGAAATCTACGGTCGATGATCATTTCACTGAAGTGGATTCCCCCTGAACTTCTCTTGATCTGCCGGTGATTCCCCTGTTGTCTGTCCCCATGACCGGATATTCACCGGACGCCACGGACTGGCGCATTCTGGAAGCCCTGCAGCGTGAGGGGCGGGCCTCGTTCGCCGAGCTGGCGCGGACCGTCTCGATGTCGTCGAGCGCGGTGACCGAGCGGGTGCGCAGGCTGGAGGAGGCGGGCGTGATCTCGGGCTACTCCGCCGTGGTCGAGCCGGAGCGGCTCGGCATTCCGATCCTGGCGTTCGTACGGCTGCGGTATCCGCACGGCAACTACAAGCCGTTCCACGACCTGCTCGATGCGACGCCCGAGGTCCTGGAGGCGCACCACGTGACGGGCGACGACTGCTTCGTGCTGAAGGTCGCCGCGCGGTCGATGCAGCATCTGGAGGAGGTGTCGGGGCGGATCGGGGCGCTCGGGTCGGTGACGACCAGCGTCGTGTACTCGTCGCCGTTGCCGCGCCGCGCGATCGGCCACTGAGCGCGGGGCCCCGGCGCCGGGTCCGGAGCCCCGCGCCTAGAGGTGGTGGCGGACCGCCGATCCATTGCGCTGCTTGACGACCTCCAGCCGGGTGCCGATCCGCTGCCGCAGGTCACCGACGTGGCTGACGATGCCGACGTTGCGGTTCCGCTCGCGCAGGGCGTCCAGGACGTCGATGACCTCGTCGAGGGTCTGGTCGTCGAGGCTGCCGAAGCCCTCGTCGATGAAGAGCGTGTCCAGGCGCACTCCGCCCGCTTCGTCGGTGACCACGTCGGCGAGGCCCAGTGCCAGCGCCAGCGACGCGAAGAAGGTCTCGCCGCCGGACAGCGTCGACGTGTCGCGCTCGCGGCCGGTCCAGGAGTCGACGACGTGCAGGCCGAGTCCGGCCCGGCGGCTGCCGGTCCCGGCCGTCCGCTCGTCGGAGTGGACGAGGGTGTAACGGCCGTCGGACATCCGGTGCAGCCGGGCGGTCGCGGCGGCGGCGACCTGTTCGAGCCGGGCGGCGAGGACGTACGACTCCAGGCGCATCTTGCGTTCGTTGTCGGCGGAGGTACCTGCCGTGAGTCCGGCGAGGCGCGCCACCCGTTCGTACTCCGCGCGCAGCGGGCCGAGTCCGCGTGCTTCGGCCTCGGCCTGCCGGTCGAGGCGGGCCAGCGCCGCGCACCGCTCGCGGGCCGCGTCGTACGACGAGGTGGCGTCCCGCTGCGCGCGCTCGGCGGCGGCCAGTGCGGCCTGGGCCGCCTGCGGGTCGGCGGCCGGCCGCTGTGCGGCGTCGGCGGCCTCGCTCTCGCGCAACCGCTCGGCGACCGCCGCCCGTTCGGCCTGCCAGGCGTCGATACGGTGCTGGAGCTCGCGCTGTCGTACGTCGTCGAGCAGCGCCGCGCCCGCTTCCTGCGGAGTCGCGAACCCGGCCTTGAACGAGGCGTCCGCGAGAGCGCCGTCGGCCTCCTTGAGCCGCTCCGCCGTCGCCTCGTAGGTCCGTACCGCCTCCGCCGCTCCGGCGAGCAGCTCGGCCCGGTGCCGCAGCAGCCCGTACTGCTCCTGCACGCTGCCCGCCCCACCCCTGGCCCGCGTCAACTCCTCTTCCAGTGAGGCGAGTTCACGGTCGAGGGCTTCGCGGTGCGAGGTGCGGGCGGCGCCGCGGCGCTCGGCCTTCTCGCGGGTGTCGACGCGGCGGGTGTGCTCCCGCTCGGCCCGGTCGAGGGCCTCCCGGGCGGCGTGCATGTCGCCCGCACCTGTGTGCGCCGCCGTGTAGGAACGCTGCAACTCGTCTGCCTGCGCGGCGAGTTCGGTGACGGTCGCGCCGCCCGCCTCGGCCTGTGCCGCGGCCAGGGTCTCGCGCAGCCGGGCCAGTGCGCTCTCGGCCTGCGCCCTGGCCCCGTCGGCCGTGGCGTACGCCGTCTCGGCCTGCTGCTCGGCGGCCCGGTCGACGTGTCCTGCTCCGGCCCGTGCGGGGGCCGGGTGCTCGGTGGCGCCGCAGACCTTGCAGGCTTCGCCGTCGCACAGTCCGGCGGCCAGCTCGGCGGCGATTCCGGTCAGCCGCCGCTCGCGCAGGTCGAGCCACCTCTCGCGGGCGCCGCTCGACCTGTCACGGGCGGCCTGCTCCGCCTCCTTCGCTGCGGCGACCCGCCGGTCGAGTTCGTCGCGGCGGCGTGCGGCGTCGAGCCGGGTGCGGGCCGGCTCCAGCTGCGACTCCAGGTGTCCGGCGCGGGTCGCGGCCTCCTGCGCGGCCTCGATGCGCTCCTGGTGGCGGCGTCGTACGGTGTCCCATTCGGCGAGCCACTCGTCGGCCTCCTGACGGAGTTCGTCGTCGGCTCGGGCCTCGCGGTCCAGCGCGGCGCGTTCGGCGGTGATGTCGGCGCTGCGGTGCTCGGCCCGGCGGGCGGCGTCGAGTCCGCCCAGCTCCTGCCGTATCCGCCCTTCCCGCTCGGCGAGTTGGTCGGCGCCGGCGTCCGCGAGGGCGGCCGGGAGGCGGCCGCGGGTCTCCTCGTAGCTCCGGCTCGCCGCCCGGTGTTCGCGGTCGGCGGCACCGCGCAGGGCCAGGGCGGGTGCCACCCGGTCGGCGGCCCTGGCCAGGTCCTGCCGGGCGCACAGCCGCTCGTACTCCTCGCGGCGGGCGTCCAGGGCGTCGGCGCGCCTTCGGGTGTCGGCGAACCGCTCCTGGAGACGGAGCAGTTCGCGCTGCTCCTCCAGGACGTGGCGGGCGGCGGCCTGCCTGCTCTCGGTGGCGGCGACGGCGAGGGCTGCGATGTCACGGCGCTCGCGGGCGCCGCTGCGGGCGACGGCGGCCCAGCTCAGGACGGAGGCGGCGAGCCCCGGGTCCCCGGGCCGCTCCTCGGGGCGCGGCCAGTCGGCGGCGGCCGGACCCGCTGCCTCCGCCATCCGCTCGGCGAGCGCGAGCAGCCGGTCGTCGCCCGCCTTGACCTGCTGCTCGGCGGTGCGCCGCAGTTCGGCGAGGCGTTCCTCGACGGCGGCGAAGCGGCGGGTGTCGAAGAGCTTGCCGAGGAGCTTGCCGCGGGCTTCGGCGTCGGCGCGCAGGAAGCGGGCGAAGTCGCCCTGCGGGAGCAGCACGACCTGGCAGAACTGCTCGCGGTTCATCCCGACGAGCCCGCTGATCTCCTCGCCGATCTCCTGGTGGGAGCGGCTGAGCGCCTGCCACTGCCCGGTGCCCGCGTCGTACTCGCTGAGCCAGCTCTGTGCCTTGTCGGTGACGAATCCGGTGCGGCGGCCCTTCTTGGGACGCTGCTGCGCGGGCCGCCGGGTGACCGCCAGCCGGCGTCCGCCGACGGTCAGTTCGAGGATGACCTCGGTGGGCAGGTCGGGTGCGGCGTGGTCGCTGCGCAGGGTGAGTCCGCGCCCCTCGCGGGCGCCGGGCACCGATCCGTACAGGGCGAAGCAGACGGCGTCCAGGACGGAGGTCTTGCCCGCGCCGGTCGGCCCGTGCAGCAGGAACAGTCCGGCCGAGGAGAGTGCGTCGAAGTCGACCTTCTGGGTGGCGCCGAACGGACCGAAGGCGGTGATGCGCAGGGAGTGCAGTCTCATCGGGCCACCTCGCGCACCGTCTCGTCGACCCGGACGTCGTCGAACGCGCCCTGGAGCACGGCCCGTTCCCTCCCGTCGGGTCCGCTGCCGCCTCTTACGTGCGCCACGAAGTCCTCCGCGATCTGCTGGTCGTCGCGTCCCTTGAGGCGCTGGGCGTACGAGACGTGCTCGCTGTCGGGGCCCCGGTCGGGGGCGAAGACCAGACTGACCGTGTGCGGGAAGCGGGCGCAGAGGCGGGCCATCGGGTCGTCGGGGCGCACCGGGTCGGTGAGCGTCGCCTCGACCCAGGAGTCCTCGTGCCGGTCGAGGGCGGGGTCGTCGAGCAGGTCCGCCAGCTGTCCGCGGAGGCGGGCGAGCGGCCGGGGCACCGGGCAGTCGAGCCGCTCGGCGGTGGCGATCTCCCCGCCGGGGCCGAGGTCGATCAGCCACATCGTCTTGCGGTGGTCGGCCTCGGAGAAGGAGTAGGCGAGGGGCGAGCCGGAGTAGCGGACCCGCTCGGTGACCCGCTGCGCGCCGTGCAGATGGCCGAGGGCGACGTAGTCGACGCCGTCGAAGACTCCGGCGGGGACGGCCGCCACTCCCCCGACGGTGATGTCGCGCTCGCTGTCGGAGGGTTCGCCGCCCGCGACGAAGGCGTGCGCGAGGACGACGGAGCGGGTGGATTCGGGCCGGGTGGCGAGGTCGGCACGGACCTGGTCCATGGCGGCGGACAGCACCTGCTCGTGCCGTGCCCTGGCCGCGCCGAGCTGGTCCCGTACGAGCGCGGGCTCCAGGTAGGGCAGTCCGTAGAAGGCCACGTCGCCGTGCGTGTCGGAGAGCACCACGGGAACAGCGCACCGGGCCGGGTCGGTCCGCAGATGGATGCCCGCCCGCTCGATGAGGCCCGCTCCGACGCCGAGGCGACGGGCCGAGTCGTGGTTGCCGGAGATCATCACCGTGGGTACGTGCTCGGCGGCGAGCCGGTGCAGGGCCCGGTCGAAGAGCTCCACGGCGGCGAGCGGCGGCACCGCTCGGTCGTACACGTCCCCGGCGACCAGCACGGCGTCCACCTGGTGCGCGCGGACCGTCTCGACCAGGTGGTCGAGGTACGCGGCCTGGGCGTCGAGCAGTCCCACCCGGTGGAAGGACCGGCCGAGGTGCCAGTCGGACGTATGCAGAAGCCTCATGGTTCACGAGAGTAAAGGGAGGGTCTGACAATCAAGGCCGCAACGGTGGAATCCGTTCTCCCACCGGCCTCGTACGCCCCTGGTCCTGAGCGTCAGGGGCGCCTGTCAGACGTCGCCGTACGCCTCGCCGCCCAGCTCGAATCCGGCGGTCCCCGCCGTCGCATCCGCGAGCCAGCCGCGGAAGGACTCCACGTCGGCGTCCGGCAGACCGATCTCGATGGTGACCGCCTCCGCGTACCGCACCTCGCGCACGGAGCGCCCCGTCGCCCGCAGGTCGTTCTCCAGCTTCCCCGCCCGCTGGTGGTCCACGGTGACGGTGGCGAGCCGGAAGCGCTGCCGGACGATCGTGCCCAGCTCGTCCAGGGCTTCGCCGACCACGCCCCCGTACGCCCTGATCAGGCCGCCCGCGCCGAGCTTCACACCGCCGTAGTAGCGGGTGACGACGGCGACGACGTAGCGCATCTCGCGGCGCATCAGCATCTGGAGCATCGGGACTCCGGCGGTGCCGCCCGGTTCGCCGTCGTCGCTCGCCTTCTGGATCCCGGCGTCGGCGCCGACGACGTACGCGTAGCAGTTGTGCGAGGCGGTGGGGTGCTCCCTGCGGACGCGCGCGACGAAGTCCTGCGCCTCCTGCTCGGTCGCGGCGGGTGCGAGGGCGCAGAGGAATCGGGATCGGTTGATCTCCGCCTCGTGCACGCCCGCGTGGGCGACGGTCCGGTACTGCTCCTGCATTCGGCCCACCCTATGCGGACCGTACGGGACCTGCCGAAACGCGCTACGGCTCCGCCCCGGGAAGGGGCGGCGAAGGGCCCGGGAATGGCCGGGGCCCCGCGGTGGTTCGGACCACGGGACCACCCCGCACCGCTCCAGGAGGCACGGAAGACATGTACGGCGACCGGGACACGATCCGCAAGATCCTCAAGGAGTCCGGCGACACCTGGGCCGTCGTCGGCCTCTCGTCGAACCAGGACCGTGCCGCCTACGGAGTCGCCCGCGTGCTGCAGCGGTTCGGCAAGCGTGTCGTTCCCGTGCACCCGAAGGCGGAGACGGTGCACGGCGAGCAGGGCTACGCCTCGCTCGACGCCGTTCCGTTCCCCGTCGACGTGGTCGACGTCTTCGTGAACAGCGGCCTCGCGGGTCCGATCGCCGACGAGGCGGTGGCCGTGGGCGCGAAGGCGGTCTGGTTCCAGCTGGGAGTGGTGGACGAGGGGGCGTACGAGCGGACGCGGGCGGCCGGCCTGGACATGGTCATGGACCGCTGCCCCGCCATCGAGATCCCGCGACTGGGCTGACGCGCACCGCGACCGCCCGGCCCCGCACCGCGACCGCCCGGCCTTCACCGTCCGGCCCGGCCTTCACCGTACGGAAGGACAGTTCACCGTACGGAAGGACAGCTCCGCCCGTACGCCGCGCAGCGTGCCTCGAAGCCGGGCGGCAGCCAGCCGTGCGAGAGCAGCCGCGGGTGGGCGGGGAAGGCCGCGTGTGCCGCGAGTACGAAGATCAGCGACGCCCAGAGGCTGTGCAGCCGCACCGTGGTGTAGCCCTTGCCGTTGATGTCGTGGAAGGCGCACTCGAAGGTGTCGGGGGCCGCCAGGTCCATGGTGGCCAGCCCGTTCCAGCCGAGGTCGAGCCAGGTCTCCGGGTGCGAGAAGATCGCGCGCCGGTCGGTGACGGTGACCTCGCCGTGCCCCTCCAGCACCCAGCGGGGCTGGGCGGCGGCCTGCGCCTGTTGTCTGCGGGACGCGTTCCCCATGGCGTTGACGGCCAGGGCGCCGACGACGAAGCCGGTCGAGCCCATGGCCATGGTGCTGGTCTGGGTGTACGAGCCGTCGCCGAGCGCCCGCCAGGTGGAGCGCGCGGCGGGTCCGGCCGCCAGCGAGAGTTCGCCCTGGGCGAGGCGGGAGGTGGTCGGCAGCGGCGGCCGGTGCGCGAGGCGGCCCTGGGTCAGGTCGTGGACGACGCCGCAGGTGTAGAGCAGATGGTCGTCCATCGGCCCCCAGGGCGGAGCGCCCTGGGCACCCGGCTGCAGCTCCTGGCCGCCCGCCCGCATCTGCACCGGGAAGGTGTTCTCGTCCACGGGTCCCCCGTCCGACTGCCTCATCAACGACAGCCATCGTAGGGATCCGGACGCCCGGGGTCACCTCACGGGTCACCGGTTCACCTGCCGGGCACCCGCGTCACCTGTCCGGCACCCGCGTCACCTCGCGGGTGGGATCGACACCGCCATCGTCATCTCCACCGCGGTCGTGCCGTCGTTGCGGTACGCGTGCGGGACGTCGGCCTCGAAGGTGGCCGAGGTACCGGCCGGGACCGGGTGCGGGGCGCCGTCCACCACCAGGGTGAGTTCGCCCGCGGTGACGCGCAGGAGTTCGGTGGTGCCGGTGGGGTGCGGGTCGGAGGTGCTGGCGTCGCCGGGCACCAGGAACCAGGACCAGAGTTCGAGCGGGCCGCGGCTCTCGGTGCCCCCGCCCTCGGTGCCGACGAGGAGGGTGGCGTGGCTGCCCGCCTCCGTGGACCACATCCGGACGGCGTGCTCGGGCGTCACCAGGCGGACGGGGACGCCCTGTTCGTGGTCGAGGAGCGTGGTGATGCTGATGCCGAGGGCGTCGGCGAGCTTCACGGTGATGCCCACGCTGGGGTTGGTGCGGGCCTGCTCGATCTGGATGATCATGCCGCGGCTGACGCTCGCCCTGGTGGCCAGCGCGTCGAGCGTGAAGCCCCGTTCGCCGCGCCAGCGCCTGAGGTTGCGGGCGAGCGACTGCGTGAGCTGGTCGAGGTCCGACACGTTCCGTCCGTCTCAGAAGGTGGCCAGGCCGTCCACTATTTTGGACGGACGGTCCACTTTACTGGAACGCATGACCGATCACTCCGGCGACGGGCGGCCGTGGCCTACGAGGCCTCCTGGTCCAACTCGGCCAGTGCGACCAGCTGTTCCGGTGTGATGTCCGCCGGGATCGGGACCGGCGCCGGAGTGCGCATCGGCGGCTGCCACCCGTCCTCCTTGTTCCAGCGGCGCACGATCCGCGCGGGCGCACCCGCCACCACCGCGTGGTCGGGGACCTCACCGCGTACGACGGCGCCCGCGGCGACGACGACGTTCCGGCCCAGCTTCGCGCCCGGCAGGATCACGGCGTTCGTGCCGATCCAGCAGCCGGGCCCGATCTCCACCGGGGCCGCCCGCGGCCACTGCTTGCCGACGGGCTGCTCCGGGTCGTCGTAGCTGTGGTTCGTGGAGGTGACGTAGACGTGCGGGCCGAAGTAGCAGTCGTCACCGATGGTGACGGTGGTGTCGGCGATGACGTGGCTGCCCCGGCCGAGGACGACGCCGTTCCCGAGGGTGAGTATCGGGTCGGGGCCGAGGTCGAGGTCCGGCATCATCCCGGCGGTGAGGGTGACGTGCTCGCCGATGATGCAGTAGTCGCCGAGGTGGATCCAGGGTTCGCCGAAGACGGTGCCCTGCGGGAAGGCGAGCTTGCTGCCGTGTCCGAGGGAGCCGAAGCGCAGCCGCCCGGGGCGCTGTGCGCTGACCGCACCGGCCTGCTGGATCAGCCGCCAGCCGTGGTGCACGGCCCGGGTCGTGGCGCGGCGCCGCCAGAGCGCGGCGGCGGAGAGGGCCTCCGACGCGGAGGCCGAAACGGCGGAGAATGAGAACGTGTTTCTGTTCTTCGGCACCCGCACACGGTAGTCGGCGGGAGCCCGGTCGTTCAGGGTCACTGCCTGTGATCTTCGCCCCACCCGTCACCCCGCCGTGGTGGTACGCGAAGAGGGCCGTACGGCGCACTGGGACGATGCGCCGGACGGCCCTCCACTGGTTCCGGTACTACCTGTGGTGCTCGTGATGCCGGTGGAACTGGTGATGCGGTGAGGCCCGTGGTGCTCGGATCAGAGCACCAGGCCCACTCCCAGGCCGAGACCCACGCCGTGGTGGTAGTGGTGCCAGGGCCCGTCGTCGCAGTACACATGCCCGTGGTCACTCCAGCAACCATGGGCCGCCGCCGTCGATTGGGCCGTCTGCTCGACCGTGCTCGCCGAGGCGCTGCCTGCGAGGGGTGCAAGGGCGATGACAGCCAGGGCCGAAGCCGCCACCGCTCGTCCGACTATGGTGCGCATATTGATCTCCCAAGGAGGAGGAACAGGACGCACTTAGGCATACCGTGCGACATCCGCCCTACTACGGGGCTGACCGGGTTACGTCCATTCGGATCCGCAGTGCGGCCGGTCGCAGCAGTTCGGCTCGCGCGGCCGCCGGAAGTGTGCATGCCGCGCCGGCAGACGGTCCGTCAGGAACCGGACTGTGCCTGCGCCACCGCGTCACCGTGCTGTTTGGCCAGGTCGCGGTACATGAGGGCGTTGACCTTGATGCCCTCGCGCTCCTCCTCCGTCAGCTCGCGGCGCACCTTCGCCGGTACTCCGGCGACGAGCGAGCCCGGCGGCACCCGCATGCCCTGCGGCACCAGCGCCTGCGCGGCCACCAGCGAACCCGCGCCGATCACCGCGCCGTTGAGGACGGTGGCGCCCATGCCGACGAGGACGTCGTCCTCGACGGTGCAGCCGTGCAGTACGGCGTTGTGGCCGACCGAGACGCGCTCTCCGACGGTGACGGGGAAGCCGGGGTCGACGTGGACGGTGCAGTTGTCCTGGATGTTGGAGTCGGCGCCGAGGACGATCGGGCCGCAGTCGGCGCGCAGCACCGCGTGGTACCAGACGCTCGCACCCTCGGCCATGGTGACCTCGCCGACGACGACGGAGGTCGGGGCGGCGAAGGCCTCCGGGGAGAGCCGGGGCTGCTTGCCGCCCACGCCCATCACCAGCGGTTGGCCGGGCCGGGCTGCTGCTTCTTCTGTCATGGCGTACTCCTTCGTACGTACTCGTGGCGTGCCGCGCCGCTGTTCTGCCGGGCACCGTAGACGACCGGCCGGGGGCAGCCGGGGGCGGGGTGACCCCCGGCTGCAAGTGCCGTGGGAAGGAGGGAAGTTGCTGCTGAACGACGACGCCCCCGACACCGTCGTACGGTGCGGGGGCGTATCGAAGCGGCCCGAGGTCAGTCCGCGGCCACCGCGACGGGCTCCTTGGCGGTCGCCGGCCCGGCTTCCGCCGCCGCCTTCTCCGCCTCCATCTTCGCCGCGGCCTTCTTCGCCCGGCTCTTCAGCACCAGCATCGACGCGAGGCCGAAGAGCACCGCGGCCACCAGTCCCAGCCAGGAGAAGCGCTTCAGCCACGCCTCGGCGACCACGCCCACCGAGTAGATGACGGCCGTCGTGCCGCCCGCCCAGACGATGCCGCCCAGCACGTTGGCGATGAGGAACTTCCAGTACGGCATGCGCAGGACGCCCGCGAGCGGTCCGGCGAAGATCCGCAGCAGGGCGACGAAGCGGCCGAAGAAGACCGCCCACATGCCCCACTTCTGGAACGAGCGCTCCGCCATGGCGATCTGCGTCTCGCCGAAGTGCTTCGGGAACTTGTTGCCCATCCAGGCGAGCAGTGGCCGGCCGCCCTTGCGGCCGATCGCGTACCCGATCGAGTCGCCGATGATGGCGCCCGCCGTGGCGCACGCGCCCAGGATGTACGGGTTGATCTCACCGTGCTGGGAGGCGAGCAGGGCCGAACTGACGAGGACGATCTCACCGGGCAGCGGGATCCCGAGGCTCTCCACCCCGATGACCACCCCCACCAGGATGTAGATGCTGACCGCCGGCACGGTCTCTAGCCACTGCTGGACGTCCAAAGCCGGTTCCTCCGTCGTACGTAGATCTCATGCGCACGGGCAAGCCGCCCGGCCCGCGCCCGAGCGGCGCACGCCGGGCAGCCTACCCCGCTGGTCACGCCGTGACGGCGGCGTCCCAGAGGTCGCACGCGTGCCCGGATCCGACCTTCCCGTCGAGGCTGTTCCCCCCGGCGGACGCGGTCCTCAGCGAGAGCACGGTGCCGGAAGTGCGGTGCCGGAAGTGCGGTGCCGGAAGTGCGGTTCTCCGTCGGCATGTCCGGCAGGCCGACCGCCCGCGGTGCGCCGCCCCGGACGAAGGAGCCGCCGGCGGACTCCCCCGCAACGGTGATCCGGGACGGGTCGCCGCCGAAGCCGCGCACGTTGGCGTGCAGCCAGCGCGGCGCGGAGAGGAACCCCGTCGGGGACGATGTCCTCGCCCGCGCCCGCCGTGAACCCGCCGCCGTGGAACCGGACCAGGACGGGCAGTCCCCTGTGGTGCTCGGAGGCCTGTTCGGAGGTCGGCCCGGAGGTCGGCCGGGGGGCCTGCTCGGGGGCCTGCTCCGGTACGTGGACGCGGCGCCTTCCAGCGCAGCCCGCCGACGGGTGGCGCCGCGCACGGGACACCGAGGAACTGCCGACGAATCGTCGAGTTCGTCGAGTTCGTCGAGGAGATGGGACATGTACACGTGTCAACTGACCTTCAGGGCACAGCCTTTGTCAATACGTCGGACGAGAAGCCCGTGGCGCGCACAGACGGAAGGGCGGTGTCCCACCTCCGTCGAGGTGGGACACCGCCCTGCGCAAAAGCCCCGGCGGGACTACTTGTTGTGGGGTCGCAGCGTCCAGACGACGGTCATCTCGCCGGTGACCGCACCGTCCTCGCGGGTGATCGCGATCTCGACGGGGAACTCCGGGCGCCCGCCCGCGTCGAGCTCCGCGACGACGTCGGCGACCGGGCGGCCGAGGGTCGCGGTCGCGGTGACCACACCCATGGCGAGCTTCTTGTAGCCGATCTCCGCCTTGACGGCGAGCGGCACGGCGCGCGTCAGCTGGTCGCCGAAGGCGGCGATCACGATCGCACCGCTCGCCGACTCGGCGAGGGTGAACATCGCTCCGGCGTGCGGGCCGCCGACGTGGTTGTGGTAGTCGCTCCGGTCCGGCAGGCGGACGACGGCCCGCTCCGGGGTGGTCTCCAGGAACTCCAGGCCCAGCGTGCGGGCCATGGGAACCGTGGCGGCGAGCATCTCGCCGACGGACATCTGATCTGCGCTCATGCTCAGTTATGTTACCCACGAGTAGTCGGGATTGGCCATCCCCTCCCGCGAACCCTTCACCGTCCCTCCAGGGGCGGCGGTGGCCCTGCCGTCGCCACCCCGTCTATGGTTACGCGTCATGTGGCCAGGACAGCAGCCGCCCGGGGGCGAGCAGAATCCGCAGGACAAGAACCCGTACCAGCAGCCGGGGTACCCGACGACGCCGCCGCCCGGCCAGCCGCCGGCCGGCGGACCGCCCATGACTCCTCCGCCGGGACAGCCGCCGGTGCCGCCGCCCGGCGGTTACCAGCAGCCCGCCCCCGCGCCGGGTTACGGATACCCGGCGCCCGGCTCCGTACCGACTCCGCCGCCCGGGGTGAACCCGTACCAGAACCAGTACGGAACCCCCGTGCCGCCCGGCCCGCCCGGGCCCGGTGGTCCGAGCGGGCCGCAGAACGACCGCAAGAAGACGATCGTCACCGCGGTCGTCGCGGGCGTGGTCGTCGTCGCCGCCCTCGCGGCCACCGGCGTCTTCATCTTCAAGGAGGACAAGGGCGGCGAGACCCCGCCGAAGGCCGACGCCACGGCCTCCCAGTCGCCCGTCGCCACGAAGCAGCCGTCCGCACCGCCCGCCTCCGACCCGGCGGCACCCGCGCCGGGCGGCAGCGCCAGCAACCCGCGTGCCGGTATCGACGCCAAGCCGACCGTTCCGGGCTGGAAGGTCGTCATCAACCAGAAGCACGGCTCGATGTTCGACGTACCGCCGGAGTGGGTGGTCGGCTCGCCCACCCTCATGATCGGCTTCGAGGACGCCGGCAAGACGATCGCCATCATGTCCGCGCCCGCGACCCTCAAGGACAAGTGGTGCTCGGAGGACGCCGACAAGAACGGCACCGTGGACAACACCTCCCTGTCCCAGACCGGCACCACCGGCAGCATCACGGGTTCCAAGAACACCGCTGACGTGGCCGAGGGCCAGGTGGGCAACTGGGCGTACGGCGGCTACGGCCTGAAGGACAAGGACAAGGTGAAGGTGGCGAAGGCCAAGCCCTTCACCACGACCTCCGGCCTCACCGGCAGCCTCGCGACGGCGACCGTGGTCGGCGTGAAGAAGACCTCCCGCTGCGTGACCGACGGCAAGGCGTACGCCTTCAGCTTCAAGAACGCCACGGGCGACTTCAAGACCTGGATCCTGCACAGCGCCAAGGGCGTCAAGGAAGAGGTGCCCGAGGCCACGGTCACCCAGATCCTCAAGACCGTCCGCCTGGCGGGCTGAGCAGTCCGCGAGCGGGGTACACCCGTTCGACTTGGCAACACGGGGCGGCGGGGGCGATAGTCCCTCAGTGACTTCACCCGCCGCCCCGCCGCCGTCCGCGGCCGCGCGCCGCCGCCCGTCCTGGGCCGGCCGCAACTACTCGCTGCTCACGGCCTCCGCCGTCGTCACCACCCTCGGCTCGAACGGCGCGCTCATCGCGGCGTCCTTCGCGGTCCTGGCGACCGGCGGCACCGCGGGCGACGTGGGACTGGTCGCGGCGGCCAGGACCGTACCGCTGATCCTGTTCCTCCTGATAGGCGGCGCGGTGGCCGACCGGCTGCCGCGGCACCGGGTGATGGTCGCCGCCAACGCCCTCAACTGCGTCTCGCAGGGCCTCTTCGCGGTCCTCGTGCTCACCGGCAGCCCGCAGCTCTGGCAGATGATGCTGCTGGCCGGGCTCGGCGGCGCCGGGCAGGCGTTCTTCAGCCCGGCGGCGGAGGGCATGCTGCTGTCGACCGTCAGCGGCGAGCAGGCCGGACGGGCCTTCGCCGTGTTCCGGATGTCGATGAGCGGCGCCTCGATCGGCGGCGCGGCGCTCGGCGGGGCGATGATCGCCGCCGTCGGACCCGGCTGGGTGCTCGCCATCGACGCGGCGGCGTTCGCGGTGGCGGGTGCCATGCGGTCGTTCCTCGACGTGAGCCACATCCCGGAGCGGGTCAAGAGCGGCGGTCTGCTCTCCGACCTGCGGGCGGGCTGGCAGGAGTTCTCCTCACGGCCCTGGCTGTGGGGGATCGTGGTGCAATTCTCGGTGATCAACGCGGTGATAGCCGCCGCCGAGGCGGTGTACGGGCCGCTGGTCGCCGAGGAGCACCTGGGCGGCGCGGCCCCCTGGGGCCTGGCACTGGGCGGATTCGGTGCGGGCACGTTGTGCGGGGCCGTCCTGATGATGCGCTGGAAGCCGCAGCGGCTGCTCTTCTCGGGAATGCTCTGCGTCTTCCCGCTCGCGCTGCCTTCGGTGGGGCTGGCGATTCCGCTGCCCGCGTGGGCGCTGATCGCAGTGATGTTCACGACCGGCGTCTTCATCGAGGTGTTCGGCGTCTCCTGGCTGACGGCGCTGCACCAGGAGATCCCGGAGGACAAGTTCTCCCGGGTCTCGGCCTACGACTGGCTGGGTTCGCTCGCCATGGTCCCGATCGCCACGTCCCTGGCGGGCCCGGCCGAGTCGGCCTTCGGCCGCTCGAACGCCCTGTGGGGTTCGGCCGCGCTGGTCGTGCTGCTGACGACCGCGGTGCTGATGCTTCCTGACGTACGGAACCTCCGCCGCCGCACACCGGACCCGGTGACGGCCGCGGAACCGGCCGCGCCGAACCCGGTGAAAGTCGCGGAACCAGCCGCGCCGAACCCGGTGAAAGTCGCGGAACCAGCCGCGCCGAACCCGGTGGCGGAGCCCTCCGCAGCCCCGGCTCCCCTCCCCTCAGCTCTCCCCTCAGCTCTCCCCTCAGCCGACGCTGAAGGCCCCGGCGGGCGGCTCGGGTGACGCGACCGCGTCCGCGTCGGGCACCGCTGCGGCGCCCCTGACGAACCGGACCAGCGCGGCCCCGTGCTCGACCCGCGCCGGAAAGGCGTCCGATGCCGTACGGCGCGCCAGCGCGGCGGTGTCGATGGGCTGCTGGGAGGCGACGAGGACCGCGTTGCCGAACCGCCGGCCGCGCAGTACCCCGGGCTCCGCGATGAGCGCAAGCTCCGCGAACTCCGCCCGGAACGTGGCGAGTTGGGACCGCAGGAAGTCGAAGGGCGCCCCGTCGGCGAGGTTCGCCGCGTAGATCCCCGCACTGCGCAGCACCCGGGCGGCCTCGCGCACGTACCCGGCCGAGGTGAAGGCGGCAGGCACCCGGGACCCGCCGAAGACGTCCGCGATCAGCACGTCGGCGCAGTCGGCGGGGGCCGCCTCCAGCCAGGCCCGCCCGTCCTGCCCGTGCACCGTGATCCCCGCCCCGCCGTCCGGCAGCGGCAGGTGCTCGGCGACGAGGGCGAGGAGCCCCCGGTCGGCCTCGACGACGTCCTGCCGGGAGCCGGGGCGGGTGGCGGCGACGTACCGGGGCAGCGAGAGCCCGCCGCCGCCGAGGTGGACGACGTCGAGCGGCAGCCCGGGGTCAGCGGCTCCGTCGACGACATGGGCGAGCCTGCGCGCGTACTCGAATTCGAGGTACGTGGGCTCGTCCAGGTCGACGTACGACTGGGGTGCCCCGTCGACGGTGAGCAGCCAGGCGTGCGCACGGTCGACGTCCGGCATCAGCTTGGCGGTGCCGCCGTCCACGTCCCGGACGACCGGTACGGATTCTTTCATCCGTTCATTGTGCCCCGGGCGGTCCCGCCGGTTTCCGCGTATGCCGGGGCACTGCCGCGCCGCGCCCGCCCCTCGTTCCCGCCCCTCGTTCCCGCCCCTCGTGCCCACCACTCGTGCCCGCCACGTGCCCACCCTCGCGCCCGGACGGACCGGGGTCGTCCGGCGCCCGCCTGTCCTCGAACCCCCTGCCGGGAAAACCATTCGCCCCGCACGGCCCCATCGGCGATGATCGGCCTCATGTTCCGGTACGCCTTCCTCGCAGCAACGCCCGCAGTCGCGGGCGCTGTTCAGGCTGCCGACTGCCCGGTCACCGACGTGCCGGCCTATTTCCTGCCCGATGCCTTCGGCCCCGACGCATTCGACCCCAAGGCATTCGGCCCCGACGCATTCGACCTCGACGCCTTCGACGGCGCCCGAAGCTGACTCTCCCCGGACATTCCGGCGGACCCCGCAGGGGGAGGGTCGGCCAGACCCAGGGGTCCCCGTCTCCCGCCGCGAGGCACACCGGCCCGGCGCGGAGACCCTCGGCTTCACGCTTCCCCGAAGGATGAGCCATGCCCAAGACGGCATACGTTCGCACCAAGCCGCACCTCAACATCGGCACCATGGGTCACGTCGACCACGGCAAGACCACTCTGACCGCTGCCATCACCAAAGTCCTCGCCGACCACGGGACCGGCACCTTCGTCCCCTTCGACCGGATCGACCGGGCCCCGGAGGAGGCCGCGCGCGGCATCACCATCAACATCTCGCACGTCGAGTACGAGACCGACACCCGCCACTACGCCCACGTCGACATGCCAGGACACGCCGACTACGTCAAGAACATGGTCACCGGCGCCGCCCAGCTGGACGGCGCGATCCTCGTCGTCTCGGCGCTCGACGGCATCATGCCGCAGACCGCCGAGCACGTCCTGCTGGCCCGCCAGGTCGGCGTCGACCACATCGTCGTCGCGCTCAACAAGGCCGACGCGGGCGACGACGAGCTCACCGACCTGGTCGAGCTGGAGGTCCGTGAGCTGCTCTCCGCCAACGGCTACGGCGGCGACGCGGCCCCGGTGGTCCGCGTCTCCGGCCTCAAGGCCCTTGAGGGCGACCCCCGTTGGGTCGCGGCGATCGAGGCACTGCTCGACGCCGTCGACACGTACGTGCCCATCCCCGAGCGCTATGTCGACGCGCCGTTCCTGCTACCGGTGGAGAACGTCCTCACCATCACCGGTCGGGGCACGGTCGTGACCGGCGCCGTCGAGCGCGGCACCGTCAAGGTCGGTGACCGCATCAGCGTCCTCGGCGGTCTCGGCGCGGACACCGAGACGGTGGTCACGGGGCTCGAAACGTTCGGCAAGCCGATGGACAGTGCACAGGCCGGCGACAACGTGGCGCTGCTCCTGCGCGGGATGCCCCGCGACGGGGTGCGCCGCGGCAACATCGTGGCGGCGCCCGGGAGCATCTCCCCCGCGCGTCGCTTCACCGCGCGGGTGCACATCCTGTCGACGAAGGACGGCGGCCGGTCGACGCCGATCGCCACCGGCTACCGTCCGCAGTTCTACATCCGCACCGCGGACGTGGTCGGCGACGTGGACCTGGGCGAGGCCGCCGTGGCCCGGCCGGGCGACACCGTCACCATGACGGTCGAGCTCGGCCGTGACATGCCTCTCGAAGCGGGCCTCGGCTTCGCGATCCGCGAGGGTGGGCGCACCGTCGGCGCGGGCACCCTCACCGAGGTCCTCGGGTAGGGGCCCGGTGGTGCCTGGTCCGCACGTCCGCACAGACGCAACGTCTGCGCAGACGCAACGTCTGTGCCGACGCACCGTCTGTGCGGACCAGGCGCCACCCCGCCGGACGGGCTGTCCCTCGGCTCAACGGACGCACTTCGGTGTTGTTCGGCGTACGGCCCTGCGCCGCCCCGCTGAGCTGGGTGTTCGTCATGCGGTTCCCACCGGTTCGGAGTCGTGCCGGGTGATGCTCTCCCCCTCTGACAGTGGTGCCTCCAAGACGTTCCGAACTCTCCGGAGGACACCGTGGGCAAGAGCATCACCCTGCGCACCGCAGTGATCGTGAGTACAGCCGTCACGGCCGGTTCCGCGGCGGGCAGCACCGCCGAGGGGCTCGTGCAGTTCACCGACCAGCCGCTGCCGTTCCTGGGGCAGATCGTCACGGGTGTGGTGACGCTGTGGGTCGTGGAGAAGCTGGACCGCGTCATCGCGAAGGACAGGGAAGGGAACTGACCGAGGGGCATGTCACCGCGGGCGGCCGGAGGCCGTCAGACCGGCCCTTCGGCCGCCCGCAGCACCCGCTCGGCCGTGGCGGGACACTTGGGGAGGGAGAGAAGCAACGACTCGACGTATGCGGCCGGCATTCCGTCGAGCGTCTCGTCGGAGACGCTGGAGAGGATCTTGTCCGCGAACCGGTCGGCCCAGTCGAACTGTTCCTGGTCGACGGCCAGCAGGAGCACGGCCAGTTCCGACTTCTCCGACCTCTTCGGCCTTCTTCGCTCGGCCGTATCGAGCATCCAGGTGAAGAGCGCCCCGGGTGGCCCGTCGACCGGAGCCTTCAGAAGGTCGAGGCCGATCAGTGCGAAGGCTGCCGTTGCGGCCTTGGTCGATCGCGAGTTCCTCACCTCGTGCAGCGCACACGCCAGCAGATCCGTCCGGACCGCGTGGCTCATCCGGTCGACCGTCGCGGCATCCGCCGTCAGCGCGGACAGCACGGCCTCCCCCACGGACGGTTCGAGCACCGCGCAGTCCTGCGTGAGTCTGCGGGCGAGGATGCGGACGTAGCGCTCGTCCGTGGCGGCCTCGACAACCGCCAGGCAGGAGGAGTAGCGCCGGGCCAGTTCCTGGTGCGCGGTACGGTCGCACGTCACGAGCGACATCAAGGTGCGCTCCGGCGAGTACAGCACTCCGTCACGGTCCAGCACGGCGGTCACGGAGACGTTCCCGAAATCCTCGTAGGCGACTGAGGCCATCTGCGTCACCGCACTCATGTCGTCGTCACCGAGCATGCGCACGCGACGCAGTCGTTCGTCGGCCGCGACGCTGCCCCAGCGCCGAGCGGGGACCTGACCGCGCTCCGCCGAAGCGTCGGCACCGGACTCGGACGTCTCGCCGTGCCGACCGTCCTGTTGGACCAGGCGTACCGCGACGTCTCGCGTCTGCTGCTCCCCTGCTGCGAACGAGGTGCAAGTGACCGCGCGGGTGAACGCGTCCCACGAAGTCGGGGCGAGTTGCGACTGCCAGAGCGTGGCGTGGTCGCGCCATGCCCGGGGCCTGTCCGCCGTCGAGCCTGTCAGGACCGAGAACCGGACGGTTCCACGCACGGCGAGCTCGACGAGGAGCAGGTTCACACTGAAGCAAGCGTGCCGGTAAGTGATCGCGACCGGTCCTGTGGTGTACTCCGCCCCGCGGGCGGGGCGTGCGAGCAGCGCACCGCGGAACATTCCGGGGATCATCTCCGTGGACGTGAGCAGTTCACGCAAGTCGGACAGGATCTGCACCCGGTCGGTCAAGGGCGAGAAGGAGAGCAGGCCGAAGAGCAGTTCCTCGTACGGCCCTCCGTCCGGGCAGTGCCGAAGTATCGCCGCGACCTTCCTCGCGACGAGATATTCGCCGAAGGTCGCATGCAGAAACTCGTACCATCTGTGATCCTCGCGGCCGCCGAATGTGGCTCTGGCCTCGTGGATGAAGAAGAACCGCCCGAACAGCATGCGAGCCGGGGAGAGTTTCGCCGGATTCTCCGGGTCACGCAGAAAGCCGAGGTCATGGTCTGCTTCCTCGGCGCTGACGCCCTGCCGCCCCCGGTTGAACATGGCAGCGGCGATGATCGAAAGGTGGTCGAGTTCAGCCTCCACCTTGGCCTCCATCACGTCAGGAGTGAGCCCCGGCTCCAACTTCTCGACCTGCCGCCGGACGAACAACTGCATGATCTTCTCGTACAGTTCGACACGGCTGAGCCGAATGATGGCGTCGCTGCCACCCCCGCTCTCGACCGCGTAGTAGAGCGCGAGCATCAGCAGCAGCAACGGTTGCGCCGCCAGCCCTGGATGCCGTTCACCCATGCCGCTCGGCAGGGGCTCGATGCGGCAACGGGCGAATCTTTCGCGGTTCTTCTCGTTCCAGGTGTCGACCCACAGCTCGATCCGCTCGGCGTCGAAGGGTTCAAGGCGCATGAGGAGGCATCCGTCAGGGATCTTTGCCTGGTCCGCGACCACCGTTCGGCTGGTGACGATGGCCGCGACCGGCCGGCCGTTGTTGGCCGACGTCTGCTGAAACTCCTCGATCTCCTCCAGATAGCGCCAGTGGTCAGCGCCCCCGGCCTGGAGGAGTTCGTCGAAACCGTCGAAGATGAGCACCGGCAGGACGTCCGGCGACTCTTCGACGACCTCCACCCAGTCGGCACGCTTCTGCGTCGCGGCCCGAAGGGCGTACGCGATCTGGTCGAGGACCTCCCCGTCGGCCGGAACGTTGCGCAGCTCGATCCGGACGGGCAGGTAGTCCGAGGCCGGCAGGCGTGCTGCCAGCATCCGCGTGAGAAGGGACTTCCCCGCTCCCGGGTCGCCGAAAATGATCACTGGACGCTGGACGACGGGCAGGCCGCTCAGGTACCCGGCCAGGAACCCCTGAATCTCGTCGCGCAAGGGCCGCATGCGCCACCACTCATCGACGTGCGGCTGATCGCCGGCCCGGTACACCGAGCAGCGGAACGCCGGGTTGACGTATCCCTGGGCAAGTTTGGGGATCTCCGGGCGCGAACCGTCGTGCGGTGTGTCGGCGATCGGGGAGATCGGACGGGCCAGCTCGCGGCGGTAGATCGAGCTCAGCTTCGCGGGCCACGCGCTCGGTTCCGCCTTGCGGGCCAGTGCCGTGAGCAGCGTCTGCAGTCCGCTGAGTCCCCGCTTCTGCTCGCGCAGCCCGCGAGCCAGCGCTTCGAGTTTCCGCCGCCCTTCACTGTCCGACACCGCGGAGGACATCTCGATGGCATGGGTACCGTCCTGAAGACTGGCCCAGACGAACAACTCCGGGCACTCCGAGGCCAGTTCACCGAGGCGAATTCCGTACAGCTCCTCGGCCTCGGCCCCCAGTGCGGCATGCCGGTCCGCGGAGGAATCCGGTCCGCTCCAGGTGACCGCCGCCACCGCCTCGGCGTAGTGCTGTGTGACGCGCACGCGGTGGTCCGTGTACGAGACGTCCGCGACCGGCATCGGGGCGGCTGCCAACTTCCCGTCCGCATAGGTGACGGCAATGATGTCGTCCACGTCGAACGCTCGCCCCGACCCCAGCAGCATGTCCAGCACGGAACTGCGGAGGAAGCTCTCCACCACGACGACCGTGTGCGCGGCGTGCAGCAGCCGCACACGATGCTGGTGACACGCCTGCCTCACCGTGCCTCCGATGCCGCCCAGCAGGGCGTCGGTGACGTCCCGGCAGTGGTCTCGAAACGCGTCGAGGTCGTTGGCCTCCTCGATACGGTGCAGAGCGAGTCCCTCTGCGGCAGACCGGAGTTCGCTGTCCGGGCCCGCGAGCAGGACGACGGCATCGACGAAGCTGAAGTCCCAGAACTCGAACGTCTCGTCCGGCAGGGCAAAGCGCTCGTGCTCGTACGCATCGCTGCAGATCCGGCAGCGCGCCGATGCGACGGCCGTCTCCTCGGCCTTCGGCTTGCGCGCCGGCTTCTCCGCTTCCAACGTGGTCACCAACTCGTCCAAGCGGCGGCGCCAGAAGCGGAGTTCGTCCTTGATCCTGCCCGTCTCGGGACCGGCTCCCTCGAAACAGGCGGAGACAACCGTGCGCACTGCATCCCAAGAGGGCGCCTTGGCCCGCTTGCCACTCAGCATCTCCGAGACTGCGGGCACACTCAGACCGAGGCGTGACGCGAGCTTCTGATAGTTGACATCGCGCTCGCGCACCAGCTTCTTCAGTGGCCTCCAGAAGCTGACCACATGCTCATTCACAGCCACGCGATGCTTGCCTTCCCCGTGCGGCCGCCGCTCGTCCCGTAATCGTACGGGCCGTCGACGGCGCACAACCATCCCCGGGCCTGCTGCTGTTGAACGTGGGAAACGTACCGGGCGAGGACTGAGCCGTCCGGCTCAGAGGTGCAGGTTCTTCAGGGCCTCGCGCACCGACAGCGGCGACAGTACGTCCCGGTGGGCGGCGACGAAGTCCCGTACGGCCGCCGGATCGGTCTTCGCGTACTCGCGCAGGCTCCAGCCGATGGCCTTGCGGATGAAGAAGTCGCCGTGGGAGGCCTGGCGCAGGCAGTACGCGAAGAGGCGGTCGGCGTCGGTGGCGTCCTTGTACCGGAGCTGGTGCAGCAGGGCGGTCCTGGCAACCCACAGGTCGTCGTCGCCGATCCACTCGTCCATGACGCGCCTCAGCCCGGGGTCGGCGGCGACGAGCGGCCCGACGAGGTGGGCGGCGAGCAGGTCGACAGTGTCCCACCAGGGGACGGTGGTGATCAGCTGCCGGGCCACCGGCAGGAAGCCCGAGCTGAGGCGTGGGGCGTACCGGCGCAGGTAGTCGACGGCGAAGTAGTGGTACTCGCGCTCCTCCAGCGCCCAGCAGCGCAGCGCGATCGCCGAGCAGTCCGCTTCGTCGGGGCGCGGTGTGCCGTCGAGCACAGTGCGGGAGAGCGTGCGGCGCTCGGGGGTGCGGATGCCGAGGAAGGGGGCGACGTGCTTCATGTACGCGGCGGCCTGCTCGGCCCGTACGGGGTCCGCTCCCGTGGGATACACGGTGGTGAGCCGCTCCAGGACGGTGTCGGCGAGTGCGCCGGAGGGTCCGCAGGGGCCGGGGGCGGGGGCCGCGGACGGGCGGGCGGGGCCGCCGTCAGCCGTCCGGGTCAAGCGGGTCATGCGGTGCACATTACGGCGATCACACACGGATGTCAGTTACTCTCCCGGGATGTTCGACCAAGCCACCCGGGCCACGGCCGCCCGCACGGAAACACCGCGTTCGGTGCGCTGCGCCAGGGCACTGCTGTCGCCCTGGTCGCGGCTCGTCCTGCTCGCGGTCGTGCTGGCGTCGGCTGCCACGGCGGTCCTGCTGTACGAGCCGCAGAAGATGCTCGCCGACGGCTGGCCACCTCAGCTGGACGGGGTCACGGCCGCGGTCCTGTTCGGGGTGGCGTACGGGCTGTGCACGGTGGCTTTCGTGCCGCGGCCGATCCTCAACCTGGCGGCGGGCGCGCTGTTCGGCACCGCCCTCGGCCTCACCACGTCGATCGGCGGCACGGTGCTGGGCGCCGGAATCTCCTTCGCGCTGGGCCGGCTGCTCGGCCAGGACGCGCTGCGTCCGATGCTGCGGGGGCGGGTGCTGCTGGCGGCCGACGGGGTGCTGAGCAGACACGGCTTCCGGTCGATGCTGGCGATCCGGCTGTTCCCCGGGGTGCCTTTCGCGGCGGCGAACTACTGCGCGGCGGTGTCGCGGATGCGGTACCTGTCGTTCCTGACGGCGACCGGGCTCGGCTCGATCCCGAACACCCTGGCGTACGTCATAGCGGGCAGCGAGGCGAAGTCGCCGACGTCCCCGGCGTTCATGATCTCGACGGGCTTCATCGTGGTGACGAGCATCGCCGGTGTGGTGGTGGCATGGTGCAAGCGCCACTCGATCGGGCGCTCGGCGGTGCAGGAGTCCGGTTCCGCGGCGGAGCGGGCGTGCTCGCCGGAGCGGACGCACTCGTTGATCAAAGCACCCTCGTTGATCAAGGCCTCCTCCCTGCAGACGCCCTCCCTGGTGAAGGCCTCTTCCCTGGTGAAGGCCTCGCCCCTGGTGCAGACTTCGGCGGCCCCCCTCTCGAACAAGTGAACTTCTGGACGCGGCGGCGAGCCACGCCCGTTGCCCGCTGAACACCCTCCGGCCACCTCCCACAGGTACGCTGCGCACCACTCACCCCACCTCCGCGCGGCGCAGCGCTGCGCGCACACCCGGGACGGCGCCACCCCATATGAGCTGGTTCGAATCGTTCGTCCTCGGTCTGGTCCAGGGCCTGACCGAGTTCCTGCCCGTCTCATCGAGCGCCCACCTGCGCCTGACGGCCGCCTTCGCGGGCTGGCAGGACCCGGGGGCCGCGTTCACCGCGATCACCCAGATCGGCACCGAAACCGCGGTCCTCATCTACTTCCGCAAGGACATCGCGACGATCGTCTCCGCGTGGTTCCGCTCGCTGCGGGACAAGTCGATGCGCAGTGACCACGATGCCCAGATGGGCTGGCTGGTGATCGTCGGCTCGATCCCGATCGGCGTTCTCGGGGTCACGCTCAAGGACCAGATCGAGGGGCCGTTCCGCGATCTGCGGCTGATCGCCACCACGCTGATCGTGATGGGCGTCGTGCTCGGCATCGCGGACCGGCTGGCGGCGCGCGCGGAGGCGAACGCGGGCTCGGGCCGCCACCAGGCGGGCAACCACCGCAAGACCCTGAAAGACCTCGGGATCAAGGACGGTCTGATCTACGGCTGCTGTCAGGCGATGGCCCTGATCCCGGGCGTCTCCCGCTCCGGCGCGACCATCAGCGGCGGCCTGCTGATGGGCTACACGCGGGAGTCGGCGGCGCGGTACTCGTTCCTGCTGGCGATTCCGGCGGTGCTGGCTTCGGGCGCGTACGAGCTGAAGGACGTGGGCGAGGGGCATGTGTCGTGGGGGCCGACGGTCTTCGCCACGCTGATCGCCTTCGGGGTGGGGTACGCGGTCATCGCATGGTTCATGCGGTTCATCTCGTCGCGGAGCTTCATGCCGTTCGTCTACTACCGGATCGCGCTCGGCATCCTGCTCTTCATCCTGGTCGGAACCGACGTCCTGAGCCCACATGCGGGCGAGTCGGCGGGGAACTGAGCCCTCCGGGGGGCGCGGGCGGTCTTCGTGCGGGTGCGTCCTGGCTGGCCGCCGGGGCGGGTGGTCTTCGTGCGGGTGCGTCGTGGCTGGCCGCCGGGGCGGGTGGTCTTCGTGCGGGTGCGTCGTGGCTGGCCGCGCAGTTCCCCGCGCCCCTAAAAGCCTGCCCCCGGGGGCGGGACGGGTGGGCAAGGGGGCGGCCCCCCACCGCGGCACGCCCCCACCGCGACCGCACGCGCTCGCGACCGCCCCACCCGCACCCCGCCTACTTCTCCGTAGCGACCGCCGCCCCCGCGTCCACGATCCCCAGCCCCAGTTTCGGCAACTTCTCCGGGTTCCGCGCCGTGCCCCGGATCGCCGCCATCACCTGGTCCGGCGTCCGCCCCTGCGCATGCAGGAGCGCCGCCACCGCCGACACGTACGGCGCCGCCATCGACGTCCCGTCCAGCGTCCCGTACCCCGACCTGTTCTTTTCCGTCTCCTTCGTCGCGTACGTCGGCAGCGTCGAGAGGATCTTCACGCCGGGGGCGCTCACCGCCTCCTGCGCACCGAAGTTGGAGAAGTTCGCCGGCTTGTTCGCCGGGCCGCTCGCGCCGACCACCAGGACCGGGGTCTGCGGCTTGTACGGCTGGAGGGCCGTGCCGTCGTTCCCTGCCGCCGCGACGACGACCGCGCCCTTCGCGTGGGCCGCCTTGATCGCCGGGTTGAGCACGCCGCCCTTGAGCAGCCGGGCCATCAGGCCGGACTCGCCGAGGGAGAGGTTGATGACGTCGGCGCCGTGGTTGGCGGCCCAGACGATGCCCTTGGTGATGTTGGCGTCGCTGCCGCTGCCGTCCGCGCCCAGCACCCGTACCGGCATGATCTTCGCGCCGGGGGCGCCGCCCGCGATGCCGATGCCGTTGTCGGTCGCGGCGGCGGCGATGCCGGAGACATGGGTGCCGTGGCCGTTCTGGTCGGTGGGGTCGTCGTCGTTGTCGACGAAGTCGTGGCCGTCGACGAGCCGGTCCTTGAGGTCGGGGTGCTGGCGGTCCACGCCGGTGTCGACGACCGCGATGACCGTCTTGTCGCCGTCCGACGTCCCCCACGCGTCGGGCAGTTCGATCGTGTCCAGCGCCCACTGCTGGCCGCGCATCGGGTCGGCCTTCCCCTCGTCGCCGCATCCGGTGACCAGGGCTGCCGAAGCGACGGCGGTCGCCAGCAGGACGGAGGTCGTACGACGCATACCCATGTGAGCACCTCACGAATGACCGGTGGACCGGTGGACGGGCTGACCGGTGGACGGGCTGACCGACTGACCGACTGACCGGTTGATAATGGAATGGGACGTTTTGGCCGATCGTAGGAGCGCCCGGGCCCGGTCGCACGGCGAACACTCGGGCCCCACGGGCCCTTGGCGGCACGCCCCCGCTGCCCGAGACTGAGCCGATGACCCAGCGTGTGGAGCTCGCGACCGTAATGGACCGGCTGGCCATCGATGCGGTGATCACCGGGTACGCCGTGGCCGTCGACGACGCCGACTGGACGGCGTACCAGGCCCTGTTCACCCCGGACGGCCGCGCCGACTACCGCTCGGCGGGCGGCATCGAGGGCCCGGCGCGCGAGGTCGCCGGGTGGCTCGCCGAGATGCTGCTGCTGTTCCCGGTGCGCCAGCATCTGATCGTCAACCGGCGGCTGGAGCTCGAAGACCTCAACGGGTACACGGGTGACAGCGCCGAGCTCCAGGCGGACTACCTCAATCCGATGCGGCTGGAGCGCACGGGTGAGGCGAACGGCGACGCCGGGCCGCCGAACTTCGTCACCGGTGGCCGCTACACCTTCAGCCTGCTGCGCTCCGACGACGGGTCCTGGCGGGTGCGCCGGGCGACCGTGCACGAGAAGTGGCGGCACGCCGGCCGGGAGTAGGGCCGGACCTGGCCCTGTCCGGCAGGCGGGCCCGCGGGCCGCGGGGCCGACGCCCACTGTCCCCCGCCCGGCCCCTCCCCCACACTGGGAGCATCACTCCGGTGGTGAGGAGGCGCGGGATGCCGAGGCACTGGGTGCTGTCCGGTGGGCCGGGGCGTCTGCTCGACTCGGCGTGGTGGCGCGGTGCGGCCGCGGTCCTGGCCGGGGCGCTGCCCGTGTTCGTCTTCCCCGCGCCCGGCCTGTGGTGGTTCGCCTACGTCGCCCTGGTGCCGTGGATGCTGCTGGTCCGCTCCGCGCCGACCGGACGGCGGGCCGCGCTGGACGGCTGGCTGGGCGGGCTCGGGTTCGTCCTGGCGGTGCACCACTGGCTGATGCCGAGCCTGCACGTGTTCATCGTGGTGGTGGCGGCGCTGCTCGGTCTGCTGTGGCTGCCGTGGGGGTGGCTGGTGCGGGCCCTGCTCGGCGGCCGTCCGACCGTGCCCCGGGCGCTGGCTGCCGTGGCCGTGCTGCCGTCCGGCTGGCTGATGATCGAACTCGCCCGTTCCTGGGAGGGGTTGGGCGGCCCCTGGGGTCTGCTCGGCTCGTCGCAGTGGGACGTCACCGCCGCGCTGCGGCTGGCCTCGTTGGGCGGGGTGTGGCTGGTGAGTCTGCTGGTCGTCGCGGTGAACACCGCCGTCGTGGTGCTGCTGACGCTGCCGTACGCGCGTGTCGCGGCCGTGTCGGCCGTTCTCGCCGTCGCGCTGGCGGCCGGGGCGGCGTGGCTGTGGGCGCCGCGCCCCGAGCGCGTGCACACCGCGCGCATCGCGGTCGTACAGCCCGGGGTGATCGGCGACGGCATCGGCAGCACCGAGCGGCGGCTCGCGCGCGGCGAGGAGCTGACGCGGACGCTGGCCGGGCTCCGCGTCGACCTGGTGGTGTGGGGCGAGAGCAGCGTCGGCGACGACCTGCCGGCGCACCCGGACGTCGCCGCCCGGATCGCCGCGCTGTCCCGCCTCGTCGGCGCGGACGTCCTGGTCAATGTGAACGCCCGGCGCTCCGACCGGCCCGGCATCTTCAAGTCGTCGGTGCTGGTGGGACCGCAGGGACCGACGGGGGCGCGCTACGACAAGATGCGGCTCGTGCCCTTCGGCGAGTACGTTCCGGCGCGCGCCCTGCTCGGCTGGGCGACCTCGGTGGGCAAGGCGGCGGGCGAGGACCGCAAGCGCGGCAGCGGCCCGGTGGTGATGCCGCTGCCGAACGGGCTGCGGCTCGGGCCGCTGGTGTGCTTCGAGTCCGCGTTCCCCGACATGAGCCGCCGGCTGGTCAGGGACGGGGCCCAGTTGCTGATCGCGCAGTCCGCGACCTCGACGTTCCAGGAGAGCTGGGCGCCCGCGCAGCACGCCTCGCTGGCCGCGCTGCGGGCCGCCGAGACCGGCCGGCCCATGGTGCACGCCGCCCTCACCGGGGTGAGCACCGTGTACGGTCCCGACGGCGCCCGGCTGGGCGCCCCGCTGGGCACCGCCGAGAGCGCCGCCGCCGTGTACGACGTACCGCTGGCGCGCGGCCTCACTCCGTACGCGAAGTACGGCGACTGGGCCGTCCACCTGGCGCTGGCCGTGCTGGCCCTGCTGCTCGCGGCGGAGGGGGTGCGCAGCCTCAGGAAGTCTGCTCCAGGGCTGTCCGTACCACCCGCTCGCACAGCTCATGGGTCGCCAGCGCGTCCCGGGCGTCGAGCACCTTCCCCGCTCGTACGGCGTCGAGGAAGCCGGTGACGACCTGCTCGATGCCGCGCTGGCGGGCGACCGGCACCCAGTCGCCGCGGCGGCGGACGCTCGGCTGGCCCTTGTGGTCGATGACCTCGGCGAGGTTGACGACCTGCCGCTTGGTGTCCTGGCCGGACACTTCGAGGATCTCCTCGGTGGAGCCCGAGAGCCGGTTCATGGTGCCGATCGCGGTGAAGCCGTCGCCGGAGAGCTGGAGGACGACGTGGTGCATCAGCCCGTCGACGATCCGGGCGCGGACGTCGACGTGGTCGATCTCGCCGGGCGCGAGGAAGCGCAGCGTGTCGACGACGTGGATGAAGTCGTCGAGGACGAGGGTGCGCGGGTCCTCGGGCAGGCCGACCCGGTTCTTCTGCATCAGGATCAGCTCGCGCGGGTGCTCGACGCACTGCGCGTAGCCGGGCGCCGTGCGCCGGTTGAAGCCGACGGCGAGGCTGACACCGCGCTCCTCGGCGAGCTCCACCAGCCGTACGGAGTCGGCCAGTTCGTACGCCAGGGGCTTGTCGACGTACGTGGGAACGCCCGCCTCGATCAGCCGGGTGACGATCTCGGGGTGGGCGGCCGTCGACGCGTGCACGAACGCGGCGTCCAGCCCCTGGGAGAGGAGCCCGTCGAGCGTGGTGTGGGTGCGCTCGGCCGGGATCCGGTGGGCCTGCGCGACCCGCGCCAGGTTGGCGGGGGTGCGGGTCTGGAGGTGCAGCTCGGTCTCCGGCAGGGTGGCGAAGACCGGCAGGTACGCCTTCTGCGCGATGTCTCCGAGCCCGATGACGCCGACCTTCACGGGGGTCTCCCTCTGTAGCGCTATGCCTGTTGTGCCTGGTGAACGGCTGTCCGGGCAGCATACGTGCGCTGCGGCGGCCGCCAGTCGGCGATCCCGTCGAAGGTCCGCAGGGCGAGGCCGGGACCGAACCCGGCCAGCGTCATCAGGCCGTCCCGGAGCGCCACGGCGGGGGTGCTGCTCAGCATCATCAGCTTCGCGATCTTCGCGGACTTGTTGACGATGCCCGTGGTGCGCGGCAGCCGGTCCGCGCTGTAGGCGGCGAGGGCGGGGCCGAGGCCCGCGCCGGGTGCGGCGTGGTGGGCGAGGACGATGCCGTCCTCGATGGCCTGGTTGCCGCCCTGGCCCATGGTGGGGCACATGGCGTGCGCGGCGTCACCGAGGAGGACGGTGCGGCCCCGGTGGTGGGCGGGGAGGGGGGTGGTCATGTGGTGCACGTCGTGGCGCAGGATCCGGTCCTCCGCGGCCGCGGCGACGATCTCCGGGACGGGGTGGTGCCAGTCGCCGTACCGGCGCAGGAGTTCCGCCTTCTCGCCGTCGGCGCTGTGCCCTCCGGCGGGGGCGGCGGCCGCCGCGTACGCGTAGATCCGGCCGTCCTTGAGCGGCTGGGTGCCCCACAGCCGGCCGCGCCCCCAGGTCTCGTGCGGTGCGAAGGGCTCTGCCGGGGCGGGCACGACGACGCGCCAGGTGGTGAATCCGGCGTAGGCGGCGCCGGGGTGCTCGGGATAGAGGGTGGCGCGCACCGCGGACCTGATGCCGTCGGCGCCGACGACGAGTTCGGCCTCGATGTCACCCTCGGGCGTACGGACGACGGCGGGCCGGCCGTCCACGACGCCCGGGTCGACCAGTTCGGCGGGCGTGCCGGTACGGATCGCGCCCTCGGGCAGCGGAGCGGCGAGGACGTCGACCAGGGTGGCCCGGTGGACCAGCACCAGGGGGTCGCCGAACCGCTCGACGGCCGCCGAACTGTCCGTACGGGACAGCCAGCGGCCACTGGGTGCGCGCATGCCGCCCTCCCCCTGCCAGGCGGCGAGGTCGCGGATCGTGTCGCCGAGGCCGACGACGTCCAGTGCGCGCAGCGAGTTGGGGGCGAGGCCGATGCCTGCGCCGACCGGCTCCAGGGCGGCGGCCCGCTCCAGGACGGTGACCTGCCAGCCGCGCCGGTGCAGGGCGAGGGCGGCGGTGAGGCCCCCGATTCCGCTTCCGACGACGACCGCGCGGTGCTGGGACTGCTGGGACATGACGACCCCTCCTCGGAAACTACATCTGTAGTGACCTCGCCAGGCTACTACAGCCGTAGTACGGGCGGTAGATTGGCGCCCATGACCGCACGCACCCCCTCCCCCGCCGCGAGCCCCGCCCCGGCCGCCCCCCGCTCGGAACTGATCGCCGACGCGGCCCTGAAGCTCCTGGTCGAGCGGGGCATGCGCGGGCTCACCCACCGGGCCGTGGACGAGACGGCCGGGCTGCCGCAGGGCTCGACCTCCAACTACGCGCGCACCCGGCAGGCTCTCCTGGAGACCGCGGTGCAGCGCCTCGCCGTACTGGAGGCGCGGGCGCTCGGGCTCGGCGCGCTGCCCGGCCCCGGCGCGCGCGTCGAGGACCTGCTCGACATGCTCGCGGTGGTCCTGCACCGGCATCTGACCGAGCACCGGGACATGCTCGTGGCCCGCTACGAGCTGGGCCTCGAAGCCACCCGGCGGCCGGAGCTGCGGGAGTTCTACGACGCGGCGGGACGGGCCAGGTTCCGGGAGCCGCTGGAGGCGATGATGGCGGCGGCCGGGTCGAAGGAGCCGGAGCGGCACGCGCTGTCGCTGATCGCGTGGGTGGAGGGGCTGATGTACTCGTGCGCGGCGGGTTCGTACCACTCGGCGGTACCGAGCGAGGAGGAACTCCGCACCGGATTCGGCGAGTTGCTGAGCGGAATGCTCGGAACCGGCACGCAGCAGCCGGGGAGGACGCCGGGCCCTGCCGCGTAACTGGGCCTGCCGCGTAAGCGGCGAACCGGTGCTTCACTCGTGCGGGGCAATATCGGGCTCCCGGCTTCCCCCGCGGGGCCCGCGATCAGCAGAGTGGCGCGGGTGCACCGAACAAGAACCGTGACGAGAACCGCAGCGACGCTCCTGGTGGGGGTGGCCGTGTCGGCCGTCACCGGCTGTGTGTCCACCCCCTCGGGACCGGCCGGGACGCCCGCGACCCACCAGCAGTCCCCCGCGCCTCAGCACCCTCCGCTGCCCCATCTGATCGGGAACGGCGGGCAGCCGGAGCAGCTCATCGAGGCGCCCGTCCACGAGGTGCTGGAAGCAGCCATGCCGCCTTCCCAGCGGGCACCCACCCCCAGGACCGGACCCGGGACCGGACCGACCGGGGCGAAGGAGGCCGCCGAGGCCCCGCCGGTACAGTCGCCGCCCCGGTCCGAGCGGCCCGCCCGCCGGGACGCCGCCCCGCAACCGGAACCGGAACCGGAATCGCCCCGCCACCGGGGACCGCACCGGAAGAAGGCCCCGCTGCCCGCACTGCCCAAGGTCCCGGCCTCGGCCGCCGACGTCTGCGCGCTCGGCAAGGGCTACGGCGGCTGGAGCCCGAAAAGCCCTCAGGCCCGCATCTGCCGGGAGACGTACGGGGGTTGACGGACCCGATGACGGCCCCGAGCGCCCCCGGAAGGGCGCTCACTCCCCACCGAGCCGCGTCTCCAGCCGGGCTACCGCCGCTCTGACCCCGGCCCCGTACACGTCGTCGGCGAGGGTGTCGCACAGGGCCCTCGCCCGGCGCAGATGGATGCGGGCCGCCTCCGGGCGCCCCAGCTTCACGTAGTCGGCGGCGAGGCTGAGGTGGAGGGTGGGACGGAAGCCGAGCAGTTCCCCCGGCACCCCCGTGCCCCGGGCCGCGCCGCCGTCCCGCCCGTCGGCCGCGGCCAACGCCCGCAGGTCCCACAGCAGTTCGTCGCGGGGGTCGTCCTGGGCGTCCGCCATGTAGTGCGCCAGCATGCACCGGTGCCGGGCGTCGCCGGACATCCCGAGCTCCTCCCAGAGCGCCCCGAACCGACTGCGCGCCTCCTGCCGGTCACCGGCGTGGAGCAGCATCGCCGTCTGCCCGATCCGGGTCGTGACGGCGTCCCCGGACTCCCCCGCCCCCGCCCCTGCACCCGTATCCGCGTCCCCCGACGCGCCCTGCTGCTCCACCACTGCGGCCTCCGCTGAGCCCCGTGCTCGCCTACGCACGCGGCTCACGTGCGTATTCACTGATCCCAGTGACGCTAGCCGCAGGCCCCCGCGATCGGGCTCAGGCTCAGCCCAGGTTCGGCACGGTCCAGTCGATCGCCTCGTGGCCCTGCTCCGCGACCGCCGCGTTGATCTGGGTGAAGGGCTGCGAGCCGAACCACTTCTTCGCGGACAGCGGCGAGGGGTGCGCACCCTTCACCACGGCGTGCCGCTCGGTGTCGATCAGCGGGAGCTTCTTCTGGGCGTAGTTCCCCCAGAGGACGAAGACCGCGGGGTCGGGGCGCGCGGCGACCGCGCGGATCACCGCGTCGGTGAACTTCTCCCAGCCCTTGCCCTTGTGCGAGTTGGCCTCGCCCTTGCGCACGGTCAGCACCGCGTTGAGCAGCAGGACGCCCTGCTCGGCCCACGGCATCAGATAGCCGTTGTCCGGGACCGGGGTGCCCAGTTCGGCGTTCATCTCCTTGTAGATGTTGCGCAGGGAGGGGGGCGTCTTCACGCCGGGCCGCACCGAGAAGCACAGGCCGTGCCCCTGGCCCTCGCCGTGGTAGGGGTCCTGGCCGAGGACCAGGACCTTCACCTTGTCGTACGGGGTGGCGGCGAGGGCGGCGAAGACCTCGTCGCGCGGCGGGTAGACCGGCCCCTTCGCCCGTTCGTCCTCGACGAACTCCACGAGCTCCTTGAAGTAGGGCTTCTCCAGCTCCTCGCCGAGGACCCCGCGCCAGGACTCGGGCAGCATCTGGGTGTCGGTCACGTCAACAACCTCCGGTGAAAGATCCGTTCTCTGAAAAAGAACCTACCGGCCACCACTGACAACGCCGCTCCCGGCCCGAAACGCCCGTGCCCGCACCCGCACCCGCACCCGCACCCGCACCCGCACCCGACGGACTACCAGCTGGTCTTGCGGAACAGCTCCCACACCTGCATCACGGTCTGCGGGTCCAGCGCCTGCTCGGTGCCGCCGATGTCCTCGGACGCGGCGACGTACATCTTGCCCTGCCACAGCGGCAGCAGCCGTACGTCGCGCAGCAGGACCTCCTGGGCCTTCACGAAGTGGTCGGCCGCCCGGCTCCGGTCGTTCTCGCGCCGCGACTTCGGCAGCAGGTCCCCGGTGATCTCGGGCACCACGTAGGGCGTGGAGATCGCGTTCTTCTCGCCGACGAAGGGCGAGACGAAGCTGTCGGGGTCCGGGTAGTCCGGCGCCCAGCCGCGGCCGAAGACCGGGTAGCTGCCCTTCCGCACACCGCTCTGGAAGTCGTCCCAGGGGAGGCCCTTGAGGGTGATCCGGAACAGCCCGGACTCCTCCAGCTGCCGCTTGAGCTCCGCGAACTCCAGGGCGGTCGCCGAGCCGTACCGGTCGGTGGGGTACCAGAAGGACAGCGACACCGGCCGGGTGATGCCCGCCGCGCGCAGGATGCGCCCGGCCGCGGCCGGGTCGGGCTGGCCGTACGTGTCGAAGAAGTCGGTGGTGTGTCCTGCGATGCCGCTCGGCACCATCGAGTACAGGGGCTCCGACGTGCCCTTGAAGACCTTGTCGACGAGGGCCGCACGGTCCACCAGCTGGGCGATCGCCTTCCGGACCGCCGGGTTGGCCGCGTTCCGGTCCTTCGGGTTGAAGACCAGGTAGTGGATCTCCGAGCCGGGCGACTCGGTCACCTTGACCCCTCCGCCCGCCTGCTGTTCCTGGAGGCCGACGATCTGCTCCGCGGTCAGGCCGCGGAAGGTCGCGTCGATCCGCTTCTCCTTGAGCTCCTTGACCATCTTCGCGGAGTCGTCGAAGTAGCGGATGGTGACCGCGTCGTTCTTCCGGTCGGCGAAGCCCTTGTACGAGGGGTTGCGCACCAGGTCGGCCCCCGAGTCCGCCCCCTTGGGGCGGTAGGCCTGGAGGTGGTAGGGGCCGGAGCCGGTCAGCGAGTTGCCGCTGCGGAGCCGGTCCGCCGGGTACGCGGCCGGGCTCACCAGCGACATGCCGGGGGTGGCGAGGACGAACGGGAAGGTCGCGTCGGGCTTGTTGAGCCGGAAGACGACCTTGTCCCTCCCCTGGGTCTGGACCCCCTTGAGGCTGCTGAGCAGCCCGTCGGGGCCGCCGTCCGCACCGATCCTGCGGATCCGTTCGATCGAGTGCCGGACCGCCGCGGCGTCGAGCTTCGCACCGTCGGAGAAGGTCAGTCCCGGCCTGAGGGTGCAGGTGTAGACGCGCTGCGCGCTGTCGTCGAAGCGGCACTCCTTCGCCGCGTCGGGGGTGGGCACCGAGCTGCCGGTCGGGTAGCTCAGCAGCGTCTGGAAGACGTTGCGGTACAGCTCCCAGGAGCCGTCCCAGGCGCCCGCCGGGTCGAGCGTGCTCGGCTTGCTGGTCGTCCCGACGGTCAGTTTGTTCTCCACATCGGAACCGTCCTCGGACAACACCCCGCAACCAGCCAGCAGGGATATGGACGTGAGGGTTGCGGCAACCCGCAATCTCCTGGCCCGGTCAAACACGTGCACGCTCCTCGATCAGCCGTGGGTCGGCAGACCATACCGCAACGGCCCGCCGGAACAAGGGAGTTGTCCGGCGGGCCGGTCACCGTTTCGGAACGATTGGTTCCGTCGGCCGATGGACGGAACGATTGGTTCCGTCGGCCGGCGGCTTCGGGCCGCACGCGTCACCGCACCCCTGCGGTCCCCGCGCCCCTGCCGGTCCCGCTACTGCACCCCCGCGTTGAGGAAGATGCCGCCGTCCACGACGAGGGTCTGGCCAGTGATCCAGTCCGACTGCTCCGAGGTGAGGAACGCGGCGGCGCCGCCGATGTCCGCCGGTACGCCGAGCCGCCCCAGCGGGTACGCCGCTGCCGCCTCCGCCTCCCGGCCCTCGTACAGCGCCTGGGCGAACTTGGTCTTCACCACGGCGGGCGCGATCGCGTTGACCCGCACCAGCGGGGCGAACTCGTGCGCCAGCTGCAGCGTCAGGTTGACCATGGCCGCCTTGCTCATGCCGTACGCCCCGATGAAGGGCGAGGCCGAAACCCCGGCCACCGACGCGATGTTGACGATCGCGCCGCCGTGGGAGCTCTGCCAGGCCTTCCAGGTCTGCTGGGCGAAGCCGAGCGCCGAGATGACGTTGGTCTCGAAGACCTTGCGGGCGACGTTCAGGTCCATCTCGGCCATCGGGCCGAACACCGGGTTCGTACCGGCGTTGTTGACGAGGAAGTCGACCCGGCCGAAGGCCTCCATCGTCCGCTCCACGGCGACGGCCTGGTGGGCCTCGTCGTGCGCCTTGCCCGCGACGCCGATCACCCGGTCCGCGCCGAGCCTCTCGACCGCTTCCTTGAGGGCGTCCTCGTTGCGGCCGGTGATGCACACCCGGTCGCCGCGGGCGACGAGCGCCTCCGCGATGCCGTAGCCGATGCCCCGGCTGGCGCCGGTGATCAGCGCGACCTTGCCGCTGTCCCGTACGCCACTGTCCTGCGCTTCTTCAGTCATGAGCTCAATCCCTTGGTGCGGCAGGTCAGTTGAGGGGTCCACCGGCGACGTACATGACCTGGCCCGAGACGAAGCCCGCCGCGTCGCCGGTGAAGAAGGCGATGGCGTTGGCGATGTCCTCGGGGTGGCCGACGCGCTGTACGGGGATCTGGGTGGCGGCCGCGGCCTGGAAGTCCTCGAAGCCCATGCCGACGCGGGCGGCGGTCTGCGCGGTCATCTCGGTGACGATGAAGCCGGGGGCGACGGCGTTGGCGGTGACGCCGAACTTGCCGAGCTCCTTGGCGAGGGTCTTGGTGAAGCCCTGCAGGCCGGCCTTGGCGGTGGCGTAGTTGGCCTGGCCCCGGTTGCCGAGCGCCGAGCTGGACGACAGGTTGACGATGCGGCCGAACTTCTCGTCCACCATGTGCTTCTGGCAGGCGCGCGACATCAGGAAGGCACCCTTGAGGTGGACGCCCATGACGGTGTCCCAGTCCAACTCGCTCATCTTGAACAGCAGGTTGTCGCGCAGTACGCCCGCGTTGTTGACGAGGATCGTGGGCGCGCCCAGCTCGGCGGCGACGCGAGCGACGGCGGCGGCCACCTGGGCCTCGTCGGACACGTCGCAGCCGACGGCGAGCGCCCGGCCGCCGGCCGCGGTGATCTTCTCGACGGTGTCCTTGCAGGCCGCCTCGTCGAGGTCGAGCACGGCGACGGCGCGGCCCTCGGCCGCGAGCCGCAGTGCGGTGGCGGCGCCAATGCCGCGCGCCGCCCCGGTCACGATCGCTACCCGCTGCTCGGTGGTGGACATGCTGGTTCTCCTCGCCCTTGGGAACCGGCCCCGGGGGACCGCTCATCAGCTGAGCAACCGCTTAGTAGGACTCAGCAGACGTGACGCTAGAAGCCACGGCACCCGGTGTCAACGGCCGCCCGGATCCCCGACGAAGGTCACACGGGCCTCCCCCGCGCCTCAGCGCACCAGTACGTCGAGCAGCCGCGCCAGCTCCGCCTGCGGATCGGCCGTCAGCCCGGTGTGCACGGGGCCGGGTTGTACGACGGCGGAGCGCGGGGCGCTCAGCCACCTGAACCGCCGCCCGGGATCGTCGCCCGCCGCCTGACCGGCCGCTCCGCCGCCCCCGCAGAGGCCCTCGACGGCGTGCAGTGCGGCCCGTACGCCGACCACGTCGGCCTGCGGGTCGAGCGCGAGGAGCTTGGCCTCGTCGAGGTGCGTGAGGGCGGCCGCGTACGACTTGGCCCGGCAGTAGACCATCACCCCCGCGTTGAACATCTCGCCGCGCTCGACCCGGGGCACGACGCGCACCAGGGCGTACTCGAAGACATGGCGCTGGACGGCACCGCTGTGCTCGCTCACTTGCCGCCGCCGTCCTGCAGAGCCTGCTCCTGCTGTGCCTGTTCCCGCTGCGATTGTTCCTGCTGTGCCTGTTCCTGCGCCTGCTGCTTCTGTGCCTTCGTCGGGTGCGGCCACGGCTTGACGTGCTCGGTCAGCCAGCCGGGCGCCTGCGAGGGCCGGTCCTCGGTGGGGGCCTCCAGCGAGATCCGCTCGTGGATCGTCGCGGCGCGCGGCAGCAGCGCGTCCACGTAGGCCCGGCGCAGCGCGTCCGGGTTCTCGAAGCCCGGCTCGCCGGCCAGCCACACGTCGGGCACCTGGGCGGCGACCTCGGTCAGCAGTTCCTCGGTGACCAGCGGGGCCAGCTCGCGCGCGGCGGCCCGCACGTCCGGCTTGAAGCGGGCCAGCGCGTGGTCGGAGGCGTTGTACGGCTTGGCCGCCGCGGTCTGCGCGGTGGGCCAGTTGTGCTGCCAGATCATGGTGGCGCCGTGGTCGATGAGCCACAGGTCGCCGTGCCAGACCATCATGTTGGGGTTGCGCCAGGACCGGTCGACGTTGTTGATCAGCGCGTCGAACCAGACCACCTGCCCCGCCTCCGCCGGACTCACCTCGTAGGCGAGCGGGTCGAAGCCGAGGGAGCCGGGCAGGAAGTCCATCCCGAGGTTCAGTCCGCCGCTCGCCTTGAGCAGCTCCTGCACCTCCTGGTCCGGCTCGCCGAGCCCGATGACGGGGTCGAGGTCCATGGCGACCAGGCGCGGTACCCGCAGCCCGAGCCGGCGGCCGAGCTCGCCGCAGACGACCTCGGCCACCAGCGTCTTGCGCCCCTGTCCCGCGCCGGTGAACTTCATGACGTACGTACCGAGATCGTCGGCCTCGACGATTCCGGGGAGCGAGCCGCCCTCACGCAGGGGCGTGACGTAGCGGGTCGCGATGACTTCGGTCAGCATTCGCCCAGGCTAGCGGGGTCTCGGGACGGATTGCGGGGGCGGGTCGCGGGCGCCGCCGCGTCATCCTCCGGGCGCACAGGACAGGCCCCGGTCATACGAAGGGCCCATACCGGCCTCATCCTCCGGCCCTAACCGGGTGACGCGAAAGGCCGGGAGCATGGGAGCCGTGGAAGGACGGGTACCGGCAAGGGACTCGTCGTACGGGCGAGGTCGTTTCCGCGGGTACCCGCGGCGGCTTCGCGAACGGAGGGCACGCACTTGACGCACCGCAGGATCTCCCTGGCCGCACTCGCACTGCTCGGCGTCGCCGCCTGTACCCCACCGGGCGCGACGTCCTCGGCAGTCGTCAAGGATCCGGTGCCGGCCGGGAAGGACATCGGCGCGGGCACCGCGCGCTTCGACGCGCAGAAGATCCGCTGGGGAGCGTGCACGCAGGAGGACGTGAACGAAGGCGTCACCTGCGGCCGTCTGACCGTGCCGGTCGACTGGGAGAAGAAGGATTCCCGCACGGTCGACCTCCAGGTGTACCGCTGGGAGGCCGCCGACCGGGCGAAGAAGCGGGGCACGATTCTCAACATGCCGCCGGGTCCCGGGGATTCCGGCTACATGGGCTTCAGCGACCTGCGCAAACATCTCCCCCAGTACGACCTGATCGCACTCGACCCGCGCGGCATCGGCAACAGCGGACCGCTCCAGTGCCCCAGCGCGAACGCGCTCAAGGTGCCGCGCGTTCCGCCGACCACGGAGGCGGGATTCGCCGCGCTGCGGGCCAATCAGAGCGTCCTGTGGTCGAAGTGCCGCACCGAACCCGCGGGCCTGAAGAACCACCTCGACGCGTTCAGCAACGCCAAGGACGCCGAGGTGCTCCGCAAGTCCCTCGGGCTGGAGCGGATCAACCTGTACGGCTTCTCGTACGGCACGCTCACCGCCGAGCGGTACCTCGGTCTCTTCGGGGAGCACGTCAACGGGTCGCTCCTGGAGGGGGTGATGAACCCGGTGCTGTCCCGGCGCGACTTCGTGACCTCGGCCGCCGCTGCCAACGAGGCCCTCTACCGGCGCTTCAGCACGTGGTGCGAGAAGGACGCGGCGTGCGTCCTGCGCGGGCAGGACGTACCGAAGGTCCTGGAGCAGGCGCGGCGGAAGGCGCGCGACGGGGAACTTCCCGGGACGCTGAACGGCTTGCCCTGGTCGGAGAGCACTGTCACCGCGTACCTGGAGACGGCCCTCGGGAACAACCGGTTCGGCGACGCCGCCAAGGGCCTGAAGGACCTCTCCGAGGGCAGGCATCCGGAACCCGAGGAGGGTGGCGGCTCCGGCGGGCAGGAGGAGGTGCCCCCGGAGGTCCCCTACGCGGATCCGATCGTCTGCTCCAGCTTCGATCTCGCGGTGAAGAGCCCGAAGGACGCCGAAGGCGACCTGGCGTCCACCCGGCGGGCCGCACCCGTGCTCCGCTACTCGACGAACTCCAGCGCGTACTCGTCGCTCTGCGTCGGGGCTCCTGCCCCGGCCGCCGGCTCTTCGGCGCCGGTCACCTCCCGCAGCGACCGTCCGGCGATGCTGCTCAGCAATACGTACGACCCGTCGACGCCCAGGGCCTGGGCCGACGGCGTGGCCCGCCAGCTCGGGAAGAAGGCCCTGCACACGGTGACCGACGCGATCGGACACGGCGGAGCATTCAGCAACACCGCGACCCGGCAGAAGATCGTCGACTACTTCGACCGGAGCAACAAGGCCAGCTGACCGAGGAATTCCGCCCCGTGACGATCACGCCGGAACGGCCGTCCGACCGAGCGCGGGAACGTCTGAGGGCCCCGGCCGGGGTCCTCAGACGTTGTGCGGGACGCGACGGGCCTTGGCGCGGATGCGGAACGCGGTGACGATCTCGACGATGCCGACGGCGAGCAGCCAGCAGCCGCCGAGGACAGTGAGGACCGCGACCGAGTCCAGCGGCGAGGTGATCAGCACGACTCCGCCGAGTGCGCTGATGATGCCGAGGCAGACCTGCCAGCCCCTGGCCGGCATCTCCGGGTCGGATGCGGCGGCCACCGTCTGCGTGATGCCGCGGAACAGCCAGCCGATGCCGATCCACAGGGCGAGCAGCAGCAGCGACTGCATGGCGCCGCGGAAGCAGAGCAGGCCCAGCAGGATGGAGAGCGCACCGCTGATGAAGGCCATCACCCGCAGCGCCGTGGACACATGCGTGCCGAAGGCCGCGACCAGCTGCATCACACCGCTGACCAGCAGGTAGACGCCGAAGAGCACGGCGATGACGAGCAGGGTCCTGCCGGGCCAGGCGAGCACCATGACGCCCAGGACCAGCGCGGCGACACCGGCCGCGAGCACGGCCTGCCAGGCGCCCCGGCCGAGCCGGTGCAGCGGCCCCTCCTCGGGGCGCGGGCCCCACTGCGGGGCTCCGCCGGAAGGAGCCCCGCCGGAAGGGGTCCCGCCGGAAGGGGTCCCGCCGGAAGGCCCTTCGCCGGGACCCGGGGGCGCGGCCGACGGGGGCGGAGGCGGCGGGGGCGGGCTCTGGTCCGTACTCATGGGGTGACTCCTCTGAGGGAGGAAGTGGCGGGCCTGGCCGCGACCACGCACCGGTGGACCACCGGTCGAATCCACTAGAACAAACACCCACCGGGCCCGCACCCCGAGCCGGAAGCAGCACCGGGACCGCCCACCTTCCCGGAACATGCCGACTTGTAGTCGGATTGCTACTTTGAGCAACAAATCACCCTTTGCTCTGCTTCCTCCCTCTCCGTCTCCCCCGGGATCTGACGACTATGGGCGTTCTCAAGGACCATCCCGAGCTGGCGCTCTTCCTGTGCCTGGCGCTCGGCTATCTGGTGGGCAAGCTCCGCGTGGGTCCCATCACGCTCGGCGGCATCTGCGGCACTCTGATCGTGTCCCTGCTGATGGGCGCGTGGGCCGAGGTGAAGGTCTCGGACGACGTGAAGACCGTCTTCTTCGCGCTCTTCATCTTCTCGCTGGGCTACCTGGCGGGCCCGCAGTTCTTCTCGAACCTCAATCGCAAGAGCCTGCGCTTCTTCGCGCTCTGCTTCATCGAGCTGGTCAGCGTCCTGGGCATCGCCTACGGACTGGCGAAGGCCTTCGACCTCGACGTCGGCACCGCGTCGGGCATTCTGGCCGGCGCCGCCACGGAGTCCGCGGTCGTCGGTACGGCCACCGAGGCCATCGGCAAGCTGGGCGACCTGTCCCCTGCACAGATCGCCCAGTACCAGGGGCACGTCGCCACCGCGTACACCGTCTGCTACCTCTTCGGCCTGATCACGATCGTCCTCTACACCAGCCAGATCATGCCGATGCTGATGCGCATCAACCTGGCCGACGCCTCCCGCGAGCTGTGGGAAAAGATGCGCGGCGGCAGTGGGCACGGCCTGGAGTCCGACGAGCGGGCGGCGCTGCCGGGCCTGGTCGGGCGTACGTATCTGGTGACCCGTGCGGACGGCCGCACCGTCGGTGACCTCGAAGCGAGCCTCGACGGCCGGATCACGGTCGAGGCCGTCAAGCGGGGCAGCAAGCTGCTCCCCTCCGCGCCCGGCCTCCGGCTGACCCTCTCCGACCTGATCCTGATCGTGGGGCGGCGGTCCCACACCATCGAGGCCGGACGGCTCATCGGCCCGGAGACCCCCGGCATCCCCGGTCTCGACACTCCGCTCGCATCCCGCCAGGTCGCCGTGACCGACAAGTCGTCGCACGGTCTGACCATCGATCAACTCCAGCAGCGGCACCCCGAGTTCATCAAGGACGGGGTGTACGTCACCGACCTCCTGCGCAACGACCAGCACCTCCCGGCCACCGGCGACACGGTGGTGCACCGGGGCGACGTGCTCACCCTGGTCGGCGCGCGCTCGGGGCTCTCCAAGCTGGTCGCGAAGATCGGCTCGGTGGTCAAGAACGACGCCACCGACTTCATCTACCTCGGCCTGGGCATCGTCGTGGGTTCACTGATCGGCCAGCTCGTGATCAGGGCGGGTGACATCCCGATGTCGCTGGGCACCGGCGGCGGCTGTCTGGTCGCGGGGCTGCTCTTCGGCTGGTTCCGCTCGCGCTCACAGACCTTCGGCGCCTTTCCGCCGCAGGCCGCGACCACGCTCAAGGACATGGGCCTGGCGCTCTTCATCGCCTGTACGGGCCTGGTCTCTGGGCCGCAGGCGTGGCCGCTGCTCAAGCAGTACGGAGCGCTGCTCCCGTTCGCCGGCATCGCCATGGTGCTGGTGCCCGCCACCCTGTCGCTGCTCGTCGGACGGAAGCTCCTGAAGATCGAGAAGCCGCTGCTGATCGGCGCGATCGCAGGTCAGCAGTGCTCCACCCCGGCCATCACCTCCATCACCCAGACGGCTCAGAGCTCGGTCCCGATGCTCGGTTACACGATCACGTACACCCTCTCCAACTTCCTCCTTCCGCTGACGGGCCCCGTCCTCGTCGGCGTCCTGGGGGCCTGAGCCATGTCCGAACCCCCTTACCTCCCGGGAGTCGCACCGTGCCCAAGTCCACGTACAGCCGCGAGGAGATGCAGCGCCTCTCCTCCCTCAGCCCCTTCGAGCTGAAGGCCGAGTTCATCAAGCTCGCCGAGTCCGCGCAGGCCGACAAGCCGGGGCAGAAGGGCAGGGCCGCCCGCACCATGCTCAACGCGGGCCGCGGCAACCCCAACTGGGTCGCCACGGGCCCCCGCGAGGCGTACTGCGCACTCGGCTACTTCGCACTGAGCGAGTCGCGCCGGGTGTGGACCGCCGACGACCTGGGCGGCATGCCGGAGGAGCTGGGCTGCGGCGAGCGCTTCGAGAAGTTCGTCCGTACGCATCCGGAGCTGCCCGGCATCGAGATGCTGAAGGCGAGCTTCGACCTGGCGGTGCGGCGGTTCGGCTTCGAGAAGGACGCGTTCGTCCACGAGTTCGCCGACTCGATGGTCGGGGACAACTACCCGAGCCCCGACCGCATGCTGACGCACTGCGAGAAGATCGTCCGCGGCTACCTCCACGACGAGATGTTCGACGCGAACCCCCCGGCCGACAACCTCAGCATCTTCGCCACCGAGGGCGGCACGGCGGCGATGTGCTACATCTTCGACTCCCTCATGAAGAACGGCGTCCTGCACAAGGGCGACCGGATCGCCCTGATGGTGCCGGAGTTCACCCCGTACCTGGAGATCCCCGAGCTCGACACGTACGCCTTCGACGTGGTGCTCGTCGAGGCGAGCATGTTCGCCGAGAACGGGGTGCGCGAGTGGCGCTACCCCACCGATGAGGTCGCCAAGCTGGCCGACCCTACGGTCAGGATGGTCTGCCTGGTCAACCCCAGCAACCCGCCGTCCCTGGCGCTCTCCCAGCGGGTCACCGACCAGATCAAGCAGATCGTGGCGGACTCCAACCCGAACCTCGTCATCGTCACCGACGACGTGTACGGCACGTTCGTGGAGGGCTTCCGCTCGATCGCCGCCGACCTGCCCCGCAACACGCTCCTCGTCTACTCGTACTCCAAGCACTACGGGGCGACCGGCTGGCGCCTCGGCGTGATCGGACTGCACGACGACAACGTCATCGACGCGATGATCGCCGCCCAGCCGCAGGACCGGAAGGACCGCCTCAACAAGCGCTACAGCACGCTCTCCCTGGAACCCGAGAAGATCAGGTTCATCGACCGCCTGGTCGCCGACTCCCGCCAGGTCGCCCTCAACCACACCGCGGGCCTCTCCCTCCCGCAGCAGGTGATGATGGGCCTCTTCTCCCTCTTCGACATGCTGGAGGAGGGCCAGGTCTACAAGGAGCGCATCCGCGCGATCGTGCAGCGGCGCCTCCAACTGCTCCTCGAAGGCGCCCAGATGAAGATCGCCGAGGACCCGAAGCGGGCGGCGTACTACATCGAGCTCGATCTCCTCGCGGAGGCGGAGCGGACCCAGGGCAAGGCGTTCGCCGACTTCCTGGAGAAGAACTACGACCCGGTGGACCCACTGTTCCGGCTCGCCGAACAGACCTCCGTCGTCCTCCTCAACGGCGGCGGCTTCGACGGCCCGCAGTGGTCCGTCCGCGCCTCCCTCGCCAACCTGGACGACCTCGACTACCTCCAGATCGGCCACCACCTGCGCACCATCTTCGACGACTACGTCGCAGAGTGGCACGCCTCCCAGAGCTGACCGTTCCCACCACCGGCCCCGCCCGCGGCAGGCACCGGCCCGGGGCCCACCGCGGGCCCCGCCCCTCACACGGCGCCCGCCCGCACCCACACGGACGCACGCTCCTCACCCCCACCCCCGCACGGACACACACTCGAAGCCCCGCCCCACCCCCGCACGGCCCCAGGCTCGAAGCCCACCCCACCCCCCGGACGGACCGCCCCCATGACCCGCCTCAGCAAGCTCGACCACCGCTGGTTCGACAAGGTCGCCTCCGCCCACCTCCCCGGCGCCGACCGCCTCCTCCCCGCCCTCTCCGCCTCCGCCGACCACGGCCGCCTCTGGCTCGCCACCGCGGCAGCCCTGGCCGCCGCCGGCGGCCCCGGCGCCCGCCGCGCCGCCCGCCGGGGCGTCGGCTCCCTCGCCCTCGCCTCCCTCACCACCAACGCCGTCGCCAAGTACGCCGTCCGCCGCCGCAGACCCCTGACCGACTCGGTCCCCTTCGTACGGCTCCCCGCCAAAGCCCCCTGGACCACCTCCTTCCCCTCCGGCCACTCCGCGTCCGCCGCCGCCTTCGTCACCGGAATCGCCCTCGAATCCCCGCGCTACGGCGCGCTCCTCGCCCCGCTCGCCGCCGCCGTCGCCTTCTCCCGGGTGTATATCGGCGTCCACTACCCGGGTGACGTCCTCGCCGGGTGCGCGCTGGGGGTGGCTGCTGCCGTCGTCACCTGCCACTGGTGGCCGCCCCGTCCGCCGTACGTGCGCGACGGACGCACCCGCGTCGAAGCGCCCGCGCTCCCGCACGGCGAGGGCCTGGTCGTGGTCGTCAACTCCGGTTCGGGAAAGGGCGTTCCCGGCCGCCTCCCCGCGGACGAACACCTGCGGCTGCTCCTCCCCAAGGCCGAGATCCTCCTGCGCGAAGAGGGCGCCGACCTCGCCGACATCCTCGACGAGGCGGTCGTACGGGCCGGGCAGTTGGCCGGAGTCCTGGGCGTCTGCGGCGGCGACGGCACGGTGAGCGCGGCGGCGGCGCGCGCCGCCGAAGCCGGTCTGCCGCTCGTCGTGTTCCCTGGCGGCACCCTGAACCACTTCGCGCTGGACGCGGACTGCGCCACCTTCGAGGACACCGCGCACGCGGTCCACCACGGCGAAGCGGTGCGGGTGGACCTGGCCCGGGTCACGGACGGCGAAGGACGCCGCGTCACCGACTTCGTGAACACCTTCAGCATCGGCTTCTACCCGGAGCTGGTGCGGCGGCGCGAGCGGTGGGAGGGCCGGATCGGCAAGTGGCCGGCCGCTGCGGTGTCCCTGGTGGGCGTGTTGCGCGACGCCTCACCCCTGGACGTCACCGTCGACGGCGAACCCCGTTCCCTGTGGCTGCTGTTCGCGGGCAACGGCCACTACTTCCCCGACGGCCTCGCCCCTTCGCACCGCCCGCACCTGGACGAGGGCCTGCTGGACGTCCGTACCGTCGACGCGGCGGCCCGCCTGGCCCGCACCCGTCTGGTGGTCTCCGCACTCGCCGGCGCCCTGAACCGCTCCCGGGTGTTCCGCGCCGAGCACGTGGAGCGGCTGGCCGTGGACGGCCTCACGGACGTCGAACTCCTCGCGTACGACGGCGAGACGGCCCCGGCGCCGGACGCCCTGCTGCTCTCCAAGTCGCGGGCCGCGCTCACGGTCTACAGTCCGGCCGAGCACCTCGGCGAGATCCGCCAGCAGCTGCGCACGGCGACGGCGGCGGCGAACGAGCGCGCCGAGCCCCGGCCCCGCAGGGAGAACTAGCTCCCGCTGCCCGGCTGCCGCAGCCAGCGTCCCCGCACCTCGTCCGTCGGCGCGACCGTCGCGACGAGGGCGAGGGTGTTCTCCACCACGGCCCGCACGTAGTCCGCAGGCACGCCCGCGATCGCGTCGGCCGGCACCACCACCCCGTATCCGAGGTTCACCAGGTCGAACACCGCATTGGGGACGGCCACGTTCGCGGACACCCCGACGACGACCACGTTCCGGCACCCGAGGTTGCGCAGCAGCGCGTCCACCTCCGTGCCCGCGACCGGCGACAGGCCGTGCAGCCTGCGCACCACGAGGTCCGATTCCGCCACCTCGATCGGGTCGACGACCCGTACGGCCCGCGTCCCGGTCAGCTGTCGCACGGGGAGCCGTTCCGCCGCGCGGAAGAGCCGTGCGTTGTGATTGGCGCCGCGCCCGTCAGGACGCCGTTCGGCGACGGCGTGCACCACCTGTACGCCTGCCGCGTGCGCGGCTTCGACCAGGTGCGCGACGTTCTGCAGGACCCCCGACTTCCTTGCCTCGGCGGCCAGTTCGGGCAGTGCGCTGTCCTCGCCGACCACGCCTTCCTGGCACTCCACGGTGAGCAGCGCGGTGCTTGCGGGGTCGAGCTGGGCCACGAGTCGTTCGTTTGCCGACATGGCGCGCGAGGGTAGCGCCCATTGCGTACCGAAGGAAGAGCCAGCATGATCTCTGACGCGGGGTTCAGAAACCTTTCAGCACACGCCTTTCAGGGAGACCGCATGGCCACCACGGACCACACCCAGCGCCGGGGCCGCCGCATCATGATGACGGAAGCCGAGCGCGACGCGTACCTCGCCGAGCAGCGCACCTGCCGGGTGGCCACGGTCTCGGCGGACGGCGCCCCGCACGTCGGCGCCCTGTGGTTCGTCTGGGACGGGACCTCGATCTGGCTGTACTCGATCACCCGCAGCCGCCGCTGGGCCCAGCTCTGCAAGGACCCCCGGCTCGCGGTGCTCGTGGACGACGGCGTCGAGTACGGGGAGCTGCGCGGCGTGGAGCTGTCCGGTACCGCCGAGTTCGTCGGCGAGGCGCCCCGCACGGGCGAGCGGTGCCCCGAACTGGTCGTCCCCGAGGGGCTGTTCACCCAGAAGTACTTCGGCATGACCCAGATGCCGCACGACGGCCGGCACGCCTGGCTGCGGCTGACTCCGGACGCGATCGCCTCCTGGGACTTCCACAAGCTGTAGCGGGGGCGGGTCCCGGCCGGCGGAATCCCGGGCCGGACGCCCCCGGGGCCACCCCTAGCTCGCCACCTGCTCCCCCGCCACCGCCAGCGCCTCCACCGCCGCCCTGATCGACGGCCGCCGGTCGGCGTCGGCGCGCCACACCACGTACACATGCCGCCGCATCGCATGGCGTACGGGTACGACGCTCACGCCGTCCGGCACGGGTCCGCGCCCGAGCCGGGGAGCGACGCACACCCCCAACCCGGCTTCGACCAGCGCGAGTTGGGTGGCGTGCTCCTCGGCGACGTGCGCGAGCCGGGGCTCCACGCCCACTCCGCGCAGGGTGAACAGCAGCCATTCGTGACAGAACTCGCCCTCCGCCCAGGTCACCCAGTCGTCGTCGGCGAACTCCGCGAGGTCGACCTCGGTCCGCCCGGCGAGCGCGTGACCGGCGGGCATCGCCACGTCGGCCGGGTCCTCCAGGAGTTCGCGCTTGGCGAGTCCGGCGGGCATGGACAGCGGTTTGTTGTACCAGTCGAGGACGACGGCGAGGTCGTAGTCGCCGCGCACCACGCCCCGTACCGCCGCGTCCGGCTCCACCTCCCGCATCTTCACCCGCAGTTGGGGATGGCGGTCGCGCAGCGCGGCGAGCGCGGACGGCACCAGGCCGCGGGCGGCGGTCGGGAACGCGGCGAGCGCGAGGTCCCCGACGACCCGGCCGCGCTGGGCCTCGATGTCGGACTGGGCGCGCTCGGCCTGCGAGAGGATCCGGGACGCGTGCCCGGCGAGCAGCCGTCCCGCCTCGGTGAGCCGCACCCCGCGCCCGTTCTTGGCGAGCAGCGGCTCGCCGACCTCGCGCTCCAGCTTGGCCATCTGCTGGGACACCGCGGACGTGGTGACGTGCAGCCCTTCGGCGGCGCCGCTGACCGAGCCGTGCCGGGCGAGGGCGTCGAGGGTGCGCAGCCGCTCCAGATTCAACATGTAAGCAATACTACGCAGTCACTCCAACAGAACTTGCTTGTGCTACGAGATCCAGACCGCCATCGTTACCTTCATGACCCCCGTGACCACGGCTCGAACCCGCGCCGCCGAGCCGAAGCCCGCCCCCGCCGCCGCACCGGCGACCACCGCACCGGCCACCACGCCGACGCCCACCCGCCGCCGCGCCCTCGACTGGCGCATCCGCTTCGCGGCGCTCGCCCTCATCTGGGGCTTCAGCTTCCTCTTCATCAAGGTCGGCACCGGGGCGTACGCGCCCTTCCAAGTGACCTTCGGGCGACTGCTGTTCGGCACACTCGTCCTGGTCGCGGCCATGGCGGTCAAGCGCACCCGGCTGCCGCGCTCCGCCCGCACCTGGGGTCATCTCACGGTCGCCGCCTTCTTCCTCAACGCGCTGCCGTTCTCGCTCTTCTCCTACGCAGAGCTGACGATCCCCTCGACGCTCGCAGGCATCTGCAACGCCACTTCCCCGCTCTGGGGGATGGCCCTCTCCCTGGTGGCCCTCTCCGAGGACCGCCCCACCCGCCGTCGCGTGGCGGGCCTGGGCCTCGGCTTCCTCGGCGTGCTCACCGTCCTCGGCGCCTGGCAGGGCTTCTCAGGACTGGACCTCACCGGCACGGCGATGGCGCTGCTGGCCTCGCTCAGCTACCCGATCGGCTGGATCTACCTGCGCCGTACCCTCGGCGGCAGCACCGACCCGGCCCTCTCGATGACCGGCGCCCAACTCCTGCTCGCCACGGCCCAGTTGGCCGTCGTCACCCCCCTCTTCACTACGCTCCCCACCTCCTTCCCGGTCCTCCCCCTGCTCGCCGTCGTGGCGCTCGGCGCGCTCGGCACCGGCCTGGCGATGCTCCTCCAGTACAACCTGGTGTCGGAAATCGGCCCGACCACCGCCCAGATGGTCACCTACTTCATCCCGGTCATCGCCACCGTCGCCGGAGTCGCCCTCCTCTCCGAACCCCTCAGCTGGAACACCCCCGTGGGCGCCCTCGTCGTCCTGGCCGGCGCCGCCCTGACCCAGACCGGACGCCGCCCCTGACGCGGTGCGCACCGGCACACCCCGCGCTGCGCACCCGCACCGGACGCACACGCCCCCTCAGGCGCGCACCCGCACGGACGCGCACCCCTCCTCACCCGTACCTCCGCCCCTCCCCCTCGGGCCCCGGCCCGATCGCCGCCGCCACCGCGTCCGCCACCGCCCCGATCTCTCCCGCGTCCAGCGTGGAGACGGTGACCCGGACGCCCGGCCCCGCCGCCATCCGGAACCTCGCCCCCGGCGCCACCCCCCATCCCGCATAGAGCATCCGCGCCACCACCCCCGTCTCGTCCGCCACCGGCACCCAGACGTTCATCCCGCTGCGCCCGTGCGCCCGCACCCCCCGCTCCGCCAGCGCCGAGACCAGCGCGTCCCGCCGCTCCCCGTACGACCGGGCGACGACGTCCGCGTCCACCGCCCCCGTGGTCCACAGCCGCACGACCGCCCGCTGCAGCAGCCGGCTCACCCAGCCGGGCCCGAGCCGCTGCCGCCCCCGCACCCGGTCCACCGTCACCGCGTCCCCGGTCAGCACGGCGACCCGCAGATCCGGCCCGTACCCCTTGGAGACGGACCGTACGAACACCCACGGCCCGCCGCCCGCCCCCGCCAGCACGTGCACGGGCAGGTCCACGATCCCGTGCCCGTGGTCGTCCTCGACCAGCAGCACCGACGGATGGGCCGCCAGCACCTCCCGCAGTGCGACGGCCCGCTGCGCGCTCACCGCCGCCCCCGTCGGGTTCTGCGCACGGGCGGTCACCACGACCGCCCGCGCCCCGCCCCGCAGCGCCCGCTCCACCTCGCCGGGCAGCGGTCCCTCGTCGTCCACCGCCACCGGCACCGCCCGCAGCCCGAGCGCCGGGACCAGGTCGAGCATCGCCCCCCACCCGGGGTCCTCCACGGCGACCGTGTCCCCCGGCTTCAGATGGACGGCCAGCACCCGCTCGATCGCGTCCAGCGAGCCCGAAGCGACGGCGACCGGCCCGTCCGGAACCCCCGCGGCATCGAAGTCCGCCCGCGCCAGCCGCACCAGTTCGGGGTCCCGCGCCTCCTCGCCGTACAGCCCCGGCGTCGCGTCGGCCCGCTCGGCCGCGTACAGCAGCGCGTCCCGCAGCGGCGGCAGCAGGGCGGTGTCGGGGTTGCCCTTCGAGAGGTCCCGCACACCCTCCGGGATGTCGGCCCTGATCGACTCGCGCGCGGTGCTGACGGGCCTCGCCCTGATGCGGCTGCCCCGCCGGCCGGCCGTCTCGATGACTCCGCGCTCCCGCAGCGTCCGGTACGCGGACGCGACCGTATTGGGATTCACGCCCAGCTGCGCCGCCAACTCCCGCATCGGCGGCAGGAGTTGGCCCGGTTCCAGCTCACCCTCGCCCACCGCCCGTTCCACACTCGCGGAAATCTCCGACGCACGCCTGCCACTGATCCGATACTCTCCTAGCACAAAACACACTATGCACTAGTGCAATGGAGAACGCAATGCACGTCGCCCCGGCCCCGTACACCCCCACCGACCGCACCGTCCCCACCCGCTCCCCGGAGCGCGCGTCGTACGACCGCGAGCTGGTGCACTCGATACTGGACGAGGCGTACGTCTGCCACCTGGGCTTCGTCCGCGACGGCGCGCCGGTCGTCCTGCCGACCCTCTACGGCCGGATCGGCGACAGCCTCTACGTCCACGGCTCGACCGGTTCGCGCCCGCTGCGGGCCGCCGGGCGCACCGAGGAGGCTCCGGGCATCGAGGTCTGCCTGACCGTGACCCACGTCGACGGCCTGGTGCTGGCCCGCTCCGCCTTCCATCACTCGATCAACTACCGCTCCGTCGTCGTGCACGGCACGGCCCGCCCGGTCGTCGACGAGGAGGAGCGGCGCATCGCGCTGGACGCCCTCGTCGACCACGTGGTCCCCGGCCGCTCCGCCGACTCGCGCCCCGCGAACGCCAAGGAGCTGGCCGCAACCGCCGTACTCCGCCTCGACCTCGACGAGGTGTCGGCAAAGGTCCGCACCGGCCCGCCGAACGACGAACCCGAGGACGCCTCCCTCCCGTACTGGACCGGTGTCGTCCCGCTCACCCGCGGCCACGGCACGCCGATCCCCGCCGACGACCTGGACCCGGCCGTCGCGCTCCCCGACTACCTCTCCGCCCGCTGAGGGCCCGGCCGTGCTGATCCATCCCTGGGACGCGCCCGCGGACGACTCCGAATGGCAGCGCTGGCTCGCCCCGCACGACTTCGGGCAGCTCGCGGTCAACGGCGTGGACGGCGAGCCGCCGTTCGTACAGCCCGCCCACTTCTCGTACGACGCACGGACCGGCCCGTACGGCGAGGTGATCACCCACCTCGCCCGCCCGAACCCCATCTGGGCCGCCGTCGAGGCGAACCCGCAGGTCCTGCTCAGCGTCGTGGACGACTACACCTTCGTTCCCGGCCCCTGGCAGGCCCCGGAGGGCGCCCCTCCCGAGCACGGGACGCCCACCAGCTTCTACACGGCGGTCCAACTGCGCTGCACCGCCCACCTGGTGGACGACCCCGCCGCCAAGGCGGAGCTCCTCAACCGGCAGGTGGCCCACTTCCAGCCCGAGGGCGGGACCGCGCCCGCCGTGCCGGGCGAGGCCCCGTTCGGCCGGATGCTGTCGGGCATTCGCGGACTGCGCCTCGAAGTCACCGGCGTACGGGCAAAGTTCAAGTACGCGGGCCACAAACCCGCCGAGGTCATGGACCGTACGGCGGCCGGTCTTGCCGCCCGCAACGGCCCGCACGACCCGGCGGCGGCCGCACACCACGCCCGCCGCCGGACCTCGTACCGCGCCCCGTAGTCAGACCGGGACGGCCGCCCGGCGCACCCGGGCGGCCGCCCGCGCCTCCCCGTACGCCAGCCCCACCACCGCGGTGAGCAGCAGCAGGGTCCCCGCCACGGTGGCCGCCGTCAGCCGCTCGTCGAGCAGTACGACGGCGATGACGGCGGCACTGACCGGTTCGAGCAGCATGATCACGGACACCGTCGCGGACCGTACGACGGCGGCTCCGGCGAAGTACAGCGCGTACGCGAGAGCCGTCGGCACGGCCGCCACGTACACCAACAGCCAGACCACCCGGGTGAGTTCGACGGTGTGCGGCAGGATGCCCTCCGCCAGTGCGAGCGGCAGCAGGCACACCGACCCGACGGCGAAGGACCAGGCGGTCGTCACGACCGGGCTGCCCCCGCCGCCGTCCCGGCCCAGCCACCGCGTCAGCAGCGTCATCACCGCGTACGCGGCGGCCGAGAGCAGCGCCATGAGCACACCGCCGGTGCGCACCGAGGCGCCGTCGCCGCCGAGCGTCAGCACCCCGAGCCCGGCCAGCGCCCCGACCACGGCGCCGATTCCGCCGGTCCCCAGCCGCTCGCCGAGCAGCACGCGCGCACCCAGCGCGATGAACACAGGACCCGCGCCGAGCGTGATCACGGTCGCGACCGTGAGCCCGGTCGCCTGGACGGCCGCGAAGTACGCGCTCTGGAAGACGGTGAACGCGAGCCCGGTGGAGAGCACCCGGGCCACCCGGCTGCGGCGCGAACCGGCCTCGACTCCCTTGCGGGCAGGGCCCGTACGCATGCAGAGGCGGGCGGCGAGCAGCAGGAGGAGGCCGCCCGCGCACCGCCAGAACGACAGGGCGAGCGGCCCGAGGTCACTGACCCCGTACACCAGCGAGGCGGCCGCCCCCGCGGTTCCCCAGGCGACTCCGGCGACGATCAGATACAGCAGGCCACGCCCTACGGGCAGGCCGGTGGAACGTACAACGACAGGACTGGACACGTGACTTCCCCACGGAAAGCGAAGACGGAATGGGTCGCTCGGCTCCGCACGCGGGCAGCGACGAACCACCCAGGGGCTGCCCGGGCCGGTCTTCGTCCTCAGTGAGCCTCGACGAGCCGCCGACAGCGGCTCCGGGCACCCGCGCGCTAGGAAGCGGCGGGAGGGGGAAGTACGAGTGTGGTCGGCATGATCGTCACCCTACGGCGTGCCCCGTCCGGCCGACAACGTCCCTTCCGCATCCTGGACCCCGGTCGCACCCGGGCCGCCCGTGTCCCTGGCGCCGTGCGCGTCCTTCGTGCTGTCCGCGCCCTTCTCGCCGATCGCGTCTTTCTCGCCGTCCGTGCCCCTGGCGCCGTCCGCGTCCTTCGAAGCCCCCGCGTCGCCGGAGCCGCCCGCCACCGGCCCCTCGCCCGCCGCCTTCGGCGTCGACGACTGTGCGATGAACGCGCCCGCCAGCACCACGGCCCCGCCCACGATCTGCGGCAGCGACAGGTGCTCGCGCAGCAGCACCCACGCCGCCACGGTCGCGATGACCGCCTCCAGGCACGCCACCACTCCCGCCACCTGTGGCGACAGCTTCCGTACGGAGACCACTCCGGTGACGTACGCCAGCACGGTCGCGATCAGGACGACCCAGCCGAGCAACAGCCATGCCCGCACCTGGCCGCCGCCCATGTCGACGGTGCCGCCGAGGAGTTCCCACTTCATCTCCCACGGCCGGGCGATCACCGAGAGGACGACGGTGCCGATCAGCAGTCCGTGCGCGATGACGCCCAGCGGGTCGGCCGCGTCCGCTCCGTCACCGCCCTGGTCGGACAGCACGAAGTACCCCACCTGACAGCAGGCGGCACCGAGCGCCAGCAGCAGTCCCAGCAGGTCGAAGCTGAGCCCCGCCCACACCTCGACCACGCACGCGAGACCTCCCACGGCGAGTACCACACCCACGGCGGCGGCCCGGGTCACCGGCCGGCGCTGCACGAACCGCACCCAGCCGAGCACCAGCGCGGGCGCCAGGTACTCGACGAGCAGGGCGACGCCGACCGGGATCCTGGAGAGCGAGGCGAAGTAGAAGGCCTGGACTCCGGCGACGGCGAGCAGTCCGAAACCCGCGAGCAGTGCGGGCCTGCGGCGCAGCAGCGCACGGTGGCGCCAGGCGACCGGCAGCATCACCAGTGCCGCCCCCGCCACCCGCAGCCACACCACGTGCAGCGGATCGAGCCCCGCCTCGATCAGCGGCTTGGCCGCGACACCTGAACCACCGAATGCGAGCGCCGACAGCAGGGCAAGGCCCAGGCCGACGCTTCTCCCCTGAGCGTGCATCGGCACATCATGCCAGCTGCGGTCAGGACCGTCACCGGCGTTACGCCTGTCGAGACGAGCGCCCCGCATACCGCCAGAAACCCGCCCCGACCCCACCCCGACCCCGCCCCAACCCCTCCCCGGCCCTAGATCTCCGGGACGGTGGCGACCCGCAACCGCCCGATCAGCAGCGCCGGTTCGACCCCCGCGCGGCGCAGCACCTCCACCGCCCGGCAGTCAGGGTCACCGGCGAGCGCGGCCAGCAGATCGGTGCCGCCTGCCAGACCCGTACCGCCGTCCTGCGGATCCCCTCGTTCCGCAGCCCGCGCGAACGCCGTCTCCATGGCGGCCACCGCGGCGGGCGACCAGCCCGCCACCGGTGTCACCCCCGCCGTTCCCTCGACGCGGGACTGCCAGCGCAGCCCGTACCCGATGCTGCGCTGTACGAGATAGCCGAGCACCCGCGCGACCTGCGGCCCGCCGTCGAAGGTTTCCCGCACCTCTGGGTCGGTCTCCAGCAGGGAGTGCAGCAGATGGGCGGTGTCGATCTGCCGGTCGCCGTCGCGCTGGGCCCGACGGCGCGCACCGGCGACCACCGTGGCCATTTCGACGGTGAGTCCGGCCTCGATGCCGGGGCGGGGCGGGACGGCCTCTCCGTTGCCGGAGATCCGTCGGGCGGAACTGTGCACCCCTTCACCCCATCAGCCACGGCCCCGTTCGGTCATCCCCGCGGGGGAGCATTCCCGCATCCCACCGGAGTTGGGCACGCCGCCCGCCTTCTCCTCCCTGCGAAGGAGATCGCATGAAACTTCCCTGAGACGACCAGAAACCTGACGGTTCATCAGTATTGAATGTTCGCAGCCCTGCGACTACGTTCCGCGACACCCAGCAGGTACCCGCGCGGAAAGGGACGCTCACATGGCCGAGGTCAGCGCAGAGGCACGCATCGAAGCACCGGCGGACAAGCTCTGGTCCCGGCTGACGGACTTCGCGTCGTACGACCAGTGGAACGCGACCCACACCAGCTTCCCGCACGGCGGCCCCGACACCCTCGCGGTCGGGGCGACGTACGAGGAGAACATGAAGCTGATGGGCTTCCCTGCCGAGGTGACCTGGACGGTCGAGGAGCTGACGGAGGACCGGCTGCTCGTCGTACGGGGCAAGGGCCCGATGGGCGTGAACCTGGCGATGCGGTACTCCCTGACGCCCACCGACGCGGGCTCCACCCTGGCCCGTATCGACGGCGAGTTCACCGGAGCCGCCGTGTCACTGATGGCGGGCAAGCTCAGGGAGTCGGCGACGACGGCCCTGAACGAGTCGCTCCGCAAGCTGTCGGGGCTGGTTGCCTGAGCGCTGGTGCTCTGAGCGCCGGTGCTCTGGGCGCTGCTCTCCTGAGCCGAGCCCAGAGCCGGGCCGGGCCGGGCCGCGCCGCGCCGGGCCGCGCCGGGCCGCGCCGCCCGCTCACATCACATCACCTCACCCCAGCCGCCCCGCCAGCTTCCCGTGCATCGCCGCGCTCGGCTCGTTGAGCCCGGTGATGGTGACGGTCTTCCCGTACCGGGCGTACTTCGTCTCGACCGCGTCGAGCGCCGCCACCGACGAGGCGTCCCAGATGTGTGCCCGGGACAGGTCGACGACCACGTCGTCCGGATCGTCCTTGTACCGGAACTGGAAGACGAGGTCGTTCGACGAGGCGAAGAACAGCTCGCCCGTGACGGTGTAGACGACCCTCCCGCCGTCCACCTCCCGTGCCACTTCCGCCAGGTGCGCCACCCGCTTCGCGAAGATCACCATCGCGCTGATCGAGCCGACGACCACACCGACGGCCAGGTTGTGGGTGGCGACCACGCACACCACGGTGATGACCATGACGAGCGTCTCGCCGACCGGCAGCCGCCGCAGCGTCTTCGGCAGTACGGAGTGCCAGTCGAAGGTCGCGGCCGACACCAGCACCATGATCGCCACCAGTGCCGCCATCGGGATCTCGGAGACGACCGGCCCGAGCAGCAGACACAGCACCAGCAGGAACGCACCGGCCAGGAAGGTCGACAGCCGGGTCCTGGCCCCGGACACCTTCACGTTGATCATCGTCTGGCCGATCATGGCGCAGCCGCCCATGCCGCCGAGCAGTCCGGTGACGATGTTGGCGATGCCCTGCCCGACGGACTCGCGGGTCTTGTTGGAGTGCGTGTCCGTGATGTCGTCCACGAGCTTCGCCGTCATCAGCGACTCAAGCAGCCCGACGAGCGCGAGCGCGAAGGCGTACGGCGCGATGGTCGTCAGCGTGTCCATGGTGAACGGCACGTCCGGCAGCCCCGGCACCGGCAGCGACGAAGGCAGCTCACCCCGGTCCCCCACCGTCGGTACGGCGATGCCCGCCCCGACCGTGATCAGCGTCAGTATGACGATGGAGACCAGCGGCGCGGGCACCGCGGTGGTGATCCGGGGGAACAGCACGGTCAGCACCAACCCGCCCACGACCAGCGGATACACCGCCCACGGCACCCCGGTCAGCTCGGGAAACTGCCCCATAAACACAAGGATCGCGAGCGCGTTGACGAACCCCACCATCACGCTGCGCGGCACGAACCGCATCAGCCGGGCCACCCCGAGCGCCCCCAGCACCACTTGCATCAGCCCGCCCAGGATCACGGCGGCGACCAGATACCCGAGCCCGTGCTCCTTGTTGAGCGGTGCCACGACGAGCGCGACGGCCCCCGTCGCCGCCGAGATCATCGCCTTGCGCCCACCGACGAACGAGATCACCACGGCCATCGTGACGGCGGAGAACAGCCCTACGCTCGGCGAGACCCCCGCGATCACCGAGAACGAGATCGCCTCGGGAATCAGCGCCAGCCCGACCACCAGCCCGCCCAGGACCTCGGTCCGGAACACTTTCGGGGAGGCCAGCCAGTCGGGCCGGGACATACGGGGGACGTGCAGGGAGGACATGGGGCCGTTTCCGTCGAAATACCGTGGGCGATGCGCGGAACAAAGAGCTCCACTCTAGTTGCCACCACCACGGACCCACGGACGCCATGACCCCGCCCACGCCCGCCCTGCTGAGCAGCCGGGTGTACGTCGGCCTGTACGGGGTCCGCGTCAGCACACCGGCCCTGGCCGAGCTCGCCTGCGAACCGCTCGGTCGGGGATGGGGATACGGACGTGCTGTTCGGCCGGGGGTTACGGGCGTACGGCTCGGCCGCAGTCACGGGTGTGCTGTTCGGCCGGGGTGACGGACGTACGGCCCGGCCGAACACCACCGCCGGCACCGACTGCCTTCGCCATCGCCATCACCATCGCCCCGGAACGCCGGGAAGCGTCTCGCCGACTCCTGCTCGTCACGGCCCCGGCCCCGGCCCTACTTCTGCCCTGCCACGCACCGGTGCCATCGGCACCCAGCGCCCGACAGCCCTGCAAGGCGACTCCCGCCGACGGCGGCGGTATCGGCGAACGTGCGGCGACCCAACGGAGACCTGCACGCACCCACGGGTGACGACCCGGCCGACACGGTAGCCGGGGTAGCGGCAGCCCACCCCACACGAGCGGAACGCACGGACCCGGCCACGACCCCGACCCCGGCCCCGCAAACGCCGACCGGCGTACACCCGGCGCAGGCGTCCCACACAGCCCCGCCACCCGGCAACGCCTCAGTAGCACCACCAAGTACCGCTCGCCGGCTGCGGAATCCACCCGTAGCTCCCGGAGTCCCCCGGCCCGCGCCGGAAGACGGCAGTCACCGTGTCGGGCCGATAGGTCCTGATCCGCACGGGGTTCCCCCGCTCGTCGACGGACTCCAGCACGATCTCCCCCGACTTGGTCCGCCCGGCCGCCCGAGCCTCCACCACATCATCGACACCTTCGGCCAACTGCAACATAAATACGGCCACAACGCCTCCTCAGCCCCAACAACGAACCGAAGCACCCTAACCCCCCAAATCCCAACACCCCACCCACAACCACCCATTGAGCCCATCCCGACAAACGTCCACCAGCACCCCCGCCAACTTCGCCGCCCGCCCCACGGTCCACCCACCCCCGGTCCACCCACCCCGAATTGGCCATACCCCCACCCACCGCCCTGTCCCTACGCTCGCCCCATGCGCATCCGAACGGTCGACGCCTTCACCTCAACTCCCTTCCAGGGCAACCCCGCCGGGGTCCTCCTCCTGGAGGACGCCACTTCCTTCCCCAAGGACGACTGGCTCCAGCACGTGGCCGCCGAGCTCAACCTCGCCGAAACAGCCTTCGCCCACCCCCTCCCGCCGACGGGCACCGCCGCCCACCACGGCTCGGGTCCCGCCGACTGGGCCCTCCGCTGGTTCACCCCCACCACGGAGGTCGACATGTGCGGCCACGCCACCCTGGCCACGGCCCACGTCCTCCACACCACGGGCACCGCCACCGGAACGGTCCGCTTCACCACCCGAAGCGGCATCCTCACCTCCACCGCCCACCCCGACGGCACCCTCACCCTCGACTTCCCCACCGCACCCCTGAACCCCGTCGAGGCACCCCCGGGGCTCGCCGAAGCCCTCGGCGTCGAACCCCTCACGGTCCTCTACACCGGGGACCAGGTCGGTGACTACCTCGTCGAGTGCCGCAGCGAGCAGGAGGTCCGCGCCCTCGCCCCCGATCTGAAGGCCCTGGCCGCCCTCTCCCGCCGAGGCGTCATCGCGACGGCGCCCGCCGAGGAGCCCTCCCGGGGCTACGACTTCGCCACCCGCTGCTTCTTCCCCGCCGTCGGCATCGACGAGGACCCGGTGACCGGCAGCGCCCACACCGCCCTCGCCCCGTTCTGGTCCGCCCGCCTGGGCCGCACCGAACTGACCGGCCTCCAGGGCGGCGCCCGCACCGGCCTCGTCCGCACCGCCCTGCACGGCGACCGCACCCATCTCACCGGCCACGCGGTCACCGTCCTCGAAGGCGACCTCCTCACCACTCCTTGAGGGCAGGTCCGGCCACTAGAGGGTGGGCAGCCAGTCCACCCTCCCCGCCAGCACCGCGTACCCCACGAATGCCCCGATGTCGAGCAGCGCGTGGGCCACCACCAGCGGCCCCACCCGCCCCCACTTCCGGTAGAGCAGTACGAACACCACGCCCATCACCATGTTCCCGATGAAGCCGCCCACCCCCTGGTACAGGTGGTACGACCCCCGCAGCACCGAACTCGCGACCAGCGCGGCCATCGGCGTCCACCCCAACTGCCCCAGCCTGCGCAGCAGATACCCGACGACGATGACCTCCTCCAGCACAGAGTTCTGGATCGCCGACAGGATCAGCACGGGGTACTTCCACCACACCTCGGGCAGCGACTCCGGCACCACCGTCAGGTTGAACCCCGTCGCGTTCGCCACCAAGTAGAAGGCCAGCCCCGCACTCCCGATCCCGGCCGCGACCAGCGTCCCGCGCCCCAGGTCGGGCCACGGCCGCAGCCGGTCGAAGCCGAGCGCACGCAGCCCGCTGCCCTCCCGCAGCAGCAGATGCGCGACGAGCGCCACCGGCACCAGGGCGGTCGAAATGCTGAACAGCTGCCAGACGAGATCCAGCCACGGACGCCCCGGAGCGGCCGAGCTGTTGAGATTCGCCGCCTGGTCCTTCAGCCCACCCGGTTTTGTCACCGCCCCGATAAACCTGATCAGCGCGGACAGCCCACTGGCCCCCAACGACAGGGCCAGCACGAGCAGCAGCTCGGTCCCCAACACCCGCCGGGTCAGAGGCCGTTCACGCCCCAGCCCCGGCTTGTCGGGTGTCACGTCGCCGATCTGCCCCGTATCCCCTTGCACTCCGACCTCCGCTTGTGTAGTCCCGCCTCATCCTGATCCCCGCACCGCTGGGGTCTCGCCACAGCCGCAAGGCTCAAGGGAGGGGCACCACCGCAGGGGACGTCACAGCTTGCCCGACAAGCACAGAACAAACGGAATCAGCCCCGCCCCGGAAACCCCACCCCCCACAAATGCACCGGCTCCCCCAAGTGCATCAACTCCCCGTACCTCCGGGTCATCGCCGCCAGCGCCGCCTCCCTCCCCAGCCCCGCCTCCAGCGCCCTGTGATACGTGTCCACCTGCCAGGAAGCCCCGTTCACCCGCCTCCGGCACCGTTCCTCGATCACCCCGAGATACCGGTCCCGGTCCGCCGCCTCCACCCCCCACGCGTCCAGCCCCGCCGCGGCCAGCGGCAGAAGTTCGTCCCGTACGAGCTTGACCGCCGGCACCTTCTGCGTCCCCGCGCCCCGCCCCGTCCGCGGCCACGTCAGCTCCGCGTCGATCCCGTACCGGCAGGCCGTTTCGAAATTCGCCTCCGCGTCCGCGAACGCCATCCGCCGCCACACCGGCCTGGCATCCTCGGCCAGTGCCCGCACCAGCCCGTAGTAGAAGGCCGCGTTCGCGATCACATCGGTCACCGTCGGCCCGGCCGGCAGCACCCGGTTCTCCACCCGCAGGTGCGGCACGCCGTCGGCGACCCCGTACACCGGCCGGTTCCACCGGTACACGGTCCCGTTGTGCAGCACCAGCTCCTTGAGCTGCGGCACCCCGCCCTCGTCCAGCACCCGCAGCGGCTCCTCCTCGTCGCAGATGGGCAGCAGCGCGGGGAAGTAACGCAGGTTCTCCTCGAACAGCTCGTACGCCGAGTCCACCCACCTCTCGCCGAACCAGGTCCGCGGCCGCACCCCCTGCGCGATCAGCTCCGGCGGCCTGGTGTCCGTCGCCTGCGTGAACAGCGGCGGCCTCGACTCCCGCCACAGCTCGTGCCCGAACAGGAAGGGCGCGTTGGCCCCCACCGCGATCTGCACCCCGGCGACGGCCTGCGCCGCGTTCCACACGTCGGCGAAGCGCCCCGGTGTCACCTGGAGGTGCAACTGCACGGACGTACAGGCCGATTCGGGCACGATCGACTCGGAGTTGCAGGTCAGGCGCTCGACACCCTCGATGTCGAGCTGGAAGGGCTCACCCCTTGCCGCCACGATCTGCTCGTTCAGCAGCGCGTACCGGTCGACGTCCGAGAGGTTCGCGTGGACCAGGTCGTCCCGCCCCAGCGTGGGCAGGATGCCGATCATCACGATTCCCGCGTCGACCTCGGCGGCCTTCCGGTGGGCATAGCCCAGACCGGTGCGCAGTTCCTCCGCCAATTGATCGAGAACACGCCCGCCCAACCGGTGCGGAACAATGTTCACCTCCAGGTTGAACATCCCGAGCTCGGTCTGGAAATCCCTGCTGGCAATGCGTTCCAGCACTTCCGCATTCATCATCTTCGGCAGCCCGTCGGCCCCCGCGAGATTCAGTTCGATCTCCAGCCCCATGAGATTCTTCGGCCGGTCGAACTTCTTCTCCTCCAAGAGCCTCCCGAGCCCCGCCAGACACTCGTGGAGCTTGTGCCGGTACTTCTGCCGGTCGACCAGATCGAATCCGTCTGCCACGACCTTCTCACCCATCGGAGCGTCCTTCCTCAGCCGGGGCAGCCCGCGGCAACGGCCGCTGCGTCCTGTGGTTCACGGTCGATGATGCCCCGGCGGACTGATCCATAACGCCCCACCCGCCACCGGTACGCGTTACCCTCGATGCGAATTCCTGCGGGCACATTCCGCGGGCATGGCGCAGGGCGCAGTTACCAGCTTCACAGAAGTGGTCAAAAATGCCGACGAGTTCCGGCCGACCGCCGCTGCGGAGAATGCCCCGGAATCATCCTGCATTCCGGCCTCGAACCAGGACTTTCCCCTTGCTGAATGCCCTGTCCACAGGGCCGAATACCGACTTGCAGGCCATATCCACGACGACTAGACGAAACATCGTGTGAACACGTGTCGTATAAACTCCGCGAACGAGGCGGAGAGTTGACGCCAGGCCCTCGCCCAAGGCCCTCTCCAGCCCCGCACCGCTGACAGCGCCGTCCGCACCGCCCAGGCTTCACCATGTCTCCCAGAGCGAGAGGCGATCCACCATGCCGCTGCACGTACCCCCGGCTCCCGCGCCCGCCCTGCGCAGCGTTCTCGCGGCACTCGGCTCCCCCACTGCCGTCACCGAGGCCCGCACCCCGGCCCTCCGTTCCCTCCAGGGGCCGCTCACGCCCGAACTCACGCTCCCGGTCCACGTCCTGGACCAGATCACCGGAGGCGCCCGCCCGCCCCGCACCCGCCTCACCGGGTGGTGGTTCCTGATCCGCAACGGCGACCGGGCGGTGGCCGCGGCCAATACCGTACTCACCCCCGACGGCTGGACCTTCTCCCACTTCTGCGAGGGCCCCTATCTGAGCTCCACCGAGCGCGCACTGCGCCAGGCCGAGGGCATGGCGGCCGCCTACCAACCGCGGCTGCTGTCCATTCCCGCCCTGTACATGATGACCCTGTGGCTGCACGGCGACCCCACCGCCGACGCCTCCACCGGAGCTCCCGCCCCGTCCGACGTCCTGGTGCCACTGGCCCCCGCCCCGCCCGGCATCGCCCCGCACCACCCCTGCAAGGTCTCGGACCTGCTGCCCGTCCTCACTCTGCGGCTGAACCCGGTCCCGTCGGCCCCGCTCCTCGGCCAGCTCGCCTGACCCTCCGCACATACGGTGCCCCGCCCTCCAGGCCCGGAGGCGCGGGGCACCGCCGTGCCCACGTGACCCATCCGGACTAGCCCGCCCGGGTCACCCCGAACCACCCGAAGAGAGGGGCCAGTTGAGCTGAACCGTCCGCACGGGTGATGCGTCCTCAATCAGTGAGAAGAGCTGCCGTGAAATCCCTGCGGATCGACGCCCGTGGGGCAACACTGGGACCGGACCTACTGATACGGGGGGCGGCCATGAACACCGATTCAAGCCGCAGGAACACCTTCACCACCACCACGCAGCGAAAGAACCCTTCCATGTGCCAGCACCAGCCATCCTGCCCGACCGCCGAATCAGCCGACCGGGAGGCCGCCCGTCCGACGGCGAACCACCCGGAGCAGGGCTGGAGCCTGCTGTGCAACGGCGTCCTCCTCTTCGAGGACACCGGCGAGCTGCTGCCGAACGGGCAGATCATCGCGCCGCACCGCCCGCTGGACGTGGCCACCGCTGCCTAGGCGATCCGCGCGACGGCTGACACAGCCGCCACACGCACCGCGAAGAGCCACACCCGAAGAAGCGACGTACGACGAAGGGGCCGGCCCGGAGCTTCCACTCCGAACCGGCCCCCACGCATGTCACCTGCCGAACGGCACCCGTCAGTTGTCGTACTCGTCCATCGGCGGGCAGGAGCAGACCAGGTTGCGGTCGCCGAACGCGCCGTCGATCCGGCGCACCGGCGGCCAGTACTTGTCGGCCGCCGAGACCCCGGCCGGGAAGACGGCCTCCTCGCGGCTGTACGCGTGCGTCCACTCGCCACCGAGCGCGGCAGCGGTGTGCGGGGCGTTCGCCAGCGGGTTGTCGTCGGCCGGCCAGTCGCCCGCCGCGACCTTCTCGATCTCGCCGCGGATGGCGATCATCGTCTCGCAGAACCGGTCCAGCTCGTAGAGGTTCTCGCTCTCCGTCGGCTCGATCATCAGCGTCCCGGCGACCGGGAACGACATGGTCGGCGCGTGGAAGCCGTAGTCGATGAGCCGCTTGGCGATGTCGTCCACGCTCACGCCCGTGGCCTTCGACAGCGGGCGCAGGTCCACGATGCACTCGTGCGCGACGAGGCCGTTCGGACCGGTGTAGAGCACCGGGTAGTGCGGCTCAAGACGCTTCGCGATGTAGTTCGCGGCCAGCACGGCCACCTGCGTGGCCCGCTTCAGGCCCTCGCCGCCCATGAGCCGTACGTACGCCCACGAGATCGGCAGGATGCCGGCCGAGCCCCACGGCGCGGCCGAGACCGGACCGACGCCCGTCTCGGGACCGGCCGACGGCTGCAGCGGGTGGTTGGGGAGGTACGGCGCGAGGTGCGCGCGCACACCCACCGGGCCGACGCCCGGGCCGCCGCCGCCGTGCGGGATGCAGAAGGTCTTGTGCAGGTTCAGGTGGGAGACGTCGCCGCCGAACTTGCCCGGCTTGGCGAGGCCCACCAGCGCGTTGAGGTTGGCGCCATCGACGTACACCTGACCGCCGGCCTCGTGCACGGTCGCGCAGATGTCGGCGACGTGCTCCTCGAAGACGCCGTGCGTGGACGGGTACGTGATCATCAGCACCGACAGCTCGTCCCGGTACTGCTCGATCTTGGCGTGCAGGTCCTCGACGTCGACCTCGCCGTCGTCCGCGGTCTTCACCACGACGACCTTCATGCCGGCCATGACCGCGCTCGCGGCGTTCGTGCCGTGCGCGGACGACGGAATCAGGCACACGGTGCGCTGCTCGTCGCCGTTCGCCCGGTGGTACGCCCGTACGGCGAGCAGTCCGGCCAGCTCGCCCTGCGAACCGGCGTTGGGCTGGATCGACACCGCGTCGTACCCGGTGACCTCGGCGAGGCGCTCCTCCAGCTCGCGGATGAGCGTCAGGTAGCCTGCGGCCTGCTCGATCGGCGCGAAGGGGTGGATCGCACCGAACTCGGGCCAGGTCACCGGCTCCATCTCGGTCGTCGCGTTCAGCTTCATGGTGCAGGAGCCGAGCGGGATCATGCCGCGGTCCAGCGCGTAGTCGCGGTCGGCGAGCTTGCGCAGGTAGCGCAGCATGGCCGTCTCGGAGCGGTGCTGGTGGAAGACCGGGTGGGTCAGGAAGTCGTCACTCCGCAGCAGCGCGTCCGGCAGCGCCTCACCGACGGCCTCGTCCAGCGCCTCGATATCGCCCTCGACCCCGAACGCGGCCCAGACGGAGGCCACTTGGGCCCGCGCGGTGGTCTCGTCGCACGCGACGGACACCAAGTCGCCGTCGATGAGCCGCAGATTGACCCCGTGCTCACGGGCGGCGGCGACGACCTCGGCGGCCTTGCCCGGCACCCGTACGGTCAGCGTGTCGAAGTACTCCCCGTGCACGACCTCGACGCCACCGGCGCGCAGCCCCTCGGCGAGGATCGACGCGTAGCGGTGCGTCCGGCGCGCGATCCCCTTGAGCCCGTCCGGGCCGTGGTAGACGGCGTACATCCCTGCCATCACGGCCAGCAACACCTGTGCCGTACAGATGTTGCTGGTCGCCTTCTCACGGCGGATGTGCTGCTCACGCGTCTGGAGCGCCAGCCGGTACGCCTTGTCGCCGTCCGCGTCCACGGACACGCCCACGAGCCGCCCGGGCAGGCTGCGTGCGAACTTCTCCCGTACGGCCATGAACCCGGCGTGCGGACCGCCGAAGCCCATCGGCACACCGAACCGCTGCGTCGTACCGACGGCGATGTCGGCGCCCAGCTCACCCGGCGAGGTCAGCAGCGTCAGCGCCAGCAGATCCGCGGCAACGGTGACGATGGCACCCAGCTCGTGCGCCTGCTCGATGACGGGCTTGATGTCCCGTACGACACCGGAGGCGCCCGGGTACTGCAGCAGCACACCGAACACACCGCGCTCGGCGACCTCGGCCGGAATCCCTTCCGCCAGGTCGGCGACGACGACCTCGACACCGGTGGGCTCGGCCCGCGTCTGAATCACGGCGATGGTCTGCGGAAGCGTTTCCGCGTCGACCAGGAACACGCCCTTCTTGACCTTGCCCACCCGCCGCGCGAGCGACATGGCCTCGGCGGCGGCGGTGCCCTCGTCGAGCAGCGAGGCACCGGACGTCGGCAGCCCGGTCAGCTCGGCGACCATCGTCTGGAAGTTGAGGAGCGCTTCGAGCCGGCCCTGCGAGATCTCCGGCTGGTAGGGCGTGTAGGCCGTGTACCAGGCCGGGTTCTCCATGACGTTCCGCAGGATGACCGGCGGCGTGAAGGTCCCGTAGTAGCCGAGGCCGATCATCGGGGCCAGCACCTGGTTCCGGTCGGCGAGCGTACGCAGCTCGGCCAGCACCTCGGCCTCGGTACGCGCGTCCGGCAGGCTCAGCGCCTCCGCGTTCTTGATCGCATCCGGCACCGCGGCGGCGGTCAGCTCGTCCAACGACCCGTACCCGACCTGCGCGAGCATCTTGGCCTGCGCTTCACCATCAGGTCCGATATGACGCTGCTCAAAGGGGATTCCACGCTCAAGCTCTGCGAGCGCAATACGACGGTTGGCGGTCATCTGCGGAAGGCCTCCTGGTCTGACACGACCTGCGAGGGGCACCACGGCACGGGTACCCGGACGGCCTCCCCCTCTGTCATCTCAACCTGAGAGCTTCACCGGAACACCGCGTGACGGAGCTCCGGCTTTCACCGTCGGTGAGGAAGGATCACGCACCGGCCTGTGCCGTGCCCGCCACCCGCCCTGCTTTCCAGAGTGACCTCGTCCGAGCGGTACAGGGGCCTGAGAGATTCCGGGGAGGAGTTGCTCCTTCGGCGCCTCCGAAATCCATCTCGGAGGACTCTCCCGCACGGGGTCAGCAGCCGTTGGCCAGCCTACCAGCGCACTCCCACCAGGATCCCTCGAGTGGCCAGGCTCTCAATTCTGCTCTTTCGTATGTTTTACGGGGTTCACACAGCAGTTGCGACCAGTTGAAGGGACCGACCGTGCAGACCGACATCGATCCGCGCAGCCTGATCGGCCGCAAAGCATTCGACCGCAACGGCACCAAGATCGGAACGGTGGACGAGGTCTACCTGGACGACGCCACCGGCATTCCCGAGTGGGCGGCCGTCCGCACCGGCCTCTTCTCCCGCGACGCCTTCGTCCCCCTGGAACCCAGCAGCCTCGTCGACAACACCCTGCGCATCCCCTTCGAAAAGTCCCTGATCAGAGACGCCCCGGACTTCGGCGTAGGCCGTCACCTCTCCCCCGAGCAAGAGCTCCAGCTCTACCACCACTACGGCCTCAACTCCGCGCCCCCCACCACCCCCGACAAGGACTTCGGCACTCTGGCCAACGGAGAATCCTGACCCCCGCCCTCCCCCAGGACCAGTCCAAAGGTCCTACCACGGTCGGCGCCCTGACACGCACGCCCCAAGGCCTGGAGCACCAGCACCCCTCGACCTGGTCGCGACCTCCCCAAGCTCTCGGCTCCACTCACACACGAGAGCCCCCACCCGCTGCCCGTCCCCTCCGCCCTTGCCCTGCACGGCGCCGCCGCCCTCGTGCGCCCCGTCGTACGGGAGGACCACACCCCGCCGTGCTGAAGCTCCAGCTCCGGAACGAGGAGAGCAAGGGCGAGGCGCCCGCGCTCCGCGCCTGGACCGGGCGGCACGGCGTCGTCGCCCTCGTGCTCCCTGTCGTACGGGAGGACCACACCCCCGCCGTGCTGAAGCTCCAGCTCCGGGACGAGAAGAGCAAGGGCGAGGCGCCCGCGCTCCGCGCCTGGACCGGGCGGCACGGCGTCGTCGCCCCACCCCTGCCTTGCAACTGCCCCCCCGCCTCTCGGCTCCGCTCAAGCAGAGGAGACCTCACCCGCTCCACGTCACCGCCCCTGCCGTGCGGCTGCACACTTCCCCGACCCTCTCAGCTCCGTCCGACCAGGGCAGTACCCCATCCGCCCCCGCCCAGCCCCGCCCCAGCCAGGCAGACAGACAGACCCCATCACCCGCACCAGCCGTACCGAACAGGCAAGGTCACCCCATGCGGCCCGGCCCGCCGGAAAGCTCCCGGGCCCCCACGTCCTCCCCCGGCACCCCCACCAACGGCAACGGCTCCGCCACCTCCAGTTCCGGATCGTCCACCAGAAAGGTCCTCACCCGTCCCGGCCCCGGCGACCCCGGCTCCTCGAACCGCACCGTCACCCGCCCCACCCCGCTCCCCTGCACCCACCCCGCGCCGTACTCCGCATGCCGCACATCGTGCCCCGCATGCCACCGCCGCTCAGCAACCGGCTCACCCCCGCCACCCCCGGCCCCAGACCCGATCCCAGACCCGATCCCGGTCCCAGACCCGGCCCCGGCCTCTTCCCTCTCGCTCTCCCCCTCCTCCTCAACGCTCTCCCCCACCGCATCGGCCGATCCGCCACGCCCCGAGCCCTCAGCCCCGGCCGCCGTCCCCACCCCCCGGCCCTGCCCTTCCACCGCCTCTTCCGCCTCTTCCGCCTCCCGCGCCGCCTGCGCGAAAAGGTCCTCCTGCGTAAAGTCCGCCAGCCCGGTCACCCCGACCCCCAGCAGCCGCACCCCGCCCGTGGTGTCCACACCCTCCAGCAGCCGCGCGGCCGCCTCCCGCACGACCCCGGCGTCGTCCGTCGGCCCGCGCAGCGTCTCCGACCGCGTCAGCGTCGAGAAATCGAACCTCCGCACCTTGAGCACCACGGTCCGCCCCGACCTCCCCGCAGCCCGCAGCCGCTCGACGCACCGCTCGGCCAGCCGCTCCACCTCGGACCGCACCCGCACCCGGTCGTGCAGATCCACGTCGAAGGTGTCCTCGACCGACACCGACTTCGCGTCCCGCTCGGCCACCACGGGCCGGTCGTCGATCCCCCGCGCCATCCGGTACAGCGACGCCCCGTGCGCCCTCCCCAGCAGCCGTACGAGCTCGTCCTCGCCCGCCGCCGCGAGGTCCGCCACCGTCGTCATCCCGGCCCGTCGCAAATGGTCCCCGGTCGCGGGTCCCACCCCCGGCAGGATCCGCACCGGCATCGGCGCGAGCAGCTCCCGCTCGGTCCCCGGAGCTATCAGCACCAGCCCGTCCGGCTTGGCCTGCTCGGACGCGATCTTGGCCAGCATCTTGGAGCCCGCGAGCCCGACCGACCCGCTCAGTCCGGTGACCGCCCTGATCCGCTTCCGCAGCCGCTCGCCGACCTCCCGCGCGGACGCGGTGTCGTCGGCCGTGCCGCCCGCCTCCAGGTCCACGAACGCCTCGTCCATGCTGAGCGGCTCCACCAGGGGCGACAGCTGCCCCAACAGCTCCATCACCTGCTCGCTCACCGTCCGGTAGAGCGAGAAGCGCGGCACCAGATAGGCGGCATTGGGCGCGAGCCGCCGCGCCTGCGCCATCGGCATGGCCGAGTGCACCCCGAAGCGTCTCGCCTCGTACGAAGCGGTGGCGACCACCCCTCGGGGCCCCAGCCCGCCCACGACCACCGGTTTCCCGCGCAGGCTGGGTTTCGCCGCCTGCTCTGCTGCGGCGAAGAAGGCATCCATGTCGAGATGCAGAATGGTCGGCGCGGTCCTCACACCACCGATGCTGCCCTACGCCACTGACAATCGGCAGAAGGGCGTCAGCCGGCCCTGTTCCGCCGACGCGCCAGCTCGTCCCCCGGGTTGTTCCCGACCAGCGTCTCGCCCGTGTCGACACGCTCCCCGTGCAGCTGCGACAACGCCGTCTCCACGTCCCGCCACACCACGCCCACGGCGATCCCGAAGATCCCCTGGCCGCCCTGCAACAGGCTGACGACCTCGTCCGGCGAGACGCACTCGTAGACGGTCGCCCCGTCGCTCATGAGCGTCATCCGCTCCAGATCCTGGAAGCCGCGCTCCCGGAGGTGCTGCACAGCGGCCCGGATGTTCTGGAGTGCGACACCGGTGTCCAGGAACCGCTTGACGATCTTGAGGACCACGACGTCACGAAAGCTGTAGAGCCGCTGCGTCCCGGATCCGTAGGCGGGCCGCACGCTCGGCTCGACGAGCCCGGTGCGCGCCCAGTAGTCCAATTGCCGGTACGTGATACCGGCCGCCGCGCACGCGGTGGGCCCCCGGTACCCGACCGTCTCGGTCACCCCGGCAGCGGCCTGTGCCGCCGCGAGGGGGTGCTGACTTGCTGTGGGGTCGGCCGAACTGCCGAGCGGATACGGCCCGCCCGTCGCCGTACCGTCGCCGCTGATTCTCACGCCGACCTCCGTCCTTGACCTGCCTTGTCGACGGTAGGCAGTCACCCGGGGTGCGTCAACGATCGCCACACTCGGCATGCCGAGTGATAATCACCCTGAGAGTGGTTTGCCGTGTCTCTCATCGGGGAAAGACTGCTCGAATGCGCTGAAATCCACCGGGAATCGGCGGGCTCGGCCGGGAAGCACAGCGGCTCACCGGCCGCAGCTCACGGTCGGCCACAGCTCACTGGCTGTTGGTGCCGAAGTCCTCCGGCGAGATCTGGTCGAGGAACTCGCGGAACTTCTCCACCTCGTCCTCCTGCTCGTCCGGAATGGCGATCCCGGCGTCGTCCAGCACCCCGTCACTGCCGTAGATCGGCGTCCCGGTGCGCAGCGCCAGCGCTATCGCGTCGGACGGCCGCGCACTGACCTCCACACCGCTGGCGAAGACCAGCTCGGCATAGAAGACCCCGTCCCGCAGATCGGTGATCCGCACTTCGGTGAGCTCCTGGCCGACCGCTTCGAGCACGTCCTTGAAAAGGTCGTGCGTCAGCGGCCTGGCGGGTGCCAGCCCCTGCTGGGCGAAGGCGATGGCCGTGGCCTCACCCGGTCCGATCCAAATGGGAAGGTACCGGTCGCCTCCCACTTCACGCAGGAGCACGATCGGCTGGTTGTTGGGCATTTCCACCCTGACACCTACGACGTCGAGCTCGTTCACACAGCAACCCTAGGACGTGCCCGACCGGTTTGGGTAGTCGGGCTCCTGTTCACTCCAAGTACAGCTCAGTTCGAGCCGGACCTCAGCGCCGTCTGAACCAGCGCCGCATGCAGTCGTACGGTCAGGCCAGCGAGCTCCCTGGTGGTCGCCTCGGCATGTGCCCTGGTCTGCGGATTGCGGTGCCGCCGCAGCGGCGCGACCACATTGCCGATCAGCCCGGCCTCCCGGTCCGCCGCGGCCTTCATGGCCCGCAGGTGCCGCGGCTCCAGGCCGAACCGCCCAAGATCCGCCACGAGCTTGGCGACCGTGACGGCCTCCGCGTCGTAGCCGCCCTCCGGCAGCTCCGCGATGAGTCCGTACGCCTCCCACTCGCCGAGGTCGCTCTCCGCCACCTCGGCGGCGGCGAGCAGCTCGTCCCGCCCGAGGCGGACCACGGTCACCCGCTCGGGCGCCGTCTCCGGCGCCCCTTCGAGCAGCTCGCGCGGACCGCCGGGGGAAGGCAGCTGGACGTTCTCGCCGCGCTCCAGCGCGTCGAGGTGCTCCTTGATGACCTTGAGCGGGAGGTAGTGGTCGCGCTGCATGCGCAGCACCTGGGCGAGCCGCTCGACATCTGCCGGGCTGAACTTCCGGTACCCGGACGGCGTGCGCTGCGGCTCGACCAGTCCCTCCGCCTCCAGAAAGCGGATTTTCGAGATCGTGACTTCGGGAAATTCCTCACGCAGCAGGCTGAGCACCGAACCGATGCTCATCAGCCGACTGCCGGCGGAGGCGGTGCCGCGCACGGCACCGCCCGTCTGGATTCGCAGCATGGACCTTCCCTGGAAGGATCAGACGCCCTGCTGGCTCGCGTAGAAGACCAGCCGGTACTTACCGATCTGCACCTCGTCGCCGTTCGCCAGCAGGACCGCGTCGATGCGCTCCCGGTTGACGTACGTGCCGTTGAGGCTGCCGACGTCGGAGACGGTGAACCCACCGTCGCCGCCCCGGCGGAACTCCACGTGCCGTCGCGAGACGGTCACGTCGTCGAGGAAGATGTCGCTCTGCGGGTGGCGGCCGGCCGTGGTCAGCTCACCGTCCAGCAGGAAGCGGCTTCCCGAGTTCGGACCGCGGCGCACCACCAGCAGCGCCGCACCGAGCGGAAGGGCGTCGACCGCGGCCTGGGCCTCGGGCGACAGCGACGGAAGGGCGGTCTGCCCGGTCTTCTCCGCCTCGTACGCCTCAAGCCCCGAGATGGAGATGGTCGACGTGGTCTCCGACGGACGCTCGGCAGCGACGCCGCCCCGCAGCGGCGCACCGCAGTTGGAGCAGAATCGGCTGTCCGCAGCGTTCCGGTGACCGCACCTCGTACAAACCGGCAAGGCCGACATGGACGGATCCTCCTGCCGCGGCTGCCCCGCGTGGTGGGCGCTGGTTGCGTATGGGTCGGGAGTAAACCCTCCACCCGTACTTGAGGTTGATGGTTCTCCGGAACCTATGCGGCCGGGACCGGCCGGGTCAACAGACGGCGCGCCGTGGCCGCCGACCTCGTCGCGGAAGAGCGGGCGCTCTCCGCTCTGCTCCTCCCCGTCACCGGGGCGCGGGGCACGGTGACGGGCAGTGTGGGAGCTGCTGTCGTCACGTGCACTCTTGCCGAACAATTTCGCAAACAACTTCACGGGCGATTCCCCTTGACCGAAACAGACCCGCCCGTGGGGCAGGACGAACCCTGCATCAACAAACCTGCTGACTTGGACATCTTCATAACGTCCGTATCACTCGGACAGTTTCCACCACGCACCACGTCCTTGGTGCGCCGACCCCCCGCAACCTCATGCCCGTGTCCGACAGCGCTCATTCGCCCCAGCTTCACTGGGATGACGACCGAGCGTAGTCAGGCCGCTTCGCCGGTCGCAAGGCATTCACGACGATCTTCTCAAGTCGCTGCACCGTGGCGGTGGCCTGCTCCTTCTCCAGAGTCTGCACGACCCCGCCGGGGATGTTCAGCGCGGGCTCCAGATCCTGCGGCTTCCCGATCACCTTGAAGGTGTACGGGGCCCGAACTTCCTTGCCGTCCACCTGGATGCTGCCGGCGTCCCCGGAGAAGTAGGTGTTGGCCACGACCCGTACGTCGTTGATCTGAATCGCTTCCGCACCGGCCGCCCGGAGTTCCTGAATGGTGTCGAGCAGCCGGTCGGGCTCCACCGCACTCCTCGGGTCGTTGACGGTCAGCGTGATACCGGGGCCCTGCGCACCCACGGTGCCGGCCAGCACGCCGAGCTGGCGCTCCTTCTCCAGCGTCTGCTTACGGGCCTCCTCGGCCTGGTCGGAGCTGCTCTCCAGCTCCGAACGCTGGTCCTCCAGCCGCTGCTTCTCGTCCTCCAGCCGCTGCGTACGGTCGTCCAGCTCGTTCAGGATCCGTACGAGGTCCTCCTGCCGCGCGCCCCGCAGCGCACCGTCCGCGCTGGTCGAGTTGACCTGAATGGCCAGCCCGAGCCCGAGTCCGAACAGCAACAGGGCGACGATCAGCTGGGCTCTGGTGACCCGCGGCGGCCACAGCCCCGCGACCAGCCGCTGCCGGCCCGTCATCTCCTCGTGGCCGTGCTGCTCTTCGTGCCGGGGATTCTCTTCGTCCGTGTGCTGCTCCTCGCTGCTCACCGGCGTCACGCCCGGAAGATGTGCCGACGGATGGCGGCAGCGTTGGAGAAGATCCGGATGCCGAGGACGACGACCACGCCCGTCGACAGCTGCGCACCGACACCGAGTTTGTCGCCGAGGAAGACGATCAGGGCGGCCACCACCACGTTCGACAGGAAGGAGACGACGAAGACCTTGTCGACGAAGATGCCGTCGAGCATGGCCCGCAGGCCGCCGAAGACCGCGTCCAGCGCGGCGACGACGGCGATGGGCAGGTAGGGCTCGACCACCGCCGGCACTTCGGGCCGGACCAGCAATCCGACCACGACTCCCACGACGAGGCCCAGTACGGCGATCACGATGTGCCCTTCTCTGTCTTCTGTGCGTCGGCCACGCCCTTCCCGGCGTCTGCGGCCTGCGGTTGGGCGATGCGTACGATCAGGCTCGGCGCGGCCGGCAGCCGCACCTCTTCCTGGTCGGAAATGCTGGTGCGAATGCCGTAGCTCTCCTGCAGCACATGCAGGTACTGCCCGTCGGCACTGTCGTTGAACGTGGTGTTGAGGTGCTTCCCGCCCACGGCGAGCACCGTGTAGGGCGGCGCGAGGGGCTTGTTGTCGACCAGTATGGCGTCCCCCGCCGCCCTGATCGCCGACAGCATCGTCAGTCGCTGCCCGTTGATCGCCACGGCCTCCGCGCCGGACTGCCAGAGACCGTTGACGACCCGTTGCATGTCCCGGTCCCGTACCCGTCCGGTGTCGGAGAACCCACTGCTTCCGCGCGGTCCGTCACTGCCTTCGCCGGTCTCCTTGGCATCGTCCACGACGAGCTTGATGCCGGGCCCCTGGACGGGGGTGGCGCCGGACAGCAGGGCCGTCAACTGGCCCTGGTCGCCGCCGTGCTCCTCAAGTGCCTTGCGCTGGCGCTCCCCCACGTCGCCACGCAGGGCGTCGACTTCCTTCTCCAGCTTGTCCGCGGCCGCGGTCTCCGAATCGATCCGGCCGACGAGCTCCTCACGCTCCTTGGCCACCACCGGTGCCGCTATCCGGGCGTTCGCCGCCCCGAGCGTGACCACCGCGGCAGCCAGTACGAGACAAGCCGCCAGACCGAGCTTCCGCCGCAGGGTCCGCGGCATCCCCGCGGTGCCGTCGGCCTGCTGACGGGCCGCCGCCTCCGCGTATCCGTCGTCGAGGCTGTGCTCCATCACGTTCGTCAGCAGCGACATGGACGCGTCGGGACGCCGCGGTGGAGAAGGGGTGCTCCGAGCGGGGGGCTGCTGCGACATGCCGCACATCGTCGCATGTCGCAGCCCCTACCACCGAATGGCCCCACCGGTGCACCGGACGCCGTCGCAAGACGTCCTCCGGCACACCGGTCCGACCTCAGTGACCTGCGCTGTCGACGATCGTCGACCACTCGTCGAGGAGTGCCTGGGCCGATTCGTCGTCCGGCCCTTCGGCCCACAAATGAGTGACCGCCTCCGCCGGGTCGGGCAGCACCATCACCCAGCGCCCGTCGGCCTCTACGACCCGCACGCCGTCGGTCGTGTCCACCGACCGCTCCCCGGCCGCCTCGACGACCCGGCGCATCACGAGACCCTTGACCGCCCACGGCGTGGCGAGGTCGCGCCGCAGCACGTGCGCCCGCGGAATCCGCGCGTCGATCTGGCTCAGCGTCAACTGTGTCCTCGCCACCAGCCCGATCAGCCGCACGAAGGCCGCTGCCCCGTCGAAGACGCTGCTGAACTCCGGCACGATGAACCCACCGCGCCCGTCCCCACCGAAGATGGTCGCGTCCTCGCGGCCCACCCGCGTCAGATCGTCCGGCGAGGTGGTCGTCCACTCCACCTGGGTCCCGTGGTACGCCGCCACCTGCTCGGCGACGCGAGTGGTCGTCACCGGCAGCGCCACCCGCCCGCTGCGCCGCTCGGCGGCCACCAGGTCGAGCATCACCAGCAGCGCCCGGTCGTCCTCGATGATCCGCCCACGCTCGTCCACCAGCGAAAGCCGCTCGCCGACCGGGTCGAACCGCACCCCGAAGTCCGCCCGCGCCGACGCGACGATCTCGCCGAGCCTGACCAGCCCGGCCCGCCGCGAGTCAGCGGTCTCGGTGGGCCGCGCCTCGTCGAGCCCGGGGTTGATGGTCAGCGAATCGACCCCCAACCGCCCCAGCAGACTGGGCAGCACCAGTCCCGCGCTCCCGTTCGACGCGTCGACGACGACCTTCAGCCCGGAATCAGCGATACCGGTCGCGTCCAGATTCCTGAGCAGCGATCCGGTGTACGAGTCGAAGACGCTCGCCGGGAAGTGCAGATCCCCGATCTCCCCGGGAAACGCCCGCCGGTACTCCTGACGCGCGTACACCCGGTCCAGCTTCCGCTGCCCGCCCTGCGACAGGTCCGCACCGCGCTCGTCGAAGAACATGATGTCCACCGAGTCCGGCACGCCGGGAGTCGTACGGATCATGATCCCGCCGGCACTGCCCCGCGCGGTCTGCTGCCGTGCCACCGGCAGCGGTACGTTCTCCAGATCCCGTACGTCGATGGCGCTCGCCTGCAGCGCGGAGATCACCGCCCGCTTGAGCGCCCGCGCACCACGGGAGTGATCGCGCGCGGTGGTGACCGTGGACCCCTTCTTCAGGGTCGTCGCGTACGCCCCTGCCAGCCGCACGGCGAGCTCCGGCGTGATCTCCACGTTCAGGATCCCTGAGACCCCACGGGCCCCGAAGAGGTGCGCCTGGCCCCTGGACTCCCAGATCACCGACGTGTTGACGAAGGCGCCGGCCTCGATGGTCTTGAACGGGTACACCCGCACATTGCCCTGAATGATCGATTCTTCACCGACCAGGCACTCGTCCCCGATGACTGCCCCGTCCTCGATCCGGGCCGCCCGCATGATGTCGGTGTTCTTGCCGATCACACAACCGCGGAGGTTGCTGTGCTGCCCGATGTAGACGTTGTCGTGGACGACGGCCCGGTGCAGGAAGGCGCCGCTCTTCACCACGACGTTCGACCCGATGACGCTGTGCTCGCGAATCTCCGCCCCGGCCTCGACCTTGGCGTAGTCGCCGATGTACAGCGGCCCCCTGAGCACGGCGTCCGGATGGACCTCGGCACCTTCGGCGACCCAGACTCCGGGCGAGATCTCGAACCCGTCGAGCTCGACGTCGACCTTGCCCTCAAGGACGTCGGCCTGGGCCTTCACATAGCTCTCGTGGGTACCGACGTCTTCCCAGTAGCCCTCTGCGATGTACCCGTAGACCGGCTTGCCTTCCTTCATCAACTGAGGAAAGACATCACCGGACCAGTCCACCGGCACGTCGGACTCGACGTAGTCGAAGACCTCGGGCTCCATCACGTAGATGCCCGTGTTCACGGTGTCGGAGAAGACCTGACCCCAGGTCGGCTTCTCCAGGAAGCGCTCCACCTTCCCTTCCTCGTCCACGATCGTGATGCCGAATTCCAACGGATTCGGCACCCTCGTCAGGCACACCGTGACAAGTGAGCCCTTCTCCTTGTGGAAACGGATGAGGTCGGTCAGGTCGAAGTCGGTCAGGGCATCGCCCGAGATGACGAGGAAAGCGTCGTCCTTCAACGCCTCTTCGGCATTCTTCACGCTGCCCGCAGTGCCGAGTGGCTTCTCCTCATTGGCATAGGTGAGCTCCATTCCGAGCTCTTCCCCGTCGCCGAAGTAGTTCTTGACGAGCGAGGCCAGAAACTGCACGGTTACGACGGTCTCATTGAGCCCATGCCGCTTGAGCAACCGCAGCACGTGCTCCATGATCGGCCGGTTGGCAACCGGCAGGAGTGGCTTGGGCATGCTCGAGGTCATGGGGCGAAGGCGTGTACCTTCGCCACCGGCCATCACGACGGCCTTCATGTCGGAAGCGTCCTCCTTTGAAGAGAAGATCTAACCGACTGCGCCCGCCCGGGGCCCTTCCACGGACTTCAGAGGTCCGGAAGGGCCGGCGCTGCGCTGCGCCACTTCGACAGACTCAATCGGCCGAGGTGTCCGCCTTGACCAGCCGACGGACCTGCACCACGTAGAGAATCCCTGCCCACCAATACAGGGTTGTACCCCATCCGGCGAACGCCCATCCGAAAATAGCACCCAGAGTCCCGAGCCACCCGTCCTGAACGCTGAGCAGCAGCAACGGGAAGGCATACATCAGATTGAACGTGGCTGCCTTGCCCAGGAAGTTCACCTGCGGCGGCGGATAGCCGTGTCGACGGAGGATACCCACCATCACGAGAAGCATGAGCTCGCGTGCCAGAAGAGCCGCTGTAATCCACCAGGGAAGGATCTCCCGCCAGGTCAGCCCCACCAGGGTGGACAGAATGTAGAGCCGGTCAGCAGCTGGGTCGAGCAACCGCCCAAGATTGCTGATCTGATTCCACTTACGCGCAAGCTTGCCGTCGAGGTAGTCGCTGACGCCACTGAGCATCAGCACCAGCAAGGCCCAACCGTCGCTGTTGGGCCCACCGAACACAGGGCGAAGAATCAGCCACAGGAACAAGGGCACGCCAACGAGACGAGCCATGCTCAGAATGTTGGGGATGGTGAGGACTCGGTCCGTCTGAACTCGAGTCTCCTGGACCTCCACCCGGGGGCCTCCTGTGGGAACGTGCCAACGATTTTCACCCTGACCTTACCCTCAGCCACTGCCGGCGACCGCACAGGGGTACAACATGCCCCGTAAACGCAGAAAAGCCCCGCACCAGTTTCCTGGTGCGGGGCTTTCCCACAATGATTGTTCGGCGGCGTCCTACTCTCCCACAGGGTCCCCCCTGCAGTACCATCGGCGCGGAAAGGCTTAGCTTCCGGGTTCGGAATGTAACCGGGCGTTTCCCTAACGCTATGACCACCGAAACACTATGAAATTTGAACACCTGGCTGTTGACACAGGACTGTTCGTTATTTCAGAACTAACACAGTGGACGCGAGCAACTGAGGACAAGCCCTCGGCCTATTAGTACCAGTCAGCTCCACCCGTTA
>NZ_JBIRQJ010000007.1:284795-652004 GCF_044333135.1 Streptomyces sp. NPDC021093 | reverse complement strand
ACGCCCGGTTACATTCCGAACCCGGAAGCTAAGCCTTTCCGCGCCGATGGTACTGCAGGGGGGACCCTGTGGGAGAGTAGGACGCCGCCGAACAAATTTTAAAAAAGCCGCTGCCCCCGAGTCTGTTGACTCGGGGGCAGCGGCTTTTTTGCGTTTATGGTCAGTTCATGCGCTACGAACTGGTGATCTTCGACAACGACGGCGTGCTCGTGGACAGCGAGCCGCTCGCCAACCGGATTCTCTCCGGGTACCTGACCGAGCTCGGGCACCCCACGACGTACGACGAATCCCTGCGGGACTACATGGGAGCCGCCGTGCACCGTGTGCACGACCTCATCAGGGAGAGGACCGGACAGGAACTGCCGACGGACTTCGAGCAGACGCTGCACCAGAGAATCGTGGCCGGTTTCGAGCGGGAGCTTCAGCCCGTGCCCGGAGTCGAGGACGTCCTGGGCGGCCTGGTCGCCGACGGGGTTCCGTACTGTGTGGCCTCCTCGGGGAGTCACGACCGGATCAGGGCAGGGCACCTGAGGACCGGGCTCGACGAGTGGTTCGAGGAGGAGTGGCTGTTCAGCTCCGAGGACGTGGGGAAGGGGAAGCCGGCGCCGGATCTGTTCCTGTACGCGGCCGAGCGGATGGGGGTGGCGCCCGAGCGGTGTGTGGTGGTCGAGGACAGTCCGCTCGGGGTGGCGGCGGCACGGGCCGCCGGGATGGACGTGTACGGGTTCACCGCGATGACGCCCGTCGAGCGGTTGGACGGAGCCAACGGGTACTTCTCGGACATGAAGGAACTGCTCGGGCTGCTCGACTGAGAGCGGGGCGGGGCCGGCCCGGATGGGGTGCCGGAAGGGGTGCCGGATTGGGTGTGTGATCCATCTACCCATGGGTAGTCCGGGGTCGTACTCTCACCGTTCATGACAGATGCGCGCCTGCGGCACGGCAGGGCTTCCTTGGCGTTGAGCTTCTTCGCGCAGGGCCTGGCCTTCGCGATCCTCGTGACCCGAATACCGGCGCTGCAGAAGCAGTACGGGATGTCGGACGCGGTGCTTCCGATCTTCCTGGCCGCGGTGCCGATCCTGGCCGGGGCGGGGAGCTTCGTGGCCGAGGCGTTGGCGAAACGGGTGGGGCCGGCGCGGGTGCTGCGGTGGTCCCAGCCGGTCGTGCTGCTCGCCCTCCTCGGTGTGGGGGCGGGCCGCGAGATGTGGCACGTGGCGCTGGCGCTCGGGGTGTTCGGGCTCGCGGTGGGCATGCTGGACGCCTCGATGAACATGCTCGGGGTGAGCCTTCAGCGGGCGTACGGGCGCAGCATCATGCTCGGTTTTCACGCGGCGTACAGCCTCGGGGGGATCGCCGGGGCCTCGTTGGCCTGGGTGGGGGCGCACTGGGAGCTGTCGCTCCTGGTGTCGTATCTGCCGGTGGTGTGTGTTCTGGTGCCCGTGGTGCTGGTGGGGAGCCGGTGGTACGTGGACGCGGTGGCAGGAGAGGGGCAGGGGGCCGTCGCCGCCGGTGCCGGGGTCGGTGCGAAGGGGGCGGGGGGCTTCTCGTTCAAGCTGTTGCTGCCGCTGTGCATGGTGATGGCCTTCGCGTACATCGGCGACTCGACGGTGTCGAACTGGAGCGCCAAGTACCTGCAGGACGTGCTGGGTTCGTCGGAGGCGCTGGCGACCGTTCCGTACAACGTCTACATGGTGACGACGCTGCTCGGGCGGGCCGTGGGGGACTTCGGGGTGCGGCGGTTCGGAGCGGTGGCGGTGGTGCGGTGCGGGGCCGTTGTCGCCGCTGCGGGGTTCGCGGTGGTGGCGGCGGCTTCCGGGGCGTGGCTGGGGATGGCTGGATTCACGCTGCTGGGGCTCGGGTTGTGCGTGATCGTTCCGCAGACCTTCGCGGCGGCGGGGCGGATGTTTCCGGCCCACAGTGATGTGGCGGTGGCTCGGCTGAACGTCTTCAACTACGTGGGATTCCTGGTCGGGTCGCCCTTGGTGGGGGCGATCGGGGACGCGTGGAACTACCGGGGGGCGATGCTCGTGCCGATGGTTCTGGTGCTCGTGACGCTGGTGTACGCCCGGTCGTTCGAGGCCGAGGGCGACCGATACGGTGGCGGGCATGAGCGGCCGCGCACTGTTGATGTGGGATGACGCCGTCACGGCGTACAACTTCGGGAAGAACCATCCGATGGATCCGGTCAGGCTCGCGCTGACCATGGGGCTGGTACGGGCCTACGGGCTCGACGGGGCGGTGGAGATGGTGGCCGCGCCGGCGGCGGGGGACTCCACGTTGCAGCTCGTGCACCGGGAGGACTACGTCGCGGCGGTGCGGGCGGCTTCGAGGGCGCCGCGGGACGCGGATCAGGCGTACGGGCTGGGGACCGACGACGATCCGGCCTTCGTGGGCATGCATGAGGCGTCCGCGCTGATCGCCGGGCAGTCGGTGGGGGCCGCGGAGGCGGTGTGGCGGGGCGACGCGTCGCACGCGGTGAACTTCGCGGGCGGACTGCACCATGCGATGCCGGGGGCTGCGGCGGGGTTCTGCATCTACAACGACGCGGCGCTGGCGATCGCGCGGCTGTTGGAGATGGGTGTCGAGCGGGTCGCGTACGTCGATGTGGATGTGCATCACGGGGACGGTGTGCAGACGGCCTTCTGGGACGATCCGCGGGTGTTGACGATCTCGTTGCACGAGCACCCGAGGTTGTTGTTTCCGGGGACGGGGTGGCCGGAGGAGACGGGTGGCGAGGGCGCCGGGGAGGGCAGCGCGGTGAATGTGGCGCTGCCGGCGGGGACCGGGGACGCGGGGTGGCTGCGGGCCTTCCATGCGGTGGTGCCGGAGCTGTTGGCGGATTTCCGGCCGCAGGTGCTGGTCAGCCAGCATGGGGCGGATACGCACTTCGAGGACCCGTTGGCGCATCTGGCGGTGTCGCTGGACGCTCAGCGGGCGGTGCAGGCGGCCTGTCATGAGCTGGCGCACGAGTACGTGGAGGGTGCGCGGTGGATTGCCCTCGGGGGCGGGGGATATGCGGTGGTGGACGTGGTGCCGCGGTCGTGGACGCATCTGGTGGGGATCGCGGCGCATCGGCCGGTGGATCCGGAGTCGGTGATTCCGGCCTCTTGGAAGGACGAAGTCTTCGCGCTGACGCGGGAGTTGGGGCCGGGGCGGATGACGGATGGGCGGACGGTGGCCTGGCGGGGGTGGGAGGAGGGGTACGACCCTTCGGATCGGGTGGATCAGGCGGTGGTGGCGGTGCGGAGGGCGGTGTTTCCGTTGAGGGGGTTGTTGGCGTAGGGGGGTGGGGGCTTCCCCCTGCGCTCCCCCTCCTTGCCGGCTCCGGTTCGGCGTGCCGGTCGGGCGGGAGTGGGCGTGGGCCGGGGTGGGCGGGGGTGCTCCGCGTGGGGGCCGCCCCCTTGCCCACCCGTTCCGCCCCCGGGGGCGGCCCCGCTGCCCAAGGAGACGGCGGGAGCGGGTGAGGGGCGGCCCCGCTGCCTAAGGAGACGGCCGGGGGGGGAGAGCGGGTGAAGGGGCGGCCCCGCTGCCCAAGAGGGCTAGGGGCTGGGGGGTTGGGGGTTAGGCCAAGGGTGTGGGTGGGGTGGGGTTTTGGGGACAGGGGGTGGGGGGTTCGGGAGCATGGTGGGGTGTTGAGGAGCGGGGCGCTCAGGGCGCATTTGGTGCAGGCCGGATTGGCGGGGGTCGTGGCTACTTCGCGGGAGGCGAGTCTGCGGAGTTATCGGGCGTTCGGGGCGGGGGATCCGCGGGTGTTGTTGGGGCTGGAGCCCGAACGGGGGTGGGGGGAGGGGGAGTTGTTGGAATTGATGGCGGAGAGGTGCGGGGTGTCGGCGGATCCGGGATATCGGGTGGGGCCCGATGTCATTGATCCGGAGCGGACGTTGGTGGCGCTCGATGCCTTTGCGGAGAGGGTGGGGGAGGCGGCAGGGAAGGGGCTCCCGGTGCTGTTCGGAACCGGGCATCCGCACCGCCTGACGGCGTTCTACGGCGGCTTGGCAGACGCTTTGTCGGCGGCGGGGTGTGAAGTGCTCACCCCCGCGCAGGGGCGCCGTGTCGACATAACGACCCGGTTCGGCGTACGTACGTACAACCTTGACTACGTACGAGGAGTCGCGCTGGTGCGAGAACCCGGCGCACGGGGGAGCACGAGTGACACCGGCGTGCACTCCCATTCCCCGCTCCCGGTTCGGGTGGTTCTGGAGGCTGCGGCAGAGGGTGGAGGGCCGCTTCCGGGGCTGGTTGTGGGGGACCACGGATGGGTCTGCGGTGCAGGTCAGCTGGGGTTTGAGGCGATCGGGTTGGCGGATGTGGACGACCCCGCGCTGTTCGTCGGAGAGGCCGAGGGGCAGGTGTCCGTGGTCGTTCCACTTGATGACGGTGTGCGGTCTGATTACTACCGACCGCTTACTCGCTATGTACTCAATCGAGCGTGTCTGTCACGGTAGCGGGCCGATCGCATCTCCTCTTCCCCACTCGCATCACACGCCCCTAGTCTGGGGAGTGAGCGCACAGCGACGAAGAGTCACCGGAAGGGGAAGCCGGTGCGCGTCATGTGCGGAAGGTACAGGTGGGTCATGACTGCTGCAGGCGAGAGGCCTCTCAACGAGGTCAAGTTTCTGACCGTGGCGGAAGTCGCCTCGGTGATGCGAGTGTCGAAGATGACCGTGTACCGCTTGGTGCACAGCGGTCATCTGCCGGCGATCCGGGTGGGCAGGTCTTTCCGGGTTCCGGAGCAAGCGGTGCACGAGTACCTCCGCGAGTCCTTCGTGGGGGTGGAGACGGCTTAGATTCCCCTCGGATTACGTCACTCACTCGGTGGCGGGTAGGCTAGGCCCTTGCTAGGTCGTGTGGGCCCAGACGCCCCGCACCGATCTCCGCTGACGCGGAGGTGTTCCGAGTAGTGAGCGAGGGTAGTCGTGGGCTCTGTTATCAAGAAGCGGCGTAAGCGGATGGCTAAGAAGAAGCACCGCAAGCTGCTGAAGCGCACTCGCGTTCAGCGTCGCAACAAGAAGTAAGCGACAGCTGTACGCAATACGGAGCGGCCCCTTTGCCAGCAATGGCAAAGGGGCCGCTCTGCGTTGTGGGCGGCGGTGTTACGGGGCCTGTGGCCGAGTGTGCTGTGCGGTCATCACAGCGCAACATCCAAGCGCTACGGTGGCTCTCAGGGGACCCGGGGAGACTCGGGGAGACCCGGGGGAGCCCGGGGAGACCGAGGGAAGGCGCTGATCTTGGGCAAGGTCGTGCTCGTCACAGGTGTGGCCCGGCAGCTGGGGGGCCGCTTCGTGCGGCGCGTGCAGCGGGACCCCGAGGTGGACCGGGTGATCGGGGTCGATGCCGTTCCGCCCGAGCACCATCTCGGCGGGGCGGATTTCGTCCGGGCGGACATCCGGCAGCCCGCGATCGCCCGGGTTCTCGCCGAGTACGGGGTCGACACGGTCGTCCACATGGACGTGACCGGGACCCCGCTGGCCGGTGGCGGCGGCCGGACCACGGTCAAGGAGACCAACGTCATCGGCACCATGCAGTTGCTCGGCGCGTGCCAGAAGTCGCCGGCCGTGCAGCGCCTGGTCGTGAAGTCCAGTACGAGCGTGTACGGGTCCGCCTCGCGCGATCCGGCCGTCTTCACCGAGACGACGTCCCCGAAGGCGCTGCCCAGCGGCGGCTTCGCGAAGGACGCCGTCGAGGTCGAGGGGTACGTCAGGGGCTTCGCGCGGCGGCGTCCTGACGTGGCGGTGTGCGTGCTGCGGTTCGCGAACATCCTGGGGCCGTGTGCGGACTCGCCGCTCGCCGACTACTTCTCGCTGCCCGCGCTGCCGACGGTGCTCGGGTACGACCCGAGGCTCCAGTTCGTGCACGAGGACGACGTGGTGGAGGTGCTGCGGATCGCCGCGCACGAGCCCCGGCGTTCCACGCTGAACAGCGGGACCTTCAACATCGCGGGCGACGGGGTGCTGCTGCTGTCGCAGTGTGCGCGCAGGCTGGGGCGGCCGACGGTGCCGTTCCTGCTGCCCGCCGTACGGTGGGTGGGGTCCGCGCTGCGGACGGTGGGGATGAGCGACTTCTCGCCCGAGCAGATCCGGCTGCTGACGCACGGGCGGGTGGTGCGGACCACGCAGATGCGCGAGACGCTCGGCTTTGAACCCAAGTACACGACCGTGGAGGCCTTCGCGGACTTCGCGCGCAGCCGGGGCGGGGGGCTGCTGCCGCCCGAGATGCTGGCGTCCGCCGTGGACCGGACCGCCGCTTTCGTCCGCCGGAACGGCCCGAACGGCCAGGACCAAGTGAACGGCGAGAACGGCCAGGACCGCCAGAACCGTACGGAAGAACCCAAGGAGCGCATCTGACATGGCCGATGCCAAGGTCATCCCCTTCGGCGACGAGCCGCGGTCGCGGCGGGGCACCGGGGCCGCGCGCCCGGCCTCGGGGAAGCGCGGCGCCGGCGGCCGGAAGAGCGGGTCAGCGGCGGCCGGCGGGGGCGCCGCGCTCGCGCCCGTACCGGAGCAGCAGGGGACGTCCCCCGAGGCTCCCGAGACGCCCGAGGTCCCCGCGGCGGCCCCCGAGGCCGTCGAGCAGGGCGGCGGCTGGGACCGGCGGATCGCGGGCGGTCTCGCCTTCCTGCGGCGGCGGATCACCGGGGACTACGAGGTCGACGAGTTCGGGTACGACAAGGAGCTCACCGACCAGGTCCTGATGTCGATGATCCGGCCGTTCTACGAGAAGTACTTCCGGGTGGAGGTGAAGGGCATCGAGAACGTCCCCGCCGACGGCGGGGCGCTGATCGTCGCCAACCACTCCGGGACGCTGCCGCTGGACGGGCTGATGCTCCAGGCGGCGGTGCACGACGAGCATCCGGCGGGGCGGCACCTGCGGCTGCTCGCCGCCGACCTCGTCTTCGTACTGCCGGTGGTGAACGAGCTGGCGCGCAAGGCCGGGCACACCCTGGCGTGCGCGGAGGACGCGCAGGCGCTGCTGGAGCGCGGCGAACTGGTCGGGGTGATGCCCGAGGGGTTCAAGGGGATCGGGAAGCCGTTCAGCGACCGCTACAAGCTGCAGCGGTTCGGGCGGGGCGGCTTCGTGTCGACCGCGATGCGGGCGGGGGCGCCGATCGTGCCGTGCTCGATCGTGGGCGCGGAGGAGATCTACCCGATGATCGGGAACGCGAAGACACTGGCCCGGGTGCTGGGCTTCCCGTACTTCCCGATCACGCCGACGTTCCCGTGGCTGGGGCCGCTGGGGGCGGTGCCGCTGCCGACGAAGTGGACGATCCAGTTCGGCGAGCCGATCGAGACCAAGGGGTACTCGGCGGAGGCGGCGGAGGACCCGATGCTGATGTTCAACCTGACGGACCAGGTGCGCGAACAGATCCAGCACACGCTCTACAAGCTGCTGGTGCAGCGGCGGTCGGTGTTCTTCTAGGCCGGGGCCTTCTGGGCCGAGGGGCTTGCCGGCTCAGGGGATGGGCTGCAGGTCGGCGGACGGAGTCCGGCGCAGCTGTCCGAAGCCCGCGCAGCGGTGCGAGGACAGCAGACGGAGGGGCCAAGCTGCTGGTGCAGCGGCGGTCGGTCTTCTTCTAGGCCGAAGAGAGCGAACCGGCCGCCGCTGCACGGCAGTTGCTGGCGATTACTGCTTGCCGAGGTCCTCGCCGTCGATGCCCAGGCCCGGGAGTACGTCCGGGAGGATGGGCGGGATCGTGACGTCGGGGACGGTCGGGTTCTTGCCGGGGTCGCCCGGCTTGCCGGGTGCGGCGGGCGGGGCGGGCTTGCCGGACGGGGGGTCCAGCAGGTCGCCCGCGCCGCCGATCAGGCCTTCGGACGGCTTGCCGTCGGAGGTCGCGGGCGGTGGGCTGCCCGGTCGGCCCTGGTGGGGGCTGCCGGGGGTGGAGCCGGGTGCGGCGGGGCGCGTCCCGTCGTAGCGGTGGGGGGTGCCGGGGCGGTCCTTGTGGGCGCCCGGGGCGGCTGGCTTCTGGTCCGACTGCGGAAGCTTGGGCAGCAGCGACCGCAGCGGTCCGACCTCCTGGTCTATGGCGTCGAAGACCGAGCTCACCTGCGAGCCCACGTCGCCGAGCTGGGCGGGCAGCAGACCGCGCAGACTGCTCCAGCTGTCGCGGTGGGACTGGGCGAACGCGTCCAGGGCCTGGATGGGGCCGATGTTCCCGTCTCTCTCGTACGCCTCGTGGAGCAGCCGGTGGCCCTCGCCCACGTCGTGCTTCATCCCGGTCAACGTGCGTCTTACTTCGCCCAGTTGCTCGTGGTCGAGGTCGGCTGCCCTGCCCCGTTCCATGAGGCGTCGGGCCTCCTGGAGCCTGGTGGACGCCTGGTCGAGGTAGATCTGGCCCCGGTCGGACTCGTCGTCCGCCATGGTGAGCTTCAGATCTTCCATGCCGCGCTTGAGCCCGTACAGCGAATCACCGGGGAGGGCGTTGGAGCTGGCAGCGGCTACGCCGCCGAAGGCTCCGCCGACCACACCCACGGTGAGTCCGCCCGCCGCCAGGCCTTTCGACCAGCGGGAGCGGGGGCGCAGTTTGCGGAGGGCGGTCGCCCGGTGGGCGCCCCGCCCCGTGCGCTGTTCGGGCACTTGAGGGCCCGTGGGGCCCGCTGCGGTGCCTTCCAGCATCATGGCTTCCATGGCGGCGACGAGCTGGGCTCGTTGCACCACTTTGACCTCGGGGTCCATCTTCGGTGCGGGCAGGCCGCCCAGGTCTGTGACCAGGGACAGCAGTGCTCCCTGGTCAGCAGGCCTTTCGGCTGCTCCGGCCGTACCTTCGGGCTGTTCGGCCGCCGTGCCCTGGAGTTCCTGGTCCTCCAGGGCCTGGGCGAAGGCGTTGGCCCGCCGGTGCGCCGATACATTCGCGATCACTGGCGGCACCTCCTCTCGTCATGACGATCGACTCCCCGGGTGGTCCGGAAGGTTGCACGCCATGAGCGCATCCACACGATTGGGTGAGTGGCTGCGGGCATGGCGTGACCGCAGGGAGCCTGCATTCCGCACAACGAGCCTCTGGGCACTTGGGTTACGGACGAAAGATGATCCGACTGCCAGTTGTGCAGGATTGCGCGCGAACTTCGACGCCCGGTGATCGAACGGTCACCGGGCGTCGTCGGGGGATGTCGCTAGCGGGCGTCGTCGGGGAGGAGCCGGGCCAGGGTGCGGACGGCCCGGTACTGGAGGGTCTTGATCGCACCCTCGTTCTTGCCCATGACACGGGCGGTCTCGGCGACCGAGAGCCCTTGCAGGAACCGGAGTGTGACGCATTCCTGCTGCTGTGGATTGAGCTTTCGCACGGCTTCCAGGAGGGCCGCGTTGGAGAGCGACTCCAGGACGGAGTCCTCCGGACTTCGCTCGACTTCATTGGCATCGAGCATTTCGCCCGTGGTCACTTCGAGCCTGAACCTGCTCGATTTGAAGTGGTCCGCGACCAGGTTCCGGGCGATGGTGACCAGCCAGGCGCCGAAGTCACGGCCCTGCCAGGTGAAGGTGGAGATCCTCCGCAGGGCGCGCAGGAACGTCTCGCTGGTCAGGTCTTCTGCCGTCGCCTTTCCGCCGACGCGGTAGTAGATGTAGCGGTAGACCGTGTCGCTGTACTGGTCGTAGAGGCGGCCGAAGGCCTCGGCCTCGCCGCCCTGCGCCCGCTCGACGAGGTCCATCATGCGCGCGCTGTCGCTGTCGGCGGTGGGCCGACGGACGGTGGACGTGCCGGTGCCCGGGCTGGCGGCGCCGCGGCTGCGTCTGCCGACAGCGGCACCGCCGTCGGCCAGGGCGTAGCAGTGGCCTGCAGCTACAGGGGTGGCAAATGCGGGGACGGCGTACGCGGTGGGGACGAAGCCGCGCAGTCGGTCGATGACCGTTGCGCGCAGCGTAGCCAGGCCCGAGGCGTCAACCCCGACGTGTGGGTACACGGGACTCCCAGAGGCAGAGCTTCCATCACGTGCAGTGCCGGACTGTTCACTCGTGATGCTGATGAATGGGTTCCGGAATGCGTCTGAGGAGAATAACGCTTCGTACAGGCAGCACTACACCCAGTTGCTCAAATCATCGTTTCCGTCGCTTCTGTTACGTCTACGGGGCGGATCAAGGAGCAGATCTTGACTAGTTGTTGATCGAATCGGGTCACGATCTGCCTGATTGCAGGATCTGTTGTGGCCGAGTGCAGACAGGACGACTGGCGGGGGCGCCCCGGGGGTAAGACCTCGGGATTGGCCGTGGGACACGGAAGGGCCGGGCCCGCCCCACTGAAGTGGGGCGGGCCCGGCCCTTGTTCGTATCGGCCGTACGGAAGCGGAAGGTGTCAGCGGCGGCGGCGGTGCAGCGCGAGGGCCGCGGCGGTGCCGCCCGCGAGAGCGCCGACGCCCGCGGCGGCCGGGATGCCGACCTTCGCGGCCTTGCGGCCTGTGCGGTAGTCGCGCAGCCGCCAGTCGCGTTCGCGGGCGTGCTTGCGGAGCTTGGCGTCCGGGTTGATCGCGTACGGGTGGCCGACCAGGGACAGCATCGGGATGTCGTTGTGGCTGTCGCTGTACGCGGCGCAGCGGGTGAGGTCGAGGCCCTCGGCGGCGGCCAGCGCGCGGACCGCCTCGGCCTTCGCGGGGCCGTGCAGGGGTTCGCCGACCAGGCGGCCAGTGTAGATGCCGTCGTGGGACTCGGCGACCGTGCCCAGGGCGCCGGTGAGGCCGAGGCGGCGGGCGATGATCGTGGCCGTCTCGACGGGGGCGGCCGTCACCAGCCAGACCTTCTGTCCCGCGTCGAGGTGGGCCTGGGCGAGGGCGCGGGTGCCGGGCCAGATGCGCTCGGCCATGTACTCGTCGTAGATCTCCTCGCCGATGGTCATCAGCTCGGAGACCTTGTGGCCCTTGACGATGGACAGGGCGCTCTCGCGGGCGTCCTGCATGTGCTCGGGGTCCTCGACGCCGGCGAGGCGGAACCAGGCCTGCTGCCAGGCGAACCGGACCAGCTCCTGGCGCTCGAAGAACTTCCGCTTGTACAGGCCGCGGCCGAAGTGGAAGATCGCGGCGCCCTGCATGACGGTGTTGTCGAGGTCGAAGAAGGCGGCGGCCTTGGTGTCGCCGGGGACCGGGAACTCGGGTTCGGCGGGGGTTTCGTCGGCGGAATCGGGCGCGGCGGCGCGGGCCGCCTCCAGCTCTTCGAGCTCCTGTGACGACTTGCGTGCTGCTTCGGCTGCAGCCTCGCCCGCCAGCACGCTCCGTGCGGTCGCGGAGCGCCTACGGGGGGTGAGCCATCCCAGTGCGGCCATGTCGTGAGCATAGCCATTCTGTTCGGGAGTTCCCGATCCGGTGGGATGCGGGGGTGTGAACTCTCCGGGTCCGGACTGTTACGGCGGCGCCGGGGGCGCGCCGGACGGCGGCCAGAATGGGGGGATGAGCCCTTTGCTGCGACGTAGGAAGAAGGAGTCCGGTGAGCGTCTCGTCACGCTGATCGGCAAGCCCGGATGCCATCTGTGCGACGACGCGCGGGCGGTCGTCGGGGCGGTGTGCGGGGAGTTGGGGGTGCGGTGGGAGGAGAAGGACATCTCCGTGGACGCGGAACTGCACCGGCAGTACTGGGAGCAGATTCCGGTGGTGCTGGTGGACGGGGAGCAGCACACCTTCTGGAAGGTGGACGCCGGGCGCCTTCGGCGGGAGCTCGGGGGGTAGGGGGCTGGAACGTGCGGGCACGTCGTGGCTGGTCGCGCCCACGCGGCGGAGCCGCACAGTGATGCGGCCCCGCGCCCCTGAAGGCGCGGCTGCGCCGGCCTCAGGGGCTTGGGGCCGCAGGGATGCCGCGTACCATCGGGGGCGGTTTGGGTTGAGTTGGGGGCTGGCTTGTGAGGAGTGTGTACCGGTTTGCCCCCGATGGGACCGCGAGGTCACCGTGCGTATTTCGGTTCCAGGGTGACGTGGCGTGAACGCGTGACCCCGGTCACTTTGCTTGGACAAATCGGACACAATCTTTGTGCACGCGTTCACAAAGACATAGCCTGCATCCGACGGGGCGGTCTTGGGACATACGGCCGCCTACAGCCCCGCTCATCCCGCAGGAGCACCGTGGCAACTGGCCGAACTCACCGACCGGCGACCCGTAGCCGAGGCATTCCCGAGGCCACCGTCGCCCGCCTTCCGCTGTACTTGCGCGCCCTGACCGCGCTCTCCGAGCGCTCGGTCCCGACCGTGTCGTCGGAGGAACTCGCCGCAGCCGCGGGGGTCAACTCCGCGAAGCTGCGGAAGGACTTCTCGTACCTGGGCTCCTACGGGACGCGCGGGGTCGGCTACGACGTCGAGTACCTCGTCTACCAGATCTCGCGCGAGCTGGGCCTGACCCAGGACTGGCCCGTGGTCATCGTCGGCATCGGCAACCTCGGCGCCGCGCTCGCCAATTACGGCGGCTTCGCCTCCCGCGGATTCCGGGTCGCCGCGCTGATCGACGCCGACCCCGCGATGGCCGGGAAGCCGGTCGCCGGGATGCCCGTCCAGCACACGGACGAGCTGGAGAAGATCATCGCCGAGAACGGTGTGTCCATCGGCGTCATCGCGACCCCGGCGGGCGCCGCCCAGCAGGTCAGCGAGCGGCTGATCGCCGCGGGCGTCACCTCGATCCTCAACTTCGCGCCGACGGTCCTCCAGGTGCCGGAGGGGGTGGACGTGCGCAAGGTCGACCTGTCGATCGAGCTGCAGATCCTCGCCTTCCACGAGCAGCGCAAGGCCGGCGACGCCGAGGCCGCCGCTGCCGCCCTGCTGCCGCCCGCCGCGCGCGGCGGCGACGCGGGTCCGAACGCGGGCCCGAACCGGAAGGGACCCGACGGCGACGTGCCCGCCGTGATGCCGGCATGAGTCTTCTGGTCGTCGGGCTGAGCCACCGCAGCGCGCCCGTCAGCGTGCTGGAGCGTGCCTCGCTCGCCACGGACGCCAAGGCGAAGCTGCTCCAGGACACCCTCGCGTCCGAGCCGGCCGCCGAGGCGACGGTGCTCGCCACCTGCAACCGCATCGAGCTGTACGCCGACGTGGAGAAGTTCCACGCGGGCGTCGCCGAGCTGTCGACGCTGCTCGCCCAGCACAGCGGGGTGGGGCTCGAAGAGCTGACCCCTTATCTGTACGTGCACTACGAGGACCGGGCCGTCCACCACCTCTTCTCGGTGGCCTGCGGGCTCGACTCGATGGTCGTCGGCGAGGGGCAGATCCTCGGCCAGATCAAGGACGCGCTCGCGCTCGGGCAGGAACTGCACACCGCGGGCCGCCTGATCAACGACCTGTTCCAGCAGGCGCTGCGGGTCGGCAAGCGGGCGCACTCCGAGACCGGGATCGACCGGGCCGGACAGTCCCTCGTCACCTTCGGCCTCGAACAGCTCGCGGCCGGGGCGCCGGTCGCCGAATGGGCCGTCGGCAAGCGGGCGTTGGTGATCGGCGCGGGCTCGATGTCCTCGCTGGCCGCCGCGACCCTCGTCCGGGTCGGAGTGGCCGAGGTCGTCGTCGCGAACCGGACGGCCGAGCGCGCCGAGCGCCTCGCGGAGATCCTCAACGAGTCGGGCGGCGCCGCGCGCGCCGTACCGATGGACGACGTGGCCGAGGAACTGACACGAGTCGACGTCGCGGTCTCCTGCACCGGCGCGACCGGCCTCGTCCTGACCGTCGAGGACGTCGCGGGCGCACTGGGGCTGCAGGCCGACGCCGCCGCACGCGCGGCCGAGTCCGGTCATGTGCCGCAGATACGCGCCGAGAGCGACCCCAACTCCCTTGAACTGCACGGCGCCTGGGCCGACAACGGAGAGCTCGCCGCGCAGGCGCAGCCCCGGGTCAGGCCGCTGGACGCCGACGGGAAGGCCGTGCGGCTCGCGCTGCTCGACCTGGCGATGCCGCGCGACATCGACGGCGCCGCGCACCGGCTCGACGGCGTGCGCCTGGTGGACATCGAGTCCCTGGCCGACGCCGCGGCCGACGCGCCGATGGCGGCCGACGTGGACCGGGTGCGCTCCATCGTCGCCGACGAGGTGGCCGCCTTCGGCGCCGCCCAGCGGGCCGCCCAGATCACCCCGACCGTGGTCGCCCTGCGCAGCATGGCCGCCGACGTCGTGACCAATGAAGTGGCCCGGCTGGAGGGCCGTCTGCCCGGCCTCGACGCCAAGCAGCGGGCGGAGATCACGCAGACCGTACGGCGCGTGGTCGACAAGCTCCTGCACGCGCCGACCGTACGGGTCAAGCAGCTGGCCAGCGAGCCCGGCGGCGCCGGGTACGCGGACGCGCTGCGCGAGCTCTTCGACCTCGACCCGCAGACGGTCGCGGCGGTGAGCCGGGCCGACGGCCTCAAGGGCGGCCCCGAGAAGGGCCCGCAGGCCGACCGAGACGACACCGACGGTGCCGAGAGTGCGAAGAGAGGGCGGGCATGACTGATGCCGCTAAGGCCGGATCGGCCTTGAAGCTGGGGACTCGGCGCAGCAAGCTCGCCATGGCCCAGTCCGGACACGTCGCCGAGGCAGTGCGTCAACTGACCGGGCGCGACGTGGAGTTGGTGGAGATCACCACGTACGGCGACGTGTCGAAGGAGCAGCTGGCGCAGATCGGCGGCACCGGTGTCTTCGTCACCGCGCTGCGCGACGCCCTGCTGAACGGCGAGGTCGACTTCGCCGTGCACTCGCTGAAGGACCTCCCCACCGCGCAGCCCGACGACCTGGCGCTGGCCGCCGTACCCGTGCGGGAGGACCCGCGCGACGTGCTCGTGGCGCGTGATGGGCTGACCTTCGCGCAGCTGCCCGAGGGGGCGCGGGTCGGTACCGGCTCGCCGCGCCGGATGGCGCAGCTGAACGCGTACGCCCGCAGCCACGGGATGAAGATCGAGACTGTGCCGATCCGGGGCAACATCGACACCCGGGTCGGATACGTACGAAACGGCGAGCTGGACGCGGTGGTTCTCGCCGCGGCCGGGCTGCGCCGGATCGGCCGCGTCGACGAGGTGACCGAATTCCTGGCCACCGACCTGATGCTGCCCGCCCCCGGTCAGGGGGCGCTGGCCATCGAGTGCGCGGCGTCCAACGCCGACCTCGCTGCCGTGCTCGCCGAGCTCGACGACCCGCAGACGCGGTTCGCCGTGACGGCCGAGCGAGCCCTGCTCGCCGCCCTGGAGGCCGGTTGCAGCGCACCTGTGGGTGCCCTGGCCGACTTCTTGGTTGACGGGCAGATTGTCAATGAAATGCGCCTGCGGGGCGTTGTCGGCTCGACCGACGGCGCCGAGCTGGTGCAGCTGTCCACTACCGGTCCCGTACCCACGTCGCACCATGGCGCGCAGGCTCTGGGGCGCGAACTCGCGTCCGAGATGCTCGCCAAGGGTGCGGCCGGTCTTATGGGGGAGCGAGCACTTTGAGCCCCACCACCACACCTGCATCCTCGGCGTCCTCGGTGTTCTCCGCACCCGGGCACGTCACCTTCCTCGGCGCCGGCCCCGGTGATCCGGGCCTGCTGACTCTGCGTGCCGTCGAGGCGCTGGCGAGCGCCGACGTGCTGATCGCCGAGCCGGCTGTGCTCGACGTCGTACGTGCTCATGCCAAGGCGGGCGTAAGTACGCCCCAACTGGCCGTAGTTGACGACTCGTCAGTAACTTCGGGCACGTCTGCGATCCGGACGCCCATGTCGTCCAAGGTCGTGGTCAATCTTGTCATGGAGGCTGCGCGCGGCGGCAAGCGGGTCGTCCGTGCGGTCTCCGGCGACCCCGGCCTCGACGGCAACGCCGCCGAGGAGATGCTCGCCTGCGCGGCCGAGGGCGTCGCCTTCGAGGTCGTCCCGGGCGTCGCCACCGCGGTCGGCGTGCCCGCCTACGCGGGTGTTCCGCTGCGGGACGCGGCCGGGGCCGACGTGCGCTTCATGGACGCCCGTACGGCGGACGAGCGGTGCTGGAGCGAGGTCGGGGCGAGCGACGCCACGGCCGTCGTCTCCACGACGCTCGACTCGGTCGCCGCGGCGGCCGGCGAGCTGGTCTCGGCGGGCCGCAAGCCCGACACCCCGATGACGGTCACCGTCGCGGGCACCACCACGCGCCAGCGCACCTGGAACGCCACGCTCGGGACCGTCGCCCAGGTCCTCAAGCAGGCGAAGGTGCTGCCGTCCCCCGATGGCCACCAGCCCGTCATAGCCGTGGTCGGCGAGCGCAGCGCCGCTGCCCAGCGCGACCAGCTGTCGTGGTTCGAGTCGAAGCCGCTCTTCGGGTGGCGGGTGCTCGTTCCGCGTACGAAGGAGCAGGCGGCTTCGCTCTCCGACCAGCTGCGTTCGTACGGCGCGGTGCCGCACGAGGTGCCGACCATCGCGGTCGAGCCGCCGCGCACCCCGCAGCAGATGGAGCGGGCGGTGAAGGGCCTGGTCACCGGACGGTACGAGTGGATCGCCTTCACGTCCGTCAACGCCGTCAAGGCGGTGCGGGAGAAGTTCGAGGAGTACGGGCTCGACGCGCGTGCCTTCGCGGGGATCAAGGTCGCCGCGGTGGGCGAGCAGACCGCCGCCTCGCTGGTCGAGTTCGGCGTGAAGCCGGACCTCGTACCGAGCGGTGAGCAGTCGGCCGCCGGTCTGCTTGAGGACTGGCCGCCGTACGACCCGGTCTTCGACCCGATCGACCGCGTCTTCCTGCCGCGTGCGGACATCGCGACGGAGACGCTGGTCGCGGGCCTCATCGAGCTGGGCTGGGAGGTCGACGACGTCACCGCCTACCGGACGGTGCGCGCTTCGCCGCCGCCGGCGGACACGCGGGAGGCGATCAAGGGCGGCGGCTTCGACGCGGTCCTCTTCACCTCCTCCAGCACGGTGCGCAACCTGGTCGGCATCGCGGGCAAGCCGCACAACGTGACCGTCATCGCGTGTATCGGCCCTGCGACGGCCAAGACCGCGGAGGAGCACGGGCTGCGGGTCGACGTGCTGTCGCCGGAGCCCTCGGTGCACAAGCTGGCCGAGGCGCTGGCGGAATTCGGCGCGGCCCGGCGGGCGGCGGCCCTGGAGGCCGGCGAGCACGTGGCACGGCCGAGCGAGCGGCGGCCGGGGTCGCGGCGGCGGCGGACCACGTAGCACCGTGTGAGAAGTGTGCGGGGCGGGCCGGAGGTTTCTTAACCTCCGGCCCGCCCCTTTCTCGTACTTCTCGTGCTTCTCGTGCTTCTCGCACTTCTCGTACGTACGGGGCCTGGTTCAGCGGCGTCTGGAGGCGGTGCCGCGGCGGCGGGTGCCCAGGGCGTGGAGGTACTCCAGGGCGTCGAGCAGGACCGTGCGGTTGTACCAGGCGAGCCACTGGCCGGCCTGGGCGCCGAGCTCCGTCATGGCCGCGCTCTGCGCGGTGGTCATCGCCCTGACCGGACTCTCCATGTGCGCCGAGACCATGCCCAGGCAGACCCCGGCCGGGGTGAACAGCGGTGCGCTGTGGGAGGCGCGGCTGCCCGCCTCCAGGATCGCCCGGCGGGAGGGCTCGTCGAGGAGCGGGTCGGACTCGATGTTCCTGATGGTCACCTGGGAGACGATGCGGGCGGCCTCGGCGCACGAGGTGCCTTCCTCGCCGACGTGGGCGAAGAAGTCGACGAACTCCTCGGAGAGACCGGTGTGGTGTTCGAGGCGCAGGCCGCCGCGCACCCGGTCGGGGAGCTGCACGTTGCCCATGTCGGTGCCGGTCACGGCGAGCAGCTGGCTCAGTACGGAGCGCAGGACGGTGCCCTGGTGGAGGGCGTCGCCGTTCGTGCGGCGGGCCGCCTCGTAGGTGAGCGGCGGGGCCGGGAGGCGGGTGCGCCGCGGGAACCAGAGGGGGTGGTGGCACGGGTCCGGCTGCGGGGTGCGGATGACGGCCTCGACGAGCAGCCGCATGCGGACGTTGTGCTGTTGGGAGGCGCGCTGGAGGAGGGCGAAGGCGGATTCGCCGTCGGGGAGGGTGTAGCGCTCCTGGAGGATGCCCTGGGCCTGGGAGATGAGGGGGTGGGTGTGGGCGCGGGCGCGGAGGTGGCGGAGTTCGGCGTGGAGGCGGGCCAGGTCGGGGTGGGGAGGGGGTTGGTGGTCGGTCTGGTGGTCGGTCTGGTCCGTCACGGTGATTCCTTTCGGTGTGGGTGGAGGGGGACCGGCAGGGTGTCGGTAACGGGGGGTGCGGGGCGGGTTTAGCGTGGACGTATGACTGACTACGGATCCTTTCCGGGGGCGCGGCCCCGCCGACTTCGGACGACGCCTGTGATGCGGCGCATGGTGGCGGAGACGCGGCTGCACCCCGCCGATCTGATCCTGCCCGCGTTCGTGCGGGAGGGCATCAGCGAGCCGGTGGCGATTTCCGCGATGCCCGGGGTGTACCAGCACACGCTGGACACCTTGCGCAAGGCGGCAGTTGAGGCCGTGGCGGCAGGGGTCTCCGGGATCATGCTGTTCGGCGTGCCCGAGGACGCGAAGAAGGACGCGGCGGGGACGGCGGGGACGGACCCGGACGGGATCCTTCAGGTCGCGCTGCGTGCGGTGCGGGAGGAGGTCGGCGACGACCTGGTGGTCATGTCCGACCTGTGCCTGGACGAGTTCACCGACCACGGGCACTGCGGAGTGCTCGACGCGGAAGGGCGCGTCGACAACGACGCGACGCTGGAGCGGTACGCGGAGATGGCCCAGGTGCAGGCCGACGCGGGCGCCCACGTGGTCGGCCCGAGCGGCATGATGGACGGTCAGGTCGGCGTCATCCGCGATGCGTTGGACGGCATCGGGAGGGAGGACGTGTCGATTCTCGCGTACACGGTGAAGTACGCGAGCGCCTTCTTCGGGCCGTTCCGGGAGGCCGTCGGGTCCTCGCTGCAGGGCGACCGCAAGACATACCAGCAGGACTACGCCAACACCCGTGAGTCGCTGCGGGAGTTGGCGCTGGACCTGGCGGAGGGCGCGGACATGGTGATGGTCAAGCCGGCCGGTCCGTACCTCGACATCCTCGCGAAGGTCGCCGAGAGCTCGGACGTACCGGTGGCGGCCTACCAGATCAGCGGCGAGTACGCGATGGTCGAGGCCGCCGCCGAGAAGGGCTGGATCGACCGCGAGCAGGCGATCCTGGAGTCGCTGACCGGGATCAAGCGGGCGGGTGCGCAGATGATCCTGACGTACTGGGCGACGGAGGCGGCACAGAACCTCTCGCGTCAGTGAGGTAGTTGGGCGGGGGCTTGCGGGCGGGGCAGGAGGCGGAAGTCCTGCCCCGTCGCCGTGGACTTGGCGTCCCAGCCGTCGCCCCGTGCGTCGCGGGCGTACGTGAAGCCCGAGCCGATGCGGGTGAGGAAGTCCCGGCCGGCCGTTCGGTCCCGGTCCGAGCAGGTGGCTTCGTCCGCCGTCACCTCGACCAGATCCTGGATCCGCACCCGGTCGGGCGTGATCCTCGCGCGTGCGGCGAAGACCTCGCAGCCGGTGTGGCCCAGGAGGTACCCCTCCTCGTCGATGTGGAAGTACGGGGCCGGTGCGCCGCCGGAACCGGCGGACGGCACCGTCCAGGTGGCTCCCGCCAGGTCGTCGTCGGTCGCGCGGTCGGCGGGATCGGCGGGCCGGGGGACGGGCCCTCCCGCCGGGAGGGGGCGGCCCGGCGTGAACGAGGCGAAGGGCTTGCTGCCGTCCTCGCGCCCCTTGAGGATCAGCATCCGGAAGCGGTGGGTGTAGTTCCAGCGGCCGTCGAGGCGCCCCAGGAACTTCTTCTCGTACGCCCGCTGCTCGTCGGTGGTGCAGGAGGACGGGGCCTGCCGGGTCAGGCCGGAGAAGTCGATGGTGTGGTCGGCGGCCGACACCCGGGCCCGTGCCGTGAACCGGCGGCAGCCGCCGAAGCCGCGTACCGTGCCGTCCTCCTCGATCCAGAAGTACGGCGCCCGGTCCACTGGCCGGACCGGGGTGTCGGGGAACCACTTGGTGCCGGTGACCGGGCCGATCTGCTCCGGGGTGAGGGGCGCGCTGTCCGATGCGAACCCGCTGGATTCCAGGCCGGCGCTGTTGCTGATCTCCATGCGGGAGCCGTCGTACACCGTGTAGCTCATGTCCGGCTGTTCCAGCATTTCTTTCCAGCCGGACTGGGCGAAGGGAGGCTCCTCTTCAGGGCACTTGTTCTCCCCGACGGCGGTCAGGTTCTTGAAGACGATCTTCTTGTCGAGGGGGGCGGGGAAGCTGACACGGCCGGTGAAGTCGTGGCAGCCCGTGCTGCCGGACACCGAGTGGTCGTCCGCGATGGTGAAGTGCACGCCCTCGATGGGAGGGGACCAGTCGCCCTGGCCGTTCGTCCGGTTGGAGACGACCCACTTCCTGCCGACCAGGGGAAGCGGGCGGCCGGGTTGAAACACGGTGCTGGTGAAGGGAGTTGAGGCGGCCGGTTTCACGGGGCGGGGGCCGGAACCGGGGTCGTCGCCGGTGTTGCACGCGGTGGTGGCGAGCAGGGGCAGGAGTATGAGGGCGGCGGCGGGAGGGCCGATTTTCCGGCCGGGTGGGCGGGGCATCGTCGGATGGTAGCGAGTCGGCCGAGACCAACTCGCTTGAATTCGGCGGGGGTTGTGGCGTGACTCACTTCTTGTGGCGCAGGTGCAGTGTGCCCTCGTCGCCGCCGCTGAGGTCGAGGGCCCGGATGTCCGCCTGGTAGGTCCAGCTGAAGATGCCGTCGGTCAGCTTGTAGAACCCGGCGTCGAACTTGCCCATGGCGGAGGCGGGTTCGGCGTCGCACGCGCCGCCGTCGCGTCGTACGCCGGAGAACTTGACGGTGTCGTACGACTCCCCGTAGGTCCAGGTGCCCTCGAACTCCGAGCAGCCGGTGTCGCCCGCCACGGACCCGTCCTTGCCGAACTCGATCCACGGCTTGCCGCCGGTCCGTTCCGCCAGAACGGTCTTCGAGTTCCCGTCGAAGCCCGTCACCACGGCGTCCATCGACCACCTCTTCTGGTCCGTCAGGAGGGTGGGGGAGTGGGGTGCGGCCTTGATCGCGATGGTTCCGGTGCTGTAGGGGTCGCCGTCGGGGTCCAGGTAGAAGTCGCCCGTGTCGATGGTGCCCCGGTAGTTCAGCTCCACGTCGGTGAGTTTGGAGTGGAGGTTCTCCTCCCAGCTCTTGTCGTCGTTCGAGCAGGGCTTGGCGGCGCCCTCGGGTTCGTTCGGCTCCCTGACGAAGTCCGTGAACACGACGGTGTCCTTGCCCTTCCACCGTGCCCGGCCCGTGAAGTCGTGGCAGCCGAGGTTTCCGCGTACCGAGTCGTCGTCCTCGATGAAGAAGTACGAGTGCGGGATCTCGGGGCCCTGGTCACCCTGCTGGTTCGTCGTGTGCGTGACGTACCAGCGGATGCCCTTCGTGAGCAGGCCGCCGTTGGCCGCCTGCGGGGAGGAGGTGGGGGTGAGTACGTGGGGGACGGGGAGGGGGTCGCCGCTGCCGGTGCCTGTGTTGCCGCTGCAGGCGGTGAGGGCGAGCAGCAGGATGGCGGGTATCAGCAGGTGGCGGGGTCTGCGTGTGAAGAGGGACATGGGGCCAGAGGGTGGCACATGCCCTCCGCCGGCTGGCCGTCAGTGCCAGCGGGGGCGGTCGCCGGGGGCGGCCTGGCAGGTGATCGCAGTGCCGTTCGCGTCCACCGTGCTCACGCCGCGCAGCCTCTTCGGGCAGAACTGGCCGGCCTCGTAGTGCCTGCCGCTGGGGGAGAGGATCGCGCCGCTCGCCGGGGCCGGATCCGGAGCCGGGGCCTTGGTGCGCTTCGGCGGCTTCGGGGTGTGGGTGCGCTGGGGGGCGGGCGGCTCTACGAGGCGGAGCGGGGGCGCGGGGGGCGCCGGGGGCGCCGGGGGCTTCGGTGTGGCAGCGGAAGGTGTCGGTATCGCCGTGGGCGTGCTGGTCGCGGTCGCGGTGGGGGTCGGCGTCGGGGTCGCGGACTCGGTGGGGGTCGGCGATGCCGTGGCCGGTACGGACGGGGACGCGGAGCGTACGGGCGCCTTCGTGGTGTCCTGGCAGCCGGTGACCAGCAGCGCGGCGAGCAGGGCCGTGCCGGGCAGGGCGAGGCGGCGTACGAAGGTGGACGTGCGCGGAGACATGCGGGGCCGATCCTGGGCTGGGGTGGGGAGGGTCAGTCCCAGGTTCGTACGGGGCGGGTGGGGAAAGGCGTGCCGTTCGGCCCGTTTGGAGCGGCCGAAGGCCCCGGATCGGCGGGGCTTTCGGCGGGGTGCGGCGGGACCTTCAGACCGTACGGGCGAAGGCGGCCCAGGCAGTGGGGGTGAGGGTGAGGGTGGGGCCGTCGGGGTTCTTGGAGTCGCGGACGTGGATGGCGGTGGGGTGGGTGGCGATTTCGACGCACTGGCCGCCTTCGTCGCCGCTGTGGCTCGACTTGCGCCAGTCGTAGGCGATTTCGAGGCACTCGCCGCCGTCGCTGCCGCTGTAGCTCGACTTGAACCAGTGCAGTGTGGTGGTCATTCTTCTCCCAGCAGCTCGTCCAGCCAGGCCTTGGATCTCTGGGGTGTGAGGGCCTGTGACCGCAGCATTGCATATCTGCTGGCGAGGATGGATACGTCGTCCGGAACGGAAACCCACTGGCTGCCGCGCTGAGTTTCGGTGTACGCGATGTGCTGGTGATCCGGGGTCTCCATGAGGACGAACGGCCCGTCTAGGGCTGCGTGTTCGGCCGACGCGAGGGGCAGGGCCTGGACGGTGACATTAGGGAGGTCCATGCAGGCGCGTACGTGCAGCAGTTGCGTCCGGTGATCCTCCCTGTTCGTGCTCAGGGTTAGGCGGAGGACTGGTTCCCAGATGACGTAACTCACCTCGGGCGGGTCCTCGGCGTACAGGATCTTCTGCCGTTCGATGCGGGCCGTGGTGAGCGCTTCGATCTTCTCCGGGGTATAGCCGGGGACGCGGTTGTGGAAGACGTTGCGCGCGTACGACTCGGTCTGGAGCAGGCCCGGGAAGACCTGGTTGGCGTACAGCGAGATGGTGATCGCTTCCTGTTCCTGGGCCATGAACTTCTCGGCCCAGAGCGGGAATTGGTCGACCTCTGGCATGTTGTCCACGCCTGCGGCCAGCGTCCCTTTGGTGTCCAGGACGGCGTCGAGGATCTCGGCTAGTTCGAGCTGGAGGAGCCTTCGGCCCTGCTCGATCGAGGCGATGGTCTCTTCGTCGGCCGGTACGTCCGGGTGCTCGGACAGGGCTCGTTGGGTGTATCCGGCCGCGCGGCGGGCGGCGCTGAGTTGCTTGCCCACCATTTTCATGGCGGACGTGTTCTTCCGTGGACGCCTACCGGGGCTCATGCTCATGAAACTCCCCATACCGTACGGGACTTGACCCTGTGCGCGCCCGTACAAAAAAGGTGTACGGGTGCATGCCGTGTACCACGGTAGTTACTCTCCGCAACTCTCGTCCCGTGAACGAGACAACACAGGCGGCCCAACCGCCGCTGCTGCGAGAGAAGTGGTTCCGCCGGGACCGCAGGTCCGTCCCCGCCGCGCGGGCGTTCGCCCGCTGGGCGCTGGAGGACTGGTCCATGCGCGCGCTCGTCGACGACGTACTGCTGTGCGTCAGCGAGCTCACCACCAACGCGTTGGAGCACGGCGTCCCGCGGGGACGCGGGTTCCAGCTCCGGGTACTCGCCGAGAGTGATCTGCTGCGCATCGAGGTGCACGACAGTGGTGGCGGGACTGTGGCGGTCGGGCGGCCGGAGCTGGAGTGCGAGTACGGGCGCGGGCTGCTGCTCGTCGGGCTGGTGGCCGACCGGTGGGGGGTCGGGGAGCGGGAGGTCGGGAAGGTCGTGTGGTGCGAGTTCGAGGGGGACGGGGGTCAGGAGGTGGTGAGGGTGAACCCCGGTGTGCCGTTGAGGGGTTCGGCCCTCCAGCCCGTACCCGACTCGTCGCGTTCGTAGCGGAAGCCGGAGGCGAAGCGGGTCAGGAACTCGTGGCCTGCGGTCCGGTCGGGTTCGGAGCAGCGGGTGCCGTTCGTCGTCACCTCGGCCACGTGATGGACGGTGACCCGGTCGGCCGTGATGTTCGCCTGGGCGGTGAACGTCTCGCAGCCGGTGTGGCCGATGGCGAAGCCCCGTTCGTCGATGCGCAGGTAGGCGCCGGGGGCGGGGGCGATGCGTTCGCTGCCGGAGCCGGAGGAGTCGGGCTTCGGGGCGAGGGAGTCCACCGTCCAGCGGGGGCCGGTGAGTTCGTGGTCGTCCTGCCATGTGTCGGCCGGTGACGCAGGGGGTTCAGCGGTCTCCGGCGGACCGGGGGTGTAGGCGAAGAAGGCCTTGTCGTCCGACGTTCGGCGCATGAAGACCCGGTGGAAGCTCTGCTCGTACTTCCACGTCTCGTCGAACTTCCGGAGGAAGGCCTTCTCGTACGTCCCTTCCTCGTCCCCGCAGCTGCGGGGGCCCTGCGTCTGCGGACCGGAGAACGTCAGGCGATGAGTGGTGGTGTCGGTCTTCGCGCGGGCCGTGAAGGGGCGGCAGCCGGTGTGGCCGCGTACCGTACCGTCCTCCTCGATCCAGAAGTACGGGGCCGTGTCCTCGCCCACCGGCCAATTGGGCTTGTCCGGGTACCACTTGGTGCCGGTGAGGGGGCCGAGCTCCTCAGAGGTGAGCGGCGCGACCCTGGCGTTGATGTGCGTCGCGGCCAGAGCTCCCCCGGTCATGAGCGCCAGCGAGTCCTCGTAGGGGAGCTGGACGTACGTCAGTCCGGGTGTCCGGAGCGTGCTCTGCAGCAACCCTTCGAGGCTGTCGCTCAGTTCCGTCCGGCATTTCGCCTTCTTGTCGACGGTGACGTCGTGGAAGGCGATCGGGTTCGGAGTCTCGTCCGCGTGGTGCGCCTTCTGTTCCGGTGTGAGTGCGGGGAAGGAGACGCGGGCGGTGAAGTCGTTGCAGCCGGTGAACCCGCGTACGGAGAGGTCGTCGGCGATGGTCATGCGGGCGTTGTTCTCGAACCCGACTTTGCCGTCGCCGCTGCCGTCGTGCGTGTCGGTGAACTGCCAGGTCACGCCGGTGAGGGGGAGGGGTGCGCCGGGCTGGAGGTCCGCCGCGCGGAAGGCGGAGGCGCGGGTGGGGGCGGGTGCCGTTTTACGGGCTTCGGTCCCGCCGTCGCCGCCCGTGGCGCATCCGGCAGTGAGGAGGAGCAGCGCGGCGGTCACGCCGAGTGCTCGTTGTCCGGTCCGGCCGGCGGGCGGATATGCGGATGTGCGGAACATCCCTGGAGGGTACGCACAGCGTCCTGGAGCACCGGGAGCGGCCAGTGGCTGCTACCTGCTGAGGACTTCCGCGAGGCGGGAGAGGCCGTCGTGGCCGTGGCCCTCGGCGACCGCGCGGTCCAGCAGGGGCTGGAGGCCGGTGATCAGGTCGACCGGGAGGCCCTGGTCGAGGTGGGTGGTGAGGAGGTTGGGGAGGGCGGCCTGGTTGACGTTCAGGTTGGAGACGTCCGTGAGGTGGCTGTCGGTGTCGAGGGCCTTGCCCCAGTGGGCGGTGGAGGGGGCCATCGCGGCCAGCCACTGGTTCAGTTCCTCCGCGAACGGGGCGGTCGGCAGGCCCGCCGAGCGGATCAGGGCGAGCGCCTGGGTGGCGCCCGAGAACAGCCCGTACATGCCGGTGAGCAGCGCGACGTCGTACAGCGCGGCGAAGCCCGGGTCGGTGCCGACGAAACGGGTGTCGCCGAAGCGGGCGAGGGTCGGGCGGTGGGCGGTGAAGGCTTCTTCGTCGCCGCTGTAGTACACGTACGCGGCGGGGCCGCCGATCATCTCCGGGACGGCGATGATGCCGCCGTCGACGTACGCCGCACCGTGGTCCTTTGCCCAACTGGCAATCTCCCGCGCTTGGTTGGGGGTGCCGTTGGTGAGGTTGACGAGGGTCTTGCCGGTGAGGCCGCCGGACTCGGCGACGGGGGTCAGGGCCTCGGTCACGGTGTCGTTGGTGAGCAGGCAGGCGATGACGAGCTCGCTCGCGGCGACCGCGTCGGCGACGGTGGCGGCGGGGGTCGCGCCCCGGGTGGCGAGGGGGCCGGTGCGGGCGGGGGTGCGGTTCCAGACGGTGGTGGGGTGACCTGCCGTGAGGGCTGCGGAGGCGAGGGCCTGGCCCATGTTGCCGAGGCCGAGGAAGGTGACGGGGGCGGGTGTGTTCGTAGGCATGGCGGGGTGCTCCTCCGGGGAGTGGGTGCGGGTTTGGTGGACCCCTCGAAGGGGTCCTTCGAGGATGGGCGCGAGGGGTCCGGCCGATCAAGTACGCACCTATTTGTGGGTGGTTACCGCGAGGTGCGTGGGGAGGGGGAAAGTGCAGGTGGGAGGGGGTGAGGGGGCGTTGTCAGTGGGGGAACCTAGAGTGGATGCACTGATCGGGAACGGGTCGGCGGGCGGGCGGAGTGCGGCTGCTCACGGGGTGAAGTGCGGGCGGGACGGGGGCGGTTCGGGTGCTGTGGAAGATCGAGGTCGACGGGTACGCGGCGGGGCTGGACGCGGAGCTGGCGTGGGTGTTCCGCAATCCGCGGGGCGGGAAGCTGAAGCAGCTGCCCCGGAAGGTGGAGGGGCATCCGGAGCTGGCGCGGATGCGGCGACTGAAGCAGATCGCCCGTGCGCACGGGCGGGAGTGCGCGGAGCGGGCGGAGGAGTGGGCGGCTTCGGACGTCGTCGTGCCGGAGGAGCTGGCGGCGGCCGATCCGGTGTGGCGGGAGGCGCTGGAAGCGGCGGGGGTCCGGGTCCGGGACGGAGCCGGGGGCCGGGTCCGGGATGGTGCGGGGGTCCAGGTTCGGGACGGTGTCTCGGGTGAGGCCGATGAGGGGTTGATCGCGAGGGCGTACGTCCACGCGGTCAGTGGGCGGCGCCTTGTCCAGGTGATGGGGGAGGAGACCGCGCCTTACCGGGACGTGGTGATGCGGCACGACGGCTGGGAGCGGGCCGAGGGGTTCGCGACCGGGCTGTCGGGCCGCGTGGGCGATGCCGAACTGCCTTTCCCCGAGCGGGTGTTGGCCGCACACCCCGGCATGGTGGAGGTCGTGCTCGAAGCGGCGGACGGGCTGCGCGAGTGCGGGGCGTACAAGAAGAGCATCGACGCCTTCCTCAAAGGGCTGGAGAAGTCCGCGCCGGTGCTGCTGCCGGTGTTCCTCGACGCGGCGGCGGAGGCCTGTCTCGACGCCGAGTTCGGGGCGGACCCGGACGCGGCGGGGGCCTACTTCGGGCGGTCCAGGAAGGCGGAGCGGGAGCGCGGGCACCCGATGGACCAGGAGTGGGTGCGGGCGCGGTACCTGAAGTACGCGGACGCGAAGGCGCTCTCGGCCACGGCGGTGCGGGCGCGCGCGAAGGAACTGGGCGTCAAGGGCGCCTGCACGCCCGCGCGGGCGGCGGAGTTCCGGGAGCTGGTGACCCGGCGCGCGGCTGCCGCGGGCGGGGGCGACGGGGTCTACCCGCAGCTGGCGGCGGATGTGCGCAAGCTGGCCAAGGGCGCCGGGCTCGATCCGGAGGAGGAGCTCGCGGCGGTCCTCGTCGATTCGGGACTGGTGCGGGACATCTGGCTGAACAAGGACGAGTTCTGGACGGACGTGCTGAAGGGGAAGGCCTTCGACCTGGCGGTGGCGCGCGAGCCGGAGGCCGTGCGGGCGGGGGCGCTGCGGCTGGTTCCGGGGCCCTGGACGTCCTGGCAGGGACTGTGGGCGGAGCTGCTCGACCGCAGTGGCCTGATGGCCAGGCTCACCGGGAAGGAACCGGGACTGGCCGATGGGGAGACGGCGAGGTGGCTGCGCCGCTGTCTGAACTCGCTCAACGGCCGGCGCAACTGTCCGAAGCAGTGGATGTACGACCTGGCGGAGCGGCTGGCGCCACGGCTGACGGCCGACGGGGTGCCGGTGGACATCTGCTACGACCCGTCGAGCCGGGGCTGGCCGCAGGGACTGCCCCTGGACCTGGTCGACCTGCTGCTGGAGCACGGAGTGCCGGTCACGGACCCGCCGGAGCTGCTGGGCGGGTTCAGGCTCTCCTCGGTGCACGTGGAGCGGCGGCCGGAACTGCGGTTCGTACGGGCGGACCCCCGGTTCGCCAGGGAGCTGCGGGCGTTGCTGCGGGCGGGACTCGACATGCGGGGCGACGTCACCTATGGCGGCAACACCTGGTACCAGCCGCACGAGGCCAAGGGCTGGGCCGAGCTGCCGCCGCTGTACGCCCATGGGACGGGGCACGAGGTGGTGCGGGAATGGTGCGCGGCGGAGCGGGAGCTGCTGGCGAGGGGGCCCTCGCTGGAGCAACTCGCCCTGCTGCTCGGCCGGTTCGCGCACGCGGGGGCGGCGGTGGACACCGCGCTGAAGGACGCGGGGGCCGCGGAGCAGTTCGCGGCGGTGGACGTGGTGGAGCTGGTGCGGGCGGAGCTGCCGGAAGGGCCGGAAGGAGCGGCCGCGGACCGGTCCGAGGTGGCGGAGCTGCTCGCGGGAACGGCCGTGAAATCCGTCTACGCGAGCGAGCGGGCCCGGCTGGGGAGCCGGGGGTACGTGCTCCAGGTCGGGGCCAACTGTCTGGCGGGGCTGGAGCGGACGGTGGCGCAGCTGGCTCCGGAAGGGTGGAGGACGGCGGCCGCTGTCCGTGCGGAGGGCGGCGGTGCGGCCGGTGCCTCGGCTTCGGCAGGGGCATCGAATACCTCGGCTGAGGCAGGGGCGTCGGAGGGCGCGGTTTCGGCAGGGGCGTCAAACGGCGCGGGGAATCGCACGGGTGCGCACGAGCCGTCCGGGGGCTCCCACCCCCGGCCCCTCGGCAGCGGTTCCGGGGAGGGGCAGGGCGGGGGAGAGCCCGCCCTGAGCGGACTCGGTCTGGTCTGTCACCGGCTGGCGGAGCTGGCCACGGACCCGTCCGTCGCGATCTGGCGCGGCGAGCTCACGGCCCCGAGCGCCAAGTTCGAAGCGGGTCACGGCCTGGCTCGACAGCTGAAGAGCCTGCACGCCTTCACTGCCCGCCAGGCCCTGAGCCACGAGTCCCGCGGGCCGAACCGTAGCGCCGTGGCACCGGCGGTGTTCGCCGACTACGCGCACCTGCCGTTCGTCGGCGCCGCCGCCGAGCAGGCCGGCCGCTGGCGGGTCGTCCGTACGGAATGGAAGGGCGAGCGGGCCGGATTCGTCGGCGCGGCATACCGGACGGAGACCTCGGCCGCCGTCGTACTGGAGGCGTCGCCGAACCACCGGATCCTGCTCGAACACGCCCCGCGGGGCGAGTTCGGCGAAGGCGGCCCGCTGGCAGCGGGCGGCTGCGGGGCCACCTCCGCACAGCTGCTGAAGCCCCAGCGGGACGCCTCCTGGTACGCACGGTTCGCCGAGCTGTGGGCGGAACGGGGGCGGGTGCCCGCCCGGCCCGAGCTGGCCGTCGATTTCGCCGGGCGGACCGGCCTGCCGGTGGCGGACGCGGCACTGCTGCTCGTCGCGCACCTGGACTGCGACCCGTACCAACTCGCCACCGCGAACCCGGTGTTCACCACGATCGCCTGGCCGGAGGCCTGGCAGCTGAAGCGGGCGGAGGTCGACGCCGCGGCGGACGGCCTGGCCGGGCTGTTCGACCGGGCCGACATCACCGCGCTGTACGAGCGGCTGCTGCCCGACGACCCCGAGCGGCTGTGGACCGAGGGGCCGGACGTCGAGCGGGCGGTGCGCTGGTGGCGGGAGCGGTTCGGAGAGCCGATGCCCGTGCCGATCGAACTGCTCCCGCTCGCGGGCAAGGAGTCCGTACGGCCCAAGGGAGAAGACGCGCTGCCGCGCGACCGGGGCCGGGACCGGATGTGGTGGCCCACCTTCCGGTTCAACGCGGCCGCCGGGCGGCTCGTCTCGGGGGACGAGGTGCTCGCCTCCGGGCTGCCGCCCCTCGCCGGGCCGCCCGACCTGCTCGGTCCGGTGCGGGTCGCGGCCTGGCTGGCGTACCGGACCCCGGTGGGCGACCCGGTCCGGCCGGCCGTCGGTGCGGCGATCGGCCGGCTGCGGTCCGAACTGGCGGCGGGCCCCGGCCCGCTCACCCTCTTCTCCGTCCAGTCCAACTACCTGATGGGCGCCCCCGAATCGCCCGAGGACGCGGGCCTGACCACGCACCCCGCGGTGACGGTGGAGGACGACGCCACGTACGACATGCGCAACGTCCGGGTGGACCCGGCCCTGCTCTCCGGGGCGGACGACCCGGTCCTCGACCGGCTGGACGACTACCTGGACTCGGTGCTGCCCTCGCAGTGGGTCCCGGCGAGGAACGGGCTGCCGGGCATCGCGGACCTGCGGATACTCCTGTCGCCCGAGTTCGGGGAACTGGGCGAGCAGCTCGCCGGTGAACGGGGCGATCAGCTCGCGGGGGAGCACGCGGGGGGCAGCGCGAGGGGCAGCGCGAAGGGCAGCGCGGCAGGGTGGGCACAGGATCCCGCGCGGTCGGTGCCGCACCTGGTCTCGGCCTGCGCGGCGGCCTACGGGCTGAGCGCGGACGCGGCGGCGTACTTCCTGATGCTGGCAGCGCTGCCGGACCCGACCGACCGCATGGTCAAGCAGTGGACCGGCTGGAGCCCGGCCCGCTTCAAGGCCGTACGGGAGGAACTGGCCGCTTCCGGGCGGGTGGTGCAGGTGACCAGGTCGCGCGCCGGACGCGGTCTTTTCCTGGCCGGGCTCTGGCAGGAGCGGAAGGTTCCGCGCCTGCCGCTGGAGGCCGCCAAGCTGCGGCTGCTCGGCCCGACCGCCGCCGAGCGCCGCTCCACCTCCCACATGGCGACCGTTCCGCACGGGACGGTGGCGACGCTGTTCGAGAGGTGCGCGGCGGAGCGGGGGCTGGTGTAGGCCGGTCAGAGGCTGCTGACGGCGTCGAGGTCGTTCTGCCAGTAGGAGACGCGGACGGACGAGTCGATGTAGACGCCGTCCTTGCCGGAGAGGGGGACGTTGACGAAGCCGTCGAGGGGCTTCTGCTTGATGTTGTAGAAGCCCACGGAGAGGGTCTTCGCCCAGTAGCCGGGGTCGTCGGTCTTGTCGCCCTGGGTGAGCTTCACCGCCGCGTACGCGCTCTCGCCGGGCTTGATGCTGGTCACGGCCTGCCCCTTGGTGTCCTCCATGGCCGGCGGTACGGACTGCGCGCCCTCGAAGCGGAGGATGGGCGCTCCGCCGAAGTCGCACAGCTTCGAGCCGGTGTTGGTGGCCGTGAGCAGCATGGTGTCGATGGGGCGCTTCACCACCTGGGCGGTGATCTTGATGTTGCGGGAGTCGCAGATGGCGCGGTTCTTGGGGTCGTTGGGGTCGGAGGCGCCGGTGGAACCGGAGGAGCCGGAGGTGTGGGAGGAGCCGTTGGAGGAGCTGGAGGAGGAGCCCTTGGAGTCCTGGGAGCCCTGAGAGTCCTTGCCGGTGCTCGTACCGCTGTTGCCGTTTCCGGTGGTGGTGCCGGTGTTTCCGGTGGAGCCGCTCTGGCCCGGCTTGGATCCGTCGGCGGGCTTGCCGTCCGATCCGCCAGCCTGGGCGGAACCGCCGGTGGGGGCTACGGAACCGTTGGCTGCCCCCGCGTCCTTCGAGCCCTCGCCGTTGTCGCAGGCGGTGAGCGAGAGCGCCGCGGTGAGTGCGACTGCCGATACGGCGAGCAGGCGGGTGCGGCGGGCGGTGCGGGTGATGCGGGTGATGCGTGCGGACATGAGATGTCTCATTTCGGTGCGGTGGTTGGGAAGGAAGGGGGCCGCTCGGCCGGTGGAGCGGAGCGGCGTGCTTTGATGCCTGAAGCTTTGATCGAGGTGCGTCCCAGCCGCCAGAGCTGACGGGCAGTCGGGGACGCTGGAACGTTCGTACCGGCTGTGACCTGCGACGATGTGCCGTCCCTGGAACGCCGGAATGGGATGGAGGACCGGTGGCGGGGGCAGCAGAAGCGGCCGATCTCGCGGAATCGCTGCGCGAACTGAAGGGCCGTTCGGGCCTCAGTTACGGAGTGCTCGCCAAACGGCTGCACATGAGCACGTCGACGCTTCACCGGTACTGCAACGGGGACGCCGTACCGACGGAATTCGCACCGGTGGAGCGGCTGGCCAGGCTGTGCAAGGCCACGCCCGACGAGATGGTGCGGGTGCATCGGCAGTGGATCCTGGCGGATGCGGCGAGGGGGAAGAAGAGTTCCGGGGCGGGAGCGGAGGCGAGGGCTGGGTCCGCTGCCGGCTCCGGATCCGGGGACGGCTCTGAGGCGGCCGAGGCATCTGAGGTGTCCGAGGCGGCGGGGGCGGCGGAGACGGCCGAAGCAGCGGAGGCTCCTGATGAGGCCGGAGCATCCGCCTCCTCGTCCGGCGCTTCCGGCGCTTCCGGCGCGTCAGGTGTGTCACCTGTGTCAGGTGCGTCCGGTGAATCCGACGGCCTGCTTGTTTCGCTCCGTACGGACACCAGCACCGGCCTCGACACGGGTACCGGCACCGGCACCCGTACCGGTGCCGCCACCCGCTCCGGTGCCCCCGCCCGCAAGTCCCGGCGGAACGTCCTCATCGCCGTGGCCACCGTCCTCGCCGTCGGCGCCGCCACCGTGCTCGGCGTGAACCTGCTGGGCGGTGGGCCCGACGACGGTTCGGGCGGCAAGCGGTCCGTGGGCGCCGCGGCCTCGCAGCAGTCGGACGGCAGCAACCCCGACGGCCGGGCCGACCGCCCGGCACAGTCCCCTTCGACCCCCGGAACCGATGCCTCCGGCACCCCAGCCTCCCCCGACCCGGACGGTTCCGCCCCGGCCGGAGACGGGACCGGAACCGGCAAGGGCAAGGACGGCGAGGACGGCAAGGACGGCGGCAAGAACAGCGGCGAGGCCGGCGGCAAGAACAGCGGCAGCGGTGCCGCGAACGGCTCCACCCCGTTCACCGTCGCCACCCGCTCCTTCGTCTACGCGGACCCGTGCACCCAGCACTTCCTCGTCGACAGCGGGCCGAAGGACGTCTCCCCGCCCCCCAACGAGCAGGACGCCCCCGGCTGGGCCGCCTCCTACCGCGCGGTCTCCGCCGACGACCAGCTCGTCGGCCTGACCCTCCAGGGGAAGTCGCAAGAGACCGTCGTACTGGAAGCCCTGCACGTACGCGTCGTACAGAGCGGTCCGCCGCTGCCCTGGACCCTGTACTCCACGGGCGTCGGCTGCGGCGGTGGCGTCGAGACCAAGTCGTTCAGCGTCGACCTCGACGAGAGCCGCCCCGCCACCCGCCCCAAGGCGGGCCAGCGGGACTTCCCGTACAAGATCAGCGAGAACGACCCCGAGGTCTTCTACGTCTCCGCCCGCGCCCGCAGCCACGACGTCAGCTGGTACCTGGAGCTGGAGTGGTCCAGCGGCGGCAAGCGCCGCATCGAGGTCATCAACGACCACGGCAAGCCGTTCCGCACGAGCGGCGCGATCGGACGCCCCTACTTCCAGCACCCGCCCGGGGCGAACGAGTGGGGGTCCGTCCCCCCGAAGACCGCGGAGGACTACCAGTACTAGCGGCAACGTACACGGGCGGCCCCGGCGGAATCACTTCCGCCGGGGCCGCCCGTGTACATACGAAGGAGCAGGTCAGAGGCGCTCGGGGGTCCGGATGCCCAGCAGGGCCATGCCCTGGTGCAGGGTCGCGGCCGTCAGCTCCGACAGGAACAGACGGTTGGCCGCCACGTCCGCCGGGACCTCCGACTTCAGGATCGGGCACTGGTCGTAGAACGTCGTGAAGAGCGACGACAGCTGGTAGACGTACGCGGCCAGCTTGTGCGGCTCGTACGCGGCGGCCACCTCGGCCACCGTCTCGCCGAACTGGTCCAGGTGCAGGCCCAACGCCCGCTCTGCCGGGGCGAGTTCGAGCTCCGGGTGCGGCTTCGGCTCGACTGCGCCCGCGGCGTTGCGACTGATCGACTTCGACCGGGCGTACGCGTACTGCGAGTACACCGACGTGTCCCCGTTCAGCGACACCATCTGGTCCAGGTCGAACTTGTAGTCGCGCGCGGCCGACGTCGACAGGTCGGCGTACTTCACGGCGCCGATGCCGATCTGCGCACCGTTCTCGACGATCTCGTCCTCGGAGAGGCCGACCTTCTCGTTGTTCTTCTCGCGCACGACGGTCGTCGCCCGGTCGATCGCCTCGTCGAGCAGGTCCACCAGCCGTACGGTCTCGCCCTCACGGGTCTTGAACGGCTTGCCGTCCTTGCCGAGCACCGTGCCGAAGCCCAGCTGGTGCGCCGTGACGTCGTCCGTCAGCCAGCCGGCCCGCCGCGCCGTCTCGAAGACCATCTTGAAGTGCAGCGACTGCCGGACGTCGACGACGTACAGGAGGGTGTTGGCCTTGAGGTCGCCCACCCGGTTGCGGATCGCGGAGAGGTCGGTGGCCGCGTAGCCGTAGCCGCCGTTGGACTTCTTGACGATGAGGGGGGTCGGGTTGCCGTCCGGGCCCTTCACGTCGTCGAAGAACACGCACAGCGCGCCCTCGGAGCGGACCGCGACGCCCGAGTCCTCCAGGATCTGGCAGGTCTCTTCGAGCATGTCGTTGTAGCCGGACTCGCCGACCACGTCCGCGTCCTCGATCTGCATGTCGAGCTTGTGGAAGACGGAGTAGAAGTAGATCTTCGACTCGTCGACGAACCGCTGCCACAGCGCGCGCGACTCCGGGTCACCGGCCTGGAGCTGTACGACCCGGTCGCGGGCGCGCGTCTTGAACTCCTCGTCGGAGTCGAAGAGCACCCGGGACGCCTTGTAGATCCGGTTCAGGGCGGACATCGCCTCCTCGCCGTCGACCTGGTCGCCCTCGGCGCCGCCGTGGTCCAGCTCGCTCGGGTGCTCCACCAGGTACTGGATGAGCATGCCGAACTGGGTGCCCCAGTCGCCGATGTGGTGGCGCCGGACGACCTTCTCGCCGGTGAACTCCAGGATCTCGACCATCGCGGCGCCGATCACGGCGGAGCGGAGGTGCCCGACGTGCATCTCCTTGGCGACGTTCGGCTGGGCGTAGTCGATGACCGTGGTGCCCGCGTGCTCGTTGAACGGGACGCCGAGCCGGGCGTCCGCGGCGCGGGCGGCGAGGGTCTCGACGATGGCGCGGTCGGAGACGGTGATGTTGAGGAAGCCGGGGCCCGAGACCTCGATCTCCTTCAGTACGTCACCGGTGGCCAGACCCTCGACGACGGTGGCCGCCAGCTCCCGCGGGTTCGCCTTCGCCTTCTTGGCGAGGGCCAGGATCCCGTTGGCCTGGAAGTCGGCCCGGTCGCTTCGGCGCAGCAGCGGGTCCGCGGGAGCCGCATCCGGCAGGGCTGCCGAGAGTGCGTCCGCGAGCCGCTGGTTGACGGTCGAAGCGAGGGAGGGGACCGAGGCCATGGGGTGCCGTTCCTGTTGGTGGGTTCTTGGCATGCTGTGCCTTCGAGTATTTCACGCAGCTCCTCAGGGCCCGGCGCAACCTAATTCGGGAGGCCGCCGTCTGCCTGTCTGGGAGAATGGCGTACGCCAGCCTTCAAGGAATGCTGGCGTACGCCAGCTTTCAAGGAATGGCTGACGCAGCCTTCAAGACGCAGCCCTCAAGGAACCCGGAGAACCAAGGACGTGCCGACCGTGGCTCAGAGCAGCACCCCCGAGACCGACTGGGTCTCCCGTTTCGCGGACGATGTCATCGCCGAGTCGGAGCGACGTGCGCCTGGCAAACCGGTCGTCGTCGCGTCCGGCCTCTCCCCGTCGGGCCCCATCCACCTCGGCAACCTCCGCGAGGTCATGACCCCGCACCTGGTCGCCGACGAGGTCCGCCGCCGCGGGTACGAGGTCCGCCACCTCATCTCCTGGGACGACTACGACCGCTACCGCAAGGTGCCGAACGGCGTCCCCGGCATCGACGAGTCCTGGGCCGAGCACATCGGCAAGCCGCTGACCTCGGTCCCGGCCCCGGCCGGTTCCGCGTACCCGAACTGGGCCGAGCACTTCAAGGCGCCCATGGTGGCCGCCCTGGCCGAGCTCGGCGTGGAGTTCGACGGCATCAGCCAGACCGAGCAGTACACCGCCGGTACGTACCGCGAGCAGGTGCTGCACGCGATGAAGCACCGCGCGGACATCGACGCCGTCCTGGACAGGTACCGCACGAAGAAGGACCCGTCGAAGCCGGGCGGAACCGGCAAGAAGCCCCAGCAGAAGCCGGTCGACGAGGCCGAGCTGGAGGCCGCCGAGGGCTCCGGCGCCGCGGCCGAGGACGACGGCACGAGCGGCTCCTCGTACTACCCGTACAAGCCCTACTGCGGGCAGTGCGAGCGCGACCTCACGACCGTCACCTCCTACGACGACGAGTCGACCGAGCTGTCGTACACCTGCGTGTGCGGCTTCGCGGAGACCGTCTTCCTGAAGGAGTTCAACCGCGGCAAGCTGGTCTGGAAGGTCGACTGGCCGATGCGCTGGGCGTACGAGGGTGTGATCTTCGAGCCGAGCGGCGTCGACCACTCGTCGCCGGGGTCGTCCTTCGTCGTCGGCGGGCAGATCGTGCGCGAGGTCTTCGACGGCGTGCAGCCGATCGGGCCGATGTACGCGTTCGTGGGCATCAGCGGCATGGCCAAGATGTCGTCCTCCAAGGGCGGCGTGCCGACCGCGGGCGACGCGCTGAAGATCATGGAGGCGCCGCTGCTGCGCTGGCTGTACGCGCGGCGTCGTCCCAACCAGTCCTTCAAGATCGCCTTCGACCAGGAGATCCAGCGGCTGTACGACGAGTGGGACAAGCTGTCGTCGAAGGTCGCCGACGGGTCCGTCCTCCCGGCGGACGCGGCGGCGTACGCGCGGGCGGTCGGGACGGCGGCGGGCGAACTGCCGCGTACCGAGCGGGTGTTGCCGTACCGGACGCTGGCCTCGGTGGCCGACATCACGGCCGGTGCCGAGGACCAGACGCTGCGCATCCTGAGCGAGCTGGACCCGTCGGACCCGATCGTGTCGCTGGACGAGGTGCGACCGCGCCTCGACCGGGCGGAGTCGTGGATCACCGCGTACGTCCCGGCCGACCAGCGGACGCTGGTGCGGTCCGAGCCGGACGCTTCGATGCTCGGCGAGCTGGGTGACGCGGACCGGGAGTCGCTCCGACTCCTCGTCGAGGGCCTCGACACGCACTGGTCGCTGGACGGGCTGACGACGCTCGTCTACGGCGTCCCGAAGATCCAGGCGGGGCTGCCGGCGGACGCGAAGCCGACGCCGGAGCTGAAGGTGGCACAGCGGACCTTCTTCGCGCTGCTGTACCAGCTGCTGGTGGGCCGGGACACGGGGCCGCGGCTGCCTACGCTGCTGCTGGCGGTGGGGGCGGAGCGGGTGCGGAAGCTTTTGGGGGCGTAGGGGGGCGGTCTCGGGGGCGGGCGGTCGCGAGCGGTCGCGGGCGCGTGCCGTCGTGAGGGGGCGTGCTCCGCGTGGGGGCCGCCCCCTTGCCCACCCGTTCCGCCCCCGGGGGGCGGCCCCGCTGCCCAAGGAGGCTGGGGGCTGGGGGCTAGGGGGCTAGGGGGCTAGGCATCGTGGCTCTCAGGGCGAGAGCCCGCTGCACCTTTTGGTGGATTGCGGGGCTCTCCGTTCCGACCCGCGCAGGACGCGCTCGTAGCCCGCAGCGCGCGATCCTGGTCCCATGAAGAACGAAATCGTCCTCACCATCGGCTGGGTCGTCGCCATCCAGGGCGTCCTCGGCTTCGTCGGCCGCACCTGGTTCGACAACGACTGGGGCCTGCTGCACCTGTGGTTCACCCCGCCCACCGCGCTCTACATCGCGATGGCCGTCGTCGGCGCCGCACTCGCCTACGTCGGCGAGACGGCCAAGAAGCGCTCCAAGGCCCGGACCTACTGAGCGCTGCCTACTGAGCGCTGCCCATCGAGCGCTCAGGCGATGTGCTCGTCCAGCTCCAGCTGGAACCGCTCCTCGTACCGCTTCGTGTACGTCTCCAGCTCCTCCACCGGCAGCTGCTGCCCGTACAGGTCCTCCAGGTACGAACCGAACTGCAGCGGCGTCGGGAACGCCCCGTTCGCCCCCGCGCACTTGCGGAACGCGTCGTAGTACGCGTCGTCGTCCAGCACGAAATCGGCCTCCGCAGCGCCCTCGACGGACGCGAAGTCGGGCCCGAACTCGGCGTCGTAGTCAGGGTTGTAGCCCCCGAGCGGCCGGCTGCGACCGGGACCGGACGGCACCATCACCGGGTGCGCGTCCCCGTCGGCGCCGTACTGCCCCTGCTGCCCCTGCTGCTCCGGATACGCAGGCCCCTGCGAGTGCCCGACCGGCGCCGCGAACCACGGGCTCGGGTGTCCCTGCGGCTGCTCGGCAGGGACGGGACGGTCGGTGTCGGCGTCGGCGTTCGCGTCGGTCTCAACGTTGGCCTCGGTCTCAGCCTCCGGCACCTGCTTCTCCAGGTTCGCCCGGGGCCGGTCCTGCGCCTCGGGGCGACCGTGCACCTCCTCGGCCATCTCGGCTATCGGACCCGGGGCATCCGCACCCGTGTCCGCCGCATCCGCCGTACCCGCACTCTCCCCCTCCCGCCGCGCCGCAGGCAACGCCGGAGCACCGGCCGCAGCCGACGCCCCCACCGGTGCCGGAGGCAGCAGCATCGGCTCGATACCCGCCGCCGCGAGACCCGCCGCCGCGGTGTCCGCGATCGGGATTCCGTACTTCGCGAGGCGCAGCGGCATCAGAGCCTCCACCGGCGCCTTCCGCTTCCACGACCGCCCGAACCTGGCCTGCAGCCGGGACTGGTAGATCAGCCGGTCCTGCTCCAGCTTGATCACCTGCTCGTACGAACGCAGCTCCCAGAGCTTCATCCGGCGCCACAGCTTGAAGGTGGGCAGCGGCGACAGCAGCCACCGCGTGAGCCGCACGCCCTCCATGTGCTTGTCGGCCGTGATGTCCGCGATCCGCCCCACCGCATGGCGGGCCGCCTCGACGGAGACGACGAACAGGATCGGGATCACCGCGTGCATGCCCACGCCCAGCGGGTCCGGCCAGGACGCCGCACCGTTGAACGCGATCGTCGCCGCCGTCAGCAGCCACGCCGTCTGCCGCAGCAGCGGGAACGGAATCCGCATCCAGGTCAGCAGCAGGTCCAGCGCCAGCAGGACGCAGATCCCCGCGTCGATGCCGATCGGGAAGACCAGCGAGAAGCTGCCGAAGCCCTTCTCCTCCGCAAGCTCGCGCACCGCCGCGTACGAACCCGCGAAACCGATCCCCGCAATGACCACCGCACCGGCGACCACCACGCCGATCAGTATTCGGTGAGTGCGTGTCAACTGCATCGCGGCCACCCGCGATCCCCTCCCGTACGTCCACACCCGGCGGTACCAGCCCGGCGGCCACAGCCTGGCACACGCACGCGGGGGCCCGATCCCCGGATAAGGACCGAACCCCCGCAAGCCATCCCAAACCGGGCCCAGTTGTAGTCAAGTCGTTGACTACCCCCGTACGCACCGGCCGCTACTGCCCGCCGACCGAGACTGCCTGCCGACCGCGACTGCCCGTCGGCCTCTACTGCCCACCGGCTGCTACTTGTTCGCCGCGGCGATCGCCGCCACGACCTCCTTCGCCGCCTTCTGCGCACCCTGCATCAGGTCCGCCGAGTCCGGCAGCTTCGCGCCCGAGTAACCCGCACCGTTGTAGTCCAGCGTCACCACGACATTGCCCGTACGGGTCACCACGACCGCGTGCTGGAAGTCCGTGCCCGACTCGCGCGCCTTGTACGAGGTCATCGACGCCTCGTCACCGATCCCGCTCACCGGATTGGTCCTGGCGTCCTTCGCCCCGTCCTTGCCCTTCACCTTGGTGACCTGCTTGGCCAGCTGCTCACCGGCCCGCTTCTCACCGCTGCCCAGCGCCAGGTTCGACTCGAAGCGCTGCAGGGAGTAGGTCAGGTAGTGGTACTGCGAACCCTTCACGCCCTTGTCGTCCAGGCCCTTCCAGGAGCAGCCCCGGCGGATCTCCGGGTCCGAGGACTTGTCCGCCGTGCCGCCGGCCTCCTCGGCCTTCGGCACCAGCTCCTCGATGGTGTCCTTCGTCAGGGCCTTGCACGCGTCCGGCAGCTTCGGGAACTTCGCCGGAGCCACCGTCGGAGCGGCCGACGGCTTCTGCGTCGCCGCGGCACTCTGGTCCTTCTTCGCGCCGCCGTCAGAACCGGAACCCGAACCGGAACCGGAGTCCGACGAACAGCCGGCCACGACGAGCAGTGCCGGAGCGGCGACCGCGCAGGTCAGTATGCGGGCGATACGGGGGGCTTTTCGGTACATGGTTCCTGTGGTTCCTTCTCTGTCGCGCGCTGTGCGGATCACTCGCTGCTGTCGGTCACTCGCTCTTTCGCTCACTCGCTGCTGGAGGAGAACTGCTCGGCGAGTTTACGGGCCAGGCCCTGTGCCCGGTCCTGGAGCGCCTTGCTGTCCGGGATCTGGCCGGTGCCGCCCGGCTGCTCGACGTACTTGACGCTCACGATCACGTTGGACGTCCGGAAGACGACCGAGACCGTGAGGTCCTGGGCCGCGGCCGACCCCGCCTTCGTCTCGTCCAGGAAGGCGGCGTCCCCGAGACCGCCGAGGGTACGCGGCTCAAGGCCGGTCGAGTCGGCGGCCGGGGGCGTACCGGAAGGAGAATCGGGGGCTCCGGGGGTGCCGGTCACGGCCGGGGCGGAGGGGGACGCGGTCGAGGACGGGGTGGCGGGAGGGGCCGCCGGAGTGCGCGGCACGGGCAGGTCCGCGGCGTCCAACTTCTCTTCGTACACAGCCTGTGCGCGGTCGTCGTCGCTCACCGCGGCGTCGTACGAGACGACCCGCTCGAAGTCCACGCTGAGCAGGTGCGTGGCGTCCGGCGACTCCGCCTTCCAGTGGCAGCCGACCCGCCGGTCCGTGTCGTACGTCACCGCGGGATCGCCGCCGAACACCAGCTGCTGCTGCTCGTCGGGCAGCGTCTCCGCCCCCGGCAGCAGCGCCTTCAGCGTGGGCCGGTCGATGGTCCGGCAGGGCTCGGGGAGCGTGCGGTACTTGCCCGGCTGGGCGGCCGTCGCGGCGGACTCCCCGGACTTGGCGTCGACCGCGCCGTCCGCGGTGCCGCTGTCGCTTGAGCAGCCGGTGGCGCCCATGGTGAGGGCGGCGAGCAGCGCAAGGCCGGGCACCAGGCCGGGGACGCGCCCCCTGGCGGGCCCCTTGACGTACCCCTTGACGTACACAGACGGCTTTCGCGGCACGTTCGCAGGCCTCCTTCGGAGGAAATCTAGTTGCCGCCCGAAGGTGGCCGATGACCACAATGTGTATCGCACACGCCGGTGTGGATGCCGGTCCGCTGTCCATTTCGCGGGCTTTACCCACCCTTTTTGCGCTTTGCGAAAGTTGCTTGCATCTCGGGGGATCACTAAAACTTCGGGGGAATTGAGGAGAAATGTCGTACGTAGAGGTACCGGGTGCGAAGGTCCCGATCCGGATGTGGGCCGACCCGACGACGGTCGAGGAGGGCGCGATGCGCCAGCTCCAGAACGTCGCCACGCTCCCCTGGATCAAGGGCCTGGCCGTGATGCCGGACGTCCACTACGGCAAGGGCGCCACGGTCGGCTCGGTCATCGCGATGCAGGGCGCGGTCTGCCCGGCGGCGGTCGGCGTGGACATCGGCTGCGGAATGTCCGCAGTCAAGACCTCCCTCACCGCCAACGACCTCCCCGGCGACCTCTCCCGCCTCCGCTCCAAGATCGAACAGGCGATCCCGGTGGGCCGCGGCATGCATGCGGATCCGGTGGATCCGGGGAGGCTGCACGGTTTCGCCACGGCGGGGTGGGAGGACTTCTGGGGGCGGTTCGAGGGGGTGGCGGATTCGGTCAAATTCCGTCGCGAACGTGCCACAAAGCAGATGGGAACGCTTGGCAGCGGCAACCACTTTGTCGAGTTCTGTCTTGATGAGACAGATTCGGTCTGGCTCATGCTGCACTCCGGTTCGCGGAACATCGGCAAGGAGCTTGCCGACCACCACATCGGGCAGGCCCAGAAGCTTCCGCACAACCAGGGTCTGGTCGACCGTGACCTGGCAGTCTTCATCTCCGACACCCCGCAGATGGCGGCGTACCGCAATGACCTCTTCTGGGCCCAGGAGTATGCGAAGCACAACCGCGCGATCATGATGGGCCTCTTCCAGGACGTGGTCCGGAGGGAGTTCAAGAAGGCCAGGGTGACCTTCGACCCGGTCATTTCCGCTCACCACAACTACGTCGCGGAAGAGCGTTACGACGGGATGGACCTCCTGGTCACCCGGAAGGGTGCGATCCGGGCCGGTTCCGGGGACTACGGGATCATCCCGGGCTCGATGGGCACGGGTTCGTACATTGTGAAGGGCCTCGGCAACGTGGCGTCCTTCAACTCGGCGTCGCACGGCGCGGGTCGGCGGATGAGCCGTGGCGCCGCGAAGAAGCGCTTCTCCACGAAGGACCTGGAGGACCAGACGCGGGGTGTGGAGTGCCGCAAGGACTCTGGCGTCGTGGACGAGATCCCGGCCGCGTACAAGCCGATCGAGCAGGTCATGGAGCAGCAGCGGGACCTGGTCGAGGTGGTCGCGAAACTGAAGCAGGTCATCTGCGTCAAGGGGTGAGCCGTCGCCGGGACGCTGCTGCGAAGCTGCTGAGAGCTGTTGCCCCGCCGACACGGACGGGCCCCGGTTAAGGTGCCGGGGTCCGTCCGTATTGCCGTTTCTGTACAAGTGGAGTTTCCGGCGTGTCCGTGCCCGTGCCCCTTTCCGAGAAGTCGTCCGAGCTGCGTTCCGACTGTGGGAGCTGTTTCGGGCTGTGCTGTGTGGCGTTGACGTTGACGAAGTCGTCGGACTTCGCCATCGACAAGCCGGCCGGGAAGCCGTGCCCGAATCTGGGGGAGGAGTTCCGGTGCGGGATTCATTCGCGGTTGCGGGGCGAGGGGTTCTCCGGGTGCACCGTGTACGACTGTTTCGGGGCCGGGCAGAAGGTGTCGCAGGTGACCTTCGCCGGGGTCAACTGGCGGGGTGAGCCCGGGAGTTCGGAGCTGATGTTCGCTCTGCTGCCGGTGATGAAGCAGCTGCACGAGCTGCTCTGGTACGTGGGGGAGGGGCTCGCTGCCGATGCCGCGCGGCCCGTGCACCGGGAGTTGCGGAAGCTGAGCGACGAGACCGAGGAGCTGACCCGGGGGAGCGCCGAGGAGTTGGTGGCGCTCGATGTGGAGGGGCATCGGCAGAAGGTCAACGCGGTGCTGGTGCGGGTGAGTGAGCTGGTGCGCGCGGAGTGGGCCGCCGCCGTGCCGAGGAAGAAGAACGGGAAGAAGCGGAAGACGGATCTGCGCGGGGCGGATCTGATGGGGGCCCGGCGGGCCGGGGCGGACCTGCGTGGGGTGAATCTGCGCGGGGCGTATGTGATCGCTGCGGATTTGAGCGGGGCGGATCTGCGTGGGGCCGATGTGATCGGCGCGGACTTCCGGGATGCGGATGTACGGGGGGCGGATCTGAGCGCCGCGCTGTTCCTCACGCAGACGCAGGTGAATGCGGCGCGGGGGGACGCGGGGACGCGGATCCCCGAGGCGCTGGAGAGGCCTGGGCATTGGGTGGGGTGAGGGGATCCGTGGGCTCAGGCCCAGGGGGATGTGCGGGTGATCGTCCGGGGTGGAGCGGCGAAGGGGGACGCTCCGCTCGGCGATGAGGGGACGTTCGGGGTTGGGACTGGGGCCGGGACTTGGGGCCGGGGCCGGGCCGGTGGGAGTGTCGGTGGGGGCGCCGGCCTGTGGGCTGCTGCTGGGATGTAGGCGGGGCCCTGCGGGCCGCTGGTGGGATGCAGCAGGGCAGTGGGGGTTCCTGCGGGCCGCTGGTGGGATGCGGCAGGGCAGTGGGGGTTCCTGCGGGCTGCTGGTGGGATGCAGCCGGGGTCTCGCCGGGCCCTTGTCCGGCTGTCGCCGAGTCCCTGCCGGGCTAGTCGGGGCCGGGCCCCTGCCCGGCTGTCGTCGGGACCCTGTGCGGGCTGTTACCGGGATCCTGCCGGGGTTCCGCCGGGGTTCCGCCCGGCTCCCGCCGGGGTTCCGCCCGGCTCCCGCCGGGGTTCCGCCCGGCTCCCGCCGGGGTTCCGCCCGGCTCCCGCCGGTCTGCCGGTGGGAGCCACCGGCTTGCTGGGCTCCCGCCGGGGTGTCTCCCGCTCCTGCCGGGGTGTCCCCCGCCTCTGCCGGGGTGTCCCCTGCTCCTGCCGGGGTGTCTCCCGCCTCCGCCGGGGTGTCTCCCGCTCCTGCCGGGGTGTCCCCTGCTCCTGCCGGGGTGTCTCCCGCCTCTGCCGGGGTGTCCCCTGCTCCTGCCGGGGCGCCTCCCGCCTCTGCCGGGGCGTCCCCAGCCCCCGCCGGGCTGTCCCCCCCCGCCTCAGCCGGGGCACCCCCAGCCCTCCGCCGCAGTGCCCCCCAGCCTCCGCCGGGTAGCCAATACGCACGACCGTGCGTGGATTCGAGCGATCATCGCTCGAATCCACGCACGGTCCGCGGGATTGGGCTGCTCGCCCGGCCCGGCCCCGCTCCCGCTCCCGCTCCGGCCCCGCCCCGCCCGGCCAGGGCTACAGCTCGCGGTGGACCTTGGTGTTGGAGGCCTGGGCGCGGGGGCGGACGACGAGCAGGTCGATGTTGACGTGGCTGGGGCGGGTGACCGCCCAGGTGATCGTTTCCGCCACGTCGTCGGCGGAGAGCGGTTCGGCCACGCCCGCGTAGACCTTTGCCGCCTTCTCCGTGTCGCCGTCGAAGCGGGTGAGGGCGAATTCTTCCGTTTTGACCATGCCGGGGGCTACTTCGATCACCCGGACCGGGGTGCCGACGATCTCCAGGCGGAGCGTTTCCGCGAGGACGTGCGAGCCGTGCTTGGCCGCCACGTAGCCGCCGCCGCCTTCGTACGTGCCGTGGCCTGCGGTGGAGGAGACGATGACGATCGTGCCGTCGCCTGACGCGGTCAGGGCCGGGAGCAGGGCCTGGGTGAGGTTGAGGGTGCCGAGGACGTTCGTCTCGTACATCTGGCGCCAGTCGGCGGGGTCCGCCGTGGCGATCGGGTCGGCGCCGAGTGCGCCGCCCGCGTTGTTGACCAGGACGGCGATGGTGCGGAAGGCGGTGGCGAACTCGTCGACGGCCGCGCGGTCGGTGACGTCGAGGGCGTAGGGCATGGCCTGGTGGCCGGCTGCCGTGAGCTCCTCGGCGAGGGCTTCGATGCGGTCCTTGCGGCGGGCGGTCAGGACGACGCGGTAGCCGGAGGCGGCGAGCTGCCGGGCCGTGGCCGCGCCGATTCCGCTGCTCGCTCCGGTGACGACGGCGATGGGGGCGCTGGGCATGCGGCTGCTCCTCGTACGTAGGACGGTTGGCTTTCGTACGAGGATACGAGGGCGGCGGCCGAGGTCAGCGGCCTCGTGGGGCGTACATGATCAGGGCCATGCCGAGGAGGCAGACGAGTGCGCCCGCGATGTCCCAGCGGTCCGGGCGGTAGCCGTCCGCGACCATGCCCCAGGCGATCGAGCCCGCGACGAAGACTCCGCCGTACGCGGCGAGGATGCGGCCGAAGTCGCCGTCGGGCTGGAGGGTGGCGACGAAGCCGTAGAGGCCGAGGGCGATGACGCCGGCGCCGATCCAGATCCAGCCCCTGTGCTCCCGCACGCCCTGCCAGACCAGCCAGGCGCCGCCGATTTCGAAGAGGGCGGCGACGAGGAAGAGGGCTGCTGAGCGGTCTACGTGCATGGGCATAAGGGTGGCATGCGGGAGTGGCGGTGGGGGGTTTGGGGGGAAATGGGTAAGGGGGTGGGCATGTCATCTTTGTTGCGCAAGGGGTTGTTGGTGCTGGTTGCGGGGCTGCTTCCGCTGGGAGTGGCGGGAGTGGTGGGAGTGGCGGGTGCTGGGGGCGTGGCCTTCGCCGCCGACGGCGAGGCCGATCTCGGGCACCACGGACAGGTCGTGTATCAGGGCGGGCGGCTGGCCATGCAGCTGCGGACCTGGAACCACGGGCCGGTGAGCCTGGACTCGGGAGCGGTGCGGGTGTCCTTCTCAGCACCGGTGGAGGGGAAGATTCCGCGCGCGTGCGTGCGCCGGGCGCCCGCCGTGCTGGTCTGCGAGACCGGTGAGCTGCGGGCCGGGGCGGCGAGCGCGCGGGGGCTCGGCTTCGATCTGCGGGTGAGCGGGGCGCCCGTCGAGGTGGTGGTGGAGGTACGGACGGTACGGATGGGGTCGGCGGGACCGGGTCCGACGACGCGGGACCTCAACCCCGGCAACGACCGCCGACGGGTGCTGGCCCCGGACACCGGGGACGTCTACTACTTCTGACGAGCGGGCCCGGGGATGACGAGCGTCCCCGGGGATTTCTCAGGCCGCCTGCTAGCGCTTCTCGCGGCGCTCGTTCCGCCTCCGCGCCCGTTTCCCCGGTGCGTACGCCGCCCACGCCACGTATCCGTCCGGCCGGACCAGGAGCGACGACTGCCGGGCCCAGTGGGCCCGTACCGTGTGCGGCGGTACGTCGGTGGGGGTCGGTCCGTCGGCCGCCGCCACCAGTACGTACTCGCCCTTGCGCAGCAGCTCGTACAGGCGGCCCTCGGTGAGTGCCAGGTCCGGGACGCGGCGGCCGACCAGCGGGTGGGCGCCGCGCGGGGCGCCGTACGAGATGCCGATGCCGGAGACCATGCCCATCGCGCGCGCGGTGACGGGGCGGAGGGAATTGACCAGGCGGGTGGCGACCGCGCGGCCGGTGCGCTGGAGCGGGGTGTGGGCCATGGCGATCCGGATCAGGGCGCCGCTGGTGCGCAGGACCATCGCGCCGACCGGGTGGCGCTCGGCGTGGTACGTGTCGAGGAGTTCGTCCTCGGCGCGGCCGCGCAGTACGGCGGCGAGTTTCCAGGAGAGGTTCGCGGCGTCCTGGAGGCCGGTGTTCATGCCCTGGCCGCCGGCCGGTGAGTGCACGTGTGCGGCGTCCCCCGCGAGGAAGACGCGGCCGGTGCGGTAGGCGGGGGCCTGGCGTTCGTCGCTGTGGAAGCGGGACAGGAAGCGCTCGTCGTGCATGCCGAAGTCGTTGCCGAGCGCGGCGCGGGCGATGTGCCGGATCTCGGCGATGTCGACGGGGTCGGACTCGGGGACCTCGTGGTTCCGGTCCCAGCCCATGACCCGGTAGTAGCCGTCGCCGAACGGGACCATGAAGGTGAAGGCGTCGCCCTGGCCGCCGATGGTGAGGACGCCCTCGGGTTCGTCGGCGAGGCGTACGTCCGCGAGGACGATCGACTTGATGACGGACTCGCCGGGGAACGGCAGGCCGAGTGCGGTGCGGACGGTGCTGTGGACTCCGTCGGCGCCGATCAGGTACGGAGCGCTGAGCTCGCTCTCGGTGCCGTCGGGGGTACGGACGCGGGCGGTGACGGCGGTCGTGTGCGGGGTGAGGCCGAGGAGTTCGGTGTCGTAGCGGAAGTCCACGCCCGCGGCGAGTGCGCGGCGCTCCAGCAGGTGCTCGACCTCGTACTGCGGGGTGATCAGGACGAGCGGGAAGCGGGACCGCAGGCGGCTGAGGTCGAGGCTGAGGTTGCCGAAGAAGTTGAGGTGGGTGAGTTGCCGGCCCGTTTTGAGGAGTTCGTCGGCGAGGCCCCGGGCGTCGAGCACTTCGAGGGTGCGGGCGTGCACGGCGAAGGCGCGGGTGAGGTTGCCCGCGGTGTGCGCGCGGCGTTCGACGAGGGTGACGCGCAGGCCGGCGGCGGCGAGGTCGCCCGCGAGGAGCAGGCCCGTGGGGCCTGCGCCGACGACGATCGCGTCGGCCGTCCTGGGGGCGTCGGCGGGGGCCGGCGTCGGGGCTGCTTGAGGTGTCGGGGCGTCCTGGGGGCTCGGCATGACGGCACCCTCCCCGCGTCCTCGGCCGCGTACACCCCTGGAAGGGGAGACTCCGGAACGAACCCCCGGAGGCTCGGGAGCAAACCCCCGGAGGCTTGGGAACGAACCCCCGCAAGCTCACGAAGCCTGTTGGCCGAACTCCGCCACTGCCGTCTCCACGACCTCCGCCAGCCGCGCGTGATGTGCCCCGCGCCAGTACGGGCGGTCGCAGACCGTGCACTGGGCGAAGACGTCGTAGGAGCGTTCCGTGCCGCCGTGCAGCAGGTCGGCGACCGATTCCTTGGTGGCTTCCGTCAGCTCGCCGTTGCAGGCCGTGCAGCGGGTCCACGGGGTGAGGACGGGGGCGAAGCGGCCCAGTACGTCGCGGAGTTGCTCATCGGGCCGGTCGCTGTAGACGTACGCGCCCGCCCACAGCTCGCGGCGGCGCAGCAGTCCCCGGTCCCGGGACAGCAGGACGCGCTGTTCGCGTGCGGAGTGGGTGGCGAGTGCCGGGTCGCCGATGTCCTCGCTGAAGTAGGCGGTGTCGACGCCGAGCAGCCGCAGCCGGCGGGCGAGCGTCCCCAGGTGGACGTCGAGGAGGAAGCGGAGCGGGGCGCCGGGGACGGACTGGGGGCGGGTGAAGGGCCGTACCTCGATGTGCTCTCCGGCGGCGGGGATGTGCGCGGCGGTGACCGGCCGCCCGTCCACGTGCAGTTCGCCCGCCTCGGTCAGCGGTACGCCGAGCGATTCGACGACGTGGCCGAGAGTGGAGGCGCCGTCGGTGACGGCTTCGGTGCGGCCGGTGCGGCGGTCGGGGGCGACGAAGAGGTGGAGTTCGGGCGCGAAGGTTATGTGGATCCGTGGTCCGTTCACCGGGTCAGGATGCCATCGGGGGGCCGGGGGAGCACGGAGGTTTCGGCGCGGTGCGGCCGAGTGCGGCACGGTGCGGCCGTGCGAGCGGCACGGTGCGGCCGTGCGAGCGGCACGGTGCGGCCGCGCGAGCGGCGCGGTGCGGGCCCGTCGTCCGTGCGCGACGGTCGACGGCCCGCAGGTCCGCTGCTGCCCCGGTTACCGCCGGACGATCTCCACCGTGCCGCGTCCGCCGTCGACCCGGACGCGGTCGCCGGTGCGGATGCGGGTGGTGGCGTTGCCGCAGCCGACGACCGCCGGGATGCCCAGTTCGCGGGCGACGATCGAGGCGTGCGAGAGGTTGGCGCCGACGTCGGTGACGATCGCCGAGATCCGGGTGAAGAGGGGCGTCCAGCCGATGTTGGTGACCGTGGTGACCAGGATTTCGCCGCTCTGCAGCAGGTCGCCCTCCTCCACGGTGGCGATGACCCGGGCGGTGCCCTCGACGACGCCGCCGGACGCGGGCGAGCCGGTCACCGTGTCGGAGGGATCCGCCGGGGCGGCGGAGTGCGCGTGCGCGTCGTGGAAGTCGGCGCGGCGGTCCGGGTCGGCCGCCCAGCGCGCCGGGTCGAACTCGCCCCGGACGAGGGTCGGGTACGGGGGCAGCGCCGAGTAGCCCTCGTACGCGGCCCGGCGTGCGGGCACCGCTGCCAGCGGGGCCCGTTCCCCGTCGAGCACGGCGCGGATCTCGTCCGTGTGCAGGAAGAACAACTCCTCGCCGTCCCCGGTCAGTTCACCGGCCCGTACGACGAAGGTGCGCAGCAGCCAGAAGACCCGGGCGATCTCGGTACGGGCCGCTTCGCGCAGCCTGGCCGCCTGCGACCACTTGCGGACGGCCGCCCGCATCGGCGCCGCCTGCTTGGGGTGCGCGGCTTCGAAGCGGGTCCAGGCGGCGGTGCGGGCCTTGTCCTGGCGGCCGAGGCGGAGTGCGGCGTTCTCCTCGACGCGGCCGAGGGCCGCGAGCTGGGCATCGATCCAGTGCGGGTCCTCGGCCGGGCGGGGGCGCGAGATCTCGAACTCGTGCGGGCTGCGGTGTCCGTACCTGCGCAGGTAGGTGTCGCGGCCGATGGTTCCTGCGGCGAGCTGTTCCAGGCCCAACAGGGGCCCCATGCTGGCGAGTTGGCCGCCGTCCGCGGTCAGTCCCGTCGTCATCAGGTCGGCGTCCGTCTCGCCGGCCAGGTCGCGCAGCGAGCCCCGTACCTCGACCAGCATGTCGCCGTCCTGGCGGGTGGCGGCCTGGAGCATGTGGCAGCAGAGCCGGAAGTACGGGGCGATCTCGGTGTCGTACAACTCCCGCAGGGAGGAGGGGTGTTGGGTGCCGGACGTGCGTTCGCGGAGGTCGGTGCAGCGGTCCGGGGCGGTGGTGAGGAAGTCGTCGAGGAGGCGGCCGTTGGCGCGGACCCGCCGGGTGACGCGTATCGCCTCGCCGAGGGTGTCGCGGACGACGCGCAGGCGGGAGGCGGGAAGGAGGGGGACGGTGACTTTGTCGGGGAGGCGGCCGAAGACCAGCTCGTTCGCCTTGCGGAACTTCTTGGACTGGCCGAAGGCGGCGGCGAGCGTCGCCGTGACGGAGAGGTTCATGTAGAAGCGGCCGCCGATGTTGCCGTACATCGGGCGTCCGTCGAGCGTCGCGCCGACCATGACGTCGCCCATGAAGGCCTGGATGAACGACCAGGCGGCCGGGGTCATCACGTCCGGGACGGCCTCGCCCAGGTTCGCGCTGGTCCACAGGGAGTCGGTGCCGAGGCTGTCGTTCCACTCCTCCGGTACGGGGGTGGGGGCGGTGGTCGTGATCGGGCGGGCCTGGAGGATGTAGAAGGTGCCGTCCCTGCGGGCCCATTCGATGTCGCGGGGGTCGCCGTACAGGTCTTCCGCGTCCTGTCCGTGGCGGGCGAGCCGGGCCGCTTCGGCGGCGGAGAGCACGGCCGTGCGGCGGCGGTCCTGCGGAACCGGGGCCTCGTGCGTGCCGCCCTCCTCGGTGCGGACCGTCATCACGGTCTTGTCCGCCACCCTCTCCTCGACGACCGCCCCGCTCGCCCGGTCCACGAGCACCGTGTCGGGTGTGACCAGGCCGCTGACGACGGCCTCGCCGAGCCCCCACGCCGCGTTGATGAGGAGGCGGTCGGTGCGGCCGGTCGTCGGGTCGACGGTGAACAGGACGCCGGCGGCGTCCGCGTCCACCAACTCCTGTACGACGACGGCCAGTCGGACGTCTTGGTGGGGGATGTGGTTGCGGGCCCGGTAGTGCAGCGCGCGGCCGGTCCAGAGGGAGGCCCAGCAGTTCCTGACGGCTGCCAGGACCGCTTCCGTGCCCTGGACGTTGAGGTACGTGTCCTGCTGCCCGGCGAAGGAGAGGCCCGGCAGGTCCTCGGCGGTCGCGGACGACCGTACGGCCATGACGGCGCGGCCCCCGCCCACCGCCTCGTACGCCGAACCCACTTCCTTGGCGAGGTGCTTGGGCAGCTCCGCGCCCCGGAAGAAGCCCCGGATCCGTGCGCCCGCCGCCTCCGCGCGGTCCGCGTCGTCGGCCCCCGCCAGGCCCGCCAGGACGGCCTCGATCCGTTCGTCGATGCCCGCCGCCGTCACGAACTCCCGGTAGGCGTCCGTCGTGACGTGGAACCCGCCGGGCACCGGCAGTCCGCCTCTGGCCAGCTCCGCGAGCGCGGAGCCCTTGCCGCCGACGGCGTCGAGCGTGGCCGCCGGGTCGTCGAGCGGCAGGACGTACGGCAGGACGGGTGAGGCGGGGCGGGCGGGACGGAGCGGGTCGACAGCCATGATCGTGTTCTCCCACGAGGCGAAGTCTTCGGCACTTCTGTATCTTCAGAAGTTCGTGAAATGACTGTAGACGCGGAAGCGCCCCGAGGGCCAGTCGCGTACCGAGATCTTTTGGCGGGCCGCCTCACAGCCACCCGTTGCGCCGGAAGCTCCGGTGCACCGCGAAACACGCAAGCCCCATCACCACGAGGGCCAGCGGGTATCCGTACGTCCACTCCAGTTCCGGCATGTGCGCGAAGTTCATGCCCCAGACCCCGCACCCCATCGTCGGCACAGCGATGATGGCGGCCCAGGCGGTGATCTTCCGCATGTCCTCGTTCTGCGCGACCGTCACCTGCGCGAGGTGTGCCTGGAGTATCGAGTCGAGGAGGTTGTCGAAGGAGGTGATCTGCTCGACGGTACGGGCGAGGTGGTCGGCGACGTCCCGGAAGTACGGGTGGAGGTCCGGCGTGACGGGCGGCAGCGGCCGCAGCGGGTCGGCGAGCGTCTGGAGCGGGCGGGTGAGCGGGGTCACCGCGCGCTTCAGCTCCAGGAGTTCGCGCTTGAGCTGGTAGATCCGGCCGGGGTCGACGCGCCCGGAGTCCGCGCTGAAGACCGCGGTCTCGACCGCGTCGATGTCGTCCTGCACGGCCTCCACCACGGCTTCGTACTCGTCGACGACGTGGTCGGCGATCGCGTGCAGCACGGCGGCGGGGCCCTGCGCCAGCTGCTCCGGCGAATCCTCCAGGGCCTCCCGGATCGGGCCGAGCGACCCCGACCCGCCGTGCCGGGCGGTGATCACGAAGTCGGGTCCCGCGAAGACCGTCAGCTCGCCGGTGTCGACGATCTCGCTCGTCGCGGTCAGCTCCTCGTGCTCGACGTAGCGGACGGTCTTGAAGACGGCGAGGAGGGTGTCGTCGTGCCGCACCAGTCTGGGCCGCCGATGGCCCTGGGCGGCGTCCTGCACGGCGAGCGGGTGCAGCCCGAACAGGACGGCCAGCTCGTCGAGTTCGGCCTGCTGCGGCTCGTGCAGCCCGATCCAGACGAACGCCTCGCCGTCGCGCTTGCGGACCCGCTCCAGGGCCTCCGCCGCCGAGCAGTCGCGGGGCCTGCGCACGCCTTCCTCGAAGACCACGCAGTTCTCGACGGCGCTGCCCAGCGGCGAGCGGGCGGGATGGCTGAGATCCACCGTGCGGCGGACGGAGTCGAGACGCAGCCGGGCGGCCTTGCGCAGGCGGCGCATGCCGCGCTGCAGGGGGAGGTGCTGAGGCAGGTGCTTGAGAGGCATGCCCGGGAGTCTGCCCGGGATCAACGGCCCGTGCGCACCGGCTTACGCAGCTTTGACCAGCCCGGCCCGGACCGCCTCGGCCCACTCCACCAGCAGCTCTTGGTACCGCGCCTCGTCGGCGGCCGACAGTGCGCCGTCGACACGCGACCAGAGCGCGCGGATCTCGGCGTTGACGACTGCGGCGGACCGCACGGAACCAGGGGCATCGGGGGTAGGAGAGGTGAAGGACATGCGGACAAGCGTAGGTGGTGGCACTGACAATCGCCGTTCCAGGCAGCTGAGAATGGCCTGAAAACCGTATGAGCAAAGGGATGCAGAACGGGACGCAGCGGGATGTGCGGAGGGGTGCGGAGCGTCCGTGAAAGAGATCAGGGCCACACCAGGCAGTACGCCTGGTGTCCCGCCTCGTGCAGCCGGTGGCTGAAGTCCTGCCATTCGTGCAGCAGTTGGTAGACGTTGAACGCGTCGCTGGGGCCGCCCCGGTCCGGGACCGTCGACCAGATGAAAGCGGCCGCCCCCACCGATTCCTCGCCGACGCCGCGCAGCGGGTCGACGACCGTCATGGGGAGCTTCACCACGGCGTAGTCGGGGTGCAGGACGACCAGTTCCAGCGGAGGGACCTTGTGCAGGGGTATGCCCTGGATGCCGGTGAGGACCATCGCGGCCATCGTCTCCGGCTTGATCTTGGTGAACATGCCGCCCATGCCGAGCTCGTCGCCGCCCAGCTCCTCCGGGCGCATCGAAATGGGCACGCGGGCCGCCGTCGCGCCGTTGGGGGCGCCGAAGTACTTGTAGGTCACCCCCACCCGGCCAACCCTGCTCTCCCTGCCCGCTTCCGGTCCGGCATCGGCGACCGCGTCCATGTCCGAGGCGTCCGCGTGCACCGCACGCTCGCGCCGGCGGTGCCGCCCGCGCCTGGCCCGCTCGGGACCCAGATCGTCGGTCCCCTCACCCAGTCCGCCACCGCGATGCATATCTCCACCCGACCACTCGCGACCCGGGCCGCGCAACCCGATCATCGTCCCAGTGACCTCCCCAGCCCCCATGCGGTGAAACACCTGTCCGCAAGACCGGGCGGGCCTCTGACACCATTGCTCTGTGAGCCTCCCCTATGACGCCCCAGTTTCGCAGACGCTTTTCGACCGCGCGTCCCTCGTGACGCCCGGCGGCGTGAACTCCCCGGTACGGGCCTTCAAGGCCGTGGGCGGTACGCCCCGGTTCATGGTGTCCGGTACCGGTCCGTACCTCACCGATGCCGACGGCCGCGAGTACGTCGACCTCGTGTGCTCGTGGGGGCCGATGATCCTCGGCCACGCCCACCCCGAGGTCGTCGCCGCCGTCCAGGAAGCCGTCGCGCGCGGCACGTCCTTCGGTACGCCCGGTGAGGGCGAGGTCGCGCTCGCCGAGGAGATCGTCGCCCGGATCGAGCCCGTCGAGCAGGTACGACTGGTGTCCAGCGGTACGGAAGCGACGATGTCGGCCATCCGGCTCGCCCGTGGATTCACCGGGCGCGCGAAGGTCATCAAGTTCGCCGGCTGCTACCACGGGCACGTGGACGCGCTGCTCGCCGCCGCGGGTTCCGGCCTGGCGACCTTCGCGCTGCCGGACACGCCCGGGGTGACCGGCGCGCAGGCCGGCGACACCATCGTCCTGCCGTACAACGATCTGGACGCGGTGCACGCCGCCTTCCACGCGCACCCCGGCGAGATCGCCTGCGTGATCACCGAGGCGTCGCCCGGCAACATGGGCGTCGTCCCGCCCGGCGAGGGCTTCAACGCGGGCCTGAAGGCGGCCTGTGCGAAGAACGGCGCGCTGTACATCTCCGACGAGGTGATGACCGGCTTCCGCACCAGCAAGGCCGGTTGGTACGGCGTCGACGGGGTGAAGCCCGACCTGATGACCTTCGGCAAGGTCATGGGCGGCGGCTTCCCTGCGGCCGCCTTCGGCGGGCGCAGGGACGTCATGGAGCACCTGGCCCCGGTCGGCCCCGTCTACCAGGCGGGCACGCTCTCCGGCAATCCGGTCGCCACCGCCGCCGGGCTCGCGCAGCTGCGGCTGCTCGACGACGCCGCGTACGAGAAGGTCGACGCGGTCTCCGCCGAGATCCAGTCGCTGATCACCGGTGCGCTGACCAAGGAGGGCGTCGCCCACCGCCTCCAGACGGCGAGCAACATGTTCTCCGTCTTCTTCACCGACCGCGAGGTGCGGAACTACGACGACGCCCGTACGCAGGAGTCGTTCCGCTTCACCGCGTTCTTCCACTCGATGCTGTCGCAGGGCGTCTACCTGCCGCCGTCCGCCTTCGAGTCGTACTTCGTCTCCACCACCCACGACGCGCAGGCCGTCGAGCGCATCGCCGCCGCCCTGCCCGCCGCCGCCCGCGCCGCAGCAGAGGCCACCGCATGAGCAGCAGAAGTTCCAGCAACAAGAGCGATCTCACCGTCGTCCACCTGATGCGGCACGGTGAGGTGCACAACCCGGACGGCGTGCTCTACGGCCGCCGCCCCGGCTACCACCTCTCCGACCTCGGCCGGAAGATGGCCGACCGGGTCTCCGAGCACCTGGAGGGCCGTGACATCACGCATGTCGTCGCGTCCCCGCTGGAGCGCGCCCAGGAGACCGCAGCGCCGATCGCGACGGCGCACGGCCTGGAGCTGGCCACCGACCCCTCGCTGATCGAGGCGGCCAACGTCTTCGAGGGCAAGACCTTCGGCGTCGGCGACGGCGCGCTGCGCAAGCCGGCGAACTGGCGGCACCTGACCAACCCGTTCCAGCCGTCCTGGGGCGAGCCGTACATCGAGCAGGTCGTCCGCATGATGGGCGCGCTCAACGCGGCCCGCGACGCCGCCCGGGGGCACGAGGCGGTCTGCGTCAGCCACCAGCTGCCGATCTGGATCGTGCGCAGCTTCGTGGAGCGGCGCAGGCTGTGGCACGACCCGCGCAAGCGGCAGTGCACGCTGGCCTCGCTGACCACCTTCACGTACCAGGGCGACAAGATCGTCTCCGTCGGCTACTCGGAGCCCGCCCGGGACCTCGTACCGGCGCACCTGCTGGCCGGGGCGAAGCCGGTGAAGGGCAAGGCCAAGGCGTTCGGCGCGTGACCTGCTGACCGATCCGTCTTCTGTGCACATGAACTCCGCATGATCGACGCGTGATTTCACGAACACTCAGCGAATTATGTGCAATTTGCCGGAACCCTGGCGTTCGTCGCGCCCTCTAATCTCATGTCCATCCTGATGGGCCGAAGGCGCGACGAATGCGGATGGGGAGTTATGCGGGACATCAGTCGAAGGGGTCTTCTGGGAGCAGGCGCCGCGGGCGCGGCGGCGTTCGGTCTCGCCGCCTGCAACGGCGGCTCGGGGCCGACCGATCCCACCGGCAAGGGGCAGGGCACGAAGGCGCCCGGTGCGGACGGCACCCCCTCGCCGACCGAGGACGCCAAGCCGATCGGTGACGGTTCGACCGCCGATACCGGCAAGCAGCCGAACCAGCCGGAGAAGCCCGTGCCGCTGCAGCCGGGCGAGACCCCGCCGCAGTTCGTGATCTTCTCGTGGGACGGTGCGGGCGAGGTCGGCAACGGCCTCTTCCCCCGCTTCCTGAAGCTCGCCAAGGAACACGACGCGGCGATGACCTTCTTCCTCTCCGGGCTCTACCTCCTGCCCGAGACCAAGAAGAACCTCTACAAGCCGCCGAACAACAAGGTCGGCGCCTCCGACATCGGCTACCTCACCGACGAGCACATCAAGATGACGCTGAAGTACGTGCGTCAGGCGTGGCTCGAAGGGCACGAGATCGGCACCCACTTCAACGGGCACTTCTGCTCCGGCCACGGCACGGTCGGCAACTGGACGTCCGCCCAGTGGGAGAGCGAGATCGACCAGGCCATGAAGTTCGTCACCGAGTGGAAGACGATCTCCGGCTGGACCGACCTCGACCCGCTGCCCTTCGACTACAAGAAGGAACTGGTCGGCGGCCGCACCCCGTGCCTCCTCGGCCAGGACAACCTGCTGCCGATCGCCAAGAAGCTCGGCTGGCGCTACGACGCCTCCTCGCCCGGCGGCCGTCAGATGTGGCCCGAGAAGCGCAAGGGCGTCTGGGACCTGCCCCTCCAGCAGATCCCCTTCCCCGGCCGCGGCTTCGAGGTCCTCTCGATGGACTACAACATGCTCGCCAACCAGTCGAAGAACTCCACCAAGGGCATGACCTCGCGCTACCCCGAGTGGAAGAAGCAGGCGACGGGCGCGTACATCAAGGGCTTCCAGCGCGCGCACACCACCAACCGTGCGCCCTTCTACGTCGGCAACCACTTCGAGCAGTGGAACGGCGGCATCTACATGGACGCCGTCGAGGAGGCGATCAAGCACATCGCCGGTACGAAGGACACCCGCCTGGTCTCCTTCAAGCAGTACGTCGACTGGCTCGACGTGCAGGACCCCAAGGTCCTCGCGAAGCTGCGCACCCTCCAGGTCGGCCAGAAGCCGACGGGCGGCTGGAACGCCTTCCTGAAGCCGGGCGGCAAGACGGCCGGCTAGTCCCCGACGCGAGGGTGACCTGGTCCCTGACGCGAGGGTGACCTGGTTCCCGACGCGGGGCGACCTGGTCCCCGACGTCCCTTATAGGCCCTTGACAAGGGGCTTTGCGGGCACGTAGGGGGGTGCGGAAGATCGTGGGAACTGCCATGCGAAACTTTTCACATGAGTCCTGCCCGCGCCCCCCGCCGCCGCTCGACCCGCACCTCCCGTACCGCGCTCGCGGTCTGCGGAGTGTTCGTCGGCGCACTCGCCCTGTCGGCCTGCGGCGGCGACGGAAGCAAGTCGTCGGGCGGTGGCGGCAGCAACTTCGTCGCCGGCAAGGACCGCATCGACACCGTGCCCAGGGCGGACCGTCAGGCCGCCCCGAAGCTCGACGGCACGACCCTCCAGGGCGAGTCCTTCGACGTCGCGTCCCTCAAGGGCAAGGTCGTCGTACTGAACATCTGGGGCTCCTGGTGCCCGCCCTGCCGGGCCGAGGCGCCGACCTTCGCGAAGGTCTCCAAGGACCTCAAGAGCAAGGGCGTGGAGTTCGTCGGCATCGACACCCGCGACGACCAGAAGGCCCTGGCGATCCAGTTCGAGAAGGACGCGGGCATCGAGTACCCCAGCCTGTACGACCCGGACGGCAAGCTGATGCTGCGCTTCCCCAAGGGCAGCCTCAACCCGCAGGCCATCCCGTCCACGATCGTCATCGACAAGGACGGCAAGGTCGCGGGCCGCTCGCTCGCCGCACTCAACGAGAAGAAGCTCCGCAAGATGATCGACCCGCTGATCGCGGAGAAGTGACCGGCGTGGACGTCACTGTTCTCGCCGCCGACGCCACCGAGACGGTCCAGTCCGGCGCGCTGCTGCTGGCCCTGCCGATCGCGCTGCTCGCGGGCCTGGTCTCGTTCTTCTCGCCGTGCGTGCTCCCGCTGGTGCCCGGCTACCTGTCGTACGTCACGGGCACCAGCGGCACCGACCTGGCCGAGCAGCGCCGGGGCCGGATGTTCGCCGGGGCGTCGCTCTTCGTGCTGGGCTTCAGCGCCGTGTTCGTCTCCGGCGGCGCGCTCTTCAGCTACTTCGGCTCCACCCTCCAGTCGTACAAGGGCACCACCAACATCGTCCTCGGCGTCCTGATGGTGCTGATGGGCCTCTTCTTCATGGGCGCCTTCCCCTTCCTCACCCAGCGCGAGTACCGCTTCCACAAGAAGCCGGTCGCGGGTCTGGTCGGGGCACCGGTGCTCGGCGTCCTCTTCGGCATCGGCTGGACGCCGTGCCTGGGGCCGACGCTCGGCGTGATCCTCGGGCTCTCGATGAACGAGGCCGCCCCGATGCGCGGCACGCTGCTGATGGCCGTGTACTGCATCGGACTCGGGGTCCCGTTCATCCTGGCCGCGATCGCCTTCCGCAAGGCGCTCGGCGCGTTCGGCTGGGTGAAGAAGCACTACGTCTGGGTCATGCGGATCGGCGGCATCATGATGATCGCGACCGGACTCCTGCTCCTCACGGGCCTCTGGGACTCCGCGGTACAGAGCATGCAAAGCTGGTCCGACAGCTTCCAGGTGGGGATCTAGTTCCATGAGCAAGACCGAAGAACCGGCCGCGGCGACGGACGAGCAGGCGGCCGTCGAAGCGGGTCAGCAGACGGACGAGCGGACCGCGGGCGAGCGCCTCTCGACCGCCCCCAAGGACGACCGCGAGGACACTTCGCCCGCCCCGCAGGCCTTCGGCCTCGTCGGGTGGACCCGCTGGTTCTGGCGCCAGCTGACCTCGATGCGGGTCGCGCTGATCCTCCTGTTCATGCTGTCGCTGGGCGCGATCCCCGGATCGCTGGTCCCGCAGCGCAGCGTCGACGAGACGAAGGTCGCCGACTTCTTCAAGGCGCACAAGACGCTCGCACCGCTCTACGACAAGGTGCAGCTCTTCGACGTCTACAGCTCGGTGTGGTTCTCCGCGATCTACATCCTGCTGTTCATCTCCCTCATCGGCTGCATCGTGCCCCGCACCTGGCAGTTCGTCGGCCAGCTGCGCGGCCGCCCGCCGGCCGCCCCCGGCCGTCTGACGCGGATGCCCGCGTACACGACCTGGCGCACGGACAGCTCCCCCGACGAGGTCCGCGCCCTCGCCCTCGCCCTGATGAAGAAGCGCCGCTTCCGCGCGCACACCGAGGGCAACGCGGTCACCGCCGAGAAGGGCTACCTCCGCGAGGCCGGCAACCTGGTCTTCCACATCGCGCTGATCGTGCTCCTGCTGGCCTTCGCGACCGGCCAGCTCTTCAAGTCCGAGGGCGGCAAGCTGATCACCGAGGGCGGCGGCTTCGCCAACACCCTCACCCAGTACGACGACTTCAAGTCGGGTTCGCTCTTCGACCGCGACCACGACCTGGAGCCGTTCAGCTTCCGTCTGAACAACTTCGTCGGCACGTACGAGCGCACCGGCCCGCAGCGCGGCACCCCCCGCGTCTACGAGTCCCACATCACGTACTCCGAGGGCGCCGACGGCCCCACCAAGCAGGCCGTCATCGAGGTCAACACCCCCCTCACCGTCGGCGGCTCCAAGGTCCACATGATCGGCCACGGGTACGCGCCCGTGATCACCATCCGCGACGGCCGGGGCAAGACCGTCTTCAGCGGCCCCGCCCCGCTCCTGCCCACCGACGCGAACGTCACCTCCACCGGCGCGATCAAGGTGATGGACGGCTACCGCGACGCCAAGGGCAAGAAGACCCAGCTCGGCTTCACCGCCGTCTTCGTCCCGACCTTCGGCGGCGCGGGCAAGGGCAGCATGTTCTCCAAGTACCCCGGGCTCGACTACCCGGCGCTGGCCCTCACCGGCTACCACGGCAGCCTCGGCGTCGACGCGGGCCTGCCGCAGAACGTGTACCAGCTCGACACCCGCAAGATGACCCAGTTCAAGAAGCCCGACGGCAGCCCCTTCGCCAAGATGCTCCTGCCCGGCGAGAAGCTGGACCTCCCGGACGGCGCCGGCTCGGTCACCTTCGAGAAGGACATCAAGGAGTGGGCGACCTTCCAGGTCTCCCAGCAGCCCGGCAACATGTGGGCCCTCGCGGGCGCCGTCGCGGCCATCCTCGGCCTCGCCGCGTCCCTCTTCATCCAGCGGCGCCGGATCTGGATCCGGGCCGTGCGCGGCGACGACGGCGTCACCGTCGTCGAGATGGCCGGGCTCGGCCGCAGCGAGTCGGGCCGTCTCCCCGAGGAACTGGCCGCCCTGGCCGGCTCCCTCCACTCCCAGGCGCCGACATCCGCGACGCCCCTTCCTGCTGAACCCCCTGTTGAAGGAGCGCGCGCGTGATCCTCGCAGCCGCCGCAGTCACCGAAACGAACGAGAACCTCGCGCAGATCAGCAACGTCCTGGTCTACTCCGCGATGGCGGTCTACACCCTGGCGTTCCTCGCGCACATCGCCGAGTGGACCTTCGGCAGCCGCAGCAAGGTCGGCCGCACGGCCGCCGCGCTGACCCGGCCCGCCGCCGCCCCGGCGGTGACCGTACGGGCGAAGGGCTCGACGGCCGTCCTCGACAAGCCGCAGGTCGTCACCCGCGCGGCAGCCGGAACGCGGGACGCCGAAGACGGTGCGGGCGCCGCGGGCGGCACGGAGAAGGGCGACCTCTACGGCCGCATCGCCATCTCCCTCACCTTCCTCGGCTTCCTGATCGCCGCAGGCGGCGTCGCGTGCCGGGCCATGGCCGTGCAGCGCGCCCCCTGGGGCAACATGTACGAGTTCTCCATCACGTTCTCCACGGTCGCGGTCGGCGCCTACCTGGCCTTCCTGTTCACCAAGATGAACGTTCGCTGGATCGGCCTCCCGCTGGTCACCACGGTCCTCCTCGACCTCGGCATCGCCACCAAGTGGCTCTACACCGACAGCGACCAGCTGGTCCCCGCCCTGGACTCGTACTGGCTGTGGATCCACGTCTCCACGGCGATCTTCTGCGGCGCGGTCTTCTACGTCGGCGCCGTCGGCACCCTCGGCTACCTGCTCCGCGACCGCTACGAGGTCCGCGCCGAGCTCGGCGAGACGGCCGACGTCTTCAAGGCGCACCTGGCGACGCTGCCCGAGTCCAACGGCTTCGTCATGCTCGTCCGCAAGGCGCGCGTCCCGCTGCGCCGCGTCATGGACAGTGCGGTCTCCCGGCTGCCCTCGGCCGCCTCGCTCGACAAGTTCTCGTACCGCATCAACGCGGGCGTCTTCCCGCTGTGGACCTTCACGATCGTCGCGGGCGCCATCTGGGCGGGCGACGCCTGGGGCCGCTTCTGGGGCTGGGACCCCAAGGAGGTCTGGTCCTTCGTCACGTGGGTCGCGTACGCCTGCTACCTGCACGCCCGCGCGACGGCCGGCTGGAAGGGCCGCAAGGCCGCGTACCTGGCCCTCTTCGCCTTCGCGACCTGGCTGTGGAACTACTACGGCGTGAACATCTTCATCACCGGCAAGCACTCGTACGCGGGCGTCTGACCCGTTTAGTCCGTCCAGCCTGGCCCGGTCGCGTCCCGTACGCGGCCGGGCCAGGCTGTTGCGTATGACGACGGCGACCCCCTCCATCCCCTACGGCAAGGCCGAACCGCGCCCCGGCGCCTGGTTCCTCCGCTACGAGCTGCCGCTGGCGCACCCCCTGGACCACGTGTGGGCCGCGGTCGCCACCCCGGCGGGTCTCGGCCAGTGGCTCGCGGTGCCCGACCCGTGGGACCCGCACCTCGGCTCCCCGACCACCTTCACCTGGCAGTACGCGGGCGCGCGGCAGACCGAGGAGGGCCGCATCACGGCCTGGGACCCCGGCCGGGTGGCGGAGTACACGATGGCCGTCAACGGCCGCGCCCGCTTCCACCTGGAACCCAACGGCCCCGCCGCCACCGTCCTGCGCTTCACCAACGAGATCCGCGACCTCGACGAAGCAGACCGCAACAGCCGCCTCGCGGGCTGGCACGTCCACTTCGAGCTCCTGGCATCGGCCCTCGCCGGCACCCCCTACGACTGGTCGGTCTGGTCCCTGGACCGCTACCAGGAACTCCTGGCGGACTACGCGGACGAGGCCCAGGCCTAGGGCCCGTCGGGCTGCTCGGGCTGCTCGGGCTGCTCGGGCTGCTCGGGCCGGACGGGCTGCTCGGGCCGGACGGGCCCTAGGCCCCCAGGTGCCGGAGACCGCCCTCCGGCACCGGGTACGGCGACTCCACCGGCAGCAGCAGCGCCGCGCTCCGAGCCCCGTGCTCCCGCGCCGACTCGCGCATGGCCCCCGCCATCGGCGTCACGTTCCGGATGCCGACGATCCACTCGTCCGCGTACCGCTCGGCGGCCTCCCCGCTCAGCCCGAGCTGGAGCGAGCGGTACGGCAGCGGCCGCAGCCCGATGTCCCGCTCCGGATCCCACTGGGTCCGCACCGGCGAGGCCTTCAACTGCCGCTTCCAGGCCGCCTGGTCGGGGTGGACCGCCCGGTCGTAGTGCGAGAGGACCGCGTTCCTGAGCGCCCAGTCGAAGCCCTCCCGCCGGATCTCCACGGCCAGTACGACCTCCTGGTCGGGCTTGGTCGCCCAGCCGCAGCGGTACATCATCCACAGGAACGACGGCTTGATCCACGTCATCCGGTCCCGCTTCCACGTCCACGGAAACTTCCCGTCCCGCGCGGCGGCCAGCCCGATCGAGGGCGGGTACGCCTGGTAGACGGTGACGGTCTCCGCGGTGTGCAGCGCACGGATCTGCCGCTGCGGTACGGGCGATTCGGTGGTCATGCCGCTCAGGCTGGCGCACAGGGCGGGGCGGGGCCAGCGATTTTCAGGCGGTCGTCTCCGATCGGCTTCAGACCGCCGCCGGCTGCCGTGTCGCGGTGAGCCGGTGTGCGACGAGGGCCGTGCCCAGACAGAGCGCGCACACCGCGGCGAGCGACAGCGCGACCGTCGCGGGCCTGCCGGACTGCGCGGTGATCGCCATGCAGGCGGGGACCACGGTGTTGCCGAGCATGCACGACAGGGTGAGCAGGGACGTGGCCCGTTGCGGCACCGCGGCGGTGTGGGAGATCCATGTGATGAGGGTCGGGAGGATGGGCGCCAGGGCGATGCCGGCCAACGGGTAGGCGAACACCGCCGCGTACGGAACGGCGGCGGCCAGCAGGGCGCCCAGCGCCGCCGCCAGGTACAGCGGGATGGCCAGCCGCACGGGCAGGCGCTTCGCCAGGTACGGGATGATCAGGCGGCCGAGTGCGATCCCGCCCCAGAAGCCCGCCCCGGCCTGGGCCGCGGACGACTCGCTCCAGCCGCTCCACACCAGTTGGGTGGTCTGCCAGGCCCCGATGCTGGTCTCCAGGCCCGCGTACAGCAGGCCGATCGCGAGGAAGACCCCGAGACGGAGGCGGGTGAGTTCGTCCTTGCCCTGCCGGGCGCCGGCCGACGTGTGCCGGGGGAAGGACAGCGCGGCCCCGCACCGGTACGCCGCCAGGCAGGCCAGCGCCAGCACTCCGGCGACGAGCGGGAACAGCTGGATGTTCCACCGCCCGACCGCGCCGACGCCCATCGGCCCGAGGATGGCGCCGACGCCGAACACCGCGTTGAGCCGGTTCACCATCACGACGCTGTTGCCCGCGAAGCCGTGGGCGAACGCGGTGTTCAGCATGAGGGCCAGCCCACCGTAGCCGCTGCCGCAGACCGCCCCGGACACGGCGAAGCCGGTCCAAGTGGGGCTCGCGGCCATGCCCGCGGCGCCGACGACGAAGAGCGCGAGCAGGGCGCCGATGGCGGTCCTGGGCGGGAGCCTGCGGCCCAGCAGCCCGAGGAGGGCGACGGCGACGAGCGCGCCGAGGTTGTACCAGGTGACGATCCTGCTGACGTCGTGCCCGGTGCCGAAGTGCTCGGTGAGCAGCGGCAACGAGGCACCGAGCGAGGCCGTGGTGGCACCGAGGGTGAAGAACAGGACGAACGCGGACACGGTGGTCGACCGGGCGAGTACGGGGTGGGGCCCGGCCCCGGGCCCGGACGCGACCCCGTCCACCCCCGCAAAACCACCCCCGACCGAGCCGCCCTCTGCCGATCCGTTCGCAGACGGGCTGTTGCCTGCGGTGCCGCCCCCGGCCGAGCCGTTCCCCACTGTGCCGTTCCCGGACGGGCCGCTTCCCGCCGAGCCGGCCGAGCCGTCCTTCGCCGAGCCGCCCCCGACCGAGCCGTTCGCGTTCGCAGACGGGCTGTTGCCTGCGGTGCTGCCCCCGGCCGAGCCGTTCCCCACTGTGCCGTTCCCGGACGGGCCGCTTCCCGCCGTGCCAGACGAGCCGTCCTTCGCCGAGCCGCCCCCGACCGAGCCGTTCGCGGCCGGGCTGTTGCCCGCCGAGCCGTCCCCGGCCGAGCCGCCCTCTGCCGTGCCGTTCGTGGACGGGCTGTTGCCTGCGGTGCCGTTCCCGGGCGGGCCGTCCCCCGCCGAGCCGCCCCCGGCCGAGCCGTTCCCGGACGGGCCGTTACCGGTTGCCGCGCGGGTCTCCGTGCCGTCAGCCATCGGTGCGCTCCCCGCGCAGGGTGATGCTGATCTGGGCGGGCGTGCCTTCCAGTCGTACGGAGCCCGGTCCGTGGACCGCCTTGAGTGGGGTGAAGTCGGCCGTCACCACTGTCGCGCCCGCCTCGGTCAGACTCGCCGCGCCGATGCCCACGGTGATCGCTCCGGCGGCCGTGGCCGACTGCACGCCGCTGGTCGAGTCCTCGAAGACCAGCATGCGTCCGGCCTCGATGCCCAGAACCTCGGCGGCCGCCAGATAGGGCTCGGGGTGGGGCTTGCCCCGGGTCACGTCGTCCCGGGTGATCCGCAGGGGGAAGGCGTCCAGCAGGCCGAGCCCGCCGAGCGCGTTGTCGATCTTGCGGGGCCAGCTGCTGGTCGCCAGTGCCAGCGGGACGCCCGCCTCTTGGAGGGCCCGGACGAACGCGCCCACGCCGGGTATCGCCGCGTAGGCGGCTTCCTCCTCGATGCGGTCGACCTCTTTCCAGAGGGCCATCCGCTGGGTGTGCGTGTGCCGCGGGAAGAGTGCCCGCACCGTTTCCGCTCCGGTGCGCCCGTGTACGTAGTGCTCGAACTCCCTTGGGTCGACAGGGACTTCGTGCCGTCGGGCCACCTCCTGCCAGGCGTGTTCGATGACCGGCCGGGAATCGATGAGGACGCCGTCCATGTCGAAGACCACGCCATCGACGACGAACCGCGCGGGTAATGCGGTCACTCTGTTCCCTCTCTCGTACCTGGTGGTGGGCTCCCGCTGGACAGCGGGAGCCCACCTGGCGCCGACCTGCTGTCAGGCGCCGTGCTCGGCCATGAAGCTGCCGGGCTTCTCCTTCCATACCAGGTACACGTCGTCGATCAGGAGGAGATCGACGATCTCGTCGCGCAGCGGGTCGAGGGCGTCCCGGTGCGATCCCACGATGGGCTCCTCGTGCTTGTTGAACGAGGTGTTCACCAGCGCCGCCTGGCCGCTGCGGGCGTACCAGGACAGAAGCAGCGAGTGCAGGAAGGAGTCGTCCTGCTTCCGTACGATCTGCGGCCGCGCGGTGTTGTCGACGTGCACCACCGCGGGGCAGGTCTTGGCGAAGATCTCGGTGCACTCGTAGGTGAGCGTCATGAACAGGGGTGCCGGGTGCTCCGGCTTCCAGCCCACGTAGGCGTCGGCGGCCAGCTCCTCGGCCGTGAGCGGGGCGAACGGCATGAACTCCGTGCGCTTCAGCCGCTGGTTCAGCCAGTCGTTCATGGTCGGGTCGTCGGTGCTGTAGATGACGCTGCGCCGGCCGAGGGCGCGCGGGCCGAACTCCATGCGGCCGCGGTAGGTGCCGATCACCTGCCGTGCCTCCAGGGCGGCCAGCAGGGTGTCCTGGATTCCCTGGTCGGCCCGCTGGAAGCGGATGCCCGGGTAGTCCTTCAGGATCTCTTCCAGCTGTGCCTCGGAGATCGTGGAGTCGGGGCCGAGCGCCATCGAGGGGAGCCTCGACCGGGCGCCGGTCTCGCGGTACTCGGTCACGACCGCGGCCTGGAGCGGGAGTCCGCCGTCACCCATGGGCGGCAGGACGTAGAGGTTCTCGACGCCGGCCACTTCGAAGATCCGCTGGTTGAGCTTGACGTTGGCGAACACACCGCCGGACAGGCAGACGTTGCTGGTCGCGACCTTGTCGATGTGCCGGGCGACGACCGCGGTCAGCAGGTCCTCCACGTGCCGCTGGGCCGCCGCGGCCACGTCGGAGGGGTCGTGCCGGGCGATCTCCGCCAGCAGCTCCTCGGAGTACCCCTCGTACGACGGCTGGTAGTAGTCGCCGCAGCGGGCCCGTATCGCCCCGTCCTCCAGGCCGATCATCAGCTGCATCAGCGGCAGCAGCTTCTCCGGGTCGCCCTTGGCGGCCAGGCCGGTGATCTTGCCCTCGTGCCGGTTCGGCTTGAAGCCGAGCAGCTTGGTGATGCGGCCGTAGAAGTAGCCCAGGCTGTCGATGGAGGTCTCGCGCTGGAGCACCTCCTCGCCGTCGGCCGTGCAGTGCGTCACGGTGAGGGACTGGAAGTCGCCCCGGCCGTCGCAGGTGACGACGAGCGCGTCGTCGAAGGGCGAGCAGAGGAAGGCGCCGAGCCCGTGCGACTCGTGGTGGTCGGTGTAGACGGTCTTGGACCGCAGGCCGTTGCGGTCGACGAACTCGTCGAACTCCGCGCGCTTGGCCTTGTCGTTGTGCAGTTCGTCGGCGATCCGCTTGCGCAGGTGCGGCAGGCTGTCGGGGCGGAACCTGGCCTCTTCGGCGATGCGGTCCACGTAGAGCAGCAGGTGCTTGTCCGCGTCGAATCCCGCGGCCCAGCCGTAGGCCACCCGGTCGACCTCGTCCAGTGAGGTGCCGGCCTCCCGCAGGACGAAGTCGATGGACTGCTGGGGCCAGACCTTGTGGTCCTTGATCCGGGTGAAGCGCTCCTCACTGGCCGCGGCTATCACCTGCCCGTCCCGCACCAGGCATGCGCCTGCCAGGTCGTTGTTCGTAACCCCTAAAACAAGCACGCGGCTCTCCTGTCCGGCACCGGTCCCCTGACAGGAGGGGCCCGTGTGACCAGTGCGTCGTGTGTGACTGACAGGGAGAGTGAATCGCGCAGTGATCAACACGCGATAAACACAATGTGAACGAAGTTCATGCTTCCGGATCCCACCGGTCCGGTACGAGCGCGAAATGCGGCCAACTGCGAGGCCCGAAAGGACACTTGGGAGCAGGCCGCCCGGAAGCGGACTGCCCGGAAATCAGCCGAATTACTTGGCGGGTCCCTCGGGTCCCTCGGGTCCCTCGGGCCCCCCGGACCCCCCGGATCCGCCGGGCCCCTCGGACCCACCGGCCCCCGTGGAGCCGTCCTCGCCGCGCCGCTTCAGCTCCTCCTCGCGCCGCCGCAGGTCCGCCTCCCAGTCCTTCAGGAGCGACTCGTCCTTCTTCTTCTCGTCCTTCGCCTTCTCGTCCTTGATGGACTTCAGGAACTCGGGGTTGTCGTCGGGGGCCACCCACTGGGTGCGCCTGCTCCGCTGCCGGTCGGAGGGGGCGCCGCCGCCCCGGACCACGTGGCGGTTCTTGCCCGCGACGAGCCACACGATCGGTCCAACGACCCAGAACAGCAGAATGATGAAGACCCAGGCGACCTTCGGCAGGTGCTTGGACTCGTCCTCGGGGGTGTTCAGGCAGTCGATGAACGCGTAGATCGTCAGCGCCAGCGGCAGGATGAACATCAGTGCCCTGAGCATGGAGTGGCTTCCCCCTGGGAGCGTAAGAGCGTCAGAGGGGCCTTATCGGCGGCCCCGGTGAGGGCCCAAGGGTAGTCGGTGTCCGATACTGGACAGCATGGCTTACGACGATCTTCGCTCGTTCCTCCGTGCTCTGGAGCGCGAGGGCGACCTCCAGCGCATCAAGGCCGAAGTCGACCCCTACTTGGAGGTAGGGGAGATCGTCGACCGCGTGAACAAAGCGGGCGGTCCGGCGCTCCTCTTCGAGAAGGTGAAGGGGTCCTCGATGCCCCTCGCGATGAACGTCTTCGGGACGGACCGCCGCCTCCTCAAGGCGCTCGGCCTGAAGTCGTACGACGAGATCAGCGCGCAGATCGGCGGCCTGCTGAAGCCGGAGCTGCCGCAGGGCTTCATGGGCGTACGGGACGCCTTCGCGAAGCTGGGTTCCGTCGCCCACGTACCGCCCAAGAAGATCAAGGACGCCCCGGTCCAGGAGGTCGTCCTGACGGGCGACGACGTCGACCTGGACAAGCTCCCGGCGCTGTTCACCTGGCCCGAGGACGGCGGCTCCTTCTTCAACCTGGGGCTGACCCACACCAAGGACCCGGAGTCCGGGATCCGCAACCTCGGCCTCTACCGCCTGCAGCGCCACGACAAGCGCACCATCGGCATGCACTGGCAGATCCACAAGGACAGCCGCAACCACTACCAGGTAGCGGCCAGGAAGGGTGAGCGGCTCCCGGTCGCCATCGCCTTCGGCGCCCCGCCGGCCGTGACATACGCGTCCACCGCCCCGCTGCCCGGCGACATCGACGAGTACCTCTTCGCCGGTTTCCTCCAGGGCAAGCGCGTCGAGATGGTCGACTGCAAGACGGTGCCGCTCCAGGTCCCCGCGCACGCCGAGGTCGTACTCGAAGGCTGGCTTGAGCCGGGCCGGATGCTCCCGGAGGGCCCCTTCGGCGACCACACCGGCTTCTACACGCCGCAGGAGGACTTCCCCGCGCTGACGATCGACACGATCACCATGCGCAAGCGGCCCCTCCTCCAATCGATCGTCGTCGGCCGCCCGCCGACGGAGGACGGCCCGCTGGGCCGGGCGACGGAGAGCTTCTTCCTCCCGCTCCTCAAGATCATCGTCCCGGACATCGTGGACTACCACCTCCCCGAGGCGGGCGGCTTCCACAACTGCATCATCGTGTCGATCGACAAGAAGTACCCGAAGCACGCGCAGAAGGTGATGTCGGCGATTTGGGGCGCGCACATGCTGTCCCTGGAGAAGCTCATCGTGGTGGTCGACTCCGACTGCGACGTACGGAACTACCACGAGGTCGCCTGGCGGGCCTTCGGGAACGTCGACTACTCCCGCGACCTCACGGTCGTCGAGGGCCCGGTCGACCACCTCGACCACGCCTCGTACCAGCAGTACTGGGGCGGCAAGGCGGGCGTCGACGCCACGAAGAAGCTGCCCGAGGAGGGCTACACCCGGGACGGCGGCTGGCCGAACATGGTCGAGTCCGACCCGGCGACGGCGGCCAAGGTGGACCGCCGCTGGAAGGAATACGGACTGTGAGCGCCTCCGCCGCCGCACTGCCCCAGCCCCAGCAGCCGGGAAAGGTGAGGGCGTTCCTCAACCTGGTGCTCATCGAGCACTCGGTCTTCGCGCTGCCCTTCGCGTACATCGCCGCCCTCACCGCGATGTTCCAGCTGGACAAGAGCATCCACTGGGGGAAGCTGCTCCTCGTCACCGTCGCGATGGTGGGCCTGCGGACCTTCGCGATGGCGGCGAACCGGATCATCGACCGCGAGATCGACGCCCGCAATCCGCGCACCGCGAACCGCGAGATCGTCACGGGCGCGGTCAGCGTGAAGTCCGCCTGGACCGGCGCGGGCATCGCCCTGGCCTTCTTCCTCGGCTCGGCGGCCCTGCTCAACCCGCTCTGCCTGGCGCTGGCGCCCGTCGCGGTGATCCCGATGGTGGTCTATCCGTACGGCAAGCGGTTCACGAACTTCCCGCACGCCATCCTCGGCCTGGCCCAGGCGATGGGCCCGGTCGGCGCGTGGATCGCGATCACGGGTGAGTGGTCAGGCGACGCGGTCGTCCTCGGCCTCGCCGTCGGCGTCTGGATCGGCGGCTTCGACCTGATCTTCGGCTCGCAGGACGTCCAGGCCGACCGCGCGCACGGCGTGAAGTCGGTCCCGGCCCGCTTCGGCATCCCGGCCGCCCTGCACGGCGCCCGCGCCTGCCACGTCATCACCACGGCCCTCCTGGTCTGGTACGGAGTGCGCACGGACGCGGGAGTCTTCTTCTGGGTCGGCATGGCGATCGTCGCGGCGGCCTTCGTCTACGAGCACCGAATCGTCCGCCCGCACGACCTGTCCCGCCTGAACAGGGCGTTCTTCCAGGTGAACGGTTTCATCGGGATCGCGCTCTTCGTGTGCGCGCTGCTCGACCTGCTGGTGCGCGGCCTGACCGTCTGAGCTCTCACCCTCTGACTCACCTTGCCCGGCCCGCGCGATCCGGCCCCCGATAGGCTCCGTCCATGACTGAGCCCGTCGTCGACCAGCACCAGCAGCGCGAGCGCACCCCCTGGGTAGTAGGGGTGTCGGGAGCCTCCGGAACGCCGTACGCCGCCGCCGTGCTGCGCGGTCTGCTCGACGCGGGGGAGGACGTCGACCTCGTCGTCAGCCGGGCGTCCCGGCTGACGATCCTCGACGAGACGGGCATCTCGTTCCGCGACAGCCACTGGCGCGAGGACCTCGCGGCCTGGCTGGGCCGGGGTGCGGACGGCAAGCCGGACACCTTCCAGGACCTGGACCTGTCCGGCGTACGGCACTGGAGCGCGGGCGACCTCGCCGCCGGTCCCTCGTCGGGCTCGTACGCGGTGAAGGGCATGCTGATCGTCCCGGCCTCGACGGCGAGTGTCGCCGGAGTGGCGCTGGGACTGTCGAAGGACTTGCTGCAGCGGGCCGCGAGCGTGACGCTCAAGGAGCGGCGGAAGCTGGTGGTGGCGGTGCGCGAGACACCGCTCAACGGGCAGACGCTGAAGCATCTGGTGACGCTGGACGAGGCGGGCGCCGTGGTGCTGCCCGCCTCTCCTGCGTTCTATGCGGGTGCGACGCACATCCAGGATCTGGTGGACTTCGTCGCGGGGCGGGTGCTCGACGCGGCAGGAGTGCCGCACGGCCTGTACCGCCGGTGGGAGGGAGAGCTCCGGGGAGGCTCCCGTACCCAGTAGAAGGAAGTGGCTGGTCAGCCCTGCTTGGAGCGCTTCAGGCGGGCCTTGAGGCTGCGCACGGTAGCGGCGGAGGCGGAGGGCTTGTGGGCACGCGAGCTGTTGGCCAGTTCCTGAAGCTCGCGCATACGGGCGTAGGCCATCTCGGACGTGTACACGGTGGGTCACTCTCCTGGGAGCACATGCGTTCAGAACCGGATGTTCTGAAAGTTTTTCTTGGATCTGGTGAAAGATCTACAGGGGATTCGGCCCCTGTGCCTTAGATTCTATACGTAAACTCGCGGTATCGCTGAACAATGGAAGGCTTCAGGCATATGGACGCCGTGGACAGGCAGCTCATCCAGGCCCTTCGGGAGAACGGCAGGGCCTCGTACGCCGAGCTGGGACGCCTCGTCGGCCTCTCGGGCCCGAGCGTCACCGACCGCATCAACCGCCTCGAATCCGCAGGGGTCATCACCGGCTACCGCGCCACCGTCGACGCCAAGTCGCTCGGCCTCGGCGTCACCGCGCTGATCGGCATCTCGCTCTCGGACGCCGCCGACCACGAGGACGTGGCCCGCCGGCTGAAGGACCTGGAGGAGATCGAGGACTGCTGGTTCATCGCGGGCGACGACTCGTACATGCTCAAGATCCGCGCCGGGGACGTCGACGGCCTGGAACGCACCATCCGCCGCCTCAGCGGCACGAGGGGCGTGTCCCGCACCCGCACCACGATCGTGCTCTCCACCAAGTGGGAGAACCGGGTCGGGGGACTTCCCGAAGAGGGCTAGGCGCGGTAGCGCCGTAGTGGGGGCCCCTCCCGCCCGAAGGGTGGGGGAGTACCGTTGGCGGAGCTCTATCAGTACGTACGAAGACATGGGAGGCGGCCGGGTATGGACGCGGGACTCAAGCGCGAGCTGGAGGAGAAGGTCCGGGCCGGGGAGCGGCTGACCCGCGAGGACGGCATCGCCCTCTACGAGTCGGACGACCTGGCCTGGCTGGGCGGTCTCGCCCACGAGGTGCGCACGCGCAAGAACGGTGACGTCGTCCACTTCAACGTCAACCGTCACCTCAACATGACGAACGTGTGCACCGCGTCCTGCGCCTACTGCTCGTTCCAGCGCAAGCCGGGCGAGAAGGACGCGTACACGATGCGCATCGAGGAGGCCGTCCGCCTCGCCAAGGCGATGGAGAACGAGAACCTCACCGAGCTCCACATCGTCAACGGCCTGCACCCGACCCTCCCGTGGCGCTACTACCCGCGCTCCCTCTCCGCCCTCAAGGAAGCCCTCCCGCAGGTCTCCCTCAAGGCGTTCACGGCCACCGAGATCCACCACTTCGAGACGATCTCCGGGCTCTCCGCCTCCGAGATCCTCGACGAGCTGATCGAGGCCGGCCTGGAGTCCCTCACCGGCGGCGGCGCCGAGATCTTCGACTGGGAGGTGAGGCAGCACATCGTCGACCACAACACCCACTGGGAGGACTGGTCGCGGATCCACCGCCTCGCCCACGAGAAGGGCCTCAAGACCCCGGCCACGATGCTGTACGGCCACATCGAGGAGCCCCGCCACCGCGTCGACCACGTCCTCCGTCTCCGTGAGATGCAGGACGAGACCGGCGGCTTCCAGGTCTTCATCCCGCTGCGCTACCAGCACGACTTCGTGGACATGAAGGACGGCAAGGTCCGCAACAAGCTCCAGGCGCGGACGACGATGGCGACCGGCGCCGAGGCGCTCAAGACCTTCGCGGTCTCCCGCCTGCTCTTCGACAACGTCCCGCACGTCAAGGTCTTCTGGGTCATGCACGGCGTGCAGACCGCCCAGCTCGCCCTCCAGCACGGCGCGGACGACATGGACGGCTCGGTCGTCGAGTACAAGATCACGCACGACGCGGACGACTACGGCACCCCGAACAAGCTCGGCCGCGACGACCTCCTGGAGCTCATCCGCGACGCCGGCTTCCGCCCGGTCGAGCGGAACACGCGCTACGAGATCATCAAGGAGTACGAGGGCCCGGACCGGGACCGCCGCGAGAGCCCGCAGGCGATGCGCGTCTGACCAGCGGTTTCGTACCGCTTCGAGCAGCGGTTTCGTACGTGTGAGAGCCCCGGCCCACCCACTTGGCCGGGGCTCTCTGCATGCCCGCTACCGTGCGGCCATGTCCCACGAACCCCTCACTTTCGTCCTCGACCCGCCCGTGGACGCCGCCCTCCGCGACGGGCTGATCGCCCTGTGGGCGGACGTCACCGACGCGGGCGGCGCCGTCGGCTTCGTACCGCCGGCCGATCCGGAGGAGATACGTCCGGAGCTCGTGCACCACTTCGTCGCGATGGCGGAGGGCCGCACCCGGCTCCTCGTCGGGTACGACGACGGGGGCGGGGTCGCCGCCACCGCGTACCTCACCCGCAACACCCACCGCCTGATGACCCACTGGATCTGGCTCTACACGGTGATGGTCCACCCCAAGCACCAGGGCAAGGGCTACGGCCGGGACCTGATGGCCGCGGCCGCCGACGCCGCCCGCACGATGCCCGGCATCGAGGCGATCCGGCTGACCTGCCGGGGCGGCACCGGCGCGGACGCGTTCTACGCGGCGTGCGGATACCGGGAGGTCGGCCGCGTACCGGGCGCGATACGCGTCGGCCCTGGCGACGACCGGGACGACGTCATCATGCTGCTGCCGCTGACCTGATCATTTCGGGCCTGTGCTTGACTGGACGGTGTCCCCGTGAGTTCACCGCTGAGAAGAAGGTCCTGCCCGTGAGCACCAAGGCCGTGAGCACCAAGAACGCCACGCTCCGCTACTCCGCCATGCGCCTGGCCGTTTTCGCCGCCTGCTTCGCGGTGATCTGGGGCCTGGTCAGTCTGCGCGTGCTGCCTTCGGGCCTCGGCGGCGTCTCGAACGTCATGTGGGTGCTGCTGCTCGCCATCGTCATCTCGGCGCCCCTCAGCTTCGTACTGCTCCGCAAGCAGCGGGACGCGATGTCCGAGCGCATCGTGGCGAAGGTCGACGAGACGAAGACCCGGCTGGAAGCCAACCGCAAGCAGGAAGACCTCGCGTAAGGCCCCCTGTCGCACGGCTGTGTAAGCCGCATCACACTCGACGGCGCCCCGGGAACGAGCCACTGGCTCAACTCCCGGGGCGCCGCCCGTTTTTCACTGTGCCTGCTCCGCACCTGCCCCAGACTTCCCCAAAGAAGACCTTTGATGTTCTCAAAGTACAAGTGTTAACGTGTTCGACATGACGACATCCAGCGCGCCCCGCAACCCCATGAGCGTTCCGCTCGTGGCGCGCCTCGATGTCGACCTCTGCCGCCGTGTTTCGGCCGCGTGTCGCCGCTCCGTCTGAAGTTTTCAGCGCGACCCCTCTCTTCCCCTCTCCTGCCTCACGCAGCTTCCTTCACCGGAGTGTGTCCGTGTCCGCGTCCCCCGCGCAGAAGGCCGAGCAGGCTGATCAGCAGCCCGCGAAGCCCAAGAAGAAAAGCCTGATATCGAAGATCCCGTTCTGGGTGCAGATCCTCGCCGGTCTCGTCCTGGGCGCCCTCTTCGGCTGGCTGGCCAAGAGCCAGGACATCACCTGGCTGGCCACCACCCTCGACACCGTCGGTGACCTCTTCGTCCAGCTGCTGAAGCTGGCCGTCGCCCCGCTGGTCTTCTTCGCGATCCTCGTGTCGATCACCAACCTGCGGCAGGTCCAGAACGCCGCCAGGCTGGCCACCCGCACCCTCCTCTGGTTCATGATCACCTCGCTGATCGCGGTCGCGATCGGCCTGGTCATCGGCCTGCTCACCAACCCGGGCGCGGGTACGGGCCTCACCGCGGCCGACGGCAAGAAGCCCAAGAACGCGGGCTCCTGGATCGACTTCCTCACCGGGATCATCCCGACGGACATCATCACGCCGTTCAAGGATCTGGAAGTCCTCCAGATCGTCTTCCTGGCGGTCGTGGCGGGCATCGCGGCCCTCGCCCTCGGCGAGAAGGCCAAGCCGATCCTGACCCTCTCCAGCTCGGTCCTGGAGCTGCTCCAGAAGGCCCTGTGGTGGGTCATCCGGCTCGCCCCGATCGGCACCATCGGCCTCATCGGCCACGCGATCGCGGAGTACGGCTGGGACCTGATCGGCAAGTACGCGACGTTCACGGCGGACGTCTACATCGGTTGCGCCCTGGTCCTCTTCGGCGTCTACCCGCTGCTCCTGGCCACGGTCGCCAAGGTCAGCCCGATCCAGTTCTTCAAGGGCGCCTGGCCGGCCATTCAGCTGGCCTTCGTCTCCCGCTCCTCGGTCGGCACGATGCCGGTCACCCAGCGGGTCACCGAGCGCCTCGGCGTCCCGAAGGCCTACGCGTCCTTCGCGGTCCCCTTCGGCTCCACCACCAAGATGGACGGCTGCGCCGCGATCTACCCGGCGCTGGCCGCGATCTTCATCGCGCAGATCTTCGACGTGCAGCTGGGCATCAAGGAGTACATCCTGATCGCCTTCGTCTCGGTGATCGGCTCGGCCGCCACGGCAGGCCTCACCGGCGCGACGGTCATGCTGACCCTGACCCTCTCCACCCTGGGCCTGCCCCTGGAGGGCGTCGGTCTCCTGATGGCGATCGACCCGATCCTGGACATGATGCGGACCGCGACGAACGTGGCGGGTCAGGTCGTCGTCCCGGTGATCGTCTCGGCGCGCGAGAAGATCCTCGACCACGACGCGTACAACTCGGCGACGTCGTCCCCGCTGGACGACTTCGAGTCGAAGCCGGCGGTGGACGTGGACGCGGACGCCGAGTCGTCCAAGGAGCGCGTGCCGGTTCCTGCGTAAGGCAGGACCCGCCAGACCCTCCGGCATCGCTGATCGGCATTGCTGATCGGCATTGCTGAGGAAGCCCCCCACCACTAGAAATCAAGCACCGGTGGGGGGCTTCCTCGTGCTCCGAACGGATGCCGGGCGTATTTTCGCAACAGGTGCAGGTCCGATCGGCTGACGTACGCAGCGTGGTGGAGCCTCCCGCGGTGATCCAGGATCAAGGGTGGCGCCCAGGTGCCGCGCTCACGGCATCTTCTTTCAGCTCCGAGGAGTTGCTGTGCTGTCTTCCCTCCACCGTGCGGGCATTCCTGTGCGTGCAGTCCAGGGCGCGGTCACGCTGGGTGTGTCCGCCGCGCTGATGGCTCCCGGTATCGCCCGGGCCGCAGCCCCCGATTCGGCCGCGACGTTCGCGGCCCGTCCGGTGGCGGGCAAGGTGACGTCCCGGATCGGCCAGTTCGTCCGGGCGACGCCGACCACCCACGCCCGGAAGCTGGGCGAGTACCGGCCCGGTGCCCGGGTCTCCCTCAAGTGCAAGGTGCGCGGCCAGAACGTGGCGGGCAACAGCATCTGGTACCAGCTCTACGACCGCACAGGGTGGATGAGCGCCCGCTACGTCTCGAACTCGGCGCCCGTCATGTGGTGCCCGGACCTGGCCCCCATGCCCACCCCCACGCCCACCCCCACCCCGATCACCAGGGGAGAGAAGGGCGACCCCGGCCCCGCAGGCCCGGCGGGCCCCGCAGGTCCGAAGGGCGACCCGGGCCCGCGTACGAGCCCGGACGAGTGGACGGATGCGGAGAAGGCGGAGATGAAGGGCGAGAAGGGCGAGAAGGGCGACCCCGGCGGCCCGAAGGGGGACAAGGGGGACCCGGGCCCCGCAGGTCCGGCCGGTCCCAAGGGCGACTCCGGCACCGACGGTGCTGCGGGTCCCCAGGGCGACACAGGTGCCGCAGGGCCGCGGGGCGAGACGGGAGCTGACGGCCCCGCAGGCCCGAAGGGCGACCCGGGCCCGCGTACGAGTCCGGACGAGTGGACGGACGCGGAGAAGGCGGAGATGAAGGGCGAGAAGGGCGACCCGGGCACCCCGGGCGGCCCCAAGGGAGACAAGGGAGACAAGGGGGACCCCGGTGCCGAGGGTGCGGCGGGTCCGAAGGGTGACACCGGAGCAGCGGGCCCCCAGGGTGACCCTGGCGCGAAGGGGGAGCCCGGAGCTGCCGGTCCGGCTGGCCTCAAGGGCGACCCTGGTGTGGCAGGTGCGGATGGTGCCCAGGGCACCAGGGGCGAGAAGGGCGAGAAGGGCGAGAAGGGTGACGCGGGTCCGGCTGGCCCCAAGGGTGACCCTGGTGTGGCAGGTGCGGACGGTGCCCAGGGTGACGCGGGCGTGAAGGGGGACCCCGGTGCCGAGGGTGCGGCGGGTCCGAAGGGTGACACCGGAGCAGCGGGCCCTCAGGGTGACCCTGGCGTGAAGGGGGAGCCCGGAGCTGCCGGTCCGGCCGGTCTCAAGGGCGACCCCGGTGTGGCAGGTGCGGATGGTGCTCAGGGCAACAGGGGCGAGAAGGGCGAGAAGGGCGAGAAGGGTGACGCGGGTCCGGCCGGTCTCAAGGGTGACCCTGGTGTGGCAGGTGCGGATGGTGCCCAGGGCACCAGGGGCGAGAAGGGCGAGAAGGGTGACGCGGGTCCGGCCGGTTCTAAGGGTGACACCGGAGCCACCGGCCCTGCCGGGCCCAAGGGGGATCCCGGAGCTGCCGGTCCGGCCGGTCTCAAGGGTGACCCCGGTGTGGCAGGCGCGGACGGTGCTCAGGGCAACAGGGGTGAGAAGGGCGAGAAGGGTGACGCGGGTCCGGCCGGTCCCAAGGGCGACACCGGAGCCACCGGAGCCACCGGCTCTGCCGGGCCCAAGGGTGACGCCGGAGCGGCTGGGGCCAAGGGTGACACCGGCGCGGCAGGTTCCCAGGGTGTGAAGGGCGACAAGGGTGACAAGGGCGACCCCGGCCCCACGTCGAAGCCCGAGTACGTCAGCAACACCCTCACGGTGCCGAAGAACAGCAGCGGCAGGCCGTACACAGCGCCGAGCTGCCCCGCCGGTACGAACGTCATCGGCGGCGGCTACGGCTTCCCGACGAACACCACCCAGCTCCAGGTCACCGACTCGTACCCGAGCTCAGCAAGCAACCGCTGGACCACTTACGCCACGAACGCCACGTCAAATGACATCCAGCTCACCGTCTACGGCATCTGCCTCAAGTCGTCGGACTGAACGGCCGACGCTCGGACCGTCCCCTCACCCGGAGCCCGGACAGGGGTGACGTCGCATGCCGAACTGGGCCCGTCCGCACTCTGGTTCGGCGGGCCGTCCACCCGCCCGCCGGGCCCAGGTCCGTGCCGGACGGGCTGAGAAGGGGGCTCGCAGGCCCGTAGGCTTACCGGGGAGTAAACGGGCGGATGCGGCGGGGCGAAGGGAACAGGGATATGGGGGCGGACCGAGGGGACCAGACGGACCGGGCAGCCGGGGCGATACCGGCGGCGCAGTCGACGCAGACGGCGAAAGCGGTGCGGGCTCCCGTGCGGGCCAAGCGGATGCCCCGGGCCGTGCGGGAGCGGCAGATGGTGGACGCCGCCGTTCAGAGCTTCGCCCGGTTCGGGTACCGGGCCGCTTCGATGGATCAGATCGCCGAGGTGGCCGGGGTGTCGAAGCCCCTCGTGTATCTCTATCTCAACTCCAAGGACGAGCTCTTCACCGCCTGTATACGGCGGGAGGCCAAGGCCCTCGTCGAGGCGGTGCAGGCCGGGGTGGCGATCGATGCCACGGCCGACCGCCAACTCTGGGAAGGGCTCACCGCGTTCTTCACGCACACCGCCGAGAATCCCGACGGCTGGTCCGTCCTGCACCACCAGGCCCGTACGCACGGCGAGCCGTTCGCCGCCGAAGTCACCGTGATGCGCACGGAGATCACCGCCTTCGTGACGCACCTGATCGGCGACGCCGCCCGCGAGGCCCGCGGCAACCCGGACCTTCCGGACCGCGAGGTCGCCGGTCTTGCCCAAGCCCTGGTCGGCGCCGCCGAGGCCCTCGCGGACTGGGCGAACGACACCCCCGGCGTCACCGCCAGGGAAGCCGCCGCCACCCTCATGAACTTCGCCTGGGCGGGCCTGGGGAACCTGATGCGGGGCGAGAGTTGGACCCCGCCGCCGCCCCGGCACCGCTGACCGCGCGTACGGCTACGCCCCCGCCGCCTGCGCGTACGGCATCAGGGCACTCGTGTCGAGGGACCACTTCCCGAGCGGGATCGTGTCACCGAAGACGTAGTGCACGGTGTTGTTGTACGAGCCGCGCTGCGGGTCCCAGTGGTGCACGCACGTGCCGTCGCGCGGATCGACGATCAGGTAGTGCGGGATGTCCATGACCGGGTAGTCGCGGAGCTTGTCGATGTAGTCGTTCTCGGGGTTGGAGGGGGAGACCACCTCGACGACCAGCGTGACGGCGTGCGCGTCGACCGCGCCGGTCGTTTCCATGGCGGCTTCGTCGACGACGACGACGTCGGGGCGCCGCATCTTGGCGGCCAGTGGGTGCTCGATGTCGGCGGTGTAGGCGGCCAGGCCGGGGGCGAGCTGCGGGTCGAGCTGTTTGGTGATGCGCATCGCGTTCAGGTCGTGCGCTCCCGAGGGACTCATCATTATGACGAGCTGGCCGTTGCTGATCTCGACGTGAGGGCTGAACGGCGCGGGCGGTTCGAAGTGGTCCGCGAACTCCCGCAGGTGCCGGTAGATCGTCTCCTCGGTCATACCACCAGGATATGGGCGAGGCGGGCTGCTTGGCGCGGGGCGGCGGGTGGGTTGTACGTGCGGGTGCGTCGTGGCTGGTCGCGCAGTTCCCCGCGCCCCTAAATGCCTGCCCCCGCGCGGAGCCCCGCCCTCCCGAGCGCACGCCCTCGCCACCGCCCGCACGCCTCGCGCACCGCGCCTACCCGGCCACCCCCTCCTCCCGCACCGAGATCGCCGACACCGGACAGGCCCGCGCCGCCTCCCGCACCAGCGGGCTCCCGCCGCCGTCCTCCATTCCCGGCAGCAGCTCCGAGAACCCGTCGTCGTCCTGCGTGAAGACCGCCGGTGCGGTCAGTACGCACTGTCCGGCCCCGATGCAGACGTCCGTGTTGATCTCGATGTGCATGCGCGCGTCCGCGTCCACGTCAGCCACAGCTACTCCCTTCTCTTCGTCTCACCACGCCACCGGCAGCTCGGCGAACCCCTGGATCGTGTCCCCCGGCTTGCACGGGATCTCCGCCGCCGGCACGGCCAGCCGCAGCCCCGGCAGCCGCTTGAAGAGCGTGCTCAGCGCGATCTCCATCTCCGCCCGCGCCAGGTTCTGCCCCAGGCACTGGTGGATTCCGAAGCCGAACGCCAAGTGCCGTTCCCCGCGTTCCACATCCAGCTTGTCCGGTGCCTCGAACACCGTCGGGTCCCGGTTGATCAGCGACGTCGACAGGATCACCGCCTCTCCGGCCCGGATCGTCACCCCGGCGATCTCGATGTCCTCCAGCGCCAGCCGCGACATCCCGTCCGCGATCGACAGGTACCGCAGCAGCTCCTCGCAGGCCGCGGGCACTCCGGCCGGGTTGTCCCGGAAGCGGGCCAGCTGCTCCGGGTGTTCCAGCAGCGTGTACGTCCCCAGCGAGATCATGTTCGAGGTCGTCTCGTGCCCCGCGAGGAGCAGGATCGCCGCGAGCTGGACCAGTTCCTCCTTGTCCTCGAAGACTTCGACCATGTCGTCGAGCAGCCCGACCGGCATTCCGCTTTCCCGGGCTCGTTTCCGGTCAACCAAATCGCCGAAATATGCGTCCAGCGAGTCCCGAGCCGCCTCGACGTCCTCCGGCTCCGGCCCTCGCAGCAGCTTCCGGGTCTCCCCCTCGAAGAAGTCGTGGTCCTCGTACGGGACTCCGAGCAGCGCGCAGATCACGATCGAGGGCACCGGCAGCGCGAACGCGCTCACCAGGTCGATCGCCGTCCCCGGCGCCGCCGCCAGCTGTGCCTCCATCTCGTCGAGCAGCCGGTCCACGGTCGCCTGGATCGCGGGCCGCAGCCCCGTGGTCCGCTTGAGCGTGAAGCCGGGGATCAACTTCCGTCGCTGCACGTTGTGTTCGGGATCGTCGACTCCGAGCAGCTCAACGCGCCGCCGCTCGATCCCCTCCAGCCGTCGCTGGAACACCGGGAACTCCGGCCGTTCCCGGTTCGACGAAAGCCGCTGGTCGGCGAGGAGCGCCCGCGCCTCCGCGAGCCCGCTCACCATCCACACCTCGCTCCCGTCGTAGATCTGGACCCGGGTGACGGGCCGCCCCGTCTCGCGCACCGGGTCGTACCCGGGCGGAGGGGCGTACGGACAGGTGCGGTCCTGCGGAAACACGACGGGTGCCTTGGTCACGTGCGTCTCAGTCATGGACAACCTCACAGGGAAGTGGAGGGACCTCTACCGGCCACTTCCCACTAGATGCCCAAGGCACCTAGGTGTCCATGCGATGTTCGGCCAAAGGGGGGACGGGACCGGGGCGGGCCTGGGACAGCCCCCGGACCGGCCCGCCTTTCGGTGAGGTCACCCCGGAGGGGGCGTCGACACTTCCGGCCAATCTGTCAGCGGGAGGTCACGACGAGTGGTCAGCGGCGCCCAATTCCCGTTCCCGCATGGGGGAGCCGGGATGTGCATTTCCGCCATTGTCATGAACTCATGCGTTTCGCCGGGTGGTTGGGGGGAGTGTGCGGGGGCGAGGGGCGCCCCCGCCCCCGCTGGAGGGAATGACACGTGTCTGCGGATCTCCCGGCGAACAGCCGCCTCAAGACGTACAGCGATCGCGAGTACGTCCACACCACCCTGGTCCGGCACCAGGGCACCACCGTCGCGCTCGCCGTCGACAAGGACCGGCGGCTGTACTACACCGTGCTCGACCTGAACGGGCAGGCGACCGATCCCCACGCCGCCGACCCGTATGCCGCCCCCGACGGCGGCGCGGACCCCGAACGGCACTCCGCCCTCGACGTCAACCACTGGTCCGAGGAGCCGAAGGAGCTGCGCTTCCCGACCGAGATCGCCCGCTGCGGGTACGGCGCGGCCGGTGCCGCCGCGTTGCCCCGCGTGCCGCTCGGCGGTGGTGCGGCCGAGGAGGGGCCGGACACCTTCCTCCTCGACGACGAGGTGGACCCCTTCCGGTCGAGCACCGCACGGCTCACGGCCGCGTACGCCTTCCAGGCGGTCTCCGACGGCAAGCACATCTTCGTGTTCCGGCAGGCGGTCGGCGGTGAACACCCCGACGCCCTCTACCGGTTGAAGGGCGGCGGCACCACCGGCGACAAGGCCCACAAGCAGCGGCAAATCAGTGCGAAGAAGCCCGTCCAGGTCGCCCCGGACGCCCTCCTCTGCGACCGCTTCGTACTCAACGGCAGCGAGCTCACCCCGGTCCAGGAGGTCCGCTACCGGCGCAGCAGGCACCGCGACGAGCCCGAGTCCGCGAAGGACAGCCTCGGGACGGCCGACATGGACGGGCGGCCGTTCTACGAGCCGACCCTGGAGCTCGGATTCGCCGGAAAGGTGACCCGGGGCCGGTTCGCGGTGCTCCTGGTGCCCACGGCCGTCGCCGACACCAGCCGCTGGCAGTTCTTCCTCGCCGACGCCGCGGGGACCGGCATCGAGGCCGTCAACGTCGAGCAGGCCGAGGACGGGCTCTTCCACACCCTGGGCAGCCGCCTCTACGCATGCACCAACCCCGCCTGCAAGAGCGCCGTCCTGGACCGGTCGGAGCGCAGGTGCGAGAGCTGTACGTACTGGCTGAAGCCCGTGGCACCGGACGCCCGGTTCGCGGAATCCGCGCTCTCCCTCGACGGCGGGTACGTGGAACTCGCCACCGGGGCCGACAAGTTGCTTCCCACCGCCGCGTACACCTTGGAGGCGTGGGTCAGGCCGACCTCGTTCGGCGGGACGATCTTCTCCACTCTGGGTGGCGCCGACGGGACGGCCAAGGGCGGCATCAAGGTCGCCCTCGATGCCGACGGGAACCTCGTGGTCACGCACGGGCTCGCGGACGGGAGTACGGCGGAAGCCATGTTGGCGGGCATGAAGCTCGCCAAGGGCGTGTACCAGCACATCGGCATCCGCATCCGGGGGACCGAGCTCATGGGGTGGCGCGGTGGGTACTGGTGGAGGACCACCACCACGACGCTCGCCCCCGCCTCCGCCGCCGGAACCCGCCTGCTGATCGGCGCCGCCCCCGGCGCGGACGGCACGCCGGGCGACTTCTTCGCCGGAGAGATCGACGAGGTGCGCCTCTGGAACACGGGGAGGGCCGGTACCGACATCACCACCGCCTTCGCCACCCGCCTCCTCGGAGACGAACCGCGCCTGGCCGCCTACTACCGCTGCGACGAGGGCTCCGGCACCACCCTCCACGACCACAGCGGTCACGGCCGCTCCGCGACGCTCGGCGGCACCACCGCCTGGGTCGCGTCGGGAGCGCCGATCGCCGACCACCCGGGCATCCGTCGCGAGCGGTTCCAGGTCAAGGACCGGAAGGTCGTCGGCGGGCTGAGCGCCGTGCTCCACCACCAGCAGGAGGAGGGCGCGGTCGGCCACGAGGGCACCCCCAGGCCGCTGAAGCGCCAGGCCCGGGTGCTGGTGGCGTGGACGGCGGGCGAGAAGGGGGCGAACGCCTCGGCGAACCTCGGCCGGATCGCCACCCTCGATGTCGCGGTGGCGCAGGACGGCAGGCTCGCCCAGCTTCCCGACGTACTCGACCTGCCCGAGGTCGGCGGCAATGTGCAGACGGCCGACCCGGCGCGCGAGAACGTGCTCAAGCAGGAGGAAATCCCTGCGGCAGAGGCGGAGTTGGCAAGGGCCACGCGTGCGCTGGAGCAGCTGAAGGAAGACGTCAAGGACACGTTGAAGCTGAACACGGAGATCGACGATGCCCTGAGCGCGTCCATGGCCGCGAAAGGGCTGACCCGGACCCACGGGGCCACGTCCGACTGCCTGGTCGTCATCCATCTGGGGAATGCGAAGGGTTCCGACGGCGACTACTACCGGCACCTGCGGGTCACCACCGACTCCGCGAACGTTGCACGTGCGGGGCACGCCCCCGGGCTGCCGGAGGAGTCGGACAAGGAGGGGCGGTGGAAGGCGGAATGCTCCGACGATCCATGGGCGTTCGGGGGAAGCGCTTCCGGGGCCGCGGTCCGGTGGGCCCTCAGTAACGTAGCCGTCGGTGCGTCCCTGAAGTTCCGTGGCAGGGAGGTCGTCTTCACCGACCCCGGGGAAGAAGCGACCTACGCCGGGGGTGGCCTCACGTACTCCTATGACCGCGGCATGGAACGGTGGCGAGAGCTCGTTTGGAAGCCCTCCAGCGGCTTCAGCGCGCCACAACGGGGTGGCGTGGACGCCGACCCCGTCGACTTGGAATCCGGCAGCGTCGACGTCTACGTCGTACCGACCGCACCCGACCCGGCGAACGAGGCGGCCGTCAAGGCCACCGCCGACGTCATCGACGGTCTGCGCCGCGCCGGTGAGGTCGTCGCCGCCCGCACCGACACCAACCACATCAGCACCCTCACTGCCAAGCAGACCCAGCTGGCCAATCAACTCAAGTCCCTCCAGGAGGAACTCGGCCGCGTCTCCGGCGGCACCAAGGGCCGCAGCGACCACACCGAGCCCACCGCCCACCTCGGCCGCGACCGCTGCGGACTCGGGTACTCCGGCGCCCTCCTGGACTTCGCGAAGACCGGTACCACCCCCCACCTCACCGACAGCGGCACCGGCCACCTCGGCCTCTACTTCCGCGACGAGGAGGAACGCCTCACCGGCCTCTTCTACGACACCAACGTGGGCCGCTCCGGCAAGACCCTGAAGGCGAGCGACGGTACGACCGTCCAGCTCACCGCCCGGGACGCGGGCGTCGACCTCGCGGACGTCAAGGTCACCGTCACCGCCGACACCACCGGCCCCTTCGCCGACCGCTGCACCCTCACCCTCACCGCCAAGGACGGCGAGAGCGAGACCTGGGCGCTGCTGCCCCGCCGCGCCACCGCCCTCGCCGACGCCCTCAACGGGCTGCGCGCCGAACCCGCCCGTATCGGCACCGTCTCCTCCCTCAAGGGCGGCGTCCTCACCCTCGACGTCCACGGCGCGAGCCGCAAGCTGGCGGCCGGTGACCTCCTCGACGTCGGCGGAGAGGTGTACGCGCTGAAGAAGGCGGTCGCCGCGAAGGCGACCGAGCTGATCGTCAAGCACGGGCCGAAGGACGCCCAGCTGCCCGCAGACACCCCTGTGCGGCTGGTCAGTTACGACCCGTCCCTCGTCACCCACACCACACTCGGCTCCACCGCCGCGTTCGGCTCCCGGCTGGTGACGGCCGCGCTGATCGGCACCGCCGGGTCCGTCGTCGACGGCACCGCCAAGGACGAGGGAGAGGCCCGTCCGCCGCGCTGGTGGGGCGACCTGCCCGGCCGCGCACTGATCTTCACCGACACGACCACGCCGCCCGCCCTCCCGGAGGCCGTCCGCGAGACCGTCAAGCACCACGACGACCTCACCGTGGAGGCCTGGCTGCGCCCCAAGGCCGCCGACAACGCGGGTGACGCGGCGCGCATCGTGCACGCCCGCGTCCCCGACTCCCTCACCGGTACGGAGTCCCGCTACACCCTCGCCCTCGGCGCCCCCGACGGCGAAGGACGCCGCCCGCTCGTGGCCGGCGTCGGTGGCAGCCTGGTCACCAGCCGCGCCACCGTCCCGGGCGACGCCTGGACCCACGTCGCCGCCGCCTTCGAGCAGTCCTGGGCCCTGGACTTCGCGCACGGCCGCGCCGTCGTGGAGGCCCCGCACGCCGAGGACCTCGACATCTCCCGCGACCTGACCCTGGAAGTCTTCCTCCAGGCACGCCAACTCACCGGCGTACAAGGCCTGGTGTCGAAGGGCCGGATCGACGACGGCACCGGAAAGCGGGTCCCGTACCAGCTGTCCCTGCGCGCCGACGGAAAGCTGGCGTTCGCCTTCGAGGGCGGTACGGGTACGGAGATCCTGGCCGTCTCCACCGCCAAGGTCACCGCGGGGAAGTTCCACCGGATCGCCGTCGTCCGCAAGCTGAGCAGCAGCCGCGAGGAGACGATGGGCAAGAAGCTCATCTCCCTGATCGACGCGGCGGGCGCGTCGGTCGAGAGGGAGATCGACGCGCTGACGGGTGTCACCGTCGTCAAGCACACGGACCTCACCTTCTACATCGACGGCAAGGAGGCCGGTCACACCCGCTACGACGACACCCCCGACCTCGGCCACCCCGGCCCGCTCGACATCGGCCGGGCCCGCAGGGGCGGCGCCGACCAGCCGTTCTCCGGGATCATCAGCGAGGTGCGGATCTGGAACACCGCCCGCGCCGCCGACGTACTCGGCAAGGAACTGCCCCGTGAGGCGCCCGCCTCGCCCACCGGCATCCCGGTCCGCCAGGAGGGCCTGGTCGCGCACTGGCGGTTCGAGGAGAACGAGGGCAACGCGGCCCAGGACGAGACCGGCGGCCACACCGCGAAGGTGCGCGGCGCCCGCTGGACGAAGAACCCGGACCCCCGCGGCAGCAGGTTCCGCCTCTACCTGAACGGCCGGGCCACCGAGGCCCTGCCCGTCACCAAGGCAACCCAATTCCCTTACGGTGCCAAGCAGTTCACCCTCGGTGCCCGCACTGCCGACGACTCCACCACGACCGCCGACCGCTACCTCGGCATCCTCGAAGAGGTCCGCGTCTGGCGCACCGCCCGCACCGAGGAACAGCTCCTCGACAACCTGCACGGCCGGCTCACCGGCGACACCGCCGACCTCCTCGCGTACTACCCCTTCGACGACGAGTCCACCGACGCCGACGCCACGCAACTCCTCGACCACGGCCCGCGCGGCTGCCACCTGCCGCTGTCCGCCACGGCGGCCGAGAAGCCGCAGCCCGTCATGTCCACGGCCCCGATCTCCTCGGACACCCCCGAGGTGCGGTCCGCCTTCGCCACCGGCCAGCCCCTCTTCGTGCAGAAGATCACGGCTGCTCCCTCGGTCTCGGAGTACGCCGACCTCCAGGTCGTACGGGACGGCAGCACGCGCGGTGTCCTCAAGCGCGTGTACACGTACGTACAGAACGGCCAGTGGCAGTTGGTGACCGGTTTCAAGCTGGGTGACCTGAAGTCGGAGTGGGTGGGCCAGGTGCAGTTCGCACCGCAGCTCGTCGGGTACGTGGAGGGCGCGCCGCCGGTGCCCTCCGAGAACCTGGTGGCGACCCGCCGCCCCGGCTCGCTCAGCTACCTCAACACCACGTCCGTGGAGTTCAAGCAGGCCGACGAGGTCGTCCAGACCCTGTCCTCCAGCAAGGACACCAGCGTGGACGTCTCCCTCGAATACGAGGCGAGCGCCGAGTTCAATTACAAGTCCCGGATCATCAGCGCCCCGCTCGGCATCGGCATTTCGATGCCGATCACCGATGTCGCGGTCAACGTGCGCGGGGGCGCCGGCCTCGAATTCTCCAACGGCTGGGGCGACCAGACCGAGCTCTCCGAGGGCGTCAACACCACCCGCTCCACCCTGGTCGGCCTCGGCGGCGGCTGGGAACCGGAGGACCACATGGTCGACCCGGCGGGCGGCCGCCGCTTCCAGCCCACCAACATCGGCTTCGCGCTCGTCCAGTCCGAGACCGCCGACGTCTACGCGCTGCGGCTCGCCCACTCGGGCGCGGTCGTCGCGTACCGGATGCTCCCCAACCCGGACATCCCGCGCGACTGGAACCTCCTCCCGTTCGCCATCAACCCCCGCTACATCAAGCAGGGCACCCTCGACGGCACCGTCGGCTTCAAGGACGGCGCGAAGCTCTTCGACGCGGACTACGCGGGAGCCGGCGACCGGGGCGACTACAGCTACTTCAAGCCCAAGGAGGCGTACGCGCTCAAGCGCCGCATCGTGGAGGACATGCAGCGCAGGCAGGCGTACTACGACGGCGTCTCCACCGCGTCCCACACCACCGACCCGACGGCCGAACGCGCCCGCGGTCTGCTGAGTAGCTTCATGGGCCCGGTGCGCAGCCCGCAGGGCGCCCGCGGCGACTCCACCAAGCCCGGCAAGGAGGTCGCCGGTTTCGCCCGCCGCGACATCGTCAACACCTACGCCTGGTCGGCTGACGGCGGCTTCTTCGCCGAGACGACGGAGACCACGGACGTCGTCACCGAGACCACGTCCGGCGCGTACAGCTTCACGGGCAAGGCCACGGCGGGCGCGACGGCCGGCTTCTCGGTCGCCGGCGTCGGCATGGGCCTCCAGCTGGACGCATCGCTGGGCGGCAGCCTCACCCGCACCCGTTCCCGCAGCCGGGAGGCCACCCGCTCGTTCAGCCTGGACGTACAGGTGGACACCCCCGGTGACCTCCAGCTGTACGACAAGGACTCGGTCCCGCAGTACGACGCGGACGGCAACGCGATCGAGGTGCCGGGTCGCGTCGACGCGTACCGCTTCATGACCTTCTACCTGGACTCCGACAAGGCCAACTTCGAGGACTTCTTCGGCAAGGTCGTCGACCCGACCTGGCTGAACGGCCCCACCGCGAACGCGGCGGCCCTGCGCCAGGCCAACCAGGCCGACCACAAGCCCCCGTGCTGGCGCGTCCTGCACCGGGTCACCTTCGTCAGCCGCAAGCTCCCGGACACCGTGGGCGCGGGGGCGCCGCCGCTGGAGAAGGCGATGCGGGAGGCGAACGTGGCGAGCAACTTCGAACTCGTACGGAAGCTGGAACCGTACGTGGACCGGGCGGTCCGCAGCAGGTCGGAGCTGGCGGTACGGGTGCGGGACGCCATCAAGACCCACCTGCCCGAGCTGACCCCGCACTCGGAGACGATCGAGAAGTTCTTCGGCGACTACTACGGGCTGGAGGACCTGACGGCCTGACGCACGGGCGTGGCTGAGGCCTGGACCGACCGGCGGATCAGCGGTCGGTCCAGGCCTCGGGCGGCCCGGCGTTCACGACAGGTCGGTACGCCCCAGCCAGGCGGGCTTCACCGGCACTCCGTCGTCGTACCGCGCCGTCGTGTCCACGGGCTCGGGCTCCTGCACCGGTACGGGCTCCGGCTCCCGTACGGGTTCGGGCTCGGGCTCCGGCGCCACCGGGGCCGCACTGTCCTCCAGCACCTCCGCGAGCGTGAACCGCGTGTTGTACGACTGCCAGCTCCCGTCGATCACGAGCAGGAACCCGTCCGCGACCCGCAGGAGCCTTCGCCGTTGCGGATTGCGCGGATGCTCGGGCGAGTGGGCCCGCGCCCGCCGCTCCAGCTCCGCCATCGCCTCCTCGCGAGAGCCGTCCAACTGGGCCAGCACGAAAGCCTCTTGATGCTTGCGCTGGCCCGTTCCCAACGTCGTCTCGATGATCAGGCCCCATGCCATCAGCGGCGGGCGTACGAGACGAAGGTCGCCCAGGCGGTGGGGGATACGTCGAAGTGGGGGCTGGCGTCGGCGAGCTTGGAGTCACGGACGTGGATGGTGGTGGGGTGGGCGGCGACCTCTATGCATTCGCCGCCCGCGCCCCCGCTGTAGCTCGACTTCCGCCAGTCGTAAGCGACTTCGAGGCACTCGCCGCCCTCGCCGCCGCTGTAGCTCGACTTGAACCAGTGGAGCGCTCGGGTACTCATCGGTCTCCCAGAATTCTCTCGATCAACGCCATGGAAGGGTCCGGCCTGAGAGCCAGTGACTGCATGATCCCATAGCGCTCCTGGATCTCCCTGACCTCGCGGGGGTCGGTGATCAGGCGCGGATGCCCCTGTACCTCGGTGTAGGCCACGCGCTGTTCGTTCGGGGCGGTCAGCAGGGTGAACGCGCCGTCCATGTTGGGGTGTTGCTCGCACTCGGTTTCGATTACCTGGAGGGTGACATTGCGCATGGCCCCCGCCGTGAGCAGGCGGCGCAACTGCTCATGGTGTACGGCACGCCCACCGATCGGTCGCCGCAGCACCACTTCCTCGAAGATGAATCCGTACTGCGAAGGTGGCCACTTCTCCAGCACTTCCTGTCGCGACAGCCGGTCTGCGACCCGCTTCTCCACGGTCTCCTCGCTCAGCAGCGGTCGCCGCTGGGTGAAGATGGCGCGTGCGTACGCCTCGGTCTGGAGCAGGCCGTGCACGACCTGGTTGCTGTAGTGGTGGATCTCCAGGGCCTTCTTCTCGAAGTCGGCCTGGTCGCGGTACCAACTGGGGTGCCGGGTCCGGCTCCTGGCGAGCGCCTTCCTGACGTCCGGGACCGCCACCAGGAGCGTGCCGTGGGCGCCGAGCACGGGGTCGGCGGCGATCAGGAGGTCGGGCTGTGGGGTGCGTACGCCACGCTCGATGGAGGAGATGAGGTCGGCGCCGAAGTTCACAGCGGTCGCCAACTCGGTCTGCTTCATGCCCCGGTATTCGCGCAGGGCCTTGATCTGTTTGCCGAGCGCGCTGAACAGATGCGCGGTGCCGTCCTCTTGGGGCGGGGTCTCGGGGTTGCTCTCCTGCTCCGGATTCTGCATCACTCAGCTTGCCGCCTTCTGAGTCACGGTCGACTGGCCGTACTGTGCACGCCGTATGCCCGTACAACTACCCACAGTCGCCGGGCAATCCCTTTTCAGGGTAGGTCGAACCGACCACGCTCTGTCACATGAACACCGAAATCCCCACCCTCACCGCCGAGTTCGAGCAGCTGATCAGCTCCACCCGTCGCGGCGCCCGTCTCGCCCGGCTGCTCGCGCAGCAGCAACTCCTGGAGTGGGGCGTGCCGTACGGCTGCGACTTCGCCGACGCCGTCGTCTCGATCGTGGCGGAGCTGGCCGCCAACGCCGTACTGCACGGTCATCTCCCGGGCGAGGACTTCTCGGTCCGGCTCGCCCTGGGTGACGTACTCCGGATCGAGGTCTCCGACGCGCGCGGTGAGCGCCGGCCGGTGCCGCAGTCACCCGCCCCGGGCGCGGAGGGCGGTCTCGGCCTGCTCCTGGTGGCGGAGCTGGCGGCCCGCTGGGGGGTCACGGAGCGCGATCCCGGCAAGACGGTCTGGGCGGAACTTCCCTGGCCCGGCACGCCGTGACGGATCGATGAGATTCGCCGTCGGTTCCGGTCTCATTGCTGTCGAAATCGATCGCCGTCGTTCGACGTCTCTATGACATCGACTGTGCAGGAGGAGTACGGATGAGCCAGCTGCTGAGGGTCCAGAACTTCGTCGTCTCGCGCGACGGATTCGGGGCCGGTGAGAACCAGAGCCTGGAGAGGCCGTTCGGCCATGCCGATCCGGGGGAGTTGATGGCCTGGGCGGGGGCTACGGCGAGCTGGCCGAACCGTACCGACCCCGGGGGCAGCCGCGGCCTGGACGACTATTTCACGCGCGACTTCTCGCACAACGTCGGCGCCGAGATCATGGGCCGCAACAAGTTCAGTCCGCAGCGCGGGTCGTGGCTCGACCACGACTGGCAGGGCTGGTGGGGCGACGAACCCCCCTTCCACACACCGGTGTTCGTGCTGACCCACCACCTGCGCCCGTCCTTCACGCTCTCCGACACGACGTTCCACTTCGTCGACGGGGACCCGGCGACGGTGCTCGCGCGGGCGAAGGAGGCGGCTCAGGGCAAGGACGTACGGCTCGGTGGCGGGGCGACGACGATCCGTGAGTTCCTCGAAGCGGACCTGGTCGACACGTTGCACGTGGCGGTCTCGCCGGTGAAGCTCGGCTCGGGCGTACGGCTCTGGGAGTCGCCCGACGAGCTGCGCGACCGGTTCCACCTGGACGTCGTACCGAGCCCGAGCGGGGTGACGCACCACCTCTTCTGGCGGCGCTGAGCCAGGTCCCTCGCCGGGCTACTCGTGGGCCTGGGCGTTCACCGCGGCATGCGCCGCGCTGCTGTCCGCGCCCAGGCCCGCGAGCAGGCGCAGCCCGTCCTCGGCGGGGCTGCCGGGGGCCGCGGACAGCACCACCAGCTCCATGCCCGACTCGTCCGGCAGCGTGAAGTTCTCCTGGTGCATCTCCAGCAGCCCGACCAGCGGGTGCTGGTACGCCTTGCGGCCGTGGGTGCGGGCGCGTACGTCCGCGCGGGCCCAAAGGCGGCGGAAGCGCTCGCTACCCATCGCCAACTCGCCGATGAGGGAGGCCAGTTTGGGGTCGTCGGGGTACTGCCCGGCGGCCAGCCGCAGATGTCCGACGACGTCGAGGGTGCAGTTCTCCCAGTCCCCGTAGAGGCCGCGCTCGGCCTCCTCCAGGAAGATGTGCCGGGCGGTGTTCAGACCCGGTGCAGGGCCGGGCAGCGGGCGGCCGTAGAGGAGCTCGGCGAGGTGGTTCCCGGCGAGCACGTTCAGGCGGTGATCCATGATCATCGCGGGTGCGCCGACGACCAGGCCGAGGAGGCGCAGCAGCTCCGGCCGGACCCGCCCGCCCGGCGCCTTCGTAGGGCGGCGGCGCTGACAGGCGAGCCGGCGGAGGTGCCCGCGCTCGGTCTCGTCGAGGCCGAGGACGCGGGCGAGCGCGTCGAGGACCTGGTCGGACGGCTGGGTCGCGCGGCCCTGCTCCAGGCGTACGTAGTAGTCGACGCTGACCCCTGACAGGTGCGCGACCTCTTCGCGGCGCAGCCCTTCGACTCGGCGCCGCCTGTCGGTGGGAATGCCGACGGCCGCCGGGTCGACCCGGGAACGCCGGGTCCGCAGGAAGCTCGCAAGATCGTCCATGCCCCCAGTATGGGCGCGGGGGTGCCCGGGGCGGGGGCCGCGAAGGTGGTCCTGCGGATACCAGGAAGTCCGGTCCGACGGAGGCCCCGTCTGACGGAGGCCCTGTCCGACGGAGGCCCCGTCCGACGGAAGAGGCGCCCCTGAACGCCGGGCGCCGCAGCGCCCAGGATCGAAGGCATCCGATCCGCCCAGGATCGATGCACCCGATCCGAAGGAACTCGAACTCCCATGAAGACGCTGATCGTCCACGCCCACCCCGAGCCGAAGTCGCTCAACAGCTCGCTGAAGGACCTCGCGGTGTCCACGCTGGAGGCCGCAGGGCACGAGGTGCGGGTGAGCGATCTGTACGCGATGAACTGGAAGGCGGTCGTGGACGCCGCGGACTACGGCCCCGAAGCGTCGGATCCGCTGAAGGTCGCCCGGGACTCGGGCCGGGCCCTCACCGCAGGGACGCTCACCCCGGACGTCGTCGCCGAGCAGGAGAAGCTGCTGTGGGCGGACACGGTCATCTTCCAGTTCCCGCTCTGGTGGTACACGATGCCCGCGATCCTCAAGGGCTGGGTGGACCGGGTGTTCACGCACCGCTTCGCGTACGGAGTCGGTGAGCACAGCGCCACCAAGTACGGCGAGCGCTTCGGCGAGGGCACCCTCGCGGGCCGGAGGGCGCTGCTGTCGGTGACCGTCGGCGGCCCGGAGTCGCACTACTCCGAGCGCGGGATCAACGGCCCCATCGACGACGTGCTGTTCCCGATCCAGCACGGCATCCTCTACCACCCGGGCATCGAGGTGCTGCCGCCGTTCGTGCTGTACAGCGCCGACCGGACGACCGACGCGGACTTCCCGGACGTCGCCAAGGCCTGGGAGCAGCGCCTGCTCACGCTGGAGACGACCGAGCCGATCGCGTACCGGCGGCAGAACTTCGGTGACTACGAGATCCCCTCGCTGCACCTGAAGGAGGGCCTGGAGCCGAAGGGCCGCACGGGCTTCGGGCTGCATGTGCGGGGCTGACCCGGTGTTTTCCGGGCGGTCCGTCGTCGGCGGGGAGCGCGTCAGCCGGTGAACCCCGGCACCACAAGACCCGATTCGTACGCGATCACCACCGCGTGGGTCCGGTTCTGCGCGCCGAGCTTGGTCAGCACGTTCCCGACGTGCGTCTTCACCGTCTCCAGGCTCACCATGAGCGACCGCGCGATCTCCGGGTTGGACAGGCCGGTGGCCATCAGCCGCAGTACCTCCTCCTCCCGCTCCGTCAGCGCCGCCCTCGGCAGGGCCTCGGCGGAGTCCAGCGGGCGGGCGGCGACCATCCGGCGCAGGGTCGCAGGGAAGAGGATCGCCTCGCCCGCCGCCACCACGCGTACCGCCTCGGCGATCTGCCGGACCGGGAGCCGCTTGAGCACGAACCCGCTGGCTCCCGCGCTGAGGGCGGCGGTGACGTAGTCGTCGTTCTCGAAGGTGGTGATCACCACGACCTTCGGGGGATCGGCCGACCTGGCCGATCTGGCCGAACTGGTCGCCCCGGTCGCTCCGCCTGGCCCGGCCGTCTCGGCGAGGAGTTGCCGGGTGGCCTCGATGCCGTTGCGACGCGGCATCCGTACGTCCATCAGGACCACGTCGGGCCGCAGCCGCCGCGCCTGCTCGACGGCCTCGACGCCGTCGGCGGCCTCCCCGATCACCGAGATCCCGGGGTGCATCGCGAGCAGGGTGCGCAGACCGCTGCGGGTCACCTCGTCGTCGTCCGCGATCAGGAGGGTGACGGGGGCACCGGCAGGGCCGGTGGCGGTGCCGGGCGTGACGGCCGAGCCCGCGCCGGAGTCGGTCATGCCGAGCCCCGTACCGGCAGCCTGACCGCGAGCCGCCAGTGCCGCGGCCCGTCCGGGCCGACCTCGATCTCACCGTGCAGCAGCCGCACGCGCTCGGTGAGTCCTGGCAGGCCGTGCCCGGACGTCCGGAAGACGCCCGCGCCCGTACGCATGCCCGCACCCGTCCGCATGCCTGCGCCCGCCCCGTTGACCACACCGAGCTCAAGGAAGTCCGGCAGGGCCGCCACCCGGACCTCGACCGGACCGCCCGTCCCGTGCCGCAACGCGTTCGTCAGCCCTTCCTGCAGGATCCGGTACGCGGCCCGGGAGAGCGTCCCCTGCACCTGCGCCAGGTCGCCGGACAGCTCCACCTCAAGGACCGCGCCCGCGTGCCGCAACCGGTCGAGCAACTCGGGCAGGTCGGCCAGGGTCCGGGTCGGTGCCGTCTCCGCCTTCTCCTCGCGCAGTACGCCCAGTACGTAGTCCAGGTCCTCCAGCGCGGCCCTGGCCGACTCCTCGATGCTGCGCAGCGCGGCCCGCGCCGCCACCGGGTCGTCGGACAGCACCTCGCCCGCGACCGCCGCCTGGATCGTGGTCGCGGTCAGCGTGTGCCCGATCGAGTCGTGCAACTCGTGGGCCAGTTTGTTGCGCTCGGCAAGGCGCTGCTCCCGCTCGGCCATCAGCGCGAGTCGCTCCGCCGACGAAGGACCCAGGAGCCTGGGCGCCAGCCACCGCAGCACGCCCGACACCACCACGCACACGACTGCGGCCAGCAGCAGGCAGCCGAGCGCCACCACCCAGCTCTGCCAGCCACCGTCGGACCGCAGCGACCAGCCGAACAGGCTCACCCCGGCCTCGGCATCGAGCCAGTTCCCGGGGAGGGCGATCCCCATGAGGATCAGCACGCCGCTCGTCAGCGCCCCCGCCCACCCCAGCGCCACGTGCAGCAGCAGCCAGAGGGGAGTCCGCCAACGGTCGGTGCCGGCCGGCACGGCGGCAGGGGCCGGCAACGGCACCCTCAGAAGTTGGCGGGCGAACGAGATCAGCGCCCGCCGCGTGGTGCGGGCCAGGCCGACCAGGCCGATCAGCACTGCCCAGAGCAGGAGGACCAGGACGGCCTGCACTCCATAGGGAGCGGATGGCCACACCAGTGTCGGCAGCAGGGCGAAAGGCAGCAGCGGAAGGCTCGCCAACGCGCCGCAGTAGGCGAAGAGCATGCCCGAATACGTGGAGCCGCGCAGCAGCGGCCGAATTGCCCTGATCATGATCGCCCCAGTATGACCGGGCGGCTCACCGACGGCCTCCCCCGATCGGGGGAGCAAATTCTCCCGCCTTCCCGCGATGTGCGTTGGCGACCCCGGAAGCCAGGATCGTGCCCTGAGCAGTTGACCGGAGGACGTCTGATGAACACGCACGGAACGATGAACACGCACGGAATGGTGCATACGCAGGGAATGGTGCACACGCAGGGAATGCCGATGCCGCCGCATCGCACGGCATCGGCCAACGGCCTGGCCGGAGCCGCCATGGTGCTCGGCCTTATCGGCCTGAGCACGTCGATCTTCTTCATCGGCGGCCTGATCGGCGGCATCGGCCTGGTTCTGGGCATCGTCGCCCTGATCACGGCCAAGCGGAGCGGTGTCGGCCGGGGCAAGGCCCTCACCGGCGTGGTGACGTCGATCCTCGCGATCGTGGTGTCCGTCCTGGTCGCCGTCTTCTTCGCCTGGTACGCCAACAAGACGCAGGAGTGCTACCGGCCCGACAATTTCCAGCAGTACGTGCAGTGCGTCCAGCAGCAACTCACCGGGAAATGAACGGTAATTGACCGGCAATTGATCGGTAACGGACCGGGAATCGACCGGGAATCGATCTGTGACTTCTCCCAGCAAGGACGAGCATCACTGTGCGGAAAACACGAATTGCCTCTCTCCTGGTCGTCGGCACCGTGGCGACTTTCCTTTCGGTACCCACACCCGCGACGACCCCTTCTGGATCCGATGCCTCCGCGGCCAAGGACCCTCTGCGGCAGTACACGCAACAGACGCCGCGGTGGCAGCGCTGCGATGCGAAGAGCCCCGCCACCTATCAGTGCGCGACGTTCAAGGTGCCGCTGGACTACGGCGATCCCGGCGGCAGGAAGACGGACATCGCGATATCCCGGCTCAAGGCGGGCAGCGCGAAGGAACGTCGCGGCGTTCTGCTGCTCAACCCCGGCGGCCCCGGCGGTCCCGGCCTGGATCTGCCCGTCAGTGGGGGAGTGGCCCTCCCCAGGGAAGTGAAGGGGCAGTACGACCTCATCGGGTTCGACCCGAGGGGCGTCGGACAGAGCTCGCCCATCGGCTGCGGTCTGACCGCCGACGAACAGGACCTGGAGCGCCCGTACAGGGCCAAGGCCTTTGCGAAGGACGTGAAGTGGGCCCGTACGGTGGCCGAAAAGTGCCAGGCCGAGGAAGGCGACAGGCTGCGCCACCTCACCACCCGCAACACCGCTCGCGACATGGACGTCATCCGTGCCGTGCTGGGGGAGAAGAAGATCTCCTACCTGGGGTTCTCGTACGGCACCTACCTCGGCGCCGTCTACGCGCAGCTGTTCCCCGGGCGAACCGACAGGTTCGTGCTGGACAGTGCGGCCGACCCCGCGGGGTACGGGCGGGGCATGTTCCGGGCGATGGCGGAGAGGGCTGAGCCCGCCTTCGCGCGTTGGACCGAATGGACTGCCCGGCGACACGCGACGTACGGACTGGGCCGCACCCCGGCCGAGGTCCGCAGGACGTTCTGGGACCTCGTCGCCCAGGCCGACCGCACACCCATCGACTACGGCGGGAAGCTCCTCACCGGTGACGCCGTCCGCGCTCAGCGCGCCACGTTCTCGCACGCTCAGAAGGCCGCCGCCTGGGTCGCCGGGCTGAAGAAGACTGCCGAGGGCAAGAAGGCGGCCGAGGGCAAGGAGGCGGGCGAGGCCGGGAAGCCGGATCCGTCCGGTGCGCCCGAGCAGGTCCCGGCCGTCCAGGCCCCCGTCCGGCCGGAGTTCGCCCGTGACGTCCCTCCGGACAATGAGACCGCGGGCGCCTGGGCCGTCCTCTGTGCCGACACCCGCACGTCGTGGCCGCGCGACCCCCAGCAGTACCGCCGCGACGCGATCCGCGACAAGGCCCGGTATCCGCTGTCCGGCGACTTCGAGTCCAACGTCAAGCCGTGTGCCTTCTGGAAGCCGGGCAGCGTACCCAGGACAACAGTGGCCAACAGCCTCCGTGCACTCATCGTGCAGAACGAGTGGGACCCGGCAACGCCCCTGGCCGGCGGCCAGGCCATGCACCGGGCCCTGCGCGGATCCCGGATGGTCACCGTCGCCGGCGGAGAGGGACACATCGTCAACGGCACCAACGCCTGCGCGGACAGGAGCACCACGGTCTACCTGACCACGGGCCGACTCCCGGCCAAGGACCTGACCTGCCGGGCGACTGCCGGGTAGCAGGCGAGAACCCCGGCACGGCCGTTCACGTGCGACGCAGAGCCGACTGCCACCGCTCCTCGTCCCGGTGGCAGCCGGGGATCGTGCGGCCGGGGACGAGCCGCTACGGCCGGTCCGAGGCCCGCGGCCGGGCGGGCGGCGAGCCGGGGTTCGTCGATGGGGTCCTCTGCCGTACGCCCGGCCGCCTCCGAGCGCGGCCAGGCAGCCGGAACAGTCGGCGCCGGCGGGATCTCGTCCAGGCGAAGCCACCGCTCCTCGCCGTTCTGTGCGTCACCCTGCCGCGTACGCTCTCGCGACGTTCACCCTGGCAACGCCGCAGCCGCCGCATGCGGACGCGGTACCGGAGCACGGCCCGGGACCCGCTTCTGCGGCGTTCGGTGCTTCCTGCCCTGCGACGGACCGCGTCCGCCTGGTCGTACAGTCGCCCGGTCGCTCGGCGGCGTCATCCGAATCAACGCCCGCATGCGCGCGTGCTCCCGCGGTTCCCGCTCCCGCGGATCCCGCTCCCGCGGATCCCGCTCCCGCAGGTCCCCGCCCCGCCCCACTCCTCAGGCCGCAGCCCGAACCCGCCCCGGCAACGTCAAGTAGTAGAGCTCCAGGGACTCTTCGGGCCCGACCTCGTACCGGTTGACCACCTTGCTGAGCGGACTCCGCAGCATTCCGTCCGCCATCCGCATGCCGACGCGCTGCTGGAAGTAGTCCCGTTCGGGCTCGTCGAGGTCGACCCACTTCGAGCCCGCGTTCCGTACGAGGACTTCCCCCACGTACGCGCCGAGCCCGAAGAGATTCCGCGCGAGATCCGCCGGATCCGTTGCGCCTTGGCTCTCGCTCTCGCAGTCCCGCATCTCATCAATCAGAAAGTCCACGATCCGCAGACTCTTCACAGAGAAATCCAAAGGCAACCGATTCCCCATGGTCACCCGTTCCACATATCCCTGAGCAATGTGCCGCATGTCTACGGCTCCAGGTCTCCGCTTCTGCCTACCTCCGCCACCGGCCACGGCTCCCACCCCTCCCCATCCCATCCCGTCCCATCAGTCATCCGAATCCATTCAGCGGGGGGTACGGCATGCACCCCCCACTCACCTAAGCGGTCCCCACCCCACAACCGTCACACGATCTCCCGGTGGCCCTTCTCACGCCCCTATTTCCCACACCACGTACAACCCTTCACCATTCTCATTCGTCTACGTTCACAACTTGCCCCTCTTTTCGGTGCGTTGACGTTCTTGACGGTGTACATGCCGAATTTCCTGCATGTCCCATACATGCGGTACATGCGAATCGGCCGCCGGTATCCACCGACGGCCGAAACAAAGAATTCATGGTGGAGGCGGCCTTGAGCGGCCTCAGGTTGTCTCTTACGCGCTGTCCCTTACGCGCTGTCCCTTACGCGCTGTCCCTTACGCGCTGTCTCTTACGCGCTGTCTCTTACGCGGCCGCGGCAGCAACCCCGCACGCACTGTCCAGCTGCCCCGCCAGCCCCCGCAATCCCCGGTGAGCAGCCATCCGAACCGCGCCCGCCTGCTTCCCGAGCACGCGTCCGGCCTCCGGGCTGTCCAGCCCGACGAGCACGCGCAACAGCACGGCCTCGCCCTGGTCGACCGGGAGCTGACGAATCAGCGACATCACGCACGCGGTCGCGAGGGAATCCATCACCACCTCGGCCGAATCCCGCACGAGGGGCGCCACCTCAACCCCGCAGACTTCCCAGGACACTCCCTGAGGCCGGCTCCGCACTCGCCGCAGATGGTCGATGGCCCGGTTCCGCGCCACGGCCCGAACCCACCCGCGAAAGGCCGGTCCGTCCCCCCTGAACTCCCCTATGTCCCTGCTGATCTGCAGCCATGCGTCCGCGGCGACGTCCTCCGCCTCCTCGCCGACCATGGTCCGCAAGTACCCCAGCAGCTTCGGCTGTACGAGCCGGAAGAGCGCCGAGAATCCGTCCTGATCCCCGCCCCGCGCGCACTCGACAGCCGCAGTCAGATCAGACCCAGCGTCTACTTCTACTTCTGCTTCCGTATCCGTATCCAGGTATCTCTCACTGACGGACACACGTTCCTCTTCACGGCCGCTGGCACTGTTCATCGTGCCCATGTGTGCCGGGAGGCGCCCCTTGCACAGGAGACTCACAGCTTCCACGGCGGGCTACTCGTACCACAGGTGACACGGAGTTGTAAGGCGTGCTCACATAGCACCCGAATCACCCGACTTCACCCACGGCTTCATCCGCGACTTCACCCACGGCTTCGTCCGGCCGCGAAGGGTCAGAGCATGATGAGCAGCCGAGTCTTCGGCTTGAGCTTCCGGTTCACCGAACGGCTCTGCACGTACACCTCCAGCTTGGGGTTGTTCCCCGCCTTCACGGAGACGGTCCCCCGGACACCCGTGCCGAACAGCATGCTGCGCGCCGCGTCGCCCGTGTAGGCACGGTCGGTGTCCTTCTCGACCACGATGACCTCCTTGTCGGGCTGAACCTGAACCCGGGCGCCCAACTGGTAGTAGCAGGAGCCGCGTTGGTACGTCACGCCCGGATGCGAGTCGACGAAGGCCCGGATCTCGACCTCCGTGTCCACCTTCAGCAGCCGGTACTTGTCGGCCGGAACCGGTTCGAGGTTCGCCCGTACGTCGTCGACGGACACGTCCTGGCCGACCGCGAAGAGGTTCTTCGTACCGCGCACGCCCTTCTCGCGCCCCCGCAGGAAGCTGGTGGCGGCGGCGCGCACCGTACCGATCGCTTCCTCGACGCCCTCCTGGGAGTCCGCGTCCCAGATGGCGATGTTCCCGGCGGGGAAGCCGTAGTTCTGAGCGGTCCGCTTCGCCAGGGAGTTCGGCACGAGGATGGCCGAGGTCCAGTGCCCCGGCAGCCCGCCCATCTTGGCCGAGATCTTGTCGAGCCAAGGGCCGAGGATGGTCATGTCGCCGTCGTGCCGCCGGTCGCCGCCGGAGGCGTTCTCCTCGCCGTCCGTGACCACGATCTGGAGGAAGCTGTGCTCCCCGTACTCCTCCCAGATGTGTCCCAGGTCGTCCAGGGACTTCACCGAGGCTTCGATGAGGGCGGTGGCGCCGTTGTTGACCTTGTACAGGCCCCGCATGGACGGCAGGTGCTTCACGTCCATGTCCCAGACCAGGTTCTCCACCTGGTGGTCGAAGGAGTAGAGGCTGATCCGGGTCTCATGGCCGAGGCTGTCCGACTCCGCCTTCAACCCCGCCACGAACTCGTCGACCACACGCACCAGTTGACTCTGGTGCGGCCGCATCGACCCCGAACAGTCCACGACCAGCGCGACGTGATTCACCTTGTGCTGGATCTTGTTGGCAGACATGTTTGTGCTCCCTCTCGGAGGCTCCCCAAGTGATGTCTTCACACTAGGTCGAGCCACTGACAACGCCCCCTGACGGCCGCTCACACAGCCCCTGACCTGCTACGACGGCCGACCTGAGGGGAACTGGGGAGGGCCTACTCGGCGCCTTTGCCGCTCGCGGCCAGAGTGCGCTCGATGCCGCTCCGCAGAAAGGCACGGGCCTTCGCCGCGCGGCGGACACGCCGCACTACCCCGTTGACCGGCGCGGGGTGTGCGTAGCGGCGGTCGTGGATGTCCCGCACCACGTCTGCGGGCGCACCGAGCTTCTGCAGTTCCACGAGAGCGTCGCCCTTCGTGATCAGACGCCCGTCGCGCAGTGTGACGGTGGCGCGAGCCAGGACCAGCAGGCCCACGTCCACCCAGATGTCCTGGAGCCAGAGCCAGGGCCGGCCCGTGGCCGGAAGCCAGTACTCCGCCAGGTCGCGGAGGATGAAGTCCTCCAACTGCCGTGGGCGGAGCGGCGGGAGCAGTTCCACCGGCGAAGGACCCTGGAGTACGAGCCCGCTCTCGAACAGCTCTCGGCGGGTGACCGGAGTCACCGGGCGTTCCAGGATCGTGCTGGGGACCCAGGTGACATGGCGGGCCTCGGCCTCGGACACCGCCGCTCCGACCATGTACGAGCAGCGCAACTTGGCCGCAGCCGGCTCTTCGCCCAACAACCGCCGGTGAACCCTCACCAGCCCGCGCCTCTGGTCTCTGCTCAGCGGGTTCTCGCACACCGCGACGAGATCAAGATCGCTGCGTCCGGGCTGGAAGTCGCCCATCGCGAGAGACCCGTGTGCCCAGACGGCGACGGTCGGCACCGCGTGCTGCACCTCGGAGACGAACCGCTGGAGCACGCGATCGGTTTCGGCATCAGCCATGTACATGACTCTCGCACACGGGTGGGCCGATGAGGGGGTTGCCGAATCAGTCCGTGGTGAACTCCGCTTCACCAGTTGCCAGTTGCCAGTTGCCAGTTGCCGGCTGCCGGCTGCCGGCTGCCGGTTCAGGCGACGGGCCGCCGATAGACCTGCCGCGACCCGCCCTCAGGGCCCGGTTCGGCGGCCTCGGCGGGGGTGAAGCCCAGCGACTCGTAGAAGACGCGGGCTCCGCTGACAACGGCGCCCGGGTGGTCGGCCCCGAAGGTGACCACCTCCATGGTGCCCGGACCCCGTACGAACCTGCGTGACGCATCGTCCATCAGCGCGCGGCCGACGCCTTTGCCGCGACCCTCTTCCGCGACCACCAGCCAGTGGACGTGATAGACCGGCGCCTCCGCGCCGAACAGCATCCCGCCGAGAAGGTCACCCGATCCCGATCCCGATCCCGACCCTGAGGCGACGGCGACCAGCGCCATGGAGCTACGGATGTGCTCCTTCACGGCGTCATGGAAACCGGCCTCTTCGACCATCGGGCCGAACCAGTGCTCGACCTGGCCGGCCAGGGCCAAATAGCCTGGGAAGTCACGTTCCTGCGCGAGTCTGACGATCATCCGAGGAGTCTGGCAGACAGGGTGAACGCTGCCCGATCCGGCTCCGAGCGGGCCGGGTCACTCGCAGAGGGCGGTGTCCAGCAGCTGCTCGGTGTGGTGGCGGCCCTGCTCGGTGGGGCCCGGGTTGGCGCTGACGGCGATGGTGGCGGCGCGGCCGTCGTCGGTCGCGGCCGGGAAGAGCGTGTAGCCGCGGAAGTCGCCGTCGTGCCCCCACATCAGGCCGCCGCAGCTCAGCGGCTGGCTGGACAGGCCGAGACCGAACCGGGTGCCCTTCGGGTATCCGGCGTCGGCCGGGATCGCCACGGTCGTCCGCATCTGGGCGAGCTGCGCGGGCTTCAGCAGCCTGCCGCCGAGCAGGGCGCCGAAGAAGCGGTTCAGGTCGCTCGGGGCGGTGATCAGGGCGCCGGCGGCCCAGGCCACGGACGGGTCCATCTCGGTGACGTCGAGGAGCGGCGCGCCGGGCTCCAGCGAGACGTAGCCGCGCAGGTGGGCGCCCCGGACGCGCTGGTCGCCGACTCCCGGGAAGTAGGTGTGGCGCAGCCCGATGCGGTCGATCACCCGGCGGGTGATCTCCTCGCTCACCGGACGGCCGGTGACCTTCTCGACGAGCAGCCCGGCCACCACGTAGTCGGTGCTGCTGTACCCCCAGCCCTTGCCGGGCGGGAACTCCGCCTTGTGCTGGAGCGCGAGGTCGAGCAGCGTGCGGGGCTGGTAGTAGCGGTGGCGGTTGGCGACCAGGTCGTCCATGTACCGGACGTACTCGGGCAGCCCGCTGGTGTGCTGGAGCAGGTGGCGCACCGTGATCCGACGGCCGTCGATGCCGTCGCCGCGCAGCAGCCCCGGCAGGTAGGTCTCGACCGGGGAGTCCAGCGCGACCTTGCCCTCACCGACGAGCTGCAGGACGACGACGGCCGTGAATGACTTGGTGACGCTCGCGGCCCGCAACCGCCCGTCGACCGGCGCCTTCGCCCCGGTCCGCAGGTCCGCGACGCCTGCGGCGGCATCACGGGTACGCCCGTCGCGTCCGGTGGTCGCGGCCAGCGCGGCGGGGTAGCCGTCCTCCCGCACCAGCTGCTCAAGGCCGCGCTGCACCCGGCCGGTGGCCTGGGTCTGCACGGCGGACGCGGGCAGTGTGCCCGCCAGGGCCAGGGCGGAGGCGGCCAGCACGGCCGCCGCCGTGATCCGGCGACGGTGAGATCGCTTCGACATGAGGGGACCCTCCTCGTGTACGCGGCTGTGGCAGTGCGATCCAGCCTGCGGGGACGCGGGCCCGGCGCGCCATCCGGGCAGCCGGAGGAGTCCAACTGGGGCTGTCCCCATGCCAGTTGACCCAGGACGGCTGTGCAGCACGCCCAACGACTTCCCCGGGAGGCCGACCGATGCTCTTGGCATCGGTGATGAGGGACCTTCTGCTCCCTCGGAGCGGACGGGGCGACGGTCGAGCTCATACGCGCGGAGCTCACGACACCACATGGGCGGTCACCGGCCGCAGCCGCCTCCGGGCGCCCGGCCGAGTTCGTGTAGGGGCTCCCATACGTGGGTCTGGCACGGGCCGGCCCGAGCGGTCCCGGCTCCGTGTGCACGCGGAGCACCGTTCAGTTCAGCAGTAGCGCCCCAGAGGGCAACGGCGAGACGTACCTGCGTTGTTCCGCGCGAACATAAGAGACGGAAGGTCGGCCGGCGACGCGACGCGCGTCGCTGTTCACACCCCGTCGCGTTCTCAGGCGAGCAGCCCCAAGCCGCTGTACCAGAGCGGGCCGGGGTTGAGCCGGTCGCCGTGGAGCTTCATCATCTCGTCGAAGAACTCCAGTGGGGTCGGCCTGCCTGCCAGCAGTCGGATCGTGTCCCGCAGGTATGCGCGGGTCTCGTCCAGGATCTTCGGATCGTCGGGCAGGTGCTTGTTCTTGTGGCCGGCGACGACGTGGGTCGGGTGGAGGGCGGCGATCCGGTCGATTCCTTCGAGCCAGGCCTGAAGGCCGCCGTTGCCGCCTTCGAGCATCATCTGGTGCACGCCGTTGTAGACGACGTCCCCGGCGACGACGAGCCCGATCGACGGCACGTGCAGCACGCTGGAGTCGTCCGTGTCGGTGTGGCCGGTCTCGACCGCGTGCAGGACCTGGCCCTCCAGGTGGAATCCGTCGGCCGGTACGGGTACGGCGAGGATCGGCGTGTTCTCGGGGACCTGGGAGAAGGTCTTCGCGAACCCCTCCTCCTTTCCCTTCAGTTGCTCGTGCATCTGCTTGATGGTGCCTTCGGTGGCGTACACGACCGTCTCGTCGTCGCCGAAGTGCTCCAGCAGCGTCGCCGTGCCGAACCAGTGGTCGGGGTGGCCGTGCGTGATGTACACGTACGCCAGCCGCTTGCCGGAACGCCCCAGGCCCTCGGCGACCTGCGCGATCTGTCCGTGGGTCAGCGGCGGGTCCACCAGGACGGCGTCCTGTACCCCGTAAATCAGGGTGGACGAGATGGGAGAGGAGACGATCTCGTCGCCGTTCGGCAGCCGTAGGTCGATCTTCCTGGGGACGCCGTCCGCGATGAGCACCTCGTACGACAGGGGCGCGGGATCGGTCACTTTCGGCACCTTCTTCGTATGCCGGTGTGGATGCCGGTGTGGATACCGCAAGTCACTCTCGCACGGGGAGAAGCGGCCTGCCCGTCGACCGGCCACCGGATCCGTCGTCTCCCGCCGGGGGGCGGGAATCGTGCCGGTCGGTGCGCAGCAGCCCTTGCCCTGCCAGGCGTCGCGGCCTTCCTTGTCCGTCGTGCCCACCACTCCAGCTCGGAACCGTTTACGGGCGCGAATCAGCCAGGGAGATTGCGAATACTGCGTTCGCGCAGGTCGCGGGCGCTGCGGGCGACGGTCGCGAAGTCGTTGTCGTCGTGGAGCACGGTCAACCCGTGGTGGGCGGCGGTGGCGGACACCAGGAGGTCTACGAGCGAGAGCCCCCGGTGTTCGCCGGATGCCGCGAGCTTGTACTGCGCCGACTCGATCCACTGCCAGGCCGACTTCGGTACGGCGACGTCCGGATAGAGAACCGAGAACATCTCGCTCATGTCGTCGTACTCGTGACGGTCCCGCGCAGAAGCCCGGAACTCGCTCCGCTGCGGGGCGCAGGAGCCGACGGCTCCGTTGCCGATGACCTCGGACCAGGCGCTCAGCAGGGTCTTGTCCCGCTGAAGGCGCCAGAGTGCGGAGGAGTCGATGAGATAGCGCGGAATCATTACTGGCCGACGTTCTTCTCTGCCGCGTGACGGCGCTCCCAGGACTCGTAGTCCCAGGTCTGGGCGACTCCCGCGTAGTGCTCAAGCGCGGCGATGCGGCGATGGCGCTCGGTGAATTCGCGCAGCGCGGTGTTCACGGCTTCCTTCTTGGTCCTTATCCCGGAAACGCGCATCGCCTCGGCAAGGGCCTCGTCGTCAAGGTCAATCGTGGTCAGGCTCATGGGGCCCTCCATGTTGATGGACAACAGGTTGCTTAAACAGCATAGCTAGCTTACGCAACCAGGTGATGGCGGCCAGTGTGCGACGGAGACCGGGGCCCGGCGGGCGGCCGATCCCGATTTCGGCAGCCCCCTTGATCCAATAGGCGGCGTCTGCAATTTTTTGGAAAGCCTGCAAAATGCGCCTGCAACTAAACTGGGTCGAGTCAACCCTCGACGCCCCCTCGCCCGGACAGCGGGCACGCGCTGCCCTTCGAGCTGCCCGAGGTGTTCGTCCGTACCCTGACGGAGTTCGTGGACCGGCACCGGGCCGAGACCGCCGACGCTCCGGCGGCCTGAGGCCCGGCCGCGTCATGCGCGCAGCCGGGCCCCAACTCACCTCGTACGCCTAGCAGTTGCCGCCCGATGGCTTGCCCTCGAAGCGGTCGTTCAGCCAGGACATGGCCGGGAACGCGCCGACCGTCACCCCGCCGATGTGCTCAAGCAGCGGGTGCGAGCGCCACTGCACCTTCGTGCCCGCCCTGCACCAGTCCTTGCGCAGCTGCTCGCCGACCTTGTACGGGATCAGCTCGTCCAGGCCCGCGTGGTAGAGGTACACCGGGTGGTCCGGGGCGTGGGTGCCCAGCTTGGAGGCGGCCAGTTTGGCCTGCCAGTCCGGGGCCTCCAGCGGGCTGGTGGTCGTCACCTCGCTGATGCGCTTGAACGGGGCGGAGATCGCGTTGATCGCCACGCAGTTCTTGCGCATGAAGTCGACGTACGCCTTGCCCTGCGGGTTGAGGTAGGAGTCGAGCTTGAGCTCCGGGTAGGCGGTGTCGTGGCCGGCTGCCGCCATCAGGATCAGGCCCGCCCCGATGTTGCCGTCGTTGAACTTCGCGACCTCCATCAGGTCCGCCGGGACTCCGCCGGTCGCCGTGCCCTTGACGTTGAGTTCCGGGGCGTACGAGTCGTGGAGTTCGGCCGCCCAGCTGCTGGCCTGGCCGCCCTGCGAGTAGCCCATGATGCCGACGGGGGACGCGGCGGTGAGGCCGGTCCTGTCGGACGGGAGCTTCAGTGCGGCGCGGGCCGCGTCCAGGACCGCCTGGCCCTCCGCCCGGCCGACCGTGTACGTGTGGTCGCCCGGGGTGCCCAGGCCCTCGTAGTCGGTGACCGCCACCGCCCAGCCTCGCTGGACGGCCTGGTTGATGAGGGTGGCCTCGATCGTCGTCCCGTACGGGAAGCCCGCGCTCGGTGCGCACTGGTCGCCCATGCCGACCGTGCCGACCGCGTACGTGACGAGCGGGCGCGGGCCCTTCTTGCCGTCCTTCGGGACGATGACCGTGCCCGAGACGGTGTTCGGGGCGCCCTTCGCGGTCGTCGAGCGGTAGTTGATGTGCCACGCGTCGGTGTTGGTGGGCTGGAGCGGGAGGGGGTGGAAGGAGGTGGGGGCGGAGGAGACCAGGTCACCGGGGGCGGACGTGGTGGCCGGGGCTGCGGGCGGTGCGTCATCGGCGGCCGTCGCCGTCGCGGCGGTCGGCAGCGCGGCGGCCAGTGCGAGGGCCGCGGATGCGGCGAGCACTCTGTGACGTACGGACATCGGCTCTCCCTACGAGCGGGTGGGGGTGCAGGGTGCAGAGCGCAGCGTGCGGGTGCCGGTGCGGCGTTCTGCTTCGTGTTCGCGTTCGTGGGGAGAACGTAGTGACCGGCGAGTAAGAAACGCTCTGACCGGAATGCTCAGCTTCACTGACGCGGAGTCTCACAGGTGCGGAGTCTCACAGGTGCGGAGCCTCACGGACGCGGAGCCTCACAGGTACGGCTCACCCGGTACGCCCCCGGCGTCGTCCCCGTCCACCGCCGGAACGCCCGGTGGAAGCTCGTGTCCTCCGAGAAGCCCAGCCGGGCGGCGAGTTCGGCGATCGGTTCGCGGCCCTCGGCCAGGCCCGCGATCGCCGCGTCCCTCCGTACCGCGTCCTTGAGCTGCTGGAACGATGTGTTCTCCCGGTCCAGCCGACGCCGCAGCGTCGCCGGGCTGACCGCGAGGCGGGCGGCCGTGTCGGTGAGGGAGGGGAGCCGCGGGCCGGCCCGCAGCGCCTGGGCGAGCGAGCGGCGGACCTGCTCGGCGACCGTCGTGCCGTACTCACGGCGGGTGAGGAGGTCGAACGGGGCCCGGTGCAGGAGGGAGTTCAGCGATTCTTCGTCCTGTACGAGCGGGGCCGCCAGCCAGTGCACATCGAAGCCCGCCGCCGTGCGCGGGGCGCCGAACCGGACCGGACAGCCGAAGAGGGTCTCGTACTCGCCCTTGTGCGGCGGGGGCGGATAGTCGAACTCCGCCCAGCGGAGCGGGATCCGGCTGCCGGTCAGCCAGCTGCACAGCCGGTGCCAGATGATCACCATGCACTCGGTGAGGAAGCGGTCCTCGTCGGTGTCGAGGTTGTTGTGGACGGTGAAGACGGCTTCGGTGGGCGTGCGGGTGAGGGTCAGGTCGGGGCCGCCGTCGAAGAGGCCGTAGAACGCGGCGCCGCGTTCCATTGCACGGCCCAGGTCCGGGCAGGCCAGGGCCGCGTAACACATCATCGCGAAGGTGCCGGGGCGGCTGGGGGCCGCGGCCAGGCCCAGGAACTCGTCCTGCGTGGTGCGGTACAACGCCCGGAACAGACGGGCGAACTGGACCGAGGTGATCCGGGCCCGGTCGTCGCCGAGGAGCAGCGGCGGGATGTGCGCGGCCTGGAGGAGCGGGACGGTGTCGGCGCCCGCGCGCTCGGCACCGCGCAGTACGGCGCGTACGTGGTGCACGGTGATCGTCCGCTTGCCCATGGCGTGACGGTAGCTGAGCGCGCGGGTCAGCGGGGGTGACGTTTCCCGTCATCTCCCTTGGCCGGACGCGTACTTACCTTCGGGTCATGACGCATTCGAAGGCGACCAAGGGTGCAAAGGGTGCGATACGGCCGCGGCCCGCGGCCCTGGCGGAGTTCACCGAGTGGGCGGGCGAACGCTACGGCGACCTCCCCGCCCTGCGTGCGAAGGGAGCCGACCCGGTCTCGTACGCCCAACTCCGCGACACCGTACGGGAGATCGGGCGCGGCCTGATGGCGGCCGGGGTGGCCCCCGGCGACCGGGTCGCCCTCCTCGGCGAGACCCGCATCGAGTGGACGTACGCGCACTTCGCGGTGCTCGCGGTCGGCGCGGTCGTCGTCCCCGTGTACCCGACGGCGGGGGATGAGGAAGTGGCCTGGGTCCTCCAGGACTCGGGCGCGAGCCTGGTGATCTGCGAGAACGCGGACCAGGCGAAGCGGGTGGAGCGGGTGGCGGGGGCGAAGCCGGTGGAGGGGGTGGCGGGGCCCGGTGTCCGTACCGTCCCCACCCTCCTCATGCCGGACCTCGCCGCCCTGCCCCGTGCAGGGGTGACCCTCGCGGACTTCCTCGCCCGCGCCGCCTCCGTCGCCCCCTCCGACCTCTCCTCCCTCGTCTACACCTCCGGCACCACCGGTCCCCCCAAGGGCTGCCGTCTCACCCATGCCAACTTCGGGGCCGTGCTCGACGGCGGGGCCGAGATGATCGAGGGCGGGCCGGGGGACGTGACGTACCTCTATCTCCCGCTCGCACATCTCCTCGCCCAGCTCATCGAGTTCAACACCCTCATGTTCGGTGGGGAGTTGTGCTACTTCGGGGGGCGGATCGAGGACGTCATCGGTGAGCTGGGCGAGGTGCGGCCGACCCATCTGCCGTCCGTGCCGCGGCTCTTCGAGAAGGTGCACTCGGTGGTGCTGGGGCTGGCGGAGTCCCAGGAGGGCGGCAGGGAGCGGTTCGATGAAGCCGTACGGATCGGGGTCCTGGCAGCGGAAGGCCGTCTTCCGGACACTGACCGGGCCGCTTACGAAGCCGCCGAGAAGTCGCTCTACGGGCTCGTGCGCGGCGCCTTCGGCGGTCGGCTGCGGTGGGCGCTCACCGGGGCCGCCCCCATCGCCCCGCAGACCCTCGACTTCCTGCGGGCCTGCTCGGTCCCCGTGTACGAGGGGTACGGAATGACGGAGTCCGGCGGCGTCGTCTCGCTCAACCGGCCCGGCGCCGTCCGCTACGGCACGGTCGGCCGCGCGTACCCCGGCTGTGAGATCAGAATCGCCGACGACGACGGGGAGGTGCTGGCGCGCGGCGGGATGATCTTCCCCGGCTATCACGGGAACGAGGCCGCCACCCGCGAGACCCTCGACGACGAGGGCTGGCTGCACACCGGTGACCTGGGCCGGCTCGACGAGGACGGGTTCCTCGTCATCACCGGGCGCAAGAAGGACCTCATCATCACGTCCTCGGGCAAGAACCTCACCCCGTTGCTCGTCGAGCACGCGATCCAGCAGTCGCGGTACGTCTCGCACGCGGTGATGGTCGGCGACCGCCGGCCGCACCCCGTCGCGCTGATCACCCTGGAGGCCGACGAGATCGCCGGGTGGGCCGCCCGGGAGGGGCACGAGCTCGGTGAGCGGCCGGGGCTTCATCCCGCCGTACGGGAGCTGGTGGGACAGGCCGTCGAGCGGGCCAACGCGCAGCTCTCCCGGCCCGCCCGCATCCGGGCCTTCGCCGTGCTCGACGAGGACTTCAGCATCGAGGGCGGGGCGCTCACGCCGACGCTGAAGGTGCGGCGGAAAGCCGTTCTGGAGCGGTACGCGGCGGAGATCGAGGAGCTGTACGCAAAGCCGTAGAAGGCCCCGGAGAACCCGGAGAACTCGGAGAACCCGGAGAACCCGGAGAACCCGGAGAAGGGTGCGGGAAAAGGCAGGAGCCCTGTTCCGAATTCACGGGACAGGGCTCCTTGGGTACTGCTGTTCAATGACCGCGATCGGTCATTCCCACCAAGTCGAGGACTTAGTTGGCGGGGGTGACGTTCTCCGCCTGCGGGCCCTTCGGGCCCTGCGTGACGTCGAAGTTCACGAGCTGGTTCTCCTCAAGCGAGCGGAAACCAGCCGCGTTGATCGCGGAGTAGTGGACGAAGACATCCGGGCCGCCGCCGTCCTGGGCGATGAAGCCGAAGCCCTTTTCAGCGTTGAACCACTTGACGGTTCCGGTAGCCATAAGCCCTCCCATGGGCCAAAGGGTTGCCCTGCTCCAGAACCTACAAGGAAGTCTGAAAACAAAAGCCTGCGGGGTTACATGCTCCGCAGGCTCTGTACTGCAAGGGAAACCAAACTGCAACTTGCGGGCGAGCCTAGCACGCACCCTCAGCCAAGCGGTAGAGGGAAAGATCACGTCACTCGGATGTTTGACACGGGCGTGTCGGCTGACGTCAGGAGGGGTCTCAGAGGGATCCGAGGGAGGGGTGAGAGAGGGGTGGGGAAGGGTCGGGGAAGGCCGTTCGCCGACTCCGCCGGAGCTCCGCGCCGACCCCCGGAGGGGCCCTCCGGGCACTCCGGGTCTAGCCTCACGTTGTGGACAATTCAACCGCTGGCGAGCTGACGCCGAACCGCACCCGGCCCCGCGTCGGCCACATCCAGTTCCTGAACTGCATGCCCCTCTACTGGGGCCTCGCACGGACCGGAACCCTGCTGGACTTCGAGCTGACCAAGGACACCCCCGAGCGGCTCAGCGAACAGCTCATCCGCGGCGAGCTCGACATCGCACCCGTCACCGTCGTCGAGTTCCTGAGGAACGCCGACGACCTGGTCGCCTTCCCCGACCTCGCGGTCGGCTGCGACGGCCCGGTGATGTCCTGCGTGATCGTCTCCAAGGTGCCCCTGGAACAGCTCGACAAGGCGCGGGTCGCCCTCGGGTCGACCTCCCGCACCTCCGTACGCCTGGCGCAGCTGCTCCTCGCCGAGCAGTACGGCGTCGAGCCCGACTACTACACCTGCCCGCCCGACCTCTCGCTGATGATGCGCGAGGCGGACGCCGCCGTGCTCATCGGGGACGCCGCGCTGCGGGCCTCGCTGCACGACGCGCCCCGGCTGGGCCTGGAGGTCCACGACCTGGGGCAGATGTGGAAGGAGTGGACGGGGCTGCCGTTCGTCTTCGCCGTGTGGGCGGCCCGCAAGGACTACCTGGCGCGCGAACCGCACCACGTGAAGAAGGCGCACGAGGCGTTCCTGGCCTCCCGCGACCTGTCGCTGGCCGAGGTCGACCGGGTCGCCGAGCAGGCCGCGCGCTGGGAGGACTTCGACGCCGAGCTGCTGGAGAAGTACTTCACGACGCTGGACTTCCGCTTCGGGCCCGACCAGATCAAGGGCGTACGGGAGTTCGCGCGCCGCACCGGCGAGTCCACCGGCTACCCGGTGGACGTAGAGGTGACGCTGCTCGGCGACTAGCCCCGGACAGCGGGCCGCGCCTCACGGCGTGGGGACGGGGGCCTTCAGGTGGGAGCTGATCCAGCTGAGGCTGCCCGACTCCATGCCCCTGACGTACGTCGCCGGGTTGTGGACGCCGTCCGGGACGACTTCGAGCCGCGTCTTGACGGGGCCCTTGCCGTACTCCCGGATGAAGCGGTTCACCCGCGGCTGGAGGGTCTCCTTGCTGCCCACCTGGAACGCCACGTAGACGTCGGGGGTGCCCGGCTTCTTGATCAGATCGCCGGCCAGCTTGCGCGGATTGTTCGCGAGCTTCTCCCGCGGGTGGCCCTTCCACATCGGGGAGTCCGGCACGATGTCCGGGCCCGAGGAAATCACCGCCTTGAACCGGTCCGGGTGCTGGAGCACGGATTTCAGTGCGACGAATCCGCCGGACGACGACCCCATGAACGCCCAGCCGTCCCGCGAATTGAACGTACGGAAATTCGCCCTGACGAAATCGGGAACGTCTTCCGTCATCCAGGTGCCCATTTTGGGCTGCCCCGGAATGTCGCTTCCGTCGTAGTAGCGCTTTTCCGGATTCAGTACGGGCATGACGACGACGAAGGGCAGGCTGGTGCCCTCGTCGGACATCCGGGCGACCGTGTCGAGGAACGGGTTGGTGGGCTTCGTCCAGTAATTGCTGTCGAATCCGTACGACCCGGGCAGGGCGATCAGCACCGGAAAGCCGCTGTTCGCGTACTGGGGGTCGAAGTACTGCTTCGGCGCCCACACCCACACCTTGCCCGTGAAGCCGGACTTCGAGCCGGTCACCGTCGTCTGGGCGACCTTGGTGCCGTCGTCCAGGGTGCGGAAGACGGAGAAGTCCGCGCGCGGGCCCATCGGCATCCGGCTCACGCCGTCGCCGGAGACCGCGGCGTGCTGGACGGGATTGCCGCCGCTGCCCGCCGAGTTGAAGTCGTACGGGTCGCCCTCGTCCGAGCAGCCGGTCAGTGACAGGGCCAGTGCGGAGCCGATCATGGTGACAGCTATCAGACGGCGGCTGACCAGGCGATTCATGAGCGGACTCCGGGCGGGTGAGGCGGTGGGGGCGGACGAGGGCACTGGGAGATGCTGACAGAAGCGGGGAAAAGTGGTGGACGCGGTGTGGCGATTTCCGAACAAGGAGATGCGACCCGGGGGCCATCGGTTCACTTTGTGTCCGACTTGTCCTGAGTGATCCCGCACACGTCGGCCCTACTGTGGGAGACGGGTTCACCGGGCTCACGGGGAGTGGGCCACTGAGCGGGTCCTCGGGGGGAGCGCACCACCATGCAGCCGTTGGATGCGGGCGATCCGCAGAGTATCGGTGACTACCGGCTGCTGGGCCGCCTGGGGTCGGGCGGCATGGGCCGGGTGTATCTCGGGCGCAGTGCCGGCGGGCGGACTGTCGCCGTCAAGATCGTGCATCCGCACTTCGCCCTCGACGAGGAGTTCCGGGCCCGGTTCCGCCGTGAGGTCGAGGCGGCGCGAAGGGTCGGCGGGGCCTGGACCGCACCCGTGCTCGACGCCGATCCGGGCGCTCCGGTGCCGTGGGTGGCGACGGGTTACGTGGCGGGCCCCTCGTTGACGCAGGCGGTCGCGGGACACGGTCCCCTGCCGGACCCTTCCGTACGCGCGCTGGGCGCGGGCCTCGCGGAGGCGCTGACGGCGGTGCACGCGCTGGGCCTCGTACACCGGGACGTGAAGCCGTCCAACGTGCTGCTGACCCTCGATGGTCCCCGCCTCATCGACTTCGGCATCGCCCGCGCCGTCGACTCCACCGCCGCGCTCACCTCCACCGGCGTCTCGGTCGGCTCGCCCGGCTACATGTCGCCCGAACAGATCCTCGGCAAGGACGTCACCTCCGCCGCCGACGTCTTCTCACTGGGCGCGGTGCTCGCTTACGCGGCGACGGGCACGGCGCCCTTCCCCGGGGACTCGGCGGCCTCCCTGCTCTACAAGGTGGTGCACGAGGAACCCGAACTGGAGGGTCTCGGCGGGGACTTGCGCGCCCTGGTCCTCGAATGCCTCGCCAAGTCGGCCGCGGACCGGCCGACCCCGGCGGAGATCGCGGCCCGGCTGGCCCCGGACGGGGCGGCGGGCCTGGTCGCGGCGGGCTGGCTGCCGGGGCCGCTGGTGGCGGAGGCGGGACGGGGTGCGGTACGGCTGCTGGATCTGGAGGCTTCGGCGGGCGAGGCACCGTCGGGGCCCGTTCCCTTCACCCACGGGGTGGTGGGGAGCGGTCAGGTGTCCGGGGACAGGAGCGGGCTGCGGATTCCGCCGGTCCCCGCCTCGGCACCCTCCGCCGGGCCCGTGCGGCGGGAGGAGAGGGGGAAGGACGACGTACCCGGCAGGCCCGGACTCTCCGTGTCCGTCGCCACGGAGAACGGGCCCTCCGCCGGGTCCGAAGGCCGTGGCCGACGCCGCAGCTGCACGCTGGTCCTCACGGTCGCCGGAGCCCTCGCGGCCGTCACCCTCGGCGCCGGTCTGCTGTTCCACATGTGGCCGAGCGGCAGCAGCAAGGACGAACCGGGAGGCGCCGGCGCGGACCGGCCGCCCGCCGCCACGGCATCCACGCCCGCGACCGCCTCGGCATCCCCGTCCCGTACGGCATCCCCGTCCGCCCCCGCCGCGACCGGCGAAGTGCCGGACGGCCTGATCGGCACCTGGACCGGCGGCCTCACCGAGGCCACCACCAACCAGCCGCACGGCACCATCACCCTGGTGATCACCAAGGGCCGCAAGGGCCAGGACGTGTACAAGTCGGTCTACGAACTGGGCGGCGCCGTCAAGTGCTACGGCATCGGCCGGCTCGTCTCCGCGACCGCCGACGGGATCCGCGTCGTCGACCGCACCGACCCCGACCCGGCACGCCCGTCCACCCCGCTGCTCTGCTCCGGCGAGTCCAGCGACCTGACCCTCACCCGCAACCCGGACGGCACGCTCCAGTACACGTCGCCGTCCGCCGTCCAGGGCAAGCCGTACGGAAGGCTCAAGAAGCAGTAGCGCGTCGGAGGGCAGGGGCGCGCCGGAAGGCAGGAGCGCGTCGGAGGGCAGGAGCGCGCCGGAAAGGCCGGAGTGCGTCAGACGATCAGCTTGCGCAGCTCGGGCGACAGCTCCGGCACCTCGGCCCCCGCCCGCTGCGCCGCCGTCACCTCCGCCACGTACCGCGACGCCGCCTCGCGCAGCGCCCTGTGCCGGACGCCCTGGCGGTGGCCCGCCACCCAGACCAGGACGCCGAGGGCCACGAGGACCGGGATCAGGGCGTACCCGAACGGCTGGTCGTCGGCGTAGGCCCAGACACCCGCGATGCCGCCCGCCCCGAGGAGCAGCCAGCCCGCCTCGTCGTGCCAGCCGCCCTCCGTGCCCAGGGACTCGTACCGGACCACGTCGTACGGCTTCTCCGGTACGGGAGGAGGCGGAGCGGTGACTGCCGCTGCGGCGCTGTCGGTGTCGGTGTCCGGGCGGGGCTTGAGGTCCAGTTCCGGGACCGGGTGGGTCTCCTTGTCGGAGTACTTGTCGCGGCCCACCAGCCACGCAGGGGCGCTCCGTACCGGCACCCGGTGCGCGGTCGCGGTCGCCAGCACCAGGCGGTAGCCGACGAGTTCGGGGTGGTCCATCCGGCGGCCCGCCCTGCGGTGGGACTGGACGACGAGCACGAGGCCGATCACGAAGAGGGCGAGGGCCGGAGCGGCGTGCACGACCAGGGAGCGGGGGGCCAGGGCCAGGTCCGGCGGGCCGATGCCCATGAGCGTCGCGACGGGCCAGCAGACCGAGACGAGCAGGGAGATCCCGCCCACCCACGCCTTGGGGCTGTTCCGCAGCCGGTGTATCTCCTCCTTGTGCCGGGCGAGGAGAGCACCCACCGCTTCGTCGTCCGTGTAGTCCACTCCGTGCCGGGCGCCGAGCTGCCGGACGTCGGCGAGCAGGGCCGGGGAGCCGCGGAGAACGTCCCCGGGAACCGGGGGAGCGGGCGGGCGGGCCGGGTGCGCGGAGCGGTGCGAGGCCATGCGGTTCTCCGGAGGTCAGGGGCGGGCCGGGGTCAGGAGGGGCCGGGGTCAGGCGTGGGCCGGGAGCGATCGTGGGCAGCGTACGGGGGCCTGGGGGAACCGGTGAGGAAGGGGTGCGGGGTGCTGTGGCAGGCTGCCCGGCCATGGTCTTCGTCCTGCGCCCCAGCACCGTCCCCACCGTCGCCGCCCGCGCGGTCATGTTCGCCGTCGGCGGTCCGATGCTCTTCGCCGCGGTCGGCTACCTCGCCGGCGGGCAGCCGTCCGTCGCACCGATTCCCGGCGGCCTGGCCCTGGTGTTCCTCGCACTGTGGTGGCTCCTGCGCGACCGGCTGCCCGCGGGCGACGCCAGGCGGCTCCAGAACAAGGGGAGTCTGCTGGCGCTGCTGTCCCTGGCGCTCCTCGGGGCGGCCGTCCTGCTGCTGGGCGCGGAGGACCGGATCGGGTACGTCCCGGGCGCGCTCGGCGGTCTGGCGTTCGCCGGCTGCGTGGGGTGGCGGATCGCGGTGGGACTGGCCACCCGGGAGGCGAAGAAGGCGCAGGCGGCAGCGGCCGTCGTCCCGGTGTGGCGGCGGCCGGTGCACGAGCAGTGAGGAGGCCGGTGCGCGAGCGGCGAGGCGGCCTGTGCGCGAGCGGTGAAGCGGCCCTGTACGCGAGCGGTGAGGAGACCAGTGCGCGTGTGGCGAATCAGCCCGTGCACGAGCGGTGAGGCGGCCCGTGCGCGTGTGGTGAAGCGGCCCTGTACGCGAGCGGTGAGGAGACCAGTGCGCGTGTGGCGAATCAGCCCGTGCGCGAGCCGGTGAGGCGGCCCGTGCGCGTGTGGTGAGGGTGGCCGTGTCGCGCCGCCGCACCCCGTGGCCGCCCACAGGAGCCGCGTCCCCCTGGCGTACGCTGGATCGGTCTTGCCGTACCGCCCCGCACCCCGCTGTGCACCCCCTTGGGAAGGAACCGCCCCGGTGACCGAGAAGGCCGACCTCCAGTCTGTCCTTGACCGTGCCGCCGAGGGTGGCCGCATCACTCCCGAGGAAGCGCTCGACCTGTACCGCGACGCCCCGCTGCACGCGCTGGGCCAGGCCGCCGACGCCGTGCGCCGCCGCCGGTACGCGGGTACCGAGGACATCGCGACGTACATCATCGAGCGCAACATCAACTACACGAACTCGTGCGTCACCGCGTGCAAGTTCTGCGCCTTCTTCGCGGCTCCCAAGAGCCCCGACGTGTGGACCCGCGACCTCGACGACATCCTGCGCCGCTGCGCGGAGACCGTCGAGCTGGGCGGCACCCAGATCATGTTCCAGGGCGGCCACCACCCGGACTACGGCGTCGAGTACTACGAAGAGCACTTCGCCGCGATCAAGAAGGCGTACCCGCAGCTGGTCATCCACTCCCTCGGCGCCTCCGAGATCGAGCACATGGCCCGCATCTCCAAGGTGTCGACGAAGGAAGCGATCCAGCGGATCCACGCCGCGGGACTCGACTCCTTCGCGGGCGCGGGCGCGGAGCTGCTCCCGGCCCGCCCCCGCAAGGCCATCGCGCCGCTCAAGGAGTCCGGCGAGCGCTGGCTGGAGATCATGGAGGAGGCGCACGGCCTTGGCGTCGAGTCGACGTCCACCATGCTCATGGGTACGGGCGAGACCAACGCCGAGCGCATCGAGCACCTGCGCATGATCCGTGACGTACAGGACCGGACGGGCGGCTTCCGCGCGTTCATCCCGTACACCTACCAGCCGCAGAACAACGCGCTGAAGGGCCGCACCCAGGCCACCCTCTTCGAGTACCTCCGCATGATCGCCATCGCGCGGATCTTCCTCGACAACGTCGCGCACATCCAGGGCTCCTGGCTGACCACCGGCAAGGAGGTCGGCCAGCTGTCCCTGCACTACGGCGCCGACGACCTCGGCTCGATCATGCTCGAAGAGAACGTCGTCTCGTCCGCCGGAGCCAAGCACCGCTCCAACCGGATGGAGATCATCGACCTGATCCGCAAGGCGGGCCGCGTCCCCGCCCAGCGCGCCACGACGTACGAGCACCTGGTCGTGCACACCGACCCGGCCGACGACCCGGTCGACGACCACGTCGTCTCGCACCTCTCCTCCACGGCGATCGAGGGCGGCACGGCCCACCCCGAGCTGAAGCTCCTCGCCTCCAACTGACGCGCCCGTGCTGACGATTCACCGGGTCCTGGGGATCCGGGACGCGGACGGTACGGAGAGCGTGGCCGGGGACGCGGTCGTCGTGGACGGCGACCGCATCGCCGCCGTCGGTACGTACGAGGAACTGGCCGAGCACTACGGACCCCGGGCCCGCACCCGCACCTGGGACGGGTACCTCACCCCCGGCCGCTACGAGCCGGACGCGGTCGCCCTGCTCCAGACGCACTACTGGCCCGACCCCCGCGAGGCCGACGTGCTCGGCACCGAGCCGCTCACCGGGCAGGCCCTGCACGACCTGGACCTGACGGACACCCGGTGGGGCGCGAGCGCCAGGCGGGGCGTGCAGCGGCTGCTCTCCCGGGGGACGACGGCGGTCGCGGGTCCTTTCACCCGTCCCGCCGTACGGGTCGCGGTCGAACGCTCGCCGGTCCGCGTGCTGCATGCGCCGCGCCCGAACCCGCTGACACCTTCGGCGGTGGCGGACTTCGCGGTGTTCGCGGAGCCGGGCGGGGAGTGTCTGGTGACGGTGGTCGGGGGACGACTGGTGTTCCGGCGGGCCTGATCCCCTGCGGGTGCGTGCGGGCCTGATCCGTGCGGGTACGTCGTGGCTGGTCGCGCCCACGCGGCGGAGCCGCATGATCAACACAGCCCCGCGCCCCTAACTGCCTGCCCCCGTGCAGGGGTCCGGGGCGTAGCCCCGGCAGGAACAGCAACCACCCACCGCGCCGCGAGGGAGAGCCCCCCACGCCCGCCGCCCAGGCACCCTGCACAATGGGCAGGTGACCCGAGCATCCCTGGACAAGCAGCCGCACGAAGTCGCTTCGATGTTCGACGGAGTGGCGGCGAACTACGACCTCACCAACACCGTCCTCTCCCTCGGGCAGGACCGTGCCTGGCGCAAGGAAGTGGCCAGGGCGGTGGATGCCGGGCCCGGGAAGCGGATCCTCGACCTCGCCGCCGGCACCGCCACCTCCTCGCTCCCCTTCGCGGCCACCGGGGCGTACGTCGTCCCCTGCGACTTCTCCATCGGGATGCTGCGGGAGGGCAAGCGGAAGCATCCGTACCTGCCGCTCACCGCCGGTGACGCGACGAAGCTGCCGTTCCAGGACGAGTCCTTCGACGTCGTCACCATCTCCTTCGGACTGCGCAACGTCGTCGACACGGACGCCGCGCTGAAGGAGCTGTACCGGGTGACGAAGAAGGGCGGCCGGGTGGTGATCTGCGAGTTCTCGCACCCCACCTGGGCGCCGTTCAGGACCGTCTACACCGAGTACCTGATGCGGGCGCTGCCGCCGGTCGCCACGGCCGTCTCCTCCAACCCGGAGGCGTACGTCTACCTCGCCGAGTCCATCCGCGCCTGGCCCGACCAGGCCGGCCTCGCCGCCAAGCTGCAGGGCGCCGGCTGGTCGAAGGTCGCCTGGCGCAACCTGACGGGCGGCGTCGTGGCACTGCACCGGGGCGTACGGGTCTGATGGGCGCCGCAGAGGCCGTGGAGTCCGAGCACGGGCGGGAGTCCGAGCTGGAGCAGCCCGTCGACTTCGACTTCCAGGGCATCCTGCGGCAGATCGAGGAGGACGTCCGCCCGCAGATCGGGGCGGGCCAGGTCGCCGCGTACATCCCGGCGCTGTCCTGCGTCGACCCCGGTGGCTTCGGCATGGCGATCGCCGACCTCGACGGCAAGGTGTACGGGGTGGGGGACTGGCAGCAGCCGTTCTCCACGCAGTCCATCACCAAGGTCTTCGCCCTCGCGCTGGCCCTCGCCCAGGGCGGCGACGACCTGTGGGAGAAGGTCGGACGGGAGCCCTCGGGCAACCCGTTCAACTCGCTCGTACAGCTGGAGTACGAGAACGGCATCCCGCGCAATCCCTTCATCAACGCGGGCGCCCTCGTCGTGACGGACCGGCTCCAGACCCTCACCGGCGACGCGAGCAGCGAACTCCTTGAGTTCGTACGGCAGGAGAGCGGCAACCCGGACGTCACCTTCGACCCGGAGGTCGCCGCCTCCGAGTCCGACAACGGCGACCGCAACGCCGCCCTCGCCCACTTCATGGCGGCGTACGGCAACATCGCCAACCCCATCCCGGCCCTCCTCGACCACTACTTCTGGCAGTGCTCGATCGAGATGAACTGCTCCGACCTGGCGCTGGCCACCCGCTTCCTGGCCCGGCACGGGCTGCGCGCGGACGGGACGCGGCTGCTGCCGCGCAGGCTCGCCAAGCAGATCAACGCGGTGATGATGACCTGCGGGACGTACGACGCGGCGGGCGAGTTCGCGTACCGGGTCGGGCTGCCGGGCAAGAGCGGCGTCGGCGGCGGGATCGTGGCCGTCGTGCCGGGGGTGTGCACGGTGTGCGTGTGGAGCCCGGGGCTCGACCCGCAGGGGAACTCGGTGGCGGGCATAGCGGCACTGGACCGGTTCACGACGCTGACGGGACTCTCGGTCTTCTGACGTTCGTTGCTGACGTCTGTGGCTGACGTCCGTTGCTGACGTGCATTGCCGACGTGAGCCCTGGCCGACGTGAGCCCCTGTCGACGTGAGCCCTGCCGACGTGAGCCCTGCCGACGTGAGCCCTGTCGGCATGAGCCCTGTCGGCGGCCCGCACGCCGCCGACAGGGCTGGGTCACGACCTGCTCAGAGCCCCGGCCTCACAGCTCCAGCCGGAAGCAGTAACCCGACCGCTCCGGCTCGGAGTCCGGCACGGCGAAGGTCTCCGCGTGCCGCATCCCCAGCCGCTCGGCGACGGCGATGGAACGGGCGTTGCGCGAGTCCACCATCGCGGCCACCTCCGGTACGCCGGCCGCCCGTACCCGCTCCACGGTGACCTGCGCGGCGGCGGTGGCGTATCCGCGCCCCCAGTAGGCGCGGCCGAGCCGCCAGCCGATCTCGATCTCGCCGACCGGCCCGAAGTGGGTGTGCGGCCACGGCTGGGCGCCGGTGAAGCCGATCACCGCGTCGTCCTCGTCGAGCAGCGTCCAGAGACAGAAGCCCAGTTCGGCGTCGTGCTTGCGCTGGCGCGCGGTCAGCTCCTCGTACACGGAAACGCCGCGCGGCTTCCCGCCGTGGAACTCCATGACCTCCGGGTTCTTGAACACGTCGTACCAGGCGTACGCGTCCTCCTCGGTCGGCACGCGCAGCCGCACGGTGGGGAGTATGCGGGACGCAGGGGGCGTGAGGGTCATGTGGGCAGCCCTTCAGATGAGTGAGAGGTACGCCCCCATAGACTGCCCCTTGCCCTGTGCCGTCAAGGCACACCTCCGACATCGAGTCTTACGGGAGACCCCGCCGTGACCGAGCCCGTGACCGCGACCCCCTCCGAGCACAGCGCAGATGTGATCGTCGTCGGGGCCGGACCAGCCGGCTCCGCGACCGCCTACTACCTCGCCAAGTCGGGCCTGGACGTACTGCTCCTCGAAAAGACCGCGTTCCCGCGCGAGAAGGTCTGCGGCGACGGTCTCACCCCCCGCGCCACCAAGCAGCTGGTGTCGATGGGCATCGACATCTCCGAGGAAGCGGGCTGGCTGCGCAACAAGGGCCTGCGCATCATCGGCGGCGGCCAGCGCCTCCAGCTGGACTGGCCGGAGCTCGCCTCGTACCCGGACTACGGACTGGTCCGCAAGCGCGACGACTTCGACGAGCAGCTCGCCCGGCAGGCGCAGAAGGCGGGCGCGCGGCTGCACGAGCGCTGCAACGTCGGCGCCCCGATCCTGGACAAGCGCACCGGCCGCATCACGGGCGTCGAGGCCAAGCTCGGCGAGGAGAAGCTGCCCGTCACCTTCCACGCCCCGCTCGTGGTCGCCGCCGACGGCAACTCGACGCGGCTGTCCATCGCCATGGGCCTGCACCGCCGCGACGACCGCCCGATGGGCATCGCCGTCCGCACGTACTTCACCTCGCCCCGCCACGACGACGACTACCTGGAGTCCTGGCTGGAACTGTGGGACCGGCGCGGCCCCCAGGACCGGCTGCTCCCCGGCTACGGCTGGATCTTCGGCATGGGCGACGGCACGTCCAACGTGGGCCTCGGCATCCTCAACTCCTCGAAGGCGTTCAAGGAACTGGACTGGCGCGAGGTCCTCAAGGCCTGGTGCGCGTCGATGCCCGCCGAGTGGGGCTACACGCCCGAGAACATGACGATGCCGATCCGCGGCGCCGCCCTCCCCATGGCCTTCAACCGCCAGCCCCACTACACCAAGGGCCTGCTCCTGGTCGGTGACGCGGGCGGCATGGTCAACCCGTTCAACGGCGAGGGCATCGCCTACGCGATGGAGTCCGGCCAGATCGCCTCCGAGGTCATCGTGCAGGCGCACGCCCGCGCGACCCCCGCCCAGCGCGAGATGGCCCTGGCCCGCTACCCGCAGGTCCTGAAGGACACGTACGGCGGCTACTACACGATGGGCCGCGCCTTCGTGAAGCTGATCGGCAACCCCAAGATCATGAAGCTGGCGGCGGAACGCGGTCTCACGCACCCCGTCCTGATGCGCTTCACCCTGAAGATGCTGGCCAACCTGACCGACCCGACGGGCGGAGACGCGATGGACCGCATCATCAACGGACTGGCGAAGGTGGCTCCGAACTCGTAGTCCGCCCGGGGTACTTCACTCAGCCCGTCCGGCGTTTGAGGACGCGCGGCGCAGCCGTGCACCGGGCGCAGACCGGAACCCCCGCCCCCACCGGCGCCAGCCGTGAACCGCCCTGCGGCGAGCAGTTTCGGGAAGGGGCGGGGAGGGGCAGGCGCCGCAGGCAACCCGCACCACCCACCGGCCCGCACCGCGCCCGCCCGCCCCGCGCCTGACGCGCATGCCCTCCCCCGGACCTCGGAGCTCCCCGTGCCCCACCCCACCCCCTTCTCCCTCACCCCCGGCGAGATCAAGACCGCCGCCGACCGCATCGCCACTCACGTGCGGCCCGTCACGGTGGCCCAGACGTCTCCCGGCCTGTTCCTCGCCCTCGAATTCATGCAGCACACCGGCAGCTTCAAGGCCCGCGGTGCCATGAACTTCCTGCTCGCCCACCGCGAGGCGGGCCTGCTGCCCGAGGCCGGCCTGACCATCGCCTCCGGCGGCAACGCGGGCCTCGCGTGTGCCTGGGCCGCGCGCGAGCACGGCGTGCGCGCCACCGTCTTCCTCCCGGAGACCGCCCCGCCGGTGAAGGTCGCCAGGCTCCGCTCGTACGGTGCCGACGTACGCCTCACCGGCACCCGCTACGACGAGGCCCGCGCCGCCTGCGAGGAGTTCGCCACGACCTCGGGCGCGCTCGCCTCGCACGCGTACGACCACCCGCTGATCGCGGCCGGCGCGGGCACGCTGACGGAGGAGATCCTGCGGCGGGTACCGGGCGGGCTCGACACGCTGGTGGTGTCGGTGGGCGGCGGCGGCCTCTTCGCCGGAGTGGCAACCGCCGCGCTGGACAAGGGAATTGAGGTCGTCGCCGTCGAACCGGAGAACTGCCGCGCCCTGAACGCGGCCCTCGCCGCGGGCCGCGTCGTCGACTCCGCCGTGGACTCGGTCGCCGCGGACTCGCTCGGTGCGACGAGGGTCTCGGAGGCCGCGCTCACCGTCGCCCGCCGCGAGGGCGTGCGCTCCGTGCTCGTACCGGACGAGGCGATCGTACGAGCACGGCAGCAGCTGTGGGACGAGCACCGCCTCGCCGTCGAACACGCCGCGGCGACGGCCCACGCCTACGCGCCGAAGCCCGGAGAACGCGCCGCGATCGTCCTCTGCGGCGCGAACACGGGCCTCGGCGACCTGACTTAGGACAGGTTCATCTGGCTCATCCGGCTCATCTGGCTCATCTGGCTCATCTGGCTCATCTGGTTCATCTGGTTCATCTGGTTCATCTGGTTCGTCCGGTTCATCCGCGCAGACGCCGCACGAAACCGTCCCCCACGCCATTGGTGTCACCGGGGACGAGGTCGGGCGCCGTCGAGAAGAAGCCGAGCAGCCGTCCCTTGTCGGCGAACGCGGCGGGTGCCGCGTAGCCCCCGGTCTGCGGTCCTCCCGCGAGCGTGCGGGTGACGAGCTGGGTGCGGCCGGTCCCCAGGTCCCGTACGTGGACGTTGTTCACGGTCGGTCCGTCGCCCGGGGTGTCGTCGGTCATGTAGGCGAGCCGGCGGCCGTCGGGGCTGAGCAGACCGCCGCCCAGCTCGCCCTTGCCCTCGTGCGTGACCCACCGGGTCTTCCCCGTACGGCTGTCGAAGAGGTAGAGCTCCCAGGTGTACGAGGGCGCCCCGGGGACCGTGCTCTCGTCGAAGGAGGTGTACGAGACGAGGCTGCCGTCCGCGGACAGGCTGGTGCCCGCCGGCGTGCCGTTGGTGGGGCTGCCGTCGGATGCGGCGTTCACCAGCTTCTGCTCGCCGGAGCGCAGGTCGGCCAGCCACAGCTCGTGGCGTCCGCCGCGCGGGTGCCGCTGCACATAGGCCAGGTGGCTGCCGTCGGCGCTCAGATTGAGGCCGAAGACGTACCAGTCCGCGGGGATGTGGTCGCTGATCCGCTTGGCGGTGCCGGTGCGGCGGTCGACGACGTACGCGAGGTTCTGGTCCTTCGGGTCGCCCTCCATCTGCTTCGACGAGGCGTCGAAGGCGATGTACCGGCCGTCGGCGGACATGGAGAGGTTGTCGAAGGTGTGGGCGGAGCCGCCGCCGGGGGTGGTGCTCACCCGTTCCGTGCGGCCGGTGCGACGGTCGTGCAGGTAGACGTCCTGCGCGTACGTGGGCGGGGTCGGCCACTCGACGAGGTTCGTCGCCGAGGACATGAAGGCGACGTACCGGCCGTCGGCGCTGATCTCCGCGTAGTGGCTGGTGCCGTTCGCCTGCGTCCCGTCGGACGCCACGTTGACCCGCTCGACGGTGCCCCGGCTCAGGTCCCGGACGAACACGTCGTTCTGCTTGTTGGTGTCGCCCGGCACCACACCGGAGTCCCCCGAGGTGAACACGGCATAGCGCCCGTCGGCGCTCAGCCCGTTGACGCTCGTGGCCTCCTGGAGCTGCTTGCCGGTCGACGACAGCGTCACGCGCTCGGCCTGCGGTGCTGTCGTCGGTGCTGCTGCTGCCGGTGCGGCTGCCGCTGCTGGTGTCGCTGCTGGTGCCGCTGCCGCTGCCGGTGTCGGCGCCGCCGTCGATGACGTCGCCGACACCGCGACCATCGCTCCCGCGAGCACGGCGATGGACATCCCCCGAGTACTTCTGAACACGGTTCCCCCCGTTGCGCTTCGCCCCCGGCCGTCTGCCGAGGGGCCACAGCGAGGCAAACGCACCGCCTGCCACCGCGTCAATCCCCGAAAATGACCACAACCAGGGCGTGCGCTCATGCGTCTACGGGGGAATCGCGAGGTGAACCGGGCGAGGAACTGGGAGGTGAACCGCGAGGTGAATCGCGAGGTGAACCGCAGGTGAATCGCGAGGTGAACCGCGTCCAGGAACCCCGTTACGCAGCAGGAGACTTGTGCCCCCGCCTCAGCGCCTGTGCCGCCGCCCCCTCAGCGGAAGTCCTCCGCATGGTCCCTGGCCCACTCCTCGTACGTACGCCCCGGGCGCCCCAGCGCCTCGGCGAGGTCAGGCCAGGGGTCCATCAACTTCTCGAACGCCAGGTTCGGACCGGTGTCGTCCCCGCCGTCGAAACTCACGAAGCCGAGCAGCAGATCGGCCGACCGGGCGGCGAATCCGCCCTGCGCGTGCAGGATCTCGCGGGCCCGCTCCCGCGAGACCTCGTCGTACCGCACCTCCTCGCCCAGCGCCGCTCCGATCGCCGCGACCTGCTCGCGGACGGTGACGCGGGCGGGGCCGGTGAGGGTGTACGCCTTGCCCTGGTGGCCCTCCTCCAGGAGCGCGGCGACGGCCACGGCGGCAACGTCCGCCTCGTGGATGGGCGATGCGCCCGGATCGTCCCCGTACGGGTAGTGCACCACCCGCTCGGAGCGCACCATCGGCGCCCACACCTGGAGCAGGTTGGTCATGAATCCGGCCGGCCTGACGAAGGTCCACTCCAGCCCGGATTCCCTGACGGCCTCCTCGACCACCGGATGCACCACGGTGTCCATGCCGACCGTCACGGAGGCGGCGGACAGCACGACGATCCGACGCACCCCGGCCTCCTTGGCGAGAGCGACGACCTCGCGCGCCGTGCCGGGGGAGGGGAAGAGGTAGAGCCGGTCCACGCCCCGCAGGGCGGGCACGAGGCTGCTGGGATCGTCGAGGTCCCCGCCGACGACCTCGGCCCCGGCGGGCAGGGCGGCCTCGGCCGGGCGGCGGGTGAGTGCCCGCACACTCTCCCCGGCAGCGAGCAGTTGAGCGACGACCTGACGGCCGATTACACCGGTGGCCCCGGTAACAAGAATGGTCATGCCCGTCACGCTAAGTCCCAACCGCCCCTCCAGGCAGCCGAGTTAAGAGTTTTCACACTCCCGGATGCCTGGATGCATCCCGGACGCTGCCGGAAACGCCCGAGGGCCGCCGTCCCCGAGCGGGGGGACGACGGCCCTCGGCCGTACAGCTGAAGCAGGGAACGCGGAGCGAGATCAGAGCACGCGCACGGCGCCGGTCGGCGGGTCGTACGACAGCGGACGCTCCACCACACCGGTGCCGGAGTTCTGCGCACCGACGAAGTTGCCGCCGCCCACGTAGATGCCCACGTGGTACGCGCTGCCCGCGCCACCCCAGTAAAGGATGTCGCCCGGCTGCAGGTTGCCGAGTCCGACCTGCGTACCGCGGGTGGACTGGTCCTGCGAGACGCGCGGCAGGTCGACACCGATGGTGCGGTACGCGGCCTGGACCAGGCTGGAGCAGTCCCACGCGCTCGGGCCGGTGCTGCCCAGGACGTACGCGTCGCCGATGTGCGAGCGCACGAAGGAGATGACGGACGCGGCGCTTCCGGTCGCGGACGACGAGGAAGCCGAGCTGCCGGAGCCCTCGGAGGACGACGAGGACTTGGAGGAGTACGAGCTGAGGGAGGAGCGCTCGGAGGAACGCGAGGCGCGCTCCTGCTCGGCCTCCTGCTCGGCCTTCTCCTCGGCCTTCTTGCGGGCGGCCTCCTCGGCCTTCTTCTCGGCCTCCGCCTTGCGGTCCGCCTCGGCCTTGGCCTTCTTGGCGTCCTTCATGGCGGTTTCGGCCGCGGCGTCCTGGCGGACCTGGCGGTCGTACTCGAAGGCGATCTGCTGCGTCGCCTCGACGGCGGTGTTGACCGTGGCGGCGGACTGGGCGGGGGTGGCAGCGGCGGTGGTCGTCAGCTGGGGCATCTCGACGGTCTCGTGCACCGGATCCGCGTTCGCCGGAGCCGCCGCACCAGCCACCGCGATGGTGCTGAGGACGCCACCGGCAACTCCGGCACGGAGCGCCATCTTCGAGGCGCTGCGGCGGGGCTTCCGGTGGCTGGGTATGTGAGCGGTGTGGGACATGAGAACAACCGCTATCAGAGGTAACGAGTCGGCATCAAGAAACGTGGTCTCCGCCACAGTTGCCATCCAGCGGCCCGAATTCCGCGTCCGCGCGCCCTTATTGACGCCGTAAAGGGCAAAACGGGCATGGCCGATCAGCCCTGTGATCATGGGGTTTCCGCGATACGTCCGAAATGCCCCGACGCCTACCATCCGTTCACACGCATGGCCAAGCCCGCTTTTCTGACGACCCCTTAGGGGTGACGCAGGTCACAATCGCGGCCCGCCCTGCCGGCTTGTCCGCTCGTGAACGCGCGCACGAGTCCACTCGCCTCCCTGAACCCCCTCGCGAGAGTGAGGCGGAAGCGAGTTCGGGGCCTCTATCACTGGAGCCCGTCCATCACCAATTTGCCTGTAGGTGCCACCTCTTGATAGAGCGACACCTCTCCGACCAGCGGTAACACCACCGAATGTCACGTCAGGTGATCACTTGCGTGCTTCCGGTACGTAGATCACCGTGCATCCGCGTTCATGATCCTTCGTCAGGTGGTGGAGATCACAAAGGCGTTGTCGTACCCCGTGTCGCAGATCACAGACCGGCAGGCATAGGATGCGGGGCAGTCAGGCTTGTGAACTGCCTCACATATCCGCGATCTTCATACGGTTCTTCCGCGGCGAGGCGCACCGGCCCCCCGCGACGGGGCAAGTTCGAGCCCGGCGCGGTCCAACGGTCAAGGACGACTGGAAGGAGCGAGGAGGGTGAATGCTTACGCGCCCATCCTTGTGCTCGGCGCCCTCGGGGCAGGGTTTGCGATCTTCTCCGTGGTCATGGCCACGCTTATCGGCCCCAAGCGCTACAACCGGGCAAAGCTCGAAGCGTACGAGTGCGGCATCGAGCCCACTCCCACGCCGGCCGGAGGCGGCCGCTTTCCCATCAAGTACTACCTGACGGCGATGCTGTTCATCGTCTTCGACATCGAGATCGTCTTCCTCTACCCCTGGGCGGTCTCCTTCGACGCCCTGGGGATTTTCGGGCTCGTCGAGATGCTCCTCTTCGTGCTCACCGTTTTTGTCGCGTACGCGTACGTATGGCGTCGCGGCGGCCTGGAATGGGACTGAGGGGCTGAGGGATCACCCATGGGACTCGAAGAGAAACTGCCGAGCGGATTTCTGCTGACGACGGTCGAACAGGCCGCGGGCTGGGTGCGGAAGTCCTCCGTCTTCCCCGCGACGTTCGGCCTCGCCTGCTGCGCCATCGAGATGATGACGACGGGAGCGGGCCGGTACGACCTGGCCCGCTTCGGCATGGAGGTCTTCCGCGGTTCACCGCGGCAGGCCGACCTGATGATCGTGGCCGGCCGGGTCAGCCAGAAGATGGCGCCGGTGCTGCGACAGGTCTACGACCAGATGCCGAACCCCAAGTGGGTCATTTCCATGGGGGTTTGCGCCTCCTCGGGCGGCATGTTCAACAACTACGCGATCGTGCAGGGCGTCGACCACATCGTGCCGGTCGACATCTACCTGCCGGGCTGTCCGCCCCGCCCCGAGATGCTGATCGACGCGATCCTCAAGCTCCACCAGAAGATCCAGGGCTCCAAGCTCGGCGTCAACGCGGAGGAAGCGGCCCGCGAGGCGGAGGAAGCAGCACTCAAGGCGCTCCCCACGATCGAGATGAAGGGGCTGCTCCGGTGAGCGAGCAACACGAGGGCACGCCGAACGGCGTCCCCGCCCAGCGTGCGGACACCGGCGAGGTCCTCCGCACCCGCAAGGGCATGTTCGGCGCCAACAACGGCGGCGACACCACCGGTTACGGCGGGCTCGTCCGCACCGTCACCTTCCCCGGCGAATCGTCCCGCCCCTACGGGGGGTGGTTCGACGAGGTCGCCGACGAACTCGAAGGCGCCCTGGAGGAGCAGGACCTGCTCCCCTCGCACGCCATCGAGAAGACGGTCGTCGACCGCGGCGAACTCACCTTCCACATCGCCCGCGAGCACCTGCTGCAGGTCGCCCGCACACTGCGCGACGACCCGGCCCTGCGCTTCGAACTGTGCACCGGCGTCAGCGGCGTGCACTTCCTGGAGGACAAGGGCCGCGAGCTGCACGCGGTCTACCACCTGCGCTCGCTCACCCACGGCCGGCTGATCCGCCTCGAAGTCAGCGCCCCCGACGCCGACCCGCACGTCCCGTCCCTGGTCTCGGTCTACCCGACCAACGACTGGCACGAGCGCGAGGCGTACGACTTCTTCGGCCTGGTCTTCGACGGCCACCCCGCCCTGACCCGGATCATGATGCCGGACGACTGGCAGGGCTTCCCGCAGCGCAAGGACTACCCCCTCGGCGGCATCGCCGTCGAGTACAAGGGCGCCCAGATCCCGGCTCCGGACCAGCGGAGGTCGTACTCGTGACCACCCCCTCTTCATCCCCCACTTCCGCCTCGGCCCGCGAGACCACCGAAGGCACCGTCTACACGGTCACCGGCGGCGACTGGGACGAGGTCGTGCAGGCCGCGTCGAAGGCCGACGACGAGCGCATCGTCGTCAACATGGGTCCCCAGCACCCCTCCACGCACGGCGTGCTCCGCCTCATCCTGGAGATCGACGGCGAGACCGTCACCGAGGCCCGCTGCGGCATCGGCTACCTCCACACCGGCATCGAGAAGAACCTCGAATTCCGGAACTGGACGCAGGGCACCACCTTCGTCACGCGCATGGACTACCTGACGCCGTTCTTCAACGAGACGGCGTACTGCCTGGGCGTCGAGAAGCTGCTCGGCATCACCGACCAGATCCCCGACCGCGCCAGCATCATCCGCGTCCTGCTGATGGAGCTGAACCGGCTCTCCTCCCACCTGGTGTGCATCGCCACCGGTGGCATGGAGCTCGGCGCGACCACGATCATGATCTACGGCTTCCGGGACCGCGAACTCATCCTGGACGTCTTCGAGCTGATCACCGGGCTGCGGATGAACCACGCCTTCGTCCGCCCCGGCGGCCTCGCCCAGGACCTCCCGCCCGGGGCCATGGACAAGCTCGGCGAGCTCCTGAAGACCATGCGCAAGAACCTGCCGGAGTACGACAAGCTCGCCACCGGCAACCCCATCTTCAAGGCCCGTATGCAGGACGTCGGCTACCTCGACCTCACCGGCTGCATGGCCCTCGGCGCCACCGGGCCCGTGCTCCGCTCGGCCGGCCTGCCGCACGACCTGCGCAAGACCGACCCGTACTGCGGCTACGAGACCTACGACTTCGAGGTCCCCACCGCCGACACCTGCGACTCCTACGGCCGCTTCCTGATCCGGCTCGAAGAGATGCGCCAGTCCCTCGACATCGTCGAGCAGTGCCTGGAGCGGCTCAAGAAGCCCGGTGACGTCATGGTCGCGGACAAGAAGATCGCCTGGCCCGCCCAACTGGCCATCGGCGCCGACGGTCTCGGCAACTCGCTCGACCACATCAAGAAGATCATGGGCACCTCCATGGAGGCCCTGATCCACCACTTCAAGCTGGTCACCGAGGGCTTCCGGGTCCCGGCCGGCCAGGCCTACGCGGCCGTCGAGTCCCCCAAGGGCGAACTCGGCGTGCACGTCGTCTCCGACGGCGGCACCCGCCCCTACCGGGTCCACTTCCGCGACCCGTCCTTCACCAACCTCCAGGCCATGGCGGCGATGTGCGAGGGCGGCCAGGTCGCCGACGTCATCGTCGCCGTCGCGTCCATCGACCCCGTGATGGGAGGCGTCGACCGATGACCGATGTGTCACTGGGCATGCCCCAACTGCCCGCCCCCGCCTACCCGGACGAGGTCAGGGCCCGCCTCGAAGCGGACGCGAAGGAGGTGATCGGCCGCTACCCCGACAGCCGCTCCGCGCTGCTGCCGCTGCTGCACCTCGTGCAGTCGGAGGAGGGGCACGTCTCCCGCACCGGCATGCAGTTCTGCGCGGAGGTCCTCGGCCTGACCACCGCCGAGGTCACCGCCGTCGCCACCTTCTACACGATGTACCGGCGCAAGAAGTCCGGCGACTACCAGGTCGGCGTCTGCACCAACACCCTGTGCGCGGTGATGGGCGGCGACGCCATCTTCGACGAGCTGAAGACCTACCTGGGCGTCGGCAACAACGAGACGACCGGCGACGGCAAGGTCACCCTCGAACACATCGAGTGCAACGCCGCCTGCGACTACGCCCCCGTGGTGATGGTCAACTGGGAGTTCTTCGACAACCAGACCCCCGAGTCGGCCAAGCAGCTCGTCGACGACCTGCGCTCGGGCCGCCCGGTCGAGCCCACCCGCGGCGCCCCCCTGTGCACCTACAAGGAGACCGCCCGCATCCTGGCCGGTTTCCCCGACGAGCGCCCGGGTGCGGTCGAGGCATCCGGAGGCGCCGGGCACGCCTCGCTGATCGGCCTCAAGCTCGCCAAGGGCGAGACACCGGCCCAGGCCCGCGTCGTCTCGCCGCGAGCGGGAGCCAGCAGGGACGCCGCCCCGCACGACGCGCCCCAGCCGGGCTCGCAGCACCTCAGCTCGCACGACGCCCCGCAGCAGACCTCGGCCTCCGACCCGGCAGCCGCACCCGAGCAGCACCCGGCAGGCCCCGCCTCCGAGGAGGGTGAGTGATGACCTTGGCCACCGAGATGACCGGAAACGGCAACGGCAACGGAGACAGCCCCGAGAAGCTGCTCTCGCCCGTCCTGTCCGCCTTCTGGGACGACCCGAAGTCGTGGACGCTGGAGACCTACCGGAGGCACGAGGGGTACGAGGGTCTGCGCAAGGCCCTCGCCATGACTCCGGACGACCTCATCGCGTACGTGAAGGACTCCGGTCTGCGCGGTCGCGGCGGCGCCGGATTCCCCACCGGAATGAAGTGGCAGTTCATTCCGCAGGGCGATGGAAAGCCGCACTATCTAGTTGTCAACGCCGACGAATCGGAGCCGGGGACCTGCAAGGACATCCCGCTCCTCTTCGCGAACCCGCATAGCCTCGTCGAGGGCATTGTCATTGCGTGTTACGCGATCCGGTCGAATCACGCGTTCATCTATCTGCGCGGAGAGACCGTCCCCGTGCTGCGCAGGCTGCACGAGGCCGTGCGGGAGGCGTACGACGCCGGCTACCTCGGCACGAACATCCTCGGCAGCGGACTGGATCTCGAACTCACCGTGCACGCAGGGGCGGGTGCGTACATCTGCGGAGAAGAGACCGCGCTGCTGGACTCGCTCGAAGGCCGTCGTGGCCAGCCCCGGCTGCGTCCTCCCTTCCCTGCGGTCGCCGGGCTCTATGCCTGTCCCACTGTGGTGAACAACGTCGAATCGATCGCATCCGTTCCCGCAATCCTCAATCGGGGCAAAGAATGGTTCCGGTCGATGGGAAGCGAGAAGTCCCCGGGCTTCACGCTGTACTCGCTGAGCGGCCACGTCACCAACCCGGGCCAGTTCGAGGCCCCGTTGGGAATCACCCTGCGCCAGCTGCTCGACATGAGCGGCGGAATGCGCGCGGGGCACCGGCTCAAGTTCTGGACCCCGGGCGGCTCTTCGACCCCGATGTTCACCGACGAGCACCTCGACGTGCCCCTCGACTACGAGGGGGTGGGCGCCGCCGGATCCATGCTCGGCACCAAGGCGCTCCAGTGCTTCGACGAGACGACGTGCGTCGTACGGGCCGTGACCCGCTGGACCGAGTTCTACGCCCACGAGTCCTGCGGCAAGTGCACGCCCTGCCGCGAAGGCACCTACTGGCTCGTCCAGTTGCTGCGTGACATCGAGGCCGGAAAGGGACAGATGTCCGACCTCGACAAGCTCAACGACATCGCGGACAACATCAACGGCAAGTCCTTCTGCGCCCTCGGGGACGGAGCGGCCTCGCCGATCTTCTCCTCGCTCAAGTACTTCCGCGAGGAGTACGAGCAGCACATCACCGGCAAGGGCTGCCCCTTCGACCCCGCCAAGTCGACCCTGTGGGCCGACAAGCACCTGGAGGTGAACGCATGACCGTCACGACAAACAGTGCTCCCTCCGGGGGCGGCGATGCGGCGGTTCCCCCGGAGGACCTCGTATCGCTCACGATCGACGGCATCGACATCAGCGTCCCCAAGGGCACGCTGGTGATCCGCGCCGCCGAACTCCTCGGCATCGAGATCCCCCGCTTCTGCGACCACCCCCTCCTCGACCCGGCCGGCGCCTGCCGCCAGTGCATCGTCGAGGTCGAGGGCCAGCGCAAGCCGATGGCGTCCTGCACCATCACCTGCACCGACGGCATGGTGGTGAAGTCCCAGCTCACCTCGCCGGTCGCCGACAAGGCGCAGCGAGGGGTGATGGAACTCCTCCTGATCAACCACCCGTTGGACTGCCCGGTCTGCGACAAGGGCGGCGAGTGCCCCCTGCAGAACCAGGCGATGTCGCACGGCGACGCCGACTCCCGCTTCGACGGCAAGAAGCGGACGTACGAGAAGCCCGTCCCGATCTCCACCCAGGTGCTCCTGGACCGCGAGCGGTGCGTGCTCTGCGCACGCTGCACCCGGTTCTCCAACCAGGTGGCGGGCGACCCGATGATCGAGCTGATCGAGCGCGGTGCGCTGCAGCAGGTCGGCATCGGCGAGGGCGACCCCTTCGAGTCGTACTTCTCAGGCAACACCATCCAGATCTGCCCGGTGGGCGCGCTGACCTCGGCCGCCTACCGCTTCCGCTCCCGCCCCTTCGACCTCGTGTCGAGCCCGTCCGTCTGCGAGCACTGTGCCGGCGGCTGTGCGACCCGTACCGACCACCGTCGCGGCAAGGTCATGCGGCGGATGGCGGCCGAGGACCCGGAGGTCAACGAGGAGTGGCTGTGCGACAAGGGGCGCTTCGGCTTCCGCTACGCCCAGCGCCCCGACCGGCTGACCACTCCGCTCGTACGGAACGCGGAGAGCGGTGAGCTGGAGCCGGCGAGCTGGCCGGAAGCCCTGGAAGTCGCAGCAAAGGGGCTTCGCGCGGCACGGGGCCGCGCCGGTGTCCTCACCGGTGGCCGGCTGACGGTCGAGGACGCCTACGCGTACAGCAAGTTCGCCCGGGTCGCCCTCGACACCAACGACGTCGACTTCCGCGCCCGTGTGCACAGCAGCGAGGAGGCCGACTTCCTGGCCTCCCGCGTCGCCGGGCGCGGCCGGGACCTGGGGGGCACCTCCCTGTTCGAGCGAAGCCGAGAACTTGGGGGAGGCACCGGGACGACGTACACCACCCTGGAGAAGGCCCCGGCGGTACTGCTCGCCGGGTTCGAGTCCGAGGAGGAGGCGCCCGGCGTCTTCCTGCGGCTGCGCAAGGCCCACCGCAAGCACGGCCAGCGCACCTTTGCTGTCGCGTCGCACGCCACCCGCGGACTGACGAAGGCGGGCGGCACCCTGCTCCCCGCCGCCCCCGGCACCGAGACCGAATGGCTGGACGCACTCGCGGGCCACGCGGGCCTGGACGCCGAAGGGGTGAAGGCGGCCGACGCACTGCGCGAGAGCGGTGCCGTCATCGTCGTCGGCGAGCGCCTGGCCGGTGTGCCGGGTGCTCTCACCGCTGCCGTACGGGCGGCCTCCGCGACCGGCGCCGAACTGGTCTGGATCCCGCGCAGGGCCGGAGAGCGCGGCGCCGTCGAGGCGGGCGCGATCCCGTCGCTGCTGCCGGGCGGCCGCCCGGCGACCGACCCCCGTGCACGCGAGGAGGTCGCCGCGGCCTGGGGCGTCGCCGAACTCCCGCACCGCTACGGCCGCGACACAGGTCAGATCGTCGAGGCCGCCGCGACCGGCGAACTCCTCGCCCTGGTCGTCGCCGGAGTCGAGACGGCCGACCTGCCGGACCCGGCACGCGCGCGCGTGGCGTTCGACGAGGTCCGCTTCCTGGTGTCGCTGGAGCTGCGGCCCAGCGAGGTCACCGAGCACGCGGACGTCGTCCTTCCGGTGGCCGCGGTCGCCGAGAAGCCCGGCACCTTCCTCAACTGGGAGGGCAGGGCCCGGATGTTCGAGGCCGCGCTGAAGCCCGAGCAGATGACGCGCCGCCTCGCCCCGAGCGACGCGCGCGTGCTGCACATGCTGGCCGAGGAACTGGACGCCCACTTCGCGCTGCCCGACCTGAAGGCCGTACGCAGCGAGATGGACCGGCTCGGCGCCTGGGACGGGCCGCACGCGTCCGCCCCGCTGGAGACCTCCCGGCCGCTGCCCCGTGCGGGCGCGGGGGAGGCCGTGCTCGCGGGCCACCGCCTGCTGCTCGACCAGGGCCGGCTCCAGGACGGCGACGAGGCCCTCGCGGGCACCAGGCACGCGGCCGTGGCCCGGCTCTCGGCGGCCACCGCCGGTGAGACCGGCGTCAAGCACGGCGACGTACTCGCCGTCACCGGGCCCGCCGGGACGGTCGAACTGCCGCTCCAGGTCGGCGAGATGCCCGACCGCGTGGTCTGGCTGCCGATGAACTCGACCGGCGGCGGCGTCCTCTCCGACACCGGGGCCCGCCCCGGCCAGTTGGTCACCCTCGCGCCCGCTTCGCCCGCGAAGGCGGTCCCGGGCGCCCCGACGTCCTCGACGGAGGTGACGTCATGACGACGTACACACTCGCCGCGGAAGACCTGTCCATGTTCGGCACGGACCCCTGGTGGCTCGTCGCGATCAAGGCCGTCTTCTGCTTCGCGTTCCTGATGGTCACCGTGCTCTTCTCCATCGTGTGGGAGCGCAAGGTCGTCGCCTGGATGCAGCTGCGCATCGGCCCGAACCGGCACGGCCCCTGGGGCATGCTCCAGTCCCTCGCCGACGGCATCAAGCTCATGCTCAAAGAGGATGTGATCGTCAAGCGCGCGGACAAGGTCGTCTACGTCCTCGCGCCGATCATCGCCGCCATCCCCGCCTTCATGGCGATCGCGGTCATCCCCTTCGGGCCGGCCGGGAACGAAGTCTCGATCTTCGGCCACCGCACGTCGATGCAGCTCACCGACCTTCCGATCGCGATGCTCTACGTCCTCGCGTGCGCGTCGGTCGGCATCTACGGCATCGTGCTGGCCGGCTGGTCGTCCGGGTCCACGTACCCGCTGCTCGGCGGCCTGCGCTCCTGCGCGCAGATGATTTCGTACGAGATCGCGATGGGCGCCGCGTTCGCCTCGGTCTTCCTCTACTCCGGGTCGATGTCGACCTCGGCGATCGTGGAGGCGCAGGCGGACCGGTGGTACATCCTGCTGCTGCCGGTGTCGTTCATCATCTACGTCGTGACGATGGTCGGCGAGACCAACCGCGCACCGTTCGACATGCCGGAGTCCGAGGGCGACCTCGTCGGCGGCTTCAACACCGAGTACTCGTCGATCAAGTTCGCGCTGTTCATGCTGGCCGAGTACGTCAACATGGTCACCGTCTCGGCGGTCTCGGTCACCCTCTTCCTGGGCGGCTGGCGGGCCCCGTACCCGATCAGCTCGTTCTGGGAGGGCGCGAACCACGGCTGGTGGCCGATGCTCTGGTTCGTCCTCAAGGTGCAGCTGCTGCTGTTCTTCTTCATCTGGCTGCGCGGCACGCTGCCACGCGTGCGCTACGACCAGCTGATGAAGCTCGGCTGGAAGGTCCTGATCCCGCTCTCGGTGGTCTGGCTGATGCTGGTGGCGACCGTACGGGCGCTGCGCAACGCCAACGTCGAGTACCAGCAGATCGTGCTGTACGTCGCGGGGGCGGTCATCGGCGTGCTGCTGCTGTCCTTCGTGTACGACGCCTTCCGGCGCAGCAAGTCCGAAGAGCCGGACGACGAGCCCGCTTTCGACCCGATGGCCGGTGGATTCCCGGTGCCGCCGCTGCCCGGACAGACCCTGCCGCCGGTACCGCGCAGGCGGTCCAGGCAGGAGCGGGAGCTCGTTGTCAGTGGCGGGAGCAATACTGGCGACAGTGCTACTCAGAGTGACGGAAAGGAGGCGGACGGTGTCTGAGGCATCTTCCCGGGGCGAGGACCCCCGGGCCCCCTGGCAGAACCCCGTGGCCGGCTTCGGCGTGACCTTCAAGGCCATGTTCAAGAAGCGGCTGACCGAGCAGTATCCGGAGACGCCGAAGGTGACGGCGCCGCGCTTCCACGGCCGGCACCAGCTCAACCGGCACCCGGACGGCCTGGAGAAGTGCATCGGGTGCGAGCTCTGCGCCTGGGCCTGTCCGGCCGACGCGATCTACGTGGAGGGCGCGGACAACACCGAGGAGGAGCGCTACTCCCCGGGCGAGCGCTACGGCCGCGTCTACCAGATCAACTACGCCCGCTGCATCCTGTGCGGGCTGTGCATCGAGGCGTGCCCCACGCGCGCGCTGACGATGACCAACGAGTTCGAACTGGCCGACAGCAGCCGCGAGAACCTCATCTACACCAAGGACCAGCTCCTCGCCGGACTGACCGAGGGCATGGTCGAGTCCCCGCACTCGATCTTCCCCGGCACCGACGAACAGGACTACTACCGGGGGCTGGTCACCGAGGCCGCGCCGGGTACGGAGCGGCAGGTCGCGGTCAGCAAGGGCGAACAGCCCGCGGGGGAGAAGGCGGTGGAGGTATGACCGCGCTCGCAGCCGCCGCCTCGACCGGTGAGGCCGTGCAGTTCTGGATCCTCGGCACGATCGCCGTCGTCGGCGCCCTGTGCACGATCCTGATGAAGAAGGCGGTGCACAGCGCGCTGTGCCTCGCCGGGACCATGATCATCCTGGCGGTCTTCTACCTCGCCAACGGGGCGTACTTCCTGGGCATCGTCCAGATCGTCGTCTACACCGGTGCGATCATGATGCTCTTCCTGTTCGTGGTCATGCTCGTCGGCGTCACCGCGGCGGACTCCCTGAAGGAGACCCTGAAGGGGCAGCGCTGGCTGGCCGCCGGATGCGGGCTCGGCTTCGGCATCCTGCTCATCGCGGGCATCCGCAACGCCCAGCTGAAGGAGTTCAACGGGCTGGGCAAGGCCAACGCGGGCGGCAATGTCGAGGGCCTGGCGGAGCTGATCTTCACCAAGTACGTCTTCGCCTTCGAGATCACCGGCGCCCTGCTGATCACCGCCACCGTCGGCGCGATGGTCCTCACCAACCGCGAGCGCACCGAGCGCGCCAAGACCCAGCGCGAGCTGGCCGAACAGCGCGTACGCGAAGGCAAGCACCTGCCGCCGCTGCCCGCCCCCGGCGTCTACGCCCGGCACAACGCGGTGGACATCGCCGGTCTGCTCCCCGACGGCACCCCGTCCGAGCTGACCGTCATGAAGACGCTGCGCGAGCGCGGCCAGATCCGCGACGTGTCGACCGAGGCCATGGACAGCCTCAAGGCCCTGGAGCAGCGCTCCGAGGAGCGCCTCGGCAGGGAGACGGACCACCACGAGGCGGAGTCCCAGGCGTCGCAGCGAGAAGAGGAGGCAGCCAAGTGAATCCGGTCAACTACCTCTATCTGGCAGCCCTGTTGTTCACCATCGGCGCGGCAGGAGTGCTGATCCGGCGCAACGCCATCGTCGTGTTCATGTGCGTCGAGCTGATGCTCAACGCCTGCAACCTGGCATTCGTCGCGTTCTCCCGGATGCACGGCAATCTCGACGGCCAGATCATCGCCTTCTTCACGATGGTCGTCGCCGCCGCCGAGGTCGTGGTCGGCCTGGCGATCATCGTGTCGCTGTTCCGGTCCCGCCACTCGGCCTCGGTCGACGACGCCAGCCTGATGAAGCTGTAAGGGGTCGTAAAGAATCGTGGAGAACTTGATCGCGCTGCTCGTCGCGGCGCCACTGCTCGGAGCGGCCGTACTGCTGTGCGGCGGACGCCGGTTGGACAAGGTCGGACACTGGCTGGGCACCCTGCTCGCCGCCGGGTCGTTCGTCATCGGCGCCGTGCTCTTCCTCGACATGATCGGCAAGGGTGCCGGTGAGCGGGCCCTGCACCAGAAGCTGTTCAGCTGGGTCCCGGTCGCGGACTTCCAGGCGGACATCGCCTTCCAGCTCGACCAGCTGTCGATGACCTTCGTCCTGCTGATCACCGGTGTGGGCACCCTGATCCACATCTACTCGATCGGGTACATGGAGCACGACGAGCGCCGCCGGCGCTTCTTCGGCTACCTGAACCTCTTCCTCGCGGCGATGCTCCTGCTCGTCGTCGCCGACAACTACCTCCTGCTGTACTTCGGCTGGGAGGGCGTCGGCCTCGCCTCGTACCTGCTCATCGGGTTCTGGCAGCACAAGCCGAGTGCGGCGACGGCGGCCAAGAAGGCGTTCCTCGTCAACCGCGTCGGTGACATCGGCCTGTCCATCGCGATCATGCTGATGTTCACCACCTTCGGGACCTTCGCCTTCGGTCCTGTCCTGGGCGCGGCGGAGGGCGCGAGCGAGGGCAAGCTCACCGCGATCGGGCTGATGCTGCTGCTCGCCGCGTGCGGCAAGTCGGCGCAGGTGCCGCTGCAGTCCTGGCTCGGCGACGCGATGGAGGGCCCGACCCCGGTCTCGGCCCTCATCCACGCGGCGACCATGGTGACCGCGGGCGTGTATCTGATCGTCCGCTCCGGTGCCATCTTCGATGCCGCGCCCGACGCCCAGTTGGTGGTCACCGTCGTCGGAGCGGTCACGCTGCTCTTCGGTGCGATCGTCGGTTGTGCCAAGGACGACATCAAGAAGGCGCTCGCCGGATCGACGATGTCGCAGATCGGCTACATGATCCTCGCGGCCGGCCTCGGCCCGATCGGCTACGCCTTCGCGATCATGCACCTGGTGACGCACGGCTTCTTCAAGGCGGGCCTCTTCCTCGGTGCCGGATCCGTCATGCACGGCATGAACGACGAGGTCGACATGCGGAAGTACGGCGGCCTGCGCAAGTACATGCCGGTCACCTTCGTGACGTTCGGGCTGGGATATCTCGCCATCATCGGCTTCCCGGGGCTGTCCGGCTTCTTCTCCAAGGACAAGATCATCGAGGCGGCGTTCGCCGCGGGCGGCGTCCAGGGCTGGATCCTCGGCGGAGCCACCCTGCTCGGCGCCGGACTCACCGCGTTCTACATGACGCGCGTGATGCTGATGACCTTCTTCGGCGAGAAGCGCTGGCAGCCCGACGCCCAGGGCAAGGAGCCGCACCCGCACGAGTCGCCCAGGTCGATGACGATCCCCATGATCGTGCTCGCCTTCGGGTCGGTCTTCGCCGGCGGGTTCTTCTCCCTCGGCGACAGGTTCGTCAACTGGCTGGAGCCGGTGACCAAGTTCGAGCACCCGCACCCGCCGATCAGCGTCCCGGTCATCACCGGTGCGACGATCGCGGTCCTGCTGCTCGGCGTGGTCGCCGCGTACTTCCAGTACGGCCGCAAGCCCGTCCCGGTCGTCGCCCCGCGCGGCTCGCTGCTCACCCGGGCCGCCCGCCGCGACCTCCTCCAGGACGACTTCAACCACGTCGTCCTGGTCCGCGGCGGCGAGCACCTCACCCGCTCGCTCGTCTACCTCGACCACAGCGTGGTCGACGGCGTGGTCAACGGCACCGCCGCCTCGGTCGGCGGGCTCTCCGGCCGGCTGCGCAAGCTCCAGAACGGCTACGCCCGCTCGTACGCGGTCTCGATGTTCGGCGGTACGGCGATCCTCATCGCCGCGACCCTGCTGATGAGGGCGGTCTGATCACGATGTCCTTTCCCCTGCTCACCGCGGTGGCGGTCCTCCCGGCGGCCGGTGCCATCCTCACCGCCGCCGTGCCGGCCGCCCGTCGCACGGCCGCCAAGTGGCTCGCGCTGCTGGTCTCGCTCGGCACGCTGGTGCTGGCCGCGATCGTCCTCGTACGGTTCGAGCCGGGCGGCGACCGGTACCAACTGACCGAGTCGTACGCCTGGATCAAGGACTTCGGAGTCCGCTACGAACTGGGCGTCGACGGCATCGGCGTGGTGCTCGTCGCGCTGACCGCGCTGCTGATCCCGTTCGTGATCGTCGCCGGGTGGAACGACGCGGATCCACTGGAGACGAAGAGCAAGCGCTGGCGCCCCACCCAGGGATTCTTCGCGCTGATCCTGATGGTCGAAGCGATGGTGATCATCTCCTTCGAGGCCACCGACGTCTTCCTCTTCTACATCTTCTTCGAAGCCATGCTCATCCCGATGTACTTCCTCATCGGCGGCTTCGGGGACCGGGCGCACGCGGGCACGGACGAGGCGGCGGCCACCCAACGGTCGTACGCGGCGGTCAAGTTCCTGCTCTACAACCTGGCCGGCGGCCTGATCATGCTGGCCGCGGTCATCGGTCTCTACACGGTCACCGGGACGTTCTCGCTCTCGGAGATCGCCGAAATGCGGGCCGCCGGCACCCTGGAGATGTCGACCAACATCGAACGGCTGCTGTTCCTCGGGTTCTTCTTCGCCTTCGCGGTCAAGGCCCCGCTCTGGCCGCTGCACACCTGGCTGCCGAACGCGATGGGGGAGGCGACCGCCCCGGTCGCCGTCCTCATCACCGCGGTCGTCGACAAGGTCGGCACCTTCGCGATGCTGCGCTTCTGCCTCCAGCTCTTCCCGGAGGCCAGCAAGTGGGCGACGCCCGTCGTCCTCGTACTGGCGCTGATCAGCATCGTGTACGGGGCGCTGCTCGCCGTCGGCCAGCGCGACATCAAGAGGCTCGTCGCGTACGCGTCGATCTCGCACTTCGGGTTCATCATCCTGGGCATCTTCGCGATGACCAGCCAGGGCCAGTCCGGCGCGACGCTCTACATGGTCAACCACGGGATCTCGACGGCCGCGCTGATGCTGGTCGCGGGCTTCCTCATCTCGCGGCGCGGCTCGCGGCTCATCGCCGACTACGGCGGGGTGCAGAAGGTGGCCCCGGTGCTCGCCGGAACCTTCCTGATCGGCGGTCTGGCCACGCTGTCGCTGCCGGGACTCGCACCGTTCGTCAGTGAATTCCTGGTCCTGGTCGGGGTGTTCGCCGCGTACCCGGTGGTCGGCATCATCGCCACCACCGGCATCGTCCTCGCCGCGCTCTACGTCCTCGTGCTCTACCAGCGCACGATGACCGGCCCGGTGAAGGCCGAGGTCAGCGGGATGCCGGACCTCAAGGCACGGGAACTGGCAGTGGTCGTTCCGCTGATCGTGATGCTGGTCGGGCTCGGCGTCTACCCGAAGCCGCTGACCGACATCGTCAACCCGGCGGTGACCCACACCATGCACGACGTGAACAAGCAGGACCCCAAGCCTGAAGTGGAGGCCGCGAAGTGAGCGCACCAACTGTCCACAGCCTGTGGACGAATCTGGCGGCGGCCGCTCCTCCCGGCACCCCGGGGTCGACCTTCGAGGCGCCGACCATCGAGTACGCGCAGCTGTCGCCGATCCTCATTGTCGTCGGCGCCGCGGTCCTCGGCGTACTGGCCGAAGCGTTCGTGCCCCGAAAAGGGCGCTACTACGTCCAACTGTTCATCGCGGTGGTCGCGATCGCGGCGGCCTTCGCCTCGATCGTCGGGCTCGCCGCCAGCGGGTTTGCCACCACCAAGGCGCAGATCTCGGCGATGGGCGCCATCGCCGTCGACGGCCCGGCGCTGTTCCTCCAGGGCACCATCCTGCTGGCCTCGCTGGTCGCCGTCTTCACCTTCGCCGAGCGCCGGCTCGACCCGGAGGCGCACGGCAACCGGATCGACTCCTTCGCGGCGGACGCCGCTGCCGTGCCCGGCAGTGATGCCGAGAAGGCCGCGGTCAAGGCCGGGTTCACCACCACCGAGGTCTTCCCGCTCGCGATGTTCGCGGTGGCCGGACTGCTCGCCTTCCCGGCGGCCAACGACCTGCTGACGCTGTTCATCGCGCTCGAAGTCTTCTCGCTGCCGCTCTACCTCCTGTGCGCCGTCGCCCGCCGCAAGCGGCTGATGTCGCAGGAGGCGGCCGTGAAGTACTTCCTGCTCGGCGCGTTCTCCTCCGCGTTCCTGCTGTTCGGCATCGCCCTGCTCTACGGCTACGCGGGCTCGGTCTCGTACGCGAAGATCGCCGACATCGTGGACGGCACCGTCCAGCAGATCGACCCGGCGCTCGCCGACACCATGGGCAACGACGCACTGCTGCTCATCGGCATGGCGATGATCCTGATGGGGCTGCTCTTCAAGGTCGGCGCGGTCCCGTTCCACATGTGGACCCCGGACGTCTACCAGGGCGCCCCGACGCCGGTCACCGGCTTCATGGCGGCGGCGACCAAGGTCGCGGCGTTCGGTGCGCTGCTGCGGCTGCTGTACGTGGTCCTGCCGGGGCTCACCTGGGACTGGCGGCCGGTCATGTGGGGCATCGCGATCGTCACCATGCTGGGCGGCGCGGTCGTCGCGATCACCCAGACCGACATCAAGAGGCTGCTCGCCTACTCCTCGATCGCACACGGCGGATTCATCCTGGCCGGTGTCATCGCGGCCACCCCCGACGGCATCTCGTCCGTCCTCTTCTACCTGCTCGCGTACTCCTTCGTCACGATCGGCGCCTTCGCCGTCGTCACGCTGGTGCGCGACGCGGGGGGCGAGGCGACGCACCTGTCCAAGTGGGCGGGGCTCGGCCGGCGCTCGCCGCTGGTCGCCGCGGTCTTCGCGGTCTTCCTGCTCGCCTTCGCCGGAATTCCGCTGACCTCCGGGTTCTCGGGGAAGTTCGCGGTCTTCAAGGCGGCGGCCGAGGGCGGGGCCGGGGTGCTGGTCGTGGTCGGTGTGCTGTCGTCGGCGGTCGCCGCGTTCTTCTACATCCGGGTCATCGTGCTGATGTTCTTCAGCGAGCCGAAGGCGGACGGCCCCACGGTCGCCGTGCCGTCGCCGCTGACGATGACCGCGATCGGGGTGGGTGTGGCGGTGACGCTGGTGCTCGGCGTCGCCCCGCAGTACTTCCTGGATCTGGCGGGACAGGCGGGCACCTTCGTCAGGTAGCGGGTCGGGCGGCGCTGCCGTCCCGCGGCTGTTCTGTGGTGTGCGGCCACTGCCCGGCATCCCCTCGTGGGGTGCCGGGCAGTGGCTTTTGGTCCCGGTTGTCAGTCCGTACCCCTACCGTGGTGGGAGGGTGCAGATCGGAAGCGGGGGGACAGCGCGATGGACGGGACGAGCGGAGTGGTGGACGTGGACGGGACGGTCGGTACAGCCGATACGGAGACGGTTGCGGGCGTCGCGGAGAGTGATGCGCTGCGCACGCTGCACCGGATCTTCGGGTACGACGCGTTCCGCGGCGAGCAGGCGGAGATCATCGAGCAGGTGGTGGGCGGCGGCGACGCGGTCGTCCTGATGCCGACCGGCGGCGGAAAGTCCCTCTGCTATCAGATCCCGTCCCTGGTCAGGCCCGGTGTGGGCGTGGTGATCTCGCCGCTGATCGCGCTGATGCAGGACCAGGTGGACGCGCTGCGGGCGCTCGGTGTGCGCGCCGGGTTCATGAACTCCACGCAGGACTTCGACGAGCGGCGGACGGTCGAGGCGGAGTTCCTGGCGGGCGAGATCGACCTCCTGTACCTGGCGCCGGAGCGGCTGCGGCTCGACTCGACGCTGGGGCTGCTGTCGCGCGGCAAGATCTCCGTCTTCGCGATCGACGAGGCGCACTGCGTGGCCTCCTGGGGGCACGATTTCCGGCCGGATTACCTGGCCCTTTCCGTGCTGGGCGAGCGCTGGCCCGACGTCCCCCGGATCGCCCTGACCGCGACGGCCACGGCCGCCACGCACAAGGAGATCACCGAGCGGCTCGGCATGCCGGACGCCCGGCACTTCGTCGCCAGCTTCGACCGGCCGAACATCCAGTACCGGATCGTGCCGAAGGTCGACCCGAAGAAACAGCTGCTCGCCTTCCTCAAGGAGGAGCACGCGGGCGACGCGGGCATCGTCTACTGCCTGTCGCGGAAGTCGGTGGACGCCACCGCGGAGTTCCTGTGCAAGCAGGGCATCGAGGCCGTGCCGTACCACGCGGGGCTCGACGGGGGGACGCGGGCGCGCAACCAGGCGCGGTTCCTGCGCGAGGAGGGCCTGGTGGTCGTGGCGACCATCGCCTTCGGCATGGGCATCGACAAGCCGGACGTCCGCTTCGTGGCTCATCTGGATCTTCCGAAGTCGGTGGAGGGCTACTACCAGGAGACCGGGCGCGCAGGGCGCGACGGGGCACCGTCGACGGCCTGGATGGCGTACGGACTCCAGGACGTCGTGCAGCAGCGGAAGATGATCCAGAGCGGGGAGGGCGACGAGGCCTTCCGGCGGCGGGCCGCCTCCCATCTGGACGCGATGCTGGCGCTCTGCGAGACGGCCGACTGCCGGCGCGGCCAGCTCCTGGCGTACTTCGGGCAGGAGGACGCGCCCGAGAAGTGCGGCAACTGCGACAGCTGCCTGAACCCGCCGGAGACCATCGACGGAACGGTGCCCGCACAGAAGGTGCTGTCGACGGTGTGGCGGCTGAAGCGGGAGCGCAGGCAGAAGTTCGGGGCCGGCCAGATCATCGACATCCTGCTCGGGAAGAAGTCCGCGAAGGTCATCCAGTTCGACCACGACCAGCTCTCCGTCTTCGGCATCGGGCAGGACTTCGCCGAGGCCGAATGGCGGGGCGTGGTGCGGCAGTTGCTCGCGCAGGGGCTGCTGGCGGTGGAGGGCGAGTACGGGACGCTGGTACTGACCGACGCCAGCGGGACGGTACTGGGCGGCGAGCGCGAGGTCCGGCTGCGGAAGGAGCCCAAGCGGGTCGCCGTGGCGCGGGCGGAGCGGGGCGAGCGCAAGGCGAAGGCGGCGGCCGCGGCGGCGGATCTGCCGGCGGAGGCGGCGCCGGTGTTCGAGGCGCTGCGGGCCTGGCGGACCGCGCTCGCGAAGGAGCAGGGGGTGCCGCCGTACGTCATCTTCCACAACGCGACGTTGCAGGAGATCGCGGTGGTGCGGCCGGGGTCGATGGCGGAGCTGGGAGCGATTGGGGGGCTGGGGGAGAAGAAGTTGGCCACCTATGGGGAGGGCGTGCTGGAGGTCCTGGCGGGGGTGGGTGGAGTTGTTCCGGCCCCGGCCCCGGCCCCGGCGGCGGCGGCGGCGGCGGTGTCTGCGGCTCCGGCCGCTTCGGCTCCGGTCCCGGCACCGGCTCGGGGACGGGCCGCGTCGGAGCCCGAGTGGGACTGGGATGCGGAGCCGGAGGCGGACTGGGGGATGGAGCCGCCGCCGGAGGGGTAGACGGGGCCGGTCGCGCTGGCGCGGGTGGGTGAGCCGCTTCGCGGATTCGGCCCCTCCCCGCCGTGACACTTTGCGGCTCCGCCGCGTGGCGCTGGCCGCGGGGCTGGACGCTTCGAGGCTGGCGCCAGTGGGGGCTTACGTCCCGGGCTGCGCCCGGTGCACGGCTGCGCCGCGCGTCCTCAAACTCCCCCAAGGCCTTAAGGACCAGGGGGTACCCCCTCGACGGGCTGAAGCTCCCCGCGGGGGTCAGGTGTTCAGGGGCGCGGGGAACTGCGCGACCAGCCCCCATGCACCCGCACGAACCGACCCGGGGGCCGCGCCACCCACCGGCCCCCGCACGCCCCCAGGGTCCCTGCTACCCCAGCCGTGCCACCGCCCCCGCCACCCTCGGGGACGCGTACTCCGTGCCGCACACGAAGCGCATGACCGGGCCGAAGGAGGACGCCGACGGCAGGCCGGTGAAGTGGAGGCCGGGGACGGAGGAGCCGTAGCCCGCGTCCAGGACCGGTGCGCCGCGGGTCGTGGTGAGGGCCGTGCGGATGCCGTCGCCCAGGAAGGGCATCGAGGTGATGTCGGTCCGGTAGCCGGTCGCGGCCATGACGTGGTCGGCGGCGAGTTCCGCGGAGGGGCCTTCGCCGCCGCCCAGGGTGAGGGTGGGGCGCCCGTCCTCCACCCGGGCCCGGACGATGCGGCGTCCGTCCGTCACCTGGACCCGCCCCGTGAAGCGGTCCCGCAGCCACCACGCGCCGAGCGGTCCGAGCACGCGCCGGACCAGGTAGTGGCGTACGGGCGCGGGGAGTTGGCGTACGTACGAGGCGTGGTAGCTGAGGCCGTAGAGGGACCAGGCCCGGCCGAAGGGGGACTCCGGGCGCAGCCGCGGCTGCCGGTCGGGGGAGTCCCCGAAGGTCACCGCGCCGCGCCGCCGCGCCACGATGCGTACCGACGAAGCACCTGCCTCCGCCATCAGGACGGCGTTCTCGATGGCCGACTGGCCCGCGCCGACCACGACCACGTCCTTGCCCGCGAAGGCCGAGAGATCGCGGTGCTGGGCCGCGTGCGAGACGGGGCCGGTGGGGGAGGGGCCGTCCGGGACGGCCGCCGCCAGCTCGCGCGGCATCCGGGCCAGGCCCGACAGGCCGGTGGCCACGACGACCGCCCGCGCCCTGAACTGTTCGCCGGAGTCCAGCTTGAGGGAGAAGGTGCCGTCCTTGTCGTGGTCGACGGAGACGACCCGTACCTGCTCCAGTTCCGGAACGAGCCGGTCCGCGAACCACTGCCCGTACGCGGCGAAGTCCTCCACCGGGATCAGGTCCCAGTCCGACTCGTAGCGCCGTACCCCCGCCTCCGCGCAGAAGTCGATCAGGTCGTGCCCGGGCTGCGGTGCGTCGATGTTCGAGGCGACGGGCGTCGATTTGAGCAGCATCCCGGCGGGCATGCGGGTGCGCCAGGCCACCATCGGGTCGCCGAAGACCCGTACCGGGATGCCGCGCGCCCGCAGATGGGCGGCGGTGGACAGGCCGTACGGCCCGGCCCCGATGACAACTACCGGAAGAATCACGTGAAAGTTCCCCTCCCCAGGGTGAAACATGAACATGGCGCCCAACGGATCTCTCCCGAGACCCAACGGATCTCTCCCGAGACCCAACGGATCTCTCCCGAGACCCAACGGATCTCTCCGTAGACCCAACAGATCTCTCCCGAGATCTACCCGCCGCCCCGCCTCGCTCCGTACATCTCGTACAGGTGCCGCGCCCCCGGCCGCACCATCCGCGCCAGCATCATCAGCGCGGGCCGCACGTCGTCCGCCGCGAACCACGCCAGCTCGGTGGAGTCCGCCCGCGCGGGCGCGTGCGGCGTCGTGTAGCCGCTGCGGCGGTACGCGAGGAGGGCGGGGAGGTCGATGTTCTCGACCACATAGCGGTGACCGGCGCGCTGCTCCCCCTCCGGGACCGCGCGCCCCGTCAGGTCCAGATGCTGCGCCCGTACGACGTCCACGCCCGCCTCGTTCTCGAAGAGCCGGAACTGGGCGCCCATCCGGGGGTTGAAGTCGAGCAGTTTGTACTGCCCGTCGCGCCGGTCGTAGCGCAGATCGAGGTCGACGATTCCGCTGAACCCGATCCGCTTGATGAACTGACCGGCCAGGGCCGCGAGTTCGGGGTTGTCGACGACGTACGCGCACGCCGTCATGCCCGCGTGCGGCGGCCAGGACCGCACCTTCACGCCGGTGAACATCGCCCGCGGCTCGCTGTGCGCGTCGAAGTAGGCGTGCACGATCCAGTCCTCGGCCTGGTCGCGCGGCAGGTACTCCTGGAGGATCACGCCGGGTTCGTCGCCCCAGCCGCGGGCCAGGGCGAGGAGTTCGTCCGGGCCCGCGATGCGCGTGGTGCCGCGTACGGCGGGGCGGTGGCGGCGTACGAAGGCCTCCCGGTTCTTGGCGACGACCGGGAAGACGGCCTGCTCGGCGAAGGCCGCGACGTCCGCGTACGAGGACGGGAAGGCGGCCTGCGGGGTCGCCACCCCGTGCTCCGTGCACAGCTCGTGCAGGCCCTGCTTGCTGGCGAGCCGGCGCGGCAACCCGGCCTCGGTGCGCGGGAAGAGGAAGGGTCCGGCGAGCACGTCCTGGTGCTCGGCGATCAGTACGGCGGCCTCCTCGTCGGTGGGGACGAGGACGGTCGGGCGGCCGATCAGCCGGCCGACGCGCAGCATGCCCTCTATGAGGCGGTCGGGTTTCTCGGTGCCGGTGGTGGGCCAGACGTACGCCCGCTCCAGATGGCGGGAGAGCGCCGCCGGGGTCCACCGGTCCTCGGTGATCGCGTACATGGGTATGCCGAGCCGGCCCAGGCTGCGGATCGCGCCGACGCCGCCGTGGTGCAGCGGATAGTTCCCGAATTTCACGATCAGGGCCGGAACAGCCCGGTCCGCCGTGACCCTCCGTGCGCCGTGTGTGCTGCCCCCCGCTCCCGTTCCCCGTACCGTTCCGCGTAAAAGTCCCCGCACTAGTCCCCCCTGGACTTTCCGTACGCTTCCCACCCCTGCCCCCAAGGACGCTAAGCCGGAATTCCCGCCTCCACGTGGGTCTTTCCGGACATTACGAACTCTTTAGCCACTGCCGTCCCTGGCCTCCCCCACGTAACGTGTGTTCCAACGACCTGGAAAGCGAGGCAGCATCCATGCCCGAGCAGTCCCCGCTCGACGTCGCCGAAGGTGACCCCTTCGGCCCGCACAACCTTCCGTACGGTGTGTTCTCCACCGCGGACGCGCCCGAGCGGCGCCGTGTCGGAGTCCGTATCGGCGGCCATGTGCTGGACGCGGGTGCTGCCGCGCTGGCGCTCGGCTCCCCGTACGCCCAACTCCTGGCGCAGTCCTCGCTGAACCCGCTGCTCGCGGCGGGGCGCACTGCCTGGCGCGACGTGCGCCGGGCGCTCACCGCCTGGGTCACCAGCCCCGCGCACCGCGAGGACATAGAGCCGCTGCTGCACCCGCTCGGCGCCGTCACGCTGCACCTTCCGTACGAGGTCGCCGACTACGTCGACTTCTACGCGAGCGAGCACCACGCGACGAACGTCGGCAAGATCTTCCGCCCGGACGGTGACGCGCTCACCCCCAACTGGAAGCACCTGCCGATCGGTTACCACGGCCGGTCCGGCACCGTTGTGGTCTCCGGCACGGACGTGGTACGTCCTTCTGGTCAGCGCAAGACCCCGGCGGACGCGGCTCCGGTCTTCGGCCCGTCGGTGAAGCTCGACATCGAGGCCGAGGTCGGCTTCGTCGTCGGCACGCCGTCGGAGCTGGGCAGGGCCGTCCCGCTGGCCGACTTCCGGGACCACGTCTTCGGCCTGTCGCTGCTCAACGACTGGTCGGCGCGCGACGTCCAGGCCTGGGAGTACGTGCCGCTCGGCCCCTTCCTCGGCAAGTCCTTCACCACGTCGGTGTCGGCCTGGGTGACTCCTCTTGAGGCGCTGGAGGCGGCCCGGGTCGCCCTGCCGGCGCGCGACTTCCCGGTGCTGCCGTACCTGGACGACGAGGACGAGGAGGAGCCCGGCGGCTTCGACCTCCGGATCTCCGTGACGATCAACGGTGCTGTCGTCTCCGAGCCGCCGTTCTCGACCATGTACTGGTCGGCGGCGCAGATGCTGGCCCACATGACGGTCAACGGCGCGTCGCTGCGTACCGGCGACCTGTACGGGTCGGGCACGGTCAGCGGCGCGGAGGCCGGACAGCGCGGCTCGCTCCTGGAGCTCACCTGGAACGGCAGCGAGCCGCTGGAACTCCCGTCCGGCAAGCGGACGTTCCTGGAGGACGGCGACGAGGTCACGCTGACGGCGTGGGCCCCGGGCCCCGACGGGACGAAGGTCGGACTGGGCGAGGTCACGGGCCGGATCGTGGCTTCGGGCTGAAATGTGACATCGGGCTGAATGGTGACATCGGGCTGACCAGCGGGCCGGCCCGTGGGCCGGTTCACCAGCTGTTCGGCCATCCGTGTCGCAGGCCGGTGCGCAGGGTCTGAAGCGTCGGCTTCGGGGAATCCTGACCGAAGTCGACCGCTGGAGGCTGATGCGCTGATGTCACCCCTGCCACCCCTGTCGCTGCCGGAGGAACTCCTGCTGCTCGGGCTGCAGCCCGAGCGGGGCGGCATGCGCGTCAAGGTCAGCTACGTCGAGTACGGCGTCGCCGGCGCCGTGCTCGCGGAGCTCGAACGGGTCGGCTGCATCGAGCAGGACCGGGGCCGGGTGCAGATCCGCACCCCGGTCCCGCCGCCCGCCCTGACGTCCGGGCCGACGGCGGACCCGGTGGCCGTGCGGGTGCTGGCGGGTCTGCCGGGGCCGGGGAAGGGGCGGCACGGCGGTGTCCGTACCGCCTCCTTCGTACGGCGCGCCCGGCGCGAAGTGACGGGACAGTACCTGGACCGGCTGGTCGAACGGGGCGCGCTGCGCCGGGAGTCGAAGCGGGTGCTGGGGCTGTTCCCGGTGGTCCGCCATCCGGCAGCCGGAACGGACTGGTCCGCTCCGCTCCAGCACCGTCTGCAGAGCGCCGCGAAGTCCGGCTTCCCCGACCACCGCGACCAGCTCCTGGCGGCGTTCCTGTGGGCCACCGACCTGGCGAACAAGCACTTCCGGGGGAACGCGGCACGTCAAGTACGGGCACGGATGCGGGACTTCGGCCGCCGCGAATGGGCGGCCAAGGCGGTGCACAGCGCGGTCGCGGGCGAGAAGGCGGCGGCACAAGGCGGCGGCGGGGGCTGAGCGCACCGCCGGCGGCACAGGGCGGCGGCGGGGGCTGAGCGCACCGCATGGCTCGGTCACCTGCGGAATGCGCCCCGCCGCCCCGCCGCCCCGCCGCCACCGGGCTAGCCCGCCACCCGTGGAATGCGGCGTTCCCACACCCGGTGGAAGACGACCTCTCCGCCGTCCTTGCAGGTCACCTCGTTGTACGTGAGGAAGTCCGCCGCGTCGCAGGTGATCTCGGAGCGGGTCGTGATCTCCGTGTCCCAGTCCCGCTCGGGGCGGCGGAGGCGGATCGTCCAGTCCGACCGGGTGCGCGCGGACAACGGGTCCCGTTCGTTGATCGTGTACGTCTCCAGTGCGTCCTCGGTGAATTCGAGGCCGTCCGGATAGATCCGCGTACCGCCGTAGCGCGGGTCCACCTCCAGCCTCCACTCGCCCTTGGCCACGTCCCGTACGACCAGGCGCTCGGGCCGTTGGTCCGGGTCGGCGGGGAACTTCACGTCCAGCGGAGGCGACTGTTCCGGTGCCTCGAACACAATTCCCGGGTCCTCCGTGTGCGCGCGCACCGGCAGCTCCAGCGACGAGCCCGCCGGGTCGAGCACGAAGCCCGCGGACTGCGGCTGCGGCCAGATCCATGGCCAGTACGCGGACGAGACGGCGAGCCTGACGCGGTGGCCCGGCGGGAAGGTGTGCCCGATGCCGTTCAGCTCGAACTCGACGTCCTCGCAGGCACCCGGTGACCACGAGTCCGCCCGGTCGCGGCCGTTGCGGGCCGAGAGGTTGAGGACGCCCCGGGTGACGAGGGTCGACGACCCGTCGGGCGCCACGTCGCAGACCCGCGCGATCGCCTGCCCGGTCGGCGCGTCCATGGTCAGGCGGAGGCGGACCTTCGGCCGGCCCAGGATCTCGATGGGCGCGTCCGTCACAGGGAAATCGAAACTCGCCGATTTGGCGTCTTCGTCCCGCTGGTCGGGCGGCAGGTCCGAGTCGTTCCCGAACGGGAAGAACCGGCCCGCGTCCAGCCCCGTGTGCATGGGCGAGTCGACGACGACCGGCGCGCCCTGGAGTCCGTACGACACCGGGTCGACCAGCTGCGACGGCCATGCGGTGTCGCCGACCCAGCGGCCTGGCAGCTCCGGGTAGGTCGTCGCGGGCGGGTGCGACTCGCTGATCCAGGAGCGGAGGAGGGGCTCCTCCATGACGCCCGTCGCCTCCTCTTTGAGGTGCTGGTCCCACCAGCGCAGGGTCTCCTGCAGGAAGCCGATCGCAGGGCCCGGCGGAAGCCCCCGGTCCGGATACTGGTGCGACCACGGGCCGATCAGCCCCCGCACCTTCGACGGGTCCAGGTGCTCGACCAGCCGCAGCACGGTGTCGCGGTACGGATCGTGCCAGCCGCCGACCGCCAGGACCGCCGCGTCGATCGCCGAGTAGTCCTCGCAGACGCTGCCGTGCCTCCAGTAGTCGTCGCGGGTCTGGTGGGCCAGCCAGGTGTGGATGAAGGGGTCCACGGCATCCAGCCGCTTCAGCCACATGTCCTTCCACCCGTCGCCGACCTGCGCCGGGTCCGGCGGCCTGGACACGAAGGCGAGCATGGTGGCCGCCCAGGCGTGCATGTCCACGGCGAGCAGGGAACCACCCATGTAGTGCACGTCGTTGTCATAGCGATCGTCCGCCGAGCAGACGGTGACGATCGCCTTGAGCGGCTCGGGTGCCAGCGCCGCGATCTGGAGGGAGTTGAAGCCGCCCCAGGAGATGCCGAACATGCCGACCCGGCCGGTGCACCAGGGCTGCTCGGCGAGCCAGTTCACGACCGCGACGCCGTCGGCCAGCTCCTGTGCGTCGTACTCGTCGCCCGGCAGGCCCTCGCTGTTGCCGTGCCCGCGCACGTCCACCCGCACCGAGGCATAGCCGTGGCCCGCGTACCAGGGGTGGCGCTGCTGGTCCCGGGGAGCGGTCCAGTCGCTCAGCCGGTACGGGAGGTACTCAAGGATCGCGGGGACGGGCCCGTCGGTCACCGGCCGCCAGATCCGTGCGTACAGGCGCGTGCCGTCCTTGACCGGGATCGTCACGTCCTCGCAGGTCGTCGCGTACGGGAATTCAGTGCGTATCTGCATGGGGAAATCACCTCGGTGAAGCCCGGTGAACGGGATCGATGAACGGGCTCAGTGAACGGGCTCAGTGAACGGGGTGCATGGTGCGCTTGAGCCAGGGGGCGGCGGCGATGACCGCGAGGCCCGCCGCGACCGCGACGGCACCGTTGACGCCGAAGTACACGGGGTTGGAGACCTGTCCGTAGAGCTTCACGGTCTGCGCCTGGATGCCGTTGGCGAGCGCGAGGGACAGGAACCAGAGGGCCATGGTCTGGCTGGCGAAGGCCTTCGGCGCCAGCTTGGTGGTGGCCGACATGCCCGACGTCTGGAGCAGGATGTCGCCGAGCCCGAGCAGCAGGTATGAGCCGACGATCCACCAGGCCGCCATCTTGTACGTGTCACTGGTGTGCCCGGACGTGGGCAGCACCATCAGCAGGAACGACAGACCGCCCAGCACCACACCGATCGCGATCTTGTTGGACGCGTGCGGCTGCCGCTTGCCCATCCGCACCCACAGCGCGGCGACGACGGGCGCGAGCAGCACCTCGAAGGCGCCGAGCGCGGACGCGTACCAGCTGACCGGGAAGTCGAAGCCCAGGATGTGCGTCTCGGTGTTCGTCGACGCGAGCAGCATCATCGTCGAGTACGCCTGGAACAGGATGAAGTTGAAGGCCACCGAGGCCAGGAACAGCACGATGTACGGCCGCAGGTGTGCGCGCTCGGGGGTGGTCACCCGGGGGCTGCTGAACATCACCGCGAAGTAGACGACCGGCGCGATCACCGAGATCAGGGTCAGCACGTCGACGAAGCGGTCCATGGTCAGCCAGCCGACCAGCGCGAGCAGCGTGCACACGGCGGCCACCACGACCAGTCCGGCGACGATCGCCCATACGGTGCGGCGCATCTTCTCCGGCGGCAGCGCGAACTCCGCGCGGTTCTTGCGCCCGGCCAGGTGGCGGCGTCCGACGACGTACTGGATCAGGCCCAGCGTCATGCCGAGCGCGGCGGCAGAGAAGCCCCAGTGCCATCCCTTGTGGTCGGCGAGCCAGCCGGTGACCAGCGGGCCGAGGAAGGCGCCGATGTTGATGCCCATGTAGTACAGGGCGAATCCGGCGTCCCGGCGCTCGTCGGCGGTCCGGTAGAGCTTGCCGACCATGTTGGCGACGTTGGGCTTCAGCAGACCGGTGCCGGCGCTGATCAGACCGAGGCCGACCCAGGTGAAGACGTCGGTCGGCACGGCCATCGCGTAGTGGCCGCAGGCGATGAGGACACCGCCGTAGAGCACGGCCCGGTACGAGCCGAGGATGCGGTCGGCGAGCCAGCCGCCGGCCACCGAGACCAGGTACACGAGCGTGCCGTACGCGGCGCCGAGGGAGGCCGCGTTGCCCGCGTCCATCCCCATGCCGCCGTCGGCGACCGTGGCCGCGAAGTACAGCACGAGGATCGCCTGCATGCCCAGGAACGAGAACCGCTCCCACACCTCCAGGCCCGACAGGGTCATCAGACCCATGGGCTGGCCGAGGAAGGCGGTGTCGTCGCCGGGCGGCGGCTCGGTGGGGTCCCCGGGGCCGGCCGTGGCACCGGACCCGCGTTCGGCCGTGGTACCGGACCCGGGTTCGGCCGTGGCACCGGATCCGGGGCCGGCCGTGGCGCCGGACTTCGGGGGCTCGTCGGGCTGAGGGTCGGACTCTGAAAGAGACAAAAGGCCTACTCCTGGTCGTATCAGCTCATGACGAACATACCGGTGAGGTTCGGACCGTGCGCAGGGGGAGCGGGCCGGTCACGGCCGGGAGAGAGCGGCGCTGCCGGGGCGGGGGCCTCGGTGATCGAAAGTCGACGGGATAGGCTGACTTGTTGAGTGATGCCAGCGACAGATCGACAATCCGTTTGATCGTCAGCAGACAGGAGTAACCCTCGTGACCGTCGTCGGGCCGTTCGGACTGAGCGTGCGGGACCAGGCTCTTGAGACCGATGTCCAGACCGGACTGGCAGCCGTCGAGGAGGGGCTCCTCGACGCGACCAAGAGCGAGGTCCCCTTCATCACGGAAGCCGCGCAGCACCTCGTACGCGCAGGTGGCAAGCGTTTCCGGCCGCTCCTTGTGATGCTGTCCTCGCAGTTCGGCGATCCGTACGCGCCGGGTGTCGTGCCCTCGGCGGTGGTCGTGGAGCTGACGCACCTGGCCACGCTGTACCACGACGACGTGATGGACGAGGCGGACGTACGGCGCGGAGTGCCGAGCGCGAATTCGCGCTGGGGCAACTCGGTCGCCGTGCTCACCGGGGACTTCCTGTTCGCACGCGCCTCGCACATCCTTGCGGACCTGGGTCCCGAGGCGGTGCGGATCCAGGCGGAGGCGTTCGAACGCCTGGTCACGGGCCAGATCCTGGAGACCGCGGGGCCGCGCGACGGGCGTGACCCGATCGACCACTACCTCGACGTGATGTCGGGCAAGACCGGGTCGCTGATCGCCGTCGCCTGCCGGTTCGGCGCGATGATCTCCGGTGCCGACGAGAGCGTCGTCGACATCCTCACCCAGTACGGCGAGCGCCTGGGCACCGCCTTCCAGCTCGCCGACGACGTCCTCGACATCGCCAGCGACAGCCACGAGTCGGGCAAGACGCCCGGCACCGACCTGCGCGAGGGCATCCCCACCCTGCCGGTGCTGCACCTGCGCGCCATGGCCGAGGCCCAGGGGCGGCCGGAGGACGTCGAGCTGTGCGCGATGCTCGACGGCGACCTGTCGGGCGACGCGGAGCTGGTCGAGGTGCTGCGCAGGCTGCGCGCCCACCCCGCCCTTGAGCAGGCCCGGCGCGACACCGTGCGGTACGCGGAGGAGGCGCGGGCCACCCTCGCCCCGCTGCCGGACTGCTACGCGAAGTCGGCGCTGGCGGAGCTGTGCGACGCGGTGGTGCACCGGGCGGGCTGAGCCCGTTCACGCAAATGTGACGCAGGTCACATCATTGGATTGAGTCCAGACTCGGATCCGCTCCGTACTCATGCCCAGAAGCTGACGCAGGGGGCGTTGGCTCCGGTACGGGGAGCAATCATGACGAAGCGTGTGAAGAGCATCGTTGTCGGTACGACCGCTGTCGCCGCGGCGGCGGGGGTCACCTTCGCGGTGCTCCCGGCGTTCGCCGACGGGGGCAGCGGGGCCGGATCCGGTCACGGTACGCATGCCACGAACGAGGGCGTCGCCGTCCAGGCCGGTGACCTCGGCGACGGCCGGGGAGCCTCCTTCTTCGCCGCGAGCCTCAACGGGGCCAATGAGATTCCGACCCCCGGCGGCCCGGCCGTGGGCGACCGGGACGGTGTCGCGCTGGAGTTCGTGAAGGTCAAGGGCGATGTGGTCTCCTTCGCGGTGAAGTGGCGGGGGACCGACCGGCCGTCCGCGCTCCACATCCACCAGGGCGACCGCGGAGTCAACGGCGGCATCAAGGTCGACTTCACCAAGGAGCTGGGGGACTCCGGAAGCGGGCGTACTGCTTCCGGTTCGGTACGGGTCGAGGACCGGGCCCTGCTGGCCGCGCTGAAGGCGAACCCGACGGGCTTCTACGCCAACCTGCACACCAAGGAGTTCCCCGGCGGTGCGGTGCGCGGCCAGCTGCACAAGGTCACGAACTCCTTCGACTTCGGGCGCGCGCTGGAGAACTTCCAGGCCTCGGTCGTCCGCGGCAAGCAGATCTACCAGTGCAAGAAGGCCCCGGACGGGACCACCTCCTTCCAGCAGCGCGACGTGCGGGCCGTGCTCGCCGGGAACATCGCGCACTCCTTCGTCGCCCCGAACTCCGGCACCCCGCAGTGGATCGCCAGGGACAGGAGCAAGGTCGTCGGCACGCTGATCAGCAGGAGCCCGAACGGCGAAGGGAACATCCCGGAGCTGGACCTGGCGGGCAGGCCGTCGGGCAGGCCGGGCGGCCTCTTCTCCCGTACGACCGAGATCCTGCGGCTGAACACGGTGGGCGGCGTCGCCCCGGCCGGGAGCTGCGACCCCGGGACCCTCTCAGGGGTGCCCTACCAGGCCGATTACGTCTTCATCCAGCGCTGACCAGCAAAGACAAGGGTCGTTGTAGGAGCCACCCTCCACCCTCCCCCCTCTGTTGGTGGAGGATCGGGTGGCTCCTGTCATCCCGTGGGTGTAGATGAGGTTGCTGCCGAGGGCTGACGCATTGTGCGCGTCATTTTGGTCAGATTGACCTCACCACACCTGGCCAATACGGGCGAGAATGGCGGCGCAGGGTGGGACGAGTGCAGATGGCCGCCAACCACGGAGGTAGGGCACACATGGCACCGAACGGCACGGCACAGAACACCAGCACCGACGGGACCGGCCCCGTGCGCCGCCGCAAGGCCGCGCGTTACATCGTCCCGGTCGCGGTGGCGGGAGTGGCCGCGGCGACCATCGGTCTCGTACCGGCCCTGGCGAGCGCGGGGGACCCGGACCTGCCGAAGATCACCGCGCAGCAGCTCATCGAGAAGATGGCCGCCTCGGACACCCAGCAGCTGTCCGGCACGGTCAAGATCAGTACGGACCTGGGGCTGCCCTCGCTCGACGGCCTGGCCGGCAGCCTCGGCGGCGCCAAGGGCGGCAGCGAGGGCGGCTCGGGCGCCGACCCGCAGGCCAAGCTGATGCAGCTCGCCTCCGGTACGCACACGGTGCGCGTCGCGGCCGACGGCCCCGACCGGCAGAAGGTCTCGCTCCTGGACGACGCCGCCGAGTACAGCCTGATTCACAACGGCGACGAGGTCTGGGCGTACGACAGCGCCTCGAACGAGGCGTACCACGCGAAGGCGCCCCAGGGCGCGGGCAAGGACGCGGGCAAGCACCCCGACAAGCGGCAGAAGCTGCCCGAGGGCCTGCCGACCACGCCCAAGGAGTTCGCCGAGCAGGCGCTGAAGGTGGCCGAGAAGGACACCTCGGTGACCGTCGACGGCTCGGCCCAGGTGGCCGGCCGGGACGCGTACCAGCTGCTCATCAAGCCCAAGCAGACCGGCTCGACGATCGGCGAGATCCGCGTCGCGGTCGACGCCGAGACGGGCACCCCGCTGAAGTTCACGCTGCTGCCGAGCGCGGGCGGCAAGGCCGTGGTCGACGCGGGCTTCACCAAGGTCGACTTCGCCAAGCCGGCCGCGAGCACCTTCGACTTCACCCCGCCCAAGGGTGCGAAGGTGACCGAGGCCGACAAGCTGAAGGGCCCCGAGGGCAAGAACGACAAGGACTTCGGCAAGGAGTTCGAGAAGGAGTTCGGCAAGGGCTTCGGCAAGGGCGGAGCCGGTGACGTCAAGGTCATCGGCGAGGGCTGGACCTCGATCGCGCAGATCAGCAGCGGGGCCGAGGGCGCCAAGCCCAGTGCGGGTGCGGGGCAGCAGAAGGACAAGCTGCCCGCCGAGGCGCAGGGTCTCCTCGACTCGCTGGGCGACAAGGTGACCGGCAAGTTCGGTGAGGGCCGGGTCTTCTCGACCCGCCTGATCAACGTCCTGATGACGGACGACGGCAAGGTGTACGCCGGCGCGGTCACCAAGGACGCCCTGGTGAAGGCGGCCAACGCGGCCAAGTAGGACGACAGGCAGAGGAGCTGGGGCCGGATGGGGGACGAGCTGTCCGTGGCGGAAAGAGCGCCGGTGGCGTCTGTGATCGAAACGCGCGGGCTCACCAAGCGGTTCCGCGGCGGGCAGCTCGCCGTCGACGGCCTCGACCTGTCCGTCCCGGCCGGGAGCGTGTTCGGCTTCCTCGGGCCCAACGGCTCGGGGAAGACGACCACCATCCGGATGCTGATGGGCCTGATCGAGCCGACCGCCGGCTCGGCACAGGTGCTCGGCGAGCCGATGCCGCGCGCCGCCCGCGCCGTACTGCCGCGGGTGGGGGCCCTCATCGAGGGCCCCGCGCTGTACGGATTCCTCTCCGGCCGCGACAACCTCGCGCGGTACGACGCCGCGGACCCCACCGCCGACCCGCGCACCCGGCGGGCCCGGGTGGCGGCGGCGCTGGACCGGGTCGGTCTCGCCCCCGCCGGGGCCAAGAAGGCGCGGGCGTACTCCCTGGGCATGAAGCAGCGGCTCGGCCTCGCGGCGGCCCTGCTCCAGCCCCGCGAACTGCTCGTCCTGGACGAGCCGACGAACGGTCTCGACCCACAGGGGATGCGCGAAATCCGCACACTGGTACGGGAGTTGGCGGGCGACGGCACGACGGTCTTCCTCTCCTCCCACCTCCTGGACGAGATCGAGCAGGTCTGCACGCACGCTGCGGTGATGGCCCGGGGCCGGCTGGTCGTCCAGGGCCCGGTCGCCGAACTGGCGGCGGGCGCCCGGGGCCGCCTGGTCGTGACCACCCCGGACCCCGGCGACGCGGCCCGCATCCTCAAGGAGCAGGGCGTCACCGACCTGGAGACCGGCGAGGGCCGGGTCACCGGCAGCGCGCCACCCGCGGACTCCCCGGGCCCGGACCTCGCGGACCTCAACGCGGCGCTGGTCCACGCCGGGGTCCGGGTCACCGGCTTCGGGGTCGAACGGGCCTCGCTGGAGGACGCGTTCGTGGCACTGACGGGGGAGGGCTTCGATGTCGCGGGCTGAGGACGAAGCACTTCCGGGTACGGGGGCGCGGGCTGAGGGTGAAGCAGGTCCGGGTACGGGGGCGCGGGCTGAGGGTGAAGCAGGTCCGGGTACGGGGGCGCGGGTCGAGGGTGAAGCAGGTCCGGGTACGGGGGCGCGGGTCGAGAGTGAAGCAGGTCCGGGTGCTTCGGGGCGGGCTGCGGGCGAAGCGCCTCAGGGCGCTCTGTCGCGGGCCGAGGACGGGGCGCTCATGGGTACCCGGGCGCGGTCCGTGCGCCCGCTCTGGACGCTGGGGCTGCTCAGGTCCGAGCTGACCGTCACCTTCCGGCGCTGGCGCACGCTCGCGCTGCTGGTGGTGCTCGCCGGGGTACCCGTACTGATCGGCATCGCCGTGAAGATCGAGACCGGCGGTGGGTCGTCGGAGGTCGACGGCGGGGGGCACGGCCCCGCCTTCCTCTCCCAGATCACCAACAACGGGCTCTTCCTGGTCTTCGCGGCCCTCGCCGCCACCCTCCCGGTGTTCCTCCCCATGGCCGTCGCCGTCGTCGCGGGCGACGCGATCGCGGGCGAGGCGAGCGCCGGGACGCTGCGCTACCTGCTGGTCGCGCCCGCCGGACGCACCCGCCTGCTGCTCGCCAAGTACGCGACCACGCTCGCCTTCTGCCTGGTCGCCACCCTCGTCGTGGCGGCGTCGGCGCTCGCGGTCGGGGCGCTGCTGTTCCCGGTCGGCGAGGTCATGACCATCTCCGGCGTCCCGATCGGCTTCGGCGACGGGCTGATACGGGCAGGGGCGATCGCCGTCGCGGTCGCGGCCTCACTGATCGGGTTCGCGGCCCTCGGCCTCTTCGTCTCGACGCTCACCAACAGCGGCATCGCGGCGATGGCGGCGACCGTCGGTCTGCTGATCACCGCACAGATCCTGGACACGATCCCGCAGCTCGACGCGGTCCACCCGTACCTCTTCCCGCACTACTGGCTGTCCTTCGCGGACCTGCTGCGCGAGCCCGTCTACTGGGACGAGCTGTGGAAGAACCTCGGGCTGCAGGGCATGTACGCGGCGGTGTTCGGCTCGGCGGCCTGGGCGCGGTTCACCGCGAGGGACATCACGGCCTGAAGGCCCGGAGGCGTACGGGGACCTGAAGGTCCGGAAGCGTACGGGGCCTGAAGGTCCGGAGGCGTACAAGGACCGGAACGCCCGGAAGGGCGTCCAGCGGCCCGAATGCCTGGAGGGGGAGGTACGGGCTGGGCCCGTACCTCCCCCTCCGGCGCGCGGGACCGGCCCTGAGCCTGTGCCGTGTCGAGCCGTCCCCCGATGCGACTCGACACGACACGGACCGTTCCCCCTCGGGTGGCTATTGTTGGAGGCTGGTCCTTCCGCTGTCAACACGCGGGGGATCGGTGACGGCTAAACTCCCCGAGTGAGCGCGACGCCCAATCCGCAGCGACGCAGCGAGAAGTCCCGGCAGGCGATCCTCGCGGCCTCCATCGGCCTGTGCACCGAAAAGGGGTACGGGGGCGTCACCATGGAAGCGATCGCGGCCCGGGCCGGCGTCAGCAAGAAGACGATCTACCGCTGGTGGACGTCCAAGGGCGCCGTGCTGATGGAGGCCGTCGGGCAGGGGACCGACACCCACACGCCGTTCCCGGACACCGGGGACCTCGTCGCCGACATGTACACCCAGATGACCGGTGCGGTACGGCAGCTGACGACGCCGCCCTTCGGCCCCGCGTACATCGGCATCCTCTCCGAGCTGCACCACGACGAGGAGCTCACCCGGGCGGTCCAGGAGAAGTTCATCAATCCGCGCTTCAACGCCGCGGTCGACCGGCTCAGGAGCGCGCAGCGCCAGGGCGCGCTGTCCGAGGACGCCGACCTGGAACTGGCGGTGGAACTGCTCTACGGCCCGCTCTACTACCGCATCGTGCTGCGCAAGCCGATGTACACCCCCGAGCGCATGGCGGAACTGGTCGGCCATGTGCTGCGGACGCTGGACTGCCGCCCCTGACGCGGTAGTCGGCGCGCGTCGGGGGCGGCAGGGTCTTCAGCGGGACGGTGCTTCTGCGGCTTAGAAGGTGAGCTTCCAGCTGTTCAGCGTGCCGGAGTCCTGGGCGGCCACGTCCTGGACGCGCAGCTTCCACACCCCGTTCGCTGCCTCGCTCGACGCGTTCACCGTGTACGACTCGACGATGTTGTCCGCCGAGTCGTTGCTGCTGGAGTTCTTCAGCCGGTACGCGGTTCCGTCCGGGGCCAGCAGGTCGATGACGACGTCGCCGCGCCAGGTGTGCTTGACGTCCACCGACACCTTGAGCGTGGCGGGCGCGTTGCCGGTACGGCCCGCGACGGTGATCGGCGAGGTCACGGCGGCACCGGCGTCGGGGATCGCGACGGCGGCGGTGCTCTCGTAGTCAGTGCCGGTCGGGGGAGTCGTGCCGCCGACGGACAGCGTCCACAACGCGTGCGCCACGGCGTCGCTGTTGCGGTCGAGAGCGGTGTCGTTGATGTTCGTCAGGCCGTCGCACGACGAGTGGTAGCAGCGGTCGAAGGCCTGGCCCGCGGTGCCGCCCCACTTCTGCGCCTGCGCGGCCGTCTTGCGGTAGTCGGCGCCGGAGAACAGGCCGCCGACCGGTATCCCGACGTTCTTGAACGGGGCGTGGTCGGAGCGGCCGTCGCCCTCGGTCTCGATCTCGGTGGATATGCCGAGGCCCGCGTAGTAGTCCTTGAAGGTCTTCTCGATGGTCGGGTCGTCGTCGTAGACGAAGTAGCCGGGGTTCGGCGAGCCGATCATGTCGAAGTTGAGGTAGCCGGCGAACTTCGCGCGGTCGGCCGCGGAAAGCTTGGCGACGTAGTCCCGGGAGCCGACCAGCCCTATCTCCTCCGCGCCCCACCAGCCGAACCGCAGGTGCTTGTCCGGCTTCAGCTGCGCCCGGGACACCGCGAGCGCGGTCTCCAGCACGGCCGCCGAGCCCGACCCGTTGTCGTTGATCCCGGCCCCCGAGGACACGGAGTCGAGGTGCGCGCCCGCCATCAGGACCTTGTTGGGGTCACCGCCCGGCCAGTCGGCGATCAGGTTGTAGCCGGTGGTGCCGCTCGCCGTGAAGGTCTGGATCGAGGTGGTGAACCCGGCCGCGTCCAGCTTGGCCTTCACGTAGTCGATGGAGGCCTTGTAGCCGGGACGGCCGTGCGCCCGGTTGCCGCCGTTGGCGGCGGCGATGGAGGAGAGCTGGTTGAGATGGGCCTTGACGTTGGCGAGCGGGATATCGGGCGCGGCTGCTGCCGCTGTCGTGCCCGCTGCCCCTGCCGTACGTACGGGGGCTGGTGCGGCGGCGGTGGTACCGGCGGTGGTCGCGAGCAGACCGGTGACGGCGAGGGCGGCGACGGCCGCGGCTCGTCCGGTCCTGCCTGTCCTGCCGGCGCTGCCTGTTTTGCGGGCACCGCGGGATCTGCTGAGGCTGGAGGAAAGCGTCATGTGGGGGCTCCGGATTTCCGAACGGGGACGGGACGGAACGTGCGGGAAGTGGCCGAACTGGTATGACTCGCAAGGCGGTTGAGAGGTGACGCGTGCGCTGTGCGTGCCTGATGTTCAGCGAGAGTTCGTCCCACCGTCAAGGGCGTAATCCGGTCAGGGCCGTTCGGATAGCGGACTCGATCCGTCGGAGGCGGTCATCGGCCGCTCCTTGATGCTCCTTGGTGCTACGTGGTGCGCCGTACGAGATAGGCGACGGCGGTCCGGTCGTGCTCTCCCCGGGCGGTTTCGACCATGACGGTGCGCCCGGCGGGGTTCAGCTGGATGATCCGCTCTGCCGGGGACGTGCAGTCGACGCGCTTCTGGATCCGGGTGCGGCCGGACGAGACGGTGAAGGCCGCGGCCCCCTGCCCCACACAGGCCACCTCGACCACCAAGGACGTGCCTGTCCGGCCGAGGTCGCTCTGACTGGCGCTCCTCGGATCGGCGGAGGACCCGGACGCGACGAACTCCCCGTCGGCCAGCTCGTCGGGGTCGCTGAGCAGGGCGCGGGCGCGCTCCTGGAGTTCGCGGCTGGACCTGATCTCGGCCTGCTCCGCCTTCGCCTGCGCTGCTCCGGGCGCGTCGGGTGCGTCGGGTGCTACGTGGGCTCCGGGTGAGTCGGTGCAGGCGGTCACGGTCCCGGCGAACAGTACGACGGCGGCGAGCGCCCCGGCCGTACCCCTGGTGATGTGCTGCATGGGTGCCCCCGTGGCGGTGTGTGGTGCGTGCGGTGCGTGCCTGCGTTCGGCTGTGGCTGTGGCTGTGGCTGTGGCTGCGGCTGCGGCTGCGGCTGCGGAGATCATTCCGCGCGGGCCCGCGTTCCAATCCGGGAAGTGCACGCAGGGGGAGGGCAGGGCCGGGCGGGGCCTGTACGGGCCCAGGGTTCGGGTCCGTACAGGCCGCGGTGCGGGCCGACCCAGGGTGCGGGTCCGGGCTCGGGTCGTTCGGCCCAGGGCCCAGGGCTCGGACCCTGGTCCTGCCTCAGCCCGCGAACATCACCGCCCGCCTCAGCCCGCTGATACCACCCGTCCCGCCTCCAACTCCAGCCTCGTCCCTGCGAACCCGCTCCGGAACCGCCGGTCGTGCGAGACGACCACCACCGTCCCCGGGTAGTCGGCGAGGGCCTCCTCCAGTTCCTCCACCAGGCTGAGCGCGATGTGGTTCGTCGGCTCGTCGAGCACGAGGAGGTCGGCGGGCCGGGACACCAGCCGGGCCAGCTCCAGCCGCCGCCGCTGCCCGATGGACAGCGCCGCCACCGCAACCCCCAGGTCGGCGGCCCTGAACAGCCCGAGCCCGAGCAGTTCGTCCTCGTACTCCTCGGGGAAGCCGGGCCGGCCGGCCGCGAAACCCGCCAGGAGGGACCGCCGGTCGGAGGTCGCGGCCAGCTCCTGCCGGAGATGGCCGAGCCGCTCCGGCCGTACGACGGTGCCGGTGTCGGGAGCCAGATCACCGGCCAGTACGCGCAGCAGTGTGGACTTGCCCGCGCCGTTCGGACCGGAGACCAGCAGCCGTTCCCCGGTCTTGATGCTCAACTCAGGTACATGCAGCCGCTTGCCGACCGTGACGTCCTTCAACTCGGCAATGACGTCCGGCTGTTCACCCTGAGGGTCGGCCACATCCAGTTTCACGTGAAACCGAAGCGGAACAGGCGGAGCCGGTACGGGGGATTCCCGCAGCACCTCCAGCCGCTGACGGGCCGCCCGCACCCGCCCCGACAGCTTGGCCTCGCTGGACCTGCGGTGCTTGCCGAAGCCCTGCCCCGGGTCCTTTCCGGTGGCGGCGAGCCGCTGCCCGGACGCCTCGACCAGGGCTTCGGTGCGGGCCAGCTCGTCGACCCATTCTTGGTGCTCCTGCGCCCACCGGCGCCGGGCGGCGGCCTTCGCCGTGCGATAGCCCTCCCACCCGTCGCCGTACCGGCTCACCGCCCGCAGATCGCGGTCCACCTCCAGAACGGTGTCGGTCACCCGCTCCAGGAAGGCGCGGTCGTGCGTGACGGCGACGACGGTGCCGCGGTGGGCGCGCAGCTGGTCCTCCAGCCAGGAGGTGGCGTGCCGGTCGAGGTGGTTCGTCGGCTCGTCGAGCAGCAGCAGCTCGGGCGCCGCCGCGAGTACGCAGGCGAGGGCGAGCCGGGACTGTTCGCCGCCGGAGAGCGAGCCGAGGACGCGGTCGCGGGTGATCCGGGCCAGCCCGAGCCCGTGCAGGGCGGCGTCGACGCGGGCGTCGGCCTCGTAACCGCCCCGGTCCTGGTACGTGGCGAGCAGCTCGCCGTACGCGTCGAGCTCGGCGGGCGTGGCATCGCCGAGCAGCGCCTCGGCGTCCCGGATCGCGGCCTCCAGCGCGCGCAACTCGGCGAGCGCGGAGTCGACGGCGTCCTGGACGGTGAGGTGCGGGGCGAGGTCGAGGGTCTGTGCGAGGTGCCCGACGCCGCCGGGGAAGACAACGGCCACTTCACCGTCGTCGGGCTGCTCGGTGCCGGCGATCAGCCGCAACAGGGTGGACTTGCCGGACCCGTTCTCCCCGACCACACCGGCTTTCTCACCGGGGCGGAGGGAGAGGGAGACCTGATCGAGGACGACACGGTCCCCGAAGGCCTTGGAGACGTTACGGAGGGTGAGCTGGGCGTGCTGGGCGCTGTGGGTGCGGCGCATGGTGATTCCCCTGGGGTGCGAAGTTCTGCTCGCTTCTGCGGACCTGAGGGCGCGCGAACGCTCGGGCGGGGCGAGGGCTCAGCCACTCGCGCACACGCCCGCGTCCGCGCGGGGAATCACAGAAAGAAGTAGTGCCTGCCCATGCCTCGACTCTAACCCGTCCCGAACCGCACCGTCTCGCCAATTAATGGGCGGGTGGTCTTCGTGCGGGTGCGTCGTGGCTGGTCGCGCAGTTCCCCGCGCCCCTAGATGCTTGCCCCCCAACCCCCTAGCCTCCTTGCCCATCCGACCCGCACGCCCCGCGCGCTACTTCCCCTCCACCCCCGCGCCGACCCCCGCCTCGGCAGCCGGAGCCGGAGCCGGAGCCGCCTGTGCCGCTGCCGAAGCCGCCACCATCCCCCGCGCGACCCCCGCCCTCCGAGCCGCCCTCACCGCATCCCAAGTCAGCAACGTCAACGCCACCCACACCAGCCCGAACCCCGCCCACCTCTCCACCGGCATCGCCTCGTGGAAGTACACGACCCCCAGCACGAACTGGAACACCGGTGCCAGATACTGCAGCAGCCCCAGCGTCGACAACGGCACCCGGATCGCCGCCGCCCCGAAGCACACCAGCGGAATCGCCGTCACCACACCCGTCGCCGCGAGCAGCGCCGCATGTCCCGCCCCGTGCGCGCCGAACGCGGCGGAACCGGAAGCTCCCAGCCACACCAAGTACCCCAGCGCGGGCAGGAACTGGATCGCCGTCTCGGCGGCCAGCGATTCGAGCCCACCCAGGTTGACCTTCTTCTTCACCAGCCCGTACGTGGCGAAGGTGAACGCCAGGGCGAGCGAGATCCACGGCGGTTCCCCGTACCCCACCGCCAGCACCAGGACCGCGGCCGCGCCGACCCCGACCGCCGCCCACTGCACCGGCCGCATCCGTTCGCCGAGCAGCAGGACTCCCATGGCGATGGTGACCAGCGGGTTGATGAAGTAGCCGAGCGACGCCTCCACCACGTGGCCGGAGTTGACCGACCAGATGTACAGGCCCCAGTTGACGGTGATGACGGCAGCGGCCACGGCTATCAGACCGAGCTTCTTGGGCTGTCGGACGAGCTCGCGGATCCACCCCCAGCGCCGTACCGCCAGCAGCGCGACGGCCACCACGGCCAGCGACCACGCCATCCGGTGGGCCAGGATCTCGATCGCCCCGGCCGGCTTCAGCAGCGGCCAGAAGAGCGGGACGAAACCCCATATTCCGTATGCACCGATGCCGTACAGCAGACCCGCCCGCTGATCCTTCTTGGTATCCGACGACGTCGACACCGGCCTGGCCTCCCGCCCGGAACGTGCACCCTGCACACACCCGTCGCGCTCGACGGTAAGCCCGCCCGGCCCCGTATGTCATGTCCGTCCTGCAATACGGTCATGACACCCGCCCCGCGCCCGGATGCACGAAAGGGGCGCCCGGCCCGTACGGCCCGGGCGCCCCTTTCGGACGTACCGGAAAGCGATCAGAAGCGGCTCGGAAGCGGCTCGGAAAGAGACCGGAAGCGGCTCAGCCGACGACGGTCCAGGTGTCCTTGCCCGCCAGCAGCGCACCGAGGTCGCCCTTGCCGTCCCGCTCGATCGCGGTGTCCAGCTGGTCGGCCATCAACGTGTCGTACACCGGCCGGTCGACGGAGCGGAACACTCCGATCGGAGTGTGGTGCAGCGTGTCCGGGTCGGCCAGGCGCGACAGTGCGAACGCGGTGGTCGGCGAGGGACTGTGCGCGTCGTGGACGAGGATCTGCGACTGGTTCTCCTCGGTGACGGCCACCACCTTGAGGTCGCCGGTCAGCGGATCCCGTACGACGCCCTTCGCGCCGTCAGCCCCGAAGCGGATCTGCTCGCCGTGGGTGAGCCGGATCACCGCTTCCTCGGCCTGCTCCTTGTCCTTCAGGACCTCGAAGGCGCCGTCGTTGAAGATGTTGCAGTTCTGGTAGATCTCGACGAGCGCCGTGCCGGGGTGGTCGGCGGCCTGGCGCAGTACCTCGGTGAGGTGCTTGCGGTCGGAGTCGACGGTGCGCGCGACGAAGGACGCCTCGGCGCCGATCGCCAGCGATACCGGGTTGAAGGGCGCGTCGAGGGAGCCCATCGGCGTCGACTTCGTGATCTTGCCGACCTCGCTCGTCGGGCTGTACTGGCCCTTGGTGAGCCCGTAGATCCGGTTGTTGAAGAGGAGGATCTTGAGGTTCACGTTGCGGCGCAGTGCGTGGATCAGGTGGTTGCCGCCGATGGACAGCGCGTCGCCGTCACCGGTCACCACCCAGACGCTCAAGTCCCGCCTGGAGGAGGCGAGTCCGGTCGCGATGGCCGGGGCGCGGCCGTGGATGGAGTGCATCCCGTACGTGTTCATGTAGTACGGGAAGCGGGAGGAGCAGCCGATTCCGGAGACGAAGACGATGTTCTCCTTCGCCAGCCCCAGCTCCGGCATGAACCCCTGCACGGCGGCGAGCACCGCGTAGTCGCCGCAGCCGGGGCACCAGCGCACTTCCTGGTCGGACTTGAAGTCCTTCATGGACTGCTTGGCGTCGGCCTTGGGCACGAGGGACAGCAGCGTGTGAGCGGGCGAGGTGTGAGCGGGCGAGTGTGCGGGCGTGCGCGAGGGCGCGTGCGAGGTGTCGCTCGAAGAAGTGACCGTCTCAGTCATTGATGGCCTCCTTGAGGGCCGTGGCCAGCTGCTCGGCCTTGAACGGCATTCCGTTGACCTGGTTGTACGAGAGCGCGTCCACGAGGTACTTCGCCCGGATCAGCGTGGCGAGCTGACCCAGGTTCATCTCCGGGACGACCACCTTGTCGTAACGCTTCAACACCTCTTCGAGATTCCTCGGGAAGGGGTTGAGATGGCGCAGATGCGCCTGCGCGATGGCCACGCCTTCGGTGCGCAGCCGCCGTACCGCCGCCGTGATCGGCCCGTACGTCGAACCCCAGCCGAGCACCAGCGTGCGGGCGCCGTCCGGGTCGTCGACCGCCAGGTCCGGGACCGAGATGCCGTCGATCTTGGCCTGCCGGGTGCGGACCATGAAGTCGTGGTTGGACGGGTCGTACGAGATGTTGCCCGTGCCGTCCTGCTTCTCGATGCCGCCGATGCGGTGCTCAAGACCCGGCGTGCCGGGTACCGCCCACGGGCGGGCCAGGGTCTCCGGATCGCGCTTGTACGGCCAGAACACCTCGGTGCCGTCCGCCAGCTCGTGGTTCGGTCCGGTCGCGAACCGCACACGCAGATCGGGCAGTTCGTCGACGTCGGGAACCCGCCAGGGCTCCGAACCGTTGGCCAGGTAACCGTCGCTCAGCAGGAAGACCGGAGTGCGGTAGGTCAGCGCGATCCTCGCCGCGTCGATCGCCGCGTCGAAGCAGTCGGCGGGTGTCCGGGGTGCGATCACGGGCACCGGGGCCTCGCCGTTGCGCCCGTACATCGCCTGCAGCAGGTCCGCCTGCTCGGTCTTGGTCGGCAGTCCGGTGGACGGGCCGCCGCGCTGGATCGCCACGATCAGCAGCGGAAGCTCCAGGCTCACCGCGAGCCCGATCGTCTCCGACTTCAGCGCGACGCCGGGGCCCGAGGTGGTGGTCACGGCCAGCTGACCGCCGAAGGCCGCCCCGAGGGCGGCGCCGATCGCCGCGATCTCGTCCTCGGCCTGGAAGGTCCGTACGCCGAAGTTCTTGTGCTTGCTGAGCTCGTGCAGGATGTCGGACGCCGGGGTGATCGGATACGAGCCGAGGTAGAGCGGCAGATCCGCCTGCTGCCCGGCCGCGACCAGCCCGTACGAGAGAGCCAGGTTCCCGGAGATGTTCCGGTACGTGCCCGGGGGGAACGCGGTGGTGGCCGGGGCCACCTCGTAGCTCACCGCGAAGTCCTCGGTCGTCTCGCCGAAGTTCCAACCCGCCCGGAAAGCAGCCACGTTGGCCTCGGCGATGTCGGGCTTCTTCGCGAACTTCTGCCGCAGGAACGCCTCCGTGCCCTCGGTGGGCCGGTGGTACATCCAGCTGAGCAGACCCAGCGCGAACATGTTCTTGGACCGGCCCGCGTCCTTGCGGGACAGCCCGAACTCCTTCAGCGCCTCCACGGTCAGCGTGGTCAGCGGCACCGGGTGCACGCTGTAGGCGTCCAGCGAACCGTCCTCCAGCGGGGACGTCTCGTACCCCACCTTGGCCATCGGCCGCTTGGTGAACTCATCGGTGTTGATGATGATTTCGGCCCCGCGCGGCACATCGGCGATGTTCGCCTTGAGCGCTGCCGGATTCATCGCCACCAGTACGTTCGGGGCGTCGCCGGGGGTGAGGATGTCGTGGTCCGCGAAGTGCAGCTGGAAACTGGAGACGCCCGGCAGGGTCCCTGCGGGGGCCCGGATCTCGGCCGGGAAGTTCGGCAGGGTCGACAGGTCGTTGCCGAACGACGCGGTTTCCGACGTGAACCGGTCACCGGTGAGCTGCATGCCGTCACCGGAGTCGCCCGCGAAACGGATGATTACCCGGTCCAGGCGGCGGACCTCTTTCTCCGGGGCCGTGTTGGCTCCGTCGGCCTGTTCGGCCGGGCTACTGACCTGGCTGGTCACTGAACTGGACCTCCCTCAGAGGCGGCTGTTCGGGAACGGCCGGACGACCGGTCGTCCCGGGGCAACCCTACGTCTGCAAGGGTCGCGTTCCTTGGCCCGCCCCAAAGGCGAAACCGCTTTTGAGACACCCAGCTGTCATGATTCATCACGATTCATCCGCCCCCTGGCCCCTGTGCTGAAGACGCTCCTTGCTCATCCTTTGGTTCTGGTCCTACGGCCCCGATCGAGGCGCGCTCGACCTTGTTATCTGACGACCCGTCAGAAATCCAGTGTCCGGGATCCCCGGCCGGGTCCTTGCACGGCCTCCGGGACGGGGTTCCGCCCCGGAGCCCACACCCGGAACCGCGGTTCGGAAGTGCGGTCCGGGAGTGCGGTTCGGAAGTGCGCCCCCGAGCACCGAAGTCCGCTCCGGAGCTCGGGAGTTCAGCAGCTCAGCTGTTCAGGTACTCGGGCACTCGGGTGCTCAGGAGTTCAGATAGGTCAGCACCGCAAGCACCCGCCGGTGGTCCCCGACGCTCGGCGACAGACCCAGCTTCAGGAAGATGTTGCTGACGTGCTTCTCGACCGCGCCGTCGCTCACCACCAGCTGCTTGGCCACCGCCGAGTTGGTCCGGCCCTCCGCCATCAGCCCTAGGACCTCCCGCTCGCGCGGGGTGAGCCCGGCGAGCACGTCCTGCTTGCGGCTGCGGCCGAGCAGCTGGGCCACCACCTCGGGGTCCAGGGCGGTACCGCCCCTGGCCACCCGCACCACGGCGTCCACGAACTCCCTGACCTCCGCCACCCGGTCCTTGAGCAGATAGCCCACGCCCGTACTGGACCCGGCCAGCAGCTCGGTGGCGTACTGCTCCTCCACGTACTGGGACAGCACCAGCACCCCGATCCCGGGATAGTCCCGGCGCAGCCGCACCGCCGCCCGCACCCCCTCGTCGGTGTGGGTCGGCGGCATCCGTACGTCCGCCACCACCACGTCCGGCAGCTGCCCCTGCGCGGCCAGGTCGCCCACGGTCTTGACCAGCGCCTCCCCGTCCCCGACGCCCGCGACGACGTCGTGCCCGAGGTCGGTCAGCAACCGGGTCAGGCCCTCCCGAAGCAGTACCGAATCCTCGGCGATGACCACGCGCACCCTGTCTCCCACGACTTTTCCTGCCCCCAGGTTCTGGCGGGTACGGCTGTGTACCGCACTCAACTTCCCCCAGCATCCCAGCATCCGGACCGGGGTGCGCCCAGGTGTCGGGAAGAGGGGGACAGGACTCCGGAGCCCTGCTGCTCCGGAAGCCCGGAAGCCCGGATGTCCGGAAGTCCGGACGTCCCGCAGTCCCGAAGCCCGGGAGCCGAGGAGCCCGGGAGCCGAGGAGCCCCGCCGCTCCGCAGGCCCGGGGACCTACCGCTCCGGAAGCCTCGGCGACCGGCCGCACCGGAGCAGCCCGATGGATCGGCCAGGCCGCAGTCGGCCGGGACGGGTCGGCCAGGCCGCAGTCCGGCCGGTCAGCCATGCCGTACCGCGGCCGGTCAGTCAGGCCGTACCTCGGCCGGTCAGCCACGCCGCACCTCGGCCGGTCAGTCAGGCCGGTCAGTCCGACTGGTCAGTCCGGCCGCAGGCCAGCGGCTCCCTCGCTTGCCGCCGGGTCGGCTTCAGCTGCCCCCCCGGGGGCAGCTCGTCGGTCCCGGTACTCAGTAGTCCCGGGGCCTCTCGTCCGTCCCGTGCTCAGTTGCACAGGGCAGTTCGTCGGGCCGGTGGCTGGAGGGACGGCGCCGGCCTGCCCCGGGGCAGCCCCGCGCCGGTAGGCAGTCAGCCAGCCCTCCCCAGGGGCCGCGCATCAGCCCGTTGTCCACCCGTCCCGGGACGGGTGTCAGTTCGTTGCCCAGCTGTCCCGGGGCCGCTCGGCGGCCGGTTGCCCGGCTGTCACCCGCTCGGGCCCGCCCGTCGGGCCGGTGATCAGCCGCGCCAGGGCAGCTCGGCCGTGATCGTCGTCGGGCCGCCGACGGGGGAGTCCACCACCAGGATTCCGTCCACCGCGTCCAGCCGTTCCGCCAGACCCGCCAAGCCCGAGCCGCCGCCGGTGCTCGCGCCGCCCCGGCCGTCGTCGGTCACCTGGAGCATCAGCCGACCGCCGGTCTCCCACACCTCGACCGAGGCCCGGGTGGCCTGTGCGTGCTTGCTGACGTTCTGCAGGAGCTCGGAGACCGTGAAGTACGCGATGCCCTCGATGGCCGCGGCCGGCCGGGCCGGCAGATCCACCTCGACCTTCACCGGCACCGTGCACCGGGAGGCCACCGCGGACAGTGCGGCGTCCAGGCCCCGGTCGGTCAGTACCGCCGGGTGGATGCCGCGGGCCAGGTCGCGCAGCTCCTGCAGCGCCACCTTCACCTCGCCGTGCGCCTCGTCCACCATCCGGGCCGCCGCCTCGGGGTCATTGGTCAGCTTCTCCTTCGCCAGGCCCAGGTCCATGGCCAGGGCGACGAGCCGGGCCTGCGCCCCGTCGTGCAGGTCGCGTTCGATGCGCCGCAGGTCGGCGGCGGCCGTGTCGACGACCACGCCCCGGTCGGACTCCAGCTCGGTGACCCGGTCGTCGAGGGCGGACGGGCTGAGCAGGGTGGCCACCATCAGCCGGTCCACGGACACCAGGGCCCGGGTGATCCACGGGCAGACCAGCAGCACGACCAGGCCGGTCGCGCTGGTGAGGGCTGTTTCAAGGGGTGCGTTGAGGTAGACCTCGTTGTGCATGCCGCCGTAGAGCTGGATGCCGCGCGTGCCGTTGCTCTGCGTGATGGCCCATCCGTACAGCGGGTACGTGAAGGCCATCAGACCGAACGACCAGAAGATCACCGAGACACCGAACGCGAAGACCGCCCACGGCATGTGCAGGATCCCGTAGAGCAGATGACGCCAGGACACCCCGCTCTTGAGGACGGCCCCGACCCAGCCCATCAGACCGGGCTTGGCAGGGCGCAGCGGCCGGGGGCCCGGTACGTCCAGCCCCAGCAGACCCCGTGCCCGAGCCCGCTCCAGTACGCCGAAACCGCGGAACAGTGCGAGCCCCGCCGCGAGCACCGGGATGCCGAGGAAGGTCACCAGCAGGGCGGCACCCAGCGAGAGGGTCGTTATCGCGAGGACGAAAGCCACCATGCTGATCGGCAGGCTGAACAGCACATAGCCGAGCTCGCGCCAGGCGCGGCCTTCGAACGGCGCGCGCAGCACCGGCGGGACGCGGTGCTGCCGGGGCCGGTGTTCCCCGGTGCGAGGTGCGTAATCCGTGGCCATGATCGGGTCCGTTTCTTCCATGTGGTGTCAGCAGGTGCGATGTGGTGTCAGCAGGTGCGTTGAATCAAGACTGCGGGAGCGCGGCGCCCCGGACCATGAGGTAATTCACCGTCCTTTCCTGGGGTTTTCCCCACCCCTGGCACTGCGCTTTCCCACAGACCGGCCACGCCCCGCAGGTGCTCCCGCGCCCGCCGACGTCCGCTCCCGCCACGGCAGTTCCGCCGTCACCGTCGTGCCCGCGCCCGGCGGCGAGTCCACCGTGAACAGTCCGTCGACCGCGCCGAGCCGGTCCGCGAGCCCCGCCATGCCGGTGCCGCCGTCCAGCCGCGCGCCCCCGCGCCCGTCGTCCCGTACCTGAATCAGCAGCCGCGCCCCGGACCGCCACACCTCGACCGTCGCCGTCCGGGCCCCGCTGTGCTTGCTGACGTTCTGCAACAGCTCGGAGACCGTGAAGTACGCGATGCCCTCGATGGCCTCCGCAGGACGCTCGTCCAGGTCGGCGTTCACCTTCACCGGCACCGTGCACCGCGACGCGATCGCGGACAGCGCCGCGTCCAGGCCCCGGTCGGTCAGTACCGCCGGGTGGATGCCGCGGGCCAGGTCGCGCAGTTCCTGCAGCGCCAGCTTCACCTCTCCGTGCGCCTCGCCGACCATCTGCGCGGCGGTCTCCGGGTCGTCGAGCAGCTTCTCCTTCGCCAGCCCGAGCCCCATCGCCAGGGCGACGAGCCGGGCCTGTGCCCCGTCGTGCAGGTCGCGTTCGATGCGCCGCAGGTCGGCGGCGGCCGTGTCGACGACCACACCCCGGTCCGACTCCAGTTCGGCGATACGGCGCTCCAGTTCGCCGGACGGCGACAGCAGCCCGCGCACCATCGCCCGGTCCACGTTGGCCAACCCCCGTACGACGTAGCCGAGCACCGGCCACAGCACGATCAGGCTCACCAGCGTCAGCGTGAACGTCAGCACGCCCCACGGCAGCCGGATCACCGAGTACAGCACCGAACGCCAGCCCACCGGATCCTTCAGCGTCGCCCACAGCCAGGGGAAGAAACCGTCCTGCTCCCGCCCGGCCCGCAGCGGACTCGGCTCCTCCACCTGCACCCCGAGCAGCACGCGCGCACGCGCGCGCTCCCAGCTGCCGATCCAGCGCGCCCCCATCAGCCCGGCCGCCAGCAACGGCAGCCCGACCACGGTCACGGCGAGACCGGTGCCCAGCACGACGGACACCACCGCGTACACGAACCCGAGCAGGGCCGCGGGGAGGTCGAGCAGCAGATGCACGACCTCCTTCCAGGTGTGCCGGCCAAAGGCGAAGGCGGCGGGAGGAGGCAGCAGGTCGGAGCCGGGCGAGTGCGCGCCGGAGCTTACGGTCATATGGCCAAGACTGCCGGTACCGGCATCCGGACGCCATGGGGTGGGCGGGGTGCCGGAGGTAGGGACAACCCCACCACCGTCCGGTTGCCGAAGTGACATGACTGCTTACTGAACCTTTACCAGGCCCTAGACTCCCGTGCGTACAGATCAACGACCGCCGACCGGCGGCCGACAGGGTGCCGAGAGGCCGGGGAGCGAGGGACGGGACGTGCCGGAACCGACCGTGCCGATCGAGTTGGCGGCGGAACACTTCTCGGCGGCGGAGCACTCCGCCGCCACCGTGTCGGCCGCGAGCTACTTCCAGAGCTACTCGGTCGTCGGCCTGCTCGCCGTCGTCGGGGTGCTCTTCGTCGCCGTGGCCTTCGGCGCCGGGCGCCTGCTGCGCCCGGTGGTGCCGACGCCGGAGAAGCTCCTGACGTACGAGTGCGGAGTCGACCCCGTCGGCGAGGGCTGGGCGCACACCCAGGTCCGCTACTACGTCTATGCGTTCCTGTACGTGATCTTCGCCGTCGACTCGATCTTCCTGTTCCCGTGGGCGACGGTGTTCGCCGCACCCGGATACGGCGCCACGACGCTGGTCGAGATGTTCATCTTCCTCGGCTTCCTGGCCGTGGGTCTGCTGTACGCATACAAGAAGGGCGTCCTCGAATGGACGTGACCCCCACTCCGCAGCCTGCTCCGGAGACCGCACCCGGGACCGGTCCGGTGGACCTGCCCGCCCCGCAGCGCCTCGGCGTCCTCTCCCGCCTCGCGCCCGAACCGATGAAGGTGGTCCTCAACTGGGGCCGCCGCTACAGCCTCTGGGTCTTCAACTTCGGCCTCGCCTGCTGTGCCATCGAGTTCATCGCGGCCTCCATGGCCCGCCACGACTTCATCCGGCTCGGCGTGATCCCCTTCGCGCCCGGCCCGCGCCAGGCCGACCTGATGGTCGTGTCCGGCACGGTCACGGACAAGATGGCCCCGGCCGTGAAGCGCCTCTACGAGCAGATGCCCGAGCCCAAGTACGTGATCTCGTTCGGCGCCTGCTCCAACTGCGGCGGCCCGTACTGGGACTCGTACTCCGTCACCAAGGGCGTCGACCAGATCATTCCGGTCGACGTGTACGTGCCGGGCTGCCCACCCCGCCCCGAAGCTCTCCTCCAGGGCATCCTCAAGCTCCAGGAAAAGATCGCTCGCGAGTCACTGGCGGAGCGCTACGGGAACTCGGCGGCCCGCCCGTCCGTTACCGCATTGCAGAGCAGCCTGGTGCCCCCGCCGCCGACGCCTTCTCCCGCCCCCGCCCCGGGAGTTGGTGACCGGTGAGCGTCTACGACGGTCTGCCCGACACGGTCACCGAGGTCTTCGGCGCGGAGGCCACGGCCGAGCGGGCGTACGACCTGCTGACGGTCGACGTGCCCATCGGTGCGTGGATCTCCGCACTCGAAATCGCCAGGGACAAGCTGGCCTGCACCTATTTCGACTGGCTGAGCGCGGTCGACGAGCCGGGCACGGGCTTCCGTGTGTCCGCCCACGTCGTCTCCCTCGAAGGCCGTTCGGTCCGCCGCCTCCTGATCCGTACGACCGTGCCGCACGCCGCCCCCGTCCTCCCCACAGCGGTGGACGTCTACGCGGGCGCCGCCTGGCACGAGCGCGAGACGCACGAGATGTTCGGCATCGACTTCACCGACCACCCGCACCTCGCACCCCTCCTCCTGCCGGACACCTTCGAGGGACACCCCCTCCGCAAGGACTTCGTCCTGGCGGCGCGGGTCGCCAAGGCCTGGCCCGGCGCCAAGGAGCCGGGCGAGTCCGAGCACGGCGGCCCCAAGCGCCGCCAGATGCTCCCGCCCGGCGTCCCCGATCCCAACGAATGGGGCCCCCTCAAGGGCCAGCTTCCGGCAGCCCCGGCACGCCCGGCACGGGGAGCGCGGGCGGGTGCGGCGGGTGCGAGCACCGGCGCCGCCGCCCGTGCCGGTACGGGCGCTGCGCGTGCGGGCACCGCGGGTGCGGCCGACCGCCCGGCCCGCCGCAGCCGCAGCGTGAGCGAGGGCTCGGCATCGCAGGTACCACCGGAGACCAGCCCCGGCACAACGGGCTCTCCGGCCGCACCGGCCGTATCGGAGACCTCGGCCGCGCCGACCGCTCCCGCCCGCCGTTCCCGCAGCGCGAGCCAGGGCTCCGTCAGTCAGGCGCCGCCGGAGGCAGCCGCTCCTGGGGCTCCGGCGCCCCCGGCCACGGGTCCTGAGGCCTCGGGAGCTTCGACGGCGAGGCCGCCCCGGCGCAACCGCAGTGCCGCAGACGGATCGGCGAGCCAGGCGGCTGCGGGTACGAAGCCCGGGGCTGCCGCGTCCGGCACACCCGCACCGGACGCCCCCGCACCGGACGCCCCCGGACCGGACGCCCCCGCACCGGATGCCCCCGCACCGGACGCCCCCGCACCGGACGCCCCCTGGCACCACGCCCGCCCCACCTTCGACGAGCCCGAGCCCGTACCGCCGATGGAGTCCGAGCCCGAGGCCGAGTCCCGCCCTGCCCCGTCGAACGAGCCGGACCGTCCCCAAGGTCCCGACGACCCCACCCACCCCGCCGGAGGCGATACCGCGTGAACGACGTACTCGACGTCGCCCTCCGGCTGGTCCTCGTCTTCGTCCTCTTCCTGGTCCTGCCCCTCGTGGTCGGCCAGACCGAGCACAAGGTGATGGCCCACATGCAGGGCCGCCTCGGCCCCATGTACGCGGGCGGCTTCCACGGCTGGGCCCAGCTCGTCGCCGACGGCGTGAAGTTCGCGCAGAAGGAGGACGTGGTCCCGACGGGCGCCGACCGCCGGATCTTCCAACTCGCTCCCGCCGTCGCCCTCCTCCCGTACCTCCTGGTACTCCTCGTCATTCCGATCGGCCCGAGCGAGTCCGCCGTCGGCCAGCAGATCGACGCGGGCATCTTCTACGTACTCGCGATCATGGGCGTCGGAGTGCTCGGCTCGCTCATGGCGGGCTGGGCGTCGGCGAACAAGTTCTCGCTGCTCGGCGGTCTGCGCACCGCCGCCCAGCTCCTCGCGTACGAGCTCCCCATGCTGCTGGCCGCCGCCTCGGTGGCGATGGCGGCCGGCACGGTCTCGCTGCCCGGCATCCTGAACGCCTGGGAGTGGTGGTGGCTGCCCTGGCAGATCATCGGCGCGTTCATCTTCTTCACGGCCGGGCTCGCGGAGCTGCAACGCCCGCCGTTCGACGCCCCGATCGCCGACTCGGAGATCATCTTCGGTGCGTACACCGAGTACACGGGTCTGCGCTTCGCGCTGTTCCTGCTCGCCGAGTACGCGGGCATCGTCATCGTCTGCGGCCTGACCACTGTCCTGTTCCTCGGCGGCTGGCACGGCCCGTGGGGCGCCGAAGGACTCGGCTGGGTCTGGACGCTCCTCAAGACCGCGGTGCTCGCCTTCGTCGTGATCTGGCTCCGGGTCAGCTATCCGCGACTGCGCGAGGACCAGCTCCAGAAGCTGTCCTGGACCCTCCTCATCCCGCTCGCACTCGCGCAGATCGCGCTCACCGGCATCGTGAAGGTGGCGATCCAGTAGTCATGGCACCCATTCCCGGGTCGGGCCTGGCCAAGGGCCTCGCCGTCACCCTCCGCACGATGACGAAGAAGACCGTCACCGCGCAGTACCCCGAGAAGCAGCCCGAACTCCCGCCCCGTACGCGCGGCGTGATCGGCCTGTTCGAGGAGAACTGCACGGTCTGCATGCTGTGCGCCCGCGAGTGCCCCGACTGGTGCATCTACATCGACTCCCACAAGGAGACGGTGCCGGCCGCCGCACCCGGCGGGCGCGAGCGCAGCCGCAACGTCCTCGACCGCTTCGCGATCGACTTCTCGCTCTGCATGTACTGCGGGATCTGCATCGAGGTCTGCCCCTTCGACGCACTCTTCTGGTCTCCGGAGTTCGAGTACGCGGAGACCGACATCCACGAGCTGACCCACGAGCGGGACAAGCTCCGCGAGTGGATGTGGACCGTGCCCCAGCCGCCCGCCCTCGACCCGCGCGCCGAGGAACCGAAGGAGATCGCGGCGGCCCGCAAGACCGCCGACAAACTCGAAGCGGCCCAGCAGGCAGCCCAGGCGGAAGCGGCCCAGGCGGCTCAGGAAGCTCAGGCAGCTCAGGGCCAGCAGGCGGCAACTGCTGCCCAGGACCAGCAGGCGACAGCCCAGGAACAGCAATCGACGGCCCCGGACCAGCAGGAGGGCCCGGCGTGATCACGACCCTGACCCTCTCCGCCGCCAGCCACGGCTTCCTCTCCCCGACCGGGGTCGAGATCGCCTTCCTCCTGGTCGGCATCGTCACCCTCGGCGCGGCCGTCGTCACGGTCACCACCAAGCAGCTGGTGCACGCCGCTCTCTGGCTCGTCGTCGCCCTCGGCGGCCTCGCCGTCGAATACCTGCTCCTGACCGCCGAGTTCATCGCCTGGGTCCAGGTGCTGATCTACGTCGGCTCCATCGTCGTCCTCCTCCTCTTCGGCCTCATGCTCACCAGGGCCCCCATCGGGCGCTCCCCGGACGCCGACTCGGGCAACCGCCCGGCCGCCCTCACGGTGGCCGTCGCCGCGGCGGCCGCCCTGGTCTGGGTGGTCGTCGACGCGTTCCGCAACACCTGGATCGACCTGGACGGACCGGTCCAGGGCTCCACCAAGGTGACCGGCGAAATCCTCTTCCAGCACTGGGTGCTCCCCTTCGAAGCACTCTCGGTCCTGCTCCTGGCCGCCCTGGTCGGCGCGATCGTCCTCTCCCGCAAGAACACGGCGGCCGAGGACGAAGCGGCAGCCCCCGACGCCAGGACGAACGCCCGCGACACCGAGAAGAACGCCCGCGACGCCAGGACGAACGCCCCCGACGCCGAGAAGAAGGAGCAGCGCTGATGCACCTCGCCTACCCGGCCGTCCTCGCCGCCCTCCTCTTCTGCGTCGGCCTCTACGGAGTACTCGCCCGCCGCAACGCGATCCTGGTCCTGATGTCCGTCGAGCTGATGCTCAACGCCGTCAACCTCAACCTGGTCGCCTTCGACGTCTGGCTCCGCGACACCCTGCACACCGGCCAGGCCCTCACCCTCTTCACCATCGCCATCGCCGCCGCCGAGATCGGCATCGGCCTGGCGATCGTCCTGATGGTCTACCGCAACCGCGGCACCTCGGACATCGACAAGCTCCGCGACACCGCCGAGACGGCAGACCCGACGGACCCGGCAGACCCGACAGACCCGGCGGGCGACCAGGCGGACGGACCCGCCGACGGCCCGGCACAGAAGGCAGAGGCCGCCGCGTGACCACCACGACCCTCGCCGTCCTCGTCCCCCTCCTCCCGTTCCTGGGCGCCGCCGCCGGCCTGCTCCTCGGCCGCAAGGCCCCCGGCTTCGTACGCCCCCTGGCACTCCTGCCAACGCTCGCCGCCCTGGCGCTCGCGATCACCGTCGCCGCGCACCAGGGCGGGGGCAGGCCGATCGACGCCGCCACCCGGCTCACCCCGACCGGCTCGGTCCCCATCGACCTCGCCCTGCACATCGACGGCTTCGCGGCCCTGGTCGCCGTCCTGGTGACCGTCGTCGCGACCTGCGTCCAGATCTACTCGACGGCCTACCTGCGCGACGACCCGCGCTACGCCTCGTACGCCGCTCTCGTCTCCCTCTTCACCTCCGCGATGCTGCTCGTCGTCTACTCCGGCGACCTGATGGTGCTGCTGGTCGGCTGGGAGATCATGGGCATCTGCTCGTACTTCCTCGTCGGCCACTACTGGGAGACGCCCGAAGCCCGCGCCGCCTCCCTCAAGGCCTTCCTGGTCACCAAGCTCGGCGACGTCCCCTTCCTGTTCGGCCTGTTCGCACTCGCCGCAGACGCCGGTACGTTCCGGATCACCGGCATCCTCAATGCCGTCGCCACCGGCGGCCTCGACCATCCGACCCTGATCGCGCTCCTGCTCGTCGCGGGCGTCGCGGGCAAGTCGGCGCAGTTCCCGCTGCACACCTGGCTGCCGGACGCGATGGCCGGCCCCACACCCGTCTCCGCGCTCATCCACGCCGCGACGATGGTCGCCGCCGGTGTCTACTTCGTGGCCCGCCTCCTCCCCGTCTTCGCGGCCTCCGCAGCCGCCATGACCGTCCTCGCCGTGATGGCCGCGGTCACGATGGTCGGCTCGGCCCTCGCCGCGCTCGCCCAGGACGACATCAAGCGGGTCCTCGCCTACTCGACCATCGGCCAGCTCGGCTACATGACCGGCGCCCTCGCGGTCGGCGACCGCGGTGCCGCCGTCTTCCACCTCCTCTCGCACGGTGCTTTCAAAGCCCTCCTCTTCCTTGGCGCCGGCGTGATCATCCACGCCGCCGGCACCAACTCCCTGGCCGCCATGTCCCGCATGGGCGACCTGCCCAAGCGGATCCCGGACGCCTACTGGACGATGACGATCGCGCTCCTCGCGCTTGCCGCCATCCCGCCCTTCGCCGGCTTCTTCTCCAAGGAAGCCGTCCTGGTCGCCGCCGAGCACACCGCCTTCGGCGACTCCGCCACCGGCCCCTCGGGCGCCGGTTGGATCGTCCTGGTCTCCGGTCTCCTCACCGCCCTCCTCACCGCCGCGTACGCCACCCGCCTCTGGCTCCTCGCCTTCCGGGGCCGCGGCCCCGCCGCCCCCGATCACGGCAAGCAGCCGCTCGCGATGAGCACCGTCCTCTGGGTCCTCGCCGTCCCCTCGCTCGCCCTCGGCCTGGCCGTCGGCCAACTCGCGGGCTGGTTCGACGTCCACGCCCTGACCCCGACCGTCACCACCGCCGTCCTCGGCACCGGCGTCGCCGCCGTCGGCGGGATCATGACGTACGCGTCCTGGCGAGCCCTCCGCTACAAGGCCGGCAGCAACATCCCCCTGGGAGCGGTCGCCGCGAACCCCGAAGCGGACCCGGTCACCTCCGAGGAGGAAGCCATCGCCACCCACGAAGCGGCCTACGGCACAGCCCGCCCGTCGCCCGACCACCGCCCCTCAACGAGCCACTTCGTGGCGCCCCTTCCGACTGCCCAGGACCCCGGTGACCCCGGACGCCTCCTGCTCGGCCCGCTCCACCGCCACGCGGCCACCGGCTTCCACCTGGACGCCCTCTACCGCACCCTGTTCGTCCGCCCCGTCCAGGCGGCCGCCGAACTGGTCCGCTTCCTGGACCGCGAGGTCGTCGACACGTACGTCCGGGGCGCGGGCGCTCTCCCGCGCTGGCTCGGCTTCGCGGTCCGCCGCTCCCAGACCGGCAACGTGCAGACCTACCTCGGCGCCCTGGTCGCAGGCTCCGTCGTCCTGGCAATCGCCGCCGTCCTCGTCGCCGCCGGAGCGTGAGCCGTGATCGATATCAGCGCATCCGTCATGCAGTTCCTTCTCGCACTGATCGTCGTCGGCCCGCTCATCGGTGCCGTCGCCGCCCTTCTCCCGGCCCCGCCCGGACTGAAGGGCCGCAGCCCCGACCAGGCCGTCCTGCGCCACGGAGTCGTCGTCACAGGCGTCGTCCTCCTCGCGGCGATCGTCCTCGCGCTCGGCTTCGACCACAGCCACCCCGCGAAGATGCAGGCCACGACCGACATCAGCTGGATCCCGGCGCTCGACATCCGGATCCATCTCGGCACCGACGGCATCTCGCTCCCCCTCCTCGTACTGACCGCGCTGCTGACCTTCCTCTGCGCGCTCTACAGCTACTTCAAAATGCCGACAGGCCCGTCCGCCAAGGCATTCGTCGCTCTTCTCCTCGTCCTGGAGTCCGGCACCCTCGCCACCTTCGCCGTCCTCGACCTGGTCCTGTTCTTCCTGGCCTTCGAGATGGTCCTCATCCCGATGTACTTCCTGATCGCCCGCTGGGGCGGTGCCCAAAAGACCCGGGCCGCCTGGAAGTTCATCCTCTACACGCTGCTCGGCTCCGTCGTGATGCTGCTCGGCCTCCTCCTCATCGGCCTGAAATCCGGCACATTCGACATGGTGGCACTCGCCACTGACAACGGCCGTGGGCTGACAACGTCCGTGCAGGTCACGGCAGTTCTGGCGATCGCGATCGGCCTCGCGGTCAAGACCCCGATGTGGCCCCTGCACAGCTGGCTCCCGGACGCGCACACCGCCGCCCCCACCGTCGGCTCGGTCCTCCTCGCCGGAGTCCTGCTGAAGATGGGCACCTACGGCTTCGTCCGCATCGCCCTGCCCATCGCCCCCGAGGGCATGCAGACCTTCGCCCCGTACCTCGCCGCCTTCGCGGTCGTCGGCATCATCTACGGATCCCTCGCCTGCCTCTCCCTCGCCCGCAAGGGCAACAAGGGCGACCTCAAGCGCCTGATCGCGTACTCCTCCGTCGGCCACATGGGCTTCGTGCTCCTGGGCATCGCCTCCATGACCCCCACCGGAGTCAACGGCGCACTCTTCGCGAACATCGCCCACGGCCTCATCACCGGCCTGCTGTTCTTCCTGGTCGGCGCCCTCAAGGACCGCTACGGCACCGCCGACCTCGACACCCTCGCCGGGGCCACCGGTGCGGCCCTCTACGGCCGTGCCCCCCGCCTCGGCGCCCTCCTCGCCTTCGGCGCCGTCGCCTCCCTCGGACTGCCGGGACTGGCGGGCTTCTGGGGCGAGATGCTGACGATGTTCGGCGCGTTCGACCCCGCCCCCGGCCTCAGCCGCCCCGCCTTCCTCACCTTCATGGCGATCGCCGGCCTCGGCACCCTGCTCACCGCCGCGTACCTGCTGACCGTCGTACGCCGCGTCTGCATGGGGGAGCGGCGCGAGAACGCCGAGCAGCCCGCCGTCGCCGACGTACAGGGCTACGAGTTCGCCGCCTGGACCCCGCTCGTCGCCCTCACCGTCCTCGCCGGCCTCTGGCCCGCGGTCCTCCTCGGCCTCACCGACCCGGCCGTCCAGAAGCTCCTCGCAGGAGGCAAGTCGTGAACGCCGTCCCCATGGCCGCCGAGAGCGCCAAGGGCGCGGCCGGCCTCGTCCAGTCCGTCGACTGGCTCGCCATCGCTCCGCCCGTCGTCGTCGCGGCCGTCGCCCTGGCGATCCTGGTCGCCGATCTGTTCGTACGAGAGAGCCGCAAGCACCTCCTCGGCATCGCCGCCGTCGCAGGCCTCGCCGTCGCCCTCGCAGCGCTGATTCCCCTGCGCAAGGGCGACCGCAAGACCTTCTGCCTCGTCGACGACCCGGCCGTCTGCAGCTACACCGCCGACTACTTCGCCCTGGTCATCCAGGCCCTTGTGCTCGGCGGCGCCCTCCTCACCGCGCTCCTGTCCATGACCGCGGCCAAGGACGACAAGAAGCTCCCCGCAGGCGAGTACTGGTTCCTGCTGCTGTCCTCCGCAGCCGGAGCGGCCCTCCTGCCCGCCTCCCGCGACCTCGCCACCCTCGTTGTCGCCCTCGAAGTCGCGTCCCTGCCCGCCTTCGCCCTCGTCGGCCTGCGCCGCGGTGACAAGCGGTCCTCCGAGGCGGCCCTGAAGTTCTTCCTGTCCTCCGTCACCGCGACCGCCGTGATGCTCCTCGGCGTCAGCTTTGTGTACGCGACGACGGGCACGATGCACCTCACCGAGATCGCCACCCGCCTCGACGACGTCCCCGTCCAGCTGGACACCCTCGCCAAGGCGGGCGTCGCCCTCACTCTGGTCGGCTTCGCCTTCAAGACGGCCGCCGCGCCCTTCCACTTCTGGGTCCCCGACACCTACGTCGGCGCTCCCCTGCCGATCGCCGCCTACCTGTCCGTCATCGGCAAGGCCGTCGGCTTCTCCGGCCTCATCCTGGTCACCGTCGTGGCCTTCCCGTCGTACGCCGACGTCTGGGGCCCTGCGCTGGCCGTCCTCGCAGCCCTCACCATGACCGTCGGCAACGTCGCCGCGCTGCGCCAGTCCACCACGCGCGTGCGCAGCGCCGTCCGACTCCTCGCCTGGTCGTCCGTCGGCCAGGCCGGCTACCTCCTGGTCCCGATCGCCGCAGCCGCGTACTCCAGCGACACCCAGATCGGCTCCACCGTCGCGTACGCCCTGATGTACGCCGTCGTGAACCTCGGCGCCTTCGCCGTCGCCGCACTCGTCGCCCGTACGAAGCCGCAGCACCGCATCGCCGACTACCGCGGCCTGTACGCCACCAACCCCCTGGCAGCGCTGGCCCTCGGCTTCTTCCTGCTCTGCCTGGCCGGCCTGCCCCCGGGCATCATCGGCCTCTTCGCCAAGGTCACCGTCTTCTCGGCGGCGGTCGACGCGGGCCTCGGCTGGCTCGCCGTCGTCATGGCCGTGAACGTCGTGATCGCGCTCTACTACTACCTCCAGTGGACGGCCCTGCTGTTCCGCGCACCGGCGGGCGCACCGGCACCTCAAGAGGCTGCGGCAGCCCCTCAAGAGGACGCACCGGCACCTCAAGAGGCCGCGGCGGCGCCCCGCCGCAACAGGCTCCCCGTCCCGGCCCCTCTGGCCACGGCCATCGTCCTGACATTCGCAGCCGGAATCGTCCTCTCCGGCGTCCCCCAGCTCGTCCTCCGCTTCGCCACCGGCGACCTCTTCCAGTAGCCGCGGCACACCCACCCCGGACGGCCTAACCGCCCTCCCCGGTGCACAAGGGAACTAGCTCCCCCCGCCTGGCGTTGACCAGTAAGGGAGGGTCCACTGAACGTGGAAGCACCACCGAGCCAGGAGTTCCCCTGCCGCACCATTTGGAGGGCGCACCGTGCACCGCCGGCACAACGGGCTGAGGACCGCCGTACTCCTCGGGGGACTGTCCGCACTGATCCTCGTCATCGGCGGCTTCTTCGGCCGTACGGGACTGATCGTCGCGCTCCTCGTGGCGCTCGGTACGAACGCGTACGCGTACTGGAACAGCGACAAGCTGGCCCTGCGCGCCATGCGCGCCCGGCCGGTCAGCGAGTTCGAGGCCCCGGAGCTCTACCGCATGGTCCGCGAGCTCTCCACGGCCGCGCGCCAGCCCATGCCCCGTCTCTACATCTCGCCCACCCAGGCGCCCAACGCCTTCGCCACCGGCCGCAACCCGCGCAACGCGGCCGTCTGCTGCACCGAGGGCATCCTCCAGATCCTCGACGAGCGCGAGCTCCGCGGCGTCATCGGCCACGAGCTCAGCCACGTCTACAACCGCGACATCCTGATCTCGTCCGTCGCCGGAGCACTCGCCTCCGTGGTGATGTTCCTGGTCAACTTCGCCTGGCTGATCCCCGTCGGCAGATCCAACGACGACGAGGGCCCCGGCATCTTCAGCATGCTGCTGATCATGATCCTGGGCCCGCTCGCCGCCTCCGTCATCCAGCTCGCCGTCAGCCGCTCCCGCGAGTACGAGGCGGATGCGTCCGGTGCCCAGCTGACCGGCGATCCGCTCGCCCTGGCCAGCGCTTTGCGCAAGCTCGACGCGGGTACGAAACAACTGCCGCTGCCCCCCGAGCCCCGGATCGAGACCGCGAGCCACATGATGATCGCGAACCCCTTCCGCCCGGGCGACGGCACGGCGAAGCTGTTCTCGACCCACCCGCCCATGGCGGAACGTATCGCCCGACTCGAACAGATGGCAGGCCACCGCCCGTGAAGACAATCCTCAACGTCATATGGCTGGTCCTGAGCGGCTTCTGGCTCTTCCTGGGCTACCTGCTCGCGGGCCTCCTCCTGTGCGTCACGATCATCGGCATCCCGTTCGGCCTGGCCGCGTTCCGTATCGGCCTGTACGCCCTGTGGCCCTTCGGCCAGACCGTCGTCGACCGCCGCGACGCGGGCGCCCCGTCCTGCGTGGGCAACGTGCTGTGGCTGATCCTCGCCGGCTGGTGGCTCGCCCTCGGCCACATCATCACGGGCATCGCCCTGTGCGTCACCATCATCGGAATTCCGTTCGGCATCGCGAACTTCAAGCTGATTCCGGTGTCCCTGCTGCCCCTCGGCAAGGAGATCGTTCCCACGGACCAGCCCTTCGCCGCCCGCTGACCTGCGCAACCCCTGCCGCCCCGAGTGCGTCTTCCCGTACGTAGAACAGAGCACAAGCACCACGGACACCTACGTACGCACCCACGGGGGGACCCTCATGAGCATCCTCGGCTGGATCGTCCTCGGCCTGATCGCCGGAGTCATAGCCAAGGTCCTGCTGCCGGGACGCGACCCGGGCGGGCTGATCGGCACCACCCTGATCGGCATCGCCGGCGCCTTCATCGGCGGCTGGATCTCGACGCGCTTCCTGGACCGCGAGATCGCCAACCAGTTCTTCGACGGTCCGACCTGGCTCGCGGCCATCGGCGGCTCGCTCGTCCTGCTCGTCGCGTACCGGATCCTCTTCGGCCACTCACGCTCGCGCCACTAGCGAGCGGGCCGGTGCGGCCTCAGCCCAGTCCCGTCACCCGCAGCGTGATGTTCAGCCGCCCGGCGGCCAGCCCGGTCGCCGGATCGCCGGTGCCGGGCCGCACCTTCGGCACCCCGTGGTACGCGAACCGCGACTCCCCGCCGAAGACGAAGAGATCCCCCGACCCCAACTCCACATCCGTGTAGGGCCGGCCGCGCCCCTCCGTGTTCCCGAAGCGGAACACACAGCTGTCGCCGATGCTCAACGACACCACCGGTGCCGACGACCGTTCCTCACGGTCCTGGTGCATGCCCATCCGGGCGTCGCCGTCATAGAAGTTGATCAGCCCGGCGTCCGGTGCGTACCCGTCGCCGGCGCTCCGGTCCTCGTACGCGTCGGCCAGCGCGCGGCGGCCCAGGTCGCCGAGCCAGTCCGGGAATTCGGCCACCCGCGCACCGTTCACGTCGGCCGCCGTGCGCGTGTAGCGGTACGGCTGCCAGTGCCAGCCCAGGCCCACCGACCGCACCGACATGACCCCGCCACCGGGCAGCCGCGTGTGCCGCAGCGGCACCGGCCCGCGCGCCCACGCACGGCACGCCACGACCAACTCCCGCTGCTCCTCCAGCGACAGCCACCCGGGTACGTGCACCGCGCCCGGCGCCACCTCCGCCCGGGGCAGCTCGAACAACCCGGTCACGGCACTGCCTCCCTCACGCCGACGGGCCGCATTCCAGGTCCAGCAGCAGCCGCTTCCGCTCCAGCCCGCCCGCGTACCCCGTCAGCGAACCGTCCGCCCCCACGACCCGGTGGCACGGCCGCACCACCAGCAGCGGATTGCGCCCGATCGCGGTGCCGACCGCCCGGACCGCCGCCCGCGACGCCCCGATCGACTCGGCGAGCTTTCCGTACGACGTCGTCTCCCCGTACGGAATGCCGTCCACCGCACTCCACACGCGGCGCTGGAACTCCGTCCCCACCCCGTCCGCGTACGTGACCTCGAACCGCGTCAGCTCCCCGGCGAAGTACGCCTTCAGCTGCGCCGCCACCGCGCCGAACAGCTCCGGTGCGTGCCGCCACTCCTCCCGGACGACGGCGCCGCCCTTCTGCCCCGGCACCGACAGCGACACCAGTGCGATCCCGCCTGGCTCAGCCCGGGACTCCTCGCCCACCAGCAGCAACTCGCCCAGCGGGCTGTCGAGGGTCGCGAAAACAGTCATGACCCCATCCTCTCCGCGCAGTGCTCACCACGCTCCACGCCTCCGATTCTGCGCCCCCGGCCGCACCGGATCTGGCGGAATTCGGACATGGTGCTCGCGGCGGAGACGGCCCTGCGCGGCGGGGACGGCCGTGCGAGGGGCGCGAGAGGGGGGGGAGGAGGTACGCGAAGGGGGCGGGAGTCGGCCCGAAGCCGCCCACCGCCCCCGTTCGAAGAACGCCTACCGCATCAGTTGCCGGCGGCAGCGCCTCAGCGGTAGTTCACAAACTGGATCGCGAACTCGAAGTCCTTGCCCTTGAGCAGCGCCTGCACGGTCTGCAGGTCGTCGCGGCTCTTGGAGCTGACCCGCAGTTCGTCGCCCTGCACCTGCGCCTTGACGCCCTTGGGGCCCTCGTCGCGGATGATCTTGGCGACCTTCTTCGCGTTGTCCTGGGAGATGCCCTCCTCGATGGACGAGAAGATCTTGTACTCCTTGCCGGACAGCTGAGGCTCGCCCTTGTCCAGCACCTTCAGCGAGATCCCGCGCTTGATCAGCTTGGTCTCGAAGACGTCCATGATGGCCTTGACGCGCTCCTCGGAGTCCGCCTCCATCAGGATCTTCTCGCCGGACCACGAGATCGAGGCGCCGACGTTCTTGAAGTCGTAGCGCTGCGAGATCTCCTTCGCGGCCTGGTTGAGGGCGTTGTCGACCTCCTGCCGCTCGACCTTCGAGACGATGTCGAAACTGGAGTCGGCCATGTCCTGTGGCTCCTTGATGTGGGTGACGGGTACGGCGTGCAAGCCCCGGGCACAAGGCCCGGAGTACGGCACAAAGCCTAGCCACCCGTACGGACGGCGGGCACTGATCAATCGAGTGGCGGAGCACCCCTGGTCATCAGGTATCGTTTACGTCGTCCCCAGGGAAAAGCGCCGCAAGGCGAAGATCCGCGGTGACATCCCATGGCGGTGTGCCCGAGTGGCCAATGGGAACGGACTGTAAATCCGTCGGCTTAGCCTACCCAGGTTCGAATCCTGGCGCCGCCACAAAAGAAGGCCCCTGATCTGCGGAAACGCGGAGCGGGGGCCTTCGGGTTTTCCCGACCGGCCGCTGCCCGGACGCCAGACCTGGACACCAGACCCGGACACCAGACATCGATTGCTGCCCGGACGCCGGCGCTACCCGGACACCAGACGGAAAGCCAGCTCCGTCTCCCACTTGCTCAGGTCCGGCTCCACGCGCGGATCCGTCTTGTACGTCTCCAGCCGGCCGACCCAGTGCTCACCGTCCTCCGCCGCCGTCATGTCCCACTCCAGACCCCGCCCTTCGGCCCAGGCGAGCAGCTCCGCCGTGACGCCGATCAGCCCGTCGGGGTGGCCGACATGCGTCACCGTCGCGTACCTGCCCGCGGGCAGCAGCCCCGACAGCACGTCGCCCTCCGGCTTCAGCGACACCGCCACCGGAACACCCGCCTCGATCTCCAACTCCCCCTTCGCGCCGATCAGGTTGTACCGGAAGAACGGTCCGCCGACCGGTTCGGTTCCCCGTGCGGCGAGCCAGCCGAAGAGCTCCGGGAACCGGTCGGCGATCAGACGGAAACCGTCCATGCGGACGTGCCCCCGGAACGCCACATAGGGCTGCTCGCCCCGTTCCACGACCACAGGTTCCGTGTGCATGCGACTCCTTCGCTCCGGTTCGCTCCGGCTCGGATCCGTTGCGGTGACGACTGCGCGGCGGCACCGAACTCATCGGTCCCGCCGCGCAGTTCCGTCCCGCCGCTCAGTTCCCGGCCACGTCCTTCACCGCCACCGAAACCGGCACGCTTCCCCCGATCAGCTCCAGCGTCAGCCCGGCCGTCGACGGCGTCTCCAGCAGCTCCGCCAGCACCGCCGCCACGTCGTCCCGCGTCACCGGCCCGCGCCCCGTGGCAGCGCCCAGGGTCACCAGCCCGGTCCCCGCGTCGTTCGTCAACTGCCCGGGCCGCAGGACCGTCCAGTCCAGGCCGGCCCTGGCCCGTACGTCCGCGTCCGCGGCCCCCTTGGCCCGCAGGTACGCGTCGAAGATCTCGTCGCCCGGGTGCGCCGGGTCGGCGCCCATCGAGGACACCACCACATAGCGGCGCACTCCCGCCCGCTCGGCGGCGTCCGCGAACAGCACGGCCGCGTCGCGGTCCACGGTGCCCTTGCGGTCGGCCCCGCTGCCCGGACCCGCGCCGGCCGCGAAGACGGCCGCGGTGGCGCCCTCAAGGGCGGCGGCGACCTCCTCGACCGACGCCGACTCCAGGTCGAGCACGACCGGTTCGGCGCCCGCCGCCCGCAGGTCGTCGCTCTGCTTCGGGTCACGGACGATGCCCGCGACCTCACCTCCGCGTGCGGCGAGCAAACGCTCCAGCCGCAGCGCGATCTGACCGTGTCCACCAGCGATGACAGTGCGCATGTTCCCGACCGTACGCCCACCGGGCCGCCCCCGCTCAGAGCGCTGCCCGCACCACCCTCCGAGCGGCTGTACGGTCACCCGGCCGACGGCGCCTGCGCCTGCCGCTCCGCTCGACGTGCCCGCCCACCCTGCTCGACGGCGCTCAGAGCCCCGTACCGGCCCTCTCAGGGCCCGCACCGACCCCGCGGGGGCGTGCGCCGCCCAGGCGACCCCCAGTGCCCCGCTCCGCCCCCACGGCGCTCACGCCCCGGTCCCGCCCCCGGTCCCCGTGCCTGTCCCCGTCCCCGACCGCCCCTGGCGCGGCAGTTCGAGCTCCACGGCCGCCACCGTGTCGCAGTACTCGCGCACCGCGCTGGTCCGCGCCACCACCCGCCCCCGGTGCACCACGATCCGGCTGTACGCGAGCGACAGCACGCCCGACAGCCGCTCGCCGCGGACCGCCACCAGCTCCGCCGGGAACCCCGCCTCCAGCCGCACCTCGGGCAGCCCCATCGCCTCGCGCGCCGCCGTCGCCACCGCGTCGTACGCGTCCTGCGGGCGCATCCCGCTCTGCGAGGCAAGCAGGTACGCCGCCTCAAGAGGGTCCCCGCGACCGACCGGGTTGGCCACGTCCCGCAGCGCCCCGCTGCCCGCCGCGAGCCGCACTCCGGCCGCCCTCAGCAGCCGTACCGGCGCCACTCCCCGCTGGTCCACCCCGCCGCACCCGCCCTGTGGCTGGCACACCACGCTCACCCCGGCCGCCGCGAGCTGATCGGCGGCCCGCGCCGCCACCTCAAGAGGCAGCCGGGAGAGCCCTCCGCACGGACCGATCGCGACGCCGGGGCGCAGTCCGCCGGCCATCGCCGCGAGCCGTGCCAGCCGCGCCGGGTCGTCACCGTCCGTGTGCAGGTCGACCGGGCAGCCGTGCTCGGCGGCCACTTCGAGCACCCGCTCCACGTACCCGGCCGGATCCGGGTCCAGGTCCGGGCAGCCGCCCACCACAGCGGCGCCCATCTTCACCGCGTCCCTCAGCATCGCCAGACCGTCCGCCCCGGCTGCCCCGGTCAGCAGCCGGGGCACGGCCACCGCCGACAGGTCCACGAGCCCGCGCAGCGTCCGCCGCGACTGGAGGACCGCCTCCATCGGGCCGAGCCCGTGCACGTCCCCGATCCGTACGTGCGAGCGCAGCGCCGTCGCGCCGTGTCCGAGCTGCAGCAGCGCCGCCTCCGTGGTCCGCCGCTGGACGCCCTCCGGCGCGTACGAGGCGGGCCCGCCCGCGTCGGCCGTCAGCGCGGTGTCGCTGTGCGCGTGGGGCTCGGCGGGGGCGGGCAGCAGCAGGAAGCCGGAGAGGTCCTCGCGCGACGCGGTGTGCGCCGGAAGGCTCCCCGCCGTACCGACCGCCTCGATGCGCCCCCCGCTGAGCAGTACGTCGACCGTGCGGCCGTCGGTGAGGCGGGCGCCGCGCAACAGCAAAGTGGCGGCGGCACCGTCGGGGGAGGGGACGCCGGAGCTGCCGGAGTTCCCCCGGTGGCGAGGCGGCTGCGGCTGACTGTCGGACATCGCGCTCCTGGCGGGCTCGGGCGGAGAGGGGCGCGGCGGGGGAGGGCCCGGCACCCAAGATCACGCGGCGTCCGATCGAGCCTAGGGGCCCCTGTTCACGGCTTCGAGGAAGAGCGGAATAGTCGTACCGGAGTGACCTCCGGTGGCCTACGTGACGGGTGGTGGGAGCGGGTCCGGGAGGGGGCCGAAGAGGGGCCCGGATACGGATTTGGGGGATCGGCGCAGACCCGTGTAATGTCTTCATCGCTCGCCCCAATAGCTCAGTCGGTAGAGCGTCTCCATGGTAAGGAGAAGGTCTGCGGTTCGATTCCGCATTGGGGCTCTGGTGTTCGGAGATCCTCCCCCTCGGGGGAGGTGATCCAGACATCAAAGCGGTGTAGCTCAGTCGGTAGAGCAAGCGGCTCATAATCGCTGTGTCACCGGTTCAAGTCCGGTCACCGCTACGCGCAGTAGCCGATTGTAGGGTCGGTCCTCCGATCGGCTACTCTTTTTTGCGTTCATCCGTACATCCGTCCGTCCAAGGAGCACTCACGTGGCTGCCACCGACGTCCGCCCGAAGATCACGCTGGCCTGCGTGGAGTGCAAGGAGCGGAACTACATCACCAAGAAGAACCGGCGTAACAACCCGGACCGCATGGAGATGAAGAAGCACTGCCCGCGTTGCAACTCGCACACGGCGCACCGCGAAACGCGCTAAGCACAGGCTCGTACACGAGGCCGTCCCCGATTGTTGGGGGCGGCCTCGTGTCGTTTGTCACGCCCCGTTTCCCTTTTTCGAAGATCCCCGTAGATCTCCGAAGATCCCTTTCGGAACTCACTCAGGAGGTACGAGTCCATGGCGCTCGACCAGTCCTTCGTGGGGCGGTCCTATCCGCCCACCTCGGCGTACGAGGTCGGCCGGGAGAAGATCCGCGAGTTCGCCGAGGCCGTCGGCGACAGCAATCCCGCGTACACCGATCAGGAAGCCGCCAAGGCGCTCGGGCACCCCGATGTGATCGCTCCGCCGACCTTCGTGTTCGCGATCACGTTCAAGGCCGCAGGGCTGGTGATCGAGGACCCGCAGCTGGGGCTCGACTACAGCCGGGTGGTGCACGGGGACCAGAAGTTCGCCTACTCCCGTCCGGTGCGGGCGGGCGACCGGCTGTCGGTCACCTCGACCATCGAGGCGATCAAGTCGATGGCGGGCAACGACATCCTGGACATCCGTGGCGAGGTCCACGACGAGAGCGGTGAGCACGTCGTGACCGCCTGGACGAAGCTGGTGGCGCGTGCCGCCGCCGAGGAGGCGTGAGATGGCTGCCAAGATCGCTTACGCGGACGTCGAGGTCGGCACCGAGCTGCCCGCGCAGTCCTTCCCCGTGAGTCGCGCCACACTGGTGCGCTACGCGGGTGCGTCCGGTGACTTCAACCCGATCCACTGGAACGAGAAGTTCGCGGTCGAGGTCGGGCTGCCCGACGTGATCGCGCACGGCATGTTCACCATGGCCGAGGCGATCCGCGTGGTCACCGACTGGGCCGGCGACCCGGCCGCGGTCGTCGACTACGGGGTGCGCTTCACCAAGCCCGTCGTCGTGCCGAACGACGAAGAGGGTGCGCTGATCGAGGTCAGCGGCAAGGTGGCCGTCCTGCTGGACGACAACCGGGTCCGGGTGGACCTCGTCGCGATGAGCGCAGGCCAGAAGGTGCTGGGCATGTCCCGCGCGGTGGTCCGGCTCGGCTGAGACGATCGCGGGTGGGTCGAGGGTAAGGGGCGGTCTCCAGAGAGGCCGCCCCTTACTTCACAGCAGCCAGAGAGGCATCCCCTTGCTTCGCGGCAGTCCTGGCGAATCTCTTGACGTTGTTAGTGATTGGCCACTAACTTTCTTGCATGGTCAGGATGAGCGCAGAGGAGCGACGCGAGAGCGTGGTCCGTGCGGCGATGGTCGAGTTCGCCCGCACGGGATACCGCGGCACCTCCACCGAGGTGATCGCCAAGCGGGTCGGCGTCTCGCAGCCGTACCTCTTCCGCCTCTTCCCGAACAAGCAGGCCATCTTCCTCGCCGCGGCGAACCGTTGCGTCGAGGACACCACCGCGGTCTTCAAGAAGGCCGCGGAAGGACTGCAGGGCGCCGAGGCGCTGGACGCCATGGGGACGGCGTACCAGGCGCTCATCGCCGACGACCCGGACATGCTGCTCATGCAGATGCAGTTGTACGTCGCCGTGGCGTCCGCCGAAGTGGCCGGTGACCACGAGTTCGGCGAGGAGGTCAGGGCGGGCTGGATGGAGATGTACGACACGGTCCATCTCGCGCTCGGCGCCGACGCCGGGGAGACCACGCAGTTCTTCGCGTCCGGGATGCTCATCAATACCCTCGTCTCCCTGGGCTACCCGCCCGAGCACCGGGTCTGGACCGGTTTCCACGAATCGACCCATCCCAAGAAGTGAGCAGTGTGCGCCTCGCGCCATCCGCTTTCTCGTACCCGCAAAAGTTAGTGATCAATAACTAATCTGTAGGGGGAACAAGCAATGAACGAGCGAACGGGGACACCCCGGCGCACCGGCACCACCTGGACCCTGGTCATCACCAGCGTCGCCGGCTTCATGGCGGCGCTCGACAACCTCGTCGTCACCACCGCCCTGCCCTCGATCCGCGCGGACCTCGGCGGCGGACTGGCCGACCTCCAGTGGACGGTGAACGCCTACACGCTCACCTTCGCCGTCCTGCTCATGCTCGGCGCCGCACTCGCTGACCGCTTCGGCCGCCGCCGCCTCTTTGTGGTGGGCCTCGGCATCTTCACCCTCGCGTCGGCCGCCGCCGCCCTCGCGCCCGGAATCGACTCCCTGATCGCCGCCCGCGCGATACAGGGGGTCGGCGCCGCCATCATGATGCCGCTGACCCTCACCCTGCTCACCGCGGCCGTTCCCGCCGCCCGCCGCGGCGCGGCCCTCGGCATCTTCAGCGCCGTCACCGGCCTCGCCGTCGCCAGCGGCCCGCTCATCGGCGGCACCCTCACCGAGCACCTGTCCTGGCAGTGGATCTTCTGGCTGAACGTGCCCGTCGGCCTGGTCCTGCTGCCCCTCGCAGCCCTCCGCCTCAAAGAGTCGTACGCGCCGAACGCCCGCCTCGACGTCCTCGGCACCCTCCTCGTCAGCGGCGGCCTCTTCGGCATCGTCTACGCCCTGGTGAACGGCCAGGAGGACGGCTGGACCAGCGCGCCGATCCTCGCCGGACTCCTCGTCGGCACCGCGCTCCTGGGCGGCTTCGTCCACCACGGGTTCCGCAACAAGAACCCCATGCTCCCCATGCGCCTCTTCAAGAGCCGTGGATTCCTCGGCATCAACCTCGCCAGCCTGCTGATGTTCCTGGGCATGTTCGGCGCGATCTTCCTGCTCAGCCAGTTCCTGCAGGGCGTCCTCGGCCACTCGCCCACCGAGGCGGGCCTGCGGATGCTCCCCTGGACCGGGATGCCGCTGCTCGTGGCGCCGTTCGCGGGCATCCTCTCCGACCGGATCGGCGGCCGCCCGGTCGTCGCGGCAGGGCTCGCCCTCCAGGCCGTCGGTCTTGCCCTCTTCGCGCTGGTCATCGGCCCCGACGTGTCGTACGCGGCCCAGTTGCCCGGCCTGATCGTCGGCGGCGTCGGCATGGCCCTGTACTTCGCCCCGGCCTCCAGCGTCGTCATGGCGAGCGTCCGCCCCGCCGAACAGGGCATCGCCTCCGGCGCCAACAGCGCCCTGCGCGAGGTCGGCGGCGCCCTCGGCGTCGCGGTCCTGGGCGCCGTCTTCTCCGCACAGGGCGGCTACGAATCACCGGCCGCCTTCACCGACGGCACCGTCCCCGCCCTGTGGATCGGCGCCTTCGCGGTCGCCCTGGCCGCCCTCGCCGCCCTGCTGATCCCGCGTCGTACGAAGGCGGAGGAACCGGCCGGGCCGGCGGCCGACGACGACCGCGAGCTCGTCACCACCTGACACGCCGAACACGCCTCGTCCGCCCGGCACAGGTCACCGCCCGGCGCAGCTCACCGCCTGACACGGCACGCCCGTCCCAGCCCGACGATCCGAACGGAGAACCACCGTGCCCGACCTCCCCTGGCTCACCCCGCACCGCCCCGACCCGCACACCGAGGCGTACGCCATGGCCTCCCGCTTCGAGACCCGCACCCTCCTGGGCGCGTTCCGCTTCTTCGCCCGCGCGCCCCGCATCATGTGGCAGATCCGCACCGCACCCGGCGCCCACGGCGTCACCCTGCGGGCCCGCCCGCTGCGCCGCACCTTCTGGACGCTGTCCGTCTGGGAGTCGCAGGAAGCCCTCTACCGCTTCGCGGGCAGCGACCCGCACCGGTCCAGCGCCCGGGCGTTGAAGCCCCTGATGAAGGACTCGACGTTCACCTTCTGGCCCGTCGACACCGACACGCTGCCGCTCACCTGGGACGACGCCCTGAAACGACTGGACGCCCCGCACTGAACCGACCCGCACCTCCGTGCCGGACCACCCCGTACCTCAGCTCCGGCCCACGCCTTGCCCCGTGCCGAACCACCCCGCACCCAGCGGCCCCCGCCCGACCGGCGGGGGCCGCTTCCGCGCTCTCGTACGCTGGACCCCGTGCAGGAACTCCACGATGCCCCCCTCGCCCCCCTGACCACCTTCCGCCTCGGCGGCCCCGCGGCCCGCCTGGTCACGGCCACCACCGACGACGAGGTGATCGCCACCGTCCGCGAGGCCGATGCCGCAGGCACCCCACTGCTGATCGTCGGCGGCGGCAGCAACCTGATCATCGGCGACAAGGGGTTCGAAGGAACCGCCCTGCGCATCGCCACCAAGGGCTTCCAGCTCGACGGTACGAAGCTGGAGCTGGCCGCCGGAGAAGTCTGGACCGACGCCGTCGCCCGCACCGTCGAAGCGGGCCTCGCGGGCATCGAGTGCCTCGCCGGAATCCCCGGCTCCGCCGGTGCGACCCCCATCCAGAACGTCGGCGCGTACGGCCAGGACGTCTCCAGCACCCTCACCGAGGTCGACGCGTACGACCGGCGCACGGACGAGCGCGTCACCCTCACGAACGCCGAGTGCGCCTTCTCGTACCGCCACAGTCGCTTCAAGGAAGACCCGCACCGCTATGTGGTGCTGCGCGTGCGCTTCGAGCTGGAGGACGCGGGCGGGCTGTCCGCGCCGATCAAGTACCCGGAGACCGCCCGCACCCTGGGCGTCTCGGCCGGCGACCGCGTTCCCGCGGCGACCGCGCGCGAGACCGTGCTCGGCCTGCGCGCGGGCAAGGGCATGGTCCTGGACGAGGCGGACCACGACACCTGGTCGGCGGGATCCTTCTTCACCAACCCGATCCTCGACGAAGCCGGGTTCGCGGACTTCCTCGCGCGCGTCCACGACCGCCTCGGCCCCGACACCGCCCCGCCCGCCTTCCCGGCGGGGGAGGGGCTGACCAAGACGTCGGCGGCCTGGCTGATCGACCGCGCGGGCTTCACCAAGGGGTACGGGGACGGGCCCGCCCGCATCTCCACCAAGCACACCCTCGCCCTCACCAACCGGGGCCACGCCACCACCGAGGACCTCCTCGCCCTGGCCCGGGAGGTCGTCGAGGGCGTCCGCGAGACGTTCGGCGTGACCCTGGTCAACGAGCCGGTGACGGTCAACTGCGCCCTCTGAAGCCACGGGCACCTCAAGATCTGAAGCCACCGGCCCCTCAAGATCTGAAGGCATCGCGCCCCCTCAAGAGGGGGCCGGAGCGTCCTCTTGAGGCGTCAGTACGCCACCCCGACGCCCTGCTTCACCGTCGCGGGGTCCTCCAGCACCGCCAGCATCGCGTGGGCCACATCGGCCCGCGCGATCGTCCGGCCACTGCGCGGGGTGCCGCCGACGACCTTCCGGTACGTCCCGGTCAGCGGCTTGTCCGTCAGCTTCGGCGGCCGCACCGACGTCCAGTCCGTCGCCGAGCGCGCCAACTCGCCCTCCATGACGCGCAGATCGTCGTACACGCCCTTCAGAACGCGGCTGACCACCCGGCCGATCACCCGGTCCACGGCCGGCTGCCGCTCCGGCGCCGGGCCCACCGGGGCAGCGCTGACCACCACCAGCCGGCGGGTGCCCTCCGCCTCCATCGCACTCAGTACCACCCGGGTCAGCGTGGTGGTGATCCCGACGTCCTTGGTGCTGCGCGCCCCGAGGCCCGAGAGCACCGCGTCCCGGCCGGCCACGGCCGCGCGCAGTCCCTCCGGGTCCGCCAGGTCCGACCGGAACACCGTGAGCCGCTCGCCGGTCACCGCGAACCGCGCCGGATCGCGCACCACCGCCGTCACCTCGTGCCCCGCAGCCAGCGCCTGCTTGACGATCTCCTGCCCGATGCCGCCTGTGGCACCGAATACCGTGAGCTTCATCGCACACCCTCCTGGGGTGGGTGAGCATTCACTCACCCTGCCTCTAGAGTGGGTGAGCATTCACTCACCCGTCAACCCCCGCCATGAACCCGCCCGGAGCATCCATGCAGAAGCCCACCCGAGAGCGCATCCTCGACGCCGCCCACGAGCTGATGCGCACCCTCGGACTGTCCCGCGCCACCACCAAGGAGATCGCCCGGGCCGCGGGCTGCTCGGAGGCCGGGCTCTACAAGCACTTCGCGAGCAAGGAGGACCTCTTCGTCGCCGTGCTGACCGAACGGCTGCCCCGGCTCACCCCGCTGCTGCACCGCCTCGCACTCGACCCCGGCGCGCGCTCCGTCGAGGAGAACCTCACCGAGATCGCCCGCCAGGCCGTCCTCTTCTACGCCGAGAGCTTCCCGATCGCCGCCTCGCTCTACGCCGAGACCAGACTCAAGGCCCGCCACGACACCGCCATGCGGGACATGGGCACCGGACCCCACATGCCCATCGAGGGACTGGACGCCTATCTGCGCACTGAACAGGCCGCCGGCCGCATCGCCCCCACCGCCGACACCTTCGCGGCCGCCTCGCTGCTGCTGGGCGCCTGCGCGCAGCGCTCCTTCGCGTACGACCCGGAGGGGAAGATCGGCAAGAAGCCCCCGCAGGACATCGACGACTTCGCCGCAGCCCTCGCCGCCACCCTCCTGGAGGGCGTCAGCGGGTAGCGCTCACCCCTCGGGCATGCGTCGGCAGGCGACGCTCACTCCGCCAGCCACGCGTCGATCCCGCTCAGCAGCTTCTCCCGTACGCCCGCGGGTGCGGCCGACCCCCGTACCGACTGCCGTGCCAGCTCAGCCAGTTCGGCATCGGTGAACCCGTGGTGCTCCCGCGCCAGCTCGTACTGCGCCGCCAGCCGCGACCCGAACAGCAGCGGGTCGTCCGCCCCCAGTGCCATCGGCACCCCCGCATCAAAGAGGGTGCGGAGCGGCACGTCCTCGGGCTTCTCGTACACCCCGAGCGCGACATTCGACGAGGGGCACACCTCGCACGTGACGCCCCGGTCCGCGAGACGCTTCAGCAGCCGGGGGTCCTCGGCGGCCCGCACCCCGTGCCCGATCCGCGAAGCGTGCAGGTCGTCCAGGCAGTCCCGGACGGAAGCGGGCCCGGTCAGCTCGCCGCCGTGCGGCGCCGCGAGGAGACCGCCCTCGCGGGCGATCGCGAACGCACGGTCGAAGTCCCGTGCCATTCCCCGCCGTTCGTCGTTCGAAAGACCGAAGCCGACGATCCCGCGGTCCGCGTACCGCACGGCGAGGCGTGCCAGCGTCCGCGCATCAAGAGGGTGCTTCATCCGGTTCGCCGCGACCAGCACCCGCATCCCGAGCCCGGTCTCCCGCGACGCGCTGTCGACCGCGTCCAGGATGATCTCCAACGCCGGAATCAGCCCGCCGAGGAGCGGTGCGTACGACGTCGGATCGACCTGGATCTCCAGCCACCCCGACCCGTCCCGCACATCCTCCTCGGCGGCTTCGCGCACCAGCCGCTGGATGTCCTCGGGGGTGCGCAGACACGACCGGGCCGCGTCGTACAGCCGTTGGAAGCGGAACCAGCCCCGCTCGTCGGTCGCCCGCAGCTTCGGCGGCTCACCGCTGGTCAGGGCGTCGGGCAGATGCACACCGTGCAGGTCGGCCAGGTCCAGCAGGGTCGAGGGCCGCATCGACCCGGTGAAATGCAGGTGCAGATGAGCCTTGGGGAGCAGGGTCAGATCACGTACACGTTCCATCCAAGGATCTTGCCGTACGTGCGACGCGCCCGGAAGTGTCTTTTCCCCAACGGGTGCACCCCCGAACGCAGAAACGGTCCTCCGGCCACAGGGCCGGAGGACCGTCAGGTCCAGCGAGGCGTCAGTCGCGCGCCTCGGCCAGCAGCTTCTGCATCCGCGACACGCCCTCGACGAGGTCCTCGTCACCCAGCGCGTACGAAAGCCGCAGGTAGCCCGGGGTCCCGAAGGCCTCGCCCGGAACGACCGCGACCTCCACCTCCTCCAGGATCAGCGCGGCCAGCTCGACCGAGGTCTGCGGGCGCTTGCCGCGGATCTCCTTGCCGAGCAGCCCCTTCACCGACGGGTACACGTAGAACGCGCCCTCCGGCGTCGGGCAGACGACGCCGTCGATCTCGCCGAGCATCCGCACGATCGTCTGGCGGCGCCGGTCGAAGGCGGTCCGCATCTCCGAGACCGCGTCCAGCGGACCGGAAACGGCGGCGAGCGCGGCGACCTGCGCCACGTTGCTCACGTTGGACGTGGCGTGCGACTGAAGGTTCGTCGCGGCCTTCACCACGTCCTTCGGGCCGATGATCCAGCCGACCCGCCAGCCGGTCATCGCGTACGTCTTCGCCACGCCGTTGACCACGATGCACTTGTCGCGCAGCTCGGGCACGATCGCGGGCAGCGAGGTGAACTGCGCGTCGCCGTAGACCAGGTGCTCGTAGATCTCGTCGGTCAGCACCCACAGCCCGTGCTCGTGCGCCCAGCGGCCGATCGCCTCGGCGTCGGCCTCGCTGTAGACCGCGCCGGTCGGGTTCGACGGCGAGACGAAGAGGACGACCTTCGTACGCTCGGTGCGCGCGGCCTCCAGCTGCTCGACGGAGACCCGGTATCCGGTCGTCTCGTCGGCCACGACCTCCACCGGGACACCGCCCGCGAGCCGGATCGACTCCGGGTAGGTCGTCCAGTACGGAGCCGGGACGATGACCTCGTCGCCCGGGTCGAGGATCGCGGCGAACGCCTCGTAGATGGCCTGCTTCCCGCCGTTGGTGACCAGGACCTGCGAGGCGTCGACCTCGTAGCCGGAGTCGCGCAGCGTCTTCGCGGCGATCGCGTTCTTCAGCTCGGGGAGCCCGCCCGCCGGGGTGTAGCGGTGGTACTTCGGGTTCGAGCAGGCCTCGATCGCGGCCTGGACGATGTAGTCCGGCGTCGGGAAGTCGGGCTCGCCCGCGCCGAAGCCGATCACCGGGCGGCCGGCGGCCTTGAGGGCCTTCGCCTTCGCGTCCACGGCAAGGGTGGCGGACTCGGAAATGGCACCGATGCGGGCGGAGACCCGGCGCTCGGTCGGAGGAGTAGCAGCGCTCATGCGCCCCATCGTCCCAGACCATCTGCCGCCCCGGTACAGGGGTTTCGCAGACTGGTCCGGGGCACGTCGGAGCCCTTTCTGTTCGACGCGGGCCCGCGGAGCACGTACACTCACCTGTCGTTGGCCCACAGCAGCCCGCTCCGCCGAGCGCACTCCGTGCACTCAGTCGGATGCGGTAGGTTGGGGGAACCACAAAGGGTCGTAGCTCAATTGGTAGAGCACTGGTCTCCAAAACCAGCGGTTGGGGGTTCAAGTCCCTCCGGCCCTGCTACACACTCCTTCGCCAGGATGTGTGCGCATGTACGTACTTCTCTGCATTGTCGTGCGGCTCCACCGGGCGCGGCACGGCCACGACCCGGAATCAGGTGAGTAGCGTGACGGACGCCGTAGGCTCCATCGACATGCCTGATGCCCAGGACGAAGTACCGAAGAAGGCGCGAAAGGGCGGCAAGCGGGGCAAAAAGGGCCCGCTCGGCCGCCTCGCGCAGTTCTACCGCCAGATCGTCGCGGAGCTGCGCAAGGTCGTCTGGCCCACCCGCGGCCAGCTGACGACGTACACCACTGTCGTCATTGTCTTCGTCGTGATCATGATCGGCATCGTGACCGTGATCGACCAGGGCTTCTCCGCCGCCGTGAAGTACGTCTTCGGCTAAGCACTACTCGCGTAGGGCGCCTCCACTGGGCGCCCCTTTCGCGCGTTCCACCCATTTGTGTATCCAGGAAGAAGCAGCCACCGTGTCTGACCCGAACCTGAACGACGCCGTCGAGCCGGCGGCGGGCTCTGTCGAGTCCGTTGAGGACCAGACCGCCATCGTTGAGGCGGCGGACGCTGTGGAGCCCGACCAGGCCGAAGCTGCCGACGCCGCCGCGGGCGAGCCGGCCGAGGAGGCCGCCGTCCACGTCGAGGACGAGGCCGTCGCGGTCGCCGAGACGGACGAGGACGAGGCTGCCGCCGAGGACGCTGCGGAGGCCGACGAGGTCGACGCGGAAGCGGCCGAGGTCGAGGCCGACGAGGCAGAGGCCGAGCCCGCCGAGCCGGTGGACCCGATCGCCGCCCTCCGCGAGGAGCTGCGCACCCTGCCCGGCGAGTGGTACGTCATCCACACGTACGCCGGGTACGAGAAGCGCGTGAAGGCCAACCTGGAGCAGCGCGCCGTCTCCCTGAACGTCGAAGAGTTCATCTACCAGGCCGAAGTGCCGGAAGAAGAAATCGTTCAGATCAAGAACGGCGAGCGCAAGAACGTCCGCCAGAACAAGCTTCCGGGCTACGTCCTGGTGCGCATGGACCTCACCAACGAGTCCTGGGGCGTCGTCCGCAACACCCCCGGCGTCACCGGCTTCGTGGGCAACGCCTACGACCCGTACCCGCTGACCCTGGACGAGATCGTCAAGATGCTCGCCCCGGAGGCGGAGGAGAAGGCGGCCCGTGAGGCCGCCGAGGCCGAGGGCAAGCCGGCACCGGCCCGCAAGGTCACCGTCGAGGTCCTGGACTTCGAGGTCGGCGACGCGGTCACCGTCACCGACGGCCCGTTCGCCACGCTCCAGGCCACGATCAACGAGATCAACGCCGACTCGAAGAAGGTCAAGGGTCTCGTCGAGATCTTCGGCCGCGAGACTCCGGTCGAGCTCAGCTTCGACCAGATTCAGAAGAACTGACCCCTCCCGGGGCACTTCTGACAAGAGCTTCCGAACAGGTCAGATCGGGCTTCCAAAGCCGGTCTGACCTGCTCGGTTTTTAGCCGCACGTCTATACCCGTTATCGTTGTGCGGTATGCCTCCATCCGGATGATCGGATGGATGGCCGAAACTCTCACTAGGACCCGGAGAGAGCAATGCCTCCCAAGAAGAAGAAGGTCACGGGGCTTATCAAGCTCCAGATCAACGCGGGCGCCGCCAACCCGGCCCCGCCGGTCGGCCCGGCGCTCGGTCAGCACGGCGTCAACATCATGGAGTTCTGCAAGGCCTACAACGCCGCGACCGAGTCGCAGCGTGGCATGGTCGTGCCGGTGGAGATCACGGTCTACGAAGACCGCTCCTTCACCTTCGTGACGAAGACCCCGCCGGCCGCCAAGCTGATCCTCAAGGCCGCGGGTGTGGACAAGGGATCGGGCGAGCCCCACAAGACCAAGGTCGCGAAGCTCACCGCCGCTCAGGTGCGCGAGATCTCGACGGTCAAGCTCCCCGACCTGAACGCCAACGACCTTGACGCCGCCGACAAGATCATCGCCGGCACCGCCCGTTCCATGGGCATCACGGTCGAGGGCTGATCAGCCCCTTCTCGTACGAAAGCCCCTTTTCGTACGACAGTGGTAGGGCCACGCGCCGGCCCGCACCACGACTCCACACCTGCCATGCGGCGGCAGCCGCATGGTGAATACCTGACACAGGAGCAGCAGTGAAGCGCAGCAAGTCTCTCCGCGCTGCGGACGCCAAGATCGACTCGGAGCGTCTGTACGCCCCGCTCGAAGCCGTCCGTATCGCCAAGGACACCAGCTCGGTCAAGTTCGACGGCACCGTCGAGGTCGCCATGCGTCTGGGTGTCGACCCGCGCAAGGCCGACCAGATGGTCCGCGGCACCGTCAACCTTCCGCACGGCACCGGCAAGACCGCCCGGGTCCTGGTCTTCGCGACCGGTGACCGTGCTGCGGCCGCGGAAGCCGCTGGCGCCGACATCGTCGGCTCCGACGAACTGATCGACGAGGTGGCCAAGGGCCGCCTGGACTTCGACGCCGTCGTCGCCACCCCGGACCTCATGGGCAAGGTCGGCCGCCTCGGCCGCGTGCTCGGTCCGCGTGGTCTGATGCCGAACCCGAAGACCGGCACGGTCACCCCGGACGTGGCGAAGGCTGTCACGGACATCAAGGGCGGCAAGATCGAGTTCCGCGTCGACAAGCACTCGAACCTGCACTTCATCATCGGCAAGGTCTCCTTCGACGAGACCAAGCTGGTGGAGAACTACGCAGCGGCGCTGGAGGAGATCCTCCGTCTGAAGCCGTCCGCCGCCAAGGGCCGCTACATCAAGAAGGCCACGCTGGCCACCACGATGGGCCCCGGCATCCCGCTGGACGCCAACCGCACCCGCAACCTCCTCGTCGAGGAGGACCCGGCCGCCGTCTGAGTCCTCTGACTCGGTAGCTGCCGCGGGTTCCGCGCACCGAAGCCGGGTTGCACTCCTCTCCGCAGGAGTGCAACCCGGCTTTTCGCATCTCTCGTCCTTCTCCGGTACGTGGCCGTCTCCCCGGGTACGCGGTCACCGCCGTGCCTCCCGTTTCGATACGGTCGTAAGCACTGGTCAGGGGCCATTCATCAGAATTGAGGACACATGAACAAGGCACTCGTACGCCGCGCGGGTCTCTCCGTGCTGACGGTGGTCGCGCTGACCGGACTCGCCGCCTGCAACGGCGGCAACGGTGGCAAGCAGACCGAGGGCAGCAAGCAGACCGACGCCGGCAAGCAGGCCGACGGCGGCACCGACGGCACCGACAGCGCCCGCAGCGCGCTCAGCGTGCTCCAGGCCGCCCAGAAGAAGGCCGGTGCCGCCAACTCCGCGAAGATCGAGAGCACCATGTCGGTCGGCACCACGATGGGCACCGAGAGCAAGGGCGCGATCCGCTGGGACAACGGCGTGACCGGAGTCATGGACCTCAGGTACACCAGCGGCCCCATGGCCGAGAACCTGCGGAAGGCCGGCAGCGACGGCAGGATGAAGGCCCGCTACCTCCCCGACGCCTACTACGTCGACATGGGCCCCGCCTTCGCCAAGGACATGGGCGGCAAGTCCTGGATCCGGTACTCGTACGACGACATGGTCAAGCTGATGGGCCCCAGCGGCGCCCTGCTGAAGGACCAGATGCAGAACTCCACCCCGGAGCAGGGCGTGAAGCAGCTGCTCGCCTCCGGGCAGGTCAAGGAGGTCGGCAAGGAGGACGTCCGCGGCGTGCAGGCCACGCACTACACGGGCACCCTCGACGTCCAGAAGATGGCCGAGGCCAACTCCAAGCTCGACGCGAAGACCCTCGCGGGCCTCAAGAGCCAGCTGGAGCAGACGGGCGTCACCACCAGCACCGTCGACATCTGGGTCGACAAGGAGGACCTCCTGGTGAAGAAGACCGAGCGCTCCGAGTCGAAGATCGGCCCGATCAACTCCACCGTCTTCTACACGGACTACGGCGTGGACGTCGCCGCAGAGGCCCCGGCCGCGGACCGGACGCTCGACTTCAAGGACCTGATGAAGCAGCAGCAGAAGCAGCAGAAGCAGCAGCAGGGCTGACGGAGCGCGGCCGGACGGCCCCTCGGACCACGGCAGGACGGCCCTCGGGGCGGGGCCGTGGACGGGGGCCGTCCGGCCGATTTGCCTGACATCGACGCCGTCGCGTACTCTTCCGAGGAAGCCAAAGACCGCTGGTCGTTGTCGTGTGCTCGTAAGAGGGCGCGATGGCCGAAGGATCCGCTGGAAAGACGCGGACGACCTGCGCAGGTGTTCGTGGAAAGTTCCCGGTTCATTCTGGTTGAGCTCAGCCCCGTGCGCTTGCGCCGGGGCGTTTTCGTTTTTGCAGCCCCTTCTGAGCGGTCCTCATCACCCGGAAGGAGGCCGACGCTCTATGGCAAGGCCCGACAAGGCTGCCGCGGTAGCCGAGCTCGCGGACCAGTTCCGCAGCTCGAACGCCGCCGTGCTGACCGAGTACCGGGGTCTCACCGTTGCGCAGCTCAAGACGCTGCGTCGTTCGCTCGGTGAGAACGCCCAGTACGCCGTGGTGAAGAACACGCTGACCAAGATTGCGGCCAACGAGGCCGGGATCTCTTCGCTGGACGACCAGTTCACTGGTCCGACGGCGGTTGCCTTCATCACCGGTGACCCGGTGGAGTCGGCGAAGGGTCTTCGTGACTTCGCCAAGGAGAACCCGAACCTCATCATCAAGGGCGGTGTCCTTGACGGTAAGGCGCTGACCGCCGATGAGATCAAGAAGCTCGCGGACCTCGAGTCCCGCGAGGTTCTGCTCGCCAAGCTGGCGGGTGCCATGAAGGGCAAGCAGACTCAGGCTGCGCAGCTCTTCCAGGCGCTCCCCTCGAAGTTCGTCCGCACCGCGGAAGCGCTTCGCGTCAAGCTCGAAGAGCAGGGCGGTGCCGAGTAACTCGGCTCGCGCATTGGTCGTAACCCACTAGGGGGACGGCCGCAGCGGGCCGACAGTACGCCCGCCGACATTTACATCCGGCACCTGCCGAATTAGTGGAAGGACGCCATCATGGCGAAGCTCAGCCAGGAAGACCTGCTCGCTCAGTTCGAGGAGCTCACCCTCATCGAGCTCTCCGAGTTCGTGAAGGCCTTCGAGGAGAAGTTCGACGTCACCGCCGCCGCGGCCGTCGCGGTTGCCGGTCCGGCCGGTGGCGGCGCCGCTGCCGAGGCCGTCGAGGAGCAGGACGAGTTCGACGTCATCCTCACGGGTGCCGGCGACAAGAAGATCCAGGTCATCAAGGTCGTGCGTGAGCTCACCTCGCTGGGTCTGAAGGAGGCCAAGGACCTCGTCGACGGCGCTCCGAAGCCGGTCCTCGAGAAGGTCACCAAGGAGGCCGCCGAGAAGGCTGCCGAGTCCCTCAAGGGCGCCGGTGCGGCCGTCGAGGTCAAGTGACCCTCTGAGTCTCTGACTCTTTTTGCCGGAACAACGCCGTGAGGCGTAACGCCGGCACAGCCAAGGGCGATCACCCAATGGGGTGGTCGCCCTTCGGCGTTCCTCCGGCGGCTGGGCTCATCGCTCCCCGACGAGTATGGTGATCTTCGTTGTGCGCCCCGCAGACCCACTGTGCGCCCGCTGTACGCCGCTGAGGCGGTCCGGGCAGGTGACAAACCTCTGAGGGGGCGGGGGGCCTTGACGAACGGCACGCAGCGCGCAATTCTCAGGACGCGTCGTCACAACGATCCGACTCCGAGGCATGGATCGACGGCGAAGAGGGCAGTATCGAGGTGCGCTCACAGAGCGCGAGGGCTGGCCCCGTGGCGTTGGCACAACAGCAGGACGCAGAAGCAGTCAGGCAGGCGGTCAGTGGCCGGGGCAGTGGCGTTGACGCAGTGGCACGGACAGTGGCGTTGAGAAGAACAAAGAGGCCGATGAGGGTCCCAAAAAACCCGCTCTGGACATCAGTGGGCCAAGTGGCTACACTGACCCTTTGCGCTGCCTGTTAGCTGCCTCCTGCCCGTCACCAGGGGCATGCCCACTGTTTGGCCACTGAGGAATGAACTGCCCTGATCTGGGCTTTTCTGTCTCCGTGTCCAATGTGGGACCGGTACGCGCGTAGTGAGTCCGAGCCCTCGGAAGGACCCCCTCTTGGCCGCCTCGCGCAACGCCTCGACCTCCAATACGAACAACGGCGCAAGCACCGCCCCGCTGCGCATCTCCTTTGCAAAGATCAAGGAGCCCCTCGAGGTTCCGAACCTCCTCGCGCTGCAGACCGAGAGCTTTGACTGGCTGCTCGGTAACGCCGCTTGGAAGGGTCGCGTCGAGGCCGCTCTCGAGAGTGGACAGGACGTCCCCACCAAGTCCGGTCTGGAAGAGATCTTCGAAGAGATCTCCCCGATCGAGGACTTTTCCGGGTCGATGTCGCTGACGTTCCGCGACCACCGTTTCGAGCCGCCGAAGAACTCCATCGACGAGTGCAAGGAGCGCGACTTCACGTTCGCCGCCCCGCTCTTCGTCACCGCGGAGTTCACCAACAACGAGACCGGCGAGATCAAGTCCCAGACGGTCTTCATGGGCGACTTCCCGCTCATGACCAACAAGGGCACCTTCGTCATCAACGGCACCGAGCGTGTCGTGGTGTCGCAGCTGGTCCGCTCGCCGGGTGTCTACTTCGACTCGTCGATCGACAAGACGTCCGACAAGGACATCTTCTCCGCCAAGATCATCCCGTCCCGGGGTGCCTGGCTGGAGATGGAGATCGACAAGCGCGACATGGTCGGTGTCCGCATCGACCGCAAGCGCAAGCAGTCCGTCACCGTTCTCCTGAAGGCTCTCGGTTGGACGACCGAGCAGATCCTGGAGGAGTTCGGCGAGTACGAGTCCATGCGCGCCACCCTGGAGAAGGACCACACCCAGGGCCAGGACGACGCGCTGCTCGACATCTACCGCAAGCTGCGCCCGGGCGAGCCGCCCACGCGCGAGGCTGCTCAGACGCTGCTCGAGAACCTCTACTTCAACCCGAAGCGCTACGACCTCGCGAAGGTCGGCCGCTACAAGGTGAACAAGAAGCTCGGCGCCGACGAGCCGCTGAACGCGGGTGTCCTCACCAGCAAGGACATCATCGCCACCATCAAGTACCTGGTCCGGCTGCACGCCGGCGAGGTCGAGACGGTCGGCGAGTCGGGTCGGAACATCGTCGTCGAGACCGACGACATCGACCACTTCGGCAACCGTCGTCTGCGCAACGTCGGCGAGCTCATCCAGAACCAGGTCCGCACGGGTCTGGCTCGTATGGAGCGCGTCGTGCGCGAGCGCATGACGACCCAGGACGTCGAGGCGATCACGCCGCAGACCCTGATCAACATTCGCCCGGTCGTGGCGTCGATCAAGGAATTCTTCGGCACCTCGCAGCTGTCGCAGTTCATGGACCAGAACAACCCGCTGTCGGGTCTGACGCACAAGCGTCGTCTCTCGGCACTGGGTCCCGGTGGTCTGTCCCGTGAGCGGGCAGGCTTCGAGGTCCGTGACGTGCACCCGTCCCACTACGGCCGTATGTGCCCGATTGAGACGCCCGAAGGTCCCAACATTGGTCTGATCGGTTCGCTGGCTTCGTACGGCCGCGTCAACGCCTTCGGCTTTGTCGAGACCCCGTACCGCCGCGTCACCGAGGGTGTCGTCACCGACGAGGTCGACTACCTGACGGCCGACGAGGAAGACCGCTTCGTGATCGCCCAGGCGAACGCGATCCTCGGTGAGGACATGCGCTTCACCGAGTCGCGCGTCCTGGTCCGCCGTCGTGGCGGAGAGATCGACTACATCCCGGGCGACGACGTCGACTACATGGACGTCTCGCCGCGCCAGATGGTGTCGGTCGCGACCGCGATGATCCCCTTCCTGGAGCACGACGACGCGAACCGCGCGCTCATGGGCGCGAACATGATGCGTCAGGCCGTGCCGCTGATCACGTCCGAGGCTCCGCTCGTCGGCACCGGCATGGAGTACCGCTGTGCGGTCGACGCCGGTGACGTCATCAAGGCGGAGAAGGCGGGTGTGGTCCAGGAGGTCTCCGCGGACTACGTCACCGTCGCCAACGACGACGGCACGTACACCACGTACCGGATCGCCAAGTTCTCCCGCTCGAACCAGGGCACCTCGGTCAACCAGAAGGTTGTCGTCAACGAGGGTTCCCGGGTCATCGAGGGCCAGGTCCTCGCCGACGGTCCCGCCACCCAGCAGGGTGAGATGGCGCTCGGCAAGAACCTCCTCGTGGCGTTCATGCCGTGGGAGGGCCACAACTACGAAGACGCGATCATCCTCAGCCAGCGGCTGGTGCAGGACGACGTCCTCTCCTCGATCCACATCGAGGAGCACGAGGTCGACGCCCGTGACACCAAGCTCGGCCCGGAGGAGATCACCCGGGACATCCCGAACGTCTCCGAAGAGGTCCTCGCCGACCTCGACGAGCGCGGCATCATCCGTATCGGTGCCGAGGTCGTCGCCGGCGACATCCTCGTCGGCAAGGTCACGCCCAAGGGCGAGACCGAGCTGACGCCGGAGGAGCGCCTGCTCCGCGCGATCTTCGGTGAGAAGGCGCGCGAGGTGCGCGACACCTCGCTGAAGGTGCCGCACGGTGAGATCGGCAAGGTCATCGGCGTCCGCGTCTTCGACCGCGAAGAGGGCGACGAGCTGCCGCCGGGCGTGAACCAGCTGGTTCGTGTCTACGTGGCGCAGAAGCGCAAGATCACCGACGGTGACAAGCTCGCCGGCCGTCACGGCAACAAGGGTGTTATCTCCAAGATCCTGCCGATCGAGGACATGCCGTTCCTGGAGGACGGCACCCCGGTCGACATCATCCTGAACCCCCTGGGTGTGCCGTCCCGAATGAACCCGGGACAGGTCCTGGAGATCCACCTCGGCTGGCTCGCCAGCCGCGGCTGGGACGTCTCCGGACTGGGTGACGAGTGGGCGCAGCGCCTCCAGGTGATCGGCGCCGACAAGGTCGACCCCGGCACCAACGTCGCCACCCCGGTGTTCGACGGTGCGCGCGAGGACGAGATCACCGGTCTCTTCGAGGCCACGATCCCGAACCGCGACGGCGACCGGCTGGTCCAGCCCTCGGGCAAGGCCAACCTGTTCGACGGCCGCTCCGGCGAGCCGTTCCCGGACCCGATCTCGGTCGGGTACATGTACATCCTCAAGCTCCACCACCTGGTCGACGACAAGCTCCACGCGCGTTCGACCGGCCCGTACTCGATGATCACCCAGCAGCCGCTGGGTGGTAAGGCGCAGTTCGGTGGTCAGCGCTTCGGTGAGATGGAGGTGTGGGCGCTGGAGGCATACGGCGCCGCGTACGCCCTCCAGGAGCTGCTGACGATCAAGTCCGACGACGTGACCGGCCGCGTGAAGGTCTACGAGGCCATCGTCAAGGGCGAGAACATCCCGGAGCCCGGCATTCCCGAGTCCTTCAAGGTGCTCATCAAGGAAATGCAGTCGCTCTGCCTCAACGTGGAGGTGCTGTCCTCGGACGGCATGTCCATCGAGATGCGTGACACGGACGAGGACGTCTTCCGCGCAGCGGAGGAACTCGGTATCGACCTGTCCCGGCGAGAGCCGAGCAGCGTCGAAGAGGTCTGACGGGCCGGCCGGGAGTCCTCCCAGTAGAGGACTCCCGGCCCTCCCCGGACCCGTTCAGACCATTTGAAGTGCCCATTAATCTCGCTCACGCGAGGGGCTCGAACCCCCGAAAGAGGGATTGACGACAAGTGCTCGACGTCAACTTCTTCGACGAGCTGCGGATTGGCCTCGCCACCGCGGACGACATCCGGACCTGGTCCCACGGCGAAGTGAAGAAGCCGGAGACCATCAACTACCGCACGCTCAAGCCCGAAAAGGACGGACTCTTCTGCGAGAAGATCTTCGGTCCGACCCGGGACTGGGAGTGCTACTGCGGCAAGTACAAGCGTGTCCGCTTCAAGGGCATCATCTGTGAGCGCTGCGGCGTCGAGGTCACTCGCGCCAAGGTGCGTCGTGAGCGGATGGGCCACATTGAGCTGGCCGCGCCCGTCACGCACATCTGGTACTTCAAGGGCGTTCCCTCGCGCCTTGGCTACCTGCTCGACCTCGCGCCGAAGGACCTCGAAAAGGTCATCTACTTCGCCGCGTACATGATCACCTTCGTGGACGAGGAGCGCCGGACGCGCGACCTGCCTTCGCTGGAGGCGCACGTCTCCGTCGAGCGTCAGCAGGTCGAGAACCGTCGTGACTCCGACCTGGAGGCCCGCGCCAAGAAGCTTGAGACCGACCTGGCCGAGCTTGAGGCCGAGGGTGCGAAGGCCGACGTGCGCCGCAAGGTGCGCGAAGGTGCCGAGCGCGAGATGAAGCAGCTCCGTGACCGCGCCCAGCGCGAGATCGACCGCCTCGACGAGGTGTGGAACCGCTTCAAGAACCTCAAGGTCCAGGACCTGGAGGGCGACGAGCTCCTCTACCGCGAGCTGCGTGACCGCTTCGGCACGTACTTCGACGGTTCCATGGGTGCTGCTGCACTGCAGAAGCGCCTGGAGTCCTTCGACCTCGAGGAGGAGGCCGAGCGCCTCCGCGAGATCATCCGTACCGGCAAGGGCCAGAAGAAGACCCGTGCGCTCAAGCGCCTCAAGGTCGTCTCCGCGTTCCTGCAGACCAGCAACAGCCCCAAGGGCATGGTGCTCGACTGCGTGCCGGTCATCCCGCCGGACCTGCGTCCGATGGTGCAGCTGGACGGTGGCCGCTTCGCGACCTCCGACCTGAACGACCTGTACCGCCGCGTGATCAACCGCAACAACCGCCTGAAGCGACTCCTTGACCTCGGCGCCCCCGAGATCATCGTGAACAACGAGAAGCGCATGCTTCAGGAGGCCGTCGACGCGCTCTTCGACAACGGCCGTCGTGGTCGCCCGGTCACGGGCCCCGGCAACCGTCCGCTGAAGTCGCTGTCCGACATGCTCAAGGGCAAGCAGGGTCGATTCCGTCAGAACCTTCTCGGCAAGCGTGTGGACTACTCCGCGCGTTCCGTGATCGTCGTCGGCCCGCAGCTCAAGCTGCACCAGTGCGGTCTGCCGAAGGCCATGGCGCTGGAGCTCTTCAAGCCGTTCGTGATGAAGCGCCTGGTGGACCTGAACCACGCGCAGAACATCAAGTCGGCGAAGCGCATGGTCGAGCGCGGCCGCACCGTCGTGTACGACGTCCTCGAAGAGGTCATCGCCGAGCACCCGGTGCTGCTGAACCGTGCACCCACCCTGCACCGCCTCGGCATCCAGGCCTTCGAGCCGCAGCTGGTCGAGGGCAAGGCCATCCAGATCCACCCGCTCGTCTGCACCGCGTTCAACGCGGACTTCGACGGTGACCAGATGGCCGTGCACCTGCCGCTTTCGGCAGAGGCGCAGGCCGAGGCCCGCATCCTGATGCTGTCCTCGAACAACATCCTGAAGCCGGCCGACGGTCGTCCCGTCACCATGCCGACCCAGGACATGGTGCTCGGCCTCTTCTTCCTCACCACGGACGAGGAAGAGCGCAAGGTCATCGGTGAGGGCCGTTCGTTCGGTTCCTCCGCCGAGGCGACCATGGCGTTCGACAACCGGGAGCTCTCGCTCCAGGCGAAGGTCGACATCCGCTTCCCGATCGGCACCGTCCCGCCGCGTGGCTGGACCCCGCCGGTGGCGGAGGAGGGCGAGCCCGAGTGGCAGACCGGTGACTCCTTCCGTCTCCGTACGACGCTGGGCCGTGCGCTCTTCAACGAGCTGCTGCCCGAGGACTACCCGTTCGTCGACTACTCGGTGGGCAAGAAGCAGCTCTCCGAGATCGTCAACGACCTGGCGGAGCGCTACCCCAAGGTCATCGTGGCGGCGACGCTCGACAACCTGAAGGCGGCCGGCTTCCACTGGGCGACCCGTTCGGGCGTCACCGTGGCCATCTCCGACGTCGTCGTCCCCGAGGCCAAGAAGGCCATCGTCCGGGGTTACGAGGAGCAGGACGAGAAGGTCCAGAAGCAGTACGAGCGCGGTCTCATCACCAAGGAAGAGCGCACTCAGGAGCTCATCGCGATCTGGACCAAGGCGACCAACGAGGTTGCCGAGGCGATGAACGCGAACTTCCCCAAGACGAACCCCATCTTCATGATGGTTGACTCGGGTGCCCGAGGAAACATGATGCAGATGCGTCAGATCGCCGGTATGCGTGGTCTGGTGTCGAACGCGAAGAACGAGACCATCCCGCGGCCGATTAAGGCGTCGTTCCGCGAGGGTCTCTCCGTGCTGGAGTACTTCATCTCCACCCACGGTGCCCGTAAGGGTCTCGCCGACACCGCCCTGCGTACCGCCGACTCGGGTTACCTGACCCGTCGTCTGGTGGACGTTTCGCAGGACGTGATCATTCGCGAGGAGGACTGTGGCACCGACCGCGGCCTCAAGCTGAAGATCGCGGAGAAGGGCGCCGACGGCATCCTCCGCAAGACGGACGACGTCGAGACCAGCGTCTACGCCCGCATGCTGGCGGAAGACGTCGTGATCGACGGCAAGGTCATCGCGCCTGCCAACGTCGACCTCGGCGACGTGCTCATCGACCAGCTGGTCATGCACGGCGTGGAGGAGGTCAAGACCCGCTCGGTCCTGACCTGTGAGTCCGCGGTCGGCACCTGTGCCTTCTGCTACGGACGCTCGCTGGCCACCGGCAAGCTCGTCGACATCGGTGAGGCGGTCGGCATCATCGCCGCCCAGTCCATCGGTGAGCCGGGTACGCAGCTCACCATGCGTACCTTCCACACCGGTGGTGTGGCCGGTGACGACATCACCCAGGGTCTGCCCCGTGTCGTCGAGCTCTTCGAGGCTCGTACGCCGAAGGGTGTCGCCCCGATCTCCGAGGCCAAGGGCCGCGTGCGGATCGAGGAGACCGAGAAGACCAAGAAGATCGTCGTCACCCCGGACGACGGCAGCGAGGAGACGGCGTTCCCGATCTCCAAGCGTGCCCGTCTGCTGGTCGGCGAGGGCGACGCGGTCGAGGTGGGCCAGAAGCTCACCGTCGGTGCGACCAACCCGCACGACGTGCTGCGGATCCTCGGTCAGCGTGCGGTCCAGGTCCACCTGGTCGGCGAAGTCCAGAAGGTCTACAACAGCCAGGGCGTGTCGATCCACGACAAGCACATCGAGATCATCATCCGGCAGATGCTCCGCCGCGTGACGATCATCGAGTCCGGCGACGCGGAACTGCTGCCGGGCGAGCTCGTCGAGCGCTCGAAGTTCGAGACCGAGAACCGTCGTGTGGTCCAGGAGAGCGGTCACCCCGCCTCCGGTCGTCCGCAGCTGATGGGTATCACCAAGGCCTCGCTGGCGACGGAATCCTGGCTGTCGGCCGCCTCCTTCCAGGAGACGACCCGAGTCCTGACGGATGCGGCGATCAACGCCAAGTCCGACAGCCTCATCGGCCTCAAGGAGAACGTCATCATCGGTAAGCTCATCCCGGCCGGTACGGGTCTCTCCCGCTACCGCAACATCCGGGTCGAGCCCACCGAAGAGGCCAAGGCCGCGATGTACTCGGCCGTCGGCTACGACGACATCGACTACTCGCCGTTCGGCACGGGCTCCGGCCAGGCCGTTCCGCTGGAGGACTACGACTACGGTCCGTACAACCAGTAAGCGCGTGTAGCTGTACGTACGAAGGGCGGTCACCCGGTGTCTCACCGGGTGACCGCCCTTCGGCGTTGTTCCGTACGGTACGGAGCCGGGCTCAGCGGCCGGTGGCCGCCGCGGTGTCCAGCCGGCGCCTGCGCAGGGCGGCGACGTACGTGGCGACGCTGCCCAGCACCAGGGCGACGCTCGCGGCGAGCAGGATCTGGCCGGAGGAGGAGGCGCCGGTGGCAGCCAGGGTGGCGCCTCCCGCGACGATTCCGGTGGCGGCGCCGGCGGTGTAGTTCATTTCTGTGTTCTTCCTTTCGGGGACGTTCTTCAGGGGGTGGTCATCGAGTGGTCATCGAGCGGTCACTTCCACGAACTCACGCGCGTGGCATACGACTTGATGACAGAAGTGACGAGCCAGTAGTTGCGGACGACCGCGAACACCAGCCCCGGCAGCATCAGCGCGGAGATCACCATGGCCTTCCAGCCGAGGTGCCGGACGTTGAGCGCTGCCCACGCCGACCAGAAGCCGGTCAGCGAGAACCAGGCGGGGTGGAACAGGAACCCCGAGCGGGCCGTGACTCCGAGCCAGACTCCGAGCCAGGCGAAGGTGTAGAGGAAGCCGACGAAGCCCAGGATCATGGTGGTGATCGAGAACCAGGTGTGCCGGGTCCAGCCGCGGCGTCGCAGCGTGTCGACGGTGCCCCGGCCCCAGCGCTCCCGCTGCTGGATCAGTTCGCGCAGGGTGGGCATCAAGTCGGTGTAGGCGATGCAGAGTTGATTGGCCGTCACCTTCCATCCCGACTCCTTGAGCGCGATGGTGGTCTCGTAGTCCTCGACCAGGTTGGCGTGGTCCTCCCAGAAGACCTCGCCGCGCCAGCGCAGCAGGCTCATCAGGGCCTCGGCGCGGTAGAAGGACCCGGCGCCGGACATGGAGTGGATGTTGCCGCGGTAGCGGGAGCGTGCGTAGCGCCCGTACTCGATGATCTGCATGCCGGTGAGGAAGCGCTGCCAGGTGCTGTTCCACAGGTCGGTGCGTCCGAGACAGGTGGCGCTGAGGCCGCCGATGGCCGGGTCGGACAGCAGGACGTTCCTGGCCCGCAGCAGGAACTCGTGGTGCAGGCTGGTGTCGGCGTCCATGACGAGGACGAAGCGTGCGGCGGAGGTGAGGCCGCCCCTGGCGTGGGTCAGCCAGTCGATGGCGTGGTTGAGGGCGCCGGCCTTCTTGTGCGGGTTGTCCGGGAGGTTGAGGACGACCGTCTTGGGGGACTCGGGGCGTAACGCGAACTCGCGCGCGTAGGCCTCGGTGCGGTCGGTGGAGTTGTTGACCACGACGATGACGAGGTCGGGGCGGTGCGACTGGGCCGCCAGGGAGTCCAGGGCCAGCAGGATGCCGACCTCTTCGTTGCGGGCGGGCACCACCACGACGGTGTCGAACAGCACAGGGGCGTGCGAGGACGCGACCCGGCGCCGCCGGTGCCCGGAGCCGCGGCGGCGACCACCGCTCGCGCTCCCGTTCCCGCCCGTTCTCCCGCGTCCGTCGCGGGACGCGTCCATGGCTGTGCTCGACACAACGGCCCCCCCAGGCTTCCGCCCACCGTGCAACTCCCTTTGCACACATGGGCGTTCGTGTTGCACACGACCCTACAGCTTCACCCTTATTGGTGAAGGAGTGTGTGCAATTTGTGCCCTTGTGGAACCCTGCGTGACTGTGCGTGTTCGTGCGGTCGGTCGGGGCCTCGTGGCGGCCGGGAAAGAGGAGTGCTGCCGTCTGCCGCACGGGTGGACAGCATTTGTTTTGACCCAGGTCGATGAGGTAGGTACGCTCGGACCTGTGCCTGGGGTGTGCCTGGGCTCCTGTGCGTGTCTATAGCCGCAGAGCGAGCCCGTCTTTACGTAGGCCATCGCGATCCGCGTCGTCTTCCGCCTCGGCGGAGCGTGCCGGTTCCGACACACCCGACCGCGTGGGTCGGGGACTGTTCCAGGTTAGTTTCACAGTGATCGGCACACAGAAAACGGAGAAGTAGTGCCTACGATCCAGCAGCTGGTCCGAAAGGGCCGACAGGACAAGGTCGAGAAGAACAAGACGCCCGCGCTTGAGGGTTCGCCCCAGCGCCGTGGCGTCTGCACGCGTGTGTTCACGACCACCCCGAAGAAGCCGAACTCGGCGCTCCGTAAGGTCGCGCGTGTGCGTCTGACCTCGGGCATCGAGGTCACGGCCTACATCCCGGGTGAGGGCCACAACCTGCAGGAGCACTCGATCGTGCTCGTGCGTGGCGGTCGTGTGAAGGACCTTCCGGGTGTTCGTTACAAGATCATCCGTGGTTCCCTCGACACGCAGGGCGTCAAGAACCGTAAGCAGGCTCGCAGCCGCTACGGCGCCAAGAAGGAGAAGTAAGAATGCCTCGTAAGGGCCCCGCCCCGAAGCGCCCGGTCATCATTGACCCGGTCTACGCATCTCCTCTTGTCACGTCGCTGATCAACAAGATCCTGCTCGACGGCAAGCGTTCCACCGCCGAGCGGATCGTCTACGGCGCCATGGAAGGCCTCCGCGAGAAGACCGGCGCTGACCCGGTCATCACGCTGAAGCGCGCGCTTGAGAACGTCAAGCCCTCGCTCGAGGTCAAGTCCCGCCGTGTCGGTGGCGCCACCTACCAGGTGCCGATCGAGGTCAAGCCCGGTCGCGCCGCCACCCTCTCGCTCCGCTGGATCGTGGGTTACTCCCGCGCCCGCCGCGAGAAGACGATGACCGAGCGCCTCATGAACGAGCTGCTCGACGCCTCCAACGGTCTTGGCGCTGCCGTCAAGAAGCGTGAGGACACGCACAAGATGGCCGAGTCCAACAAGGCCTTCGCGCACTACCGCTGGTAGTCGTTACCCACTTCGAGACCGAGAGAAGATTGAGCCTTATGGCCACCACTTCGCTTGACCTGGCCAAGGTCCGCAACATCGGGATCATGGCCCACATCGACGCGGGCAAGACGACCACCACCGAGCGGATCCTCTTCTACACCGGTGTGTCTTACAAGATCGGTGAAGTCCACGACGGCGCTGCCACGATGGACTGGATGGAGCAGGAGCAGGAGCGCGGCATCACGATCACGTCTGCCGCGACGACCTGCCACTGGCCGCTCAATGATGTCGATCACACGATCAACATCATCGACACCCCGGGTCACGTCGACTTCACCGTCGAGGTGGAGCGTTCGCTCCGCGTCCTCGACGGCGCTGTCACCGTGTTCGACGGTGTGGCCGGCGTCGAGCCCCAGTCCGAGACTGTCTGGCGTCAGGCGGACCGCTACGGCGTGCCGCGCATCTGCTTCGTCAACAAGCTCGACCGTACGGGTGCCGAGTTCCACCGCTGCGTCGACATGATCGTCGACCGCCTCGGTGCGGTCCCGCTCGTCATGCAGCTCCCGATCGGTGCAGAGGCCGACTTCAAGGGCGTCGTCGACCTCGTGGCGATGAAGGCCCTCGTGTGGTCCGCCGAGGCCGCCAAGGGCGAGATGTACGACACCGTCGACATCCCGGACACGCACACCGAGGCTGCCGACGAGTGGCGCGGGAAGCTCCTTGAGACGGTCGCCGAGCACGACGAAGAGATGATGGAGCTGTACCTCGAGGGCCAGGAGCCCACCGAGGAGCAGCTGATGGCGGCTATCCGTCGCATCACGCTCGCGTCGAAGGGCAGCGCCGACTCCGTCACCGTCAGCCCCGTGTTCTGCGGTACGGCGTTCAAGAACAAGGGCGTCCAGCCCCTGCTCGACGCCGTCGTGCGCTACCTGCCCTCTCCCCTGGACGTCGAGGCCGTCGAAGGCCACGACGTGAAGGACCCGGAGAAGGTCGTCCTGCGCAAGCCTTCGGACGACGAGCCCTTCTCGGGTCTCGCGTTCAAGATCATGAGCGACCCGCACCTGGGCAAGCTCACCTTCGTCCGGGTTTACTCGGGCCGCCTTGAGGCCGGCAGCTCCGTGCTGAACTCGGTCAAGGGCAAGAAGGAGCGCATCGGCAAGATCTACCGCATGCACGCGAACAAGCGTGAGGAGATCGCATCGGTGGGCGCCGGCGACATCATCGCCGTCATGGGTCTCAAGCAGACCACCACCGGTGAGACGCTGTGCGACGAGAAGGCCCCGGTCATCCTGGAGTCGATGGACTTCCCGGCCCCGGTCATCGAGGTCGCCATCGAGCCGAAGTCCAAGGGTGACCAGGAGAAGCTGGGTGTAGCCATCCAGCGTCTCTCTGAGGAGGACCCGTCCTTCCAGGTCCACTCGGACGAGGAGACCGGCCAGACCATCATCGGTGGTATGGGCGAGCTTCACCTTGAGGTGCTCGTCGACCGCATGAAGCGCGAATTCCGCGTCGAGGCGAACGTCGGCAAGCCCCAGGTCGCGTACCGCGAGACGATCCGCAAGGCCGTCGAGCGCATCGACTACACGCACAAGAAGCAGACTGGTGGTACCGGCCAGTTCGCGAAGGTGCAGATCGCCCTTGAGCCCATCGAGGGTGGCGACGCGTCGTACGAGTTCGTCAACAAGGTCACCGGTGGCCGCATCCCCCGGGAGTACATCCCGTCGGTGGACGCGGGCGCCCAGGAAGCCATGCAGTTCGGCATCCTGGCCGGTTACGAGATGGTCGGCGTCCGCGTCACCCTTCTCGACGGTGGTTACCACGAGGTCGACTCCTCGGAGCTCGCCTTCAAGATCGCCGGTTCGCAGGCGTTCAAGGAGGGTGCCCGCAAGGCCTCTCCCGTGATCCTTGAGCCGATGATGGCCGTCGAGGTCACCACGCCCGAGGACTACATGGGCGACGTGATCGGCGACCTGAACTCCCGCCGTGGCCAGATTCAGGCCATGGAGGAGCGCAGCGGCGCTCGCGTCGTGAAGGGCCTCGTGCCCCTCTCGGAGATGTTCGGCTACGTCGGAGACCTCCGCAGCAAGACCTCGGGTCGCGCAAGCTACTCGATGCAGTTCGACTCCTACGCCGAGGTTCCGCGGAACGTCGCCGAGGAGATCATCGCGAAGGCCAAGGGCGAGTAACTCTCCCGAGTAACTCACCGGGCGGCTCTTCCCGAGTTGCCCACCGCGAGTGCGGGTTCCGACCCGTATGAGCACACGCTTTAGGCTTATCACCGGAGCCACTGGGGCATTCAGCGCAATCCGTGCTGAATGCCCCGGGCGCCGGCATCCCAGCAAAGATCACCTGGCGCCGATGAAGCAAGGCGTACAGAACCACTCCGCAGGAGGACCCAGTGGCGAAGGCAAAGTTCGAGCGGACTAAGCCGCACGTCAACATCGGCACCATCGGTCACATTGACCACGGTAAGACGACCCTCACGGCCGCCATTACCAAGGTGCTGCACGACGCGTACCCGGACCTGAACGAGGCCTCGGCCTTCGACCAGATCGACAAGGCGCCGGAAGAGCGTCAGCGTGGTATCACGATCTCCATCGCGCACGTCGAGTACCAGACGGAGTCGCGTCACTACGCGCACGTCGACTGCCCGGGTCACGCTGACTACATCAAGAACATGATCACGGGTGCGGCGCAGATGGACGGCGCCATCCTCGTCGTCGCCGCGACCGACGGCCCGATGCCGCAGACCAAGGAGCACGTGCTCCTGGCCCGCCAGGTCGGCGTTCCGTACATCGTCGTCGCCCTGAACAAGGCCGACATGGTGGACGACGAGGAGATCCTGGAGCTCGTCGAGCTCGAGGTCCGTGAGCTCCTCTCCGAGTACGAGTTCCCGGGCGACGACCTGCCGGTCGTCAAGGTCTCGGCGCTCAAGGCGCTCGAGGGCGACAAGGAGTGGGGCCAGTCGGTCCTGAACCTGATGGCCGCCGTCGACGAGTCGATCCCGCAGCCCGAGCGCGACGTCGACAAGCCGTTCCTGATGCCGATCGAGGACGTCTTCACGATCACCGGTCGTGGCACCGTCGTCACCGGCCGTATCGAGCGTGGTGTCCTCAAGGTCAACGAGACCGTCGACATCGTCGGTATCAAGGAAGAGAAGACCACCACCACGGTCACCGGCATCGAGATGTTCCGCAAGCTGCTCGACGAGGGCCAGGCTGGCGAGAACGTCGGCCTGCTCCTCCGTGGCATCAAGCGCGAGGACGTCGAGCGCGGCCAGGTCATCATCAAGCCGGGCTCGGTCACCCCGCACACGGAGTTCGAGGCGCAGGCGTACATCCTGTCGAAGGACGAGGGTGGCCGTCACACCCCGTTCTTCAACAACTACCGCCCGCAGTTCTACTTCCGTACCACGGACGTCACCGGTGTCGTCACGCTGCCCGAGGGCACCGAGATGGTCATGCCGGGCGACAACACCGTCATGTCGGTCGCGCTGATCCAGCCGGTCGCCATGGAGGAGGGCCTCAAGTTCGCCATCCGTGAGGGTGGCCGGACCGTCGGCGCCGGCCAGGTCACCAAGATCACCAAGTAATTACCTGGTGGTTTGACCTGGTAGCTCGCTGACTGAGCTCCAAGTTCCAAGGGAAGGGCCCCGGCCCCGCCGCGCGAGCGGTGGGTGCCGGGGCCCTTTCTGTTGTCCCTGCGAGGGACCTTCTTGTACGGGGCCTACGGCCGCCAGAGCCAGGGCGTCGCGTCCGGGCCGAGGCCGACGACGGCCGGGCGTTCCCCTGCCCCGGGGGCCAGGGTCGGCGCCCCGACGCAGATCGCCCGGTGACGCTTCAACTTGCCCTTTCCGTCGAGGAGTTGGACGGAACCCCGCTCGTCGCGGCCCGCCAGGACGGGTCCGGTCGGGCCCGCCGCCGCGGCCACGGGGCCGTACCCCTGGAAGGACGTGCGGGGGAGTGGCGTGCCGTCCGGGCGGACGGCGGTGAGAGGGGCGGAGTGCGGGCCGCGGTAGAGCACGCCGAGCGAGCCGTCCCGGTGTACGAGGGCGCGCGGGACGTCGCCGGGTGCGGGCATGCGCCCGCCGTCCTGCAGGGTGACGGGTGCGCCGGGGGACGTCTGGGCCCAGTGCCGCACCGTCCTGCGGGCCGCTGCGAAGAGGTGGACCAGGCCCCGGCCGTCGACGACCGCCGACAGTCCGTCCTGGATGCCGTCGCCGTCGCCCCTGCCGTCCCCGTCAGGGCCCTCCAGGTCGCACCAGGGGCCCCAGCGGCCACTCGTGTCCCGCAGGCGTGTGCTGACGCTCTTCGCCGCGTTCCGTACGAAGAGATGGACCTGGCCGTCGCCGGCCGTGACCGCCACCGGGACGCCGATCCTGCGCGTACGGTCCGGGACCCTCTCCGGGTTGCCCAGGCTGGTCCAGGCGCGGCCGTCGTGCTGGACGATCTCGCGGGTGTTGGCGCCGCCGTGTCCGCCGAGCGCGGCGAGCCGCAGGCCGAAGAGGAGCAGGCCGCCGCCCCTGGGGGTCGCCTGTCCGAGCACGGGGGCGAGGGGGCCGCCGCCGAGGTCCTCGGGCGCGCCGAAGGTGCCGTCGGGGGCGGCCCTCCAGCGGGCCAGGCGCAACCCGAGAACGCCGTACGCGAAGAGGCTCCCCGACTGTTCGTGCGTCACCAACTGGGTCCCCGGATAACGGTAGTTGGTCGACCGCACCCAGCCCTTCCAGTTCGTCAGCGGACGCCCCTTGCCCACGCTGTAGTCGCCGCAGCCCGCCGGATTGCCGCACTCCCAGTCGGCGTCGCCGCCGTACGCGACGAGCGGCTCGGCCTTCTGCAGGACGACGCTCCCGGGGAGGTTCTTGGGCCAGTGCCGGTTGTAGTAGCCGCGGAAGGCGGTGGTCGTGAAGCGGGGCACCGGGCGGCCCCCGCCGGTGCTCTCCGCGACCCAGCGGATCAGCGCCGCCCAGCTGAAGCAGGCGACGGCGGTGTGGTCGGGATGGTCGGAGTAGCCGCGCTGCTCGCTGTCCTTGCGGCGTACGTGCTCGGAGCTGTGCTGGATGTCGGGGTCGGGGTCGAGGGTCTGCACGACGGTCGGCCGGTAGTGGTCGAGCAGCCCGGTCAGCGCGTCCACCAGCTCGTCGTAGTCGTACGAACTCGCCTTCTTGATGGGGGAGTTGTCGGCGACCATGGTCCGCTGCCGCATTCCCCTGTCGGCCCACAGGGCGGGCAGGGCGGGCCGGCTGCGGGACGAGTTCACGGAGATGTCGAGGAAGACGAGGTCGGCCCGTCGGGTGCCGTGCGCGAGGGTGTTCAGCTCGGCCTGCTTGCCGCCGCGCAGGGGCAGCACGGTCCGCTGCCACCGGGTGAACTTCGGCAGCCCCAGCAGGGTGGCGTACGCCTGCCGCAGCCCCTGCTGGCGGGACGATACGTACGCGCTCTTGTCGGCCTCGGGGCGCGGGTGGCCCGGCGCGTGATTGACCCCGTTGGCCTCGCCCGCGGTGACGTACACGGAGACGACGGGGGTGCCGGCCTCCAGCATCCGCCGGGTGTCCGGGTTCATGAAGTACAGGTCGTCGTCCGGGTGCGCGAGGAACTGCAGCAGCAGCGACCGCTCGGTGCTCGCGATGGGCCGCCCCGGCGCGGGATTGGCCACCGGGTCGCGACGGCGGGGCGGCGGGACGGTGCAGGAGGACACGGCGAGGGCAGCGGCGCCGGACGCGGCGGCGGCCAGCAGGGTCCGCCTGGGCAGGCGCGAACCCGGTCCTGTGGCGCTGGTCATGCGTGTGTGCTCTCCGTCCGCTTCCCCCGCAGCGGGCGGGCGACCTCGCGCTGCGTTCGATCGTTCTGGGCGGGGGACGGCCGGTGACGGCGCCGGGACCCCACTGCGCCCAGCTAGATGGCGGGGGAGGGCCGGGGGTTGCCTGCGTCGCTCAGAAGGCGTACGGGGCCTTCCGCACGCGGTCGTGGATCCGGCGCAGCCATGGTTCCCGTACGGCGGGCAGCCGTGCCAGCGTACGCAGGAAGACGTCCATGTCGGGCCGGAAGAAGCCGCCCGGATGAGGCAGCGAGGGGTCGTCGCGCCACACGCCGTCGGGCAGAGCGCCGTTCACCGGCATCGCCGGGCGTACCCGCGGACGGGCCAGGTGCAGCCACACCTCGGCGGTCAGTGCCGCGGCCGCCGTGCCGTCGGGCGCGGGCCACGCCTCTCCCGTCCTCGGATGCTGCGGTACGAGGGCGATGTCGCCGGGGCCGGGGACGGGCAGCCCCGGCCCGGCCAGGACCACCGACCGGGCCGGTGGGCCGTGCGGCAGCAGCCTGCGCAGCGTGCGGTCGAGCGTCAGTGCTCCTTCCCCGTCGGGAACGGCGGGGAAGGAGCCTCCGGAGGCCGCCAGCAGACGGGCAGCCCCGGCCCCGATCGCGGCCTCCCAGCGCGGGTCCCAACCACCGGCCGGCTCGCGCGGTGGGGCGCGGCGTCCCTCGCGCACCCACGTGTCCCAGTCGAAGACCGGCCCGGCGGCGGACGGCGGGCCGTCGATGCGGCGCACGGCGCGCGGGTCGAGCCACACCGCCTGCCACAGGCCGCAGTCGTCGATCCGGGTGGCGACCGGCAGAGCGCACCGCTCGCAGGCCATGTTCGGGGCCGCGCCCCAGGAGAGCCCGCAGCAGTAGCCGTCGCAGCGCTCCGGCACCAGGGCGGTTCCACGGGTGTCGCCGGGCGCGACGACGACCGCCCCCGGCGGACCGAAGGACAGGGCCCGCACCGGCGCGAACGTCCCACGGGCCGCCGCCTCCGCCGTCCCGACCTCGTCCCAGGGCCGCCAGGGCGGCCCGGTGGGCTCGGGATCGACGGCGTACGTACCCGGTGCCATCAGGACCGGCAGGGCCCCCGGGCCGTTGCCCACCTTCTGGTGCGCCTCGGCCGGCAGCGCGACCCGCGCCACCGGTACCGTCAGCGCTGCCCCGCACCCCGTACAGCCGAATACCGCCACAGGCCCCCCGCTTCCGTCGCGCAGACGACGCGTCCGGGCCCTTCCGGCGCGTCCGTCGACCCCGTCCGACACGGCGCGCGAGGCGTCCCGGTTTGACCTCGGTCACTCTCCGGGTAATCTCTTCCGCCCGATTGGCGCGCCCCGTGCCCCGTATGGCAGACTGTCGGGGTTGCTCGGTTGAGTATCGATGCTGCACGCCTCCCGCCGGGAGGACCGGAAGCGAGTCCCACAGTACTCGTCGCCCCAACTGCCCTCCGGGCAGCGCTGAGGCGGACGTACGGGAATCTTTCGGGAAGTGTTAGTGCGGTACTGACCAGGCACCCGGTGGGTGTTCTCCCCCGGCTTGCGGTCGCGGACCGTATCCCTTAGAGCAGGGAAATTCCTTGGGATTTCTCGCTGGCGAGGATGCGACACGCCCGACCGCGTGGGTCGGAGAAGAGCGGTGCTGAGCATGCAGAGCGCAGCTTCCCGGGTTCCAGAGCGTTATGAGAGACAGGACTACTAGTAGCCATGGCGGGACAGAAGATCCGCATCCGGCTCAAGGCCTACGACCACGAGGTCATCGACTCCTCGGCGAAGAAGATCGTCGAGACGGTGACCCGCACTGGTGCGTCGGTCGCAGGCCCGGTGCCGCTGCCCACTGAGAAGAACGTGTACTGCGTCATCAAGTCGCCGCACAAGTACAAGGACTCTCGCGAGCACTTCGAGATGCGCACGCACAAGCGCCTCATCGACATCCTCGACCCCACGCCGAAGACGGTTGACTCGCTGATGCGTCTCGACCTGCCGGCGGGCGTCGACATCGAGATCAAGCTCTGAAGGGACGGGCCGAGATGAGCAAGAACATCAAGGGCGTCCTGGGCGAGAAGCTCGGCATGACTCAGGTTTGGGACGAGAACAACCGGGTCGTCCCGGTGACCGTCGTCAAGGCCGGGCCGTGCGTCGTGACGCAGGTACGTACGAACGACAACGACGGCTACGAGTCGGTCCAGATCGCCTTCGGCGAGATTGACCCGCGCAAGGTGAACAAGCCCCTCAAGGGTCACTTCGCCAAGGCCGACGTGACCCCGCGCCGCCACCTCGTGGAGCTGCGCACCCCGGACGCCAGCGAGTACACGCTGGGCCAGGAGATCACTGCCGAGGTGTTCGAGTCCGGCGTCAAGGTTGACGTCACGGGCAAGAGCAAGGGCAAGGGCTTCGCCGGTGTGATGAAGCGTCACAACTTCCACGGTGGCAAGGCCTCGCACGGTGCCCACCGCGTGCACCGCAAGCCTGGTTCCATCGGTGGCTGTGCCACCCCCGGCCGTGTCTTCAAGGGCATGCGCATGGCGGGTCGCATGGGTAACGAGCGGGTCACCACCCAGAACCTGACCGTCCACGCCGTTGACGCCGAGAAGGGTCTGCTGCTCATCAAGGGCGCCGTCCCCGGCCCCAACGGTGGCCTCGTCCTGGTCCGCACCGCGGCCAAGGGGGTTTGAGGAACCGATGAGCACCATTGACATCCTTTCGCCGGCAGGTGACAAGGCCGGGACCGTCGAACTCCCCTCGGAGATCTTCGACGCCAAGGTCAGCATTCCGCTGATCCACCAGGTCGTTGTCGCTCAGCTGGCCGCTGCCCGCCAGGGCACGCACAAGACCAAGCGTCGCGGCGAGGTCCGTGGTGGCGGTAAGAAGCCTTACCGCCAGAAGGGCACCGGCCGCGCCCGTCAGGGTTCGACCCGCGCCCCGCAGTTCGCCGGCGGTGGCGTTGTCCACGGCCCGCAGCCGCGTGACTACTCGCAGCGCACCCCGAAGAAGATGAAGGCCGCCGCCCTGCGCGGTGCCCTCACCGACCGGGCCCGCAACGCGCGCATCCACGTCGTCACCGGCGTGGTCGACGGTGCGGTTTCCACGAAGGCCGCCAAGTCCCTGCTGGGCAAGGTCAGCGAGCGCAAGCACGTGCTCCTGGTCGCCGAGCGTTCGGACGAGGCCGCGTGGCTCTCCGCCCGCAACCTGCCCCAGGTGCACATCCTGGAGCCGGGCCAGCTGAACACGTACGACGTGCTCGTCTCGGACGACCTGGTCTTCACCAAGGCCGCCTTCGAGTCCTTCGTGTCTGGCCCCAAGGCCGATGAGACCGAAGGGAGCGACGCCTGATGAGCGCCGTTACCAGCAAGACCTTCACGGACCACCGCGACATTCTTGTCAAGCCGGTCGTCTCGGAGAAGAGCTACGCGCTGCTCGACGAGAACAAGTACACGTTCATCGTCGCCCCCGGCTCCAACAAGACCCAGATCAAGCAGGCCGTGGAAGCGGTCTTCTCGGTCAAGGTCACCGGAGTCAACACGATCAACCGTCAGGGCAAGCGGAAGCGCACCCGCACCGGTTTCGGCAAGCGTGCCGACACCAAGCGGGCCATCGTGACCCTCGCCGAGGGCGACCGTATCGACATCTTCGGCGGTCCGACCGCCTAACGGCGGTCTGGATCGTCCGGAATCGGACGAGGACTGAGAAATGGGAATCCGCAAGTACAAGCCGACTACGCCGGGCCGCCGTGGCTCCTCCGTAGCCGACTTTGTCGAGATCACGCGGTCCACGCCGGAGAAGTCGCTGGTCCGCCCCCTGCACAGCAAGGGCGGCCGTAACAACGCCGGTCGTGTGACCGTTCGCCACCAGGGTGGTGGCCACAAGCGCGCCTACCGCGTGATCGACTTCCGTCGTCACGACAAGGACGGCGTGCCGGCCAAGGTCGCGCACATCGAGTACGACCCCAACCGCACCGCGCGCATCGCGCTGCTGCACTACGCGGACGGCGAGAAGCGTTACATCCTCGCCCCGCGTGGCCTGTCGCAGGGTGACCGGATTGAGAACGGCCCTGGCGCCGACATCAAGCCGGGCAACAACCTCGCGCTGCGCAACATCCCGGTGGGTACCACCATCCACAACATCGAGCTGCGGCCCGGTGGCGGTGCGAAGTTCGCCCGCTCCGCCGGTGCCTCCGTGCAGCTGCTGGCGAAGGAGGGCGTCATGGCCCACCTTCGTATGCCTTCCGGCGAAATTCGCCTGGTCGACGCCCGCTGCCGCGCCACGATTGGCGAGGTCGGCAACGCCGAGCAGTCGAACATCAACTGGGGCAAGGCCGGCCGCATGCGCTGGAAGGGCGTTCGCCCGACCGTTCGCGGTGTTGCGATGAACCCGGTCGACCACCCGCACGGTGGTGGTGAGGGTAAGACCTCCGGTGGTCGCCACCCGGTCTCCCCGTGGGGTCAGAAGGAGGGTCGTACTCGCTCGCCGAAGAAGGCTTCGAGCAAGTACATCGTCCGCCGCCGCAAGTCGAACAAGAAGCGCTAGGAGCGGGTTTAGATGCCGCGCAGTCTCAAGAAGGGGCCCTTCGTCGACGGACACCTCGTAAAGAAGGTGGACGTCCAGAACGAAGCTGGCACCAAGAACGTCATCAAGACCTGGTCCCGGCGCTCGATGATCATCCCCAGCATGCTGGGTCACACCATCGCGGTGCACAACGGCAAGATCCACGTCCCGGTGTTCGTCACCGAGTCGATGGTCGGCCACAAGCTCGGCGAGTTTGCGCCGACCCGCACCTTCCGCGGCCACGTCAAGGACGACCGCAAGTCGAAGCGCCGCTAAGGCGGGGTGCGATGACTATGAACGACACCGAAGGGACAACCATGGAAGCCAGGGCCCAGGCGCGGTACATCCGCGTCACGCCCATGAAGGCCCGCCGAGTGGTGGACCTTATCCGTGGCATGGATGCCACGGAGGCTCAGGCGGTCCTGCGTTTCGCCCCGCAGGCCGCGAGCGTGCCGGTCGGCAAGGTGCTTGACAGCGCCATTGCCAACGCCGCGCACAACTACGACCACACCGACGCCTCTTCGCTGGTCATCAGCGAGGCGTACGTGGACGAGGGCCCGACCCTGAAGCGGTTCCGTCCGCGTGCTCAGGGCCGTGCCTACCGGATCCGTAAGCGGACCAGCCACATCACCGTGGTCGTCAGCAGCAAGGAAGGAACCCGGTAATGGGCCAGAAGGTAAACCCGCACGGGTTCCGGCTCGGCATTACCACGGACTTCAAGTCCCGTTGGTACGCCGACAAGCTGTACAAGGACTACGTCAAGGAAGACGTCGCCATCCGCAGGATGATGACGTCCGGCATGGAGCGCGCCGGCATCTCGAAGGTGGAGATCGAGCGCACCCGTGACCGCGTGCGTGTGGACATCCACACCGCTCGTCCGGGCATCGTCATCGGCCGCCGTGGCGCCGAGGCCGACCGCATCCGCGGTGACCTCGAGAAGCTCACGGGCAAGCAGGTCCAGCTGAACATCCTCGAGGTCAAGAACCCCGAGATGGACGCTCAGCTGGTTGCCCAGGCCGTTGCCGAGCAGCTCTCCTCCCGCGTCTCCTTCCGCCGTGCCATGCGCAAGAGCATGCAGGGCACCATGAAGGCCGGCGCCAAGGGCATCAAGATCCAGTGCGGCGGTCGCCTCGGCGGCGCCGAGATGTCCCGGTCGGAGTTCTACCGCGAGGGTCGTGTGCCGCTGCACACGCTCCGCGCGAACGTGGACTACGGCTTCTTCGAGGCCAAGACGACCTTCGGTCGTATTGGCGTCAAGGTCTGGATCTACAAGGGCGACGTCAAGAACATCGCCGAGGTTCGCGCCGAGAACGCTGCGGCCCGTGCGGGTAACCGCCCGGCCCGCGGTGGTGCGAACGAGCGCCCGGCCCGTGGTGGCCGTGGCGGCGAGCGTGGCGGCCGCGGCCGCAAGCCGCAGCAGTCCGCGCCGGCAGCCGAGGCCCCCAAGGCCGACGCTCCCGCCGCCGCTGCTCCGGCTGAGAGCACCGGAACGGAGGCCTGACCGACATGCTGATCCCTCGTAGGGTCAAGCACCGCAAGCAGCACCACCCCAAGCGCAGTGGTATGGCCAAGGGTGGTACTGAGGTCGCATTCGGCGAGTACGGCATCCAGGCGCTGACCCCGGCCTACGTGACGAACCGCCAGATCGAAGCGGCTCGTATCGCGATGACCCGCCACATCAAGCGTGGCGGCAAGGTCTGGATCAACATCTACCCGGACCGTCCGCTCACGAAGAAGCCCGCCGAGACCCGCATGGGTTCCGGTAAGGGTTCCCCGGAGTGGTGGATCGCGAACGTCAAGCCCGGTCGGGTGATGTTCGAGCTGTCCTACCCGAACGAGAAGATTGCTCGTGAGGCGCTTACCCGCGCTGCTCACAAGCTTCCGATGAAGTGCCGGATTGTTCGGCGCGAGGCAGGTGAGTCGTGATGGTGGCCGGTACGAAGGCGACTGAGCTGCGCGAGCTGAACGACGAGGACCTCGTCGCGAAGCTCCGTGAGGCCAAGGAAGAACTGTTCAACCTCCGCTTCCAGGCGGCGACCGGGCAGCTCGAGAACCACGGCCGGCTCAAGTCCGTCCGTAAGGACATCGCCCGGATCTACACCCTGATGCGCGAGCGCGAGCTGGGCATCGAGACGGTGGAGAGCGCCTGATGAGCGAGAAGAATGTGACTGAGACGACTGAGCAGCGCGGATTCCGCAAGACCCGTGAGGGTCTGGTCGTCAGCGACAAGATGGACAAGACCGTCGTCGTCGCTGTCGAGGACCGCGTGAAGCACGCGCTGTACGGCAAGGTCATCCGCCGTACGAACAAGCTCAAGGCTCACGACGAGTCCAACGCTGCCGGTATCGGCGACCGCGTCCTCATCATGGAGACGCGTCCGCTGTCGGCCTCGAAGCGCTGGCGCATCGTCGAGATCCTCGAGAAGGCCAAGTAATTCCTTAGTGGGGTTTCCCGCTAAGTAGTTCCGCCAGGCTCGGTGGGGGACGCAGTGATGTGTCCCCCACCGGGAACCGGCAGACGATCAGGAGATAGACGTGATCCAGCAGGAGTCGCGACTTCGCGTCGCCGACAACACGGGTGCGAAGGAAATTCTCACCATCCGTGTTCTCGGTGGCTCGGGTCGCCGCTACGCGGGCATCGGTGACGTCATTGTCGCCACCGTCAAGGATGCAATCCCCGGTGGCAACGTGAAGAAGGGTGACGTCGTCAAGGCGGTCATCGTTCGCACCGTCAAGGAGCGTCGTCGCCAGGATGGCTCGTACATCCGCTTCGACGAGAACGCCGCTGTCATTCTCAAGAACGACGGCGACCCCCGCGGCACCCGTATCTTCGGCCCGGTGGGCCGTGAGCTGCGCGAGAAGAAGTTCATGAAGATCATCTCGCTCGCGCCGGAGGTGCTGTAAGCATGAAGATCAAGAAGGGCGACCTGGTTCAGGTCATCACCGGTAAGGACAAGGGCAAGCAGGGCAAGGTCATTCAGGCCTTCCCCCGCGAGGACCGCGTCCTGGTCGAGGGTGTCAACCGGGTCAAGAAGCACACGAAGGCCGGTCAGACCGCTCGCGGTTCGCAGACCGGCGGCATTGTGACGACCGAGGCTCCGGTCCACATCAGCAACGTTCAGCTGGTTGTGGAGAAGGACGGCAACAAGGTCGTTACCCGCGTCGGCTACCGCTTTGACGACGAGGGCAACAAGATCCGCGTTGCCAAGCGGACTGGTGAGGACATCTGATGACTGCCACCACCGCACCGCGCCTCAAGCTGCGCTACCGCGAGGAGATCGCGGGCAAGCTGCGTGAAGAGTTCTCGTACGAGAACGTCATGCAGATCCCCGGTCTGGTCAAGATCGTGGTCAACATGGGTGTCGGCGACGCCGCCCGTGACTCGAAGCTGATCGACGGGGCCATCAAGGACCTGACGACCATCACGGGTCAGAAGCCGGCCGTCACCAAGGCCCGGAAGTCCATCGCGCAGTTCAAGCTGCGCGAGGGTCAGCCGATCGGCTGCCACGTCACCCTCCGCGGTGACCGCATGTGGGAGTTCCTGGACCGTACGCTGTCGCTCGCGCTGCCGCGTATCCGTGACTTCCGTGGTCTGTCGCCGAAGCAGTTCGACGGCCGTGGCAACTACACGTTCGGTCTCACGGAGCAGGTCATGTTCCACGAGATCGACCAGGACAAGATCGACCGAGTCCGGGGAATGGACATCACCGTGGTCACCACGGCGACGAACGACGACGAGGGCCGCGCCCTCCTTCGTCACCTCGGCTTCCCCTTCAAGGAGGCGTAACCGAGATGGCGAAGAAGGCTCTGATCGCTAAGGCCGCTCGCAAGCCGAAGTTCGGCGTGCGTGCCTACACGCGCTGCCAGCGCTGTGGCCGGCCCCACTCCGTGTACCGCAAGTTCGGCCTGTGCCGCGTGTGCCTTCGTGAGATGGCTCACCGTGGCGAGCTGCCGGGCGTGACCAAGAGCTCCTGGTAGTCAGTACTGCCCTTTGGGCGTACGGATTTCCTAGAGCTCTCGGTAAGTATCTGGTCGGCGGGAGCCCCACCCCGAATGCCGTAGGCTAGAAGGGTTGGGCGCCCGCCGCCCATAACGACTTACTACGCCGTAGGTCCCCGCACCGCACCCGTCCCGCCTCTGAGTGGGGAGAGGGATGGCGCATACAGGAAACCCCGGCGAGAGAGGCCGAAGGCCAATTCATGACCATGACTGATCCCATCGCAGACATGCTCACGCGTCTGCGTAACGCAAACTCGGCGTACCACGACTCCGTCGTGATGCCGCACAGCAAGATCAAGTCGCACATCGCGGAGATCCTCCAGCAGGAGGGCTTCATCACCGGCTGGAAGGTCGAGGACGCCGAGGTTGGCAAGAACCTCGTTCTCGACCTGAAGTTCGGTCCGAACCGCGAGCGTTCGATCGCCGGCATCAAGCGCATTTCGAAGCCGGGTCTGCGCGTGTACGCGAAGTCCACCAACCTGCCCAAGGTCCTCGGCGGCCTCGGCGTGGCGATCATCTCCACGTCGCACGGTCTTCTGACCGGTCAGCAGGCAGGCAAGAAGGGCGTAGGTGGGGAAGTCCTCGCCTACGTCTGGTAGTCGGGAAAGGAAGGAAAGCTAATGTCGCGAATCGGCAAGCTCCCCATCCAGGTTCCCGCTGGTGTGGACGTCACCATCGACGGCCGCACGGTTTCGGTGAAGGGTCCCAAGGGCTCCCTCACCCACACCGTTGCTGCGCCGATCGAAATTGTTAAGGGCGAGGACGGCGTGCTCAACGTCAACCGCCCCAATGACGAGCGTCAGAACAAGGCCCTGCACGGCCTGTCCCGCACGCTGGTGGCGAACATGATCACCGGTGTGACCCAGGGATACAGCAAGGCGCTCGAGATCAGCGGTGTGGGTTACCGCGTCCAGGCGAAGGGCTCCAACCTGGAGTTCGCGCTGGGCTACAGCCACCCCATCGTGATCGAGGCGCCCGAAGGCATCTCCTTCAAGGTCGAGTCGCCCACGAAGCTCAGCGTCGAGGGCATCGACAAGCAGAAGGTCGGCGAGGTCGCCGCTAACATCCGCAAGCTGCGGAAGCCCGACCCGTACAAGGCCAAGGGCGTCAAGTACGCCGGCGAGGTCATCCGCCGCAAGGTCGGAAAGGCGGGTAAGTAAGCCATGGCATACGGTGTAAAGATCGCCAAGGGTGACGCGTACAAGCGCGCTGCCATCAAGCGTCGCCACATCCGCATCCGCAAGCACGTCTCCGGTACGCCGGAGCGTCCTCGCCTGGTCGTGACGCGGTCCAACCGCAACGTGACCGCCCAGGTCATCGACGACATCGCGGGCCACACGCTCGCGTCGGCGTCGACCCTGGACGTTTCGATCCGCGGTGGCGAGGGCGACAAGAGCGCCCAGGCCAAGCAGGTCGGCGCACTTGTCGCCGAGCGCGCCAAGGCCGCCGGTATCGAGACCGTCGTGTTCGACCGTGGTGGCAACAGGTACGCCGGGCGCATTGCCGCTCTGGCTGACGCCGCCCGCGAAGCCGGGCTGAAGTTCTAAGCCCCGGTTCCGGGACTAACGGACGTAACAGAGAGAGGTAAATCCAATGGCTGGACCCCAGCGCCGCGGAAGCGGTGCCGGTGGCGGCGAGCGGCGGGACCGGAAGGGTCGCGACGGTGGCGCTGCCGCCGAGAAGACCGCTTACGTTGAGCGCGTTGTCGCGATCAACCGCGTTGCCAAGGTTGTCAAGGGTGGTCGTCGCTTCAGCTTCACCGCGCTCGTCGTGGTCGGAGACGGTGACGGCACCGTAGGTGTCGGTTACGGCAAGGCCAAGGAAGTTCCCGCGGCCATCGCCAAGGGCGTTGAAGAGGCCAAGAAGAGCTTCTTCAAGGTTCCGCGCATCCAGGGCACCATCCCTCACCCGATCACGGGCGAGAAGGCTGCGGGCGTCGTCCTGCTCAAGCCGGCTTCCCCCGGTACCGGCGTTATCGCCGGTGGCCCGGTGCGTGCCGTGCTCGAGTGCGCCGGCGTGCACGACATCCTGTCGAAGTCGCTCGGTTCGTCGAACGCGATCAACATCGTGCACGCGACCGTGGCTGCCCTTCAGGGTCTGCAGCGTCCCGAGGAGATCGCGGCTCGCCGTGGTCTGCCCCTCGAGGACGTCGCCCCGGCGGCTCTGCTCCGTGCTCGTGCGGGAGCGGGTGCGTAATGGCCCGTCTCGAGATCACGCAGACGAAGTCGTACATCGGCAGCAAGCAGAACCACCGCGACACCCTGCGTTCGCTCGGGCTCAAGCGCCTGAACGACGTGGTTGTCAAGGAGGACCGCCCCGAGTTCCGCGGAATGGTGCACACCGTCCGCCACCTCGTGTCGGTCAAGGAGGTCGACTGACATGGCGGAGAACAACCCGCTGAAGGTCCACAACCTCCGTCCGGCTCCGGGCGCCAAGACCGCCAAGACCCGTGTGGGTCGTGGTGAGGCGTCGAAGGGTAAGACGGCTGGTCGTGGTACCAAGGGCACCAAGGCCCGTTACCAGGTTCCGCAGCGCTTCGAGGGTGGCCAGATGCCCCTCCACATGCGCCTGCCGAAGCTCAAGGGCTTCAAGAACCCGTTCCGCACGGAGTTCCAGGTCGTGAACCTGGACAAGCTGGCCGAGCTCTACCCGCAGGGTGGAGAGGTCACGGTGGCCGACCTGGTCGCCAAGGGCGCCGTGCGCAACAACCACCTCGTCAAGGTCCTGGGCCAGGGCGAGATCTCCGTGGCGCTGACGGTTTCGGTTGACGCCGTTTCCGCCTCCGCCAAGGAGAAGATCGGTGCCGCTGGCGGCACCGTCACCGAGCTCGTCTGAGACAGCTCGATGGCTTGAACATCCGACCGGGGATGCCTCTCATATGGGGCATCCCCGGTTGGTCGTTCCTAGGGGGCATGGTCCGCCGGTATGGTGGCGTGCACTGTTAACTTTCGAGCGGTGTGCCCACAACGCCCGTCGCTCGTTTCTTGACTGATACGTATTCGTCGATCCTCAATACCGTCACCCTTGACGCAGTAGCGCGGGGGTCGCAGGAGGCACCGTGCTCACCGCGTTCGCCCGGGCGTTCAAGACGCCCGACCTGCGCAAGAAGCTGCTCTTCACACTCGGCATCATTGTGCTGTTCCGGCTCGGCGCGCACATTCCTGTCCCGGGCGTCAACTACAAGAACGTGCAGACCTGTATCGACCTCGCCAAGGACGGCGGCGGTGGCCTCTTCGGTCTGGTCAACATGTTCAGTGGTGGCGCGCTGTTGCAGATCACGATCTTTGCGCTCGGCATCATGCCGTACATCACGGCGAGCATCATCCTTCAGCTGCTGACCGTGGTGATCCCACGGCTGGAAGCCCTCAAGAAGGAGGGCCAGTCCGGCACGGCGAAGATCACGCAGTACACGCGTTATCTGACCGTGGCGCTGGCCATCCTGCAGGGCACCGGCCTGGTGGCCACCGCCAACTCGGGTGCGCTGTTCCAGGCTTGCCCCGAGGCGGTCCGCTCGCAGATCGTGCCGGACAAGTCGATCTTCACCACCGCCGTCATGGTCATCACGATGACCGCCGGCACCGCGATGGTGATGTGGCTCGGTGAGCTCGTCACCGACCGCGGCATCGGCAACGGCATGTCCATCCTGATGTTCATCTCGATCGCCGCGGGCTTCCCCGGATCGCTGTGGGCCATCAAGGAGTCGGGCAAGCTGGCGAACGGCTGGATCGAGTTCGCCGTGGTGATCCTGGTCGGATTCGCGATGGTCGGCCTAGTGGTGTTCGTGGAGCAGGCTCAGCGCCGTATCCCAGTCCAGTACGCGAAGCGCATGATCGGCCGGAAGTCGTACGGCGGCACGTCGACGTACATCCCGCTGAAGGTGAATCAGGCGGGTGTCATCCCCGTCATCTTCGCTTCTTCGCTTCTCTACATCCCGGCCCTGATCGTCCAGTTCTCCGGATCCACCGCCCCCTGGGCCCAGTGGATCTCGAACAATATGGTCAAGGGCGACCATCCCTACTACATCGTCACGTACTTCCTCCTGATCGTGTTCTTCGCCTTCTTCTATGTGGCGATCTCGTTCAACCCCGAGGAAGTTGCCGACAACATGAAGAAGTATGGTGGCTTCATCCCGGGCATCCGGGCAGGTCGACCTACTGCTGAGTACCTGAGTTACGTGCTGAATCGCATCACGTGGCCGGGATCGCTGTACCTGGGTCTGATCGCTCTCGTGCCGACGATGGCGTTGGCCGGCTTCGGTGCCAGCCAGGACTTCCCGTTCGGCGGCACAAGCATCCTCATCATCGTGGGTGTGGGTCTGGAGACCGTGAAGCAGATCGAGAGCCAGCTCCAGCAGCGCAATTACGAAGGGTTCCTCCGCTGATGCGTATCGTCCTCGTCGGGCCGCCGGGCGCGGGCAAGGGAACGCAGGCCGCGTTCCTCGCCACGAACCTGTCGATCCCGCACATTTCGACGGGTGACCTCTTCCGGGCCAACATCAGCCAGGGCACCCCCCTCGGCCTTGAGGCCAAGGCGATCATGGACGCCGGAAATCTGGTCCCCGACGAGGTCACGATCGGCATGGCGCTGGACCGCATGGCCCAGCCCGACGCCGTGAACGGTTTCCTGCTCGACGGCTTCCCGCGCAACGTCTTCCAGGCCGAGGCCCTGGACAAGGCGCTGAAGGCCGAAGGGCAGAAGCTCGACGCCGTCCTGGACCTGGAGGTCCCGGAGGAAGAGGTCGTGAAGCGGATCGCCGGCCGGCGTATCTGCCGCAACGATTCCGCTCATGTCTTCCACGCCACGTACAGCCCGCCGAAGGCCGAGGGCGTCTGTGACGTCTGCGGTGGCGAGCTCTACCAGCGCCCGGACGACACCGAGGAGACCGTGCGTAAGCGGCTCGACGTCTACCACACGCAGACCGAGCCGATCATCGACCACTACAAGGCGCAGGGCCTGGTGGTCACCCTCTCCGCGGAAGGCAAGGTCGCCGAGGTGACCGCGCGCGCGATGGACGCCCTGAAGAAGGACTAGGCCCTCAGGGAGCCCGGGTTCTGTACGTACGACGGTGAAGGCCGCGGTGTCCATGGGGCGCCGCGGCCTCGCTGTTTCGGCCGTACTGTGGAAACGAAGTCATACGAGCGTGGAAGGCACATCCATGGTGGAGATCAAGACTCCCGAGCAGATCGCGAAGATGCGTGAGGCGGGGCTGGTCGTCGCCGCCATTCACGCGGCGACCCGTGCGGCGGCCGTTCCCGGCGCCAGTACGAAGGACCTCGACGAGGTCGCCCGCAAGGTGCTCGCTGAGCACGGCGCGAAGTCCAACTTCCTGGGGTACGGCGGCTTCCCGGCCACCATCTGCACCTCGGTGAACGAGGTCGTCGTGCACGGCATCCCGGACGAGAAGACCGTCCTCAAGGACGGCGACATCATCTCCATCGACTGCGGCGCCATCATCGACGGCTGGCACGGCGACGCCGCGTACACCGCATTCGTCGGCAGCGGCCACGCGCCGGAGCTCCTTGAGCTCTCCCGGGTGACCGAGGAGTCGATGTGGGCGGGCATCGCGGCCATGAAGCTGGGCAACCGGCTGGTCGACGTGTCCAAGTCCATCGAGGGCTACGTCCGCCGCCAGCCGCGGCCGGCCACCGGCAAGTACGGAATCATCGAGGACTACGGCGGGCACGGCATCGGCTCCGAGATGCACATGGACCCGCACGTGCTGAACTACGTCACGCGCAAGCGCGGCAAGGGCATCAAGCTGGTCCCCGGTGTCTGCCTCGCGATCGAGCCGATGATCTCGCTGGGCACGGCACAGACCGAGGTCCTCGCCGACGACTGGACGGTCATCACGACGGACGGCACCTGGTCCTCGCACTGGGAGCACTCCATCGCGATGACCGAGAACGGCCCGCTGGTGCTGACCGCCGTCGACGGCGGCAAGGCCAAGCTGGCGGAGCACGGAATCACGGCTGCGCCGGATCCTTCCCCAAGGTCTTAAGGACCAGGGGATACCCCATGGGCTGAGGTGGGGCGGGGGTGGGCCGAGGCTGCTTTGACGGCCGGGCCGGGCCCTCGGCGGTCGGAGGCCGGCGCAGCGGCACGAAGCATGTGAGGCGCCCTTGGGCGCCGAGCCCGCGAGGGCTGCGTCGGGAAGGGGTCGGCGGCAAGGCCAAGCTGGCGGAGCACGGAATCACGGCTGCGCCGGATCCTTCCCCAAGGTCTAAGGACCAGGGGGATACCCCATGGGCTGAGCGCTCGCTCGGGTGAAGGCTTCGGCACGCTGGGGTGAAAGCCGCATAACGATCATCAGTGTTGGGCAAACTTGACGGATTCGTCTTTTCGGGTGGCCTGACGTAGACTGACTCGTCGGCTCTCGTGCATCCGTGTGCCTGCATTCTGATGCGAGAGTCGATCAAGGTAGCCGATTCGAAGGGCGAAGCGTGGCCAAGAAGCAAGGTGCCATCGAAATCGAGGGCACCGTGATCGAGTCCCTCCCGAACGCAATGTTCAAGGTGGAACTGCAGAACGGTCACAAAGTCCTCGCGCACATCAGCGGCAAGATGCGTATGCACTACATCCGCATCCTCCCGGATGACCGGGTCGTCGTGGAGCTCTCTCCCTACGACCTGACGCGTGGCCGGATCGTCTACCGGTACAAGTAGATCTGCCGTGCCCCTTCCGGGGGGCTAGTGGCACTGACCCGGAGAACCTGACATCCCATGAAGGTCAAGCCGAGCGTCAAGAAGATCTGCGACAAGTGCAAGGTGATCCGCCGTCACGGTCGGGTCATGGTCATCTGCGAAAACCTGCGCCACAAGCAGCGCCAGGGCTGACGCACGACCTTTCCTGCATCTCGCAGTTCTTCGCGCGACGCAAGCAATTCGTACATACGCAGAGCACGCCAGGCCCCAGCGGTCGGCGGCACCTCCGGCGGGGGCCGGGGACCCGGACGTACCACTTCACTCGTCGAGTGGGGTCGGCGGTCGGGAGCAGCTCTGTGGAAGACCCCCGAACTAACAACTGGAGCCATTGAATGGCACGCGTTTCAGGTGTTGACATCCCGCGCGAAAAGCGTGTGGAGATCGCCCTCACCTACGTCTTCGGCATCGGCCGCACCCTGGCGAAGGAAACCCTCGCCGCCACCGGTGTGAACCCGAACACCCGCGTTCGCGACCTGGCCGAAGAGGACCTGGTCAAGATCCGCGAGTACGTGGACGCCAACCTCAAGACCGAGGGTGACCTCCGTCGCGAGGTGCAGGCCGACATCCGCCGCAAGGTAGAGATCGGCTGCTACCAGGGTCTGCGCCACCGTCGCGGCCTGCCGGTCCACGGCCAGCGCACCAGCACGAACGCTCGTACCCGCAAGGGCCCGCGTCGCGCCATCGCCGGTAAGAAGAAGCCGGGCAAGAAGTAGTCCTCAGCCGGACGCTTTTCAAGCGGTCTTCGCTGTAGGACCGATCACCTCCCTCTCCATCTGGAGTAAGACATGCCCCCCAAGGGACGTCAGGGCGCTGCCAAGAAGGTGCGCCGCAAGGAAAAGAAGAACGTCGCTCACGGCCACGCGCACATCAAGAGCACGTTCAACAACACGATCGTGTCCATCACGGACCCGACCGGCAACGTGATCTCGTGGGCCTCCGCAGGCCACGTGGGCTTCAAGGGCTCGCGCAAGTCCACCCCCTTCGCCGCGCAGATGGCCGCCGAGTCGGCCGCCCGCCGCGCGCAGGAGCACGGCATGCGCAAGGTTGACGTCTTCGTCAAGGGTCCGGGCTCCGGCCGCGAGACCGCGATCCGCTCCCTCCAGGCCACTGGCCTTGAGGTCGGTTCGATCCAGGACGTCACCCCGACGCCGCACAACGGCTGCCGCCCGCCGAAGCGTCGTCGCGTCTGATTCGTCGCCTTACGGCGTCGCATCGATTTTTACCGTGGTGCGGGCGGCGTGGAGACCGACCTCCTCGTCGCCCGGACCGCGTTTTCGGGCGGTACAGCTCTTCGGAGCCGTACCGCCCGTACCCTTGTGGTAGTTGGCGTCAAATAGTGGGCGCCAAGAACAAGAAGGAACCCCATGCTTATTGCTCAGCGCCCGTCGCTGACCGAAGAGGTCGTCGACGAGTACCGCTCCCGGTTCGTGATCGAGCCGCTGGAGCCGGGCTTCGGTTACACGCTCGGTAACTCCCTGCGTCGTACCCTCCTGTCGTCCATCCCGGGTGCCGCTGTCACCAGCATCCGGATCGACGGTGTCCTGCACGAGTTCACCACCGTGCCGGGCGTCAAGGAGGACGTCACCGACCTCATCCTCAACATCAAGCAGCTGGTTGTCTCCTCGGAGCACGACGAGCCGGTCGTGATGTACCTGCGCAAGCAGGGTCCCGGCCTGGTCACCGCTGCTGACATCGCCCCGCCGGCGGGCGTCGAGGTCCACAACCCGGACCTCGTCCTCGCCACGCTGAACGGCAAGGGCAAGCTGGAGATGGAGCTGACCGTCGAGCGCGGTCGCGGCTACGTCTCCGCCGTCCAGAACAAGCAGGTGGGCCAGGAGATCGGTCGCATTCCGGTCGACTCCATCTACTCCCCGGTGCTCAAGGTCACGTACAAGGTCGAGGCGACCCGTGTCGAGCAGCGCACCGACTTCGACAAGCTGATCGTCGACGTCGAGACCAAGCAGGCCATGCGTCCGCGTGACGCCATGGCGTCGGCCGGCAAGACCCTGGTCGAGCTGTTCGGTCTGGCGCGTGAGCTCAACATCGACGCCGAGGGCATCGACATGGGCCCGTCCCCGACGGACGCCGCCCTGGCCGCCGATCTGGCGCTGCCGATCGAGGAGCTTGAGCTCACCGTTCGGTCGTACAACTGCCTCAAGCGCGAGGGCATCCACTCGGTGGGCGAGCTCGTGGCCCGCTCCGAGGCGGACCTGCTCGACATTCGCAACTTCGGTGCGAAGTCGATCGACGAGGTCAAGATGAAGCTCAACGGCATGGGCCTGGCCCTCAAGGACAGCCCCCCCGGGTTCGACCCGACCGCTGCCGCCGACGCCTTCGGCGCCGACGACGACGCGGATGCCGGTTTCGTGGAGACCGAGCAGTACTAGGAGTGGCTGGGGGCAACCCCAGAGGGTCGCAACGTCGACACCGAGCAGGACCAGTCCGTACGGACTGCTGAAATCTTCCGTTGGGCACTAGCCCTTCGGTAACTGACACCGGTACCTGATACGGCCGGTGCAGACACAAGGAGAAACACCATGCCGCGTCCCGCAAAGGGTGCCCGTCTGGGCGGCAGCGCCGCGCACGAGAAGCTGCTCCTCGCCAACCTGGCGAAGTCGCTCTTCGAGCACGGCCGCATCACGACGACCGAGGCCAAGGCCCGCCGCCTGCGCCCCGTCGCCGAGCGTCTCGTCACGAAGGCGAAGAAGGGCGACATCCACAACCGTCGCCTGGTGCTTCAGACGATCACGGACAAGAGCATCGTGCACACGCTCTTCACCGAGATCGCCCCGCGTTACGAGAACCGCCCCGGTGGTTACACGCGCATCACGAAGATCGGCAACCGTCGTGGCGACAACGCCCCGATGGCGGTCATCGAGCTGGTCGAGGCCCTGACCGTGCAGCAGAACGCTGTCGGCGAGGCCGAGGCTGCCACGAAGCGCGCGGTCAAGGAAGACGACGCCAAGGCCGAGCAGGCCGAGGTCGTCGAGGACGCGAAGCCCGAGGGCGACGAGTCCAAGTAGTACCTGGCAGTACCTGGACGGGCCCGTTCCCAGTTTTTCTGGGGGCGGGCCCGTTCTGTGTTCCGTGTGTGGCGTGAGTTCCGGGCGAACGTGGAGGTTGGTTGTGGCTGACGAGGTGGCGGACGGGTTTGTACGGGTGCGGCTGGACCTCTCGTACGACGGCAAGGACTTCTCGGGGTGGGCGAAGCAGCCCAGCGGGCGGCGGACCGTACAGGGGGAGATCGAGGCGGCGCTGCGGACGGTGACGCGCTCGGACACGAACTTCGATCTGACGGTGGCCGGGCGGACCGACTCCGGGGTGCACGCGCGGGGCCAGGTCGCGCACGTGGACCTGCCGGACGAGGTGTGGGCCGAGCACGGGGAGAAGCTGCTGCGGCGGCTGGCGGGGCGGCTCGGGCACGACGTGCGGGTGTGGAAGGTGGCGCCCGCTCCGGCGGGATTCAACGCGCGGTTCTCGGCGATCTGGCGGCGGTACCAGTACCGGGTGTCCGACCACCCGGGCGGTGTCGATCCGCTGATCCGTAGTCATGTGCTGTGGCACGACTGGGAGTTGGACGTCGAGAAGATGAACGCGGCCTCGGCGCTGCTGCTCGGGGAGCACGACTTCGCGGCGTACTGCAAGAAGCGGGAGGGGGCGACGACGATCCGTACCCTCCAGGAGCTGTGGTGGGAACGGGGGGCCGACGGGGTGGTCACTGGGACGGTGCGGGCCGATGCCTTCTGTCACAACATGGTGCGCTCGCTGGTGGGGGCGCTGTTGTACGTGGGGGACGGCCATCGGGGCGTGGAGTGGCCGGCGAAGGTGCTGGCGGCGGGGGTGCGGGACTCGTCGGTGCACGTGGTGAAGGCGCACGGGCTGACGCTGGAGGAAGTGGCCTATCCGGCGGACGAGTTGCTGGCGGCGCGGGCGGTGGAGGCGCGGAACGTGCGGACGCTGCCGGGGGTGGCGGGACTGCTGGAAAACGGGGGCGGTTGTTGCTGAGGGGGTGAGTGTGGCTGCTCCGAAGTCATTGTCAGTGGGCTGTGGGATGGTGTTTTCAGACATCAGTTCAGGTGGCGTACGGGGGCTTTGATGACGGGGGCACGGAAGCGCGGGGTGTGGGTGCTGCTGATCGCGGTGGCGCTGTTCGGGGTCTTCGTGGTGCCGCAGGTGCTGGAGAAGGGCGACAAGGGCGACGGGGCCGGGCGGTCGGCGCAGGCGGCCGGGGTGGCGCTCGGGGTGCCGCGCGCCACGGACGCTCCAGGGGGATCGAAGAGTCCTTCGGGAGGGAGTTCCGCGGGCGAGGGGCTTGCGGGAGGGGGGTCTTCGGGAGGGGACGCTTCGGGAGGGGAAGCTTCGGGGGGCGGCGAGCAGGACGACAAGGCGCGGGGTGAGGCTTTCGCCGCGGCGCGGGCCGGGGACTGTCTCGCACTGTTCGACACGGGGGACGGGTGGAACACCCGAATACCGCAGAAGGTCGGGTGTTCCGGGGACGCGGGGCTGACCCGGGTCAGTGCGGTGCGGACCGGTTGGAGCGCCTGCCCGACGGGCGACGGGTTGTCGTACGTGGTGCACCGCTCGGCGGCGGGTAAGCGGGTGCTGTGCCTGACCCGGCAGTACAAGGCCGGGTACTGCGTGCTGGCGGAGAAGAGCACGGGCCGCGGGGCGGGCGGTACGGCCATGCGGCTCGGGGCGATGACGGCCGTCGACTGCGGGGCGGAGCGGACCACTCCTCCGTACAACACGGTCCTGCACATCACCGGGGTGTACGGGCCTTCGTCCGGCCGGGCGCCGGGGAACTGCCGGCGGGCCCCGGACGACCGGACGTTCTACTGGTCCTGGCAGGTCGACGGGGGCGGGACGCTGCTCTGCACGATGGTCTACCGGCGGTAGGCGCCGGTTGTCGCTTCCGGGGGCGCGGGTCGGGTCCGGGGCTCAGCGGCGGGTGGCGGCCCAGAGGAGGACGCCGGTCGCGGCGAGGGCGATGAAGGTCGCACCGCCGAGCGCGTAGAGGAACGGGAACCAGAGCACGGCGAGCAGGGCGCAGTATCCGGCGGAGAGCACGGAGAGGCCGAGCTGTACGCGCGGCGGGCCGCTGCGGTTGAGGCGTACGAGCAGGGCGAGGAAGACGGCGGACCAGAGGGCGGCGCGGGGCTGGTCGAAGGTGACCGTGCGGGCGATGTCGCCGACGGCTCCGTACCAGCTCTCGTGGGCCAAGTCGGCCTGCATACCGGCTATTTCGCGCAGTTCCTCGGGGCCGCCCGTGGCGCGCTGGGCGCCGGAGAGGGTGCTGGCCGTTGCGCGGAAGTACTCGTACACGGCGAGCAGGGTGAAGCCGAGGGTGTGCAGGAGGCCGGTGATGAACCCGGTGGCCCGGCTCCGGTGCGCGGCCCGGCGTTCCTCCGGACTCGCTTCGGAGGGGTGTGGGGGGCCGGGGGTGAGGGGCTCTTCGGGCTGCTGGCGGTGCTGGTTGTAGCGCGGCGGGGGTGGTGGGGCGGTGGGGCGGGCTGAGGCGACTGGTCCGACTGGTCCGACTGGTCCGGATGTGCTGGCTGCGCGGGCGCGCGGGGGTATGGGGGCGGATGCGGGGGCGGGTATGGGGGTGCCGCGAGGGGTTTCTGGGCGGGGGTTCTTGCCGGGGCGCGGGGTGCCGGGTGGGGTGCTGAGGCCGAGGGGCTGTGTGCGGTGGGGGGAGGTCGGGGGGCGGGGGGACTCGGCGGGTTCCGGTGATGCGGGCGGCTGGTGCGGGACGACCTTGGGCCAGCTGAGGCGGGGGGTCTGGGGGCGGGAGGTGCTCAGCTGGGTGGTGGGGGAGGGGTCCCGGGGCGTGCGGGGTGTGGGGGGCGTGGGGGTTTGTGTGGTGGTGGGGGCTGTGGGGGGTGTGTCTGTTGGGGCTGCCGAGGTTGTCTGGGGCGCAGGGGGTGCGTCTGTGGACGGGGGGTGGGCTTTGGTGGGACGGGTGGGGATGGGGGTGGTTGGGGGGTCGGCCTTTGAGGGGCGGGCGGGGGTGGCGGGGGGCGTGCTGGAGCCCGTGCCGGGGCCCGTGGGATCGGGTTGTTGTTTCTTGGGGGTGGGGTGAGGGAGGTGCGGGGCTGGGCGGTGGGTGGGGGTGTTCTGCGGGCCGTCCGTTTTGGGCGGTGCGGGGGTGGTGTCGGTCCGGTGCGTGGACTGCTCGGTGCCTGGCGGGGGCTTGGGGGCCGTCGGCCGGGAGGCGGTGTCCGTGGTGGGCCGGGATTCTTGGGAGGGGCCGGGGCCACCGGGGCCGGTGTCCGTGGTGGGCCGGGAGTCCTGGGAAGGGTCGGGGCCTGTGGAGGTGCCGGGTTCGGAGGCGGTGCCGGTTTCCGGAGTGGGGGAGTCCGGGGTGTGCTGCCGGTCTGTGCTGCCCGTTTCCATCTGCTTTCGCCCCCCGATGATGGCAGGCCCTTGCGCTGCCCCGCCGACAGGGTAGTCAGGGGGTGGGTGGGCCGCCAGGGCCGAGGGGCTGGGGCGGGTCGGGTGGGTCAGCTGACGGCCGTGGTGGAGGTTGCTGCTGCGGAGGCCTGGGTGCGGCCCCGTTCGACGATGCGGAGGAACGTGTACTTCGCCGCGTCGTCGCCGAGCGTGTAGACGGCCTTGTCGGACGTGGTGACGTTCTTCTTGTTGTCGGTGAAGCCGCTGACGGTGAAGTAGGCATAGCGGCCGTAGGAGTTGGCGGTCTTCCGGCAGATCGTGCCGTTGCGGCAGAAGGTGGGGACGCCGGCGCCGGGGAGGGAGGCGACGCCGTCCTTCACCTGGGCCTTCGCCTTGAGGGCCTGGGCTTCCGTTTCGAAGACCGCTACGCCGACGGTGACTGCTGTGCCGTCCTTGCTGAAGGTGGCCCGGATGACCTGGTCGCAACCGTTGCGGGTGAGGATGCCGCCGAGGGCGCCCTGGGTGGCGGTGGCGCAGTCGGTGGTGCGGTTGGTGGCGCCCTTCGCGTAGGAACGCCCGTCCAGGGTGAGGGACTTGCCCGGGAAGAGGGTGTCGGCGCTGAGCGGGGCCTTGTCCTTCTCGGCGCTGGAGATGAACTCCTTGGGGTCCGGCGGGGGCGGGGGCGCGACCGGGGAGAAGGAGGGGGTGGGGGCGGTGGGTTCGGTGGGGAGCGTTTCGGGGGAGGGCAGCGCGGAGTTCTTGCCGTCGGCGGAGGGGGAGTTGCCGGTGGAGATGACGGCTGTGGCCACGAGGGCGCCGATGGCGAGGGTCGCGAGGACACCGCCGCCGATGTAGAGGAGGCGTTTGCGGCGGGTGCGGGTGGCGGCGGCGTCGGCCAGGGCGGACCAGTCGGGGGTGGGGCCGGTTCCGGGGGCGGGGGGTGTGCCGAAGGGGTGGGGCGGGAGCGAGGGGGTGTGCTCCGCGTGGGGGCCGCCCCCGGGGGGCGGCCCCGCTGCCCAAGAGGGCTGGGGTTCTTGGACGAGTTGGACGGGGGGCATGGGGGTGGGGGGTTGTCTGGGGGGTTGGGTCAGGTAGGGGTTGGGGTTTTCGGCGGGGCCCTGCGGAGGGGGGCCGTAACCGGACTGGTGGGGTTGGTCGTTGCCGTGCGGGGGCTGGCCCCCGGGGCCGTCGGAAGGACCCCCATGCCCGAAGCTCATGCCGCGCATCCTAACGAGGGGGATGTGGTGTGCGGGGCCCGGCGTTCGTAATCCGGTTGGGGTGGGGAGTGGTCGGCGGCGAGAATGTGGGAATGGGACATCTAGAGGTCGGACACGTCGAGTACTACTTGCCGGACGGGCGGGTGCTGCTCGGTGACGTCTCGTTCCGGGTGGGCGAAGGGGCTGTGGTGGCCCTCGTCGGGCCCAACGGGGCCGGCAAGACCACCCTGCTGAAGATCATCGCGGGGGAGTTGCAGGCACACGGCGGCTCGGTCACCGTGAGCGGTGGGCTCGGGGTGATGGGGCAGTTCGTGGGCTCGGTGCGCGACGAGCGGACCGTGCGTGACCTGCTGGTTTCGGTGGCCCAGCCGAGGATTCGTACTGCTGCGGCCGCCGTCGACAAGGCCGAGGCCGCGATTCTGGAGCGGGACGACGAGGCCGCGCAGATGGAGTACGCGCAGGCGCTGAGCGACTGGGCGGAGGTCCAGGGGTACGAGGCGGAGACCGTCTGGGACATGTGCACCATGGCCGCGCTCGGGGTTCCGTACGAGAAGGCCCAGTGGCGTGAAGTACGGACGCTGAGCGGGGGCGAGCAGAAGCGGCTGGTGCTGGAGGCGCTGCTGCGGGGCCCGGACGAGGTGCTGCTGCTCGACGAGCCGGACAACTATCTGGACGTGCCCGGCAAGCGGTGGCTGGAGGGGAAGCTCAAGGAGACCCGGAAGACGGTTCTCTTCGTGAGCCACGACCGCGAGCTGCTGTCGCGGGCCGCCGAGAAGATCGCGAGCGTCGAGCCGGGGCCGACCGGATCCGAGGTGTGGATCCACGGTGGCGGCTTCGACACGTACCACGAGGCCCGCAAGGAGCGCTTCGCGCGCTTCGAGGAGCTGCGCCGCCGCTGGGACGAGAAGCACGCGCAGCTCAAGAAGCTGGTGCTGAACCTGCGGCAGGCGGCTTCGATCAGCCATGAGCTGGCGTCCCGGTACGCGGCCGCGCAGACCAGGCTGCGGAAGTTCGAGGAGGTCGGGCCGCCGCCGGAGCCGCCGCGCGAGCAGGACATCACGATGCGGCTGCGCGGCGGGCGTACCGGAGTGCGGGCCGTGACCTGCGAGAACCTTGAGCTGACCGGGCTGATGAAGCCGTTCGACCTGGAGATCTTCTACGGGGAGCGGGTCGCGGTCCTCGGGTCGAACGGGTCCGGGAAGTCGCACTTCCTGCGGCTGCTGGCCGGGGACGACGTCAAGCACACCGGGATGTGGAAGCTCGGGGCGAGGGTCGTGGCCGGGCACTTCGCGCAGACGCACGCGCATCCGGAGCTGATGGGGCGCACGCTCGTCGACATCCTGTGGGCCGAGCACTCCAAGGACCGGGGCGGCGCGATGTCGGTGCTGCGGCGGTACGAGCTGGAGGGGCAGGGGGACCAGGGGTTCGACCGGCTGTCGGGCGGGCAGCAGGCGCGGTTCCAGATCCTGCTGCTCGAACTGCGCGGGACGACGGCGCTGCTGCTCGACGAGCCGACGGACAACCTCGACCTGGAGTCGGCGGAGGCGCTGCAGGAGGGGCTGGAGGCGTACGAGGGGACGGTGCTCGCCGTCACGCACGACCGGTGGTTCGCGAAGTCCTTCGACCGGTATCTGGTGTTCGGGTCGGACGGTGTGGTGCGGGAGACGGCGGAGCCGGTGTGGGACGAGCGGCGGGTGGAGCGGGCTCGCTAGGGCGCTGGGCGGTAGGGGTGGGGCGGTCGCGGGGTTGGGCGGTCGTGGAGGGGCGGGGTCCGCGCGAGGGGCCGCCCCCTTGCCCGCCCGTTCCGCCCCCGGGGGGCGGCCCCGCCGCCCAAGAGGACGGCGGCAACGCGCAAGGGGACGGTGGTGACGCCCAAGGGACGGTGGCCCCGCCGCTCAAGGGGGACGGGGTGCGTTTTGACCCGTCCGGGGGGCGCGGGTAGTGTTGCGGGTTGTTATACGTATTGGCTTCGTCGTTCTCACGCGAAGGGCCCTTACGTAGGTTCCCTGGAGCAGTTACCAGTGGCTCGCATACGGGCAGCGTTCCCGGCACTGTGAGCCCCAGCTGCATGATCGCTTCAGGGGCGCCATGTGTCTGGACCCCATCCACTGAAGAAGCGAAGGCTACGAAGTGCGTACGTACAGCCCCAAGCCCGGCGATGTCACTCGCCAGTGGCACATCATCGACGCGCAGGACATCGTCCTGGGCCGTCTGGCGACTACGGCAGCGAACCTCCTCCGGGGCAAGCACAAGCCGACCTATGCGCCGCACATGGACATGGGTGACTTCGTCATCATCATCAACGCCGAGAAGATCCACCTCTCCGGCAACAAGAAGACCCAGAAGATGGCGTACCGCCACTCTGGCTTCCCGGGCGGTCTGCGTTCGATGCGCTACGACGAGCTCATGGAGAAGAGCCCGGAGAAGGCCGTCGAGAAGGCCATCCGCGGCATGATCCCCAAGAACACCCTGGGCCGTCAGATGCTCTCGAAGCTGAAGATCTACGCGGGCGACCAGCACCCGCACGCTGCTCAGCAGCCGGTCCCGTTCGAGATCACCCAGGTCGCGCAGTAGTTCCGGCCACCCCCTAAGACGTACAGAAAGATCTGAGGAGAATCGTGGCCGAGACCACTGTTGAGACCCCCGTCGAGGGCACCGAGGGCGAAGAGACCTTCGCCGAGGTGACCACCTTCGAGTCGGAGGTTCCCGTCGAGGGCGAGTACACCAGCGAGTCGCTCGCCGGCCGCTTCGGCGACCCGCAGCCCGCCGCCGGCCTTGGCCGTCGCAAGAACGCCATCGCCCGCGTCCGGATCGTTCCGGGCACCGGCAAGTGGAAGATCAACGGGCGTACGCTCGAGGACTACTTCCCGAACAAGGTCCACCAGCAGGAAGTCAACGAGCCCTTCAAGGTGCTTGAGCTGGACGACCGCTACGACGTCATCGCCCGTATCTCGGGTGGCGGCGTGTCCGGTCAGGCCGGTGCGCTCCGTCTCGGTGTCGCCCGTGCGCTGAACGAGGCCGACGTCGACAACAACCGCGCCATCCTGAAGAAGGCCGGCTTCCTCTCGCGTGACGACCGTGCGGTCGAGCGCAAGAAGGCCGGTCTCAAGAAGGCCCGCAAGGCGCCGCAGTACAGCAAGCGTTAATCACGCGCCTGCTCAGCGGCATCACCGTTCGCCCCGGTGGCACTCTTCGTGCCGCCGGGGCGTTCGTGTAGTTCGCTCTAGAACCTTTCTTAGACCTTTATTGGACTCCCTCGGGCGTATAACGGGCACAAAACGCTCAAGGGCGTGCGTTTTCGAGCACGGTTTCGAAGCACGGCTTGTGAAGCACGGTTTCGAAGCACAACGGCATTTCGGAGGACAGTTGTGGGACGACTCTTCGGCACTGACGGAGTACGCGGCGTTGCCAATGCGGACCTGACGGCGGAGCTCGCGCTCGGCCTGTCGGTCGCGGCGGCGCACGTACTCGCCGAGGCCGGTACGTTCGAGGGCCATCGGGCGACGGCAGTGGTCGGGCGCGACCCGCGCGCCTCGGGCGAGTTCCTGGAGGCCGCCGTCGTGGCGGGCCTGGCGAGCGCGGGCGTGGACGTCCTGCGCGTCGGTGTGCTGCCCACCCCCGCGGTGGCGTATCTCACCGGTGCGCTGGGCGCCGACCTCGGCGTGATGCTCTCCGCGAGCCACAACGCCATGCCGGACAACGGCATCAAGTTCTTCGCGCGCGGCGGCCACAAGCTGGCCGACGAGCTGGAGGCGCGGATCGAGAACGTCTACGACCAGCACCGCAGCGGCGAGGCGTGGGACCGTCCGACCGGAGCGGGCGTGGGCCGGGTCACGGACTACGACGAGGGCTTCGACAAGTACATCGCCCACCTGATGGGTGTGCTGCCGAACCGTCTCGACGGCCTGAAGGTCGTCCTCGACGAGGCGCACGGCGCCGCTTCCCGTGTCTCCCCGGAGGCGTTCGCGCGCGCCGGTGCCGAGATCGTCACCATCGGCGCCGAGCCGGACGGCCTCAACATCAACGACGGCTACGGCTCCACGCACATGGAGCGCCTGCAGGCCGCCGTCGTCGAGTCCGGCGCCGACCTCGGCATCGCGCACGACGGCGACGCCGATCGCTGCCTGGCAGTCGACGCGGCCGGCCAGGAGGTCGACGGCGACCAGATCCTCGCCGTGCTCGCCCTCGCCATGCGCGAGGCCGGCCAGCTGCGGAAGAACACCGTGGTCGGCACCGTCATGTCCAACCTCGGCTTCAAGCTGGCCATGGAGGGCGAGGGTATCGAGGTCGTCCAGACCGGCGTCGGTGACCGTTACGTCCTGGAGTCGATGAAGGAGCACGGCTACGCGCTGGGCGGCGAGCAGTCGGGCCACGTCATCGTCCTCGACCACGCCACCACCGGCGACGGCACCCTGACCGGCCTCATGCTGGCCGCCCGGGTCGCCGCCACCGGCCGTAGCCTCGCGGACCTGGCGGGCGTCATGTCGCGGCTGCCGCAGATCCTCATCAACGTCCCCGACGTCGACAAGTCCCGCGTCGGTACGTCGGCGGAGCTGGCCGCGGCCGTCGCCGACGCCGAGCGCGAGCTGGGCGCCACCGGCCGGGTGCTGCTGCGCCCGTCGGGCACCGAGCCGCTGGTGCGCGTGATGGTGGAGGCCGCCGACATCGACCAGGCGAAGGCTGTTGCCGGGCGACTGGCGGACGTGGTCAAGTCCGCGCTGGGCTAGGCCTGTTGGACCGTACGTACGAGGAAGCCCGCCCGGGATGTGCCCGGGCGGGCCTTTTCGTACGTACGGAAATGCTCAGAGCTTGCGCAGCGACAGCCGCTGGACCTTGTGGTCGGGGCCCTTGCGGACGACCAGGGTGGCGCGGCCCCGGGTGGGGGCGACGTTCTCCAGGAGGTTGGGGCGGTTGATGGTGCGCCAGGTGTTGCGTGCGTAGTCGAGGGCTTCTTCCTCGGAGACCTGGGTGTACTTGCGGAAGTACGAGAACGGGTTCTGGAAGGCGGTCGCGCGCAGCTTGCGGAACCGGTTGAGGTACCACTGCTCGATGTCCTCGGCGCGGGCGTCGACGTACACCGAGAAGTCGAAGTAGTCGGCGAGACCGACGCGGGTCCTGCCGTCGCTGCCGGGGAGGGCCGGCTGGAGGACGTTGAGGCCCTCGACGATCAGGATGTCCGGGCGGTGCACGGTGAGGCGCTCGCCGGGGACGATGTCGTAGATCAGGTGCGAGTAGACCGGGGCGGTGACCTCGTCCTTCCCGGCCTTCACGTCGGCGACGAAGCGGGTCAGGGCGCGGCGGTCGTACGACTCGGGGAAGCCCTTGCGGGCCATCAGGCCGCGCTTCTCCAGCTCCTTCATCGGGTAGAGGAAGCCGTCGGTGGTGACCAGCTCCACGCGCGGGTGCTCGGGCCAGCGGGCAAGCAGGGCCTGGAGGAGGCGGGCGACGGTGGACTTTCCGACGGCGACGCTGCCCGCGACCCCTATGACGAAGGGGGTGCCGCGCTGGGTGCCGTTCTCGCCGAGGAAGGTGTTGAGAGCACTTCGCAGATTGCCGGTGGCGCCCACGTAGAGGTTGAGGAGGCGGGACAGCGGGAGGTAGATGTCGCGCACCTCGTCGAGGTCGATGACGTCGCCCAGGCCGCGCAGCCGCTCGACCTCCTCGGCGGTGAGGGGCAGCGGCGTCTTCTCGCGCAGGGCGCTCCACTCCGTGCGGGTGAGGTCCAGGTACGGGGACGACTCGGCCCGGCGTGGGGAGCTTCGTGGCGGCGAAGTGATCACACGTCCCATTGTCGGGGGTGGGACCGCCTTGTCGCCGGTCGGGCGGGGTGGGGTGGGTCACGTGGGGGTGGGGTTGTACGGGGCCGGGTCTCGATCCGGGGGAGGTGGCGTTGCGCGACGGTCACGATCTTGGGAGCGGTGTGCGTGACGTGGGAATTCGGTGTTCCGGGGGAGGGTGCGGGCTTTACATTCCTTTGGCACAACAGATTCCGCGTGGCCGGTGACAGGCGACTGTGCGCGGGGGGAGCGTTGTTCGCCGTTTTCGTACCATTCGGAGGATTTCTTTCATGCGTCGCACCGATCTTCGTCGTACCGCCGTGGCCGCTGTGGCCGTCGCTTCGCTGACCCTGCTGGTCGGGGCCTGTGGGGCGGACAAGCCCGCCGCGGACGCTCCGGCCGCGGGTGCTCCGTCCGGGGGCGCTTCCGCCAAGCAGGAGGAGCCCGGCAAGCAGGAGGAGCCCGCGGCGAAGGCGCTGTCGGTGGCGGAGCTGGAGAAGCTCGCCCTCGCGCAGGGTGACGTGACCACCTACATGGTGACCAAGGGCACGAAGGCCGACGAGGCCGTGGCCGGTTCGGTCAAGTCCGACAAGCCGGAGTGCAAGCCGCTGGTGGACGCCCTCTCGGCGATCCCGATGGGACAGCCCGGCGCCCATGTGCTGCGCAAGGCCATCGAGAAGCCCGCCAAGATGAAGGTCGACCCCGGCGCGTCGGCCGAGGAGAAGGCCAAGGCCGGGCTGGGCGCGCTGACCCAGCCGATCACCGCGGAGCGACTGGCGTCGTACGAGGGCAAGGGCGCCCAGGAGGCGTTCGCGACCCTCGAAAAGGCGGGCAAGTCCTGCGCGGGCGGATTCAACGGTGAGCAGGACGGCGAGAAGCTCAAGATCACGAAGGTGGCCCCGGACACGGTGACCGGCGGCGACCAGGCCCAGGGCTGGACGCTCAGCATGGCCGGTGACGGCCCGGACGAGCAGGACGTCGTCATGAAGCTGGCGGCCGTACGGAAGGGCGGAACGCTGGCCACCTTCTACACGATCAGCCTGGGCGGAACGGTGAAGGCGCAGCCGACGCCGGTGATCGAGGCGCAGCTGAAGAAGCTCGGCTGATCCTTTTCCGGCGGACCGTTCCCCGACTGGTCTCTCCTCGGGTGATCGCTCCCCGTCGGGCCTTTCCTCGGGTGACCGTTCCTCGGGTACGGGCCTTGTGTACGAACCCCGCTCCGGCCGTCGTGCCGGGGCGGGGTTTTTCGTGCCGACGGGTTCCCGGGCGGGAGGGCCCGTGCGGCCTACGCTGCCAACCATGTGTGGAATCGTGGGCTATGTCGGTGGGCAGTCGGCGCTGGACGTCGTCGTCGCGGGGCTGAAGCGGCTGGAGTACCGGGGGTACGACTCGGCAGGGGTCGCGGTGCTCGCGGACGGGGGGCTGGCGGCCTCCAAGAAGGCGGGCAAGCTCGTCAATCTGGAGAAGGAGCTGGTGGGGCGGCCGTTGCCGGCCGGGGGCACCGGGATCGGGCACACCCGGTGGGCGACCCATGGCGGGCCCACGGACGCCAACGCGCACCCGCATCTGGACAACGCGGGACGCGTGGCCGTCGTGCACAACGGGATCATCGAGAACTTCGCGGTGCTGCGGGCCGAACTGGCCGAGCGGGGACACCGGTTGGCGTCCGAGACGGACACCGAGGTGGTGGCGCACCTGCTGGCCGAGTGCTTCTCGGCGAGCGGGGACCTCGCGGCGTCGATGCGGCAGGTGTGCAGGCGGCTGGAGGGTGCGTTCACGCTCGTCGCGGTGCACGCGGACGAGCCGGACGTGGTGGTCGGGGCGCGCAGGAACTCCCCGCTGGTGGTGGGCGTTGGAGAGGGTGAGTCCTTCCTCGCGTCGGACGTCGCCGCGTTCATCGCCCACACGCGGTCGGCGATCGAACTGGGCCAGGACCAGGTGGTGGAGCTCCGGCGGGACGGGGTGACCGTCACCGACTTCGACGGTGCGCCCGCGGAGGTCCGGGCGTACCACGTGGACTGGGACGCCTCGGCGGCCGAGAAGGGGGGCTATGACTACTTCATGCTCAAGGAGATCGCCGAGCAGCCGAAGGCGGTCGCGGACACGCTGCTGGGACGGATCGACGCGGGTGGGCTGCTGACGCTCGACGAGGTGCGGATTCCCGTAGGCGTGCTGCGCGAGGTCGACAAGGTCGTCGTGGTGGCGTGCGGGACGGCTTTTCACGCCGGGATGATCGCCAAGTACGCGATCGAGCACTGGACCCGGCTGCCCTGCGAGACGGAGTTGGCGAGCGAGTTCCGCTACCGGGACCCGATCCTGGACTCGCGGACGCTGGTGATCGCGATCTCGCAGTCCGGCGAGACCATGGACACGCTGATGGCGCTGCGGCACGCCCGTGAGCAGGGCGCGAAGGTCCTGGCGATCTGCAATACGAACGGATCGACCATTCCGCGGGAGTCGGACGCGGTGCTGTACACGCATGCCGGGCCGGAGGTGGCCGTCGCCTCGACCAAGGCGTTCCTGACGCAGCTGGTGGCCTGCTACCTGGTCGCGCTGTATCTGGGGCAGGTGCGCGGGACCAAGTGGGGCGACGAAGTCCAGGACGTCGTACGGGAGTTGTCGGAGATCTCCGGCGCCGTGGAGGAAGTGCTCGGCACCATGGAACCGGTACGGGAGCTGGCGCGGTCCCTCGCGGACAAGAACACGGTGCTCTTCCTCGGCCGCCATGTGGGGTACCCCGTGGCACTGGAGGGTGCGCTGAAGCTCAAAGAGCTGGCGTACATGCACGCGGAGGGGTTCGCGGCTGGCGAGCTGAAGCACGGGCCGATCGCGCTGGTCGAGGACGACCTGCCGGTGGTGGTGATCGTGCCGTCGGCGCGGGGGCGGTCGGTGCTGCACGACAAGATCGTGTCCAATATCCAGGAGATCCGGGCGCGCGGGGCGCGGACGATCGTGATCGCGGAGGAGGGGGACGAGGCGGTGGTGCCGTACGCCGACCATCTGATCCGGGTGCCGCGTACGCCTACGCTTCTCCAGCCGCTGGTCACCACGGTGCCGTTGCAGGTCTTCGCCTGTGAGCTGGCCACGGCGCGGGGCAACGAGGTGGACCAGCCGAGGAATCTGGCGAAGTCCGTGACTGTGGAGTGAGTGGGCAAGAGTGATTGTTGGGGTTGGGATCGATGTCGCCGAGATCGAGCGGTTCGGTGCGGCACTGGCGCGTACGCCACAGATGGCCGAACGGCTCTTCGTGGAGCGGGAGTTGATGCTGCCGAGCGGGGAGCGGCGGGGGATCGCCTCGTTGGCGGCGCGGTTCGCGGCCAAGGAGGCGTTGGCCAAGGCGTTGGGGGCGCCGACGGGGCTGCTGTGGACGGACGCGGAGGTGTACGTCGAGGAGAGCGGGCAGCCGAGGCTGCAGGTCTCGGGGAGCGTGGCCGCGCGGGCCGAGGCGCTGGGGGTGCGGTCGTGGCACGTGTCGCTCAGCCATGACGCGGGGGTGGCTTCGGCGGTGGTGATCGCGGAGGGGTAGGGGTGTGGCGTGGCGCCGGCCCTTGGTCAGGGGGCCGACGCCACGCCGGTCTTCGGGCGGGGGGTTGTGGTCTGAGGACCTGCGGATCTGCGGACCTGGGGACCTGCGGACCTGCCGGTCAGGCTGTGGTGCGGCGGCTTCTGCGGCGTACCACGAGGGTGAACGTGCCCAGGGCCGTCAGAGCTGCCGCGGTGGCGCCCAGCGCCATGGCCGGGCTGCCGGTGGAGGCGAGGGGGCCGGTGCCGGTGCCGCTGTCGACCCCTCCGGCGGTGCCGCCTCCGCCGACCGTCCCGGCGGTGTTGCCGCCGACGGTGCTGCTGGCTCCTGGGACGCCCGCCGTGTCGCCCGCCGTACTGCCCGCCGTGCCGCTTCCCGTCCCGCTTCCCGTGCTTCCGTCGCCGCCGGAGACGGAGCCTCCGCCGGAGGTACCGGGGGCGGACGGGTCGGCGGGACCGGCCGGATCGCTGGGGTCGGACGGGTCGCCGGTGCCTGGGTCGCTCGGGTCACCAGTGCCCGGGTCCGATGGGGCCGTCGGGTCCGTCGGGTCCGTTGGGTCCCCCGTGCCGGGGTCTGACGGGTCGCCCGTGCCGGGGTCCGGGTCCGACGGGTCGCCCGTGCCCGGGTCCGTCGGGTCCGGGTTCGTCTGTTTCGGGGTCACCGCCAGGGGGGCCGCCGAAGTCCGCACCGTGCCCACCGGGTTGGTGAAGGAGGCCCGGAAGAGGTGGCCCGTCTGTTCCTTCGTCGGGGTGAAGGCGAGGGTGGGTCCGGTCGCGTTCTCGACCGGTTTCCACGTCTTGCCCTCGTCCGCGCTGGATTCCCAGGTGACGGTCGGCTCGGGGGATCCCGTGGCCGCCGCCGTGAAGGTGGCCTGCTTGCCCTCGTCGACCGTGAGGGGGGCGGGGTGGGTGGTGGGTGTGGCCGCCGTCTGACGGGCGGTCTGGGTGACCGTGCCCGAGGCGACCGCGAAGACGGTGTGGTTCTTCGGGTGCAGGGCGAGCGCGCCGGGCTGATTGCCCGTCGGGAACGTTTCGGTGACCCTGCCCGTTCTCAGATCGACGGCTGCGACCGCCCCCGCGGTCGTCTGGGCGACGTACAGGGTGCTGGTCCCGGCGTCGTGCACCATCGTCTTCGGGTTGCCGCCGACTTCGAGGGTGCCGGTGACCTGGTTCGCCCTGAGGTCGACGGTGAAGACGCTGCCCGCGGCGAGGTTGGCGACGTAGCCGGTGCCGGTGGCCGGGTCGACGGTGACGCCCATGCTGCCGAGCGCCGTCGTACCCAGGTTCAAGGTGGTGGTCGCCCTGCCGGTGGCGCCGTCGACGCCGGTGAGGATGTTGCGGAAGACCGTCTGGCCGTTCTCCCGCACGCTGGTGACGTGGGTGGCGTAACCGGTGTGGCTGTTCGTGTCCACGGCCAGGCCCGCCGGGAAGACGGGCAGGACGACGGGTTCGCCGACCGGTTTGCCGGAAGCGGTGTCGTACACCATGACCGACTTGGCCGTCTGGTTGCCGACGTACAGCCGCCCCGCGCCCGGGTCCAGGGCCAGGTGGTTCACGTTGCCGGTGACGGCGGCCCAGTCGGCGGTGAGCCGGCCGGTCCTCGTGTCGTACGCGCCGATCCGGTCGGCGAGGGCGAGGTACAGCGTGCCGGTCGCCGGGTCGAGGGCCATGACCTGGGACCTGGACGGCAGGGTGACCGGTGTGCCGACCGGCAGGCCCGTAGTGGAGTCGTAGGTCGTGAGGCGGGACGCCGTGCCGTCGGACCGGCTGACGTACAGCCGTCCGTTCGCCGGGTCCACCTCGGCGTCCGTGGCGCCGCCTTCGGTCGCCGCGTACGCGCGGACGGTGGTGTGTCTGACCGTGCCCGCCGGTACCTCGGGGGTCTCGCCGGGGCCCTCGCCGAAGGTGATCGGGACGATGACGTCCTGGTCGCGGTCGCTGTTGTGGGTGTGGTCGGCGCGGGTGACGATCGCGCAGCGGAGCCGGGTGCAGTCGGCTCCGCCGTCCTTGATCCGGGCGGTCAGGTCGAAGGTGAACCCGCCCTTCCCGTCGGGCTGTTCGGTGAACTTCTTGACGATGTCCTTGGCGTAGTCCGGCGGGTTGTTGGAGATCCAGTACGAGGACCCGGACCTGCCGGACAGGTCGGCGCCGCCCAGGCACGGGCTGGGTGCCTCGCCCTCCTTGCCCAGTACGCAGACCGCGAGGTAGATGCCCTTGTCGAGGGCGTAGCCGGAGCCGGTGACCGTGACGGTCTCTCCGGCGGGCTTGAGGTCCTTGGTGTTCGTGACGGTCAGTTTCTGGCCGGTCGGGCCGGTGGCCGTGCCGGGAACAGGACCGAGGACAGGACCGGGAACAGGACCGAGGACAGGACCGGGAACAGGACCGAGGACAGGACCGGGAACAGGACCGGGCGCCGGGTCGTCGGCGGCGGGCGCGATGCCGGTCAGGGCAGCGGTCAGCAGACCGGCCGATGCGGTCGCGAGCAGGGCCCGGGCCGGTCTTCGTGGCACGGCCCGGGGCGGGGGCGCGGAGCGCATGGAACGTCGTACCTCCGAAGGGAGAGGCGGGGGAGGGAGGCGAATCAGGCGGACTGCTGGAACGTCGCGGACTACTGGAACGTCACCGGGACGTACACGTCGTACTTGCGGTCCCCGCTGTCGTAGTGGTCCGCGCGCGTGACGATCGCGCACTTCACGCCGCCCTGGCCGCAGGTCACGGTGTCGGAGAGCTTGGCCTTGACATGGATCTGCACCGAGAAGGCGCCGCGCCCCGCGGCCTCGGTGTACGGGGAGGAGTTGTTCGGCGAGAGCCAGTACCAGTCGGTGTTGATCCAGTGCGAGGCGCCGGTGGTGCCCGCCTCGTCCTGGCCGCCGAGGCAGGGGGTGGGCTTGTTGTTCCAGGTGGCCGGGTTCGCGGTGTCGACGCCCGCGGGTATCGCGCACAGGCTGACGTAGACGCCCTGGTCGGGGTTGTAACCGCTGCCGGTGACGGTCACGTTGGAGCCGGCGGCGGCCGCGGTGTCCGGTGCGGTGAGGGAGAGCCGGTACGTCTCGCCCTCGACGGTGGTGCGGTTCACGGTCGCTGCGGCGGCGGGCGAGGCCAGCGCGGCAGTGAGCGCGACAGCGCCGAGGAGAGGGACGGCGGCGCGGGCGTAACGAGGCATGGCGGAACACCTTTCGGCAGGGCGAAAGCAAGAGTTATTAGGTTAGGCAAACCTAAGTAAAGAAATGATCGTGCGTCAACCCTCGTGTCCGTACGGGGATTTGGTGCACGTGGTGCGTTCCCGCCGCGGCCGGGGCCTCTGCGGCAGACTCGGAGGCATGCGTACCGCACACAGCGTCGAGACCGTCAGGGCCGTCGAGCGGGAGGCCATGGCCAGGCTTCCGGAGGGCACGCTCATGCAGCGCGCCGCCGCCGGACTGGCCGCCGCCTGCGCCGATCTGCTGGAGAGGCGGGTGTACGGGGCGAGGGTCGTGCTGCTCGTCGGCAGCGGCGACAACGGAGGCGACGCCCTCTACGCCGGGGCCCGGCTCGCCCGGCGCGGGGCCGGAGTGACCGCCGTACTGGTTGATGTGCGGCAGCGGGCGCACGCGGGCGGGGTCGCCGCGCTGCGGGCCGCCGGGGGCCGGATCGTGGCGGGCCCGCACGAGGCGCACAGGGCGCACGGTGCGGGCGAGGCGGACGGTGCGGGTGGCGCGGGCGGTTCGGGATCCGCCGCGTACGTCGCGCTCGGCCGCGCCCACTTGATCATGGACGCCCTCACCGGGATCGGCGGACGGGGCGGGCTGCGCGCGGAGGCGGTGCCGCTGGTGCGGGCCGCCGAGGCCGCCGCGGGGGTGCTGGTGGCGGTGGACCTGCCGAGCGGGATCGACGCCGACAGCGGGCGGATCGAGGGCGAGTGCGTACGGGCCGATGTGACCGTGACCTTCGGGACGTACAAGCCGGGGCTGCTGATCGACCCGGCGAAGGAGCGGGCCGGGGTGCTGCGGTTCGTCGACCTCGGGCTGGAGACGGCCGGGACGCCTGCCGATGTGGAGGCGCTCCAGCACGCCGAGGTGGCGGACCTGTTGCCCGTGCCCGCAGCGGAGAGCGACAAGTACCGGCGGGGCGTGGTGGGGATCGTCGCCGGATCGGCGCGCTACCCGGGCGCCGCGGTGCTCGCGGTGGCCGGGGCGCTGCGCGGCGGCGCCGGTGCGGTGCGGTACGTCGGCCGGGGCGGCGGCGCGGTGCTGGCGCGGTTCCCCGAGGTGCTGGTGAGCGACGGGGCGCCCGGGGACGCGGGGCGGGTGCAGGCGTGGGTCGTCGGGCCGGGCCTGGACGACCGTACGAAGGACGTGCTGGCGGACGTACTGGCGTCCGACGCGCCGGTGCTGGTCGACGCCGACGGGCTGCGGGCGCTGGACCCGGAGGCGGTACGGGGCCGGGGCGCACCCACCGTGCTGACCCCGCACGCGGGGGAGGCGGCGGCGCTGCTGGGTGTGGCGCGGACGGAGGTGGAGGCCGGACGGCTCGACTCCGTAAGGAAGCTGGCGGTCAAGTACGGGGCGACGGTCCTGCTCAAGGGCTCGACCACGCTCGTCGCGCCGCCCGACGGGGGGCGGCCGGTACGGGTCAACCCCACGGGGACGGGCTGGCTGGCGACGGCAGGCAGCGGGGACGTGCTGTCGGGGCTGACGGGCGCCCTGCTGGCGGCCGGGCTGGGAGCGGTCGACGCGGCCTCGGTGGGGGCCTACCTGCACGGCCTGGCGGGACGTCGGGCGGCTCGGGGGGCGCCGGTGGGGGCGGGAGACGTGGCGGGGGAGATCGCGGGGGCGTGGCGGGACGTGAGGGACGTACAGGGGCGGAACGGCTGAGGAGTGAGCTCAGGCGTGAGGAGTGAGCTCAGGTGTGAGGGGCGGCTCCCCGTCGGGAAGCCGCCCCGGTGCGGTCAGCCCTTCTGCGCCTTCTGCGCCTGCTGCACCTGCTGTGCCTTCTGCACCTGCTGCCCCTGCGGGGTGATCGGGGTGCTCAGGTCCCAGTCCAGCGGGATGTTCTCGCCGCCGAAGCCCTTGATGACGAGTTCGTCGTCGGTGAGGCGGCGGTCGTCGCGCGACTCCCAGCCGCGCACGTTCGTGCCCGGCTTGGCGCCCCAGACGTAGACCATGCTGCCGGTGCCGAGCTTCTTCCAGAGCCGGGCCGCGTCCTCCACGTACAGGTTCACGCAACCGCCCGAGCCCGCCTCGAAGAGGTCGCCGTACGTGCCGTGCAGCGCCTGCCCGCCGCTGAAGAACTGGCTGTACGGCATGGGGGCGTTGTTGTAGATGGTGGAGAAGTGGTTCTTGTGCCTCCAGTAGATCCGGTGCCAGCCGGTACGGGTCTCCAGCCCGCGGATGCCGCTGCGGATCGGCACCGGGGCGAAGGTGACCTTCCTGCCCACCTGCACCCAGAGGAGCTGTCGCGGCAGGTCCACGCAGGTGACGGAGTAGCCGTAGCGGACCGGGCACTTGCCCGCCGCGTTCGGGTTCCTGCGGGCCTCACGGACCAGCAGCAGGCCGTGCGTCTTCGCGGTGGCGCGGCCGTCCGCCGGGTCGATGTTCAGCTGCCGCTGGAGCCTGCGGATGGCGACGCAGTCGGCAGGCGACTGCTTGCCGTCGACCTTGAGGCGGAGCTTGCGCTCCAGTTCCTTCTGGTACGGGCCGGTGGGCGCGGTGCACGGTGGCTCGGGAGCGGCGTACGCGGCACCCGGTCGGGCGGCCGCGGCCGACGACATGGGGACGACGGTCGCCGTCACCGCCACGGCGACGAGTCCGGCCAGTGCGGGTATACGGGCGAGGTGGACGCGCTTCATGGTTCCTCAGCTCTTCCAGCGTGCGGCAAGCCCGAGGGAAGCGAGCCCGCCTGTGGAGTCCATCGGGCGGCCCGTACGGCCCGCGCGCCAGGCACGGCCTGCCGCGCGGGTGACAGGGCAGGCCAAATGTGTGACGTGTGGTGATTTCGTGCATACCTGGCGGCGCACCCTACGGGGCGCCCGGCGCCTTCCCCGTACCGCCTTGACCGGCCCTGTCGTACCCCTCTGCGAGACTGGGGGCGCAATGACCCTGAAGACCGAGAGCGTGATGAGCCAGGCGATGACCCAGACGACGACGCGGGCGAGGCCCCGGGCCCCGATGCGCGCGCGTGCGGAGATCGATCTTGCCGCCCTGCGCGCCAACGTCCGGTCCCTGCGCGAGCGTGCCCCGCACGCCGCGCTGATGGCCGTCGTGAAGTCGGACGCGTACGGGCACGGCGCGCTGCCCTGCGCCCGCGCCGCCCTCCAGGCCGGTGCCACCTGGCTCGGCACGGCCACCCCGCAGGAGGCGCTCGCCCTGCGCGCCGCCGGGATCACCCCGGCCGACGCGCGCGTCATGTGCTGGCTGTGGACCCCGGGCGGCCCCTGGGCCGAGGCCGTCGAGGCCGACCTCGACATGGGGATCGGCGGGATGTGGGCGCTGCGCGAGGTCACCGACGCCGCCCGCGCCCTCGGACGTACGGCAAAGATCCAGCTCAAGGCCGACACGGGCCTCGGGCGGAACGGCTGCCAGCCCGCCGACTGGCCCGCCCTGGTCGCCGCCGCCCGCGCCGCCGAGGCGGAGGGCACGGCGAAGGTCACCGGCCTGTGGTCGCACTTCGCGTGCGCCGACGAGCCGGGCCACCCCTCGATCGAGCTCCAGCTGACCGCCTTCCGCGAGATGGTCGCCTACGCGGAGGGGCAGGGTCTGGCCCCCGAGGTGCGCCACCTCGCCAACTCCCCGGCCACGCTGACCCTTCCGCACGCGCACTTCGACCTCGTACGGACCGGGATCGCGATGTACGGGGTGTCGCCGAGCCCCGAGCTCGGCACGCCCGCCGAGCTGGGCCTGCGCCCGGTGATGACGCTCGCCGCGTCCGTCGCCCTGGTCAAGGACGTCCCGGCGGGCCACGGCGTCAGCTACGGACACCACTACGTCACCGAGCGCGCCACGACGCTCGGCCTGATCCCGGTCGGCTACGCGGACGGAATCCCGCGGAACGCGTCGGGGCGCGGCCCGGTCCTGGTCGGCGGCCGGTGGAGGCGGGCTCGCGGCCGGATCGCGATGGACCAGTTCGTGGTCGATCTCTGTGGTGAGACGGTCGAACCGGGGGAAGAAGCCATCCTGTTCGGCCCGGGCGACCGGGGCGAGCCGACCGCCGAGGACTGGGCGCAGGCCGCGGACACGATTGCGTACGAGATCGTCACGCGCATCGGTCAGCGCATTCCGCGCGTCCATGTGAACGAGGACCCTTCTCAGGACCGGTAGAGCCGGTGGAGGGGTAACACCACGGGCGGACCGTCGGCCCGGCAGGCGCACCAGCAAGGAGCGGCACGTGAGCGAGAGCAGCACGGAGGGCGCGGCCGGCGTGGCGCAGAAGGTCACGGAGGCGGTGACGGACGCGGTGTCCGGAGCGGCCGCCTCCGGCAACTGGCGCCGGGCCGGACTGGCCGGAGCAGCCATAGGCGTGGTCGCCGCGGGCGCGGCGGCCGGTGTCGCCGTCGAGCGGCTCACCGTCGGCCGGGGCATGCGCAAGAAGGCCCGGCTGGCCCTGGACGCGGCCGGCCCGTACGGTGCGCTGCGCGGCACCCCGGGCACCGCACTCGCCGACGACGGCACCGAGATCTACTACGAGACGGACGACCCGGAGCCGGACGTCCCCGCCAGGCGCCGGGGGCTCTTCGGCCGCCGTGCGCCCGCCCCCGTCACCGTCGTCTTCAGCCACGGCTACTGCCTCAACCAGGACTCCTGGCACTTCCAGCGCGCCGCCCTGCGCGGCGTCGTGCGCACCGTGCACTGGGACCAGCGCAGCCACGGCCGCTCCGCGCGCGGCATGGCCCAGGCCGACGGCGAGCAGGTCACCATCGACCAGCTCGGCCGCGACCTCAGGGCCGTCATCGACGCGGCGGCGCCCGAGGGGCCGCTGGTGCTGGTGGGGCACTCGATGGGCGGGATGACGGTGATGGCGCTGGCCGACCAGTTCCCGGAGCTGATCCGCGAACGCGTCGTCGGCGTCGCCTTCGTCGGTACGTCGTCGGGGCACATGGGTGAGGTCAACTTCGGGCTGCCGGTCGCGGGCATGAACGCGATACGCCGCATCCTGCCGCGCGTGCTGCGCACCCTGGGCTCGCAGGCGGAGCTGGTCGAGCGGGGGCGCCGGGCCACCGCGGACCTCTTCACGGGCATCGTCAAGCGGTACTCGTTCGGGTCGGGGGACGTGGACCCGGCGGTCGCCCGGTTCGCGGAGCGCCTGATCGAGGGCACGCCGATCGACGTGGTCGCCGAGTTCTACCCGTTGTTCCAGGAACACGACAAGGCGGCGGCGCTCCCGATCTTCGCGGAGGTGCCGGTGCTGGTGCTGGCCGGCACGAAGGACCTGGTCACCCCGAGCTCGCACAGCGAGGCCATCGCCGAGCTGCTCCCGGACGCGGAACTGGTGATCGTCCCCGGCGCCGGGCACCTGGTGATGCTGGAACTCCCGGAGCTGGTGAACGGCCACCTCGCCGAGCTGCTGGCGCGCGTGGGGGCCGTACCGCCGGCGGCTAACGTTGATTCCCATGGAAGCACCGCACAGCGGGGCCGCTGAGAAAGCCCCTGACGACACCTCTGACAACGCCCCTGACAACGGCCCGGTCAACTCCCACTCGCTGACCGTCAACTCCCCCGCCGAAATGGGGGAGTTCGGGCGCGCACTGGCCAAGCTGCTGCGCCCCGGCGACCTCGTGATGCTCACCGGTGAGCTCGGCGCGGGCAAGACCACGCTGACCCGCGGCCTCGGCGAGGGCCTGGGGGTGCGCGGCGCCGTCACCTCGCCGACCTTCGTCATCGCCCGCGTGCACCCGCCGCTCGGCGCGGGGCCCGCGCTGGTGCACGTCGACGCGTACCGGCTCGGCGGCGGTCTCGACGAGATGGAGGACCTCGACCTGGACGTCTCGCTGCCCGAATCGGTGATCGTCGTGGAGTGGGGCGACGGCAAGGTCGAGGAACTGTCGGACGACCGGCTGCACGTCGTCATCGACCGGGCCACGGGCGACACGGACGACGACGTACGGAAGGTACGGCTCGACGGCATCGGGGCGCGCTGGGCGGGAGAAGAGCTGACGGCGCTGGGGGGCTGACCGGGATCAGGGCCGGACGCGGTTCGGGAGCAGGGGCGGGAACCCGGCCGTCGCGCCGTGCGTTCTCCTGGCACACCGTACTTTCCGACAAGGTGTCGGGAAGATGTTGCATCGGGGGTGCCGGGCATGGTCACATGGGTTCCGAGGCCTTGGTTAGGTCAGCCTAACCACCATCGCCCTGCGCCTGCTCCCGTCGCCCCAGGAGGCGTCCATGTCGGCACCGGAACGAGAAGTCGAGAAGCCCATGACGCCTGCCGCGCCCGCGCCTGCTCCCGTCACCGCTCCCGTCACCATGAGCGCCCTGCTCGCGTCCTGTGCCGCGGCCACGGCGGTGTCCACCCCGCCCCGCCAGTCCTCGGCCCGCACCCGGGACAGCGAAGAGGGGACCGCCGGGCAGCGCGACGCCGCCTAGGCGATCCCCTCGTTCGAGTGTGTTCGGGCGCGGGGTTACGGGTCCGAGAGCTGCGGGCCCTGGGGTTACGGGCCCTGGGGTTACAGGTCCTGGGGTTACAGGTCCTGGGGTTAAGGGACGACGACCACCTTGACGGTGACCGTGGCGAATTCCCACACCGCGGTGCCGTCCGCCCGGCTCAGGCGGACCGCGCCCGTGCCCTCCTGCGGCGTCGCGCCCGGCGTCGGCATCGTGCCGTCGACGGCCGCGCTGAAGCCGATCGTCGTCCCGTCGACGTTCGCGAACCGCACCACGTGCTCCACCGGCTTGCCGTCCGAGCCCGTGATCTTCAAGGAGCGCGTGAGGACCTTGTAGGTGTCCGGCGCCGGGCTGACCGCACTCGGCGCGACCGGGAAGGTCCGCGGCTTGGTGCCGGCCGGGGCCTGGGAGTCCACCAGCCAGATCCGCTTGCCCGCCAGCGAATACACCACCCGGGTGCCGCTGCCTGAGTTCGCGGGCAGCGCCAGCGGTGACGGCTTGCGGGCCTTGTCCTTGGGGCCGGTGGCGGCGGGCGAGGTGGACGAGCTGGGTGCGGCCACCGACTCGGGCGCGCTCGCCGATGCCTGGTAGGCGAGGAAACCGACGACGGCGAGTGCCCCCGCGGTGAGCCCGGCCACGATTCCCGAGCTGCTGCTAGCCACCTTGCTGCACCTTTCGTTCCGACTCAGTCCGAGGTCTGCGCGACGGTTCCGCGCGACGTTCCGCGCGACTTTGTCGTGACGGTAGCAGCAGGTGTACGGCCCGTACGGACGCCGTGCTTCCGCTGCGCGGGCCGTAGGCTGTTTGTGTGCTCCTGCTCGCTGTTGATACCGCCACCCCTGCCGTCACCGTCGCCCTCCACGACGGTTCGTCCGTCGTCGCCGAGACCACCCGGGTCGACGCACGCAGGCACGGGGAACTGCTGCTGCCCCTGATCGACTCGACCCTCCGCGAGGCCGGTCTGAAGCTCGACGCCGTCACCGGTCTGGTCGTGGGCGTGGGCCCTGGCCCGTACACCGGACTCCGGGTCGGCCTCGCGACCGCCGAGACCTTCGCCTTCGCGCTCGGCGTCCCTGTGCACGGCCTGTGCACGCTGGACGCGCTGGCGTACGCGGCGGGGGCGGGGACACCGGGGACAGGCCCGGGGACGGGCCCGGGGGCCGGGGGCGGTATCGAAGGACCCTTCGCGGTGGCGACCGACGCCCGCCGCAAGGAGGTCTACTGGGCGCGGTACGACGACGCGCGCACCCGTACCACCGAGCCCGCCGTGGACCGCCCCGCCGAGATCGCGGAGCAGCTCGCGGGCCTGCCGGTGGCCGGTGCCGGCGCGCTCCTCTACCCGGAGGCCTTCCCGGACGCGCGCGGCCCCGAGCACGTGTCGGCGGCGGCGCTCGCCTCGCTGGCCGCCGAGAAACTGGCCGCGGGGACGGAGTTCCTGCCGCCGCTTCCCCTCTACCTGCGCCGCCCCGACGCGCAGGTGCCCAAGAACTACAAGGTGGTCACCCCCAAGTGACGGCTGCTGCGAGCAGGTTGAGCGACCGGGCCGACTCGGCGGCCCTGCGCGAGATGCGCTGGTGGGACATCGGGCCCGTGCTCGCCCTGGAGCACGAGCTGTTCCCCGAGGACGCCTGGTCGTCCGGCATGTTCTGGTCCGAGCTGGCGTACGCGCGCGGCCCCCGTGCCACCCGCCGCTACGTCGTCGCCGAGGACCGGGAGACCGGCCGCCTCGTCGGGTACGCGGGCTTCGCCGCCGCCGGAGACCTCGGCGACGTGCAGACCATCGCGGTCTCCCGCGACCAGTGGGGCACGGGCCTCGGCGCCCGCCTCCTCGCCGACCTCCTCAAGCACGCGACCGCCTTCGAGTGCACCGAGGTGCTGCTCGAAGTGCGCGTCGACAACACCCGCGCCCAGCGGCTCTACGAGCGCTTCGGCTTCGAGCCGATCGGCTTCCGCCGCGGCTACTACCAGCCAGGCAACATCGACGCGCTCGTGATGCGGCGTACGACGACCGAAGAGACAGAAGAGATCCAGCCATGAACCTCACCAGCGGTATCGACGAGCCCCTGGTCCTCGGCATCGAGACCTCCTGCGACGAGACCGGCGTCGGCATCGTCCGCGGTACGACGCTGCTCGCCGACGCGGTCGCGTCCAGCGTGGACACGCATGCCAGGTTCGGCGGAGTGGTCCCCGAGATCGCCTCCCGCGCGCACCTGGAAGCGATGGTTCCGACCATTGAGCGGGCCCTGAAGGAGGCCGGGATCGCGGCCTCCGACCTGGACGGCATCGCGGTCACGGCCGGTCCTGGCCTCGCGGGCGCGCTGCTCGTCGGCACGACGGCGGCCAAGGCGTACGCGTACGCACTCGGCAAGCCCCTCTACGGCGTCAACCACCTCGCCTCGCACATCTGCGTCGACCAGCTGGAGCACGGCAAGCTCCCCGAGCCCACCATGGCGCTCCTGGTCAGCGGCGGACACTCGTCGCTCCTCCTCGCCCCGGACATCACCTCCGACGTACGCCCCCTGGGCGCGACCATCGACGACGCGGCGGGCGAGGCCTTCGACAAGATCGCCCGCGTGCTCAACCTCGGCTTCCCCGGCGGCCCGGTCATCGACCGCCTCGCCAAGGAGGGCGACCCGAAGGCGATCGCGTTCCCGCGGGGCCTGACCGGCTCGCGCGACCCGGCGTACGACTTCTCCTTCTCCGGCCTCAAGACGTCCGTGGCGCGCTGGATCGAGGCGAAGCGGAACGCGGGCGAGGAGGTGCCGGTGCGCGACGTGGCGGCGTCCTTCCAGGAGGCGGTCGTCGACGTCCTGACCAGGAAGGCCGTACGCGCCTGCAAGGACGAGGGCGTCGACCACCTGATGATCGGCGGCGGCGTCGCCGCGAACTCCCGGCTGCGGGCGCTCGCCCAGGAGCGCTGCGAGAAGGCGGGCATCACGCTGCGGGTGCCGCGCCCCGGCCTCTGCACGGACAACGGCGCGATGGTCGCGGCGCTGGGGGCCGAGATGGTGGCCAGGGGCAGGTCCGCGTCGGACTGGGACCTGTCCGCTGACTCCTCGCTGCCGGTGACGGAACCGCACGTACCGGGTCATGCGCACAGCCACGGGGAGGGCGACGGGGAGGGTCACTCGCACGGTCACGCGCACGGCCACGGGCATGCCCACGACCACGACCACGTCCACGAGATCAGCAAGGACAACCTCTACTCATGACCCTCGCGCTGATGTGGGAGGCCCGCGCTGTCGACGGCAAGGGCCCCGAGCTCCTTGAGTGGGCCTACGCCCAGGCGGAGGTCCTCGCCACTCCGCCGCTGCGCCGCGAGATCTTCCGGGCGCCGCAGGACCGGGTTCTCGTACTCACCTGGTGGGACGCTCCTTACGACGCGGAGCTGCCCGAACTCCCGGAGCCCGAGGCCGAGTTGATCTCCCGGCCGGTGCACAGGTGGCGGTTCGAGTCGGTGGACAGGCAGCCTTAGGCCTGCGCTGGGGCCGGTGGGCCATATGGCTGACTCCCGATGACTCCCGAGTGGCGTTAACCGCTTTTCGGACAATTCGACTTGAGACTCGGCGGTGCCAGGGGGGTACCCCCCTCCGCCCGTCGAGAAAGTGAGTCCGCCGTATGTTCGTTACGCAGCTGAAGGTGGCCCAGGCCGCTCTGGGCGCGGTGTCCCTGGGCGTCGTGCTCGCGGTGTGTGCGCCGACCGGTGCCGTTGCCGCGCCGGTCACATCCGTCGCGCCGGTCACGCCGGTCACGTCCGTCGCCGCACCGCAGGCGGCCGAATCCGTACAGGCCGTGAGCGCGGTCGCCGCCCGCCACGGCGTCGGCGGCAGGGTGACCTCGCGCACCGGCCAGATCGTCCGGTCCCACCCGACCACGCACTCCGCGAACATCGGCTCGTACCGTGCGCACGCCATCGTCCGCATCGCCTGCAAGGTGCGCGGTCAGAACGTCGGCGGCAACAGCATCTGGTTCAAGCTGTGGGACCGTTCCGGCTGGATGAGCGCCAAGTACGTCGACAACTTCAGTTACGTCGGCTGGTGCGGCCACCACCGCGCTGCGACGAGCGCCCTCACCCCTGCGGAACTGGCCGCTCCGGCGAGCCCCGCCGATCCTGCGGGCCCGAAGGGGTGACGAGGGCGGCGCCGACGGGCCGTGGCCGGAGACCTTGAGGTCCTCGGCCACGGCCCGTTCACGTGCCCCCACCGCGTGCCCCCACCGCGCGCCCCGCCCCCGCCCGTGGCAGCCTCGTACGAGTACCCACCGAGGAGGCGGCACGTCCATGACCAGGGTCGATGTCCACGCGCACTACTTCCCCGAGCTCTACCTCGACATGCTCGACGAGCTCCACGGTTCGCCCGCCACGACCACCGGGCTGCGTGGCGGGGGCGGCGGAAGCACCCCGTCGGAGATCGATGCCCGTCTCGCCGCCATGGACGCCGCCGGGGTCGGAGTGCAGGTGCTGTCCGCGCCGCCCCTGACTCCGTACTTCGGCGATGCCTCGCAGGCGCTCGGTGCCGCGCGCGTCGCCAACGCCGCGTACGCCGACCTGATCCGCGCCCACCCCACCCGGTTCCGCGCGCTCGCCGCGCTCCCGCTGCCCAACGGTCTCGCTGCGGGCGACGAACTGGGCCGGTCCATCGACGAGTTGGGGTTTCTGGGGGCGGCCGTCACCACGACCGTCCTCGGACGCCCGCTCTCCGACCCGGAGTTCGTCCCGCTCCTCGACGCGCTGGAGCTGCGAGGTGCCGTACTCCTGCTGCATCCCACGGGTGGCGAGGACACCCAACAGGCCTACGAGGGGCTTGACTTGGCCTCGTATCCGAGCATCCGCCTCATCACCACCGGCAGAACTCCGCCCGATCGACCGCTCAACCCCTTCCACCACCACGCCGTCGCCGACGCGGACGCCCTGCGGCGGGCCGCGGTGACGTTCGGTCCGGAGCGGCTGCTGCTGGGCAGCGGATATCCGTACCGTACGGGCGTGTTCGACGCGCTCGTGCCCGAGGGCAACGCGGCGGAACTCCTCCGCTTTTAGACCATGTTGACCGAAGCGGCGTACCCTGGTCGCACGAGCGTGCGGCCGGGGAAGGGGCGTCAGTCAGATGGAGTGGTACTGGTGGGTGTTCATCTTCTTCATGATGGGCGGCTTCGGCAGCATCGCGAGCAGGGGACAGCAGGCGCTGGCCACCCGGCACAAGCGCCAGCTGGAGCGCATCGAGGTGCAGCGCAAGGAACGCCAGGCCATCGAAGCGGCCAACAAGCCGCCTGAGCCGATCTGCGGCTGCACGCACCACCTCGCCAAGCACGACAAGGCCGGTAAGTGCCACGAGGCGGTCGAGACGCCCACCGCCTGGGACGAGAACAAGAAGCCGGTCCGCTTCGAGGCGGGCAGCTGCAACTGCCAGCAGTACGTGGGCCCGCAGCCGCTCTCGCAGGTGTACGCGGAAGAGCTGACGGACCTCTAGAGCTGCTGGGCCTGGACCTCTGGCCCCGGCTGTTCGTACGGCCGGGGGCGCGCGGTAGCGTCAACGCGGCCCCGCCTGCATGCCTGCATGCCCGCCCGTCCCGCATGCCCCACCTGCCCCGTACGTACGAAGGACGCCCATGCCCCGCCCGCCCCTGCCGCCGCCTCCGCCCGCCCCGGACATCCGGGCGTGGCCGGACCGGGAGGCGATGCTGACCGACCGGGCGCGCGCGATGGAGGAGCTGGGCCGCAGATGGCTCGGAGCGCCCGCGGCCGTCGGATTCTGGCTGTACGGGGTGCTGCTCGCGGTCGGGTGGGGGTGCGTCGGAGTCGCGCTCCAGTCCTTCGAGGGCGGGATGTTCCCCGAGATGGTGATCGGCGGCGTCTTCCTCGTACCGGCCATCGGCGCGATCGTGCCCGCCGTCATCCTGCTCTGGCTGGGCGTGAAGCGCGACCGGACGATACGCGAACGTCTGCGCGCCTGGGCCGAGTTGGGCCCCGACCCGGCCGTCGACGCCCGGCTGTGCGCCCCCGCCCGCAGCCTCGGCTGGCTGCTTCCCTCCTTCGTGCTCGCGGCGGTCGGTCTGTGGACCTCGCTGGGGTACGCGGCGACTGCGCGCCCGGGGTCGACGACGTACGCGGACGCCACCTACTTCATCGGTTTCGGCTGCGTGATGTGGGTGGTGGGGCTGCTGGGGTCGGTCAAGGCGGTGGGTCACTACCGGTGGGCGGTACGGGTGCCGGGGCGTCGCCGGTCGGTGTCGCACGCGGGACAGGGCTGATCGGGCAGCGCTGCCCGGCACTCGCTCGGTGCCGACCCGCACTGACCCGCACCGACCCGCACCGACTACTCCTTCACCGCCGCCTGCCACACCCACTCCGTACGCCGCTCGCGGCCGGGGAGTTCGCCACGGCCGGTGCACCAGAGCAACACCTGCGCCGGCCCGCCCGCGGAGGCGTCCAGGGCGCTGGGAGCATCGGGGAACAGTCGCTCCAGCACGAAGGTGCTCAGCCGGGCCGGAGGGGTCCACTCCACCCGCAGACCCTGCGTGATGTCGTACGTGTGGAGCATCGCCTCGGCCACCCCCATCGCCTCGAACCCCGTCGAGTCGCACGGGCCCCAGTGGTACGCCCGCACCTCGGGCCCGGCGGCGGCCAGCACGGCGCCGAGCATCCCGCCTGCGGCGGCGATCACGCGCAGTACGTCGGCCGGGGCGGTCCCGGGCCGGACGGTCAGGTCCATCGGCAGATAGCGGTCCGCCGGCCGGGCCGCCAACTGCCCTGCGTACGCGGCCAGATCGTGCGCGATGTGCGCGGCGGTATCCCAGCAGGACCAGGTCAGGGATCCGGCGGGGACGGACCAGTCGGCACCGCCGGCGTCCTCGGCGCGGGGTCCGAGCACGCGCTGCACTTCACTCAGTGCGTCTTCCAGGGGAGTCACGGGCAGGGGAGTCACGGGCAGAGGAGTCACGGTCGGAGGAGTCGTGGGCGGCTGGGTCATGGGCGCGACCCTACTTACGGGGATCTCGCGCCGCACGGGATTTGCGGTGGCATCGTCCGGCCCGTACGTCTGCCGGACCACCGGCTCGGCGCCCGTGCGAGCATCCCCGTATGAAGAGATTCGAGGTCGTCACGCGTATCGGGGCGCCACCCGCGGCCGTGTTCGACCTGTCGCTGGACGTGGATCTGCACACGGCGTCGATGGCCGGTTCGGGCGAGCGGATCGTCGGGGGCGTGCGGGCCGGGCGGATGGTGCTCGGGGACACGGTGACCTGGCAGGCCAGGCACTTCGGCGTGCGGTGGCGGATGACCTCGCGCATCACCGCGTACGAACGGCCGGGGCACTTCGTGGACGAGCAGGTGACCGGGCCGTTCGCACGGTGGCACCACGCGCACTGGTTCGAGCCGGACGGACGCGGCGGGACGGTGATGCGGGATGTCGTCGAATTCGCGGCGCCACTGGGGTGGTTGGGGGCGGGCGTGGAAGCGGTGGCGCTCGACCGGTACATGCGGGGGCTCATCGCGGCGCGCAACGTGCACGTGCGGGAGTGCGCGGAGAGGGGCGACTGAGCCCTCGTCCGCCCGCTTGCCCGCAGGAGAGGGGCGACTGAGCCCTCGTCAGCCCGCTTGCCCGCCGTCCGTCCGTCCCGTACGGCCGATGCTCAGGCCGGGTGGCCGATCAGCATGGTGGGGGCGCCGGCGACGCGGGTGAGGAAGACCGTCGCGGAGTTCTTGCCGGAGAGCTTCATCTTCTTGCGGAGCTCCTCCGGCTCGACGGCCGAGCCGCGCTTCTTGACGGTGAGGATGCCGACCTCGCGCTCGCGGAGAAGAGCCTTCAACTTCTTTACGCCGAAGGGGAGTTGGTCGGTGATCTCGTACGGGGTGGCGTACGGGGTGGGGTGCAGTCCGTCGGCGGTGATGTACGCGATCGTCTCGTCGATCAGACCGCCTTCGAGTTCCTCGGCGGCCTCGGCGACGAGGTGGGCGCGGATGACGGCGCCGTCGGGCTCGTAGAGATAGCGGCCGACCTCGCGGACGTCGGGGTTGGGGAGGCCGCGGCCGACGAGGGTCGCGCCGGAGGGGAGGAGGGTGGCGCGGCGGGTGCCGACGACGATCTGCCGGTCCTGGTTCTGGCTGCCGGGCGCGTGCCAGAGGACCGCTTCCTTCACGTCGCCGTTGTCGGAGATCCACTCGGCCTCGAAGTCGTCGGGGACGAGCTCGTGGGGGATGCCGGGGGCGATCTTGATGGCGCCGGTGCCGACCTTGCGCACCGCCTCGATGGAGAAGGAGAGGGGCGGGGAGTACGCCTCGGGGTCGAAGATCCGGCCGCGCGCGCCTGACCTGCGAGCCGGGTCGATGAAGAGGGACTGCGCGCCGGTCAGGTCGTACGTCAGGACATCGGCCTGTACGACGGTGAGCGCGGCGGGGTCGGGGAGGAGGGCCTGCGCGTTGGCGCGGGCGGCGAGGCAGGTGGCGGGGTCGAGGTCGACGGCGGTGACGGCCAGGCCCGCGCGGGCCATGGCGAGGGCGTCGCCGCCGATGCCGCCGCAGAGGTCGAGGACGTGGGAGAGCGGGGAGCCGGGGGCGGAGGGCTCGGGGGCGGGGGTCTGGGCGGCGGCCGGGGTCGGGGCCGGGGTCGGGTGTGCGGCTTGGGTGGCGGCTGGCGCCGGGTGTGCGGCTTGGGTGGCGGCAGGGGCGGCGGCTGGGGGCGAGGCCGGGGCCGTGGCCTGTGGCCGGCCCAGGTCGCGGAAGCGGGCCGCGCGGTATTCGGCGACGGAGCGGCGGGTGGACTGCTCGACCCCGTTGGGCGTGAAGTACATCCGGTGTGCGTCCTCGGCGCCGAACTTCGCCGCAGCCCGCTGCCGCAGCCGGGCCTGGGCGAGCGCCGCCGACACCAGCTCGGCGGGGTGGTCGCGGCGCAGCCGGGTCGCGAGCGCCAGGGCCTGGGCGGGGTCGTAGTCCCGCAGCTCGGCGAGGAGGGCCTGGCCCTCGGGGGCGAGCAGGGCACGGAAGGCGTTGAGGGCGGCGTCCTCGGTGCCGGTGCCGGTGCCGGTGGTGTCGGTGGTGCCGGTGGTGATTGCGCCGGTGCCAGCGCCAGCATCAGCGCCGGCGTCGGTGGTGATTGCGCTGGTGGTCCCGGGGATCCCGGTGGCCCCCGGGGTCCCGGTGGCGTCGGCGTTGTCGTCGCCGGAAGGGCGGCCGGAGTGGTTCGTCACCCGTCCCATTGTGGTCCAGCCCGGCAGAACCGCCGACCCCGCCCGTCCTGCCTGCCCCGCCCCGCCCACCGCATGTGGGCCAGGCGGGCGACCGTCCGCGCCGCCTCCCCGTGTCGCCCGCTCCCCGGCCCGCCCCGCTGACAGGATGCGGCGCCATGCGACTTGTACGACAAGCAGAAGAAAGAGGGCTCTCTGTGGATAACTCGGGAGCAGGCGGGCGCAGGCGGGGCACCATGGCGGTAGCGGTTCTGGTGACGGCCGCGATCGCCTCGGGGTGCGCGACCCCGGCGGAGCAGGAGACGGGCGGCCGGGGCGGGGCCGCCCTCGGGAAGGAGACGGGAGAGGCGGGGGAGGCGGGGGAGACGGGGGAGGGGCGGAAGAAGGTGGACGGCGCGGCCGGCGCCCTGCTCTCACCCGCCGAGAAGCTGCGGCAGGAGCAGGCCGCGGCCAAGGCCGCGCAGGCGGCCCGGGTGGTGGCGGCCAGACGCTGGGGGCTGGTGCAGACGCCGCTGGCCGTGCCTCCGGCGCCCAGGGTCAAGCCGAAGATCAAGGCCCGGCAGGGCTTCGAGGTGGACGGCCAGGTCTCGGAGGGGCTGCCGCCGATCTTCACGACGGTGCCGGTCAAGGACAGGGTCGTGTTCCTGACCATCGACGACGGGGCCGAGAAGGACCCCGAGCTGATCCGGATGATGGACGAGCTGAAGATCCCGTACAGCGCGTTCCTCTCCGACTACCTGGTGAAGGAGGACTACGCGTACTTCAAGAAGATGCAGAAGAAGGGCGTGGCCCTGCACAACCACACCCTCAACCACCGTTACCTGCCCGGCCTTTCGTACGAACAGCAGAAGCACGAGATCTGCGGCCAGCAGTCCAACATCGAGAAGCGGTACGGCAAGCGCCCCCCGCTCTTCCGCCCGCCGTACGGCAACTACAACAAGGACACGCTGGTCGCCGCCAAGTCCTGCGGTGTGAAGGCGGTCCCGCTGTGGGCGGCGGAGGCCTTCCCGGACCGGATGGAATGGCGCGAATGGGACAAGGACCTGCACCCCGGCGACATCGTCCTCACACATTTCCGGGGGCGGGGTGACTGGAAGGGGACCATGCCCGACATGATTCGTCGGGTCATGAAGACGATCACCGCCAAGGGATACGCCGTGGCCAAGCTGGAGGATTACGTGTGATGCGAGGACGGGCACGCCGGTCGGGGCTGTGGGCGGCGGGGGCGGTGGCGATCGGTGTGCTCGTCGCGGGGGTGAGCGGATGCGCGGGACAAGGGGCCGGGGACGGTTCCGGAGAGCTGCGGGAAGGGTCCGCGGCGAAGTCCGCGACGCCCGGGGCGACCCCCGGGCAGGCGGCACCGGCGCCCGCCGCACCGGGGACCGACGCCAGGGGCGTACCCCTGAAGGCATACGCGCGCTGGGGCCTGGCGGGTCCCCTCGCACCGGCCCCGGCGCACCCGGACCGTACGCCCGTGCTCAAGGCGTCCGGACCGCCCGTCGTCCTGGACCGGGTCAGGACCCGCGACAAGGTCGTCTTCCTGACCTTCGACGACGGGGCCGAGAAGGACCCCCGGTTCATCAGGATGGTCGGGGAGCTGAAGCTCCCGATCAGCATGTTCCTGACGGACAGCGTCGCCGGGAGCGACTACGACCACTTCAAGCGCCTGCGCGACGCCGGCGGCGGCACGATCCAGAACCACACCACGGGACACGCGAACCTGCGGACGCTGTCGTACGAGGGCCAGCGCAAGCAGATCTGCGGCCAGCAGGACCGCCTGGCGGCCCGCTTCGGCACCCGCCCCACCCTCTTCCGCCCGCCGTACGGCAACTACAACGAGGCCACGGTGCGCGCGGCGGGCAGCTGCGGGGTGCGGGCCCTCGTCCTCTGGCGCGAGTCGATGCAGATCCACAACATGCGCTACGCGGAGGGCGACCGCCTCAAGTCCGGTGACATCGTTCTCGCGCACTTCCGCGGTCCCGACGAGCTCAAGGGCTCGACCATCACCGAGATGACGGCCCGCATGCTGCGCAGGATCCAGGACCAGGGGTTCACGGTGGCGCGCCTGGAGGACTACCTGTGACGGCCGCGATGCCGTGCGGAGGGCGGCCGGATCACTCCCGGGGGTCTTGGATTGGCACTCCGCTTGACCGAGTGCTAACTGCGTCATAGTCTCGGCTCTGGCACTCACCACTGGAGAGTGCCAACACAGCGACGGGCAGGTCCGGCACCCGCGACGACGGATCCACCTGGTCGCCACCCCAGACTGTTAACCCCGTGAGATCTCCGAAGGGGGAGACCGGATCGTGACGACCGCAAGCTCCAAGGTTGCCATCAAGCCGCTTGAGGACCGCATCGTGGTCCAGCCGCTCGACGCCGAGCAGACCACCGCCTCTGGCCTGGTCATTCCGGACACCGCGAAGGAGAAGCCCCAGGAGGGCGCCGTCCTCGCCGTGGGTCCGGGCCGCTTCGAGAACGGCGAGCGCCTGCCGCTCGACGTGAGCGTCGGCGACGTAGTGCTGTACAGCAAGTACGGCGGCACCGAGGTGAAGTACAACGGGGACGAGTACCTCGTTCTCTCGGCCCGCGACGTTCTCGCCATCATCGAGAAGTAAGCACGCCGGGAAGTAATTCACTTCCGCATTTTTTGTTCTGCGCCCCTGGCCCCCGCTCACACGCCGGGCGTCCAGGGGCGCAGTTCGTATTCCGAGAGGACTTGAGAAAGCTCCATGGCGAAGATCCTGAAGTTCGACGAGGACGCCCGTCGCGCCCTTGAGCGCGGCGTCAACAAGCTTGCCGACACCGTGAAGGTGACGATCGGCCCCCGCGGCCGCAACGTCGTCATCGACAAGAAGTTCGGCGCCCCGACCATCACCAACGACGGTGTCACCATCGCGCGTGAGGTCGAGCTCGACGACCCGTACGAGAACCTCGGTGCCCAGCTGGTGAAGGAGGTGGCGACCAAGACCAACGACATCGCGGGTGACGGTACGACCACCGCCACCGTGCTGGCCCAGGCGCTCGTCCGCGAGGGCCTGCGCAACGTCGCCGCGGGTGCCTCCCCGGCCGCCCTGAAGAAGGGCATCGACGCCGCGGTCAAGGCCGTGTCCGAGGAGCTCCTCGCGACCGCCCGCCCGATCGAGGACAAGTCCGACATCGCCGCCGTGGCCGCGCTCTCCGCGCAGGACCAGCAGGTCGGCGAGCTCATCGCCGAGGCGATGGACAAGGTCGGCAAGGACGGTGTCATCACCGTCGAGGAGTCCAACACCTTCGGCCTGGAGCTCGACTTCACCGAGGGCATGGCCTTCGACAAGGGCTACCTCTCGCCGTACATGGTGACCGACCAGGAGCGTATGGAGGCCGTCCTCGACGACCCGTACATCCTGATCCACCAGGGCAAGATCGGCTCGATCCAGGACCTGCTGCCGCTCCTGGAGAAGGTCATCCAGGCCGGTGGCTCCAAGCCGCTGCTGATCATCGCCGAGGACGTCGAGGGCGAGGCGCTCTCCACCCTCGTCGTCAACAAGATCCGCGGCACGTTCAACGCCGTGGCCGTCAAGGCCCCGGGCTTCGGCGACCGCCGCAAGGCGATGCTCGGCGACATGGCCACCCTCACCGGTGCCACCGTCATCGCCGAAGAGGTCGGCCTCAAGCTCGACCAGGCCGGTCTGGACGTGCTGGGCACCGCCCGCCGCGTCACGATCTCCAAGGACGACACGGTCATCGTCGACGGCGGGGGCAACTCCGAGGACGTCAAGGGCCGCGTCAACCAGATCAAGGCCGAGATCGAGTCCACGGACTCCGACTGGGACCGCGAGAAGCTGCAGGAGCGCCTGGCGAAGCTCGCCGGCGGCGTCTGCGTCATCAAGGTCGGTGCCGCGACCGAGGTCGAGCTCAAGGAGAAGAAGCACCGTCTGGAGGACGCCATCTCCGCGACCCGCGCCGCGGTCGAGGAGGGCATCGTCTCCGGTGGTGGCTCCGCGCTCGTCCACGCCGTGAAGGTCCTGGACGGCAACCTCGACAAGACCGGCGACGAGGCCACGGGTGTCGCGGTCGTCCGCCGCGCCGCCGTCGAGCCGCTGCGCTGGATCGCCGAGAACGCCGGCCTTGAGGGCTACGTCATCACCTCCAAGGTCGCCGACCTGGAGGCCGGGCAGGGCTTCAACGCCGCCACCGGCGAGTACGGCGACCTGGTCAAGGCCGGCGTCATCGACCCGGTCAAGGTCACCCGCTCCGCCCTGGAGAACGCCGCGTCCATCGCGTCGCTGCTGCTCACGACCGAGACCCTGGTCGTCGAGAAGCCGGCCGAGGAAGAGGCCGACGCCGGTCACGGCGGCCACGGCCACTCCCACTGACCTGGTCAGTAGCTGAACAACGCCGAGGCCCGGCGCCCCTTCGGGGGTGCCGGGCCTCGGTGCGTTTCCCGCAGGGGCTACGCGGAGTGGTCCAGTACGTCCGGACGTACCGCCTCCGCGAAGGGGACCCTCGCCGCGTACCGCTCCAGCTCGGCCAGCGCGTGGTCGGCCATTCGGTGCAGCTCGTTGCCGAAGGACCCGGCCAGGTGCGGGGTGAGCAGGACGTTGGGCAGCGTGTAGAACGGCGAGCCGGGCGGTGGGACCTCGGGGTCCGTGACGTCGAGTACGGCGTCCAGCCTGCCGGACTCCAGGTGCGGGAGCAGCGCGGACTCGTCGACGAGGGAGCCGCGCGAGGTGTTGATCAGGGTGGCTCCGTCGGGCATGGCGGCGAGTTGGGCGGCGCCGATCATGTGCCGGGTCTCCGGGAGCTGGGGGGCGTGCACGGAGACGATCGTGCTGCGGGTGCACAGCGTCAGCAGGTCCGTCGGCTCGACGCCCAGGCGGGCCGCTTCGGCCGGGGTGACGTACGGGTCGTACAGCAGTGTGTGTACGTCGAAGGGGGCCAGCAGCTCGATGACGCGGCGGCCGATCCGGGAGGCGCCGACGATGCCGACGGTGCGGCGGTAGTTGCCGGAGGTGTGCAGGTCGGTGCGCCAGTCGTGGCCGGAGCCGTCGAGGCGGCGGTAGGTGCGGGCGGCCCTGGCGACGTGCTTTCCGGCGAACAGGATCGCAGCGAGGGTGTACTCGGCGACGGGCAGGGCGTTGGCCCCGGCGGCCGAGCTGACCGTGAGGCCGCGTTCCCAGCAGGCCGGGGTGATGTGGTGCTTGACCGATCCGGCCGCGTGCACGACGGCGCGCAGCTTCGGGGCCCGGGCCAGGACGTCGGGGGTGAGCGGGGTGGCGCCCCAGCAGGTGAGGAGCACCTCGGCCTCGGCGAGTGCCGCCGCGAACTCGGGGGCGTGCAGATCGTGGGCGACCAGGTGGGGGTCGGTGCGGGCGAGCTGGGCGAGGCGGGTCCGCTGGTCGTCGCTGAGCAGGCGTTCCGCGATGCCGGGGGCCATCGCGAGCAGGGTCGCGGGGCGATTGTCAGTGGCGTGGTGCATGGTGGAACTCGGGCTCCTCATCGGGTCGTTCGGCGCTAAGGAAGTGCCCGTCACTTGACGCTGCCGGCGGTGAGTCCGGCCTTCCAGTGCCGCTGGAGGGAGACGAAGGCGACGATCAGGGGGATGACGGCGAGGAGGGAGCCGGTGACGACCATCGGGAGGTAGGTCGGCTCGGCGTGAGCGTTGGAGTTCCATGCGTACAGACCGAGGCTCAGCGGGAAGAGCTTCTGGTCCGAGAGCATCACCAGGGGGAGGAAGAAGTTGTTCCAGATCGCGGTGAACTGGAAGAGGAAGACGGTCACGAAGCCCGGCATGACCATGGGCAGACCGATCGAGAAGAAGATCCGCAGCTCGCCCGCGCCGTCGATACGGGCGGCCTCCAGGGCCTCGTTCGGGATGTAGCCCGCGCTGAAGACCCGGGAGAGGTAGACCCCGAAGGGGTGGACCAGGACCGGCAGCAGGACCGACCAGTAGGTGTTGACCAGCCCGACCCTGCTGGCCAGCAGGTACATCGGCAGGGCGAGCGCGGTCGTCGGGACCAGCACCCCGAGCAGCACCGTGGAGAACAGCTTCTCCTTGCCCCGGAAGGCGTACTTGTCGAAGGCGTAGCCCGCCGCCACGCTCACCAGCGAACTGATGACGGCCCCCACGCCCGCGTACAGAAGGGAGTTGCCGTACCAGCGGAAGTAGATGCCGTCGCCGTGCGAGGCCAGGCCGGAGAGGTTCCGGCCGAGGTCGAAGCCCTCGAAGGAGAAGGCGTTGCCCGCGAGCAGCCCGCCCGCGTCCTTGGTGGCGGCGGTGAGCAGCCACACCAGGGGGAAGAGCATGTAGAGCGTGGCGAGGACGAGCGCGCCGTTGACCGCCGTACGGGAGAGCCAGCGGCCGACGGGAGCGGCAGGAGCGGTGGGGGACACGGGGGAGACGGAGGAGGGAGAGGAGGGAGAGGAGACGGAGGTGCTCATGCGGTGCTCCCCTTCGAGGCCTTCTCCTGCTTGTCCACGGCCTTCTTCTGTCTGCGCCCGCCGGACAGCCTGGTCACCACGAACGACAGCAGAGCGGCCGTGAGGGCGAGGAGTACGGAGGCGGCCGCGGCCAGCCCGTAGTCGTTGCGGTCGAAGGCCGCGGTGTAGGCGTACATGTTCGGCGTCCAGGTGGAGGTGACGGCGGAGCCCGTGCCCTTGTTGAGGATCAGCGGCTCGGTGAACAGCTGGAGCGAACCGATGACGGTGAACAGCGCGACCATCACCACCGATGCCCTGATCAGCGGCACCTTGATGCTGAACGCGGTGCGCCAGGCCCCCGCCCCGTCCACGGTGGCCGCCTCCAGGACGGACCGGTCGACGGCCTGGAGGGCCGCGTAGAAGATCACCATGTTGTAGCCGAGCCACTCCCACAGCGCGATGTTGACCACCGAGGGCAGGGCGCCCGAGGGCGAGAAGAAGTCGAAGCCGATCCCGCCGGCCTCCATCGCGTCGACCACCGGGCTGAGCTGCGGCGTGTAGAGGTACACCCAGATCAGTGCGGCGATGATGCCGGGCACGGCGTGCGGCAGGAACAGCGCGAGCTGGAAGAAGCGGCGCGCGCGGGCGAGCGCCGAGTCGAGCAGCAGCGCCAGCGCGAGGGCGCCGCCGATCATCAGCGGGATGTAGAGGGCGCAGTACCCGAGGAGTACGGCGAAGCCCTCGCGGAAGGCCGGATCGCCCAGCGCGGCGGTGTAGTTGTCGAGTCCGCTGAACACGGTCTCGACCCCGCCGAAGCCAAGCCCCGACTGCTTCTCGCTGAACAGGCTGAGCCACACCGCGTATCCGATCGGCACGACCATCACCAGGACGAACAGTGCGAAGAAAGGCGTGAGGAGGAGGGCTGCGGCGGCATTGGTACGGGCGCGGGCGGCCGAACGCACCCGGGCCCGGCCCCCGGCGCGCGACGGCTGGGCGGCGGGGCCGTCCGGCCCGGTGGCAGGAGCACCGGGCCGGGTACCAGCCTTCGTGGTGGCCATGGTGGGGCTCAGCCCTCGACCTTCAGGCCGCGCTTCTTCAGCTCGGCGACGGTCGCGGCATGGCCGGCCCGCACCGCGTCGGCGATCGTCGTGCCGCCGTGGGTGACCTTGCCGAACTGGTCCTTGATGATGCTGTTGGTGGTGCCGGTGCTCGGCCCCCACGACCAGTTCGCCCTGATCGACGTACCGGCGTCCTCGAAGACCTGGTAGATGTCCTGACCGCCGTAGTACTTCGCGTCGAAGGCCTTCTTCGCCGCCGGGCGCAGCGCGGCGGCGGCCGGGAAGGCGCTCGAAGTGCCGGACGCGATACGGGCCTTGATGCCCGCCTCCGTCGTCGTCATCCACTTCGCGAACTCGACCGCCGCGGCCGCCTTCTCGCTGCCCTTGGTCACCGCGAACGTCGATCCGCCGAGCATCCCGCTGGCCGCCTTCCCGTCCCAGGTCGGCATCGGCGCCACCGCCCACTTGCCGCTCTGCTCCGGCAGGGTGCTCTTCAGGACGCCCGCGCCCCAGGCCGCACCGAGGTAGCCGATCGTGCCGCCGCTCTTGAGGGAGTTGGTCCACTCCGGGCTGAAGGACGCGTTGTTGCGGATCAGGTCGCCGTCGAGGAGCTGCTGCCAGTACCCGGAGACCTTGGCGGTCGCCGCGTCGGTGGTGTTCACCTTCCAGGTGTCGCCCTCGGCCTTGAACCACTGGGCGCCCGCCTGCCAGGCCATCGCCTGGAACGTCGTCGGGTCGTCCGGGAAGAACGTGCCGATCCGTGCCTTCGCGTCGGCCTTCTTGACCTTCTCGGCCGCGGCCTTGAACTCGTCCCAGGTCTTGGGGACTTGGACGCCGTACTTGGCGAACAGGTCCTTGCGGTAGAAGAAGGCCTGCGGTGCGGCGTCGAAGGGGACCGCCCAGTTCTTGCCGCCGAGCGTCGTCAGTTCCACCGTCTGCGGCAGGAACTTCTTCCTCGCGTCGTCGCCGAGCAGGGCGCCGATGTCCTGCACCGAGCCCTGGCTGACGAATTCCGGCAGCATCGGGTACTCGATGGACACCAGGTCGGGGGCGTTGTCGGCCTTCACCGCGTTGGAGATCTTCGCGTAGCCGCCGGCGTTGCCGGACGGGATCTCCTCGTACTTCACCTTGATGTCGGTGTGCGAGGCGTTGAAGGCGTCGACGACTTCCTTGGTGCCCTTCGCCCAGCCCCAGAAGGTGATGTCGACGGGCTTGCCGTCGGCCCCCGGGGCGGCGGAACCGCCGCCACCGTTGCCGCCGCAGGCCGTGAGGACGGCGAGGGCGGTGGCTGCGCCGGCTATGACGAGTGGTGTTCGCTTCCAACTGCGGCTCACGGCATGGCTCCTGTAAGGAAGGCGGCGACATTGGCGTTGGCCGCGATCCTTGAACCAGCCCTGAACGAAGTCAAGAGCGAACGATCGAATGATCGAAAATAGATCAGCCGGATGTGCCCCGGGAACCTGCCGGAACCTGTGAGCGGGGACCGGCCGGACCCATGCCCTGGGGGCCGGCCGGACCCACGCCCTGGGGACCGGCCGGACCCATGCCCTGGGAGCCGGCCGGGGCCTACGTCCTGGAGGCTGCCGGAACCTGCGGTTCGGCCCCGCACGAAGCCCGTACCCGCAGGCTCGGCAGCAGTGCCAGGTGCCGCCGCGGGGCCTCTCGCGGGCCGCCGCCCCCGCCCGCCTGCTCGCCCAGCCTCTCCACCAGCAACTCCGCCGCGTGCCGCCCCACTTCGCGCTTCGGCGGGGCCACCGCCGTCAGCGGCGTGTCCGCCAGCGCCGCCACCTCGTCGTCGTACGCGACGACCGCCAGATCGTCCGGCACCCGCACGCCCAGCTCCGCCAGCCGCTGCACGATCTGGATCGCGTCCACGTCGTTGTGCACCAGCGCGGCCGTCACTCCGTCCGCGACCGCCGCACACAGCTGTCGTACCGCCGTCTCGAACCCCTCCGGATCCAGCTCCGCCGGTACGGAGTCGATCGCGGCCCGGGGCGCCGTCAGCCCCGGCGAGCCCAGCGCCGCCGCGTATCCGGCGCGTACCGACAGGGCCGTCGGGCTGTCCGCCCGAGCCACCAGCACCGGCGCTCCGTGCCCGAGCCCCACCAGGTGACGTACCGCGAGCAGCGCACCGTACGCGTGGTCCGAGCAGACCCGGTCGAGGCCGTCCAGCGGCGATCCGGGCGCGGGCTGCCGCTCCAGCAGCACGGCCGGGACCGGCAGCCGGGCCAGCCACTCCCCGTACTCCGCCGGGTCCTGCGGCCCCCGCCACCCGGGCGCCACCAGTACTCCCTGCGCACCCGCCGCGAGCAGCCCCTCCACCCGAGCCCGGTCCTCCTCCGGCCGGTAGTCGGAGATCCGCAGGATCAGCCGCGCCCCGGCCCGCGCCGCGGCCTCGTGCGCGCCCCGGATCACCTCGGCGAAGTAGTACGTCGCGGAGGGGGCGAGCAGTCCGATCACCAGGTCGCCCGACCGCTGTCCCGGGGCCGCCGGGTCCTGTGCCCCGGGCCACGACACCGACCCGTGCACCCGGTCCAGCAGGCCCTTCGCGGCCAGCGCCTCGGCGTCCCGCCGGGCGGTGACGGGGGAGACCCCCAGCAGCCCGGCCAGGTCCGAGACCCGTGCGGTGCCGTGCCGGCGCACCAGCTCCAGCAGTCGGTCATGACGTTCAGCGGCACTCTCGCGCACGGTCGCATCCCCCTAGGCGGTGTGGTGGCTCGGTCCGACCCTAGACCAGCAAGGCTGATCGAACGACAGAAGTTTCGATCATTCGAACGCGATCCATTGACCTTCGATCAACGGAAGTTGATGATTCCGGGCGACGCCGACGCACCCGACGCACCCGACACCTCCGCAGCCGTAGAAGCCGCCGCCGCAGCCGTACCGCCTCCAGGGGAGCATCATGCCCACGCCGCCCGAGAACCGTGAGCTCAGCCCGTACACCGGCTGGACGCGCGCCCACTGGGAGCACACGGCCGACCAACTCCTCCGCGCCGTGCGCCCGTACAGCACCCCCCGGCACGGCCTGATCCACCTCCCAGGCCCCCGCCCCAGCGTCTCGGGGCCCCGATCCGACGGCCTCGAAGGCTTTGCCCGTACGTTCCTCCTCGCGGCCCTCCGTGTCGCAGGGGCACACGGCGACGACCCCCACGGCCACCTCCCCAGGTACGCCGAAGGACTCGCCGCAGGAACCCAACACCCCACCCCGTCCCCAGAGTTGAGTGGCACGGACCCCGAGTCCTGGCCCCGTATGGCCGACGTCCGCCAGGCCGTCGTCGAATCCGCCTCCGTCGCCCTGTCGCTCCGCCTGACCCGCCCCTGGCTCTGGGACACCCTCGACGACGCCACCCGGCAGCGCACCGTCGACTGGCTGCTCCCCGCCCTCGGTCCGTCCCCCGTGGACAACAACTGGTGGCTCTTCGGCCTCACCGTCGCCGGATTCCTCCAGGACGCAGGCATCGAGACCGACCGCGCCCGTGCCACCATCGACACCGCCCTCGCCCGCATCGAGGACTGGTACCTCGGCGACGGCTGGTACAGCGACGGCCCCAACCGTGCCTTCGACCACTACAACGCCTGGGCCCTGCACTTCTATCCCGTACTGCACGCCCATCTCGCGGGCGACACGGACCTCCTCGACCTGTACGGGCCGAGGCTGCGGGCCCAACTCGACGACACCACCCGCCTGTTCGACACCAACGGCGCCCCCGTGCCGTACGGCCGCTCGCTCACCTACCGCTTCGCCGCGGCCGCCGCCCCCTGGCTCGGCACCCTCACCGGCCACACCCCGCTCGGCCCCGGTGCCACCCGCCGCCTCGCCTCCGGCGCCCTGCGCCACTTCATGGACCGGGGCGCGACGGACGACGACGGCCTGCTCACCCTCGGCTGGTACGGCCCGTACCCGCCCATGATCCAGACGTACTCCGGACCCGCATCCCCCTACTGGGCCTCCAAGGGCTTCCTCGGCCTGCTCCTCCCCGCCGACCACCCCGCCTGGACGACGGCCGAGGAACCCCTCCCCGCCGAGACCGCCGACGCGGTCACCGTCGCCGCACCGCCGAACCTCCTCGTCCAGTCCACCGCGGCCGACGGCCTGGTCCGCCTGCACAACCACGGCAGCAACCACGTCGGCGACGGAGAGGACCCGGGCTACGCGCGCTTCGCCTACTCGACCCGCACCGGCCCGGCCCACGAGAGTGCCGACAACCACTTCTCCCTGCTCGTCGACGGTACGCAGACCACGCGCGGCCCCGCCGAACCCCTCACCCACGGCCCGGACTGGGCGTCCTCCGCGCACACCCCGGCCCCCGGTGTCCGCGTCGTCTCGGCCACCGCCGTCCACGGCCGCGCCGAAGTCCGCGCGCACCTGGTCGTCGGCGCCCCGCCGGGCACCCCGGTCCGCCAGACCGGCTGGGCCGTCACCCCGGACGGCCCGACGGCGCAGCTCCACCCGGTGCACGGCTACGACCCCGACATCGCCGAACTCCCCGTCGGTCCCACCCAGTTCGGCCCGTCCGCCCACGCCGCCGCACTCCACGGGCGTACCGCCGAGGCAGCCGGCACCCTCTTCGTCGCCCTCGCCTCCCTCACCGCCGAGCCGGCCCCGGCCCCCGCCGCGTCCCTCGCAGACGTCCAGGTCCACGGCACCGACATCCATGTGACCTGGCAGAACGGCACCACTGCCCTGCTCCGCCTCGACCCGGAGGAACCGCACCGTGAGACACCGAACCCACGCCCGTAGCGCCCGCAGTGCCCGTACGACCACGGCTCTGGTCGCCACCGCGACAGCCTCGGCCGCCGCCCTCGCCGTACTCCTCCCTTCCCCGGCCCAGGCCGCACCCGCCCAGGCCCCTGCCTCCTCCGGCCAGACCCACTACGTCGACTGCTCCGCCACCGCTCCCGGAACCGGGTCCCGCACCCGCCCCTGGACCACCCTCGCCGAAGCCAACGCCCACACCTTCGGCCCCGGCGACCGCTTGCTCTTCCAACGCGGGGCGACCTGTCAGGGTTCCCTCCAGCCGAAGGGATCCGGCGCGGCCGGGCGCCCCTTCACCATCTCCGACTACGGCCGCGCCTCGGCAGGCCGTGCCAAGCTCGACGGCGCCGGCGCCCACGACGTCGTACTCCTCGCCAACACCCAGCACATCAAGCTGACCAATCTGGAGATCGTCAACTCCGCGAACCCCGGCAGCGAGCGCAACGGCGTCCGCCTGCGCCTCACCGACTACGGCACCGCCCGGAACTTCGAGCTCGCGGGCCTCTACCTCCACGACATCCGCGGCGGCGACTTCAAGACCCTCACCGGCTCCAGCGCGATCCACATCGCCGTCGAGGGCAAGGCAAGGGCCAGTAGGTACGACGGCCTGAACATCCACCACAACCTCATAGAGGACGTCGACCGCGAAGGCATCTACTTCAAGTCGACGTATTCCAAGCGCGACCTGGTCGGCAACCAGCAGGACCCAAACGTCTACCCCGGTGATTGGACCCCCTCCACCGGCGTCCGCATCCACCACAACACCCTCAAGTCCCTTGCGGGCGACGGAATCAAGCTCGACACGACCACCGGCGCCGTCGTCGAGCGCAACCTCATAGAGGGCTTCCAGCTCCGTTCGCCCTCCGCCAACGCGGGCATCTGGACCTTCAACACCGACGACACACTCGTCCAGCACAACGACGTCTCCGGTGGCGGCAACACTCACGACGGCATGTCCTTCGACGCCGACGGCGCCTCGAAGGGGACGGTCTTCCAGTACAACTACAGCCACGACAACGTCGGCGGCTTCCTGTTGATCTGCCCGTACAGCGGCGCCAAGACCGTCGACACAGTGGTCCGCTACAACGTCAGCCGCAACGACGGCGCCCGCCTCGTCCAGAACTGCTGGGGCCCCATCCTCAACACCCAGATCTACAACAACAGCTTCTACAACAAGGAGAAGGTCCCGGCCCACCTCATAGAGGACAGCGCCGCCGCCTCCACCCAGCACGAACTCAAGCTCCGCAACAACCTCTTCGTGAGCGAGGGGACCGGCGGCTACGCGTACGACGTCAAGATCCCCGCCATCACCTTCGAGCACAACGCCTTCCACGGCGTCCCCACCACGGTCCCCAACCCCGGCGGCATCACCGCGAACCCGCTGCTGCGCCCCGACTTCCGCCTCTCCCCGGGCTCGCCCGCCCTCGCCGCCGGAGTCGAGATCCCCGACAACGGCGGCAAGGACTACTTCGGCAACCGCCTGAAGCCCGGCACGGCCCCGAACATCGGCGCGTACGCGGGCCCGGGCGTCAAGTAGGCCAAGCCGCTCACCAGGTTGGCCAAGTCACCCACTCAGCAGATCAAATCACTTACTGAGGACCGTACTTGCGGCCTGTTCGGGAAGTGATCCCCCCGAGCAGGCCGCGCGGCGCCACCTTCACCACACCCATCAGCGCCTTGTAGCGCGGGTCCGGAATCGACAGCGACTTCCCGCGCGCCAGGTCCTTCAGTGCCTCCGCCACCAGCTTGTCCGCGTCCAGCCACATCCACGACGGGATGTTGTCCGTCCCCATCCCGGCCCGCTCGTGGAACTCCGTCCGTACGAAACCGGGGCACAGCGCCATCAGCCGCACCCCGCTCCCGCCGAGGTCCTTCGCCGCGCCCTGGGTGAACTGCACGACCCACGCCTTGCTCGCCCCGTACGTACCGCGCGGCACGAAGGCAGCGACCGAGGCGACGTTGACGACCCCGCCCCGCCGCCGCTCCTTCATGCCCTTCACCGCCGCCGACGTCAGCCGCAGCACCGCCTCGCAGTGCACCTTCAGCATCGTCAGCTCGTCCGCCATCGGCACTTCGAGGAACTCGCCCTTGTTGCCGAACCCGGCGTTGTTGACCAGCAGGTCCACCGGGTGCGTACGGTCCGCGAGCCGCTCCTCGACGGCCGCGATGCCGTCGTCCGTGGACAGGTCGGCGGTCAGCACCTCGACCTCCACGCCGTGCTTGTCGTGCAGTTCCGTCGCCTGCTCCTGGAGGCGGTCGGTGCTCCGTGCCACCAGCACCAGGTTGTGTCCGTCGGATGCCAGGCGCCGTGCGAAGGCGGAACCGATGCCCGCGGTCGCTCCCGTGATCAGTGCAGTCGTCATGCGCTCCACGTTAGTGCCCTGCATGATCCCCGCCCGCCGGACGCCCGGCCCGTCGAACCGCATCGCCGGCCTCACCGTGCTGCCACCCGGTACGAACACCGTGTCCTTCGCCCCGCGCAGCGCCCCCGTCGTCGGCTTCCCGTCCACGCCCAACACCCTGAACTGCACGCCGTGCACAGGCAAGTTGTGCGGCACGCCGCCCTCGTTCCGTACGCTCCATGTCTCGGCAGTGCCCCGCGTCACGGTCTCGCCGGCCCGCCCCATGGCCATCTTCCTGCCGTTGATCCCCGACATCCGCAGCCCGAAGAACCGCCCCCGGACGGACTCCTTCCCCTGCGGAACCTCCAACGTGCCGAGAATGCAGGGCAGTTGCGTCGACTTCCTCAAAGAGGCGGCGGCCGACTTCGCGAGGGGCGGCACCTTGGGCTCGTTGCGGAACTCCACCTCCCCACCGTGCTCACCTCGGCCCCCGTCCAGAGCCGGACGAACAGACCGCCGACAGCGGCCAGGAACACGGCTGCGACCGAGCCGAGAACAATGAGGACGCGCTCCCACCGGGAGATGCTCCGACCCTCGTCCCGGCGCCCCGCCCGGACATCGGGGACGGTCCCGCAACCGCCCCCGATCCCAACGCCCGGCCCTTCTAGGGGACTTCACCCACCACCTACGCGGCGCCGCCGTGCTTCTCCAGGTAGGCGAGGGCCTTCTCCCGCGTGAGCGGCGACAGCACGTCCCCGGCCTCCAGGAGCCGCGGCAGCAGCGACCGCTCCAGGGTGTTCGCCTTGAAGTGCATCGCCACCGTGACGTCGTGCGCGGGCCGGTGCGCGATCTCGATCGGGTCTCCCGCCCGTACGACTCCGGGCTCCACCACCTTGAGGTACGCGCCCGGAGCCACCGCCTCCGTAAAGCGCTTCACCCACTTCTCCTCGTTCAGGGCGCCCGCGAACGTACGGCACGGGATGCGGGAGGCGGTCACTTCGAGGACCAGGTCCGCCCCGACCCGCCACTGCTCGCCGAGCCGCGCCCCGTTCACGTCCAGGCCCACGGTGGTGAGGTTCTCGCCGAACTCCCCGCCGCGCAGCGGCCGTCCGAGGTCGCTCTCCCACCGGTCCAGGTCCTCGCGCGCGTACGCGTAGACGGCCTGCCGGGTCCCTCCGTGGTGCCGCAGGTCGCACACGTCGTCGCCGACGAGCCCGCTGCCCCCGGTCCCGCGGGGACCCGGCTCCCGCACCTCCACAGGCCCTTCCGTCGGCTGCTTGCCGATGCCGGTCACCCCCTCCGCCTGATCGGTGTACTCGCTGGCCGTGGCCCGCCCCAGATTCACACTCAGTAGTTCCATGACAGAGAACGCTAGCCGCATCGCACTCAAAGTCGATTCCAGTAATTGGCCCCATGCTCCAAGTAAGTCTTATACTCGTTCCATGATCGAAGCCCGCCACCTCCGCGTCCTGCGCGCAGTCGCCTCCACCGGGTCCTTCTCCGCCGCCGCCCGCGAGCTCGGCTGCACACAGCCGGCCGTCAGCCAGCAGATGAAGGCCCTGGAGCAGTCGGCGGGCACCCCCCTCCTGATCCGCACCGGCCGCGAGATGCGCCTCACCCAGGCCGGCGAGGCCCTCGTCCGGCACGCCTCGGGCATCCTCGCCGGGCTCACAGCCGCCGAGGAGGAGGTCGCCGCCATCGCGGGCCTGCGCGCCGGCCGGGTCCGCCTCGTCTCCTTCCCCTCCGGCAGCTCCACCCTCGTCCCCACCGCGCTCGCCGCCCTGCGCGCCGCCCACCCCGGCACCCGGGTCTCCCTCGTCGACGCCGAACCCCCGCGCTCGGTCGAGATGCTCCGCGAGGGCGACTGCGACATCGCCCTCGCCTTCCGCTACGGCCCCGGCGGGGCCACCGAGGACTGGACCGACCTGGTCGTACGCCCCCTGCTCACGGACCGCCTCGTCGGTCTCGTCCCCGAAGGGCACCGGCTCGCCGATGCCGGGACGGTGGGCATCGTCGAACTCGCCGAAGAGCCCTGGATCGCGGGCTGCCCGCGCTGTCGCCGCCAACTGGTCGAGGTCTGCGAGAGCGCGGGCTTCGCGCCGCGTATCGATTTCGCCACCGACGACTACCCGGCCGTCATCGGCCTGGTCGGCGCCGGTCTCGGCGTCGCCGTCCTGCCCGAGCTCGCCATGGAGTCCGTACGCCCCATGGGCGCGCGCACCGTGGCGGTGGAGCCGGCCGTGCAGCGCGAGATCGTCGCGCTCACCCTGCCCGACCTGGCCCAGGTGCCGGCGGTGGCCGCCACCCTCGACCAGCTGGCACTGGCCGCCGCCCGCTGAGCGGCTGCCCGCCGGGTGGGTCGACCCAGTGGGCCGATCCGGTGCAGAAACGTTCCTTCTCGGATTGATCCACGGATTACTTCACGAGGGTGACGCGGCGGGAGTGCTCCGCCCCGCCGCCCTTCACCGGAGCCTGCTTCTTCGCGGCTCCGGCCGCGCCTGCCGGAACCAGACGGTGTCTGGCCCGGCCCATCAGCTCCTCGCGCTCGTCCTCGGTGAGGCCTCCCCACACCCCGTAGGGCTCGCGGACCTGGAGTGCGTGCGCCGCGCACTGTGCGCGCACCGGGCATCGCATGCAGACCTCCTTCGCCGAGTTCTCACGTGCGCTCCGCGCGGCCCCGCGCTCGCCCTCCGGGTGGAAGAACAGCGAGCTGTCGACACCACGGCACGCGGCGAGGAGCTGCCAGTCCCACAGGTCGGCGTTGGGTCCGGGAAGGCGGGAGAAATCTGCCATTGGTTGTCCCCTTGCGTCTGTGCTGAGGCGGAACGATGACCGAGATCATCACATCTACTGCCATCTACGGTGTGAGTAGATGTAAATATGACTCATTGCGAATCTAGCCATAGACACCAGCAAAAGGGAAGAAAACCGACTAAATGGGGCACTAGATCTTCGGGAGGCCGATTCTCAGGCCGTAACTCTTTCGAGTGACCGTCGTTGAGTTGGCTGAGGCGGTTGAAGGAAAGGGCGATCGGGCAGATGTCCGAGAGCGTCAACCGCACAGGTGACGACTTGTATTCAGCCTGGAGGCCCAAGGTGACGCGCATCAGCTGTGCGAGCGGCGGAGGTCGGTCATGACATCCGTCCTCGTCTGCGACGACTCCCCGCTTGCCCGAGAGGCGCTTCGCCGCGCGGTCGCGACCGTGCCCGGCGTCGAGCGCGTGACGACGGCTGCCAATGGCGAGGAAGTCCTCCGCCGCTGGGGCGCCGACCGTTCGGACCTGATTCTGATGGACGTACGCATGCCCGGTCTGGGTGGCGTCGAGACCGTCCGCCGACTGCTGTCCGCCGATCCCGGCGCCCGAATCATCATGCTCACGGTCGCGGAGGACCTCGACGGGGTCGCGCTGGCGGTCGCCGCCGGAGCCCGCGGGTACCTGCACAAGGACGCGTCCCGCGCCGAGCTGCGCGCGACCGTCACGCAGGCGCTCGCCGACCCGACCTGGCGGCTGGCTCCGCGCCGGCTGCGGTCCGCCGAGATGGGCGCCGCCCCGACGCTCACCGCGCGCGAGATCCAGGTCCTCGAAGGGATGAGCCACGGCCGGTCCAACGCCGAGATCGGCCGCGAGCTCTTCCTCTCCGAGGACACGGTCAAGACGCACGCCCGCCGGCTCTTCAAGAAGCTCGGCGCCTCGGACCGTGCGCACGCGGTGGCGCTCGGCTTCCGCTGGGGCCTGGTCCGCTAGGGCCTGTTCGCCGGGCGGGCCAAGGGTCCGCCCGGGGTCGGGCCCCGCTGGTTTGTGCGCGTGAGATGGTCCCCCGCCCGCCCTGTGCGGGCGGGGTGCAGGACGCCCGATCCCGGTTCGGCGGCCGATGCCGCATCCTTGAGGGATGGGGTTCCTCGGGAACGGGTCGGTCGAGCGGAAGGGGAGGGCGCGGGAGATGAGTCCTGGCGTACCTGCTCATAACGCTTCAGTGCACAACTACGGACGCGGTGGCGCGGAAGCCGCCACGTCAAGGCACCATGGACCGATGCGTGACGAAGAGGCGGTCGCGGCCCAGGGGGCCATCGGTGCCCTGGTGCACCTGGCCGTCGAGGGCGACGAGCAGGCCACGCACGACCTCCTCGCGCACGTCCACCCGCTCGCGCTGCGCTACTGCCGCTCCCGGCTCTCCCGGCTGCCCGGTGATGCCCGGCACTTCGTGGAGGACCTGGCGCAGGAGGTGTGCGTCGCGGTGCTGATGGCGCTGCCGCGCTACCGGGACACCGGGCGGCCCTTCGAGGCCTTCGTCTTCGCCATCGCCGCGCACAAGGTCGCCGATCTGCAGCGGGCGGCAATGCGCCATCCCGGATCGACCGCCGTGCCCTCCGACGAGATGCCGGAGCGGCCCGACGACTCCCTCGGCCCCGAGGAGCGGGCACTGCTCAGCAGCGACGCCGCCTGGGCCAAGAAGCTGCTCGCCAATCTTCCCGAGCACCAGCGCGAGCTGCTGGTGCTGCGGGTCGCGGTCGGCCTGACCGCGGAGGAAACGGGACAGAAGCTCGGAATGTCCCCGGGTGCCGTGCGTGTTGCACAGCACAGGGCGCTGAGCCGGCTCCGCGCCCTCGCCGAGCAGTAGCCCGTCCGCCGCCCGGCTTCCGCCTGCTCCGCCCGTGCCACGCCGCGTACCGCACCGTCGTAGGGCCGCACAGGAGAAACGTACAAACTTGGCCGCTTGTCATGATCGTGGAATCTGACACCCCTGGTTCCCGTTAGCATGGACATCCGCGCCGAGCAAGACCATTTGGGAAGGTGTCATGACTGCCAACGTCGATGGAGTGCCGGAGAAATTCGCGATGCTCGGGCTGACCTACGACGACGTGCTGCTGCTTCCCGGCGCGTCCGACATGGCCCCCGACCAGATCGACACCTCCTCCCTCATCTCGCGGAACGTACGGGTGAACATCCCCCTGCTGTCCGCCGCGATGGACAAGGTCACCGAGGCCCGGATGGCCATCGCGATGGCCCGCCAGGGCGGTGTCGGTGTCCTGCACCGCAATCTCTCCATCGCCGACCAGGCCAACCAGGTCGACCTGGTCAAGCGCTCCGAGTCGGGCATGGTCACCGACCCGATCACCGTGCACCCGGACGCCACGCTCGCCGAGGCGGACCAGCTGTGCGCGAAGTTCCGCATCAGCGGCGTGCCTGTCACCGACCCGGCGGGCAAGCTGCTCGGCATCGTCACCAACCGCGACATGGCCTTCGAGACCGACCGCAGCCGTCAGGTGCGCGAGGTCATGACGCCGATGCCGCTGGTCACCGGCAAGGTCGGCATTTCGAGCGTGGACGCGGTGCAGCTGCTGCGCCGTCACAAGATCGAGAAGCTGCCGCTGGTCGACGACGCGGGCATCCTCAAGGGCCTCATCACGGTCAAGGACTTCGTCAAGGCCGAGAAGTACCCGAACGCGGCCAAGGACGCAGAGGGCCGGCTGCTCGTCGGTGCCGCCGTCGGCGTCGCGGGTGACGCGTTCGAGCGCGCCCAGGCACTGGCCGAGGCCGGTGTCGACTTCATCGTCGTCGACACCGCGCACGGCCACTCCCGCCTGGTCGGCGACATGGTCGCCAAGATCAAGTCGAACACCTCGGGCATCGACGTCATCGGCGGCAACATCGCCACCCGGGACGGCGCGCAGGCGCTCATCGACGCCGGTGTCGACGGCATCAAGGTCGGTGTCGGCCCCGGTTCCATCTGTACGACCCGTGTCGTCGCCGGTATCGGCGTCCCGCAGGTCACCGCCATCTATGAGGCGTCGCTCGCGGCGAAGGCGGCCGGGGTTCCGGTCATCGGCGACGGCGGTCTGCAGTACTCCGGCGACATCGCGAAGGCGCTCGTCGCCGGCGCGGACACGGTGATGCTGGGCTCGCTGCTCGCGGGCTGCGAGGAGTCGCCGGGCGAGCTGCTGTTCATCAACGGCAAGCAGTTCAAGTCGTACCGCGGCATGGGCTCGCTGGGCGCCATGCAGACCCGCGGCGAGAACAAGTCGTACTCCAAGGACCGGTACTTCCAGGAGGGCGTGCGCACCGACGACAAGCTCGTGCCCGAGGGCATCGAGGGCCAGGTGCCCTACCGGGGCCCGGTCTCGGCGGTCGTGCACCAGCTGGTCGGCGGCCTGCGCCAGTCGATGTTCTACGTCGGCGGGCGTACGGTGCCCGAGCTCCAGGACAACGGCCGCTTCGTCCGGATCACGTCCGCGGGCCTCAAGGAGAGCCACCCGCACGACATCCAGATGACGGTCGAGGCACCGAACTACAGCAGGAAGTAACACCTCCGATTGCGCCCAGGGGCGGTCCCGGAATCACCGGGACCGCCCCTTCGCTGCGTGTCGGGGATACTGGAACGGCAGACCAAGAGGGAAAGGCCACACAACGTGACTGAGATCGAGATCGGGCGCGGCAAGCGCGGCCGCAGGGCGTACGCGTTCGACGACATCGCCATCGTGCCGAGCCGGCGTACGCGGGACCCGAAGGAGGTCTCGATCGCCTGGCAGATCGACGCCTACCGCTTCGAGCTGCCGTTCCTGGCCGCTCCGATGGACTCGGTCGTCTCCCCGCAGACCGCCATCCGCATCGGCGAGATGGGCGGCCTCGGCGTCCTCAACCTCGAAGGCCTCTGGACGCGGTACGAGGACCCGGAGCCGCTGCTGGCCGAGATCCGCGAGCTGAACGACGAGGGCGCCGCCACCCGCCGCCTCCAGGAGATCTACTCCGAGCCCATCAAGGCGGAGCTGATCGGGCAGCGCATCAAGGAGGTGCGCGACTCGGGCGTGGTCACCGCCGCCGCGCTGTCTCCGCAGCGTACGGCCGAGTTCTCCAAGGCCGTCGTGGACGCGGGCGTCGACATCTTCGTGATCCGGGGGACGACGGTCTCGGCCGAGCACGTCTCCGGTGCCGCCGAGCCGCTGAACCTCAAGCAGTTCATCTACGAGCTGGACGTCCCGGTCATCGTGGGCGGCTGTGCCACCTACACCGCCGCGCTGCACCTGATGCGTACCGGTGCCGCCGGTGTGCTCGTGGGCTTCGGCGGCGGTGCCGCGCACACGACCCGCAACGTACTGGGCATCCAGGTGCCGATGGCCACCGCCGTGGCCGACGTGGCCGCCGCGCGCCGTGACTACATGGACGAGTCCGGCGGCCGGTACGTGCACGTCATCGCCGACGGCGGTGTCGGCTGGTCCGGCGACATCCCGAAGGCCGTCGCCTGCGGCGCCGACGCCGTGATGATGGGCTCCCCGCTGGCCCGTGCCACGGACGCGCCCGGCCAGGGCCACCACTGGGGCATGGAGGCCGTCCACGAGGACGTGCCGCGCGGCAAGCGCATGAACCTGGGCGTGGTCGGCACCACCGAGGAGATCCTGACCGGTCCCTCGCACGTGCCGGACGGCTCGATGAACATGTTCGGTGCGCTGCGCCGCTCGATGGCGACGACGGGCTACAGCGAGCTCAAGGAGTTCCAGCGCGTCGAGGTGACGGTGGCGGACTCGCAGCACCGCCGCTGACCGCACCGGTCCCGTACGTAGGCGAGTGGCCCGGCACCTCATAGAGGTGCCGGGCCACTCGTGCGCGAGGGTGTGCGGTTTCTTCTCGCGCGGTTTCTTCTCGCGCGGTTACTTCTCGCGCAGTTACTTCTCGCGCGGTTCTTCTCGCGCGGTTACGAGGCCTTCTTGGCGCCGGAGACGGCGCCGACGGCACCGAGGGCGAAGAAGACGAAGGACATGAAGTCCAGCTCTGCCTTCCAGCCGGCGTTCAGGTCGCCGAAGTGCTGGGTGAGGATCTCCATGACGCCGATGGGCGCCTCCTTGGAGATGAAGATCGCATAGCCCAGGATCTGGCCGAGGTAGACGGCGGCCAGGGCGAGGAGCGCGCTCACCACGGCGGTCGCCGCGTTGAAGCCGCCGACCTTGCCGGCCACGAAGCCGACGAGGAGGCCGACGCCCACCGCGGCGTAGCCCACCTCGGCCTCCACGGCGCCCATGATCGCGCCGTAGATGCCTGCCGCGATCAGCGCGACCACGAAGGCGGCCAGGATGCCGAGGCCCGCATTGCCGCGACGGGCCGGGGCGGGCGGCGGGAAGCCGCCGCCGAACTGGCCGCCCTGCTGGGGGAACTGGCCCGGCTGCTGCTGGCCGTACTGGCCGGGGGCCTGCGGGTACTGCTGGCCCTGGGCGAAGGGGTTGCCGCCGCCGGGCTGCTGGGGCGGCTGGCCCTGGGCGTACGGGTTGCCGCCGGGCTGCTGGGGCGGCTGAGCGGGATAGGACATGGGTGGTTCCCCCCTGGGAGCGGACGCGCGTAAAGCGTGCATAAGTTCGGATGTGCGGCCTGACGTTAGCAGCCGTCGCCGACAGGGGTGTGCGGGTTTCGGGTTCATTCCTTGCGCAACCGGAACCGGTTGCCGGTGGCGCTAGAGCCGGTACGCCGCCCCTGCCGGGCTCGCTCCCCGTGTGTCCAGCAGGAGTTGGGCCTTCACCGCCAGGCCCTGGAGGTCGTACGTCCGGTGGTGCTGGAGCAGGATCGTCAGGTCCGCCGCTGCCGCCGCCTCATAGAGGGAGTCGGCGCGGGGGACGGGGACGTCGCGCACGCGCCAGTGCGGGACGTGCGGGTCGTGGTAGGTGAGATGGGCGCCCATGTCGCGCAGCCGGGTGGCGATCTCGGGGGCGGGGGAGCCCTCCTGGTCGGCGAGGTCGGGCTTGTAGGAGACGCCGAGGAGCAGCACGCGGGCGCCCCGCGCGGACTTGCCGTGCTCGTTGAGGAGGGTGGCGCAGCGCTGGATGACGTACTGCGGCATCCGGCTGTTGATCTCCTGGGCGAGGCCGACCATGCGCAGCGGGTGGCCGGGCGTACGGCTGCCGTAGGAGAGGTAGTTGGGGTCCAGGGGGACGCTGTGGCCGCCGACCCCGGGGCCGGGGCGGAACGCCTGGAAGCCGTACGGCTTGGTCTCGGAGCAGCGGATGACGTCCCAGAGGTCCACGCCGAGGTCGTGGCAGAGGACGGCCATCTCGTTGGCGAGGGCGATGTTGACGTGCCGGAAGTTGGTTTCGAGTACGCCGACGGTCTCCGCCTCGCGCGGGCCGCGGGCGCGCACCACCTTGTCGGTGAGCCGGCCGTAGAAGGCGGCGGCGGACTCGGTGCAGGCGGGGGTGAGTCCGCCGATGACCTTGGGGGTGTGCGCATAGCCGTGGGTGCGGTTGCCGGGGTCCAGCCGGCTGGGGGAGTGCGCGAGGTGGAAGTCGCGGCCCGCGCGCAGGCCGGACCCCGCCTCCAGGAGGGGGCGCAGGAATTCTTCGGTCGCCCCCGGGTAGGCGGCCGACTCCAGCAGCACGGTGGTGTGCGGGCGCAGGCGCGACGCGAGCGTGCGAGCCGCGGCCTCCACGGCGGACAGGTCGAGGGTGCGGTCCGGGCCGAGCCGGGTCGGGGCGCAGATGACGGCCGTACGGACCCGGCCCAGCTCGGCGGGGTCGGTGGTCGGCCGGAAGCCCCCGGCGAGCATCCGGCGGATCTCGGCGGCGGAGAGCGAGCCGTCCACGGGCGGGCGGCCGGCGGCCAGCTCGGCGACGGGGCGCGGATCGGCGTCGTAGCCGATGGTGGCGATGCCGGCGGCGACGGCGGCCTGGGCGAGGGGGAGACCGAGGTGGCCGAGTCCGATGACGGCGAGGTCTGCGGGCATGGTGTGAGCCGTCCTTCCCTTGGGGTCCCTCCGGGTCACGGATCTGCCGGGCCGCCTCCAATAACCGGAGGTGGGGCAGTGCGCAAGCCCTGTGGACAATTCGAGCCGAGGAAATGTCAGACTAGGCGTAAATATGACCGTTATGAGGGATTTGGCGTCCTCGTATGGGTGGTCCCGGCGCGGGCCGTGCGTCCGGTTGTCCACAGGCGGTGGCTGAAGCACCGGCCTGCGGCGAGAATCGGTGGAGTGGCCCCGGTCACACCCGCCCAACAGGACAGCACCAGCCGCACCAACCGCACCAACGGGAGGCAGCAGTGAGGACAGCGACACTGGGACCGGCCGAGCGCGCAGAGGCGCTCGCCGCGATGGCCGAGCGGGAACTGGACGTGCTGGTGGTGGGCGCGGGCGTGGTCGGTGCGGGCACGGCGCTGGACGCCGTCACGCGGGGCCTGTCCACCGGACTCGTCGAGGCGCGGGACTGGGCCTCGGGGACCTCCAGCAGGTCGAGCAAGCTGATCCACGGCGGGCTCCGCTATCTGGAGATGCTCGACTTCGCGCTCGTACGGGAGGCGCTGAAGGAGCGCGGACTGCTGCTTGAGCGCCTCGCTCCGCACCTGGTCAAGCCGGTGCCCTTCCTCTACCCGCTCCAGCACAAGGGGTGGGAGCGGTGGTACGCGGGCTCGGGCGTGGCGCTGTACGACGCGATGTCGGTGTCGTCGGGACACGGGCGCGGACTGCCGATGCACCGTCACCTGACGCGGCGGCACGCGCTGCGCGTGGCACCGGCGTTGAAGAAGGACGCGCTCACCGGGGCGCTCCAGTACTACGACGCACAGATGGACGACGCCCGCTATGTGGCGACGCTGGTGCGCACCGCCGCCGCCTACGGCGCGCACGTCGCCAACCGGGCCCGGGTGGTCGGCTTCCTGCGGGAGGGCGAACGGGTCGTCGGGGTGCGGGTCGAGGACGTCGAGGCCCGGGGCGAGTACGAGATCAGGGCGAAGCAGGTGGTGAACGCGACCGGGGTGTGGACCGACGACACCCAGGCGCTGATCGGGGAGCGCGGACAGTTCCACGTCCGGGCCTCCAAGGGAATTCACCTGGTGGTGCCGAAGGACCGAATTCATTCGACTACCGGACTGATTCTCCGGACCGAGAAATCAGTGCTTTTCGTCATTCCGTGGGGAAGGCACTGGATTGTCGGAACCACGGATACCGATTGGGATCTGGACAAGGCGCACCCGGCGGCTTCGAGTGCGGATATCGACTATCTGCTGGAGCACGTGAATTCGGTGCTGGCCGTTCCTCTGACGCGGGACGACGTGCAGGGGGTGTACGCGGGCCTGCGGCCCCTGCTGGCCGGGGAGTCGGACGCCACCAGCAAGCTCTCCCGGGAGCACACGGTGGCACATCCGGTACCGGGGCTCGTGGTGGTCGCGGGCGGCAAGTACACGACGTACCGCGTGATGGCGAAGGACGCCGTCGACGAGGCGGTGCACGCGCTGGACGTCCGGGTCGCGGAGTGCGTGACCGAGGACGTGCCGCTGCTGGGCGCCGAGGGATACCGGGCGATGTGGAACGCACGGGCCAGGACGGCCGCCCGGACGGGCCTCCATGTGGTGCGCGTGGAACACCTGTTGAACCGGTACGGGTCCCTGGTGGAGGAGGTGCTGGAGCTGATCGCGCAGGACCCGGGGCTCGGTGAGCCGCTGACGGGGGCCGACGACTATCTGCGGGCGGAGATCGTCTACGCGGCCTCGCACGAGGGGGCCAGGCACCTCGACGACGTCCTGACGCGGCGCACCCGGATCTCGATCGAGACGTTCGACCGGGGGACGCTGAGCGCGCTGGAGTGCGCCGAGTTGATGGCTCCGGTGCTGGGCTGGGACAAGGGGCAGGTGGAGCGGGAGGTGGAGCACTACGAGAAGCGGGTCGAGGCGGAGCGGGAGTCGCAGCGGCAGCCGGACGACCTGACGGCGGACGCGGCCAGGCTGGGGGCGCCGGACATCGTGCCGTTGTAGGGGTGGGCGCGGGGGCGGGTGTGGGGCGCGGCGGATTGTCCGCCCGCGCCCCGGGGGTGTTGGCGGTCTGCGCGTGGGGGACAATGGGGGCTCTGCCAGGGCGGGTTGCCGCATCGCCGGAGAAGCTGCCGAGAAGGTCTGCGACGCGTTCGTACGGGCCGGGGCACGGGGCGAAGATCAGGGATCGCAGAGGGGACGCATGTCGGACGAGCCGGAGCAGTCGCGGAAGAGCACGCAGGATGCCGTGTCCGACAAGAAGGATGCCGTGTCCGGGGATGCCGGGGACGCTGTGTCCGCGGACGCCGGGGCTCGCGACGTCGAGTCCGGGGAATCCGGGTCCCGGGGAGCCGGGTCCGGGGGTGCGGGGACCCGTGATGCCGAGCCCGGGGACGCCGAGCCGTCCGGGGACGCCGAGTTCCGGGACGCCGAGTCCCGGGGGGCGCTGGCCGACGAGCAGGCGGCGGCGGAAGCCGCCAAGGACGCCGCTTCGGACACCTCCAAGGAGGTCGAGGGCCGCCTGCTGGCGGGCCGTTACCGGCTCGGTGACGTGCTCGGCCGGGGCGGCATGGGCACCGTCTGGCGGGCCGTCGACGAGACGCTCGGCAGGACCGTCGCGGTCAAGGAGCTGCGCTTCCCGACCGCCATCGACGAGGACGAGAAGCGCCGTCTGATCACGCGCACCCTGCGCGAGGCGAAGGCGATCGCCCGGATCCGCAACAACAGCGCGGTCACGGTCTTCGACGTCGTCGACGAGGACGACCGGCCGTGGATCGTCATGGAGCTGGTCGAGGGCAAGTCGCTCGCCGAAGCGATCCGTGAGGACGGCCTGCTGACGCCGCGACGGGCCGCCGAGGTCGGGCTCGCGATCCTCGACGTGCTGCGCGCCGCGCACCGCCAGGGCATCCTGCACCGCGACGTCAAGCCGTCGAACGTACTGATCGCCGAGGACGGCCGGGTCGTCCTGACCGACTTCGGCATCGCCCAGGTCGAGGGCGACCCCTCGATCACCTCCACCGGCATGCTCGTCGGCGCCCCCTCGTACATCTCGCCGGAGCGGGCGCGCGGCCACAAGCCGGGTCCCGCCGCCGACATGTGGTCGCTGGGCGGTCTGATCTACGCGTCGGTGGAGGGCGTTCCGCCGTACGACAAGGGGTCCGCGATCGCGACGCTGACCGCCGTGATGACCGAGCCGGTCGACCCGCCGAAGAACGCGGGGCCGCTGGAGGAGGTCATCTACGGTCTGCTCGTCAAGGACCCGGCGCAACGGCTCGACGACGCGGGCGCACGGGCGCTCCTGGGCGACGTGCTCGACCAGCTGGACAAGGCGGACGCGGCCGGCGACGAGCTGGTGCGGTCGGACGCCACGAAGGTGGTTCCGCTTCCGCCGGTCCCCGCGGAGCCGGCAGCCAAGGCGCCCCGTACGCCCAAGGCGAGGAAGACCGCCGCGGTGAAGGCGGAGAAGCCGGCCGGGGCCATGCCCGCGGCCGCGGCGGCCGCTGCTCCGGTGGCACCTGCGGCGGCGGGTCCTGCCGCTGCGGGCGCGGCGCCCGCAGCGATGCAGTCGACCGGTTCCGGTTCCGGTGGCGGAGGTATGTCGCCGGGGAGCGTCGGAGGCATGTCGCCCGGTGTGCGCAAGCGGGCGCTGCTCGTGGTCGCGCTGGTGGCCGCGCTCGCCGTACTGGGCACGGTGATCGCGATCGCGCTGAACAAGGACGATCCCGGGAAGGGCGGCGAGACGGGCAAGAACGGCACGTCCGCATCCGCCGGGGCTACGGGCGGCGACAGCAAGAACCCGGACAAGGACCCCGACAAGGGGAAGGGCACCGACCCGGCCAAGGGCAACGGGACGGGCGGGAGCACGGGTGGGAACACGGACGGCAAGGACGGCGGAACCAAGCCCTCCGGCGACCCGTCCGCAGGAAAGCCCGCCGACGGCGCGGTGCCCGCGGGGTTCACGGCGGTCACCGACGGCAGGTTCCACTTCTCGATGGCCATGCCCGAAGGGTTCCGCCGGACGGGCATAGCGGGCGAGAGCTCGGGCGGGATATACAGCAAGAGCGGCGGATTCCCGCGCGTACAGGTCGACTTCAACAACCAGCCCGGCAGCGACGCGGCCCTCGCCTGGGGCAAGGCGGTTGCGGGCACCGCTGCTCAGAGCGACAACTTCAAGCAGATCAGCATCAAGCCCGTCTCCTACAACGGCTACCCCACGACCGCCGACTGGGAGTTCGAGCGCGACCAGAAGGGGCAGCGGATACACGTGCTCAACCGCGGCTTCCGGGTCGACGCGACCCACGGCTACTCGATCATGGTGAGCTGCCCGGCCGACGGCTGGGACGGCGCGGAGTGCAAGCAGCTGCGCGAGACCGCGTTCGCCACGTTCAAGCCGACTGACTGACCGGGATGCGTTGACACTGCCTCGCGACGGGGTATTGCCACGTATCGTGAGACCCCGTGGACCGTACGCAGCCGCAATTCGCCGGTAAACGACCGGAATTGATGGTTTCGAGCGGTCCCCATGGTCACGAAGGTCAGTCCCGGTGGTCGGCGCAGACGACCGGGGACAGCGGGGAAAAGCGCGCTTTGGGGAGGCGTCGTGGACGACTACGCGGGTCGGGTGCTCGCCGACCGCTACCGCCTGCCATTGCCGCCCTCCGACGAGTACGACCTGGTGGAGACGCGGGCCTTTGACGGGTACAGCGGCCAGGAGGTCCTTGTCCGGCAGGTGCCGCTGCCGGAGGTGGTCGACGCGGAGTTCGTCGACGGTGAGGGCGGTCCGGTGCACCGGCGGCCCGCCGGCGGGCGGGGTGCGCCGCGCCGGTCCGGCGACCCGGCCGTACGACGCGCCATCGAGGCGGCGCAGGCCGCCGCGCAGATCCCCGACCACCCCCGGCTCGACCAGGTCTTCGACGTCTTCGAGGAAGACGGCTCGCTGTGGATAGTGAGTGAACTGGTGGCGGCCCGGCCGCTCGCGGCGCTGCTCGCCGAGGCCCCGCTCAGCCCCTACCGGGCCGCCGAGGTCGCCTCCGACGTGCTCACCGCGCTGCGGGTGCTGCACGCGCACGGCTGGACCCACCGGAACATCACCGTCCGCACGGTGCTCGTCTGCGACGACGGCCGCATCGTGCTGACGGGGCTGGCGGCGGGCGCGGCCGAGGAGGCGCTGTGCGGGTATGCGCCGATCCCCGGTACGGGAGCGGGAGCCGCGCCCGTACCGCAGCCGGGGTCACCGGGCGGACCCGGTGGTGGCACGGGCAGCGGGACGGGCGGTTGGGGTGAGGCCTCGGTGCCGGTGCCGCGCGGGCATGTGGCGCCGGGAGGTGCGTCCGGCTCCGGCCGGCCCGCACTCCCCGCGCTTCCCACGGACTTCCTGGGCCGGTCCGCAGGCCAGTCGGACGCCGGGGCGGCGTCGGCGCAGGGCGCCCCGGCGCTTCCGGCCGCACCCCCGGCGGGCGACGCGCGGGCGGCCAGGGCAGGGGCGATAGCCGCGTACCGGGCGGGTGCGCGGGCGGCGGCCAGGGCCACCGAGGACCAGCGCCGCCAGCCAGTCGACCCGCCGCGCAGCCCGTACCTCCAGGACCCGGCGGCGGGTTCCGGCACGGAAGGCGCGGGTACGGGAACGGGCGCGACGGGCACGGGTACGAGCTCCGGGGCGGGCACGCGCGCGGTGTCCCCGTACGGGGCCGCGGCGGCCGGTACCGGTCCCGTCTCTCCCTACGGCGATCCGCCGAGCCAGGCGAATCAGCCGAACCAGCCGAGCCAACCGAATCAGCCGAATCGGCCGTACCTGGCGAACCAGCCGAGCCAGAGCGCCACTTCGGCCTTCGGAGACCGGACTTCCGATCGCGGTAACCCCGGCGAAGGAGTCGAGCGGGTCGCAGGGCCGGGCCCCGGGGCCGCCTGGCACGGGGCCATGCCCCGGGGCGGTGGTGCCGGTGGCGAGGCGCTGCGCGCCGACGAACTGCGGCACAGCCATCAGTCGGAGCCCGGACACGGGACCGGGACCGGGACCGGACACGGGCATGGGCATGGTCACGGGCACGGGCAGGAACTCGACCGCGTGCGGGTCGGCCAGGGCGACCCGTCCACCGGTTCCGCCCCGTCCGCCGTTCCCGTACCGGTCAAGTCACCGGCTGGCAGCGGACGTTGGGACGACGTCATCGCCGGGCTGCCCTACCGGGGCCCCAGCACACCGCTGGCCGCTGAGCGCGCCCGCCAGACCCGGATGGCGGTCATCGGCGCCGTGACCGAGCGGTGGGCGCCCGAGCAGGCCGGTCCGGTGTACGAGAACTGGCAGTTGGCGCCGCCGATCGGGCCCGCCACCGACCTGTGGGCACTCGGCGCGCTGCTGTTCCGCGTCGTACAGGGGCATGCGCCCTACCCGGAGGACAACACCGCCGAGCTGGTGCAGATGGTTTGCGCCGAGCCGCCCGCCTTCGCGGAGGAGTGCGGTCCGCTGCGGCCGGTCGTCGAGTCGCTGCTGCGCCAGGACCCCACCGAGCGGCCGGACTTCGAGGAGCTGCGCGGCTGGCTGCGTTCGCTCGTACGGTCCGCGCCGGAGCCGGAAGGGGGCACCAAGGTCGTACCGCTGCCGTCGCCGCCGGACGCCACGCGGCTGCCGATCGTACGGCGCAGGGGCGAGCTCGTACGCAAGCGGCGTGGTGCTTCGCAGCACGGGCGGCACCGGCACAAGCAGGGCAAGGGCCGGGAGAGGACGGGCCAGGCGGCGCGCGAGCAGGCGCCGCGCGCCCCGCGCGTGCAGCGGGAGCCGCGCATCGGGGCGCGGCAGCCGCGCTCGATGGGACGGTGGCTGCTGGTGCTCGTTCTGGCCGGGCTCGCGGCGGCCGTCGTGTACGCCGTGATGTTCCTGCCGAAGGACGGCGGGGACGTTGCGCCCGGCGAGCAGAACACGGGCAGCGGCCAGCCCGCGCAGTCCGGCGGCGCGCAGCCCGACCAACCGCAGCAGCCCGCGCCCGAGCGCTCCGACGACCCGCCCGTCGACGGCACGAACGGCACGAACGGCACGAACGGCGGGCAGGGCAACGGACAGGGCAACAACCAAGGCAACGACCAGAGCCAGGACAAGCCCCCGGCCGCCGATCCGCCGCCCGCCCAGAACCCGGCGTCCGGCCTGCCCTCCGGGTACGTCCTGCGCAAGGACGAGGGCGGCTTCCAGATCGCCGTCGACAAGAACTGGCGGCGGACGCCGATGAACGCCAGCCGCCAGGTCCGCTACCAGGGGTACGACATCGAGATCGTCGTCGTGCCCGGCCGGGACACCGTCAAGGCCAAGGGCAGCGACCCGATGGTGTACCAGCTCAAGGAGGAGCAGGAGTTGCAGCCCCTGCGCGACTCCACCTGGGCCCAGCAGTCCGGGCTGCGGCGGATCAGCGTCGGTCAGCAGGCGGCGGCGGAGGGCCAGTTCACCTGGAAGGACAGCAGCGGCCGGGACGTCTTCGTGCGCAACAAGGCGATGATCGTCGGCGGGACCTACCACATCATCCAGGTCATCGGCCCGGAGTCGCAGCGCGACCAGGTGAGCGAGGTGTACGAGGCGGCGGTGCTGCACTACCGGTCGACGAAGTAGCGCGAGCAGCGCGAGTAGCGCGAGCAGCATGAGCAACCCCAAGCACCCCTAGCACCCCGAGCAGCACAAGTAGCCCGTACGCAGGGCGTATCACGGTGCGTATCGACGGACCTGTCGCTCCGCGGGGCGACGGACGTGTCACGGTGCGGTCTCGTGATCGCCCCTGTGTTCCACCTCCGGATCCCTGATCCGTAACCTGGTGCCCCTGAGACACGGGGCGGTGGGCCGGATCATGGAGAACGCCAGCAGCGGTACGAGCGGTGGCGCGGGCAGCGGTACGGAAGCGGGCCAGGTGCTCGCCGGGCGCTACCGCCTGGGCGACGTTCTCGGCAGCGGCGGCATGGGCCGCGTCTGGCGTGCCCGCGACGAGGTGCTGCACCGCACCGTCGCCATCAAGGAGTTGCGGGCCGGTCTGTACGCCGCCGAGGCCGACCGCGTCGTACTGCACGCGCGTACGCAGAAGGAGGCGCGGGCCGCCGCCCGCATCAACCACCCCGGCGTCGTCACCGTCCACGACGTGCTGGAGCACGACGACCGGCCGTGGATCGTCATGGAGTACGTCGACGGGCCCTCGCTCGCGGACCGGCTCAAGGAGACCGGAAGTTGCGACCCGCAGGAGGCGGCCAGGATCGGCCTCCAGGTGCTCGCCGCGCTGCGCGCCGCGCACGGCGTCGGCGTGCTGCACCGGGACGTGAAGCCGGGCAACGTGATGCTGGCCAAGGACGGCCGGGTGCTGCTGACCGACTTCGGCATCGCCGCCATCGAGGGCGACTCCACGATCACCAGGACCGGTGAACTGGTCGGCTCGCTGGACTACTTGGCGCCCGAGCGCATCCGGGGCGAGGACCCGGGTCCCGCCTCCGACCTGTGGGCGCTCGGCGCGACGCTGTACACGGCGGTCGAGGAGCGCTCGCCGTTCCGCAGGACCTCGCCGATCAGCACCATGCAGGCGGTGGTCGCGGAGGACCCCTCGCCGTCGTACAACGCGGGAGCGCTCGCACCGGTGATCGTCGCGCTGCTGCGCAAGGAGCCCGATGAGCGTCCGAGCGCCGCCGAGACGGAGCAGTTGCTGCGGGAGGCGCGGGCGGGACGGCGGCCGAGGGCGGCGCAGGAATACGTGCCGACGCGGCAGGTGTCGCAGGAGGAACTCCAGTCCTCCGTGCCGGTTCCGCCGACGACGCCGATGCCGGTGCGGGAGGAGGGGCCGGGGTCCGGGTACGGGTCGCGCGGGGAACAACAGCAGTACCCGCATGCGTACCAGCACCCCTCGACGGGGCACACGCCGCCGTTTGCCCATACGTCGCCGCAGGGGCAGATGCAGCAGCACACGCAGCAGCCACCACAGCACACGCAGCAGCAGCCACCACAGCACACGCAGCAGCAGCAACAGCCGCAGCACACGCAGCCGCCGCCGCGGGGCAAGCGGCGCGGGAAGGTGCTGCTCGTGGTGCTTGCGACGGCGGTCATCGGTGGTGGGGCCGTCTTCGGAGTCCTCCAGTGGAAGAACAACGACTCCTCGTCCACCGGCGGCAACCAGGCCTCCACCTCTGCGGGTCAGCAGGGTGGCGACGCCCCGGCCAGCGGCGGGGACAAGGGCGACGACCCGGCCGACGGCAAGGACAAGCCCAAGGAGGACAAGCCCAAGGAGGGCGAGGCTCCGGCCGGCTGGCACATGGTGAAGGGGAACGGCTTCAGCCTGCCCGTGCCCGACGGCTGGAAGCGGGTGGACCCCAAGCCCGGCCAGTACGACTTCACGCCGGACGGCGGACGCCACCTCATCCGTATCAACGTCGACCCCTCGCCCGACTACAGCAACCCCTACGACCACCTGGTCCGGCTGGAGAAGAACATCAGCACGACCCTGCCCCAGTTCCGCCGGGTGCGGTTGGAGCAGGACACCTACCGCGACCGGAAGAGCGGCGTACTGGAGTTCACGTTCCGGGAGGGCGGCAGGGCGCCGGGCCCGCGCTTCGCGATGGACATGCTCTACATCGACGAGACCGGCCCCGAGTACGCGATGTACGTGACCGGTCCCGCGGCGGAGCGGGGCGTGACCAAGGAGCGCTTCGACGTCCTGACGAGGGGCTGGAGCACCACGCAGTAGCCCCGTCGCGGACCCGTCGTCGGCCCCGTCACGGACCCGTCTGCGCACGTGATGCCGGGGTGGTGACACGGTCACGGCTCTGCATCGCTCAACCACCCCAGTGGTAACCGGAAGCGGGCGCCCGTCAGGATGGGTGCATGACGAACGACGGGGGACAGGCGTACGAGCCCACCAGCTATGGGCTCCGACCGCCGAACGCACCGCACGCACCCCAACCACCGCAGTACAGCGCACCGCAGGGCCCCACCCAGGCGTATGTGCCCGCCCAGGCGCCCCAGGAGCACCAGCCGGCCGACCCGGAGGCCGGTCGCACCGTCGGCGGCCGCTACCGGCTGGTCTCCCGGCTCGGCCACGGCGGCATGGGTACGGTCTGGCGCGCCCACGACGAGGTCGTGGACCGGGACGTCGCGGTGAAGGAGCCCCGGGTCCCCGACCATCTGCCCGAACGCGAGCGGCAGAACGTCTATCTGCGCATGCAGCGCGAGGCGCGGGCCGCCGCCCGGATCGAGCACCCCTCCGTGGTCACCATGCACGACGTGGTCGTCGAGGACGGCAAGCCGTGGATCGTGATGGAGCTGATCCAGGGGCACTCGCTGGCCGACCGGCTGCAGGAGGGCACTCTCGACGTGCGCGAGGCCGCCCGCATCGGGCTCGCCGTACTCGGCGCGCTGACTGCCGCCCACCAGGCGGGAGTACTGCACCGGGACGTCAAGCCCGACAACGTGATGCTCGGGCAGGGCGACCGGGTGGTCCTCAGCGACTTCGGGATCGCCCAGGTCGAGGGCGAGCAGGGGCTCACCGAGACCGGCGGGTTCGTCGGCTCGCCCGAATTCATCGCGCCGGAACGGGTGTTGGGGCAGCGGCCCGGCCCCGCCTCCGACCTGTGGTCGCTCGGCGTCGTGCTGTACGCGGCCGTCGAGGGCATGTCCCCGTACCGCCGTTCCCACACCCCCGCCACCCTCCAGGCCGTCCTGTCCGCGGACCCGCAGACGCCCGCCCGGGGATCCGGGGCCTTCGGTGCGCTGGTGATGAGGCTCCTGCACAAGGATCCGGCGGCCCGCCCGAACCCGGCGGAGGTGCGCCAGGCGCTGGAGAAGGCGACGGGACAGGCGCCGCCGCCCCCGGCGGCCGTGACCCGGGTGATGCAGCCGGGGACCGCCGCGGACTGGGTGCCGCCGGTGTTGCAGCGCAGCAAGAAGGCGCGCTTCGGGCTGCTCGGCGGCGCGCTGGTGGTCGCGCTCGCGCTCGTACTGCTCCTGGTGAACCCCTTCGCGGGCGACAAACCGCCGGAGGGCTGGAAGATGCACCGCGAACTTCAGAGTGTCACCGCGGAGATCTACCTCCCGGGCGACTACAAGAAGATCGAGGACGACAAGGCCTCGCTGGAGAAGTATTACGAGCCCGGCTACGTCTTCCAGGTGCAGTTCGAGCGGACCGCCCTCGCCGACCTGGACAACACCGACGTGAAGCCCACCAAGGAGGCCTGGGCGGAGTACTACCGCAAGGGTGGCGCCAACGGCATGGACGTGAAGAAGGCCGAGATCAAGAGCAGCGTCACCAGCTGGCAGGGCAAGCCGTCCTTCGACACGGTCGTCGACTACACGCCGTACTCCACCAGCGACAGCGACAAGGACCCAATCCGCTACCGGCACCACGAGCGGCTGCTGCTCAGCAAGGAGAAGAAGGCGTACTGGCGGCTCAAGGTGAGCATGCCGTCGGACGGCAAGTTCGCGGCCGAGGGCGAGCAGCTCTTCAACGACATCACCAAGTACCTCAAGATCTTGGATCTCTAGGTTCGACTCGGGGAAGCACCCCTGATCAGGGGCTATGTGCCAGCAGCTGCTGGCGCGGTCGTGAGGGGCCGGTGAAAAGCCATTACCGACGGGTACCCAAAGCGTCCGCCGGGCCATACGCTCGCTCGTATGACGGACTCGCAGGCCCTCACGGCACCCCTCGGCACCAACCCCGTGGCCACCCCGCCCGCAGGCGCACGCACCGCGGCCGATGTGATCACTCCCGAAGTGGTCGCCCAGCTGACCCGCGGAGTGGTCGGTTCCGGAAGGACCGCCAGCCATGCGCCGCTCACCGGCGAGAAGCTGGCCGACCTGCCCGAGTCCACGCCCGAGGACGTGGCCGTCGCCTTCGAGCGGGCCCACACCGCACAGCCGGCCTGGGCGGCCGTGCCCGTCAGGCAGCGGGCCGCGGTACTGCTGCGCTTCCACGACCTGGTCCTCCAGCGGCAGGCCGAGATCCTCGACCTCGTCCAGCTGGAGACCGGCAAGGCCCGCCTCCATGCGCACGAGGAGATCCAGGCCGTTGTGATGGCCGCCCGGCACTACGGCCGCCAGGCCCCCGCGTACCTGAAGGCCAAGCACCACACCGGCGCCGTACCGGTCCTCACCAAGGTGACCGAACAGCGTCAGCCGCGCGGCGTCGTCGGTCAGATCTCGCCGTGGAACTACCCCTTCGAGCTGTCCGTCGGCGACTGCCTGCCCGCCCTTGTCGCGGGCAACGCCCTGGTGATGAAGCCCGACACCGAGACCGCGCTGTCCGCCCTGTGGGGCCGTGACCTGCTCGTCGAGGCGGGCCTGCCGCCCGAGGTCTTCCAGGTCGTCCTCGGCGAGGGCCCCGTCGTCGGCCCCGAGGTCGTCAAGCACGCCGACTACGTCTCCTTCACCGGCTCCACCCGTACCGGCCGCGAGATCGCCCAGAGCGCCGGCGCCCGACTGGTCGGCGTCTCCCTCGAACTCGGCGGCAAGAACGCCATGCTGGTCCTTGCGGACGCCGACGTGGAGAAGGCCGCCGCCGGAGCCGTCCGCGCCTGCTTCGCCTCCGCGGGACAGCTCTGCATCTCCATCGAGCGGCTGTACGTCCACGAGTCGATCGCCGACGACTTCGTGCAGCGCTTCGTCGCCCGTACGAAGGCGATGCGCCTGGGCAACTCCCTCGCGTACGGCGCCGACCTGGGCTCCCTCGTCGGTCCGCGCCAGCTGGAGACCGTGTCCCGGCACGTCGAGGAAGCCGTCAACAAGGGCGCCACCGTCCTGGCCGGCGGCACCGCCCGCCCCGACATCGGCCCCTACTTCTATGAGCCGACCATCCTGGAGGGCGTCGAGTCCCCGATGGCGGTCTGCTCCGAGGAGACCTTCGGCCCGGTCGTCTCGATCTACCGGTTCCGCGACGAGGACGAGGTCGTCGCGGAGGCCAACGGCACGCCGTACGGCCTGAATTCGAGCATCTGGACCAAGAACGGCAAGCGCGGCCACGCCGTCGCCGCCAAGCTGCGCACCGGCACCGTCAACATCAACGAGGGCTACAGCCCGGCGTACGCCAGCGTCCGTGCCCCGATGGGCGGCATGAAGGAGTCCGGACTGAGCCGCAGGCACGGCTCCGAGGGCATCCTCAAGTACACCGAGGCGCAGACCGTCGCCCAGCAGCGGCTGATCCCGCTCGCACCGTCCTTCGGGATGGACGACGAGAAGTACGCCGCGTTCATGACCACCAGCCTCAAGGTGATGAAGGCACTGCGCCTGCGCTGACGGCCAGGGCGGGTCCGACGGCCCGGGCGGCTGGGCGGGCCGGGTGGGTCGGGGCGGTCGGCGTCCCGCCCCACCCTCTTTCGCCTCTCTCTATTCACTTTTCAAGGAACGAGGAGTGCACGTGTCCGAGGAGAGCTCTGCCCAAAACCAGGACGCAGTCGAGGAGTTCGACCGCGAGGAGTTCGACTACGACGTCATCGTCGTCGGCTCCGGCTTCGGCGGTGCCGTCTCCGCGCTCCGGCTCACGGAGAAGGGGTACCGCGTCGGCGTCCTGGAGGCCGGGCGCCGCTTCACCCGCGACACCCTGCCCAGGAACTCCTGGGACCTGAAGAACTACCTGTGGGCTCCCGCGCTGGGCCTGTTCGGGATCCAGCGCGTGCACCTGTTGGGAAATGTCATGGTCCTGGCAGGTGCGGGCGTCGGCGGCGGTTCACTGAACTACGCCAACACCCTCTACGTACCCCCCGCTCCTTTCTTCGAGGACCAGCAGTGGGCGGGCATCACCGACTGGCAGGACGAACTCGCTCCGTACTACGACCAGGCCAAGCGGATGCTGGGCGTGCGCATCAACCCGACCATGACCCCGTCCGACGTCCACCTGAAGGCGACCGCCGAGGCGATGGGAGTGGGCGACACCTTCCATCTCGCCCCGGTGGGCGTCTTCTACGGCGACGGACAGGACGCCGGTGGCGACTGTGCTTCTGCTTCTCCAACGGCCAGGCCGGGCCAGGAAGTTCCCGACCCGTACTTCGGAGGGAAAGGGCCTGCTCGCAAGGGCTGCACCGAGTGCGGCGAGTGCATGACGGGCTGCCGCCACGGCGCGAAGAACACCCTCAACGAGAACTACCTCCACCTCGCCGAACAGGCCGGCGCCGTCATCCACCCCATGACGTCCGTCCTCGGCCTCTCCGAACATCCCGACGGCGGCTACCGCGTCGCCACCGCCCCCACCGACGCGCGCCGCAAGGGCACCCGCAAGATACTCCGCGCCCGCCGCATCGTCGTCGCGGCGGGCACGTACGGCACCCAGACCCTCCTGCACGCCATGAAGGACGGCGGCCACCTGCCGCGCATCTCCGCCAGGCTCGGCGAACTCACCCGCACCAACTCCGAGGCCCTGGTGGGCTCCCAGACCACCGACCGCCGCTACCGCCGGAAGCACGGCGCGCAGCCCGGCACCCCCGACGGGTCCAGGAAGGTCGACTTCACGCGCGGCGTCGCCATCACGTCCTCGATCCACCCGGACACCAACACCCACATCGAGCCGGTCCGTTACGGCAAGGGCTCCAACGCGATGGGTGCGATGTCCATCCTCCAGGTGCCGTACGCGGAGAAGTTCCCGCGCGCCCTGGGCTGGGCCGCCAACGTGGTCAGGCACCCGACGCTCGCCGCCCGCTCCCTCTCCAACCACCGCTGGTCGGAGAAGACCATCATCGGCCTCGTCATGCAGTCCCTCGACAACTCCCTGACCACATACCGCAAACCGGGCGGCATCGGGAAGGGCCTGCTGACCGCCCGCCAGGGCCACGGCGCCCCCAACCCCAAGCAGATACCCGAGGCCAGCCGTGCCGCGTCCCTCCTGGCGAAGGAGATCAACGGTTTCGCGGGCAGCAACGTCGGCGAACTGATGGGCACCCCGCTCACCGCGCACTTCCTGGGCGGCTGCCCGATCGGCGCGACGGCCGACGACGGCGTCATCGACCCGTACCACCGCCTCTACGGGCACCCGGGCATCTCGGTCGTCGACGGCTCGGCGGTCTCCGCGAACCTCGGTGTGAACCCCTCGCTCACCATCACCGCGCAGGCCGAGCGCGCGATGTCGCTGTGGCCCAACAAGGGCGAGCAGGACCCGCGCCCCGCCCAGGGGGCGGCGTACGTACGCCTGGCACCGGTCGAGCCGAAGACACCTGCCGTACCGGCGGAGGCGTTCGGCGCACTGCGGCTGCCGCTCCCGCTGCTGGAGGTTCCGGCGGTTCCGCCGAAGAAGGCCTAGGAATCCCGGCACGCGTCCTGGCACGTCGAGGGATCCCGGCACGTCGACGCGTCCCGGCACGTCGAGGGATCCGGCACACAGCAAGGTGCGGAGATCGGGAAACCCTGCCGACCGGCTCCGGGCGTCCCCGGAGCCGACCGCCTGGGGCGACCGGTCCGGCTGTCCCCTGCCGTCCGGCCGCACACGCTGGAGCGAGGTCCCACGACGTACCGGCCGAAGCCCGTACGTCACACGCCCCAGCCGGGGCCACGCGTGGCACCGGGACCAACGAAGGCACCTTCGCTCCGGTCACGCGCCGTACGAGTGACCGGAGGAACGCACGCGCCCCCGCGGGGCCGGAAGGTCCGCGGGTGCGGGTGCCTCCGGGGGAGCCGCCCGGCCTCAGACGCGGCCCCTGCACAGCTCCAGGAGCGTCATCGCGAGGGCCGTGCCGGGCTTGCCGAGGGCGTCCCTGTAGTGGCCGAGTACGTCCATCTCGCGGGACAGGTTGACCCGTCGGCCGCCCGAGGTGATCCGGGCCTCCTGGATGACCGCCGAAACGGCCATCCGTTCCTGGACGAGGCCGATGATGCGGTCGTCCAGGGCGTCGATGCGCTCACGGGCACCGGTGATGAGGGCGGCCGCGTCCTCGGTGCGGGCGCCGGTGACCTCGGTGATGGTGGGGGTGGTGCTCATGTCCGTGCTCCTGGGGTGAGGGGGCACCCGTACGGCCACCAGGCCCGGAAACGACAGAACGCCCCGGGCCTGTCGGCCCGGGGCGCCTGGGAAGTCGCTTGTCAGTTGCTACAAGCAGCACGACCGTGGCAGCCGGACGGGCCGGGTGCCATAGGTAAAGACGAAGGTCGTGTGCATGCGCATGGGAGGCATTATGGCCCCACTCGTGCGCGATGGCCAACGCGGGCCCGGACGATGGGACGAGCAGGGCCGGGCGGGCGGCCCGGACGGTGGTACAGCAAGGGGATCGGCCGCTCCCGGTAGAATCGACACTCCCGACCCCCTTTCACCGCCGGAAGGCCGCCCGTGCCCGCAGCGCCCCCCGCCGCCCCCGACGTCGTACTCGTCGTCGACTTCGGCGCGCAGTATGCCCAGCTCATCGCCCGCCGTGTCCGCGAGGCCCGGATCTACAGCGAGATCGTCCCGAGCACCATGCCTGTGTCCGAGATGCTCGCGAAGAACCCGAAGGCGATCATCCTCTCCGGCGGACCTTCCTCGGTGTACGCCGAAGGTGCCCCGTCCATCGACCGCGCCCTCTTTGAGGCCGGGGTCCCGGTCTTCGGCATGTGCTACGGCTTCCAGCTGATGGCCACCACGCTCGGCGGCACCGTCGACGACAACGGTGCCCGCGAGTACGGCCGTACGCCGCTCAAGGTCTCCAAGTCCGGCTCCACCCTCTTTGAGGGCACGCCGGCCGAGCAGCCCGTGTGGATGTCGCACGGCGACGCCTGCTCCGCCGCTCCCGAGGGCTTCACCGTCACCGCGTCCACGGACGTCGTGCCGGTCGCCGCCTTCGAGAACGACGAGAAGAAGCTGTACGGCGTCCAGTACCACCCCGAGGTGCTGCACTCCACGCACGGCCAGCAGGTCCTGGAGCACTTCCTCTACCGGGGCGCCGGCATCGAGCCGACCTGGACGACCGGCAACGTCATCGAGGAGCAGGTCGCCCTGATCCGCGAGCAGGTCGGCGACAAGCGCGCCATCTGCGGCCTCTCCGGCGGCGTGGACTCCGCGGTTGCCGCTGCCCTCGTGCAGAAGGCCATCGGCAACCAGCTGACCTGCGTGTACGTCGACCACGGTCTGATGCGCAAGGGCGAGACCGAGCAGGTCGAGAAGGACTTCGTCGCCGCGACCGGCGCCCGCCTGGTCGTCGTCGACGCCGAGAAGCGCTTCCTGGACGCGCTGTCCGGCGTCTCCGACCCGGAGACCAAGCGGAAGATCATCGGCCGCGAGTTCATCCGCGTCTTCGAGCAGGCCCAGCTGGAGATCCTCCAGGAGGAGGGCCCCGCGGTCGCGTTCCTGGTCCAGGGCACCCTGTACCCGGACGTCGTCGAGTCCGGCGGCGGCACCGGCACCGCCAACATCAAGTCGCACCACAACGTGGGCGGCCTCCCCGACGACATCGAGTTCGAGCTCGTCGAGCCGCTGCGCCAGCTGTTCAAGGACGAGGTCCGGATGGTCGGCCAGGAGCTGGGTCTCCCGGAGGAGATCGTCCAGCGCCAGCCGTTCCCCGGCCCCGGCCTCGGCATCCGCATCGTCGGCGAGGTCACCAAGGAGCGCCTGGACCTGCTCCGTGACGCCGACGCGATCGCCCGCGAGGAGCTCTCGGCGGCCGGTCTCGACCGTGAGATCTGGCAGTGCCCGGTCGTGCTGCTCGCCGACGTGCGCTCGGTGGGCGTGCAGGGCGACGGCCGCACCTACGGCCACCCGATCGTGCTGCGCCCCGTGTCCTCCGAGGACGCCATGACGGCGGACTGGACGCGCATGCCGTACGACGTGCTCGCCAAGATCTCGACGCGGATCACCAACGAGGTGGCGGACGTCAACCGGGTCGTGCTCGACGTCACGAGCAAGCCGCCGGGGACGATCGAGTGGGAGTAGTCCCCACGCGCTGAACCGTGCCGACGCCGCCGTCGCCTCTATGAGGTGGCGGCGGCGTCGCCGTGTGCAGTGCCACCGCCGCGCACCCCTGGTTTCCGGTAGTACCAGGAGGTAGCTTCCGCCCCATGACCGCCGAGATACCCGCGCCCCCGCCCGTACCCCTGGACCGGCTCGACTTCGCGATGCCGCCCGTCCACGACGACCCGGCCGACGAACGCAGGTACCGCAAGGAGCGTCTGGCGGGAGCGCTGCGGGTGTTCGCCTCGTACGGGTACGAGGAGGGCGTCTCCGGGCACATCACGGCACGCGACCCCGAATACGCCGACTGCTACTGGGTGAACCCCTTCGGGCTCGCCTTCGCCGACGTGACCGTGAGCGATCTGATCCTCGTCAACGGGGACGGCCAGGTCGTGCGGGGGAGCCGGCACGTCAACCAGGCCGCCTTCACCGTGCACGCCCAGGTGCACAAGGCGCGCCCCGACGTCGTCTCCGTCGCGCACACCCACTCCGTGCACGGGCGGGCCTTCGCCGCCCTCGGGGAGCTCCTCGACCCGATCACCCAGGAGTCCTGCGCCTTCTACGAGTCGCACGCGCTCTACGACGCGTACACGGGCGTCGCCGTCGACCCGACCGAGGGCCGCTGGATCGCCGCGGCGCTCGGCGGCAACAAAGCGGTCGTGCTGCGCAACCACGGGCTGCTGACGGTCGGGGACTCGGTGGACGCGGCGGCCTGGTGGTTCCACACGCTGGAGCGCTCCTGCCAGGTGCAGCTGGCGGCGCGGGCGGCCGGGAAGCCCGTACTGATCGGCCACAAGGAGGCCGTCGAGACGCGCGACCAGATCGGCGGCGACCTCGTCGCATGGATCAACTACCAGTCGATGTGGCGCCGGATCAGCAGGGCGGAGCCCGAGCTCCTGGGGTGAGCGCGCGAGCCCCGGACGACCCGGTGAACGACGTCGCCGGGCGGATCGCCTCGCACCCTCTGCCCGGCGACCACCCGCGGTCGATCCACTGACCGGCCCATCGCTCCGCCCCGCCTCCCCATGGGCCGCGCCACCCCTTCCGTGCGGCACAATTTCCTTTCAGCGCATGCACGTTGACGTGTGGTCAGTGGTTCGGACGGGGAAAGGGCGGCAGCTGCCGTGGCAGTGCAAGAGGCAAGACAGAGCACGCACGGCAGCGGGCACGGCGGAGGTTGTGTCTGCGGCGACTGCCCGAACGGTGCCCGCGAGGGCCACCGGCGCGCCGTGGCCGCCTTCCTGGCCAAGCGCGACGAACTGGCGACGGGGGAGGGGCTGCCCGCCGCCGTCGCGCACTCCGCGGGAGCGTCCCGGCAGTGGGTTTCCGACGAACTGACCCAGTCCGCACGGGATGTCGCGGAGCGTTCGCGCGAGGCCGGTGAGGTCTGGCTGCGCATGCTGTGGCGCCGGACGCTGTTCGTGGTGTGGGGAGCCGTGGTGGTCCTCGCGCTGGTGGAGGCGTTCACCGCCATCGGCGCGGGGTGGACCGTCGCCCGTACCGCGGGGCTTGTCGCCGCTCTCGTCACCGCCACTTTGCTGACGGGCGCCGCCAGGGTGCACCGGGCGCGCGGCGGGCTGCTCGCCCCGCTGATCGGCGAGGACAACCGGCTCTCCACCTCGCGCGCCGTCGCCGCGTCCTGGGTGCTGCTCGTGGTCTTCGCGGTGCTGGTGCTCGCCGTGCAGCTGGCCGGCGCGTCGAACCCGGCCGACCGCGACGCCCTGATCGCCGGGCTCGAACTGGCCCGGGGTGCCGGTGTGCTGACCGTCCTCGCGCTGACCTGCGCGATCGCCGTGATCGTACGGCGGGTGGTGGGCGTGCGCGTGCTGAAGCAGACCCTCCAGAAGGTGCGGGCCGACCGGCCGCGCGCCGCGGACCTGCTGACCGACGACTCGGGGCGGGGGAACTTCGGCGACGTCCAGTACGTTCTCGTGTCGACCGTGGCAGTCGTCTTCTCCGCCGTACGACTCGCCAGGCGGCCCGAGCAACTGCCGGACCTGCCGTGGGGGCTCGCCCTCCTCGTGGTGGTGTCGGCGGCCACGTACTTCGCCGGGAAGTACGCGGAGGGCGGGCGTCCGGTCGTGCTGTCCGTCGTCCGGGCCAGGGAGGCGGGCGACCTCGACGGCCCCGTCCGTACCGGTGACGACATCGAGATCCGCGGTGCGGGCTTCGTACCGCCCGGGGCGCAGACCCCGGACCGGCTGGCCCGCATGGTGGTGCGGATCGGGACGGTCCATGTGCACGTCCCGCTGGTGCCGGTGCCCGGCGGGTTCGCCAACCCGACCGACAGCGCGCTGACCGTGCCGGTCCCCGTCGAGGTGGAGCCCGGCCGGGTCGAGGTGCAGGTGGTGACGGCGGCCGGCGTCGAGACGAACTGCTGCCTGGTCGACATCACGGACTGAGCCCCGCCCGCCCGTCGAACGTATGGTCAGGTGACGGGACGTGAGGCGCGAGGAAGGCAGGGCCGGGCGATGGCATACGGGTACGGGACGGGCAGCACACGCGCGTACGGGACGAACGAACCGCGGGGCTGGAAGCACAGCGCGAGCCGCTTCGCGCTGCTGCCCCTGCGGGTCTTCCTCGGCATCACCTTCATCTACGCGGGCCTCGACAAGCTCACCGACAGCACGTTCCTCTCCGCGAGCGGCGACGGCTCGATCGGCGCCCTGATGGCTTCGGTGCGCGACAGCTCCGCCGTACCCTGGCTCGTCGACCTGGCGCTGAAGGCCCCCGAAGGCTTCGGCCACGCCATCGCGATCGGGGAACTCCTCGTCGGCATCGGCACGCTGCTCGGCCTCTTCGCACGCGTCGCCGCCGTCGGCGGGGCGCTGATCTCGCTCAGCCTGTGGCTCACCGTCAGCTGGCAGAGCACGCCGTACTACTACGGCAACGACCTCGCCTATCTGATGGCGTGGCTGCCACTGGTGCTCGCCGGGGCGTCGGTGTTCTCGCTGGACGCGATGCGCGCCTTGCGCCGCCGCCGGATGCCGTAACCGATCCAGCCGGCGGTCGCCGCCACGAAGAGGCCGCAGACGATCACCGGGAGCAGGGTCCACCACGGGGTGTCCCAGGTGCCGCTCGCATCGGCTGCGTACAGCACGGTCGCGGTCAGGAAGGTGAGGCCCAGGACCGCGCGTCCGGGCAGGAAGTCATGACGCAGCACGTTCCACCGCCACCTGTCCGACGCCGACTTCGAGGTGCAGGGAGACCGTGCCCGCGGGCTTCGCGTCGGGCGGTGGGTCGAGGGTGCGGACCTGCTGCTGGTCGGTGCGGATGTCGATGTCTTCCGGGCTCTGACCGGGCAGCTCGATGTCGCCCACCCCCACCTCCATGTCGACCTGCACGGTCACGTCCTTGGGGACGACGACGCGCAGGGTGCCCGCACCGACCTCGGCCCTGGTGGTCAGGGTGCTGCCCTTCGGCACCACCACTTTGCTGAGGTCGAGGAGACCCTCGCCGGCACCGAGTTCGTACCTCGGCTGGACGGCCTCGACCGTCGCCGGACGCCAGTCGGTGCGGGCCCAGTCGGTGGTGATGTTCTTGGGGATGGTCGTGGCGGCCGCCAGCAGGCCGGCCGTGAGCAGACCGAGGAAGATCGTGCCCGCGCCGACCCGGCCGAGGAACGACGCGAGCAGCAGGCCCACCCCGAACACCGCGAGCGCACACGCCAGACCGGTCGCCAGGCTGGTGCCCAGGGGCTCCGTGTCCCAGGTCGCGGCCGTGCCCGCCGCGCCGGCGAGCAGCGCGGCGAAGAAGGTCAGGCCGCCGAAGGAGCGGGGACGCGGGTCACGGCGCACCGCACCCCCGTTCCTCTTCGAGGGGCGGATGTCCGCGGGCTCTGCGGACGGCCCCCAGAGGTAGCCGTGCGGCACGGGCCCGGTCGTGCCGTCCTTGACGATCGGGTCGCGCCACCAGGACGGGGCGCCGGGAATCGGCGGCGCCTTGGTCTCCGGGGGCGCCGCCACGTCGGCGGCCTGCGTGGCACCCGGTTCCTCCGAGGAGGCAGCGGCGGCCCGGCGCTGCCGGGACCACACGGCGCTGGCGCCGACGACCAGGATGAGCATGACGGAGAACCCGAAGGCGCCGCCGTTGTGCAGCATCGACAGGAACATTCCGCAGCCGACCAGGGCGAGCAGCACGGCGATCAGGGCCGGGCCGTCGACACGGCCGGTCAGCAGCCGCTTCGCCTCGTTCTCCTCGTCGCCCTCCTGGGGGACGAGAAGCCAGGCGAAGCCGTACGCGATCAGCCCGATGCCACCGGTCACGGCGGTCACGGCGAGCACGACACGGAAGATCACCGGGTCGACGTCGAAGTACTGGCCGAGCCCGCCGCAGACACCGCCGACCGCCTTGTGGCGGCGGCTGCGGCGCAGCTGGGGCTTGGGCCCGTCGGCCGGATCCGCGGGACCCGCCGGGCCCCGGGGCGCGGCGGCCACCGGTTCGTCGTGGACTTCTGTCATACGCCCCATGGTGACCGGCATCAGCCGCCCGCGGCACCTGGGGCGACCCTGGCTGATCCCTGATTTCCGCAGGCCGCGCCCTGCGGTATTCCTCAGGGGATTCTGGGGTTTTCCCCCATGTGCCCGGACCTGCGGGCGTGTGACCATCGAGGCATGTCGTCCACCGCCCCGAGCCGCCGAGCGGCCCGCCCGCCCACCGCCGAGCAGGACCCGGCGGCCACGCCCCCGCGCAAGCTCTACCGCAGCGCGGACGGGCGGATGCTCGGCGGGGTCGCCCGGGGTCTCGCGGGGCACCTGGGGCTGCCGGTCGTCTGGGTGCGGATCGCGTTCTTCGCCCTGTTCCTGATGCAGGGGCTGGGCGCGCTGGTGTATGCGGGGTTCTGGTTCTTCGTGCCGCTGGGGGTCGGCGGGGTCGGCGCCGAGCCGCGCAGCGCCTTCGAGACCCTCCCCGACGGGCGGCGCAGGCTGCGGATCCCCGACAAGGGGCAGATCGCCGCACTGGCCGCCCTGTGCATCGGCGCCGCGATCTTCGTCAGCAACGTGGACACGGCCGGCTCCGGGCGGTACGTGTGGCCGCTGCTGCTGACCGGTGCGGGTGTCGTCCTGGTGTGGCGGCAGGCCGACAACGCCCGCCGTGCGCACTGGACGGAGGGCGGCAGCCGCCGCCGGATGCTCCAGGTACTGCGCGGTCTCGCGGGCGTCGCCCTGGTCGGGGTGGGCCTCACGGTCTTCCTGGTCGTGCGCGGTTCGGCCGCCCAGCTGGGCAACGTACTGACGGCCGCGCTCGCCGTGATCGCGGGCATCGGGCTGCTGGCCGGCCCCTATCTCGTCCGCATGACTCAGGACCTGTCCGAGGAGCGCCTGATGCGCATCCGCGCCCAGGAGCGGGCCGAGGTCGCCGCCCACGTCCACGACTCCGTACTGCACACCCTGACCCTGATCCAGCGCAACGCGGACGACGGCTCGGAGGTGCGGCGCCTGGCCCGCGCCCAGGAGCGCGAGCTGCGCAACTGGCTGTACAGGCCGGAGGGCACCGGCAAGGACGAGGACGAGGAACCCACCACCCTCGCGGACGCGGTGAAGCGCGCGGCAGCCGAGGTGGAGGACAAACACGGAGTGCCTCTTGAGGTGGTGGTGGTCGGTGACTGCCCGCTGGACGACAAGCTGGCGGCACAGATGCAGGCCGCACGCGAGGCAATGGTGAATGCCGCCAAGTACGGTGGCGAGGGCGGTGCGGTACAGGTCTTCGCGGAGGTTGAGGGCCGCACGGTTTTCGTGTCCGTGCGGGACCGGGGACCCGGCTTCGACCTCGACGCGATTCCGGACGACCGGATGGGCGTACGAGAATCGATCATCGGCCGGATGGAACGGCACGGCGGCACGGCACGGCTGCGTTCCGCGCCCGACGGGGGCACGGAAGTCGAGCTTGAGATGGAGAGGGCGGCGGACGCATGACCGAGCAGAGCGCACAGACGGAGCAGGGACAGGCCCGGCACGTACGGGTGGTGCTGGTCGACGACCACCGGATGTTCCGCACCGGGGTGCAGGCCGAGATCGGCCAGACCGGGACGACCGGCGTCGAGGTGGTCGGCGAGGCCGCCGACGTCGACCAGGCCGTCACCGTGATCACGGCGACCCGGCCCGAGGTGGTCCTCCTCGACGTGCACCTGCCGGGTGGCGGCGGGGTCGAGGTGCTGCGCCGGTGCGCGCCGTTGATGTCGGACGCCGAGCGGCCGGTGCGGTTCCTGGCGCTGTCGGTCTCCGACGCGGCGGAGGACGTCATCGGCGTCATCCGGGGCGGCGCACGCGGGTACGTCACCAAGACGATCACCGGCGCCGACCTGGTGAACTCGGTGTTCCGGGTACAGGACGGGGACGCGGTGTTCTCGCCGCGGCTGGCCGGGTTCGTACTGGACGCGTTCGCGTCGACGGACGCGCCGCCGGCCGACGAGGACATGGACCGGCTCACCCAGCGGGAGCGCGAGGTGCTGCGTCTGATCGCGCGCGGCTACGCCTACAAGGAGATCGCGAAGCAGCTGTTCATCTCCGTGAAGACGGTCGAGTCGCACGTCTCGGCGGTGCTGCGCAAGCTCCAGCTGTCCAACCGGCACGAGCTGACCCGCTGGGCGACCGCCCGACGGCTGGTCTGACCTGCGGCTTCACCGGGCGTTCAGGTGCGGCAGGGGTGTGAGTCAGGTGACAGACACGTGAAAAGGGGCAACCGCGGTGGCGATCGGGCCATCTAGTACCCACGTGATGAGTCTGACCGGGACCCCCTTCTTCGTGACCGCGATCGCCCTGCTCGTGGTCGCGGTCGTCCTGCCGCTGGCCCTGTGGAGCCGGGTGCGCGGACCCGCCGCCGTGCGCGGCTTCGTACGGCTGCTGATGCTGGTGTTCGCGCAGGTCACCGCCATCACGGTGGTCTTCGTCGGGGTGAACAACGCCAACGGGCTGTACGACAGCTGGGAGGACCTGCTCGGTACGACGGACCGGGCGGGGACGGCGGCGGACCTCGGCCCCGACGGCATAGGCGGTCAGAAGCTGTCCGAGCAGCCGAAGGAAGCCGCGAAGTTCAAGCCGGTCGACGACGCCAGGATGGGGGCGGGCGTCCAGGTCACCGAGCTCAAGGGCCGGATCTCCGGGGTCGAGGGCGAGGTGTACGTGTGGCTGCCGCCGCAGTACGACGATCCGGCGTACAAGGACAAGAAGTTCCCGGTGGTCCAGCTGCTGCCCGGCTACCCCGGGTCCGCGAAGGCCTGGTTCGGCACCCTTGAGGTGAACAAGCAGCTGGGGCCGCTGATGGAGCAGGGCAAGGTCAAGCCGTTCATCCTGGTCTCGCCCCGCACCACCCTGCTCGGCGACCAGACCGACACCGGCTGTGCCAACATCCCGGGCAAGGTCAACGCGGACAGCTGGCTGAGCGTCGACGTGCGGAAGATGGTCTCCGACACCTTCCGCGCCTCGGACAAGGCCGCGGACTGGGCCGTCGGCGGCTACTCGGCGGGCGCGCACTGCGCGGCCAAGCTCGCCGTCGCGCACCCGGACCGCTACCGCGCGGGCGTCAGCCTCTCCGGTTTCAACGACCCGAAGGGCGAGCCCGCCGCCCTCACCGCCGCGACCCCCGAACTGCGGCGCGCCAACAACCCGTACATGATGCTGAAGGCGGCGAACAAGGCGGGGAAGCCGCCGCGCACCGCCCTGTTCATGTCGGGCGCGGCCGGTGACGGCTTCGAGGCGGGGACCGCCATGAAGGCGGAGGCGAAGGCACCGACGACGGTGCGGGCCGTGAAGCTGACCGGGCCCCACGGCACCAGCGTGTGGAAGCAGCAGGTGCCGGAGGTCTTCCGGTGGCTGTCGGAGCAGCTGGGCAAGTAGTCGCCGCAACCGGGCAGGCAGCCACCCTCGGTCAGTACCGGCGGTCGGCGCCGACGGTCCAGTACCGGCGGTCAGTACGGGCTGCCGGTCCCGCAGTGCGGGCCGCCGGTCCCGCAGTGCGGGCCGCCGGTGCCACAGTGCGGGCCGCCGGTGTCGGCTCGGTGCCGGTTCTCAGTACTGCCGGCCGTGGCCGCGCCCGCCGCGCAGTCGGCCCAGGAGCTGCCTGGCCTGCGAGCGCCTGCGCGGGTTCGCGGCCTCGCGGCGGCCTCGGGCGATGGTCCGGCGGCCCTGCGGGCTGCGCGCGTAACTCTTGATCCTGCTGATGATGCCCGGCATGACTGTGCCTCCCTCTATGAGGCCGTGGCGGCCACGGCCTCATAGAGGCGGTTACCCCGGGAAGAGTGGCCGACCCTGTCGATCAGGGGGCATTGCGCAGGGGGCCTCACGCGGGCCGTGTCGCCCCCGTCAGCGGCATCTCGTCGATCGGTGCGATCCGCACCGGGGCACCGGGCCGCGGGGCGTGGATCATCTTGCCTTCGCCGATGTACAGCCCGACATGGGTGATGCCGGAGTAGAAGAAAAGCAGATCTCCCGGCGCGAGTTGGGAACGCGAGACGCGTTCTCCCGCGTTGATCTGGGTGTAGGTGGTGCGCGGGAGCGCCACCCCGGCAGAGCGCCAGGCGGCCTGGGTCAGGCCCGAGCAATCGAAGGAGGAGGGGCCCGTGGCACCCCAGACATAAGGCTTTCCCAGAGCGGAGTACGCGAACGAAACGGCCTGCGAGGCACGGGCGTTGGGTGCCCGGACGTCGCCGCGAGGCATCTCGGTGCGATCCCCGCGACTGGCACGGTCGCCGCCACCCGCCTCGCCGTGCCCGTCCTGGGCGGCGTACCGGGCACGGTCGTCGGCGGTGAGCCGGGAGAGCAGTTCCTCCGCGCCGGAGATTTTCTTCTGGATCTCCGCCTTCTGCTTCTTCAACTCGCCCTGCTGTTCGGCGAGTTCGGTGAACCTCTGACCGGCGCTGCCGCGCAGGCGGGCGATCTCGGCCACCTGCCGCTGCGCGCCCTGCACCTTGACGGCCTGCCGGTCGCCCGCCCGCCCGGCGATCGCGGCCCGCTCCAGATACTGGTCGGGGTTCGAGGTCAGCGCGACCTGGAGCGCGGGCTCGATGCCCCCGGTGCGGTACTGGGCCGCGGCCAGCGAACCGAGCGAGCCGCGTGCGGAGTTGAGCCGCTCCGTCCTGCGTGCTGCCTCGTCCCGCAGCTGGTCGAGCGACTTCTTGGTCCGCTCGGCCTTCTCCTGCACGCCGTTGTACGTCTCGGTGGCGGCCTCGGCGTCGTGGTACAGCTTGTCGATCTTCGACTTGATCTGTGCCGGAGTGAGCGTCGGCTCCGCCTGTGCGGTGCCCTCCAGTGCGGTGGTGCCCGCGGCCCCTGCCAGTGCGAGGGTGACCGCGGTGGTGCGGGCGGTACGAACGGTACTGCCGGTGAGTGAGCGCTGCTTGGGCTTCCGGTGCGCTGCCACGAGGGCGTTCACGTCCTTCCACGGGTCCGTCCGGCCGGTGGGGGAGGGGAGTCGGCCGTCTGGGGAGGGACGCTAAACCTGGGCGTCACGGCACAGCCTTCGAATGAGCGCTAATGGCAGGAAGAGGGCGAGTGCTGATCGCAGATGATCGACGACTGGGATGCGGAATCACCACTTCCGCGCCCACTGTGATCGATGGGACGGAATGGCCCGCCCTGCCGCGATCCCCCTGCTAACGCCTGGCTAGGCTCCGCCCCATGGATGTACTGATCAATGTTTTCGTAGGACTCCACATCATCGGCATCGCCTCGCTCCTCGGCGGCTTCCTGACCCAGATGAAGGCGATGGGCGCGGGCACCGCCCGCTTCACGCCCCCGATGCTGCACGGTGCGCTGACCATGCTGGTCACCGGCATCGCCCTGGTCGGGCTCAACCAGGCCCAGGACCACACCCTCAACAACGTCAAGCTCGGCATCAAGCTGGCGATCCTGGTGGTGATCCTGGGCCTCGTCTACGTCAAGCGCGATGACGAGAAGGTGGAGAAGGCGCTGTTCGGCGCGGTCGGCGGGCTGACGGCGGTCAATATCTTCGTCGCCGTCCTCTGGACCTGAGTTCCGGCGGGACCGGTCAGGCCGGCCGTACGCTCCCGTAGATCGGCATGTAGTAGATCGACTCCTCGCGCACCTTCGCGTTCGGCTTCGGTGCGTGGATCATCATTCCGTTGCCCTTGTAGATGCCGACGTGGCTGATGTCGTCGTAGAAGAACACCAGGTCACCCGGTTTGAGGTCCTTCGTCGCGATCCGGGTGCCGACCTTCACCTGGTCCCAGGTGGTCCGCGGCAGGGTCACCCCGGCGGCCCGCCAGGCGGCCTGGGACAGCCCCGAGCAGTCGTACGAGGAGGGGCCGGTCGCGCCCCAGATGTACGGCTTGCCGATCTGGGCGCGGGCGAAGTCCAGCACCTTCGCGGCCTTCGTGGAATACGAGCTTCCGGAGCCGGAGCCGGAGCCGGAGCCGGAGTCAGAGCCGCTGCCGGAGCCCGAGCCGCTACCGGAATCCGTGCCCGTGCCTGTGCCCGTACCGGTACCGGTACGGGTACCCGACCCGGATCCGGACCCCTGCCCGGGCTCCTTCTCCTTCTCTTCCTCCCGCTCCTTCTCCCTGGCCGCCTCCTCCGCCTGCTGCCGCGCCAGCTCCTCCGCCTTGCGCTTGGCCTCCGCCTCGCGCTTGCGCTCCAGCTCCGCGAGCTTGGCCTTCTCCTCGGCGGTCAGCCGCGACAGCAGCCCGCGCGCCTGCCCGAGCTTGTCCTGTACGTCCTGCTTGGACTCCCGCAGCGAGGCCTGCGACGTGGTCAGCCGCTCCAGACCGCGGGTCGCCACGGCCCGGTGCTTCGCGGCGGACTGCTGCTGTGCGCTGTAGTCGGCGACCAGCTTCTTCTGCCGATCGGTGGTCCGCGCCATCAGCCGCCGCGAGTCGAAGTACGACTGCGGGTCGTGCGCCAGGAGCAGAGCGGCCGTGGAACCGACCGATCCGCTGCGGTACTGGGTGGCAGCGAAGGTACCGAGCGCCCGCCTGGCCTCGTTGAGCTTGTCGGTGCGCTGCGCGACGTCGTCGAGGAGCCCGTCGAGCTTCTCCTTCTGCTGCCGGGTGGCTTCCTTGGCCGCGTTGTACTTCTGGGTCGCCGTCCCGGCCTGCCGGTAGAGGTCGTCGACCTTCTTCTGCACCTCTTCGACCGAGGGCTTCGGCGAGGCGGGTGCGGTGGGCGCGGCCTGGGCGGACTGGGCGACCAGGCCGACGGTGACCAGGGCGGCGGTGGTGACGCCGAATCCGGGAGCGGTGGAACGTATCAGCGACGTGGCGCGGGTACGCGGCTTGCGATGCGATGCCAAAGCAGGCATTCCTTCCGTGGACCGCCTACCGGGTTAGCTGTCGGGTTCGGGCGGACTGACGGAAGGTGCCCTACGGCCCAGGTGTGTGTGGGGGACGGGCCGATTCACCCCGGTGATGCGTGTGGGTCCCCGGTTCCGAACCACCGTGCGGGCGGCGCGAATTCGGCGTGAGGGCACCGTTCCGGCGCGGTTCGCCGAGGGGGGTACGGGCCGCTCGCGCAGCACCGTAGCCAATCCCCGTGACGGGTGGGAAGCCTGATGTTCGATATGCCCGATACATTTTCGTGACCTTTGCAAGCGGTGAGGGTCGGGTCACGGAAGGTGGTCGCGGGTGGTGCTGGGCAAGGTCACGGACGGTGGTGGCGGAAACCGGGACCTGCTGTCAGTGCGGCCGCCTAGACTCGGTAGGCGATGAGCAGCCTCTTTGACGACAGCTTCCTGGCCGACCTCCAGCACAAGGACGACGCGGCCCCGCCTCCCCCGGAGGACACCGATGACGGTGCCCCCGCGGAGGAGGTTCCGCACGACCTCTTCCAGGGCGCCTTCGACGGCCCGCCGCCGCCCCGCGACGCGTACTACCGGGACGGCGCCCCCCGCCCGGTGGTCGACCCGGCGGCCCTGCTCGACGGGCTGAACGACAACCAGCGCGCAGCCGTCGTGCACGCCGGATCGCCGCTGCTCATCGTGGCCGGAGCCGGTTCCGGCAAGACCCGTGTGCTCACCCATCGCATCGCGCACCTGCTCGCGGCCCGCGGTGTGCATCCCGGCCAGATCCTCGCGATCACCTTCACCAACAAGGCCGCGGCCGAGATGAAGGAGCGCGTCGAGGCCCTGGTCGGCCCGCGCGCCAACGCGATGTGGGTGTCCACCTTCCACAGCGCCTGCGTCCGCATCCTGCGCCGCGAGTCCAAGAAGCTCGGCTTCACGAGCTCCTTCTCGATCTACGACGCCGCCGACTCCAAGCGTCTGATGGCCCTGGTCTGCCGCGACCTCGACATCGACCCGAAGAAGTTCCCGCCGAAGTCCTTCAGCGCCAAGGTCTCCAACCTGAAGAACGAGCTGATAGACGAGGAGACCTTCGCCGGCCAGGCCGCCGACGGCTTCGAGAAGACCCTCGCCCAGGCCTACGCGATGTACCAGTCCCGCCTCCGCGAGGCGAACGCACTGGACTTCGACGACATCATCATGACCACGGTGCATCTGCTCCAGGCGTTCCCCGACGTCGCCGAGCACTACCGGATGCGCTTCCGGCACGTGATGGTCGACGAGTACCAGGACACCAACCACGCCCAGTACACGCTGGTACGGGAGCTGGTCGGGCCCTCCGGCGAGGGCAAGGCCCCCGGTGAGCTGTGCGTCGTCGGCGACGCCGACCAGTCGATCTACGCCTTCCGCGGCGCGACGATCCGCAACATCCTCCAGTTCGAGGAGGACTACCCGGACGCGAAGACGATCCTGCTGGAGCAGAACTACCGCTCCACCCAGACCATCCTCACCGCCGCCAACGCCGTCATCGAGCGCAACGAGAACCGCCGCGCGAAGAACCTCTGGACCGACGCCGGCGCCGGATCCCAGATCACCGGGTACGTCGCGGACACCGAGCACGACGAGGCCCAGTTCATCGCCGAGGAGATCGACCGCCTCACCGACGCGGGCGACGCCAAGGCCGGCGACGTCGCCGTTTTCTACCGTACGAACGCCCAGTCCCGCGTCTTCGAAGAGATCTTCATCCGGGTCGGCCTGCCGTACAAGGTCGTCGGCGGCGTCCGCTTCTACGAGCGCAAGGAGGTCCGGGACATCCTGGCCTACCTGCGCGTGCTGTCGAACCCCGAGGACACCGTCCCGCTGCGCCGCATCCTCAACGTGCCCAAGCGCGGCATCGGCGAGCGCGCCGAAGCCATGATCGACGCGCTGTCGCTGCGCGAGCGGATCAGCTTCCCGCAGGCCCTGCGCCGCGTCGACGAGGCGTACGGAATGGCCGCCCGCTCGTCCAACGCCGTCAAGCGGTTCAACACGCTGATGGAGGAGCTCCGTACGATCGTCGAGTCCGGAGCAGGACCGGCCACCGTCCTCGAAGCCGTACTGGAGCGGACCGGATATCTCGCCGAGCTGCAGGCGTCCACCGACCCGCAGGACGAGACCCGCATCGAGAACCTTCAGGAACTCGCCGCGGTGGCCCTCGAATTCGAGCAGGAGAACCAGGGGGACGACGACGGCGAAGCCCCCGGCACCCTCTCCGACTTCCTGGAGAAGGTCGCGCTCGTCGCCGACTCCGACCAGATCCCCGACGCACCTGCTGAATCTGATGCTGACGCATCGGGCGAGGACGGCTCCGGCGTCATCACCCTCATGACGCTGCACACCGCCAAGGGCCTCGAATTCCCGGTCGTCTTCCTGACCGGCATGGAGGACGGCGTCTTCCCGCACATGCGCTCGCTGGGCAACACCAAGGAGCTGGAGGAGGAGCGGCGCCTGGCGTACGTCGGAATCACGCGCGCCCGCGAACGCCTCTACCTCACCCGTTCGACCATGCGCAGCGCCTGGGGCCAACCCTCGTACAACCCGGCCTCCCGCTTCCTGGAGGAGATCCCGGACACCCACCTGGAGTGGAAGCGCACCGGCGCGCAGATCCCGGCGGGCCCGGTCTCCGGCTCCAAGGCGGGCTCGGTGGCGTCCTCGCTGTCCTCTTCGCTGGCCAATTCCCGCTCCCGGGGCGGCCCTTCGGGCTTCGCCACCCGGCGTGCGGCGGAGAAGCCGGTGATCAATCTCGCCGTCGGAGACCGCGTCACGCACGACCAGTTCGGCCTCGGCACGGTGATGACGGTGACCGGGTCGGGTTCGGACGCGCAGGCCACGATCGACTTCGGCGGCGAGCGCCCGAAGAAGCTGCTGCTGCGGTACGCGCCGGTCGAGAAGCTGTAGCTCCGCACAGGTACGAATGAGGGCCCGCACCGGATGTCCGGTGCGGGCCCTTTCCCGTAGGCCTTCCGTACGAACGGTGCCGGGGGTTTACGTCGTCGGGTCGAGGCCGTGGCTGCGGTACCAGGCCAGCGGGTCGACGGCGGACTCGCCGCCCGGTCGTACCTCGAAGTGGAGGTGCGGCCCGGTGGAGTTCCCGGAACTGCCGGAGAAGCCGATGACGTCGCCGGCCTTCACGGGACCCGAGCGGATCTTGGTGGTGGAGAGGTGGCAGTACCAGGTCTCGACACCGCTCGGCGAGACGACCTTCATCATGTTGCCGTACGCGCTGTTGAACTCGGCGCTGACCGTGCCGTCGGTCGCCGCCATCACGGGCGTGCCCAGGTCGACGGGGAAGTCGATGCCGGTGTGCACGGCCGCCCAGTTGACGCCTGCCTGGCCGTAGTACGCGCTGAGTCCGTGCTGGGCGACGGGCAGGGCGTACTTGGGGCGGGCCGCCTCCTTGCGCGCGGCCTCTTCGGCCTTGCGCTTCTTCTCGGCGTCCTGGCGTTCCTTGAGGTCGATACGTTCCTGCGTACGGCTGGCGCGGTCGCCGAAGTCGCGGGCGTCGGCGCTCAGTCCGGCGAGCTGGGTGTCGAGCTTGTTGTTGACGGCGACGGGCTTCACGGTCGCCGGGTCGGCGGCGGCCATGGTCGTCGGCTTCGGCTTCGACTCGTCGGCACCGGCGATTCCGCCCACGGAGGCGGCGGCGACTCCTGCGACGCCCATGACACAGGCGGAGGGTACGGCGACGGTGAGGAGCGCGGAGCGTTTGGCGGGGGTGCGGCGGCGGCCGCGGCTCGCGGGGGCTCGGCGGGCGGCGCGGGGGCCGGCCGCCGCGGGTTCCGGCTCGGGGCCGGGGCCGGAGTCACCCGCGTCGTGTGCGTGCGGGTGCACGTCGTCGGGGGAGACCACGGGGAACTCGGCGGTGCTGAAGTCGGTGTCCCGGCCCTGGTCCTGCGTGAGGTCGGTGTCCTGAGCGAAGGCGGCGTCCGGCGGGAGCGCGGTGTCCTGCGGGAAGGCGGTGTCCTGCGAGAAGGAGGTGTCCTGCGCGAAGTCGGCCGGTGCGGCGGCCGGTTCCGGCGACTCGGCCGCGGCGGAGTTCCAGGCGGTGGCGTCGAAGGCCCCGGTTTCGAAAGAGCTGGTCTCGAAGGAGCTGGTCTCGAAGGCCGCGGAGTCGAAGGAGCCGGTCTCAGTGCTCGGGTCGTACGCCTGCCACTGGTGCCCCGACGACGAGTCGGCCGCGTACGCGAACTGCGTCGCGTCGAACTGGCCGGTCTCGAACGGATCCTGGTGCGCCTGATGCACCTGGTCCGCCTGGTTCCAGGCGCTCGCGTCCCACTGCCCGGTGACCATGGCGTCGTTGTCGTACGAGCCGGTGTCGTACGAAGCGCGGCCGCCCTGGGCGGGGATGTCCGCGCTCTGCGGGTAGCCGCCGAGATGGGACCAGGTGCCGGTGGAGTCGTAACCCTGCTGCGTGTGCGCGGTGTAGGCGTCGTACGCCACGTGCTGCGAGGAGCCGGTGTCCCACTGGGAGGTGTCGTACTGACCGCTGGGACTGTCCGTACCGGGCAGTCCGCCGAAGAGCGGATCGGTGTCAAAGCTGCCGGTGGGGTACGTGCCGTACCCGGCGTGGGGTTGCTGGTCGTTCACCAACGTCTCTCTCGCCTCGGCAGCAGGATCTGGTTTCCGGGGGGTACGGGGGGCACCCCGAGTGAAAGCAGTGGCGCGACTGTACCCGGCGGTATGCGGCGGCGACAATCTCCGGCAGGTTTTGCGCATTCAGGAAACGGGCATTCGGCCGTCTTTTGGCGGACGGCGGGCAGCGGCTTGGCGCTGCGTTCGGCAAATGTTCGAGGAATGCAAGGTCTTGATCACGTCACATTCACACCTTGAGCACCGTGGCTGCCGGTTATCCCGGGCGTCACGCGACGGAGATGCCCGGAGAGCCCGCGTCGGCCGCGCCCTGTGTCTGAAGGGCCTGCCGGATTCCGGCGGCGACGGCCGGGTGTACGGGCAGCGCGAGATGGCCGATCCCGCTGACCTGCACGTTCTGGGCGATCAGATCGGGGTGGTGGATACGGGCTGTTTCCACCGGCAGCATCAATTGATCAAGGTCGCTCCAGAAACTCACGAAACGGGTCCGGCAGTCGGGTGCGGGCAGCGCCAGTTCTTCGATCACCGAGGAGCCGGGACGCATCTGTCGTACGAGAGGGTGCGCGCTCATCGGTGGGGCTACACGCGTTCCCTCGTGCGGAGTTCCGAGTGTGACAAGTGTCCGTACGCGCGTGTCGCCGCCGAGTCGCTGCGCGTAATAACGGGCGATCAGACCGCCGAGGCTGTGCCCGACGATGTCGACCTCGCGGTGCCCCGTCCTGGCACAGATCTCCTCGACATGACGGCCCAGGAGTTCGGCGGCGGTGCGGATGTCGCAGGTGAGCGGCGAGTAATTGAGCGAGGCGAGATGGCACCAGCCGTGCCGGGCCAGCGAGCGGCGCAGCAGCACGAACACGGAACGGTTGTCGACGAATCCGTGCAGCAGCACGACCGGCGGGCGGGACCGGCCGGCGGTGGGTATCTCGGGCTCGGCGGGGCGCTCCGGCCGTATCCCCGAGGGATAGAGGAGCAAGTGCCCGAACAGGATGGCCAATTCGAGCGCGGTGGCGCGCAGCAGCGGGCCGAAGGGGGAGAGGAGGAGTGGCTGGGGCGGAACGATCATGGCGGCCGACCTCCCGAACGGCACGCGGGGGGACGGCCCTGTCCCCCGTGTGCCCTCATGGGGTGCCGTGGCGGAGGTCGGTGGAGCAAGGGAGTGGGCCGTACCACCGTGCCGTGCGGCTGACGGCACGGTGGTACGGCGACCTCGTTACGGCTCCCCGTGCGTGCGTCCCGGCTGCGGCGGCCGTGCGTGGCTGCGGTGCCGGCTGGTGCGGGTACGACGCACAGCGAACGTTTCCCAACGTGTGATTTCCCCCTCTCCGTCCACCGCGAAACGGCGCCGTGCGGGATGCTGTGGATAACGTTCGTTCACTTCCCTGTCCCTCCCGGGGCAGGGGACGTTGCGCCAACGGCGGCGCGGTGCGTACTGGGAGGCAGCAGCGATGGGTGTTACGGGACCGATCCGTGTGGTGGTGGCGAAGCCGGGTCTTGACGGACACGACCGCGGGGCCAAGGTCATCGCACGGGCGCTGCGGGACGCCGGTATGGAGGTCATCTACACGGGCCTGCACCAGACTCCCGAGCAGATCGTGGACACCGCGATCCAGGAGGACGCGGACGCGATCGGCATGTCGATCCTGTCCGGCGCCCACAACACGCTCTTCGTGAAGGTCATCGACCTGCTCCGGGAGCGCGACGCGGCGGACATCAAGGTGTTCGGCGGCGGGATCATCCCGGAGGACGACATCGCTCCGCTGAAGGCGAAGGGCGTGGCGGAGATCTTCACGCCGGGGGCGACGACGACGGCGATCGTGGAGTGGGTACGGGCGAACGTGCGGCAGCCGGCGGGGGCGTGAGCGATCCGGCCTGTCGGGGCCGCTTCAGCCTGCCCGGCATCTGAGGACACGCGGCGCGGCGCGGCCCCGTCAGGGGCGAGGGGCTGCACTGGACATGCGGCTCCGCCGCGCGGGCGCGACCAGCTACGACGCCCACCGGCCCCGTTAGGGGCGCGGGGAACTGCGCGATCAGCCACGACGCACCCGCACGTACAACCCACCCACCCGCCCCGCGGCGAGCGGTTTAGGTGGAGGGGCGGGGAGGGGCCCAATCCGCGAAGCGGCCCACCGGCCCGCACGGGACGCGGTCGCGGGGCGCGGGAGGTGCGGTGGCGAGGGCGTGCGGTCGGGAGGGTGGGGCTTCGCGTGGGGGCCGCCCCCTTGCCCACCCGTCCCGCCCCCGGGGGCGGCCCCGCTGCCCAAGGAGGCGGCGGCGGGGGGAGGGGGAGAGAGCGCGCGGGTGAGGGGCCGGGCCCGCTGCCCAAGGAGGCGACGGGGGGCGGCGCTTGCGCCTAAGGAGGCGACGGGGGCGGCGCTTGCACCTAAGGAGGCGACGGGGGCGGCGGTATCGAGGTGCCTGACCGCGCCCCTCTACCCCTCTCCCTCCAGTTCTCGCACCATTGCCGCCCGCAGTCTCAGCGTCCCCACCAGGCGTTGGAAGGCTTCCGACCAGTAGCCCCCTGCCCCCGGCGACGCGCCCTCCGCCTCGTCCGGTGTGGTGGTCAGGATTTCCAGGCGGTCCGCCTCGCCCGGGTCGAGGCACCGTTCGGCCAGTCCCATCACGCCGCTGAAGCTCCACGGATAGCTCCCCGCGTCCCGCGCGATGTCGAGCGCGTCGACAACCGCCCGGCCCAGTGCCCCCGACCACGGCACCACGCACACCCCCAGCAGCTGGAACGCCTCCGACAATCCGTGTGCCGAGACGAACTCGGCCACCCAGTCGGCCCGTTCCCCGTCCGGCAGGGTGGCCAGCAGCTTTGCCCGCTCGGCGAGAGAGGCCGTGCCCGTACCCGCCTCGGGCGGCACCGACGGAGCCCCCAGCAGTGCCCGCGCCCAGTTCGAGTCGCCCTGGCGTATCGCCGCCCGGCACCAGGCCGCGTGCAGTTCCTCGGCCCATCCGTCGGCGACGGGCAGCCGCACGATCTCCCGTGCCGTACGCCCCCCGAGCCTTGCCGACCAGGCGCCGAGCGGTGCGGACTCCACCAACTGGCCGAACCACCAGGACCGTTCACCCCGCCCGGCCGGTGGTTTCGCCACCACTCCGTCCCGCTGCATGGCCGCGTCGCACTCGTGCGGCGCCTCCACCGCGATACCGCCGGCATCGCCCGTACGGTCCAGGGCCACGCAGGACGTGGCCCGGTCCGCCATCCGTGCGCCGAACGCGGAGGCGGGCAGTGCGGAGAGGAGTTCCGCGGCGACGGCCCGGACGTTGCGGCTGCGGTCCGACAGCGCCTGCTCCAGGAACTCCTCGTCCCTCCCGCTCAACCCGGTGCGCAGCGAGTCCAGGAACATCAGCCGGTCCTCGGCGCGCTCCGTGGCCCAGGCCGTGGTGAGCAGGACGAGCGCGGCGGCCGGCTCCGCCGCCCGTACGGCACCGAGCAGTCCCACCCGCTCGGCGAACAGCCCCTCCTCCCACAGCTTCCGCACGGCCTCGGCGTCCTGTACGTCCGGGAGTGCGGTCCCGCCCGCGGTGCCGCGCAGGGCGTACTTCCACTCCGGGTTGAGCCGGGCCAGCCACAGTCCGCGCGACCCCGCGAACTCCAGGGCCTGGGGCCGCAGGTCCGTACGGGCCCGAGCCGCGTCGAGCAGGGCGGGCAGCAGATCGGCGGGCGCCTGGAAGCGGTGCCGGTTGGCGGCGGCGAGCCACTGGGGGAGCAGTTCGGTCAGGTCGGGGGCGCTGCCGCGGCGCCCGCCGGACTGGGCGGGGGCGGCACGGTCGGCGAGGAGCAGGGCGAGCCGGTGGCGGGCGGGTGCGGGGAGCGGCGGGCGGGTGTCCTCCGGAGCGGAGGGAGGCAGCTCGCCCGCCGGGGCGGGGGCCAGACCCGCTCGGCGGCGGAGGGTGTGGAGGGCGGCGGCGTCGAGGAGGGCGGTGGGGGGATCCTGCGCCGGGGATCTGGGACCGGGGACGACACCGGGACCGGGGCCGAGATGGGGGTCGGGAGGCGCCGGGCGGCGGTCGGTGCCCAGGAGGGCGGAGGTGACGAGGTCTTCCCAGGTGGTGGTCATTGAGTCCCTCCAGGTGAAGTGAAGTGAAGAGTGGGGTGGGGTTGTGGTGCGGGTGAGGGCGGCGTCAGTGCCCGTGTGGTGCACAGGCAGGGCCGGATGAGGGGCCGGAGGAAGTGTCGGGCGGGACGCCGGACGAAACGCCGGACGCGGCGTCGAGCGAGGTGTCAGGCGAGCGCGACCGGCATCGGTGAGGTGGAGGACCAGGCGGTCAGGGGAAGGAAGCCCTGGTGGCCGCATTCGCCGAAGACGGAGACCGGGGCGCCGCCGGAGAGGGCGGCGAGTTTCCAGAGGGCCGGTCTGCCCAGTGCCGCCCGAGCGACGGGGAGTGCCAACTCGCCGTCCGCGTCGGCGAGTTGCCAGCCGTCGGCGGACGGCACCGGTATCGCCGACGCGAGGGATACCGGCCAGGAGTCCAGCCACGGGTCGTCGCGCAGTGCCCGGGAGTATGCCTCCAGCGCCTCGGTGGCGGTGCCGCCCGGTGGTGGTGCGGCCACCGGGGACGGGGTCCCGAACTGCGCGCCCAGGCCGGCCCGCAGCTGCCCCGAACCGCCGTGCGGCAGCAGCTCGGCGTCGACGGTGAGGCCCACCGGGAGCACTGTCTCCGGGGCCCGGCCGGCCGCGCCGAAGGACAGCACCAGCGCGGTGCGGCCCGACTCCTGGCCGTACAGCCAGATGCGGCGGGTGGTGACCAGGCCGGCGGCCTGGTCGTACTGTGCGAGGACCAGCCAGCGGTCGCGGACCGCCGGGCCGTCGGGGGCGGACGGCAGGCCGACCCGCGTGCGTACCGTCGTCGCGAGCGGGGCGGGCAGTCGGTCCCGGCCCAGCCATGCCCCGTCGAGCAGGTGCAACAGCGCGCACTCCTCCAGGAGCCGCACCGGCCAGCCGGGGCCGGTCGCCGGTATCGACCCCAACTCCCGCACTCGCGCGGCCAGTCCGGGAGCCTGTGCGTCGACCATGCGGGCCGCGGTCTCTTCCCAGAGTCCGTACCCCGAACGCTCGGCGGCGGCCAGGCCGCCGCGCAGCAGGTCCGTCAGGCGCTGCTCCAGCTCCGAGGCGCCCGCTTCGATCCGGGCCGCCCGGCGCTCGGCACGCCGTCGGGCGGCCTCCGGATCGGCCGTCCTGTCGGCGGACGCGCCCTCCGCCGTCCCCTTCCCCTCGCGCGCGGCTCCGGCGGCTCCGGCCGCCCGCTCCCTGCGGCCCCGGAGCCACTCGGCGGCCCAGTCCGCGGGCTCCGCGCCCCGCACCACCGCCGGGTCCTCCGAGGCCCAGAGCAGCAGCAGTCCCAGTGCGTGCTTGCAGGGGAACTTCCGGCTGGGGCAACTGCACTTGGAGGCCGCCCCGGACCCCGTCAGATCGACGACGGTCTGATACGGCCTGCTGCCGCTCCCCCTGCACAGCCCCCACAGCGCGCCCGCGCCGTCGCACCCCGCGTCCGACCACGGCCCGGCAGTGCCGAGCCTGCTTCCCGCTTTGCGTGAGGCGGCATCAGGAGCCAGTGCCAGCACCTGATCCGCCGTCCAGCGCACCCCCAGCTGATTCATGTCTCCGACCGTAGAGGCCGCCACTGACAATCGCCCTGACCAGCGAATCGACCAGGGTGATCCACTTGACTTTACTTCCTCTTTGCGATTCTGTGCGGTCCTCAACACTTCCTGATCCGGGGGGATTCACCACATGAACCGCACCATCCGCGCCGCTGTCTGCGCCGCCGCCGTCACCGGCCTCATGTTCGGACTCGGCGCCTGCGCCGAGGTGGAGAAGGCCGTCAAGGCGGGCGCATCCGAGGGGGCGGACAAGGCCGCCAAGGAGCTGCTCGACAAGCCCTACGAGGTGACGTACGAGGTCACGGGCAAGGACGTCAAGACCATCGAGTTCGCCGCCGGGTCGGGCACTGCCGCGGAACCTCGGACGGAGGAGGACAAGAAGCCCGTCCTCCCGTGGAAGAAGACGGTCACGATGAACGGCGTCATGCCGCCCTCCGTCATGCCGAACGTTTCCGACGTGCTCAAGCCCGACCCCGACGTCACCTGCAAGGTCACGTACAAGGGCAAGGTGCTCAAGGAAGCCACCGGCGCGAAGGCCGTGGCCGGCGGCTGCATCGCCGTGGCGCCCATGGAGCGGTAGCCGGGTGGCGGACCCCGGGCCGGGGGAGGCGCCCCGGCCCGGACGAAGTACCCGCACAGGCCCGTCAATTGGGGTCTGACCTGCGACGACGCTTGATTGTCAGTGGCATGGTGCACGGTGGAATCCACATCCGGGAAATCTGGAGGGGGATTCCATGACCACGCCTGCAATCGACCTGGCCGCCACGTCCGAGGCCGGTACGGCCACCACGTCAGGGGCCCACGCGGCCACCACGTCCGGGGCCGGCGCGGCGGACGTTTCCGAGGCCCTGCGACCGCACGCCGAGGACGCGTTCGCGCAGGAGCTGAAGGCGCTGGCCGCGGCCGACGACCGGCCGCGGCCCGCCCGCTGGCGGCTCTCGCCGTGGGCCGTGGCCACATATCTGCTCGGCGGCGCCCTGCCCGACGGCACGGTGATCACCCCGAAGTACGTGGGCCCGCGCCGCATCGTCGAAGTCGCCGTCACGACACTCGCCACGGACCGCGCCCTGCTGCTGCTCGGAGTCCCCGGCACCGCCAAGACCTGGGTCTCCGAGCACCTGGCCGCCGCCGTCAGCGGTGACTCCACCCTGCTCGTCCAGGGCACCGCGGGCACACCCGAGGAAGCCATCCGGTACGGCTGGAACTACGCCCAGCTGCTCGCCCACGGCCCCAGCCGCGACGCCCTGGTGCCCAGCCCCGTCATGCGGGCCATGACCGAGGGCATGACCGCCCGCGTCGAGGAGCTCACCCGCATACCGGCCGACGTGCAGGACTCCCTGATCACGATCCTGTCGGAAAAGACCCTGCCCATCCCCGAGTTGGGCCAGGAGTGCCAGGCCGTCTCCGGCTTCAATCTGATCGCCACCGCCAACGACCGCGACCGCGGGGTCAACGACCTCTCCAGCGCGCTCCGCCGCCGGTTCAACACGGTCGTCCTGCCGCTGCCTGCGACCCCGGAGGCCGAGGTCGACATCGTGTCGCGGCGCGTCGACCAGCTGGGCCGCTCCCTCGACCTGCCGGGCGGCGCCGACGCCATCGACGAGATCCGCCGCGTCGTCACCGTCTTCCGCGAGCTGCGCTCGGGAGTCACCGCCGACGGCCGTACGAAGCTCAAGTCCCCGTCCGGCACGCTGTCCACGGCCGAGGCGATCTCCGTCGTCACCAACGGCCTGGCCCTGGCCGCGCACTTCGGCGACGGCGTGCTGCGCTCCGGCGACGTCGCCGCCGGCATCCTCGGTGCGGTCGTCCGCGACCCGGCGGCGGACCGGGTGATCTGGCAGGAGTACCTGGAGACGGTCGTCCGCGAGCGGGACGGCTGGAAGGACTTCTACCGCGCCTGCCGCGAGGTGACCGCATGACGACCGCCGCGGCTGTCGCAGCCGCCGCCGTTCCCGAGGGGCCACCGCCGAGCACCGCGGTCCCCGAGGTACCACCTCCGAACACCCCTGTTCCGCAAGGCCCTTGGCTGCTGGGGGTCCGCCACCACGGCCCAGGATCGGCCCGTGCCGTGCGGGACGCGCTCGACGCCGCGCGCCCCCGCGTCGTACTGGTCGAGGGCCCGCCGGAGGGCGACGCGCTGCTGCCGCTCGCCGCCGACCCGCAGATGACTCCACCGGTCGCCCTCCTGGCGCATGTGGTGGACGACCCGGGCCGGGCGTCGTTCTGGCCGCTGGCCGAGTTCTCGCCGGAGTGGGTCGCGATCCGCTGGGCGCTGGCGCACGACGTACCGGTCCGCTTCTTCGACCTGCCCGCGGCCCACTCGCTGGCGCTGCGGGCGGAGGACGGGGAGAACGGGTCAGGCGGGGAGAACGGGGCAGAGGGGGAGGACAGGGCTGATGGGGAGGGCGAGGGGCAGGAAGCGGAGGAGGCCGCCGCGCTGGCGGTGGATCCGCTCGCCGCGCTCGCCGATGCCGCCGGGTACGACGACCCGGAGCGCTGGTGGGAGGACGTCGTCGAGCACCGGGGAGCAGGCGGCGGCGACCCGTTCGCGCCGTTCGAGGCGCTCGCCGAGGCCATGGGGGCGCTGCGGCAGGAGTACGGGGACGGGGGACACCGTCGCGACCTGGTGCGCGAGGCCTACATGCGCATCCAACTCCGCACCGCACGCAAGGAGTTCGGGGCAGAGGTCGCCGTCGTCTGCGGTGCCTGGCACGTGCCCGCGCTCGGCGGGAAGCCGCCCACTCTCGCCGCCGACCGGGCCCTCCTCAAGGGCCTGCCCAAGGTCAAGGCCGAGCTGACCTGGGTGCCCTGGACCCACCGACGGCTCGCCCGGCACAGCGGGTACGGAGCGGGCATCGACTCGCCCGGCTGGTACGGACACCTCTTCGGTGCGGCGGACCGCCCCGTCGTGCGCTGGATGACCAAGGTCGCGGGACTGCTGCGCGAAGAGGACCGCCCCGTCTCCTCCGCCCACGTCATCGAGGCCGTCCGGCTCGCCGAGACCCTCGCCGTGCTGCGCGGCCGGCCCCTCGCCGGGCTCACCGAGACGACCGACGCGATCAGGGCCGTGCTGTGCGACGGCTCCGACGTGCCGCTCTCGCTGGTGCACGACAGGCTGATCGTCGGCGACGTCCTCGGTGAGGTTCCGGACTCCGCCCCCGTCGTGCCGCTGCAACGCGACCTCACCCGGCAGCAGCGCACGCTCCGCCTCAAACCTGAGGCGGCGGAGCGGGAGTTGGACCTCGACCTCCGCAAGGACACCGACGCCGCCCGCAGTCGCCTCCTGCACAGGCTGCGCCTCCTCGGCATCGGCTGGGGCGAGGCGGCAGAGTCCCGCGGCAGCACCGGCACCTTCCGCGAGGGCTGGCGGCTGCGCTGGGAACCCGAGCTGTCGGTGCGGGTTGCCGAAGCAGGGGTGTGGGGCACCACCGTCCTGGCCGCCGCGACCGCGAAAGCGGAAGCACAGGCCGCCGCCGCGACCGCCCTCGCCGACATCACCGCCCTCGCCGAGCAGTGCCTCCTTGCCGAACTGCCCGGTGCGCTCCCGGTGGTGATGCGGGCCCTCGCCGACCGCGCCGCCCTGGACAGCGACGTCGGCCACCTCGCCCAGGCCCTCCCCGCCCTCGCCCGCACGCTCAGATACGGCGACGTGCGCGGCACCGGGACCGCCGCCCTCGCCGAAGTCGCGGCGGGCCTCGCCGAACGGATCTGCGTCGGCCTGCCCCCTGCCTGTACGGGACTCGACGCGGACGGCGCCGCCGAAATGCGCCGCCACGTCGACGCCGTGCACACCGCGATCGGCCTCCTCGAACCGCCGGGCGGCGACGCCGACTCGCGCGACCTGCGCGGACGTTGGGCCCAGGTGCTGCGCAGGCTCGCAGGCCGGGACACCGTCGCCGGGGCCGTCCGGGGCCGCGCCGTCCGTCTCCTCCTCGACGACGGACGGCTCGACGAGGACGACGCCGCCCGACTCATGGGCCTCGCGCTCTCGCCAGGCACCCCGCCCGCCGACGCGGCGGCCTGGATCGAGGGCTTCGTCGGCGGAGCGTCCGGCTCGGGCATGCTCCTGATCCACGACGAACGCCTCCTCGGCCTCGTCGACAGCTGGCTCACCGGGGTGTCGCCGGACGCCTTCACCGACGTACTGCCGCTGCTGCGGCGCACGTTCGCCGCGTACGAACCGGGGGTCCGCCGCACCCTCGGCGAGCTGGTCAGGCGCGGGCCCGCACGGCCGGGCGGCGGCCCGGCGGCCGGGGCGGTCGGGGCGGGCGCGGAAGCGGGACCGCCGGGCTTCGGCCCCGTACTCGACCAGGAGCGCGCCGACGCCGTACTGCCGGTACTGCACCTGCTGCTCGGCACCAGCACCAGCACAGGCACCAGCACCGACCAACAGCAAGCGCACAGCGACCACCAGCACGACCACCAGCACGACCACACGGAGGTGACCACGCGATGACCACGGCAACAAGCGGTAAGGACCCGGCCGTCGACGAACGGCTCCGGCGCTGGCGCATGGTCCTCGGCGGGGACTCCGCCGACGGCACCGGCTGCTCGCTCACCGGCCAGGACGCGGCGATGGACGGCGCCCTCGCCGCCCTCTACGGCACCGCGGACGGCGGCCCCTCCCGTACGAAACGCACCGGCGAGCGGTCTGCCGGACTCGGCGCTTCCGCCCCTTCCGTGGCCCGCTGGCTCGGCGACATCAGGACGTACTTCCCCAGCTCCGTCGTCCAGGTCATGCAGCGCGACGCCATCGAACGGCTCGGCCTGTCCGCGCTGCTCCTGGAGCCGGAGATGCTGGAGGCCGTAGAGGCCGACGTCCATCTGGTCGGCACCCTCCTCTCGCTCAACAAGGCGATGCCCGAGACGACGAAGGAGACCGCGCGGGCCGTCGTGCGCAAGGTCGTCGAGGACCTGGAGAAGCGCCTCGCCACCCGCACCCGGGCCACCCTCACCGGCGCCCTGGACCGCAGCGCCCGCGTCAACCGGCCCCGGCACCGCGACATCGACTGGGACCGAACGATTCGCGCCAACCTGAAGAACTACCTGCCGGAGCAGGGGATGGTCGTCCCCGAGCGGCTGATCGGTTACGGCCGGGCCTCCCAGTCGGTCAAGAAGGAGGTCGTCCTCTGCATCGACCAGTCGGGATCGATGGCCGCGTCCGTCGTCTACGCGTCCGTCTTCGGTGCGGTCCTCGCCTCGATGCGGTCCCTGCAGACCCGGCTCGTCGTCTTCGACACCGCTGTCGTCGACCTCACCGATCAGCTGGACGACCCGGTCGACGTGCTGTTCGGCACCCAGCTCGGCGGCGGCACCGACATCAACCGGGCGCTCGCCTACTGCCAGTCGCAGATCACCCGGCCGGCGGACACCGTCTTCGTGCTGATCAGCGACCTGTACGAAGGGGGCATCCGCAACGAGATGCTGAAGCGGGTCGCCGCGATGAAGGCGTCCGGCGTTCAGTTCGTCACGCTGCTCGCGCTCTCGGACGAGGGCGCCCCCGCCTACGACCGCGAGCACGCCGCCGCCCTCGCCGCACTCGGCGCACCGGCCTTCGCCTGCACCCCGGACCTCTTCCCTGAGGTCATGGCGGCCGCGATCGAGAAGCGGCCCCTTCCCATACCGGACATGGGCTGAGGCGGCGTGACCTGCGGTCGGCCGGGGGTCCGGGGGTTGCCCCCGGGGGATGCAGCCCCGAGGTCATGGCGGCCGCGATCGAGAAGCGGCCGATACCTGTACCGGACGCCGCATGAGTGGACGCGAAGCGATACGAGGGGAGCAGGAGGGGACACTGCGTGACGCCGATCATGGCTCTGGGTGGCACCCTGTGACAGGTATCACCGCTCTGGTGTGACCTGCGATTTAGGGACCAACGTCCCTCGGGGATAACCTGCGAGACGGACATGCCGCGTACCGGACACCGTGTACGCCTCCCTTGTGACAGCGCCGTCACGTTGCCTTCGCGGCACGCCCATCGCATTGAACGCAACGCGATCACCAGAACCCGCGATCATCAGAAAAGGGACGGACGCGCGTGGACCTGTTCGAGTACCAGGCGAGGGACCTCTTCGCCAAGCACGGTGTACCGGTGCTGGCCGGTGAAGTCATTGACACGCCTGAGGCGGCGCGCAAGGCCACTGAGGGCATGGGCGGCAAGTCCGTCGTCAAGGCTCAGGTGAAGGTCGGCGGCCGTGGAAAGGCCGGCGGCGTGAAGCTCGCCGCGACCCCGGACGAGGCCGTCGCTCGCGCGACGGACATCCTCGGCATGGACATCAAGGGCCACACGGTCCACAAGGTGATGATCGCCGAGCTCTCCCCGGAGATCGAGGCGGAGTACTACGTCTCGTACCTCCTCGACCGCACCAACCGCACCTTCCTCGCGATGGCATCGGTGCAGGGCGGCATGGACATCGAGGAGGTCGCGGAGAAGACCCCCGAGGCCCTCGCGAAGGTCCCGGTCAACGCCAACGACGGCGTCACCATCGAGAAGGCCCGCGAGATCGTCTCCCTGGCGAAGTTCCCGGCCGACGTGGCCGAGGGTGTCGCCGAGGCCATGGTGACCCTGTGGGACACCTTCGTCGCCGAGGACGCCCTCCTCGTCGAGGTCAACCCGCTGGTGAAGACCAAGGACGGCCGCATCCTGGCGCTGGACGGAAAGGTGTCTCTCGACGAGAACGCCGACTTCCGCCAGCCCGACCACGAGGCGCTTGAGGACAAGGCAGCGGCCAACCCGCTCGAAGCCGCTGCCAAGGCCAAGAACCTCAACTACGTCAAGCTGGACGGCGAGGTCGGCATCATCGGCAACGGCGCCGGCCTGGTCATGTCGACCCTGGACGTCGTCGCGTACGCCGGTGAGAACCACGGCAACGTGAAGCCCGCCAACTTCCTCGACATCGGTGGCGGCGCCTCCGCCGAGGTCATGGCGAACGGCCTGGAGATCATCCTCGGCGACCCGGACGTCAAGTCCGTGTTCGTCAACGTCTTCGGTGGCATCACCGCCTGTGACGAGGTCGCCAACGGCATCGTCCAGGCCCTGGAGCTGCTCAAGTCGAAGGGCGAGGAAGTCACCAAGCCCCTCGTTGTCCGTCTCGACGGCAACAACGCGGAGCTGGGTCGCAAGATCCTCTCCGACGCCAACCACCCGCTGGTCCAGCGCGTGGACACCATGGACGGCGCGGCCGACAAGGCCGCCGAGCTCGCCGCAGCTGCGAAGTAAGGAAGAGGGACTCCAAACACCATGGCTATCTTCCTCACCAAGGACAGCAAGGTCATCGTCCAGGGCATGACCGGTGCCACGGGCATGAAGCACACCAAGCTCATGCTGGCCGACGGCACCAACATCGTCGGTGGCGTGAACCCGCGCAAGGCCGGCACGTCCGTCGACTTCGACGGCACCGAGGTCCCGGTCTTCGGCTCCGTCAAGGAGGCCATGGAGAAGACGGGCGCCGACGTGTCCGTCCTCTTCGTGCCGCCGGCCTTCTCCAAGGCCGCCGTCGTCGAGGCGATCGACGCCGAGATCCCCCTCGCCGTCGTCATCACCGAGGGCATCGCGGTGCACGACTCCGCCGCCTTCTGGTCGTACGCCTCGGCCAAGGGCAACAAGACCCGCATCATCGGCCCGAACTGCCCTGGTCTCATCACCCCGGGCCAGTCCAACGCCGGCATCATCCCGGGCGACATCACGAAGCCGGGCCGCATCGGCCTGGTCTCGAAGTCCGGCACGCTGACGTACCAGATGATGTACGAGCTCCGTGACCTCGGCTTCTCGTCCGCCGTCGGCATCGGTGGCGACCCGGTCATCGGCACGACGCACATCGACGCGCTCGCCGCGTTCGAGGCCGACCCCGACACCGACCTGATCGTCATGATCGGTGAGATCGGCGGCGACGCCGAGGAGCGTGCGGCCGACTACATCGCGAAGAACGTGACCAAGCCGGTCGTCGGCTACGTCGCGGGCTTCACCGCCCCCGAGGGCAAGACGATGGGTCACGCGGGCGCGATCGTCTCCGGTTCGTCGGGCACCGCCCAGGCGAAGAAGGAGGCCCTTGAGGCCGCCGGCGTCAAGGTCGGCAAGACGCCGACCGAGACGGCGAAGCTGGCACGCGCGATCCTGGCGGGCTGATTCGCAGGATCCGTACGGTTTCCTGTACGGCTTTACGTACGCGGAAGGCCCGCACCCCGGAAACGGGGTGCGGGCCTTCCGCGTTGTCCGGTCGCGGTCGCGGTCGCGGATGTGGGTGCGGATGCGGGTGCGGCTCGGATGCGGTGCGGGTGCGGGTGGGCAGGGGCGCTCAGCGGTACTGCGGAACCAGGCGTTCCGGGCCGTTCGCCGGTTCGGCGCGGAGCTTGGCGCGCAGTTGCATGTCGTACGCGGTGAGGCGCTGCGGACCGCTGTGCGCCGGAACTCCGCCGACCGGTTCGCCCGGCGGGCGCGGCGGTTCGTACTGCGTCGGGGCCGTCGACAGCGTGAACGCCGTCGCGCCGACGATCAGCGTGGTGAACGCGATGGCCGCCCGCGTCCAGAACCGGGCCTTGCGCTCGCTTCTCGTACGGACCGTTTCGCCCGGCGGCAGGTCGTCGGTCGACTGCGTCAGGGCGAGGGTGCTGAGACGTTCCTGCAGAAGCGCGGACCGGTCGGTGGGGGTAGGGGCCTCGGTCAGTTCCGGGAGCTTCTGCGCGACGACGGTACGGGCGTGCTCCAGGCGGTTCGCGGTGGCCGGGGTGCTGGCCTCGGTCTCGGCGGCGGTCTCGGGGAGGTCCAGGCCGAGGCCGTCGTAGAGGAGGAGGGTGCGGCGGTACGGGGGCGGGAGTTCGAGGAGGGCGTTGAGGAGGGCTTCCGGCCCGTCGGTCGTCCCGTTGCCGGTCTCGTGGTCTGTCCCGTTGGCCGTTCCGTTGCCTGTTCCGTTGCCCGTCCCGTCGGTGGTTCCGCCGGTCGTTCCGCCGGTCGGAGGGTCGATGTGGCGGTGGCTGCGGCGCAGGCGGTGCCAGGGGGACATCGCGTACTCGTACGCCGCAGCCCGCACCCAGCCCGCCGGATCGCGGTCGGTCGCGACCTCGGGCCAGCGCTGCCAGGCGAGGTGGAAGGCCCGCTCGACCGATTCGTGCGAGAGACGGTGCCGCCCGGTGAGGAGGTAGGCCTGGCGGAGGAGGGAGGGGGCGGTGTGGGCGTAGAGGCGGTCGAAGGCTTGGGAGGGTGAGGGGGCTTCCCTCGTCTGCTCCTCCGCTGCTGTGGCATCAGGAGTGGTCGGAGTGGCCGGAGCCGCCCGAGTCTCTGGAGCCGCTGGGGTCGCTGGGGCCGCCGGGGTCGCCAGGACCACCGGAGCCGCCGGGACCACCGAGGCCACCGGGGCTGACGAAGTCGGTGTGGGTGGGGTCGCTCGCGCAGTGGATTTCGTGGGGGTGGCCGGTGCGGACCTGGTCGGTGCAGGCTTGGCGGCTGTCGTGCGGACCGGTTCGGCCGTGCCCTTGGTGGTCAGTTCTTCGTCGATGCCGGTGAGCAGGCGTGCGTACACCTCGCGTTTGCGGCCCCGCGGGCTGGTGCGGCCCGTTTCCCAGGAGCGGACCGTCTCGCGGGTCACGCCGACGATCTCGGCCACCTGTACCTGCGACAGTGCCTTCGCCTCGCGCAGTCTGCGGCGTTCCTTCGGGGACGGCAGAGCAGGGGCGGCGGAGGCGGCGGGAGAAGGGGGTGTGGTGGGTGTGCTGCGGGTCATGGGAGCACCTCCGTGATTCCCGCGATTCCCGTGACTCCTGCGATCCCCGCGGTCCCCGTCGTACTGCACCGGGCGAAAAAGTACATAAACGTATATTGGGCGACACGTCGGCTGTTCGCGCGTTACGCGAAGATGGCGCGTGTCGTGGGCAGCATGGCCGCGTGAACCCGAATCCAGTGACCGAGCACGAGCACGAGCACGGCGGACGCCCCGAGCGAGAGTCCGAGCACGAGTCCGAGCACGAGTCGGAGCGCGTGTCGGAGCGCGAGAGTCAGCGGTACGGCGCCGGGCTGTCGGCCGCGTCTGCTGCGTCCGCTGCATCGGCCGTGTCGGCCGGGTCGGACGCGGCGTCCGTCGAGGCCGGGGCTGCCAGGACCGTCGGGCACGGCCCCGGGCGGAACGGGCCTTCCGCCTGGGGTGTCTGTCTGGTGCGCGGGGTGCTGGCCGCCGGGCTGGGGCTCGGCGCGTTCGCCGTACTGGTGATGGTGCTGTGGATCAGCTCGCCCTACCCGGACGCGGGGGCCGGCGCGGCGCTGCACGTCGCCGCCGGGCTGTGGCTGCTCGCCCACGGCGCGGATCTCGTACGTCACGACACCCTGAGCGGTGTGGCCGCGCCCGTCGGGCTGACCCCGATGCTGTGTGCCGTGCTGCCCGTCTGGCTCGCGCACCGGGCGGCGCGCGACGCGCTGGAGGAGGACGGCGGCGAGGACGGTGCGCCGCCGCGGAACGTGCCCTCCGGATGGGCTGCCTTCGGCGGGGTGACGGTCGGGTACCTGGCGGTGGGATGCGCCGTGACGCTGTACGCGGCCGGCGGTCCGCTGCCCGCCGCGCCGGGCACCGTCGCGGTGTGGCTGCCGCTCCTCGTGACCGTTGCCGCCGCTGCCGGGGTGTGGACGGCGTACGGGCGGCCGCACGGGCCGCTGCCCGGGTGGGTTCCGGAGGGCGTGCGGCGCGAGTTCGTACGCCCCCGACTCGGGACGGCCGCGCGTGCGGCCGCGGCCGGAACGACCGTGCTGGTGGGTGGTGGTGCGCTGGTCGTCGGGGTCTCGCTGAGCTGGCACGCGGACCTGGCGCAGGAGTCGTTCCTGCAGCTCGCGGCGGAGTGGTCGGGTCGATTCGCGGTGCTGCTGCTGGCGTTGGCGCTGGTGCCCAACGCGGCTGTGTGGGCTGCCTCGTACGGGACGGGGGTGGGGTTCGGGCTGGGTACGGGGGCGGTCGTGACGCCGTTCGGGGGTGCGGGGGCGGCGGCGCTGCCGCACTTCCCGTTGCTGGCCGCGCTGCCGGGTCAGGGGCGGGGTACGGCGCTCAACTGGGCCGTGTCGGGCGTGCCGTTGGTCGCAGGGCTGACGGTCGCGTGGTTCACCGTGCGGGTGGCTGCGCCTGCGTATGCCGTACGGGAGGAAGCGTGGGGGCGGCGCAGGACGGCGGGCACGGCGGCGCTGGCGGCGGTGGGCTGCGGGGCGGCGATGGCTCTGCTGGCGGCGGCGTCGGGCGGCCCGCTCGGAACGGAACGGCTCGCGGAGTTCGGGCCGGTGTGGTGGAGGACGGGGCTGGGGGCGCTGGTGTGGGTGGCGGGGGTGGGGGTGCCGGGGGCGTTGGCGCTGCGGGGGTGGAGGGTGCGGGAGGGGAGGCCGTGGTTGTTGGGCGGGGGATGGTGGCGTGGGGTTGGGGGTGGGGGGGAGCTTGCTGGGGTTGGGGTTGGGGTTGGGGTTGGGGTTGGAGTCGGGGGCGGAGTTGGAGTTGGGGGTGGCCAGGGGGATGGGGTCGGGCTTGTTCAGGGGGGCCTTGAGGGCGGAGAGGTGGGGGGTGCGTGGCATGACAGTGGGGCGCGGGAAGTGCGGTGGGCGGCTTTGAGGGAGGCGTCCGGGGGGTTGATGGCGGAGTTGCCGAGGGAGTTGCCGGAGGAGGGGGTGGAGGAGGGGGCGGAGCAGGGGCCTTTGGCGCCGCCGCTTCCTGCTTTGCCGCCGGAGGTTCCTGCGGTGGGGGATTCGGTGGCGCAGGCGTCGGTTCTTCCGGCTTCTGCTCCGCCCGTGCCGGTGGCTCCGCCGGTGGTGGGGGTGGCGTCGGAGCCGGAGCCGGAGCCGGAGCCGGGGCAGGAGCCGGATGGGGGCGGCGTGGGGTGACGGGGTGGGGCGGGGCCGGTTGTGTTCGTGCGGGTGGGTGGGCCGCTTCGCGGATTTGGCCCCTCCCCGCCCCTTCCCGAAACCGCTCGCCGCGGGGCGGGCAAGCATCACGGCTGGCGCCGGTGGGGGCGGGGGTTCCGGGCTGCGCCCGGTGCACGGCTGCGCCGCGCGTCCTCAAACTCCCCCAAGGTCTTAAGGACCAGGGGGTACCCCCTCGACGGGCTGAAGTGGCCTGCCTGAAGTGGCCCGGACGGGCTGAAATGGCCTGCCTGAAGTGGCCCGCCTTGCTCCTTCTGCTTATTCCTTCACGCCGAAGACCGGGATCAGGGACTTCGGGAGTTCGTCGTTGCACGCGACCTGTGCGGACTTCGTCAGGGAGTCCGCGACGCAGGTGTAGTAGTCCCGGTAGACGAGCTGCACCGTGAACGTCGTTGCCACGATCGCCAGTGCCAGCGCCGCCGTCACCAGTCCGCTCACCGCGGCCGTCGTCTGCGGCCTGGTGCTCACCGGCGGGGTGGCGGGCGCGGCGGGCGGCCCCGTCAGGGCAGCCGTGGCGTCCGGCTTCGGCTGCTTGTTGCGCAGGGAGCTGATGCCCCAGTAAAGAGCCAGCGCGCCCAGCAGCAGCGAGATCTCCCGCTGGGTGAACAGGGCGAAGAAGAACGCCCACATGCCCGCCAGCAGCGCGTACCGTGCGCGGCGCTGTGCCGGGTCCGTCGGGTCCCAGCGCAGGTTGGTTCCGGGGCCGCCCTCGGCGCCGTCCGGTCCGTTCTGGCCGCGGCCGGTGCCGCCCGTTCCGCCGGGGCCGCCGAAGCCGCCACTGCCCCGGCTCGGCGGCTGGCGGTCGCTCCACCGACTGCCCCAACCCGAGCCGCCGGAGCCGGAGTTGTCCGGGTCGTTCGGGGTCTCGCCGGTCGGCCTGCGCGGTTGCCAGGGCTGGTCCGGGCGGCCCTCGGGCGGCGGTGCGAACGGGTTGTCGTCACCGGAGCCGGAGCCGGAGCCGGAGCCCGAAGGGTTCGTGCCCGTGCCCGAGCTCGAAGGGTTCGTGTCCGTGCCCGAAGGGTCCGTGCCCGTTCCCGCCCCCGTCCCTGATGCTTCCGTGTCGCCGCCACCCTTGCGTTCCCGCAGCAGCACCGGCCCTCCGTCGGCCGCGAGCGGAAGCGGAAGCGGCAGAAGCAGCGGGAGCGGGCGGCGGCGGAGAGCCGCGCGGCGGCGTCGGTCCGTCATCTGGTGAACGTCTTCCCCTCGGACCCTCCGGCGGAAGGTCGTATGTCGTCTGGAATTCCGCGCCTGTGGCCGACCTGCTGTCGGCCTCGTAAGGAGCCGGGGCGGAGTCCTGCCCTGACGCTACCTCCCGCCCGTGCACCCGTCCCGTGGGGGCGGCCCGGTGTGCCGGTATCGTTGCGAGCGGTCGGCGCCTTCGTAGGGTTCCCCGTATGACGGGGTGCGATTCGTTCGTACGACCACACAAACCGCACCACCCGCGAGAAAGAGACCCGCCGTGGCCTCCCCGCCCCCCTCCGTACCGCCCGTACCCCTTCTCCCGCCTGCCGCCGGACGTCCTGCCCGTCTCGTGGTCCTGGTCTCCGGTTCTGGTACGAACCTCCAAGCCCTGCTCGACGCCATCCCGGCGGACCGTCAGGACGGCCGGGACAGCCCGTACGGCGCGGAGATCGTCGCCGTGGGCGCCGACCGCACCGGCATCGCCGGGCTCGAACGGGCCGAGCTGGCCGGCATCCCCACCTTCGTCTGCAGGGTGAAGGACCACGGGACGCGGGAGGAGTGGGACGCGGCGCTGGCCGAGGCCACCGCCGCCCACGAACCCGACCTCATCGTCTCCGCGGGGTTCATGAAGATCGTGGGGAAGGAATTCCTCGCCAGGTTCGGCGGCCGGGTCGTCAATACGCACCCCGCCCTACTGCCCAGTTTTCCCGGTGCGCACGGTGTCCGTGACGCCCTCGCGTACGGCGCGAAGGTCACCGGGTGCACCGTCCACTTCGTCGACGACGGCGTCGACACCGGCCCGATCATCGCCCAGGGCGTGGTCGAGATTCGGGATGAGGACGACGAAGCCGCTCTCCATGAGCGGATCAAGGAAGTCGAGCGCACGCTGCTCGTCGAGGTCGTGGGGCGTCTCGCCCGCAACGGCTACCGCATAGAGGGACGAAAGGTTCATGTCGGTGAACTCCGTTAACCCGGAAAACTCGGCCAACGCCAACTCAGACAACTCGGTCAAGAAGCCCGTCCGGCGGGCGCTCGTCAGCGTCTACGACAAGACCGGTCTTGAGGAGCTGGCCCTGGGCCTGCACGAGGCCGGCGTCGAGCTGGTGTCGACCGGCTCCACCGCCGCGAAGATCGCCGCGGCCGGCGTCCCGGTCACCAAGGTCGAGGAGCTCACCGGGTTCCCCGAGTGCCTGGACGGCCGGGTCAAGACGCTGCACCCGCGTGTGCACGCCGGCATCCTCGCCGACCTGCGCCTGGAGGACCACCAGCGGCAGCTCGCGGAGCTCGGCATCGAGCCCTTCGACCTCGTGGTCGTCAACCTCTACCCCTTCACGCAGACCGTCGCGTCCGGTGCGACGCCCGACGAGTGCGTGGAGCAGATCGACATCGGCGGCCCTTCGATGGTCCGCGCCGCCGCCAAGAACCACCCGTCCGTGGCCGTCGTCACCAGCCCCGAGCGGTACGCGGACGTCCTCGCGGCGGTCAAGGGAGAGGGCGGCGGCTTCGACCTCACCGCCCGCAAGCGCCTCGCGGGCGAGGCCTTCCAGCACACCGCCGCGTACGACGTCGCCGTGGCCGCCTGGTTCGCCGACGACTACGCGGCCGCCGACGACAGCGGCTTCCCGGACTTCATCGGGCAGACCCACGCCCGTAAGAACGTCCTGCGGTACGGCGAGAACCCGCACCAGGGCGCCGCGCTGTACGTCAACGGCACGGGCGGTCTCGCCGAGGCCGAGCAGCTGCACGGCAAGGAGATGAGCTACAACAACTTCACCGACACCGACGCCGCCCGCCGCGCCGCCTACGACCACGCCGAGCCCTGCGTCGCGATCATCAAGCACGCCAACCCGTGCGGCATCGCCATCGGTGACGACGTCGCCGAGGCCCACCGCAAGGCGCACGCCTGCGACCCGCTGTCCGCGTTCGGCGGCGTGATCGCCGTCAACCGCCCGGTCAGCGTCGCCATGGCCGAGCAGGTCGCGGAGATCTTCACCGAGGTCATCGTCGCCCCGGCGTACGAGGAAGGGGCCGTCGAGGTCCTGGCCCGCAAGAAGAACATCCGCGTGCTGCGCTGCGACGGCGCCCCGTCCGACCGGGTCGAGGTCAAGCCGATCGACGGCGGCGCCCTCCTCCAGGTCACCGACCGCCTCCAGGCGGACGGCGACGACCCGGCCAACTGGACGCTGGCCACCGGGGACGCCCTCTCGGCGGACGAGCTGACCGAGCTCTCCTTCGCCTGGAAGGCCTCCCGCGCCGTCAAGTCCAACGCCATCCTGCTCGCCAAGGGCGGCGCGTCCGTCGGCGTCGGCATGGGCCAGGTCAACCGGGTCGACTCCGCGAAGCTCGCCGTCGAGCGGGCGGGCGAGGAGCGGGCGCGCGGTGCGTACGCCGCGTCCGACGCCTTCTTCCCGTTCCCCGACGGGCTGGAGATCCTGCTCGCCGCGGGCATCAAGGCCGTGGTCCAGCCCGGTGGTTCGGTCCGTGACGAGCTGGTCGTCGAGGCGGCGAAGAAGGCGGGCGTGACGATGTACTTCACCGGCACGCGCCACTTCTTCCACTGATCGTCAACAGCAGTGTGTGACGGAAGCCGTGCACTCCCCCGAGGAGCACGGCTTCCGTCACCCACCCCGCACCTGCTCAGCAGCGCGGCAGCCCCGGGATCGGCTCCCACGGTCCGCCCTTGCTGAACGCGGTGGCGCTCACCCAGACCCTCTTGTTCCCGTTGTCGTCGTCGGTCAGTGCCCACCAGTCGTTGTGGTTGTTCGCGCCGTCGTAGACGGCCTGGCCCTTGGCCTGGCAGTAGAAGTAGTTGTTGCCCGCCCACAGGTTGCCCATCGGGTGGGAGACGTCGCGGTACTTCTCACTGACCGCGTTGCGCCACGTGTTGAAGTAGTACTTCCCCTGGATCTGCACCTGGGCGGTCTGTGCAGAGGCCGGTGTGTCGGCCTGGGCGACGCCCGGTGCCACCAGTACCGCGGCCCCCGCGACCGTGGCACCGAGAGCGGCGATCATCGAACGGGTCCTGCGCATGAAGTCCCCCTGTGGAACTAGGAGTTGGCGCTTCGTGCCGCCGCTTCGGCGGCACACCAGAACCATCCCCCGCAGGCCTCCGCCCCGGTACCTCAGAAGTCTCAGGGTGTCCTGTCGCCCGCCACCGCGTACTCCTTGAGGTAGTGCGCGACCTTGTCCGCATGGGGGCGGAGCTTCGCCGGTGCTCCTCCCCACTCGTTGACGCGGGAGGCGGAGGAGCGATGCGCGACGGCACCCGCGACCGAGGTGGAGACGTTCAGGTTGGGCCACAGCTCCGGGGTGATGGCGCACAGGTAGCGGCCCAGTGCCGGGATCGACTGCTCCGGCGGGAACGGCGGCTTAGGGTTCCCGGTCGACGGACGCTCGTTGCTGCGCAGCCAGTACCGCACCACCCGGGGCGTCCAGCGGGCGATCCCGAACTCGTCGTTGGCCGGATCGGACAGGTTCGGGTCGAAGTTGCTCTCCACCTTCAGGATCGCCGCGATCTGCGCGGGCGTGACGTCCTTCTCGCCGCACTGGTGCGCCGAGTCGACGATCAGCTTCCGGTACGCCACCGGGATGCCCTTGTCGGTGGCCAGCTCGGCGGCCCCGTACTCGCCCGCTGGTACCGCCGGTACCGTCCCGTCGTCCCGCAGCGCCAGGAGCCCCAGCGAGACGCCCGTCAGCACCGCCACGAGTCCGGCCGCCCACGCCGTCCGCACGGCACGCCGCGAGCGGGGGCGCAGCCGGGGGAGCCGGGGCGAAGGCGCGGAGTCGGTCACCGCCTCGATGCGGCGCAGCAGCGCGGCGGCCGTGTGCGCGGAGCGCTCCTCGTGCGTACGGGCCAGGCAGTCGGTGACGATTGGGCGCCAGGCGTCCGGCAGCCCGGGGTCGAGGTGCAGTTCAGCCTGCCCGCGCGCATAGCTCAGCAGGGCCTCCGAGCGGGCGGCGGGCCCGCCCCCGCTGCTGCCGCCGCCGGGCAGCGGGGGCTTTCCCGTCAGGACGAGATGGGCGAGCACGCCGAACGCCCAGACGTCCGTGGTCGGTCTGACCTGCCGCCCGTTGTCGCTGATCTCCGACCACAGCAGCTCGGGCGGCGTGTAGTCGGGCGTGGCGAAGGCCGGTGCGTACGCATGCGTGCCGTCCATCTCGGCGGCCAGGTTGAAGTCGCCGAGCCGGACCGTGCCGTCCGCCATCAGCAGTACGTTGCCCGGCTTGAGGTCGCCGTGCACCCAGCCCGCGTGGTGCAGCTGGTGTATCCCCTCGCAGACCTGGGCGAGCAGGGCCGGCCCCGCGGCGGGCACCGGCTCCCGGGCGAGCAGCGCGTCGAGCGAGCCCTCGGCCCGTTCCAGTACGAGGACGGTCGCGCCGTCCAGCTCGGGCCGCTCCGGGTCGTCCACGGTCAGCGCCTCGTACATCCGGATCAGGCGCGGCCGGGACAGCTTGCGGTGCATCGCCAGCTCGCGCTGCGCGAGCTCGCGCAGGTGGTTCAGCTGGCGCGGGGTGCGGGTGCCGGTGGGGAGGAACTTGAGCGCCGCTTCGGAGGGCAGGCCCGCGGGCGCACCGGACGCCTTGACCGCCGCGTACACGCTGCCGAAGGCCCCCGCCGCGAGCGGTTCACGCACCTGCCAGGCCCCGACGCGGTAGCCGGCCGGTACGGAGACGGCGAAGGGGGTGGTCACCGCGGGTCCAACTCTCTTTCCAGCAGCGCCAGTTCGGATTCCCGTACGAGATCGAAGCGCAGGGCGAGCGAGACCAGGGACTCCTTCTTGCCGTTCAGCCGGGGCCCGCAGTCCGCCGACTCCGGGGGCTGCTTGAGGCGCAGCTTCACCGCGAGGTAGTCGATGTTCCACTGCACGGCGGTGCGCGACGCGGCGGGCCAGCCGGGCCGCAGCCGCTCCGCGACCTGGTCGACGGTCGGCAGCGGCGCGTGCGGCTCGCCGCGCAGCCGGGGTTCGCACAGTGCGGTCAGCACGGCGAAGTACCGCTTCGTGCGGTCGAGGGCGAAGGCGGGCGCGGTGAGGGTGCCTTCGAGGGACGGGTCGGCCGCCACGTAGTCGTGCCGCGGGGCCCAGACCTCGAAGCCGAGCAGCTCCCCGGCGGCGGGCAGCACCACCCGCGAGAACTCGAACGGAACGGGAGCGTCCAGCCGGCCGGGCGCGATCTTGATGTGCTCCCCCGCGCCCTCCGGGTTCTCGACGACGTACGTCTGCCGGGAGCTGAGGTTGCTGAGCGTCCAGAACGCGCCGCTGGCCCGGATCTCCCCGGCGGTACGGGAGATTCCGTCGTGCGTGAGCGTGAGATGGGGCGGGCGTGCGCCCGTGCCCGGGACCGTGCCCGTCCTGGACTCCGGCGGTGGGGTACGGCCGAAGCGCAGGCTCTCGCCCGGCGCGAGCCGGAATTGCTCCTCGGGACCCGCACATTGCGCGGGAACCACGATGATGCTGTACATGCTGCACACCCTTCCCAGGCGAACCCCCGCCAGATTAGGGAGCGGACGGGTCCTGAGAAAGGCGGAAGGCCGCCAATTCCCCGGATCGAGTGGGGAATTGGCGGCCTTCACCGGGCATCGCAGACGGTCGCGCCTGCCGCGTGCCTACTTCTTGATGACGATCGTGCCGCCCGCGCGGTCGTGCCAGCCCTGGAGCTTGCCCGAGTTGTCGAAGAACGGGGAGAGGTAGACCAGGAGCGTGCCGAGGCCGCAGAAGAGCGAGCCGACCATCGGGATGATCCAGCGGATGAAGCCCGCACCCAGGCCGGGGGCCTGACCGGTGCTCTCCTTGATGACCTTGACGCCGAGGACCATCTTGCCGAGCGTGGCACCCCAGATGGAGACCATCAGCCACTCGTAGAGCAGGGCGATGAGGGCGAAGACGGCGATGGCGCCGAAGAAGGCGGCGACGATGCCGACGCTGGCGTTGGCCGCGTCGTTGATGCACTGGTCGTAGCCCGGGGACATGTAGTTGCCGCAGTCCTTGATGGACTCCGAGGCGCCCACCAGGCCCGCGAGGCCGATCGCCGAGAAGATCGCGTACAGGATGCCGTACGCCACGCCGTCGAGCGCGCGGGCGCCGAGGCGGCGGCCCATCGTGGCGAGCTCGACGTTGCCGAGGGCCGGCACGTTGATGTAGCCGTTGTTGGCCTGGAGGGTGCCGCCCGGAGGCATCTGGCCGGCGGGCTGCTGGGGGTAGCCGTAACCCTGCTGCGGGACGCCCTGCGGGGCCTGCTGCGGGTAGCCGTAACCGGGCTGGCCCTGCGGCGGCTGCTGGGGGTAGCCGTAGCCGGGCTGGCCCTGCGGCGGCTGCTGCGGCTGGCCCTGGGGCTGGCCGTACGGGTTGTTGGGGTCGCCGAAGCTCACGAGCGATTCCTCCGTTGGTGGTGCTGGGGACGATGCGGTCCGAGCGGAGGAAGTTACGTGGATCGAGCGGTGTGCCCCCCTGTGCCGCCGCGGAACTGCGCGCCACATCGTCGTATTACCGTCTGCTTCTTGTCCAGCCGGAAGCACCAGGTGTTGTGAAGGTGCAACGTTTGGTTCGAGCCGGTGACAAACCGGCGGGGGCACGAGCGGGGGCACGAGCGGGGGCACGAGCGGGACCTAATTGGAACCTCACCCCCGTCATCCGCGAGGATGGGCGCATGACCGCCCAGATTCTCGACGGCAAGGCCACCGCAGCCGCGATCAAGTCCGAACTCACCGGCCGCGTGGCGGCCCTGAAGAGCCGGGGAGTCACTCCCGGGCTCGGCACCCTGCTGGTCGGCGACGACCCGGGCAGCAAGTGGTACGTCGCGGGCAAGCACCGCGACTGCGCCCAGGTCGGCATCGCCTCCCTCCAGCGCGAGCTGCCCGACACCGCCACCCAGGAGGAGATCGAGGCAGTCGTAAGGGAACTCAACGAGGACCCCGCCTGCACCGGCTACATCGTCCAACTCCCGCTCCCCAAGGGAATCGACACCAACCGCGTCCTGGAGCTGATGGACCCGGCCAAGGACGCCGACGGCCTGCACCCGATGAGCCTCGGCCGCCTCGTCATCGGCGAGCCGGGACCGCTGCCCTGCACCCCGTACGGCATCGTCCAGCTGCTCCGTCACCACAAGGTCGAGATCGCCGGCGCCCATGTGGTCGTCGTCGGGCGCGGCATCACCATCGGCCGCCCGATGCCGCTGGTCCTCACCCGCAAGTCCGAGAACGCGACCGTCACCCAGTGCCACACCGGCACCCGTGACCTCTCCTCGCACCTGCGCCAGGCCGACATCATCGTGGCCGCCGCCGGTGTCGCGCACCTGATCAAGCCCGAGGACGTCAAGCCCGGCGCGGCCGTCCTGGACGTCGGCGTCAGCCGCGACGAGAACGGCAAGATCGTCGGCGATGTGCACCCCGGTGTCGCCGAGATCGCGGGCTGGGTCGCCCCCAACCCGGGCGGCGTCGGCCCGATGACCCGTGCCCAGCTCCTGGTCAACGTCGTTGAGGCCGCCGAGCGCGCAGCCGGCATCGACGCGGGCTGACCGGGAACAGGACCGGGATTCGTACGGGAAGTACGGGAAGAGGGAGCGACGCCATGGGCGGCAGGGCAGCGGACGACCGCACGGAAGCGGGCGGCACCGGCAAGGGCGGTGCGAACGAAGAGGCGGCAGCGCCCGCTGCCGAGGCGCCCGACACGGCCGAGGCGCCCGACGCTGCCGGAACGCCCGACACGGCCACGGACCCGGAGCCGGCCGAGGTCACCGCCGAGGACCCGGAGCCCCGGGCCAAGGGCGTCGTCAGCGCGCCAGGTCCCGACGGTCCCGTCCGCACCACCCGTCGCTTCCCCCTCTTCACCCGGGACACCGCCCGCCCCGAGGGCGGCGGCCGGGCCGCTGCCGGGGACGCTCCGGCGCCCGCCAGGCAGTGGCCGCTGCTCACCGTCCTGGGGGCGACCGGGATCGGGCTGCTGCTGGTCGCGGTCGACGCGTTCGGCATCGGCTTCCGGCTCGGCACGGTCCTGATCGGGATCGCGCTGCTCGCCGGCGCGGTGCTGCGCTGGGTGCTGCCGTCGGTCGGGATGCTCGCGGTCCGCTCCCGCTTCACCGACATCGTGACGTACGGCGTCCTCGGTCTGTCCATCACGCTGCTGGCGCTGATGGCGCAGCCGAACGGGCTGAAGATCCCGCTCCTGGAGTCGGTGGTCCGCTTCACGGTGCGCTGACGCCCGCGCGAGCGGTCTCGACGCACGGCCGGTGGCCCGGCCTCTCCCCCCGTGGAGAGGCCGGGCCACCGGTGTGTCGGAAGGCGGTGCCTAGCGGCAGCTGGGGCTGTTGCGGATGTTGATCGCGTACGGCCGCCAGCCCGACTTGATGGTGTAGGAGCGGTTCGGACGGGCGCACTCCCAGTGCCTGCCGGTGCCGTTGAGGCGCTGGAGGTAGATGCGGGCGCCGTCGTCGCGGCGGCTGTTGATGACGTGGTTGGCGGTGCGGGCGCGCGGGCCGAGCGACTGGTAGCCCCGGTCCTTGTAGGCGGCCTTGAAGCTGTTGCCCCGGTAGAAGCAGACGTTCGGCCAGCGGCAGCGGGCCGCGGCGTTGACGTCCGCGGACCGGACGGCCGACGACTGGACGGCCTGCGACTGGACGGCGGACTGCGTCCTGGCCGGTGCGGCTGCCGCGCCCGGGGCCGCTCCGACGGCGAACAGTCCGCCGACGGACAGGGCCGCGGTGGCGAGTGCGACGCCGCGCTTCTGGGTGAGCTGCATGGGTGGTTCCTCCCCGTTGCTGTACGAGTACTGCTGCTGCCGTGTACGAGTACTGCCGTGCTGTACGGGTGCTGCTGTGCGGTACGACAACGACTCTGCGGTGCGACTTCCGGTCGCCGCCAGAGCACTCCGCCTGGCCGGGACAGCGTGGGACGTCCCCCGCTCCGAGCTGCGGGGACGCACCGTCCCAGGACGTCGCCGTGGGATGCGGGGGACGCCACCGACTGGCCGGAAGACGCCCCTGGCGCGGGAACCGGGCGCGAACCGGGAACCCCCGCGACGGCCCTTCGCATCATGAGTGGGGACTGCCGGGGGTAGGACTACTCCGGGTCGGGGGTCCGGGGCCGCGCCCCGGAGAAGCGCAAGCGCGTACGGGGTGGAACATGTCGCGTTGGAAGACACTGCCGGCGGAACTGGGGGAGCGGGACCGTCAACTGATCGTCCAGCTCCGGCGGTTGAAGGACCACAGCGGTCTCAGCCTGGCCGCACTGGAGGCGAAGACCACCAGCAGCCGCTCCTCCTGGGAGCGCTACCTCAACGGCCGCACACCGCCGCCGAGGGAAGCGGTCGAGGAACTGGCCAGGGTCTGCGGGAGCGACTCGACGAGACTGCTGGTGCTGTACGACGTCGCCGCCCGCGACCGGGGGCGGGCGGCGGACGAGGCCGGTGGGGCCGACGGGGCCGTGTCGCAGGAGGCCCAGGCTGCCCCGGCGGACCCGGAGACTCCGGCGGTCCCGGGGCGGCGGCAGCCCCGCACCGTGCGGCTCGGCCCGGCCGTGTGTGCCGCCGCCGCGCTCGCACTGCTGGTCGCCTTCGCCGCCGGATACGTGCTCGCCCGCACGGTGTCCGGCGACGGGACCGCATCCGGCACCGGCGCCTACACGTACGAGGAGGGGCGTACGTACCCCTGTGGAACCGGCCGCAAGGACGGCCTGCGCTACGCCGGGCACAGCGTCAGCCGGGACGCGCTGCTGATGCCCAACACCCAGGGGGCGGACGTGGCCGAGGCGCAGTGCCTGCTCCGGCAGCACGGGTTCGACCCGGGGGCGGTCGACGGGCTGTACGGGACGCGGACGCAGGACGCGGTGAAGGCCTTCCAGCGGCAGCAGAAGCAGCAGCGGCTGGTCGTGGACGGCCTTGTCGGCGAGGACACCTGGCGGGAGCTGCGCCGATGAGGGAGCCGACGGCTGAAGGGAAGGGCGAGCGGAAGCAGCGGGCGACGGGTGGGGAGTGTGCCCATCTCGCGCAGGAGCTGAGGGGGCTGAAGGAGCGCACCGGGCTGAGCCTGGCCGCGCTGGCGGAGCGCACTCCGTACAGCAAGTCGTCCTGGGAGCGCTATCTCAACGCCAAGAAGCCGGTGCCCCGGCAGGCCGTCGAGGCGCTGTGCGCGGTCGCTGCCGAACCGGCCGCCCGGCTGCTCGCCCTGTGGGAGCTGGCCGACACGGCCTGGAGCGGCCGATCCGCACCCGGCGGCGAGCGGCGGACCGAGGGCGCGTCGACGCCCGCGGACCGGTCCGCCCGGCCGGCGGATCCGGCCGCCGCCTCCGCGCACGTACCGGAGAAGAAGGGGTCGTGGCGGCCGTACGCCCTGATCACGGCCGGTGCGCTGGCGGGCGCGGCGGTGGCGGTGACGGTCGGCTTCGCCGTGCTCGGCGCGGGGGGACCGGGCGGGCCCGGAGCCGGGGGAGCGGTCGGTACGGGGCTGTCGCCGCGGCCGACCGGGGCGGCGGTGGAGGCGGGCTGCCTCGGAGTGCGGTGCGTGGGGCGTACGCCCAAGGGCATGGGGTGCGGCCAGTCGGGGGCGGCGACCTCGCTGGTGGACCGTTACGCGCGCGGCGGCCAGCGACTGGAGATCCGGTACAGCAGCGTCTGTCGGTCGGTGTGGGTACGGGCGTCCTTCCTCAAGGTGGGCGACAAGGTGGCGCTGTACCCGGCGCTGGAGGACGAGGGGGAGGCCCGCGGTGGGGCCGGAGCGGGCACGGCCGGATCACCCGGAGCGGGCGTCGACGGCGGCGCGGTCGAAGCGGGTGCCAGGAACGGGGACAGCGGGATGAAGGTCATGCGGGCGGAGGCGGTCGATGTGGGGGATGCCACAGGTTGGGTCGTGACGCCGATGCTCGCGCCGCGTGATCCGTCCGGGGTGCGGGCCTGTCTGGAGCCCGCGCTGGGCGGCGCCCCGGAGTGTTTCGACAAATGATCGACGTGCACAACTGGAAGGAACTATTCCGGTGTTGGGTGCCGTCTTGGGCTGCGGTGCCTCGTCGTGGATCACCAGAAAGATCTTGTTTTGCGGCAAGCTGGTGGAATCCAGTGAAAGCGCGGACTTGTGCGGACAAAGCGGGCATGCCAGGCCGAAGGGCAGGGCTCCGGCAATCCGCACACAGCAACGATGGGACACTGGTACGGGCGATCGGAACGGGGGCGCGCAATGGGGTGCGCCGGAGTTCCGATTTGCTCCCGTGCGCTCCCGCCCCAGGAACTGACATCCTGGCGTTGCGCATCCCTCTGGGTAGCCAGGTTCATAGGGGCATGGGCAGGGGGCAGGAAAGAGCGCGGGGCACATCAGGAACGTACGGGGGGACAAGGGGGAAGCAATGCCTCGTTGGAAAGCGCTGCCGGAGGGACTCGACCCGCAGGTCAGGGAGTTCGCGAACCAGCTGCGCAGGCTCGTGGACCGCAGCGGCCTGAGCGTCGCGGCCGTCGCGGACCGCACCGGGTACAGCAAGACGTCCTGGGAGCGCTATCTCAATGGACGGCTGCTCGCACCCAAGGGCGCGGTCGTCGCGCTGTCCGAGGTGACCGGGACCAATCCCGTTCACCTCACCACCATGTGGGAGCTCGCGGAGCGCGCCTGGAGCCGTTCCGAGATGCGCCACGACATGACGATGGAGGCCATCCGGATCTCCCAGGCGCGTGCCGCGCTGGGCGAGTTCGGGCAGCCCGCGTCGAAGAACGGGAAGGCGCGCAAGCAGGGCAGCGCCGCCGCCCCGCCCTCGCGTCCCGGTTCCGCTGCCGGTCCTGGCCCGTCCCGTGGCTCGGACCCGGCGCTGACCGACACCGGCCAGCAGCGGCGTGCCGCCAGGCCGGCCAGCAACGACGCGTTCGACATGACCACCAATCTGAAGATCCCGAGCGAGCTGACCAAGCAGCGCACCGGGCAGGGCCCTTCCGCGCCCGCCCGCCCTGCTCCCGGCCGTCCGGCGACGGGCCGCCCCGCCACCGGACTTCCCGCCACGGGCCGTCCCGAGCACGAGCGCGACTACGCCAGCGACTTCGAGCGCGGCTTCAACCAGGGCCAGAGCTACAACAACCCGTCGGCCTCGGCGGCGCCGGGCCGGTCCGGCTCCGGCGGTGCGGGCGGTTACGGCCGTCCGTCGGCGCCCGAGTCCCCGCGCCCCGGCCCGCCGCCGCCGAACTCGGCGCCGGACCGGCAGCGTCAGCGGCGCAAGCTGACGATGTTCCTGGCGGGCGTCGTCGGCGCGCTCCTGGTGATCGTCGCCGCGGTCCTGCTGACCAGCAGTGACAAGGACAAGGACCCGAAGGCGGGCAAGTCCCCGGCCGCTTCGCAGTCCAAGTCCACCGCGCCCAAGCTGCCCGCCGGCGTCAAGTGCAACGGCAAGGCCTGCGACGGCAAGGACCCCGAGGCGATGGGCTGCGGCGGCGAGTACGCCACCACGTCCGCCCGCGGCAAGGTCGGCACCGCCGCCATCGAGGTCCGCTACAGCAAGACCTGCGGCGCGGCCTGGGCCCGTATCACCGGTGCGGCGTCCGGCGACAAGGTGACCGTCTCCTCGGACACCTCGGCGGCCGGTCAGAAGGGTGTGGTCGGCGCCGCCGACACGGACGCCTACACCAAGATGGTCGAGGCGGCCACGGCGGACGAGGCGAAGGCCTGCGCGACGCTGAAGTCCGGCAAGAAGGACTGCACGGTCCCGGAGTAACGGGGCCGCACGGTCCCGGCGCCACCGGGGCCGTCCCGCCCCGGCACGGCCGGGGCGGAAAGAATCTCAGAAGTACGGGGCATGTCCGCCGCTCCTCGGGGCAAGCGGATGTCATCCCCCCACGGGTGTACGCCAACCCGCGACGGCCGTTCGCGCTCCCCCCCTCTGCGCGGACGGCCGTTGGCGTTCCCGGGCCCCGGCGGCAGCAGGGCCGAGCCCGATGTGCACCTGATGTGCGCCGTCCCACACGGACCCGGGGGCCGGGTCCGTCCCGGGCGCGATAGCCTGACGGGCGGACATCTCTCCACATCGAGATATCCCGCACACAAGGGGCAGGGACCCCCGCCACTTCGCTTGTCTTACGGAGATCGCCATGACCCGCACTCCCGTGAATGTCACCGTCACCGGCGCGGCCGGACAGATCGGCTACGCGCTGCTCTTCCGCATCGCCTCCGGTCACCTGCTCGGCCAGGACGTGCCGGTCAAGCTGCGTCTTCTGGAGATCCCGCAGGGCCTGAAGGCCGCTGAGGGCACCGCCATGGAGCTCGACGACTGCGCCTTCCCGCTGCTCCAGGGCATCGAGATCACCGACGACCCGAACGTCGGCTTCGACGGCGCCAACGTCGCGCTGCTCGTCGGCGCCCGCCCCCGTACGAAGGGCATGGAGCGCGGCGACCTGCTCTCCGCCAACGGCGGCATCTTCAAGCCCCAGGGCAAGGCCATCAACGACAACGCCGCGGACGACATCCGCGTCCTCGTCGTCGGCAACCCGGCCAACACCAACGCGCTCATCGCGCAGGCCGCCGCCCCGGACGTACCGGCCGAGCGCTTCACCGCGATGACCCGCCTGGACCACAACCGCGCGCTCTCGCAGCTCTCGAAGAAGACCGGCACCCCGGTCTCCGAGCTGAAGAAGCTCACGATCTGGGGCAACCACTCGGCCACCCAGTACCCGGACATCTTCCACGCCGAGGTCGCGGGCAAGAACGCCGCCGAGGTCGTGGGCGACGAGAAGTGGCTGGCCGACACCTTCATCCCGACCGTCGCCAAGCGCGGCGCCGCGATCATCGAGGCCCGTGGCGCGTCCTCGGCCGCCTCGGCCGCCAACGCCGCCATCGACCACGTGCACACCTGGGTCAACGGCACGGCCGCCGGCGACTGGACCTCGATGGGCATCCCGTCGGACGGCTCGTACGGCGTCCCCGAGGGCCTCATCTCGTCCTTCCCGGTCACCTGCAAGGACGGCAAGTACGAGATCGTCCAGGGCCTGGAGATCAACGACTTCTCCCGCACGCGCATCGACGCGTCGGTCCAGGAGCTCAAGGAAGAGCGCGACGCGGTGCGCGAGCTCGGCCTGATCTGACGTCTCGTCGGACGGAGTCCGGCGCAGCTTCCCGAAGCCCATGAGGCCCCCTGGGGCCGAGCGGTGCGAGGGGAGCATGAAGGGTCAGTGCGCGACGCGGTGCGCGAGCTCGGCCTGATCTGACGTCTCGTCGGACGGAGTCCGGCGCAGCTTCCCGAAGCCCATGAGGCCCCCTGGGGCCGAGC
>NZ_JBIRQJ010000007.1:0-284698 GCF_044333135.1 Streptomyces sp. NPDC021093 | reverse complement strand
AGCGGTGCGAGGGGAGCATGAAGGGTCAGTGCGCGACGCCGTTCGCGAGCTCGGCCTGATCTAAGGCACCTCGGGTAAAACCCCCTAAAAGGCCCCCGGCAGTTCAACTGCCGGGGGCCTTTTGCGTGCTCAGCCGCCCAGTGGTGTTGTGCATCTGCTCTCAGATGTAGTACTTCTTATACATGAGCGAGCAGGTGCACAACAGAATGGCCGTGGTGAGGGCCGAGCGGAAGGTTTCGCGGCAGGCCCTCGCCGAAGCGGTCGGCGTTCATTACCAGACCATCGGCTACATCGAGCGCGGGCAGTACAACCCCAGCCTCGACCTGGCCCTGAAGGTCGCCGCGTTCTTCGAACTGCCGGTGGAGGCGCTGTTCTCGCTGGAGCCGTTCGGTTCGCTCACGCAAGAGGTCTACGGGAGGAAGGCACAGTCATGAACACCGCCACGATGACGCGTCGCGAGCGCGCGATACAGGACCTGATGGACGACCCGAGGGCGCGTGCGCTGCACGCCACCGCGGGTCGCCGGCTGGCCGCGGTCGCCGTGCACGCCGCACTGACTGTCGCCTTCGTCGTCCTGCTGGTCGCGCTGTACGGCTACGACCAGCTGTGGGCCGCCTTCGCGCTGATCGCCCTCCTGGTGCCGTTCGTCCTCGCCACCGCCCTCCTCAACGGGATGACCCGCGGCGTCGTCTCGCTGCGCGCCCGGGTGCTGGACGAGCGGCAGCTGAGGGAGCGGGAGCGGGCACGCAGCACCGCGCAGAAGATGACGGGAGCGCTGATCATCGGGGCGGCTGCCGGCCTCTGGCTGGCAGCCCTGTGCACGGACGGTCAGCTGACCCGGGCGTACGCCGCCCCGCTGCTCGCCGGAGTCTTCGTACTGCACTGGATGATGCCCCTGTGGATCGCGGGCCTGATGGTGAAGGACGAGCCCGCCGACGACTTCGAGTAGGCGTAAGGGCAGGCGTAGAGCAGACGTAGTAGGGCCCGCGCGGGTTACCGTGCGGGCCCTGTGCGCTCTACGATTGACGTCCCCTCAGGCACCTTCCACGGGAAGCCAGGGACCACCGGTGACACAGAACGTGGTGCCTCCCCAACCCCAGCCCCGACCCCCACCCTCCGGCAGACCGCCCGTCGACCCGGCCGCCAGCGAGGCCTGCCGGCTGCTGTGCGCCGGGTCGTACCTGGACGGTGAGTACCGCGACGCCGTGATCGAGGAGCTGTACGTCCACGAGGAGCGCCTCGCCGCCCCCTCGTACGGCATCGACGCGACCCGGGTCCTCGCCCACGCGCTGCGGGCCCGCCGGAGCGAACTGGCCTGGGCGCTCGGCATGCTGGCGATGTGGGCGGTCTCGGTCCCGCTGACCGGCGGCCTCTTCCTCTTCGTGCTCTTCCCGTGCCTGGTCCTCGCGGTGGCCGGGTGGATCAGGGGCCGGAGCGCGAACCCGCCGTGGTTCAGGCTGGTCGCGGCGTTCCTGGTGCGGCTGTACGGGAGAATCTCGCTCGCCTTCGTACTCTTCGGCCTGCTCCTGGTGGCGTTCTCCAGCTCCGGGACCGGCAGTTCGGTCCTCGACTGGCTGTTGCCGGACGCCCTGTCGGCGGCGGTGGCCGTGGCATCCGTGACGTCCGGGGTGGCGGGCCAGGCGTGGTTCACCCTCGGTCTGTTCGCGCTGATCGTGGCGGGGGTGGGGCTCCAGCGCGGGCAGTTCGCCCGGGTGCTGGCGCACGAGCTGTCGGTGCGGCAGTTCCCGCACCGCAACCAGGACCCGGCCGAGACACTGGACGGGGTGCGCTTCGAGCGGCTGCGGGACCGGATCAGGACCGAGCAGTACTCGCCGCTGATCATGTACCGCTCCGGCGACCCGTTCTGCGGCGCCGGACTTCCCGTCCGCCCGTGGGCCCTCGCCGTCGAGCTGAAGCCGCGCCCCGACCGCAAGGAACCACCCGAGCCGATCACCAACACCGAGGTGCTGCGCCGTATCACCCCTCTCCTCGAAGCCCTGCGCATCCCCTCGGGGGACCCGGTGCGGGCGGCCGGGGTGCGCGACCGGCTGCGTGAGCTACAGCTCGACGAGTGCGTGTTCCTGCCGGTCACCGGGCTGCCGCGGCGCGAGTTGGCACCGTACGGGGCGGGCGGGTTCGAGCGGCACCGGGCGAACGCCGTCGAGGAGGGTGGTGAGACCCGGCGGCACTTCCTGCGGATCCGGGTGGGCGGCTGGAGCGAGGAGGTCGTCACGACCGTCTTCGTGCGGGTGCACACGCAGGGCGGGATGCTGATGCTGGAGGTCGCGCCGCACGTACTGCTGCCGGTGCGACCGCTGTTCCAGGCGGCGGACCGGCTCGCGCACCAGTACCGGCACAACAGCTGGTTCGGCAAGGCCGCCTATGCGCTCGCGCACACGCCCTCGTCGCCGGGCCGGGCGGCGGCCACGCTCGTACGGGGCGTGGTCAGCACCTGGAAGCTGCTGACCGGCGGCTACGGCGGCGCGCTGCCCGACGGACCCGCCCGGGCCGTAAGGGAGCTCGGGTCCGACGTGGACGCGTCGCTGTTCCAGGAGATGGACTTCAGCCGCTACCTCAAGTCGGTCGAGGACCGGGTGGCGGGCGGGGTGAAGGCGGCGCTGCACGACGCGGGCTGGCAGACGGAGGAGTTCGTGCAGCAGGTCAACCAGGTGTTCAACCAGATGAACAACTTCGGCACGGTGAACAACAGCGCCTTCAGCCAGGGCGACTACAACACGGTCAGGAACCAGGGGGGCGGCAGCCATGGCGCGGCGACAGGCGCAGGATGACGACGCGGGGACGGGAGCGGAGCAGGGAGCGGGTGCGTGGCGAAGGCGCGAGGTGAACATCGGCTCCGTCTCGGACAGCGCGTTCGCGATCGGCGACCACAACGACGTGCGCAACGAACACCACGGGCGCACCACGGTCGCCCCGCGCGACGAACAGCAGGCGGAACTCCTCCGCGCCGTGCGGAACTTGCGGGGTGATCTCGCGCGTTGTACGCGTACGGAACCCGTCGACGTACTCGATGCCGAACTCGCCGCCACCGAGGAGGACATCACGGGTACGGGCGAGGCCGCCCCCTCCCGGCTCGCCAGACTGCGTACGGCGCTGACCACCGCCGAGGGCGTGACCGCGATGCTCGCATCCGGTGCCGCCGTCGGGCAGGCGGTCGGGGTGCTGGGGGGCTGAGCGGTGGCCGCCAGAGGCGGAGGCGACGACTCGTTCTGGAACGAGGAGACGCAGAGCTGGGACACCGCCCCGCCGCACGGCCCGCGCCGCACGCCGCCACGGCGGACACCGCCGCCCGCGCCGCCGCCGGCACCACCGCCGGCTCCTCCTCCCGGCGGGTGGACGCCGTACCGCGAGCCCTCCCGTGAGCCGTACCGCGAACCCTCCGCGGACCGCTCGCCCCCGCCCCCGCTGGTCCCGCCGGCGCGGCCTTCTCCGCAGCCGCCCGTGCCACCGGCGGGAGGCGGCGGCCGCCCACGGGTGCGCGTCACCCCGGTCGGCGTCCTCGTGGTGGTCGTCGCGCTGCTGGTGGGCGGGGGAACGGCCTGGTTCCTGCAGCGGGACCAGGGCAAGTCCCCGGTGGTGACGGCCAGTTCGTCACAGCCCAGTCCCTCGGCCAGTGCCTCGCCGCTCCCGCAGGACGAGACCGAAACCGCCGACGGGGTCGGCACCGACGAGCCCACGGTTCCGAGCGACCGCCCCACCGACCCCGCCGCCGGAACCTTCGACGTGGTCCAGGATCCGTCGGGCATCACCCTCGCCGTGCCCGAAGGCTGGCAGCGCTCCGAGGACACCCCGACGGTCGTCTTCTACCGTCCGCCTGACGAGCCCAAGGGGCGGCAGGGGATGCACTTCGTCCAGTTCTGGCCGCTCCAGGAGGAGAACATCACCTCCAGGGACGCCCTCCTGGTGACCCTCACCGACAACCTCCGCAAGCCCGGCTTCGAGCGGATCGACCTCCGCGACGTACCCGCCGAGCACTTCGCGGAGGCTGCCGAGATGGTCTACGCGTACGACAGTGCCGAGGTGGGGCGGCGGATGCAGTTCGTGGAGCGGGTGTTCCGCGCGGACGACGGCCAGCAGTACGCCTTCGTCGTCGGTGCCCCGGCCAACGAGTGGCCGTACCAGTACCGGGTGCTGACCATGACGCTGAGGTACTTCGTCCCGCCCGGGGCGGACACACCCTGACGTCCGCGCCGGTGGCCTGGTCCGGTGCGGCACCCCGGTCCTACCATGTCCCTCCGCTCGTACGGGAGTTCAAGTGGAGGGCGGCGGCGGTGAGAGGGAGCGGCCATGGCGCACACCGACGGACAACCTCCGTACCCCCGCTCCCCGTTCAGTACGGCGAAGCCCCGGCGGCGGTTGCGGGCCACCCCCTTCCAAGCCCTGCTGGTGGTGGGCGGTCTACTGCTCGGAGTCGGTACGGCCTGGTTCGTCCGGGGCCCGGACCCGACGCCGCTCCCGCCTGCGCCGACCGCCCTGAAGCCCGCCCCGCAGCCCGCACCGAAGCCCGCTCCCGAGCCCAAGTCGCCTTCGCGGGGCGCCGGTTCGGCAACTCCCGCCGCGTCTCCCACTCCCACCCTCCCCGCCGACTTCGCGGTGGTGCGGGACCTCTCGGGGGCCGTTCTCGCCGTCCCCACCGGCTGGCGGCGCAGCGTCGAGGCCTCGGTGTACTACCGGGCCCCCGGTACCCCGTACACCCGCTTCCTGCAGTTCTGGCCGCTCGCCGAGAGCGGGATGAGCGCCACCCGGGCCCTGCGCGTCACCGTCGCCACCCACCGGCACCTCCCCGGCTTCACGCTCAAGGCCCTGCACCCCACCACCCGTGGCGCCGCCGAACTCGTCTACTCGTACGACAGCACCCGTGTCGGGCGTCGGCTCACCTTCGTCCAGCGGGTGTTCCCCGTGCCGGACGGCCGCCGCTACGCCCTCGCGGTGGTCGGCCCGGCCGCCGAGTGGCCCCGGCAGAAGGTCGTGCTGGAGACCGCGCTGCGCCACTTCGAGGCCGAAGCCCGGTAGGGCCCGCACCGTCCCGACCTCAGATGTTGATCAACTACCGTTCCGGCGCGAGAGGATTCGGGCACGCTCGTAAGACGTACGAGCGGACGAACCATCGGAGGCCCCCATGTCCGGCATCTTCAGCAAGCGCGAACTCCAGGTCATCGGGCTCAGCGACCGCGACGAGATCGTCGAGACCCTGCGGATCGCGCTCGACGGCGCCGACGGCACCGACCGTCCCGGGCTGGCCCGTGCCCTCGCTCTCGTCGAGGCGGCCCCGGCCCGTACGGACGTCGAGCTGCGCGGCCGCTGGGCCCGGGAACGTATCGAAGCGGCGGGTGTCGAGGTCAAGCCGGACTCGGTCGTCGCCGTCCGGGCGCTGCGCAAGGCCGAGCCCGCGCTGAGCCTGATCGCCGCGGTGCAGCTGACCAAGGACGCCGCGGCGACTCCGCTGCGCTGACCCCTCCGCACTGACCGTCGTCGGGGCATATCGGGCAGGATCAGGCCTTATGTCCCCTCTGTAAGTGACTCATGGCACTTTCAGCCATGTAAACGGCATGCTTTCCGCCCCTCGGGGGAGGGGTCCAGCCGCCAGTTCTGCTGGCAGGACCCTCAGTACCGGACCAGTGACCGGACCGGTACCGGTAGTAACGGAAGGCGAAAACGACGTGTCGGCTGAAAAGACCATCCATGTGGGCGGGGAGTGGCAGGCAGCCATGTCCGGCGCCACGCGCGACATCCTCGACCCCGCGGAAGCGAAGCCGTTCGCCGTGGTCGCCGAGGGTGGCGCGGAAGACGTCGATGCCGCTGTCGCCGCCGCGAGCGAGGCCTTCGCGGGCGGGCAGGGCGCCTGGCCGCTGACCCCGACCGCCGACCGCGCCGCCCTGCTGCGCCGCGTGGCCGACCTGCTCCAGCGGGACCGCGAGGAGCTGGGCCGGCTGGAGGCGCAGGACGCGGGCAAGACCGTCGAGGAGGGCCGCGTCGACATCGACTGCGTCACCGACGCCTTCCGCTACTTCGCGGATCTCGTCATGAACGAGAGCGGTGGCCGGGTCGTCGACGCGGGCTCGCCCGAGATCCACAGCATCGTCGTGCACGAGCCGGTGGGCGTGTGTGCGCTGATCACACCGTGGAACTACCCGCTGCTGCAGGCCAGTTGGAAGATCGCCCCGGCGCTCGCCGCGGGCAACACCTTCGTGATCAAGCCCAGCGAGATCACCCCCATGACGACCGTCGCGCTGATCGCGCTGCTCGTCGAGGCGGGCCTGCCGGCCGGAGTGGCGAACATCGTCACGGGACCGGGGGCCTCCGTCGGCGCCCGGATGTCCGAGCACCCCGACGTCGACCTGGTCTCCTTCACCGGTGGTCTGCTCAGCGGTACGAAGGTGATGCAGGCGGCCGCCGAGAGCGTCAAGAAGGTCGCGCTGGAACTCGGCGGCAAGAACCCCAATGTGGTCTTCGCCGACGCCTGCGCCACCGAAGAGGGCTTCGACACCGCCGTCGACCAGGCGCTGAACGCCGCGTTCATCCACAGCGGCCAGGTCTGCTCCGCCGGATCGCGCCTCATCGTCGAGGAGTCCGTCAGCGAGCGCTTCGTCGCCGAACTCGCCCGCCGCGCCGAGAAGATCCGGATCGGCCGCGGTACGGAGAAGGGCGTGGAGTGCGGACCGCTGGTCTCCGCACAGCAGCTGGAGAAGACCGAGTACTACGTCGCGGCCGCCCTCGAAGAGGGTGCGGTCCTGCGCTCCGGCGGCAAGCGCCCCGAGGGCCCCGGCTACGAGGGCTACTTCTACCGCCCGACCGTCCTCGACGGCTGCCACCGCGAGATGCGCGTCGTCCGTGAGGAGACCTTCGGGCCGATCCTCACCGTCGAGACGTTCACGACGGAGGCCGAGGCGATCGCCCTCGCCAACGACACCGAGTACGGCCTCGCGGGCGGCGTCTGGTCCGCGGACACCGGGCGCGCGCGCCGGGTGGCGGCGAAGCTGCGGCACGGGACGGTCTGGATCAACGACTTCCACCCGTACCTGCCGCAGGCGGAGTGGGGCGGCTTCGGCAAGTCCGGCATCGGCCGGGAACTGGGGCCTGCGGGACTGGCCGAGTACCGGGAGTCGAAGCACGTCTACGAGAACCTGGCCCCCCAACCCGTCCGCTGGTTCGCCGGCTGACCGCTTGGGCGCGGGGCGGCGGGTGGTCATCCTGCAGGTGCGTCGTGGCGGGCCGCCGGGCCGGTGGTCGTCGTGCGGGTGCGTCGTGGCTGGTCGCGCAGTTCCCCGCGCCCCTAAATGCCTGCCCCCTTAGCCCCTAGCCCTCTTGGGCAGCGGGGCCGCCCCCCGACACCGCCCCACCCCGAGACCGCCACGCAAACCCATTACGCGCAGCACCTTCCGCAAGAAGAGGAGCAGCTTCCATGCCCGAGACCATCCACGAGTACGACTACGTCGTCATCGGCGGCGGCACCGCCGGCTCGGTGATCGCCTCCCGTCTCACCGAGGACCCCAGCGTCCGCGTCGCCGTCATCGAGGGCGGCCCCACCGACGTCGACCGCCCCGACGTCCTCACCCTCCGCCGCTGGATGGGCCTCCTCGGTGGCGACCTCGACTACGACTACCCCACGGTCGAGCAGCCGCGCGGCAACTCGCACATCCGGCACAGCAGGGCCCGCGTACTGGGCGGCTGCTCCTCGCACAACACCCTCATCGCGTTCAAGCCGCTGCCGTCCGACTGGGACGAGTGGGAGGCCAACGGGGCCGAAGGCTGGGGCGCCGCGGCCATGGACCCGTACTTCGGAAAGCTGCGCAACAACGTCGTCCCGGTCGGGGAGTTGGACCGGAACGCCATCGCCCGCGACTTCGTCGACGCCGCGCAGAGCGCACTCGGCGTCCCGCGCGTCGAAGGCTTCAACAAGAAGCCCTTCGAGGACGGCGTCGGCTTCTTCGACCTCGCCTACCACCCCGAGAACAACAAGCGGTCGTCCGCCTCCGTGGCGTACCTGCACCCGTTCCTGGACCGCCCCAACCTCCACATCATGCTGGAGACCTGGGCGCACAAGCTGGAGCTGGACGGCACCCGCGCCCGCGGCGTCCACGTCCGCACCAAGGACGGCACGGAGGTCCTCGTACGGGCCGCCCGCGAAGTCCTCGTCTGCGCGGGCGCGGTGGACACCCCCCGCCTGCTCATGCACTCCGGCATAGGCCCGGCCGCCGACCTCGAAGCGCTCGGCATACCCGTGGCCGTCGACCTCCCCGGCGTCGGCGAGAACCTCCTCGACCACCCCGAGTCGGTCATCGTCTGGGAGACCGAAGGGCCGATCCCCGAGAACTCGGCGATGGACTCCGACGCGGGGCTGTTCGTGAAGCGCGACCCCCAGCACGCGGGCCCGGACCTGATGTTCCACTTCTACCAGATCCCGTTCACCGACAACCCGGAGCGGCTGGGCTACGAACGCCCGGCCCACGGCGTGTCGATGACCCCGAACATCCCCAAGCCGCGCAGCCGCGGCCGGCTCTACCTCACCAGCGCCGACCCGGCCGTGAAGCCCGCCCTCGACTTCCGGTACTTCACCGACGAGGACGACTACGACGGCCGCACCCTGGTCGACGGCATCAAGATCGCCCGCGAGATCGCGAAGGCCGCTCCGCTTTCCGGCTGGCTGAAGCGCGAGGTGTGCCCCGGCCCCGAGGTCACGTCCGACGAGGACATCAGCGAGTACGCGCGCAAGGTCGCGCACACGGTGTACCACCCGGCGGGTACCTGCAAGATGGGTGCCGCCGACGACCGACTGGCCGTCGTCACACCGGACTTGAGGATCAAGGGGCTCGACGGCATCCGCATCGCCGACGCGTCCGTCTTCCCGACGATGCCCGCCGTCAACCCGATGATCGGGGTCCTGATGGTCGGCGAGAAGTGCGCAGAGCTGCTCCAGAAGCAACAGACCATCTCCGGAGGTGCCGCGTAATGAGTACGACGACCACTGAGACCGCTGTGAGCGCCGAGAGCACCGAGCCCGTCTTCTCCGTACGGAACCTCTGGAAGGTCTTCGGCCCCAAGGCCGACAGGATCCCGGGCGACAAGGACCTCGCCGGTCTCTCCGTCGCCGAACTGCGGGCCCGCACCGGCTGCACGGCCGCCGTCCGCGACGTGTCCTTCGACGTCCGCAAGGGCGAGGTCTTCGTCGTGATGGGCCTCTCGGGCTCCGGCAAGTCCACGCTCGTACGCTGCCTGACCCGGCTCATCGAGCCGACCTCGGGCAGCCTCGCCATCGACGGCGAGGACGTCCTCTCGATGGACAAGGCGCGCCTGCGCGAACTGCGCCGGCACCGCGCCGCCATGGTCTTCCAGCACTTCGGCCTGCTCCCGCACCGCACCGTCCTCGACAACGTCGCGTACGGCCTGGAGGTCCAGGGCATGGGCAAGGCCGAACGCCGCGCCAAGGCTGCCGAGGTCATCACCAAGGTCGGTCTCGACGGCCTTGAGGACCGCCGCCCCGGCCAGCTCTCCGGCGGCCAGCAGCAGCGCGTCGGCCTGGCCCGCGCGCTCGCGGTGGACCCCGAAGTCCTGCTCTTCGACGAGCCGTTCAGCGCACTGGACCCGCTCATCCGGCGCGACATGCAGGAAGAGGTCATCCGCCTCCACGAGGAGGAGGGCCGCACGATGGTCTTCATCACCCACGACCTCAACGAGGCGCTGCGCCTCGGCGACCGCATCGCGCTGATGCGCGACGGCGAGGTCGTCCAGCTCGGCACCCCGGAGGAGATCGTCGGCTCCCCGGCCAACGACTACGTACGGGACTTCGTCCGCGACGTGCCGCGCGAGCAGGTCCTCACGGTGGCCTCCGCGATGCGGGCCCCTGAGCCGGGGGACGCGGAGTCCGGTGGTCCGGCGATCGCGCCCGGAGCGCCTGTCTCCGAAGCGATCGAGGCCCTGGTCCGCACCGGGGAGCCCACCGCCCGCGTGATGACCGACGGTCGCCTGCTGGGCATGGTCGACCGGGCGTGCCTGCTGGGCGTGGTGGCGGGAGCTCCGGCCGTGGCGGTGACGGCCTGATGAGGTACGTGAGTACAGCCTTCCGACATCCTGCGGGTGCGTCGTGGCTGGTCGCGCAGTTCCCCGCGCCCCTGAAGGGGCGCCCGGACGGCGAGGTGACCGCGTGACCGCAGCGACCGCAACCCCCAACTCCCTTAGGCAGAGCGGTGGTTGGCGAGCCATGCTCACCCGCCGCCCCGCCCTCTTCAAGATCCTCGCGCTCCTCGTGGCCGCCGCGATCCTGATCCCCCTCGCGCACGCCCGCTGGGCCTCCGGCAGCTGGCCGGCCGCGCTGACCGTCGACGTGACCGAGCCCCTCGGCAAGGTCAGCGACTGGATCATCGACAACCGCGACGGCCACCCCCTCTTCCTGTACTTCTTCGGCCACATCTCCCATGCGGTCGTCCTCTCCGTACGCGCCGTCTACCTGGTCCTCCTCGCCCTCGGCTGGGCCGGCACCACCGCCCTCGCCGCGCTGATCGCCTGGCGCGCGGCAGGCGTGAAGCTCGCCGTCGGGACCCTCGCCGCGCTCGCCACCTGCGGGCTGCTCGGCATGTGGGTGCCGACCATGCAGACGCTCGCGCTGATGGCCGTCGCGGTCCTCGCGTCCGTCGTGCTCGGCGGGCTGCTCGGCCTCGCCGCTGGCCTCTCGGACCGTACGTTCCGGGCCCTGCGCCCCGTCCTGGACACCATGCAGGTGCTCCCGGCCTTCGCGTACCTGCTCCCCGTCGTGCTGATCTTCGGCATCGGCGTCCCGGCCGCCGTCCTGGCGACCGTCGTGTACGCCGCCCCGCCGATGGCCCGCCTCACCGCACTCGGTCTGCGCGGCGCCGACAAGGGCGTGCTCGAAGCGGTCGAGTCCCTGGGTGCCACCGCCCGCCAGCGGCTCCTGACGGCCCGGCTCCCGCTGGCCCGCAAGGAGATCCTGCTCGGCCTCAACCAGACGATCATGATGGCGCTCTCCATGGCCGTCATCGCGTCCGTCATCGGCGCCGCAGGACTCGGCGACCGCGTCTACCAGGCGCTCGCCTCGGTGGACGTCGGCCAGGCACTGGCCGCTGGACTCCCCATCGTCCTGATGGCGATCGTCCTCGACCGGGTGACCGCGGCGGCGGGCTCGGGCGACCGTGAACACGGCCGCTCCTGGACCCCCGCACTCATCGGCCTGGCCGTCGTCGCGGCGGTCGCCGTCGGGGCCCGCCTCGCCGGCGCCCTCCTCTGGCCCGCCTCGTGGTCGGTCGAGATCGCCCCGACCGTCAACAAGGCCGTCGGCTGGATGACCGACCACCTCTACTCCGGTGTGCCCGTCATCGGCGGCACCGCCGACTGGGCCGGCCACTTCACCTCGTGGATCCTCGACCCGGTACGCGCCGGACTCCAGGGCCTGCCCTGGTACGCCGTACTCCTCCTGGTCGCCGCCCTGGCCTGGCTGATCGGCACCTGGAAGTCGGCGCTCACCGCCGCACTCGCCATGGCCGCGATCGGCGTCCTGGGCATCTGGAAGCCGTCCATGGACACGCTCTCCCAGGTCCTCGCGGCCGTCGCCGTCACCCTCGTCATCGGCTTCGCGGTCGGCATCGCCGCCTCCCGCAGCAGCCGTCTGGAACGCGTACTGCGCCCGGTCCTCGACGTGATGCAGACGATGCCGCAGTTCGTCTACCTCATCCCCGTCGTCGCCCTCTTCGGCGTCGGCCGCGCCCCGGCGGCAGCGGCAGCGGTCGTGTACGCGCTCCCGGCCGTCGTACGCATCACCACCCAGGGCCTCCAGCAGGTCAGCCCGGCCGCCATGGAATCGGCGCGCTCGCTCGGCGCCACCAGCGGCCAGCAGCTCCGTCAGGTCCAACTCCCGCTCGCCAGGCCCTCGTTGCTCCTCGCCGTCAACCAGGGCGTCGTCCTGGTGCTCGCCGTCGTCATCATCGGCGGTCTGGTCGGCGGTGGCGCACTCGGTTACGACGTCGTCTTCGGCCTCGCCCAGGGCGACCTGGCCACCGGCCTCAAGGCGGGCGCCGCGATCGTCTGCCTGGGTCTGATGCTCGACCGGGTCACGCAGCCCTCGCGCGCGGCCCGCAAGGAGGACGCGTGAACATCTCCCGCCGTACGACATTCAGGGCGACCGCCCTGGGCGTGGCCGCCCTCACCCTCGCGGGACTCACCGGCTGCGGCGCGGCCGACATGACGCAGCAGGCGTCCCCGTACGCGAACGCGGCGGGTGCGAAGACGGTCACGCTCTCCGTGCAGTCCTGGGTCGGCGCCCAGGCCGACGTCGCCGTCGCCAAGCTCATCCTGGAACGCGAACTCGGCTACCGCGTCGACACCGTCCAGGTCGACGAGGTCCCCGCCTGGGACGCCCTCAGCCAGGGCCGCGTCGACATGATCATGGAGGACTGGGGCCACCCGGAGCAGGAGGCCCGCTACGTCAAGGACAAGAAGACCATCGTCCCGGCCGGCGAGGTCGGCGTCATCGGCCACATCGGCTGGTGGGTCCCGAAGTACTTCGCCGACAAGCACCCGGACGTCACGGACTGGCGCAACCTCAACAAGTACGCCGACCAGTTCAAGACGGCGGAGAGCGGCGGCAAGGGCCAGCTCCTCGACGGCTCGCCCTCCTACGTCACCAACGACAAGGCCCTCGTCGACAACCTCAAGCTCAACTACCAGGTCGTCTTCTCGGGCTCCGAGGCCGCGCAGATCACCCAGATCCAGCGCTTCGCCAAGGAGAAGAAGCCCTTCCTGACCTACTGGTACAAGCCGCAGTGGCTGTTCGAGCAGGTCCCGATGGTCGAGGTCAAGCTCCCCAAGTACAGCGAGGAGTGCGCGGCGAAGGCCCCCGAGGCCATCGACTGCGAGTACCCGACCACCCCGCTCATGAAGTTCATGAACGCCAAGTTCGCCAAGAAGGGCGGCGAGGCGGCGGAGTTCCTGAAGAACTTCAAGTGGGACGCGAAGCAGCAGAACGCGGTGTCGCTGATGATCGCGGACCAGAAGCTGTCGCCTGAGGCGGCGGCGGAGAAGTGGGTCGCGGACAACGAGTCGACGTGGAAGGCGTGGCTGCCGAAGTAGCGTCGGCCGCGATACCTCCCACCGCGCGCCGGGCGCGACGGACCATCCGTCGCGCCCGGCGCACGCGCATTCCCGGGCCTACGCGGCCGCCGCCAGCTCGCACCACACGTACTTGCCGCCGTCGCCGCTGCTGGTCAGCGGATGCCAGCCCCACCCGTCCGCGCAGCTCCGGACGAGTGCGAGCCCTCGCCTTCCGCCCGGCGCGTATCAGTCACCCGCTCTCTCCGGCCCGTTCTCCCACCGGCCCGCTCTCTCACCGACCCGCTGTCAGGGCGTACTCCAGACCCGTACTTCGCCGCCGTCCGCGTACGCGGCGATGCGTGAGCCGTCGGCGTTGAACGCCAGTGCGGTGATCTCCCGGCGGTGGCCGGTCAGCGAACCGATGGAGGCGAGGGTGGCGGTGTCGATGAGGTGGAGAGCACCGGAAACCTCACCCACCGCCAGACGGGCCCCGTCGGGGCTGAGCGCGGCGGAGGTGATACTGCCCTCGCCCCACGGGCCCTCCCGAAGGGTTCTCGCCCGGGGCTCTCCGACCCTCCGGACCTGTACGAAGGAACGGTCGAAGGAGCCGGCGCCGGCGACCGTGCGGAGGTCGTCGCTGAGGACCGAGATCTCGTGGCAGTCGGTGTCCACCGGTGACGACGGCTCCCGGTACACCCGTTTGCCGGGCAGGATCTCCCAGACCTCAAGAGGGCCGGAGCACGCCTTCAGAGCCAGCCGGGGCCTGCCCCCGATCCAGGTCACCGACACGGACGGCAGGCCACGGCCGCTGTCGGTGGTGAGGGGAATCTCCCGGAACCCCCCGACGGGGAGCACGTCGGTCCGCTCGTACGCACCCGGCCCGTCGACGCCCTTCGGCAGCAGGTCCTTCAGCAGCCGACCGCTCACCCCTGCACGGTGCGAGGCGAGGGAGGCCGTCACCGGGAGGGGCTTTCCACTGGTGCCGTCCCACGCCTCGGTGTGCAGGCCGTCCCCCGTGACCAAGGTCGAACCCATGAACTTCATGACGGTGACCGGGTGTTGAGGCGTGAGCCTCAGACGGGAGGTGTCCTCCGGGTACGCCCAGCGCACGGCGAGACCCACCGCGCAGACGAGTGCGAGGGCGCCCAGGAGGTGGTGTCGCTTGATCCTCCGCCCGATTCTCCGCCCGGCGCCCGGGACCCCGGCCGGCCCTGAGGCCGCCGGACCTTCGGGCGACAGGTCCTGGGCCAGTGCGTCCTGGAGCCGGATGTGCCGGAACTGGTAGTGGCCGCCCGCGTACCGCAGGATGCCCCCGCGATGGGCCTCCTCCAGGAAACCCATCAGCCGCCAGGGCAGCCTGCGGGTGGTGGCCGAGGCGATCCGGAAGACCAGGAACCGGGTCCACGCACGGGGCAGCAGCGCCAGCAGCCCGATGCATCCACACGTCAGTACGCCGAGACGGACGAACGGGGGCCAGTGCCACTGCCCGTCCGCGTAGCCCTCGAAGACAGCGGCCACACTCCGCATGTGAAGCAGGACCAGGTCGGTCAGCGGAGGTTCCCCGTGCGGGCCGGTGGCCACGACGGCGATCAGATCCAGGATCACCCGGTACGAGACCATGAGCGGGAAGACCGAGAGCCCGGCCCCGAGCCCGCACGCCGCGGCGCCGATGAGCGCGGAGTTCCGGTCGTCTCGCAGGGACGACGCCGGGTGGGCCGAAACGGCCGTGACCGGGGCCGCGTTCAGCCACTCGTGTGCGGCAAGCCCGATCGAAGTGGCCAGTACGACCGTCCACACCGGACCGGACACCAGCAGCAGCGTGTCGACTCCGTCCTTGCCCGCGCCACCTGCCGCCAGAACGGCGACGGTTCCCACCAGGACGCATCCCGCGGGCAGGGCGGTGAGGGACCACCCGGACCTGAAGCCCTTGCGCAGCCGCCCCGCCGTCCCCGGCGCGCGCAGCGAAAGCCGCCCGGGTGGACGGCCGGAGGAGATCCACCACACGACCATGGCCAGCAGGACGGCGACGGCCCCTACGGCCAGGCTCGCCTCAAGACTCTGCTGCCGCGCCGCCTGTGCACCGTCGGGCAGGTCCGGAGTCCAGCCGATCCGCAGCGCGACGGCCACGACCGTGAGCACCAGCCCGCACACCAACGCCACCGTGGGACCGGCCCACACCGACAGCAACCTCTCCGGCATCCGCCACCACACCAGATCGCGCTCCCGATGACGGTGCAGATACAGGGCGAGAGTGGACAACCACTCCCGCTCCCTGCCCCCGGCCACCCGCCGCGACTGCGGCGACTGCCACGAAGCGACAAAACCGGCGGTCACGTGGTCCTCCACCGCATACCGGCTGTCCAGCCGTGTCTCGTCCGCGAGGACACCGGGGTCCTCACCGTTGCGTTCGTACGCCAGCCGCGCCAGCGACACCATCAGGGGAGTGGACAGCGCCTGCGCCACCGCGCTGTCCGGCCGCTCGCGCAGCGCCCGGTAAACGGGTTCCCAGTCGGTCCTCTCGGGCCAGACGACATCCGACAGGTAGGCGATCGCGTCGCGCGGGGCGACCGGGGCGATCTCGACGACCGGGGTTCCGCGGAGCCTGGGCGCACCGTCCTTGACCACGTCCTCGTACTCCTGCGAGCGGCAGGTGACGATCACCGGACGGTCGCAGCCCAACGCCCGGTTGAGTCCCCGCACGGCCCTGCGCCTGGCGGCCTCCGGGATCTCGTCGAGACCGTCCAGCACGGGCACCAGCAGGCCCTGGTCGAGGAGCAGCCGAGGAGTCGCGGACCGTCCCGCGTAGTACATGTCGGCGAGTCGGCGCACCATCCAGTCGTCCAGCGGCTCCACCACCGAATCCCAGGAAGCGACCGCCAGCAGTACGGGCACCGGGCCGCCCGCCGCGCGGTGCTCCTCCTTGGCCAGGCCGACGGTCACCATGAGTGCCAGCGCGCTCTTCCCCGCCCCGGGCTCCCCGAGCAGCAGCAGCCGTCGACCCGGAGTATCGCGATATCCCCCGGCCAGCGCGGCACAAGCGGTACCGAAAGAACCGTGCAACCGTCCGTCCAGCCGCTGCCGCACCACCCGCGCCGGGCGGACGGTCGCGGGCACGGCCGGCGCGTGCGAAGAGCCGGTCGGAATCAGCATCGCCGCACGGTCGCCCACCCGCCGCCGACTGGTCGACCAGGCCAACGGCAGCACCCGCGGATCGTCGAGCCGACGCGAGCGGGCCTCGGCGGTCCACTGCGCCTCGACACTCCGGCACAACTCGTCGGCCAGCGCGGCAGGATCGGGCGGCGCGGATTCCCGGCCGCGGAAGTAGTCGGCCACCGACAGGGCAAGCCCCCCGCACCCCACGAAGAAGCTGAGCACACTCGACAGCGGGTCGCTGCGCTCCAGCTCCGCACCCACCATCAGCCCGAACACGACAAGGCTGAACACCCCCAGCCCGCCGAAGGCCGCGATCCGCATACGCCGTTCGGCCAACCGGGACCGATCCTCTGCCATACCCGGGAATCCTGACGGGCACTGCCCGCCGCCCACACCGCATACGGGCGCACGACACCCGATCCGGTGAAGTACCGCACGGACCACCGGGCCCGCCCCCGGCCGCCCGCTTCGCCGTCCGGGGTCAGGTGTTGAGGGCGTGCCCGGTCGTTGCGTCCACGTGGTCCGGGATCTCGTCGTGGCGATCGCCCACCGTCGGTGTCCCGGCGGGCTCGAACATGAGGATCGCGGCGCCGGACGGAGCGTGCGGCCTGTGCTCCGTGCCTCGGGGGACGGTGAAGACCGCCCCCTGGGGGAGCAGGACCGTGCGCTCCCCGTCGGGCTCGCGCAAGGAGATGTGCAGCTCGCCGTCGAGTACCAGGAAGAACTCGTCGGTGTCGTCGTGGACGTGCCAGATGTGTTCGCCCTCGACCTTGGCGATGCGGACGTCGTAGTCGTTGACGCGCGTGACGATGCGGGGGCTCCACAGGGCGTCGAAGGAGGCCAGGGCCTTGCCGAGGGGGATGGGTTCGCTGCTCATGGGCTCATCCTGAGCCGTTTCGCACGACCGGCGTGAGTGCTAGGAATTGCACATGGCGAAAGAATCCTCGCACGCGGTTCACCCGGCGGGCGTACACCGGGTCGTCGTGATCGTGGACGAGAACTCGAACCCCTTCGAGCTCGGCTGCGCGACCGAGGTCTTCGGTCTGCGCAGACCGGAGATCGGCCGTGATCTCTACGACTTCGGGCTCTGCTCCCCCGAGCCCCGCACCTTGATGCGCGACGGGTTCTTCACGCTCACGGGAGTCGCCGGTCTGGAAGCCGCCGACGCGGCGGACACCTTGATCGTCCCCAACCGCCCGGACACCGAGGTGCCCCGCCGCCCCGCCGTGCTCGATGCCGTCCGACGGGCGCACGCACGCGGTGCGCGTCTGGTCGGCTTCTGCAGCGGCGCCTTCACGCTGGCCGAGGCCGGAGTCCTCGACGGACGCCGGGCCACCGCGCACTGGCAGTGGGCGGATTCCTTCCGGGCCCGCTTCCCCTCCGTCCGGCTCGAATCGGACGTGCTGTTCGTGGACGACGGCGACATCCTCACCGCCGCGGGGAGTGCGGCCGCGCTCGACCTCGGGTTGCACATGGTCCGTCGCGACCACGGCGCGGAGGTCGCCAACTCGGTGAGCCGCCGACTGGTCTTCGCGGCGCATCGGGACGGTGGGCAGCGGCAGTTCGTGGAGCGCCCCATGCCCGACCTGCCGGACGAGTCCCTGGCGCCCGTCCTGGCCTGGGCCCAGGAACGGTTGGACTCACCGCTCACCGTGTCCGGCCTCGCGGTACGTGCGGCGGTCAGTCCGGCGACGCTGCACCGCCGCTTCCGGGCGCAACTGGGCACGACGCCGTTGGCGTGGCTCACGGGCGAACGACTTGCCCTGGCGTGCCGGTTGATCGAGCGCGGTGAGTCCCGTTTCGAGGTGGTCGCGCGGCGCAGCGGGCTCGGCACCGCTGCCAATCTGCGCACCCGGATGCGCCGCGAGACCGGCATCACTCCGTCGGCGTACCAGCGCCGGTTCGGGCCGGAGGCGAAGTGACGGCGGGCATCCCCTTCCTCGGCCACGAACACCCGTGTGACGCCCCCTTGTTACGCCATCGGCCGGGTCGCGGAAGTCCTCGACGCCCTCGACGCCCTCGCCGCACGGACCGCCGCCGGGGGCCTGGCGCGAGGCCTAGCGGCGCAGCTGCTCCGGGGTGACCAGGCGCGGAGGCACCGGCGAGGTGGCGGTGGGAGCGGGCTTGGCGGGGGTGCCGCTCACCGCCCCGTCCATGTATCCGAACAGCGCCGCCCCGATCGGGTCGGGCAACGGCTTGCCGTCCTCCCCGAACCGCTCGTACTTCATCAGGTTGTAGCCGATCGCCACCTGCCGGCGCCCGTCCTCCGTGGACAGCGCCCAGGTCCCCGCCCCGAACACGCCACCGTCGTGGCCCCAGTACCAACTGCCGCCTCCGCCGGGCAGCTTGAGGGAGTACAGCCCGAGGCCGTACCGCGCCACCACCTCCTCACCCGGCTCCGGCTCGTGCATGGGAACCGTCGTCTTCATCTCCCGCAGCTCCGCCGCCCCCAGCAGCTTCCCGCTCAGGAGCCGGCGGTAGAAGTCGTTGAGGTCGTCCGTCGTGGAGACCAACGCCCCGGCCGTACCGGCCCAGGACATGTCGTAGACGCTGTAGTCGCGGGCCGGTTCGATGTACCCGTAGAACGACTCGTACATCTTGGCGTGCGGCCCCGAGACGCGGGTGGAGCGCGGGAAGTACGTGTGCCGCAGCCCGGCCTTGCGGATGACGTTCTGCGTGATGTACGACTCCGGGTCCTGGCCCGTGACCTTCTTCAACAGCAGCCCGGCGATGATGTAGTTGGTGTTCGAGTACGCGTGCTTGCCGCGCGGTGCCTGCGGTGCGGCGGCCAGGCCGAGGCGCACCAGCTCCGCGGGTTCCAGCTTGCGGAACCGGCCCTCGTCCAGGGCCTGTCCCGGGTCCGTCGCCAGCTTGGGGAAGGCGGGCAGGATGTAGTCCGCGATGCCGCTCGTGTGGTTGAGCAGCATCCGCACCGTCACCTGCCGGCCCCGCTCGCCCGGCACCAGCTCCGGCAGGTAGTCGCCGATCGGGGCGTCCAGGCCGATCCGGCCCTTGGCCACCTGCTGGAGGACGGCCACCGAGGTGAAGGTCTTGGTGATGCTGCCGATCCGGTGCTCGAAGTCCGCGCGCACCGGCCGGCCGGTGTCGATGTCGGCGACGCCTGCCGCTCCGCGCCACCGCTCGGAGCCGTCCCTGACCGACGAGTACGCCCCGTACATCCCCGCCCGGTGGAACGCCTCAAGGGAAGCGCGCAGCGCCTCCCGGTCGAGGCGGGACGCGGTGGTGGTGGAGGACGCGGTGGCCGGTAACGGGGCGGCGGTGGCGGCTCCGGCCGGAAGCGTGCCGACCGCGAGCGACAGCAGGGCCGCCGATGCCACGGCGGCCAGGCGCGCTCTCCTGCGGTCGGTGCGAGGGCTCGGGCGGGTGTGGCGCATGGGCGGATCCCGTCTCATGAGGTGTGCGTGGTGGATGTACCCATCCTCCGCGCGGCACACCTTCCGTTCCTCCGCCCTCGGAACGACCTTGTGCACAAGAAGAGATGACGTTTGTCAGGTTTCAGCCCCGCCCCGGATCCGGCCTAGTGGGATCCCGCCACGTAGTGCCCCGGCACCATCCGCGTCGACACCGCGAACCGGTTCCACACATTGATCGTGTTGATCGACGCGATCAGATGCGCCAGCTCCACCTCGTCGAACTGCTTCGCCGCCTTCTCGTACACCTCGTCCGGTACGAATCCGTCCGTCAGGACAGTGATCGCCTCGGTCAGTTCGATCGCCGCGACCTCCTTCGCCGTGTAGAAGTGCTGCGACTCCTCCCACGCCGACAGCTGCACGATCCGCTCCACGCTCTCGCCCGCCGCGAGCGCGTCCTTGGTGTGCATGTCCAGGCAGAACGCGCAGTGGTTGAGCTGCGAGGCACGGATCTTCACCAGTTCCGCCACCACCGGGTCGAGGTGCTTCCTGGTGGCCTTCTCCAGCTGGAGCATGGCCTTGAAGACCTCGGGGGCGTGCTCGGACCAGTTCATCCGGGGGATGTGCTCGGGGACGCGGGGGGTGTGTGCGGTGTTCTCGTTCGTCGTCATGACCACAACGTTATGCGGGCAGCGGCCCGGCGGTATGGTCCATTCCCGTGACAGATTCCTGGGCCACTTATCGGGCCGAACTCGGGACGGACCTCCATCTCGATCTCTCCGGCAGCGGTAGCGGAACCGGCAGCGGTGCCGGAACCGGCGGCAGCACCGGCCCCGCCCCCGGCCTGCGCACCGGGCTCCGCGACGCCCTCCGCGAGGCCGCCCGCACCGGCCGCCTCGCCCCCGGCACCCGCCTGCCCTCCTCCCGTACGCTCGCCGCCGACCTCGGCATCGCCCGCAACACGGTCGCCGACGCGTACGCCGAGCTGGTGGCGGAAGGGTGGCTCACCGCCCGCCAGGGCTCCGGCACCCGGGTTGCCGAGCGGGCCGCCACCGCCGCTCCCCGACGGCCCCGCCCGCCCGCTGCACCCCGCCGCCCGGCCCGCAGCACCGCCCCCGTCCACAGCCTCCTGCCCGGCACCCCCGACCTCTCGACCTTCCCCCGCGCCGAGTGGCTCAAGGCGTACCGCAAGGCGCTCGCCGCCGCCCCGAACGACGCCTTCGGGTACGGAGATCCGCGCGGCAGGATCGAACTGCGCACCGTCCTCGCCGAGTACCTGGCCCGGGCCCGCGGCGTGCACGCCGACCCGGAGCGCCTCGTGATCCGCTCCGGGTACGTCAACGCGCTGACCTTCCTCGCCGGGGTGCTCCGCCGCCGCACCCCGGCCGCGAAGGCGGTGGCCGTCGAGGAGTACGGACTCGACCACCACCGGGAGTGCCTCCGCGCCGCCGGACTGCGCATCCCCCCGCTCGGGGTCGACGAAATGGGCGCGAGGACGGGCGAGTTGGCGGACCTGCCCGGTGTCGGGGCGGTGCTGCTGACCGCCGCGCACCAGTTCCCGACCGGCGTCGCCCTGCACCCGGACCGGCGGGCGGCGGCCGTCGACTGGGCGCGGCGGACCCGCGGGTTGATCCTGGAGGACGACTACGACGGCGAGTTCCGCTACGACCGCCAGCCGGTCGGCGCCCTCCAGGGCCTCGACCCGGACCGGGTCGTCTACCTCGGCACCACCAGCAAGGCCCTCGCCCCCGGGCTGCGGCTGTCCTGGATGGTGCTCCCGGAGGAGCTGACCGGTCTGCTCTCCCCGCACGACAACACCTCCAGCGCGCTGGAACAGCTCACCCTCGCCGGGTTCATGGCCTCAGGGGCGTACGACCGCCATGTGCGCTCCATGCGGCTGCGCTACCGGCGGCGCCGCGACGACCTGGTGGCCGCCCTCGCGGCACGCGCGCCCGACGTACGGATCAGCGGCATCGCGGCCGGTCTGAACGCCATCCTCGAACTGCCGCCAGGCAGCGAACAGTCCGTGGTGCGCGCGGCGCACTGGCAGGGGCTCGCGGTGGAGGGGCTGTCCCGTTACCGGCACCCGGAGGCGCCGGGGGAGGGGAAGGACGGGCTGATGGTCGGGTACGCGACACCGACCGACAGCGCGTGGGCGGGAGCGCTGGAGGCGCTGGTCAGGGCGCTGCCCTAGGGAGTCGTACGGGGTGGACCGGGAGCGCGGACGCGGGCCGGCCCCCGGTTCCGTACGGCGTTGTACGGAACCGGGGGCCGGTGGACGTGCGGGGCCAGCGCGGGGGTCAGTTCCGGCGGCTCACCCCAGGGCCTCCTCGGCCAGCAGGGACCCGCTCCGGGTCGCGGCGAGCAGTCGTTTCACGGCGGCGGACGCGGCGGCCAGGATCAGCCGTCGGCCGCCCCGCCGCCAGGCGAGCAGTGCGTTGAGGAAACCGGAGTCGCAGAAGGTGACCCGGGACGCGTCGACCACGAGGCGGGTGTGCCCGAAGGCGGCGGCCGAGGCGAGCAGCGCGCTCAGCGGGGCAGCCGTGAAGTGGTCGATCTCGCCCTGGACGGCGACGCTGAGGGTCGTGCCCTCGGCGCGGCAGGCGGCGATGACGGGCTGCGGCGGCCGGTGGACGACGCCACGGGTGGAGCGGATCGGGGGGAGCGAGGTCGGCAGTATGTGGGAGGGGCTTGCGGTGGTGTTCACGCCGTCTGCAACGAGCCCCGGTCCCCTCGGGTACTGCCGGGGCGCAGGGATCACCCGGCCGCGCGAACCCTCGCCGGGCCGCGGTGAAAGCAGAAGCCCCGGCCGGACGGGGGAGACCGGCCGGGGCAGTTTGGGGAGGCGGGGTGAGAATCCCGCGCATAGATGAAGGATAAACCATCAAAGGGGCGGTTACCTCCGCGGGGCAAATCACCTCACTTGGCGCCGGTCGACATTCCGAAGTTCCTCAGGGCCCGGCAGCCCTCTAGTGTGTCGACGGTCCAGAGTCGGTAAGGCAAGTCGGTGCAGCAACACGGGGGAGTGGCCGGGCATGGCAGCGCGACGGCGCAAACTGAGATCCAGCACGGTGGTGCTCGGCGGCATGGGGATGCTCGCCCTGACCCTCACCTCCTGCGGCGACGAACCGGACAGGCGATGCGTGGACCCGGTCACCCAGGAAGAGCTGCCCAGCTACGAGTGCGAGGACGATGACGACGGGGGCGGCAGCAGCGGAAGCAGCGCCGGCCACAGCGGCGTCTACTACTACGGCGGCAGCGTCAGCAACCGGCGCGTCTCCGGCGGCAGCTTCGACAAGCAGGCGGTGGAGCGCGGGGGCTTCGGCTGCTCGGGTTCCGGCGGCGGTTAACGGGCGCGGGCCGGTGGGTGGGTGCGCTCACTGCCGGGGCAAGCCCCGGACCCGTGCACGGGCTGCGCCCGCGCGTCCTCAATCGCCGGACGGGCTGAGCAGGTCTCCGGATACGTGCGGGCACGTCGTGGCTGGTCGCGCAGTTCCCCGCGCCCCTAAATGCCTGCCCCCTTAGCCCCCTAGCCCCCTTGGGCAGCGGGGCCGCCCCCCGGGGGCGGGACGGGTGGGCAAGGGGGCGGCCCCCACTGCGGCGCGCCCGCCCACGACTGCACGCCCCGACACCGGCCCGGTCCGCAGGACCCGCACTCGTACCGACCCCCCCGAAGGCCACCGCCATGAAGCGTCACACCCTCACCCCCCGCCCCGACTGGCAGCGCATCGTCGAGGAGCAGGGGGTCATCTACCCCCTGACCCGCTACCCCGACGACACCCTGCGCCCCTACTGGGACGAGAGCGCGTACTACTCCTTCACCCTCCCCGAGGTCGAAGCCCTCGAAGAGGTCGTCGAGGAGCTGCACGTCATGTGCCTCGCCGCAGCCGAGCACATCGTCGCCCACGACCGCTTCGCGGACCTCGGCATCACCGACCCCAGACTGGCGAAGCTGATCGCCGAGTCCTGGCGCCGCCGCGCCGAACTCCCCTCCCTCTACGGCCGGTTCGACCTGCGCTACGACGGCACGGGCCCCGCCAAGATGCTGGAGTACAACGCCGACACCCCGACCTCCCTCGTGGAGGCGGCCAGTCCGCAGTGGTTCTGGATGGAGGAGCTCTTCCCCGGCGCCGACCAGTGGAACTCCCTGCACGAGCGCCTCGTCGACGCCTGGAAGAAGCAGGCCCGGCTGCTCCCGCCGGGCCCGCTGCACTTCGCCCACTCCGAGGGCGACGAACTCGGCGAGGACCTGATGACGGTCGCCTACCTGCGCGAGACCGCCGAGCAGGCGGGCCTGCGCACCGAGGCGATCTCCGTCGAGCAGATCGGCTGGGACCGGCTCTCCCGCCGCTTCGTCGACGAGAAGCTCCGCTTCATCCGCAGCTGCTTCAAGCTCTATCCGTGGGAGTGGCTGGCCACCGACCGCTTCGGCCCGCACGTGCTGTCCACCCTCGACAACGGCGGCGGCACCGGCACCACCTGCTGGATCGAACCCGCCTGGAAGATGCTCCTCTCCAACAAGGCCCTCCTGGCGATCCTCTGGGAGCTCTACCCCGGCCACCCCAACCTGCTCGCCTCCTACCTCGACGGCCCCCGCGAGCTGGCCCACGAGGACGGGCCCGGCTACGTCGCCAAGCCCCTCCTCGGCCGCGAGGGCGCCGGAGTCACCGTCCACGAGCCGGGCTCCGAGCCGGGCTCCGAACCACCCGCCCGCACCGAAGATCCGGTCTGCTACCAGGAGTTGGCCCCGCTGCCCGACTTCGACGGCAACCGTACGGTGCTCGGCGCCTGGGTCGTCGAGGACGAGGCGGCGGGGCTCGGCATCCGGGAGTCGGCGGGCCTGGTCACGGACGAGTACGCCCGCTTCCTGCCCCACGTCATCCTCTAGCCGGTCGATCGGCGGTCAGCCGCCCCGGTCACTCCCCGAGCACGTCCCGGAGCTGGTCCAGACCCCAGTCCAGGTCCTCCTTGCTGATCACCAGCGGCGGGGCGATCCGGATGGTCGACCCGTGGGTGTCCTTCACCAGCACCCGCCGCTCCATCAGCTGCTCCGAGATCTGCCGGCCGGTGCCGCGCGCCGGGTCGATGTCGATCCCGGCCCACAGCCCGCGCCCGCGCACCTCCCGCACCGCACCGCCGACCAGCAGGTTCAGCTCGTGGTGCAGGTGGTCGCCCAGCTCGGTGGCCCGCTGCTGGTACTCGCCGGTGCGCAGCATCGCGATCACTTCGAGCGCGACCGCGCACGCGAGCGGGTTGCCGCCGAACGTCGACCCGTGCTCGCCCGGCCTGAACACGCCCAGCACCTCGGCCGACGAGACCACCGCCGACACCGGCACCACCCCGCCGCCGAGCGCCTTGCCCAGCACGTACACATCGGGCACCACGCCCTCGTGCTCACAGGCGAAGGTCGTCCCGGTCCTGCCGAGCCCCGACTGGATCTCGTCCGCGATGAACAGCACGTTCCGCGCGCGGGTCAGCTCCCGTACACCGGCGAGGTATCCGGCCGGCGGCATCAGCACCCCCGCCTCGCCCTGGATGGGTTCCAGGAGCACCGCCACCGTGTCGTCGGTCAGCGCCTGTTCGAGCGCCGCCAGGTCGCCGAACGGAACGATGTCGAAGCCCGGGGTGTACGGGCCGTAGTCCGCGCGCGCCTCCGGGTCGGTGGAGAAGCTGACGATCGTCGTCGTACGGCCGTGGAAGTTGTCCGAGGCGACGACGATCCTGGCGCGCCCGTCCGGCACGCCCTTGACCCGGTAGCCCCACTTACGGGCGGTCTTCACGGCCGTCTCGACGGCCTCCGCCCCGGTGTTCATCGGCAGCACCATCTCCATGCCGCACAGGGCGGCGAGCTCGGCGCAGAACGCGGCGAACCGGTCGTGGTGGAAGGCCCGCGACGTCAGCGTCACTCTCTCCAGCTGGGCCTTGGCCGCCTCGATCAGCCGGCGGTTGCCGTGACCGAAGTTGAGCGCCGAGTACCCGGCGAGCATGTCGAGGTAGCGGCGCCCCTCGACATCGGTCATCCACGCGCCCTCCGCCTCGGCGACGACGACGGGCAGTGGGTGGTAGTTGTGCGCGCTGTGCGCCTCTACGGAGGCGATGGCAGTCGCAGTGGCACCGGTGGTGGCGTTCGTTGTGGCATCCGTTGTCGACACGGGAACTCCGATCGTCAGATACGGCCGTCCGGCGAAAGGTGCGGACGGCGCCCCTTTCTATCGTCGGTCACGGGGACGGCGCGGAAACCTTGCCGCCGCTGGGACAAGTTCCGCCCGTACCGCGTTCAGAGGTCGATGAGTTGACGGTCCTGGCCCGGCGGGTCCTGGCCGTCGGGCCCCTGCGCCCGGCGTTCACGCAGGCGCAGGTACAGCACCGCCCCGGCGGCACCCGCCGCGGCCCCGGGCAGCGCCCACCACCATCCGGACACCGTGAGGACGGGGGCGGCGGTCGGCAGGGGCGAGTCCGGGGGCACGGCGGCGCCCGTCGCGGCCGGGCCGGTCGCCGAGGGGTCGGTCGCCGAGGGGTCGATGTCGGCGGTCGGGTCCTGGGCCCTGGCCGGCGGCCTGCTCCCGGGCGGCAGCGGCTCCCCGCCGCCCGCCCCCGCCCGGTGCGGCGGCGCCAGCAGGCCGAGCCTCGTCAGCAGACCGGTCAGCGGCCGGGGCTGCCGGGCCCGGTGCCAGCTGCCCTCGTACGAACGCGGCACGTCGGGCGCCGTGTGGACCCAGACGGGCCCGCCGTCCGCCGGTACGTACACCTGCTGGAGCCGCCACGGCTCGACGTCGTCCACCAGCCAGGTCACCGTGAGCTGCCGGGCCCGCATGGCCGTCTCCAGCCCCGGCCGCCGGGTGGTGTTCGCCGCCCCGCCGCTGTCGAGCAGGTCCTGCAACCGTCCGTAGTCGCCGTCGGTCGCGTACAGCGAAGCGGTCCTGCCGCTCGCAGGTGTGACCAGAAGCACGCTGGACGGTCCGGCGGCGGCCGCGTTCCCGGCGTACGCGGTGCAGGCCAGCAATGCCATGAGCATGATCAGAAGTGTCCTGGGACATCGCATCGAGTTCCCCCACCCACTCGCGTGCTCCCCCGGCGAAGTGCCGGGCCCGTACCTGAGAGAATGACGTACATGGCCTCTCGACCCCGTGTGCTCTCCGGCATCCAGCCCACCGCAGGCTCGTTCCACCTCGGCAACTATCTCGGCGCCGTGCGCCAGTGGGTGGCTCTGCAAGAGACGCACGACGCCTTCTACATGGTCGTGGACCTGCACGCCATCACGATTCCGCAGGACCCGGCCGAGCTGCGCGCCAACACCCGGCTCGCCGCCGCCCAGCTCCTCGCCGCGGGGCTCGACCCGGACCGCTGCACGCTCTTCGTGCAGAGCCACGTGCCCGAGCACGCCCAGCTCGGCTGGGTGATGAACTGCCTCACCGGCTTCGGCGAGGCCTCCCGGATGACCCAGTTCAAGGACAAGTCCGCGAAGCAGGGCTCCGACCGCACCACCGTCGGCCTCTTCACGTACCCGGTCCTCCAGGTCGCCGACATCCTGCTCTACCAGGCGAACCAGGTCCCCGTCGGCGAGGACCAGCGCCAGCACATCGAGCTGACCCGCGACCTCGCGGAGCGCTTCAACACCCGCCTCGGCGAGACCTTCACCGTCCCGGAGCCGTACATCCTCAAGGAGACGGCGAAGATCTACGACCTCCAGGACCCGAGCATCAAGATGAGCAAGTCGGCCTCCACGCCGAAGGGCCTCATCAACCTGCTCGACGACCCGAAGGTCACCGCGAAGAAGGTCAAGAGCGCGGTCACCGACACCGACACCGTCATCCGGTTCGACCCGGCCGGCAAGCCGGGCGTCTCCAACCTCCTCACCATCTCCTCCACGCTCACCGGCAAGCCGGTCGCCGCACTGGAGAAGGAGTACGAGGGGAAGATGTACGGCGCGCTGAAGACGGACCTCGCCGAGCAGATGGTCGACTTCGTCACGCCGTTCAGGACCCGTACGCAGGAGTACCTGGACGACCCGGAGACGCTGGACGCGATCCTCGCCAAGGGCGCCGAGAAGGCCCGCGCCGTCGCCGCCGAGACCCTCGCCCAGGCCTACGACAGGATCGGCTTCCTGCCGGCCAAGCACTGACGGCAGAGCACCGCCGACCGGGCCCCCGACCTTGGACTCTGGCCCCGAGGGCGGTGCGCCCGCCACACTGCACCCGTACACGCCCCGCGGCCGCGCCGCCGGGGCGCCCGCACCGACGACGGAGGAGAACGACGTGGGGACCGTAACGCTCGGCGTTTCGATCGCGGTCCCGGAGCCGTACGGCAGCCTGCTCCAGGAGCGGCGCGCGGCCTTCGGGGACCCTGCCGCTCACGGCATTCCTACGCACGTCACCCTGCTGCCGCCGACCGAGATCGACGCGGACGCGCTGCCGGCCGTCGAGGCGCACCTCGCGGCGATCGCCGAGTCGGTACGGCCCTTCCCGATGCGGCTCTCGGGCACGGGGACGTTCCGGCCGCTGTCGCCGGTCGTCTTCGTGAAGGTCGTCGAGGGGGCGTCCGCGTGCGGGTGGCTGCAGAAGCGGGTGCGGGACGCGTCGGGCCCGCTGGTGCGGGAGCTGCAGTTCCCGTACCACCCGCACGTCACCGTGGCCCACGGCATCACGGAGGAGGGCATGGACCGGGCGTACGACGAACTCTCGACGTACGCCGCGGAGTGGTCCTGCGTGTCCTTCGCCCTGTACGAACAGGGCCAGGACGGCGTCTGGCGCAAGCTCTGCGACTACGCCTTTGGCGGCACGGAGCGGGGCGAGATTCCCCCGCAGGGGCTTCCCCACGACACTCCGGCTCTGCACTAGAAACCAAGGGGCGCGGGGAACTGCGCGACCAGCCACGACGTACCCGCACGAAGGAATCAGACCGGCAGTCGCCGGAAAAGGGGCCTCGGCACGTGCCGGAGAGCCGACATCACCGCCCGGAGTGCGCCCGGGACCCACACCACCTCGGCCCGCCTGCGCAGGCCCGACTCGATGGCCTCCGCGACCGCCTCCGGAGTCGTCGCGAGCGGGGCCTCCTCCCGCCCCTCCGTCATCTTCGTCCGGACGAAGCCGGGGCGTACGACCATCACGTGCACACCCGTCCCGTGCAGTGCGTCGCCGAGGCCCTGGGTGAACGCGTCGAGTCCCGCCTTGCTGGAGCCGTAGATGAAGTTCGCCCGGCGGGCCCGCTCGCCCGCGACCGACGACAGCACGACCAGCGAGCCGTGCCCCTGGCCCTGGAGGGCGTTCGCGCAGACCAGGCCCGCCGAGACCGCGCCCGTGTAGTTGGTCTGGGCAACCCGTACGGCGGCCATCGGCTCGGCCTCGTCGTTGGTCTGGTCGCCGAGCAGCCCGAAGGCGATCAGCACCATGTCGATGTCGCCCTCGGTGAAGACCTTGCCCAGCACCTCCTCGTGCGAGGCACTGTCGAGCGCGTCGAAGGCGACCGTACGCACGTCGGCGCCGAGGTCGCGCAGCTGCCCCGCCGCGGCCTCCAGGGCGGGCGAAGGGCGGCCGGCCAGCCACACCGTACGGGTGCGGCGGGCGACGAGCCGGCGGGCGGTGGCGAGAGCGATCTCGGACGTGCCGCCGAGGACGAGCAGGGACTGCGGGGTGCCGAAGGCGTCCTTCATGACGTACGTACTCCTCAGTGAGCGGATGGTCAGAGTGCGAGGCGGCGGGACAGGTCCGAGGTGAAGACTCCGCGCGGGTCCAGTTCGGCCCGCAGGGCGCGGAAGTCGGCCAGCCTCGGGTACATCGCGGCGAGCGTCTCGGGCCGTACCCGTGAGTCCTTGGCGAGGTAGATCCGTCCGTCGGCCGCCGCGACCTCCTCGTCCAGCTCGTCGAGGAAGGCGCCGAGGCGCGGCAGGTTCGCCGGGATGTCCAGGGCGAGCGTCCAGCCAGGGACGGGGAACGACAGCCAGCCCGGGTCGCCGTCGCCGAACCGCTTGAGGACGGCGAGGAAGGACGGGCAGCCGCGCCGCGAGATCCGGCCCACGATCCGCCGCAGCGCCTCCTCCTGCCCGTACGGGACCACGAACTGGTACTGGACGAAGCCGCCGCGCCCGTAGATCCGGTTCCAGTGCGGGACGCCGTCCAGGGGGTGGAAGAACGTGGAGATCTTCTGCAGCTCGCCCACCCGCGCCTGCGGCGCCCGCCGGTACCAGAGCTCGTTGAAGAGCCCCACCGACTTCCGGCCGAGCAGCCCCTCCGGCACGAAGGAGGGTGCGCCGGGCAGCCGGCCGGGGCGGAACGTCAGCGGGTGGCGGCGGGCCCGCGGCGGCAGGACGTCCAGCGGTGCGTGGTCGCCGCGGGTGAGGACGGACCGCCCCATCGAGGCGCCCCGGGCCAGCAGGTCGATCCAGGCGACGGAGTACCGGTAGAGGCGGTCGGTCTCCGTCAGCCGGGACATCAGGTCGTCGAGGTCGGTGGCCCGCTCCGTGTCCACCGACATCAAGGAGGTCTCGACGGGCAGGAGCTGGACCGTCGCGGACAGGATCACCCCGGTCAGGCCCATCCCGCCCGCCGTCGCGTCGAACAGGTCCGTGCCCGGCAGTGCCGTACGCATCTCCCCGTCCGCGCCCAGGAGTTGGAGCGCGCGCACGTGCCGCGAGAAGCCGCCCGAGCCGTGGTGGTTCTTGCCGTGGATGTCGGCGCCGATCGCCCCGCCCACCGTGACGTACCGGGTCCCGGGCGTCACCGGTACGAACCAGCCCAGCGGCAGCAGCACCTCCATCAGCCGGTGCAGACTCACCCCCGCGTCGCACACCACGAGCCCGGCGTCCGCGTCGATGCTGCGGATGCGGTCCAGGCCCGTCATGTCGAGGACCGAACCGCCCGCGTTCTGCGCCGCGTCGCCGTACGCCCGGCCCAGGCCCCGGGCGATGGAGCCGCGCGCCCCGCAGCCGCGTACCGCCGCCGCTGCCTCCTCGTACGTACGGGGACGGACCATCAGCGCGGTCGTCGGGGCGGTCCTGCCCCAGCCGGTCACGGAGGCGAAGGCGTCGGCGGAGAGCGTGGGGTGCTCGGGCACGTGAGCAGCTGCGGTGTCAGGTGCGGTGTCAGGCATGGGCGCGACGGTACCGCTGAAAGTGCCCGCTTATGTCCAACTAAACAACGTTTCGGCGGAACGGGTGGTTGATTGAGTGTCATAGCGAAATGTCATGAATATTGGCTTTTTCCCGATAAGAGTCTTCCCCGAGGTGCGCCCTGCCGGGCCACGCACGCCGAAGCCAAGGGATGACAGATGCGAGAAGTGGACCACCGTCTGCTGTCCGCCATGCGCGACTGCGGAACGGATCCACGGGTGGCCGCCGCCACCCGCGCCCTCTCCTTCAGCGGCGAGCACGGCGCCCTCTGGCTCGCCGCCGGACTCGCCGGCGCGGCCGTCGACCACGACCGGCGCGGCGCCTGGCTGCGGGGTACGGCACTGATCGGCGCGGCCCAGGCGGCGAGCATGGGAATCAAGCGCGTGGTCCGCCGCCCGCGCCCCCAACTGCCCGTACGGCAGCCCCTGGTGAAGACCCTGGGACGGCACTCCTTCCCCAGCTCGCACGCCGCGTCGGCGGCCGCGGCCGCGGTCGCCCTCGGCGCGCTCGGCACCTTCGGCAGGCAGGTCGTCCCGCCACTGGCCGCCGCGATGTGCGTGTCCCGCCTCGTCGCGGGCGTCCACTACCCGAGCGACGTCGCCGCCGGTGCGCTGCTCGGCGGACTCACCGCGGGGCTCGGCGCCAAGTGGCTGAACGGACGGGACGCTTCCAGGGGCGGCGCGCAGTGCCTGCGGGAGGTCTCCCGTGGCTGATCGCACCGTCATCCCCCTCCTGGAGAAGCAGCAGGACCGGCGTGCCGCGGCCGCCACCACCCTGCCCCCGCAGCGCCGCGTCCTGCGCACGCTCGGCCTCCCGCTGGGGCTGCTGCGCACCGCACGCCCCCGCCAGTGGATCAAGAACAGCCTCGTGGTGGCCGCCCCGGCCGCCGCCGGACAGCTCTTCAGCACCCGCTCGGTGCTCCAACTGGCCGTCGTCTTCGCCCTGTTCACGGCCGCCGCGGCCGCCGTCTACCTGATCAACGACGCCCTCGACGCCGAGGCCGACCGCGCCCACCCCACCAAGTGCCGCCGCCCGATCGCCGCCGGACAGGTCCCCGTCCCCGTCGCGTACGCCACCGGCGCGGTGCTCGGCGTCCTCGCGCCGACCGCCGCCGCCCTCCTCTGCAACCCGATGACCGCGGCCCTCCTCACCGGCTACGTGGTCATGCAGATGGCCTACTGCCTGCGCCTCAAGCACGTACTCGTCCTGGATCTGCTCGTCGTCACCGCGGGCTTCCTGATGCGCGCGATGATCGGCGGAGTGGCCCTCGACATCACGCTCTCCCGCTGGTTCCTGATCACCACCGGCTTCGGCGCGCTGTTCATGGTCTCCGCCAAGCGCTACTCCGAGGCCGTCCAACTGGCCGACAGCCCCCTCAAGGGCAGCACCCGGGCACTGCTCGTCGCCTACACCACCGGCTACCTGCGGTTCGTCTGGCAACTCGCCGCCGGGGTCGCCGTACTCGGCTACTGCCTGTGGGCCATGGAACACGGCGGCGGCCCCGGTTCGGCTCCGGGCGACGGCGGCCTGCTGCCCTGGCGCGAACTGTCCATGGTCGCCTTCATCGCCGGAATCCTGCGCTACGCGGTCTTCGCCGACCGGGGCACCGCCGGAGCCCCCGAGGACGTCGTCCTGCGCGACCGCGGCCTGGCGCTCATCGGCCTGATCTGGATGGCGATGTACGGTCTCGCGGTCGCCGACCTGTGAGGACCCGCGCCCTCGACTGGTCGGAGATCGGCTCCTTCGCCGCCGTCGGCGGCTGCGCCTACCTCGCCGACCTGGCCCTCTTCGTCTGGCTGCGCGGCCCCCTCGGCTGGGACCCGCTCTCCGCGAAGGCCGTCTCCTTCCTCGCCGGCTGCACCGTCGCGTACGCGGGCAACGCCCTCGGCACGTACAAGAACCGGGCGGCACAGGTGTCACGGCTGCGCCAGTACGGCATCTTCTTCGCCGTCAACGTGGCGGGCGCACTGGTCCAGTTGCTCTGCCTGGTGCTCTCGCACTACGGGCTCGGCCTGACCTCCCCGCACTCCGACACCGTTTCCGGCTCGGTCATCGGCATGGCGCTCGCCACCTGCCTGCGTTTCTGGGGTACACGGACCTTGGTATTCAGTGCAAAAGGGTTGGCCGGCACAAAAGGGCAGGCAGGTACACACGGAACATGGACTGGCTGAAGAACCTCCCCGTCATCGGGCCGCTGGTGACGCGCCTGATGGGCACGCACGCCTGGCGCACGTACGAGACGCTCGACCGGGCGAAGTGGAGCAGACTCGCCGCGGCGATCACCTTCATCAGCTTCCTGGCGCTCTTCCCGCTGATCACCGTCGCCGCCGCGATCGGCGCGGCCGTGCTCAGCAAGGAGCAGGTCGCCGACATCAAGAGCCGCATCGCCGAGCAGGTCCCCGGCATCTCCGACCAGCTCGACATCGACGCCCTCATCAACAACGCGGGCACCGTCGGCATCGTCGCGGGCGCCCTGCTGCTCTTCACCGGCATCGGCTGGGTCGGATCGATGCGCGAATGCCTGCGCGCCGTATGGCAGTTGGACGACGCCGACGAGGGCAACCCGATCCTCCGCAAGGCCAAGGACGGACTCGTCCTGCTCGGCCTCGGCGGCGCGGGACTCGGCTCGCTCCTCGCGTCCGCCGTCGGCTCCACGGCGGTCGGCTGGACCGCCCGCACCCTGGACATCCCCGAGAGCGGCGCGGGCGGCGTCCTGCTGCGGACCGCCGCCCTGCTGGTCGCGGTCGGCGCGGACTTCCTGCTCCTGCTGTACGTGCTGACGCTGCTGCCCGGCGTCCACCCCGAGCGGCACCGCCTCATCACCGCGGCCCTCATCGGCGCGGTCGGCTTCGAGCTCCTCAAGATGCTGCTGGGCGGCTACATGAGCGGCGTCGCCTCAAAGAGCATGTACGGGGCCTTCGGCGTCCCCGTCGCCCTGCTCCTCTGGATCAACTTCACGGCGAAACTGATGCTGTGCTGCGCCGCCTGGACGGCGGCGCCCCACGCGGACGGGACGGGCCCCGCGGCCGACGGCGGTGCTACGGCTACGGCTGCGGACGGCGACGGGAAAGCGCCGGCACCGGCCACCTCCGGTTGACCAGGAACACCGCACCGGCCAGCACCACCAGCGCCCCGCCCGCGACGGCGAGGGCGATCCCGACCCCGCTGGACCCGCTCTCCACGGCGGCCAGCTGCGTCGGTGCGGCACTCTGCTTCGGCTTCTGCTTCGCGGCAGGCGGCGCACCCTTGGCGGCGCCGGTGTCCACGGACTTCGGCGCGACCAGCTCACCGACCGGCTTCACCCGACCTGCCGCCTGAAAGCCCCAGTCGAGCAGCCGCGCGGTCTCCCGGTAGACCGCCTGGCTCTCGTCGGACTGCGGGTTCATGACGGTCACCAGCAGGACCTTCTCGTTGCGCTGGGCGACCCCGGTGAAGGTGGCTCCCGCATGGGAGGTGTTGCCGTTCTTGACGCCCGCGATGCCCGGGTACCGCTCGACGCCGTCCTCACCCGTCATCAGCCGGTTGGTGGACTGGATCTCGAAGCTGTCGCGCGTTCCGTCCGGGAGCTTCTCGCCGGGGAACTTGGCGCGCGCGGTCGCCGCGTACTCCCGGAAGTCCTTCTTCTGCATCCCCGAGCGGGCGATCAGCGTGAGGTCGTAGGCACTGCTCACCTGCCCCGGAGAGTCGTAACCGTCGGGGGAGACCACATGCGTGTCGACGGCCTGGAGCTCGCGGGCGTGCGCGTTCATGTCGGCGACGGTCTTGGGCAGGCCGCCGTTCATCGCCGTCAGCACGTGCACGGCGTCGTTGCCCGACTTGAGGAACACTCCGCGCCACAGGTCGTGGACCTTGTAGTCGAGGTTCTCCTTCACACCCACCAGACTGCTGCCGTCCCCCATGCCCTCCAGATCGGCCGGCTTCACCTTGTAGACCTGGTCCTTGGGCAGCCGCGGCAGCACCGTGTCCGCGAACAGCATCTTGAGGGTGGACGCGGGAGCGAGCCGCCAGTGCGCGTTGTGCGCGGCCAGCACCTCGCCGCTCTCCGCGTCCGCGACGATCCACGACCGCCCGGACAGCCCCTTGGGCAGCACGGGCGCGCCGGGCAGCAGATTCACCTGCGTCCCCGCCTTGCCCAGCTTCTCGCCGCCGACCGACGACATCGAAGCCGGCGGCTTCGGCTTGTCGTCCGACTTCGGATCGGGACCGGCGGCATGCGCCGCCGGTACGACGAGGATCGGAGGCACCAACAGGGCGGCGGAGGCGACCGCGAGGGCGGTCCTTTTCACGGCAGACACGGACGTGAACGTACAGGGCCCGCCTGTGGTTGCGGTCATACCGGGGGTGACCCGCCGCAACTGCCGCCGGACCAGCCCAAGGGGGCGGGCCCCTGCACCCCCGGTCTCCGCACCCCGCCGACCGGGCAGGTCGGCCGACGGCGATACTGGGCCCATGAAGCTCAACCGCTCCGCGTCCTGGTTCCTGCTCGCCTTCGGGGTGTGGAGCTGGGTCATCTGGGCCACTTTCGTCAAAAACCTGATCAAGGACGGGAGCGGGCTCGCCTTCGACGACGCGGGCGACCCGACCGCCTACTTCTGGGTGCACCTGCTGCTCGCCGTGACGTCCTTCCTTCTGGGGACGGCTGTCGGCGTGATCGGGTTCCGTTCGGTGCGCGCGCTGCGACGCGAGAAGGCGTAGGCGGCGACTGTGACCGTGGTGGTCGTCCTGGTCGTCCTGTGCGTGATCGGGCTGCTCGCCACGGTCCACTGGTACGTGTGGAAGCGCCTGGTCCGCGACACGACCACGACGTCGGCACGGGGCCGGCGCGTGCGGCGCGCGGGGGCGGCGGCGGTCGTGGTGCTCCCGCTGATGTCGGTCGGCGCGGTGATGTCCGGCCGAATAGGCGCCCCCTTCTGGCTCCAACAGGCCCTCGCCTGGCCGGGCTTCCTCTGGCTGGCCCTGCTCCTGTACGTGACGCTGGCGCTGCTGGTGGGAGAGGCAGTACGGCCTCTGCTTCTGCGGTGGCTGCGGGCAAAGGACACGGGAGGGCCGGTACCGCCGCCCTCCGACCAGCCGCCCCCTAGCCTCCTTGGGCAGCGGGGCCGCCCCCCGGGGGCGAGTGGGGTCTCCCCTGTTCGAGCGAAGCCGAGAGCTCGGGGAAGGGTGGGCAAGGGGGCGGCCCCCACGCGGAGCGCCCCTCCTGCGACCGCCCCCGCTCGCCTCCGCCCCGCCCCCTCCCGGCGCCTCTTCGTCTCACGGGCCGTCGGCGCCGCCGCGGCCGTGGCTGGTGCAGGGACCGTCGGCTACGGCGCGTACGGCGTGCTGAGTGGCCCCCGCGTCAAGCGCGTCACCGTCCCCCTGGCCAGGCTTCCCCGCTCCGCCCACGGCTTCCGGATCGCCGTCGTCAGCGACATCCACCTCGGCCCGATCCTCGGCCGCGCCCACACCCAGCGCATCGTCGACACCATCAACGCCACCCAGCCCGACCTGATCGCGGTCGTCGGCGACCTGGTCGACGGCAGTGTCGAGGACCTCGGGCGGGCCGCCGAGCCCCTGGCTCAACTCCGGGCGAAGCACGGCAACTTCTTCGTCACCGGCAACCACGAGTACTACGCCGGCGCCGCCCCCTGGCTCGCCCACATCCGCGAACTGGGCCTGCACCCCCTGGAGAACGCCCGCGTCGAGATTCCCGGCTTCGACCTCGCCGGGGTCAACGACGTCGGCGGCGAGGCGCACGGCCAAGGCCCCGACTTCGCGCGGGCGTTGGGCGACCGTGACCGTACCCGCGCCTCCGTGCTCCTCGCCCACCAGCCGGTCCAGATAGACGAGGCGGTCCGGCACGGCGTGGACCTCCAGCTGTCAGGCCACACCCACGGCGGCCAGCTCTGGCCCGGCAACCTCATCGCCGAACTCGCCAACCCCACCGTCGCCGGCCTGGAGCGCTACGGCGACACCCAGCTCTACGTCTCCCGGGGTGCGGGCGCCTGGGGGCCGCCGGTGCGCGTCGGTGCGCCGTCCGACATCACGCTCGTACAACTGGCTTCCCGTCAGACCTGATCGGGCGTCAGGCCCGACCGGGGCCTGCGGCGCGGTGCCTCCGGTTCACCCCGGCCTCGTGGCGGTCTCCGCCGGGCGTACGGGGTCCTGGACCGCGGCCCCGTTGTGGACGGTCCAGGCCTCCAGGGCGGTACGACAGGCATGGTCCAGGTGGCGGAGCCGCGACAGGTCGAGTCGCACCGGCCGGTCCTTCGGCAGTGCCTCCAGGGTGTCGAGGATCAGGGGCAGTCGCAGGAAGGTGGCGCTGCCGCTGAGGGAGACCGTGGTGTGCCCGTCGCCCTCCTGGACGTCCAGGCGGACGGTGGAGGTCTCCCACGCGGTCTTGACCACGGCCATCCCGATCCCGAGCAGGACGCCCAGGAACATGTCGGTCACGATGATCGCCAGCGCGGTCACCGCCAGGACCACGGCCTCGCCCCGGTGTTCGCGCCAGAGCGGGCGGAAGGCCGTGACGGGGACGAGCTTGGCTCCGGCGTGGACGAGCACCCCGGCGAGGGCTGCCACCGGGATCAGACCGAGCACGGCGGGGAACAGGGCCGCGAACAGCAGCAGCCACACTCCGTGCAGGACCCTGGACGCCTTGGTGCGCGCACCGGCCTGCACATTGGCGGCGCTGCGCACGATGACGGCGGTCATGGGCAGCGCGCCGAGGAGGCCGCACAGGGTGTTCCCCGCGCCCTGGGCGACGAGTTCCTTGTTGTAGTGGGTGCGCGGGCCCTTGTGCATCCGGTCCACGGCGGCGGCGCTGAAGAGCGACTCGGCCGAGGCGATGAGGGTGAAGGCGAGTATGACGCCCAGCAGACCGGGATCCGCCAGGAGCCCGATCTCCTCGACGCCGGGCAGTCGGAGCGAGTCGGCCAGGCCCCGGACCTCGATGGTGGCGACGGGCAGGTGGAACACCGCCACCGCGGCGGTGGCGAGGCCCACGGCCACCAGCGGCCCGGGGAGCAGCCCCGGCAGCCGTCCGGGAATCCGCTTCCACAGGATCAGGACGGCGATGGTGGCGACGCCGATCGCGCAGGAGGAGAGAGCCGGGGCGCCCGTGAGCCGTGTGAACAGGCGCGGCAGCCCGGCCAGGTTGTCGAGGCCGCTGCCGGGCGCACGCGCCCCGGCCATGGCGTAGAGCTGGCTGCAGATCAGTACGAGGCCGATCCCGGCGAGCATGCCGTGTACGACGGAGGCCGAGATGGCGCGGAACCACCGGCCGAAGCCGACGAGGCCGAGTGCGATCTGGAGCAGGCCCGTGGTCAGGACGAGGATGCCGAGCACCGAGACGCCGTGGGTGGTCACGGCCTCGTACACCAGGACCGTGAGCCCTGCGGCCGGGCCGCTGACCTGGAACGAACTGCCCGGCATCGCGCCGACCAGCAGTCCGCCGACGATTCCCGTGACCAGCCCCAGCTCGGCGGGGACACCGGATGCGACCGCGATGCCGACGCACAGGGGCACGGCGACGAGGAACACCACGACCGAGGCGAGGATGTCGCGGGACAGCACGTCCGGCCGTAACCGGGACCGGATTCGGGAGGGGGATGGGGAGGAGGGGGATGGGGATGGGGACGGGGATGGGGGGAGAGACATGGGGACTTCAGCTCCTGGGGGTGGGGGAAGCAGGCGGTGGCTGCGGGCAGTGACCGCACGCGCACCGGCATGTCGCTGTCACAGGGAGGAGAAGGTTCCGGTGGAGACGTGGTGGGTCTGGACGGCTCCGGTGTGGACTTCGTAGTACCAGGCGTGCAGGCCGAGCCGGCCCTCACCGGCGGCCCGGCTCACGCACGGGTAGCCGCGCAGCTTCTCCAACTGCGCGACCACGTGGCGCTGCACGGGCCGGGCGACGTCGGGGCCGAAGTCGTCGAGGTCGTGGAAGTCGCCGCCGGTGGGGACGGACCGGTCGAGCCAGCCACGGACCGCGGGCAGGGCCCGCAGGTCCTCCCGCCGGGCCAGGGCTCCGACGGCGCCGCAGTGGGAGTGCCCGCAGAGGATGATGTCGGACACCTCCAGCACGCTGACGGCGTACTCGATCGTCGCCATCTCGCCCGTGGCGTCGGCCGGGTCGTAGGCCGGGACGATGTTCCCCGCCGTGCGCAGCTCGAAGAGCTCGCCCGGTTCCGCGCCGGTCAACAGGGTGGGAACCACCCGGGAGTCGGAGCAGGTGATGAACATGGCGGAGGGCCGCTGGCCGCCCGCCAGGTCCCGGAGGTCGCGGCCGACTCCGTCGCAGCGGGAGCGGAAGGAACGGGTGTGGTCGATGAGTTGTCGCACAGGGGTGTCCTCCATACGGGAGTCGGGAGTGTCGTGCGGCGGGCCGTGCGGGAGGTCGTGCGGAGCTCGTGCGGGCTCTCACCCCGCCCGGGACCGGCCTTCGTGGTGCACGGGGTGGCCGGGCACCACGGGGAACAGGTACGGGGGGCGTGCCGCAGGGCGGTCGGGGCCGGTCCTGCCTGCTGTCGGTGTTGGCGGTGACCGCCCCGGTCTCGGGCGGGCGCCGCGGCGACCGTGCGCGCCGTTCACGGGCGTCGTTCCACCGGCCGCCCGTCAGGTCACTGTGGGTCCGGACCATGAGTTGGCGGTGAGACGGCGGTGAGACAAGTCTCATGGGGTGCGGGGGTGTTCGGGGCGCGGCGGTGTTCGGGGCGCGGCGGTGCTCGGGGTGCGGGGGTGTTCGTGGTCCGGCGGTGTTCGGGGCGCGGCGGCGGTGTCCGCCTGCCGCCGCGCCGGGGTTCAGGCCCGGAGCCGGTAGCCGACGCCCCGTACGGTCTGGACCCGTTCGGCTCCTATCTTGCGCCGCAGGTAGCGGATGTAGACGTCGACGATGTTCGACCCCGGGTCGTAGTCGAACCCCCATACGTGGCTGAGCAGTTGCTCCCTGGAGAGGACCCGGTCGGGGTTGCGCATGAGGATCTCGGCGAGGGCGAACTCACGGGCGGACAGGTCGGTGACGCGCTCGCCCGCCTGGGCCCGGCGGGTGCGCAGGTCGAGGAGCAGATCACCCACGCGCAGCAGGAAGTTCTCCGGCGGCTCCTCGCGGCGCAGCCGCAGCCGTACGCGGGCCAGCAACTCGTCGAAGGCGAAGGGCTTGGGCATGTAGTCGTCGGCGCCGCCCTCCAGACCGGCCACGACGTCGCTGACGCTGTCCCGTGCGGTGAGGATGACGACGGGCAGGGTGACACGGGCCTCCCGCAGCTTGCGCAGTACGGTCAACCCGTCGTAGCCGGGCAGGCCGAGATCGAGTATCAGGAGGTCGAAGTCCCGGCCGCGCGCGTACTCGTAGGCGGAGACGCCGTCGGCGACGACCCTGGTGACGTAGCCGCTACGGCGCAGCCCCTTTTCGACGAAGGCGGCGATCCTCTCCTCGTCCTCGGCTATCAGAATCCTGCTCACCATGGGTTCCTTCCGTCGTGGGGTGAAGCGCGGGGAGGTCGAGGACGAACCGCGCACCACCCCCGGGGGCGTCCTCGACGTGGGCGGCGCCGGAGTGGGCCTGGGCTATCTCACGGACCAGGGCGAGTCCGATCCCGATGCCGGTGCGGGTGCCGGTGCGGGTGCCTGTGTCGGTGCCTGTGTCGGTTCGGCCGGGTTGCGCGGTGCCTGCCTGGTAGAAGCAGTGGAAGATCCGTTCGCGGTCCTCGGGGGCGACGCCGGGCCCGGTGTCCGCCACCCACAGCAGCACCCTGCCGTGCCACAGCCGTACCCCGATCTCGATGGTGTCCCCCTCACCGGTGTGGCTGACCGCGTTGGCGGCGAGCTGCATCAGGGCCTGGGTCACCCGCTGCTCGTCCAGGTGCACGCTGCCGTCGGCGACTTCGGCCACCTTCCAGCGTCTGGGTGCCAGCGCCTGCACCTTGGCGGCCACGTCGACCACCAGGTCGGTGAGGCCGGTCGGGCCGAGGGTCAGGAAGTCGGGGCGCTCGGCCCTGGCCAGGAGCAGCAGGTCCTCCACGATCCGGCTCATCCGGTCCAGTTCGTCGAAGAGCAGGGCGCGGGTCTTGCGGTGCTGGACGTCGGGGTCGCCGTCCATCAGCTCCAGGTGTCCGCGGACGACCGTGAGGGGGGTGCGCAGTTCGTGCGCCACCTCGTCCAGGAACCGGCGTTGCGTGGTGAAGGCCTGCGTCAGTCGGTCGAGCATATGGTTGAACGTTTCTGCAAGGAGTGCCACGTCATCGCTGCCCCGTACCGGCAGCCGCTGGGTCAGGTCCGTCTCACTGATCCGCTCGGCCGTCTGCCGGACCAGCCGGATCGGCGCCAGCACCCTGCCCGCGACCAGCCAGCTCGCCAGCCCGGCGACCACCAGGGCGCCGCATCCCGAGACCAGCAGCATCCGCGCCATGTGACGCTCCTGCCGCAACTGCCGGTCCCGGAAGGCCAGCAGGGCGAGCCGGGTGTCGGCACGGTCGCCCGCCACCTGCACCGGTACGACGCCGTAACGGACCTTGCCGGCCGGGGAGTCCAGCCACCGGACACGGGTGTCGGCCGCGCGCGCCAGCAGGGCTACGACCGCCGGGTCCCGGTCCAGACGGGCCGGGACCGGTCCCGGGCTGCGCCGGTCCACCCGTCCGTCGACGACGCTGAAGAAGGCCGCGTCGTGCTCGGGAGGGTGGACCGACATGAAAGCCGTCAGCAGCGAGGCGGCCGTGGTGAAGTGCTCACCGGTGTACGGGTCCCGCGAGGTACGGGCGAACGCGCGTAGCTTTTCGGCCTCGGACAGCAGTTGTACGTCGACCTGACGGTCCAGTTCCGTCTGCCAGACGAGCGTGAGCCCGAAGGTGGGTACGGCCAGGGCCCCGCCGAGCAGCAGAAACATCCAGCCCACGATCCGGGACCGCGCGCTGGTCGTCCGGGAGCGCGCGCCGGTCGAGGAGCTGAACATCAGTCGTCCCACTCCTCGTCCGTTTCCTCGTCCCACTCGTCGTCCGCGTCGCCCCCGGGGACCAGGAACGTCTCCTCGATGTCGGCTCCGGGCGGCGGCGGGGCCTGCACGGCCCGGCCGCCGGAGGAGGTGCGGGGCGGGAGGGGCGAAGGGGCGGGAGGCGCCGCGGCGGGCCGGCCGGGTCCGAGTGTCACGGTGACCGAGGGCCTCGGCCCGTACGAGGGGGTGACCGAAGGCTTCGGCCCGCGCGTGGCCGTGCCTTCGGTGACGGAGGGCGTCGGCCGGTGCGGGGCGGGCACGATCACCGCGGACCCCATGGAGGGCGCCGCGTCCTGACCGGGCCAGAGCCATACGGCCAGCAACACCAGTGAACCCGCTCCGCATCCCGTCAGTACCGACCCCGCCCTGCGCCACAGCATCGGACCAGTCTGCCTTCGGAAGGATGCGGGAGCCGCTACGAGGAGAGGATTCTCATGATCGGGGCCGTGCCGGTGCACGGACCGACGTCCCGCCCCTGCTGGGGGGCCGAATACGAGCCCCGGGACGGCTGCCGACACGACGCCGATTCACGTCGAATGCGGCCCTGCCGGGGCTACTTGTCGCCATCCGCCTTTTCCATTCGTTGACAGTTCCTTGGTCTTGCTCATAAATTCGCCGAGCGGGCCGCGGAGCAATCCATTCGGCGCCGGCCTGTGACAAGTGAACCTTCCGCACTATCACCGGAGGATCCCATGGAGCAGCTCATCAAGAAGATGTCCGACGACAGTGTCTGGGCGAATTGGCTCGCCGCCAACTCGGCCCAGCAGGCAGCGAAGAACGGCTGTGTCAGCGCCTCGCCCAAGAGCGGCTGCATCAGTGCGGCGCCGAAAGTCGGCTGTATCTCCTGACCGGCCTTGAACGGGCGCCCGGGAGCAGATCCGTGAGAGCTTTCTCATTCTCTCGGTACGTTCCCGGGCGTCCGGCACCGCTTCCGTAACCCGCCCTCCGTATCCCGTATTTCTTCAACTATGCGAATCGTGAGAAGGAATTAATGAAGGGCCAGCCGACCGCCGAGATCATCGACTGCATTCGCGACATCCCGATCTATCAGGAATCCCTGGCGCAGGGGCACTTCCCCCTGCTCGACAAGCCGGAGATCGCACGCGGCTTCCCCGGCAACTGGATGACCCCGCGGCTGGCGGCCGCGCTGGAGTCCGGCGAAGCGGAGTACGTTCTGTCCACCGGCACCAACCACGCCAGGATGCAGATCATCCGGCCTCCGTACTTCCTGCTCCGCTCCTACTACGAGTTGTGGCGGACCCACCCCGACATCGCGGGGACGTGGGAGTCGGGCTGCAGCCGCGTCTCGCTGACCACGGTGCTCGCTACGGAGCACGTGGCACGGGTCAACGCCGCCCGACGCGGCGTGGAGCCCGGGCCCGTACCCACCCTGGACGAGCGTTGGCTCGACGAGCGCACCTGCTATCTGAACCTCCGGCTGGACCCGGCCCAGTGGGAGCGCGAGGACGTGCTGCGCATGCTCGGCGAGATCGACCGGGTGCGCGGCGGGCACCCGCGGGGCCAGTACCACCTCGACTGCTCCGGCTACCACTTGGCGCACCTGGTGCGGAAGGCCGAGGCCTGGGACCTGTGGGACGCCTTTCCCGCGCCGGCCAGCATCGTCCACGCCTACGAGTACACGCCGGTGAACATACGGCGCCATCTGCGCGAGCACTTCACCTGCCCGGTCATCGACCTGTTCGGCAGCACCGAGCTGGGCTACCTCTACTTCAGCGACCGGGACGGCACGTACTGGCCGCACCTCGACCGGATGAGCGTCGAACTCCAGCCGGTGGCCCCGGGAAGCACCATTCACGAGCTCATCGTCACCAGCGTGCGCAACCCCTACATGCCGCTGATCCGCTACCGGTCGGGGGACTGCGTGCGCACCCTGGACGGCACGCCCGACCCCGGGGCGATCACCCAGTTCTGCGGCCGGGTGAAGGAGTTGCTGCACACGCCGTCCGGGCCCGTCGCCCAGGGCGACCTCGACCGGTGCATCGGCGAGGCCTCCGCCCGGGTCTTCCTCCACCAGCTCCGCCTGCACGGCGACGCGGAGGCCACCCTCCTGTACACGACGTTCACCGGCGGGCCCCTCGACGCCGCGGAGGCAGTGGCGCTGCGGCAGAGCACCGGCGAACTGACCGGGCGACGCTGCCGGATCGAGCACCGTACGCACATTCCCGTCGGGCGCTCCGGGAAGTACGCCTGGCTCGCCGACGACAGCGCCTGACACCAGCCCCTCCACAGAAACCGGAACGCCATGCCCCATGGACGCACGCTCTCCGCCGACGACCTCAAGGACCTTCTGGGGGACGCGTTGCACGCCGAGGTCGTACAGCACTTCCAGGACAGGACGCCGGACGTGTCCCGGGACTTCGTGGAGCGTCAGGTCACCGAATGCCTGCGCTACCTCTACCTCGTCTCCCGGCACCGGGAACAGCTCAGCGGGCTCTTCCTGCCGGTCGAGCAGGACATCGACGAAATCTGGCACTACCTCATTCTCCAGACCCGCGAATACCGCGCCCTGTGCGAAGAGCGGCTGCCCGGAGGGTTCTTCGTCGAGCACCGCAGCATCGCCTACGAGGACTACCAGGAGGAGCCGGGGCGGGAACGCGCCCTGGAAGAGGCGCTGCGCTGGATACCCTTGTACTGCCGGGAATTCGGGCCGTTCGACGAGGGCGCGCTGCCGCACTGGACCATCGTGCGGTTCCTCCACGAGCGGATGGGCCTTTCCCTCTCGGACATCGCGGACCTGAAGCCCGTGGCCGCGGTGTGAGCAGACCGCTTCGGCCGGAGAGCGGCTTCGGCCGGAGAGCGGCCGAAATCCCCCTCGTCCCCGCAGGAGAAATCCCCGGTCACGGAAGAGGTTCCGGAGCAACGGCGAATTCTGGCAGTGCTGGTGCTCGCCCAGATACCGAGCGGCGCCGGTCTCACAGCGGGCATCACCGTCGGGGCCCTGCTCGCCGAGGAGATGCTCGGCTCGACGGACCTCGCGGGTGTACCGAGCGCGCTCTTCACCGCAGGGGCGGCGCTCGGCGCGGTCGGCATCGCCCTCGTGCTCCTGTGCCTGGGCTGGAACTTCGGGCTGATCAGCGGCACGGCCATCGTCACCGACGCCCTGCCTCCGGACCGGCGCGCCACGACACAGGGCCTGGTGGACGTGGGCATCGCGGTCGCCGGAGCCGTCGGAAGCCTGGCATCGGGCCTGCTCGTCGCGCGAACCGGCTACCCGACGCCGGCCCTCGCGGTCATCCCGATCACGGGCTGCTCCCTGCGCCGCCGCACCCGCCCCACGCCGAACCCCTCGGGACCGGACAGGCGGTAGCCCTGCGGCAGCGGGCGATTCGGCCCGGCTCAGAGCGCGATCCCGGACAGTTTCGACAACCTCAGCAACTCCGGATTGCTCCTGCGGTGCAGCGAGGTCAGTACCCGGAGCACTTCCCGTGCCATCGGGTGGATGCGTGCCAGTTGCGGGGCTGCCGCCCAGGCCGCGCTCAAGCTCTCCAGGGCTCCGTCGCGGTCTCCCACATCGAGCTGTGCCCGTGCGAGGTTCATGCGGCTGGGTGCGACCCGGGTGGGAGGCAGCCCTTCCAACGCGGCGTCCAGATTCTCCGCCACGGCCAGTGCTTCGCGGGGGCGTCCCAGGTCGAGGCGGGTGGCGAGGATGTGCGTGGTCGTGTTCTGCGGACCGAAGATCATGCTGTGGCGGTTCCAGTCCTCCCGGAACCACTCGGCGGCGGAAACGGCGGACGAGATGTGCCGTTCTGCCTCCCGCTTCCCTTCCTGCTTGTCGGTGAGCCTGCCCGCGAGGGTCATTCCACGGAGGTTCAACATGCCTACTGCAAAGGCGAGTTGCTGCCCGGCGAGGCTGGCCTCGGCAGCGGCGATGGCGCGGTCGACGATGGTGAGGCCGCCCTCGAAGTCGCCGCCGTTCAGGTATGCCCCGGCGCGGTCCCGGGCGGCGACGGCCTGCCCGAGCGGATCGCTCTTCTGCTCGACGGCCCACCGCTGACGTGTCACGGCCAGCTCGGCCAAGTCCATCCACCTGTGCCGCGCGGCCAGCCAGTAGACGGTGCTGTACACCTCTGCCAGGGCCATCCAGCTCTGCGCCGTGTTCTTGTCGTGCGCATGGGTCGTGGCGTCCCGCAGCAGCCTCGGCAGTATGACCAGCAGCCGGTCGACTTCTGCGGCGTCCCGATGCCCCGCAACCGCCTTGAGGGTCGCCGCGATGCGGCCCTCCTCGACGGGCTGTCCGCCGGGCAGGTCGTAGTCGCGGATGGCGGAGCGGAGAGCGGACAGCCGCTGTTCGTCATCGGGCCGGACGGCGGCCGCGCCCAGTACTTCAGCCATGGAAAGCCCCAGTGGCTCGCCGAGAGCGGCGGCCACGGCCGGGGTGAGGGTCCGGTTCCCGACTTCGATCTTGGAGAGGAGTGAGAGGGAGATGTTCGCCTGCCTGGCCAGCGACGCTTGAGACAGCCCGTGCGCCTTGCGCAGTGCGGCCAGATTCGCGCCCGGGGCAAGTTCGGTGGTCGTGCTCATGGGTCCTGTCTTCCTTGCGGATCGGTACCTGGCTCCATGGTCACAGGCTCGACGGGTGCCCGCACATCCGTTGTGCAATCGGTGTGCAAGTTCCTTCGCACATGCGCAAGTTGACTGGACATGCAAGAAAGAGACCCCCGCGACGCGGTGAACGTCCGGGGGCATGGCCAACGCTTCTGAGGAGCGTCAACGTGCGAAACCCTATCGCCCAACTTGCCGAGCTGCTCCGGCGTCTCACAGCTCCGACGACGGGGCGGCACCAACCGGTACAACGGCCCCCGCGCCGACCGGTGATCCGCCGCAGAGTCGTGATCTCCCGTCTGGCACCGTCCTTCGCGTCCGGCTACTTCCCCCGCCTCCGCAGCGCCTCCGGCGCACTCGTGCGGTCCCGTGAGCAGATTGAGTACGAGCGCTGGGAGCGCGTGAACCATCGACTCCAGCGGCAGCGGCGGCGGGAGCTGTGGCTCGCGTCGTACGGCGTCGATGCCGGGCCCCGCGTGATGCAGATCCACGGAATGGCGGTGGCCCGGTGAATGCGGATACGGAGGACAACAGTGGTGTGGTGGTGCTGCGTTGGGGCTACGGTCCACGCGCGGTCGGTGAAGCGCGCGCCGAACTCCGCAAGGCGCTGGCCAGCTGGGGTGCCACGGCGGTGGAGGACGCGGCAATCCTGGTGCTCTCCGAGTTGCTGACGAACGCGCAGCGGTACGGGCGGGTGCCGGGCCGGGACGTGGAGACCCGGTTCCTGCGGCTGGCCGGTGACGGCGGCGAAGGGGTGCGCCTGGAGGTCCACGATGCCTCGTCGCTTCGGCCCCGGCTGCGACGGGCGGCTCCGTTCGAGTGTGAGGGGCGTGGCCTGGTGCTCGTCGACGGGGTGGCCGACCGGTGGGGCGTGGTCGACCGAAACGGCCCCGGCAAGGCGGTCTGGGCCGAATGCACCGCACGGGCGGCGGACGTGCTGGAGGGTGCGGCGGTGAGCGCCAACGACCAAGCAGAGAAGGGGAGTTAGTGCGTGCGTCGATGCGGTTCGTGCGGTGGGAGATCCTTGGTCACCCGAGCAGTGAGGTCACGCTGACGGCGCGGTGTCTGGATCCGGACTGCCGGTGGGAGCTGGCGCCGACCGGGGACCACCGGATGGGCAACGACACGATCATGCGTCACACGGCCTGCACCGGGCATGCGACGTTCGCGCGCTCCATGCAGGACCTGGCGGTAGTGGTCCTGGCGGACCGGGCGGAGCAAGAACGGCGGGTGGCTGCGAACAAGCGGGAGTACGTGGCGCGTTACGCGGCGGAGGACGCGGCGGACGACCACGCGCATCACTCATCCTGAATCCCGGACCGGGCGCGGGCCCCGTTCGCCGGCCTCCTGCGGGTGGCCGACGAGCGGGGCTTCGCGCTGCAGGTCCAATCCGGTCGGCCTGATCAACGTGACGTTGGAGCGGCCGGTCAAGGAGCGGTTGGAGTTGCCCGGCTGCGTCGCGCTGGACGCGATGGCCTCGGGGATTCGCACCGTTGCTGTCTTCGACGTCGCGAGCGAGTCGGGGACTCGACCGGCGCAGCCCCGGCAAGGCAGTTGCCTTGCCGGGGCTGCGGTAGAGCTTTCCTGCGAGGACGTGTCGGAATGCGAGGCCTGCCGTCCCGGCCCTTCGAGGATGAGGTGCCGGGGCAGCAGGGAGCGGGGCTATCCCTTCTGAACGCCGGTGGCGCAGATGGCGGTGACCCGCGCAAGCGGGATGTTGCCCGAGGAGGACTTCTTGAGGTTGAGGCGGGCGGTCCACGCCTGGCTGCCGTCGGCAGCGGGGCCCTCCCAGTCGACCACGATGCCATCGGCGGTGGCGTTGTACACGCTGGTGACACCGCCGCCCATGAGGACCTCGCCCTCCTGGCAGGAGGCTGTCAACGTAAAGACACCTACGTCCTCAGTCTTCCCGGACGAGTGGGCGGTGCGCCGGGTCACGGTAGCGTTCGCGCCGTCGCGGCCAGCTGCTCCGGTGTCGCCTTTCGCGCCCGCAGGACCAGTCGCGCCAGTGGTACCCCTGGCACCGGCTGGGCCCACAGCACCAGTCTCGCCCTTGGCGCCCGCAGGACCTGCTGCGCCGGTGTCGCCCTTGGCGCCCGCAGGGCCAGCCGCGCCGGTGTCGCCCTTCGCACCGGCCGGGCCTGCAGGACCTGCCGTTCCGGTGTCACCCTTGGGACCCGCTGGGCCTGCGGTACCTGCAGCACCGGTGTCACCCTTGGGTCCGGCTACGCCGGTGTCGCCTTTCGCGCCCGCAGGGCCAGCCGCGCCGGTGTCGCCCTTCGCGCCGGCCGGGCCCGCAGGACCTGCTGCTCCGGTGTCGCCCTTGGCGCCGGTCGGACCCGCAGGTCCGGTGGTGCCGGTGTCGCCCTTCGCGCCGGTCGGGCCTGCAGGGCCTGCTGCTCCGGTGTCGCCCTTGGCGCCGGTCGGACCCGCAGGTCCGGTGGTGCCGGTGTCGCCCTTCGCGCCGGTCGGGCCTGCAGGACCTGCTGCTCCCGTGTCGCCCTTGGCGCCGGTCGGACCCGCAGGTCCGGTGGCTCCGGTGTCGCCCTTCGCGCCTGCCGGGCCCGTAGCGCCGGTGTCGCCCTTCTCGCCCTTCTCTCCCTGGGGTCCGCCGGGGGTGCCGGGGTCGCCCTTCTCGCCCTTCATCTCGGCCTTCTCCGCGTCCGTCCAGTCCGTCGGGCTGGTCTTGGGACCCGCAGGGCCGACCGGGCCGACTGGGCCTGCCGCTCCGGTGTCTCCCTTGTCGCCCTTGAGTTTGTCGAGTTGGTCGGGGGTGGCCTTGTTGGGGTCCCATTCCGGACCCGTGTCGCCCGTGTCGCCCTTCGCGCCCGCCGGGCCCGCAGGGCCTGCCGCGCCGGTGTCGCCCTTAGGGCCTGCCGGGCCTGTGTCGCCGGTGTCGCCCTTTTCTCCCTGGGGTCCGCCGGGGGTGCCGGGGTCGCCCTTCTCGCCCTTCATCTCGGCCTTCTCCGCGTCCGTCCAGTCCGTCGGACTCGTCCGCGGACCCGCAGGCCCCTGCGGCCCCTCCGGACCGGCCGGGCCGGGGTCGCCCTTATCGCCCTTCGGACCGGGGCTTGGGAGGGGGACGGGGCTGTTGCCGCGGCCGTCGTAGTCGCCCTGGCTGTCGGCGCCGTCGCCGCGCGTGCACCAGGACACGGAGGCGAAGCTGCTGACGTACCGGGCGCTCATCCAGCCGGTGCGGTCGTAGAGCTTGAACCAGATGCTGTTGCCCGCGACGTTCTGCGCGCGGACCTTGCACTTGAGCGAGACACGGGCGCCGGAGCGGTACATGCCGAGCCTGGGCGCGTTCGTCGTCGGCGTCGCCCGGACGAACTGACCGATGCGCGACACCACCTTCCCCGCCACCGGACGCGCCAGCGACGTCTCCGGGGCCACCGCCGCGGCGGCCTGCGCCACCCCCGGGGCAGCGAGCGCGACCGTCACACCAAGCGAGAGCGCACCCAGTCCGGTGCGGCTCATCCCGCCCGGACGGGGCCATGAAGAAGAAGACACAGAGCTTCCCTTGTCCTATTTCATATCACCACGAATGCGATGAATCACATGATTCTCAGCACACTGCAACAGGACACACGCGCCGACACCACCGCACGGTCACTCAAACGCCTCACTGTCGCGGGCCCGGGGCGCTACGGCGACACCCAGCTACGTCTCCCACGGTGCGGGTGCCTGGGCCCAACGGTCCGGTTCGGCGCCCCTTTCGGTATCACGCTCGTACAACTGGCCGTCAGGCGGCGGGAGTTCAGAACGGGTTGACCGCGACGCCCTTGAAGAAGGTGTAGTGGAACGTCCCGCCGTGTGCGGCCGTCCGGTGCAGGTCCGCGATGCCGCGGTCCCAGTCGGCCTCCGTGGTGAGGGCGGCGGCCAGCGCGTCGTCCCGGACGGAATCGACCATCGCGATGAACGTGTTGCGGGTGAAGCCGTCGACCAGGCCGGGGCGGGTCCCGTCGGCGTAGACCGTACGGGGCCTGACCTCGACGTTCTCGTATCCGGCACCGGCCAGCAGCGGCTGCACCTGTCGGCCCAGCAGCGCGTTGCCGCCGGCCGCCTCCTGGAGGCGGACCTGGCAGTCGATCGCGGCGCGGGCGTAAGCGCTGTCGGGGTGGAAGAACGCCGATCCGTGGTCTCCCTCGATCACCGTGAGGGTTCCCCCGGGCCGCAGCACGCGCCGCAGTCCGGCCAGTGCCGTCAGCGGGTCCGCCAGGTGTTCCAGGACGAAGCACACGAAGACGTGGTCGAACTCCGCGTCGGCGAAGGGGAGTTGGAGCAGGTCAGCGCGCTGCCACTCCACCGGGGCGGCGGGGAACAGGTCCGTGACGTGGGCGCGGGCTCGGGCGAGCGATTCCTCGGACTGGTCGACCGCGACGATGTGCGCCCCGGGGCTGGACCGGAGCAGGTGGACCGTCTGGGCCCCGACCCCGCAGCCGGCCTCCAGCACCCGGCTGCCGGGCGGGTAGGACGTACCGCCGTGGAGCAACTGCGCGAGGGTGTCGGCCTGGTCGCCCAGCCGCTGTCCCTCGCGCGGCGAGTAGCCGTGCACGTAGTCGACGGCGGGGACAGCGGCGGCGGAAGGTGTTGTCGCTGTGTTCATGGCTTCACTCTGGGCCCAGTATGGCCTCATGGACAGATCCAAACCCGGCGCTTCCGACCGGTCCGTACCGGCACCGGCAGGCTCCGACTTCCTCCATCTCGTCCTCGAAGAAGCCCCGTTGGGCGGGAAGTCCGACTGGCTGGCCCGGCAGATCAGGGCCGCGCTCGCGGACGGCCGGCTTCCGGTGGGGAGCCGGCTGCCCGCCACCCGGGTCCTGGCGGGCGAACTCGGAGTGTCGCGCGGCGTGGTCACCGAGGCGTACCAGCGCCTGATCGAGGACGGGCACCTCGCCGGGCGGGGACGTAACGGAACGGTCGTCGTCGGCGCACCCGCCGCGGCAACGAGAGCGACGGCGGTGCCCCGGCCCGCCGGGCGCGGCAATCCGTCCCCGCCGCAGGCGCTGTTCGCCGCCGAGCCCGGCGTGGACGCCTTCGACGCGGTGCGCGCGGCCCGTGCCCGTATCGACCTCTCCCCGGGGGTTCCCGACCTCGCCGCCTTCCCCCGAGCGGCGTGGCTGCACGCCGAACGCCGGGCCGTCGGCAGCCTCGCCGCGTCCGACCTCGGGTACGGGGACCCGCGCGGGGCCCCGGCGCTGCGGCTGGCCGTGGCGCACTGGATCGCCCGCAACCGCGGCATCAGGGCGGACCCCGACGAGGTGCTCATCGTCGCGGGCACCGCCCAGACACTCACCCTGCTCGGACAGGTGCTGTACGAGGACGGCATCGGCGCGGTGGCCGTGGAGGACCCCGGTCCGCTCGGTGCCCGCCAGCACCTGCGCCACTGCCGCCTGGACACCCCGCCCGTCGCGGTCGACTCCGAAGGAGTGCGCGTCGACGAGCTCCGTGCGTCGGGGGCGGCGGCCGTTCTCCTCACGCCCGCGCACCAGTTCCCCACCGGCGTGGTCCTCCGCGGCCCCCGGCGCACCGAACTGCTGCACTGGGCCCGTGACACCGGCGGCCTGATCGTCGAGGACGACTACGACGCCGAGCACCGCTACGACAGGACCCCGGTACCGGCGCTGCGTTCCGTGCTCGCCGACCGCGTCTGCTACGCCGGGAGCGTGTCCAAGCTCCTCGCCCCCGCCCTGCGCATCGGCTGGGTGCTCGCCCCGCCGAAGTACCGCGACGCCCTCGTGGACGCCAAGCGGTTCGCCGACCTCGGCAACGCGGTCCTGCCGCAGCTGGCGCTGGCCCAGTTCATGGAATCGGGCGAGATGGAACGGCAGTTGAGGCTGCTGCGCAGGCACCACCGCCGTCGTCGCGATGCCATGATCACCGCGATCCGCAGCCACCTCCCGCACGCGACCGTGCACGGCACCGCGGCGGGCCTGCACCTCACGATCACCTTCGGTGCCCCCTTCGCCGACACCGACCTCGCGGCCGCGGCGTTCGCCCGCGGCGTCAAGGTCCAGCCGCTGTCCTGGCACGCCCAGCGCCCCCACCGGCCGGGGCTGGTCCTCGGCTACGCCGCGAGCACCCCCACCGAGATCGCCGAAGGGGTGGCCACCCTCGGAGAGGTCCTGCGACAGCTGCTCTGACCTGCGCCCCGGTCTGTGGATCAGTTGTGGATCACCTGTGTCCCATGTGTCACTTCGGAAAGAATTGCCCCTTCCGTGGCCCTAATTCGTGTGATTAGGTGAACGAATCGTGGGGCTGGGCGTGTGGAACCTCCGTCTGCCCTCTGGGTGGGGTATCGCGAGGAGAGCAAGTCACTATGCGGTCGATGGGATCCATCCGCCTGCGTGTCATCGTCACAGCGGCGGTCGTGGCCGCGGCCGCGGTCGGAGCGTGGCAGTTCCTCCCTTCGGACGGAGACAACGTTGCCGCCATCAAGGTCGGCACGACGGACAAGGCGTCCTCGCTGGACCCGGCCTACGCGTACGACGTGGGCTCCTGGGCGCTCTACAGCAACCTCTACCAGTCGCTGCTGACGCTCAAGACCGGTGCGGCGACGCCGACTCCGGACGCGGCCAAGGAGTGCCACTTCGTCGGGCAGAAGCTGATGACGTACCAGTGCGTGCTCAAGGACAACCTGGTCTTCTCCAACGGGAAGAAGATCACCGCCGAGGACGTCAAGTTCAGTTACGACCGCATCCTGCGCAACGGCATGGACGTGGGCCCCCGTTCCCTCTTCGCCTCGCTGAAGTCGGTCTCCGTCGACGGGCACACCGTCACCTTCAACCTGCACTCGGGCGACGCCACCTTCCCGTTCAAGGTGGCCTCCGGCGCGGGCGCGATCGTCGACAGCGCGAAGTACCCGGCGACCGCACAGCGCAAGGACGCCGGGGTCGACGGTTCGGGGCCGTACGTCCTGTCCTCGTACACGAAGGGCAAGATCGCCCAGCTCGTCCCGAACCCGCAGTACCGGGGGGCCGTGCAGATGGCAGGCAAGCCGGTCGACGTGAACTACTTCGAGGCGTCCGAGGACCTGCAGAAGGCGTGGGAGAGCAAGGAGCTCGACGTCGCGCACCGGCAGCTGCCGCCCGAGATGCTCTCCAAGCTGACCCCGGGCGATCCGAACGTCCAGGTCAGCGAGGCCGACGCGACCGAGACCCGCAACATGGTGCTGAACGTCCGCAAGTCCTCGCCCTTCGCCGACCGGGACGTCCGCCGGGCCGTCTCGTACCTCGTGGACCGCCCGAAGCTGGTCGGCGAGGTGTACTTCAACACCGTCGAGCCGCTCTACGACGCCATCCCCAAGGGCGTCATCGGCCACGGCACCCCCTTCTTCGACGCCACCTCCAGACCCAGCGTCAAGAAGGCGAAGGCGGCGCTGGACGCGGCGGGCGTGGAGACCCCGGTGAGTTTCACCCTGGGGTACGCCAAGGGCGGTGCGACCCAGGCCGAGGCCAGGGAGCTGAAGAAGCAGCTGGACGGGTCGGGCCTGTTCTCCGTCACGCTGAAGGAGAAGAAGGTCTGGGACGAGTTCCAGGTGGACTACAAGGCGGGCAGGTTCGACGCGTACAACGTCGGCTGGGTCGCCGACTTCCCGGACCCCGACAACTACAGCCAGCCGCTCGTCGGCAAGGGCAACAGCAATGCGAACGAGTACGTCAACCCGCAGATCGAGAAGCTGATCGCCAGCACGCAGCGCACCTCCCAGCGGAGCGACACCGTCGAGGACTTCAAGGCGATGCACAAGATCGTCGCGCAGGACGTGCCGCTGGTGCCGCTCTGGCAGACCAAGGACTACGTGCTGAGCAACGGCCAGGTCGGCGGCGTGCAGTACTTGTCGGACGGCACGGGCATCTGGCGGCTGTGGGAGCTGAGCCGGCTGTAGCCGCAGTCCGGCAGCCAGGCGTACGAGAAGGGCCCCGCCCCCGGGTGACCGGGGGCGGGGCCCTTCTCTCGTACGTACTGATCAGGCGTACTGATCAGCCGTGCCGATCAGGCGTGCCGATCAGGCGTGCCGATCAGAAGATCAGAAGCGACGCGTGATCAGCGCGCGCTTCACTTCCTGGATCGCCTTGGTGACCTCGATGCCGCGCGGGCAGGCGTCCGTGCAGTTGAACGTGGTGCGGCAGCGCCACACGCCGTCCTTGTCGTTGAGGATTTCGAGCCGCTGCTCGCCACCCTCGTCACGGCTGTCGAAGATGAAGCGGTGCGCGTTGACGATGGCCGCCGGGCCGAAGTACTGGCCGTCGTTCCAGAACACCGGGCACGAGGACGTGCACGCGGCGCACAGGATGCACTTGGTGGTGTCGTCGAAGCGCTCGCGGTCCTCGGCGGTCTGCAGCCGCTCGCGGGTCGGCTCGTTGCCCTTGGTGATGAGGAAGGGCATCACGTCGCGGTAGGCCTGGAAGAACGGGTCCATGTCCACGACCAGGTCCTTGAGGACCGTCAAGCCCTTGATGGCCTCGACCGTGATCGGCTTCTGCGGGTTGATGTCCTTGATCAGCGTCTTGCAGGCGAGCCTGTTCTTGCCGTTGATCCGCATCGCGTCCGAGCCGCAGATGCCGTGCGCGCAGGAGCGGCGGAACGTCAGCGTGCCGTCCTGGTCCCACTTGATCTTGTGAAGGGCGTCGAGCACGCGCTCCTTCGGGTCCATGTCGACCTCGAAGTCCTGCCACTCGGCGTCCTCGGAGACCTCCGGGTTGAACCGGCGGATCCGGAAGGTGACCTTGATGTACGGAGAGTCGGCGAAGCCGGGCTCGGGCGCGCCCTTGCCGTCCTTCTCCACCTTGTCCATGGTCGGGGTAGCCATCAGTACTTACGCTCCATCGGCTGGTAGCGGGTCTGGACGACCGGCTTGTAGTCGAGCCGGATCGACTCGGTGCCGTCGGCCGCGACCTCGCGGTACGCCATGGTGTGGCGCATGAAGTTGACGTCGTCGCGGGTGGGGAAGTCCTCGCGGTAGTGACCGCCGCGGGACTCCTTGCGCGCCAGGGCCGAAACCGCCATGACCTCGGCGAGGTCGAGCAGGTTGCCCAGCTCGATGGCCTCCAGGAGGTCGGTGTTGAAGCGCTTGCCCTTGTCCTGGATGGACACGTTCAGGTAGCGCTCGCGCAGCTCGGCGATCTTCTCGACGGCCGTCTTGATCGTCTGCTCGGTGCGGAAGACCATGACGTTGGCGTCCATGGTCTCCTGCAGCTCCAGGCGGAGCGCGGCCACGCGCTCGGTGCCGGTGGAGTTGCGCAGCCGCTCGACCTGGTCGACGACCAGCGAGGCCGGGTCCTCCGGCAGCTCGACGAAGTCGTTCGAGTGGCTGTACTCGGCGGCGGCGATGCCGGCCCGCTTGCCGAAGACGTTGATGTCGAGCAGCGAGTTCGTGCCGAGGCGGTTGGCGCCGTGCACCGAGACGCAGGCGACCTCACCGGCGGCGTACAGGCCCGGGACGACGGTGGTGTTGTCCCGCAGGACCTCACCCTCGACGTTCGTCGGGATGCCGCCCATGGCGTAGTGCGCGGTCGGCTGGATCGGGATCGGGTCCGTGTACGGCTCGATGCCCAGGTAGGTACGCGCGAACTCCGTGATGTCCGGGAGCTTGGCGTCGAGCTGCTCCGGCGGGAGGTGCGTGAGGTCGAGGTAGACGTGGTCGCCCTCGGGACCGCAGCCACGGCCCTCACGGATCTCCGTGTAGATGGAGCGGGACACGACGTCACGGGACGCGAGGTCCTTCATGACCGGCGCGTACTTCTCCATGAAGCGCTCGCCGTCCTTGTTGCGGAGGATGCCGCCCTCACCGCGGGCGCCCTCCGTCAGCAGGATGCCCATGCGCCAGATGCCCGTCGGGTGGAACTGGAAGAACTCCATGTCCTCCAGCGGCAGCCCGCGGCGGTAGCACGCGGCCTGGCCGTCACCGGTCAGCGTGTGCGCGTTGGAGGTCACCTTGAAGAACTTGCCGGTGCCGCCCGAGGCGTAGATGACCGACTTGGACTGGAAGACGTGGATCTCACCGGTGGCCAGCTCGTACGCGACGACGCCCGCGGACTTCCTTACGCCGTCCTCCTCCACGATGAGCTGATCGAGGACGTAGAACTCGTTGAAGAACTCCACACCCTCCTTGATGCAGTTCTGGTAGAGGGTCTGGAGGATCATGTGGCCGGTGCGGTCGCCCGAGTAGCAGGACCGGCGGACGGGGGCCTCGCCGTGGTTGCGGGAGTGACCGCCGAAACGGCGCTGGTCGATGGTGCCGTCCGGCGTACGGCCGAACGGCAGGCCCATCTTCTCCAGGTCGAGGACCGCGTCGATGGCCTCCTTCGCGAGGATCTCGGCGGCGTCCTGGTCGACCAGGTAGTCGCCGCCCTTGATCGTGTCGAAGGTGTGCCACTCCCAGTTGTCCTCCTCCACGTTCGCCAGCGCGGCGGCCATGCCGCCCTGCGCGGCGCCCGTGTGGGACCTGGTCGGGTAGAGCTTCGTCAGCACTGCGGTGCGGCTGCGCTTGGTCGACTCGATGGCCGCGCGCATGCCCGCGCCACCGGCGCCGACGATGACGGTGTCGTACTTGTGAATCTTCATCTTGGTTGCCTCAGCCCCGGGCCTAGCGGATGTTCGGGTCGAAGGTGAAGATCACCAGCGTGCCCAGAAGGACGGTGAACACCGTGGCGGTGTACAGCAGGTTCTTCAGCCAGAAGCGCGTCTTCGGCTTCTCCGCGTAGTCGTTGATGACGGTACGCAGGCCGTTGGCACCGTGCAGCATGGCCAGCCACAGCATGATCAGGTCCCAGGCCTGCCAGAACGGCGAGGCCCAGCGGCCCGCCACGAAGGCGAAGCCGATCTTCGATACGCCGCCGTCCAGCACCAGCTGGATCAGGAGGTGGCCGAGGACGAGGACGACGAGCACGACGCCGGACAGGCGCATGAACAGCCAGCCGTACAGCTCGAAGTTGGTGCGCGTGGAGCGGGGCGTCTTCGAGGTGCGCTTGCGCGGGGGCTCGATGACGGGCGCCGGGTTGTCGGCGTCGTACAGGCTTACGCCCTCGACGGGACCGACTGCGGAAGAGGTCTCAGCGGACATTTCTTGACTCAGCTCCCGAAGACTTCGCGTACGGCGTGACCGAGCACGGGGTACAGGGCGCCGACCATCAGGACGATCCAGATGCCCAGCACGGTCCAGAGCATCTGCTTCTGGTAGCGGGGGCCCTTGGACCAGAAGTCCACGGCGATGACCCGAAGGCCGTTCAGCGCGTGGAACAGGATGGCGGCGACAAGGCCGTACTCAAGGCAAGCCACGAGCGGGGTCTTGTAGGTGGCCACGACATCGTCGTACGCCTCGGGAGAGACGCGGACGAGAGCGGTGTCGAGGACGTGTACGAACAGGAAGAAGAAGATGAGGACGCCGGTGACTCGATGAGCCACCCAGGACCACATGCCTTCCCGGCCGCGATACAGCGTTCCAGCCGGCACGGAAATACCCTCCGGGAGCGGGGATTGGGGTCGGCCGGCTTGGTTTGTCGGTCAGACCCGGCCGGGTACGGTCCACCGGCCCCGGTCATCGTAGCGACGAGTTGTCGGTTCCCTCGCCCGGGGGCCTCCGGTGTGATCAAACAGGCAATCAAACAGCCCAATCAAACGGCCACGGACGGGCTAGCGGCAGGGGCGGCGGTGCGGGGCGCCGCCTGCGTCCAGGGTTCCCGGACGAGCCGGGCGAGCCGTCCGCGGGCCAGTCTGCGCAGCTCGTCGGCGGCCACGGCGCGTTCCTCGTCCCGCTCGTTGCCCAGCCGGAAGCGGATTCCGGCGAGGGTCTGGTCGAGGTGCTCCTCGGGGGCGTGCGCGTCGAGGCAGATCACGAACGGATGTCCGAAGCGGTTCTCGTACGTGTCGTGGGCGGCCAGCAGTGCGGTCTGCGCGGCGGGCGGGGTGTCCGCGCCGGGTCCCGGCGGGTCCTCACGGGCCAGCGCGTCCGCGATCTCCTGGACGGACAGGTCGTACGACGCCTCGTCGGCGGCGGCGAGCAGGGCGTCCGGATCGGGGTAGGGGCGGTGTGCGGCGATCCGCTCGGCCCAGCGGCGGCTGCGGCAGCACCCGAGGAGCAGGGCTTCGGCGGTGCGCGCGGGGGCCTCGTTGAACCGGTCGAGCGAGGCCTGGTGGATCTCGGGCCGGAGGGGCGCGTACGCGTGAGGTGCGCTCTGGTGAGGTGCGCTCTGGTGAGGCGGGCCGCCACGGCCGCTCGTTGTAAGGGAGGCGGAGGGATACAGCGTGGCTCCTACGTCGAGTGGCGGTGTGCCGGATGGGACGGTGGCGGGGTCGTAAACGCTAGCGACGGCCGGGAAGAACTGTCCGACGAATGCACGAATTTCATCCGAACGGGAGGGTTTACGCGCGCGGGGTAGACGGTACCGCCGCCGAAAAGCTCGTACTTTCGGGCTTTGAGGTGGATTCAGTCTTTTTGTGCCAAAAGCGAGAGTTGGGGTCGACGGATGAGCAGTTCCCGAAGGTCACACCGGGTCGTGAGAGGCCGGGTGCCGCGCGGGGCACTGGTGGCCGGGGCCGTCGTGGCCGTCGCGGCGGCCGGTACGGTCACGTTCGCCGCCTGGCCGGACGGGAAGGGCGGGCCGCGGTCGGCGGCGTCGGAGTCGTCATCGGCCTCGGAGTCGGCCGGGGCCGGCCAGGACGACGCCAAGAGCGCGGACGCCGGGCGGCCCGCTTCGCCGTCCCCCGCCGCGCGGCCCACGCGCCCCGTCTCCGGGCCGCCGCGCACCATTCCGTTCGTACGGGAGGTACAGCGCGGCCGCGGGACGGGCTGGCGGCCCGCCCCGGCCACCCGGGTCGTCGTGGCGGCGGGCAGCGAGGGCGCGCTCGCCGACGAGGGGCGGCTGCTCGCGGGCGAGCTCGGGAAGGGGTACGCGCAGGGCGTCGCAGCCCGGCCGGGCGACGTCGAGCTGGCGATGGGCGCGCCGGGCACGGCGGATGCGGCGGGCGGCCCCGAGTCGTACACCGTGACGACGCGCGGCGGCCGGGTGCGGATCACCGGCGCCGACCAGGCGGGCGTCTTCTACGGCACCCGCACCCTCAAGCAGGCGGTCCGCTCCGGCGGCGGCCTCGCGGACGGCGTGCTGCGGGACGCCCCCGCGAAGCCCAGGCGCGGATTCGCGCTCGACACCGCCCGCAAGCACTTCGACGCGTCCTGGATCGAGGACCGGATCCGCGAGATGGGCGACCTCAAGCTCAATGAGCTGGGCCTGCACTTCTCCGACGACCAGGGCTTCCGCATCGCCTCCTCCTCGCACCCGGAGATCGTCTCCAAGGACCACCTCACACAGGCCGAGGTCCGCCGCATCGTGACCCTCGCGGCCTCCCGGCACGTCCGCGTGATCCCCGAGATCGACTCGCCGGGCCACCTGGGCGCGGTCATCGCCGCCCACCCGGACCTCCAGCTCCGCAGCGCCTCCGGCAAGCCCTCGCGGGGCGCGGTCGACATCGCGAACCCGAAGGCGGCCCGGATCGTCGACGAGCTGCTCACCGAGTACGCGGAGCTCTTCCCCGGTGCGTACTGGCACCTGGGCGGCGACGAGTACCGCGCGCTCACCGTCTCCGACCCCGAGTCGACCTACCCGCAGCTCACCCGAGAGGCCCACCGCAGGTACGGCGCGCGGGCCCGCGTCCAGGACCTGGCGACGGGCTGGCTGAACGACCGCGCGGCGACGGTCGCCCGGCACGGCAAGTCCGACGTCCGCGCCTGGAACGACGGCTACTTCGCGGGCGGCGTGGTCGACGCGCCCAAGTCCCGCGAGGTCGCGTACTGGACGGGCAAGGAGATCGGCGCCCGCAAGCCGCTCGAATACCTCCGGGAGGGCCGCAAGGTCCTCAACGTGAACGACGAATACCTCTACTACGTCCTGGGCGAGCCCAACACCTTCCAGTACCCGACCGGCCGCCGCATCTACGACGAGTGGACCCCGCGCGTCCTGCGCGGCAGCGAAGCCGTCCCGGCCCGCTACGACGCCCTGATCACCGGCGGCCAGCTCGCCGTCTGGTGCGACTACCACAACGCGCAGACGCAGGCGCAGGTCGCGAAGGGCATCCGTCTGCCGCTGCGCGCCACCGCCCAGAAGCTCTGGGACCCGCGCAAGCCGGCGCTGGGCTGGGAGGGGTTCAAGGGGCTGGCGGGGGAGGTGGGGTAGGGGGCGGCGGACTCCGGGACCGGCCGTGGCCCTCTCCGTGCGGAAATCGACCCGCATGCGGGAGGGCGGGACGGAAGGGGGATTTCGGTCGGGATGGGTGTGTGATTCAGGCCGCAGTCCGCTCCCGATGGCCATGACCTCCCGTCATGTGGGCACAATGTGCCAGGGCTGTGGTGGATACGTGCGCAACTGGCCGTTCCGGCCCAGTCCGGGTGAGGCTTGAGCCTCTTGAGGTCAACGCGTGGGGGGAGTGGGAAACATGGGTTTCTGGGGTTACTTCGTCGTAGGGAAGAACACCGGGCCGCTCTCGGAGCTCGAAGCATTGGCCGAGGTCAGAGACGACTTGGCGTTGTACGACGAGCGTGCGGGCGGCTGGCAGGTCTGGGAGCGCCCGAGCGAGCCGGAGGTCGGCGACATGGGTGCGCTGGCGCGCGGCGTGTGCCGGGACACCGGGGCACCGGCGCTGTTCGCGTTCGTGATGGGCAGTGACTGCGTGGTCGTGGAGGCCGCGGCGCCCGAGGGCGGTTCGTGGTTCGCGTGCCTGGGGCGCGAGGCGATGGCCGGGTACCTGCAGGCGGACGGGCTGCTCCTGGAGGACCTGTTCCTGTCGGCCGAGGACGCGGCGGAGAAGGCCGTGTCCTGGGCGGCGGAGGCCGGCCGGACCGTGGAACTGGAACCGCTCGTCACCGTGCTGAAGGCGGAGGCGGACCCGGTGGCCGAGGAGCTGTTCGCGTACTTCCTGGACGTGCTGGGACTCGAACGACAGCGATAGCGAAGGCAACATCAACAGCAGTGACGTTCCGGCAGGGAACCCACCGGTGTGCGACGGCGTTGCCACTGTGACGTATTCCGGTGCCGGTACGCAGAGGAAGCAGAGGGTCCGCCACTCCGGGCGGTCCCGTGCCCCTGACGTTCCGTCATGGTGTCGAGGAGGACGCGTGAGCCTGCCATTGGTGGAACCGACCGGACTGGCCGACCGGATCGGCCGCGCCGACGAGCGCGCCCTCGCCGTGAGCGCGCTCGCCTGCCTGGACCGCTGTCTGCCGCTCCTTGAGTACGTCGACGGGGTCACGGTCGGCGCGGCCGCCGCGGACGCCGCGCTGCGTCCGCTCTGGGAGGCGGCCGAGGGCGGCGAGGCCTGGCTGGGCAGGCTGCGGCTGGCCGCCGCGGGTGTCGTACGGGCGGCGGACCTCGCCGACGCGGACGCGGGCACCGGACCGGTGGAACTGCTGCGGCGGGCGGCGGCCGTGCCCCGCCGGTACGAGGCCGGGGAGCTGCGGGGCTGGGCCGAGGAGTGTTCGGCCGCGGCCCTCTCCGTGCACCGGCAGCTGGACGGCGACCGCGACGGCGGCCCGCTCGCCACGGGTGAACTGCGCCGCCAGGAGCGCCTGCTCGACCTCCTCGCCGAGGACGGCGACGGGCTGCGGGCCGCGTTCGTGCAGTCGACGGAGGGCAAGCGGGTGCTGCGGGCGGCGGCGGCACGGCGGGCCAGGCGGGCTTAGGGACATGGGCCGGGCGGGCTCAGGGGCGCGGGCCGGACGGGCGCCGGGAGACGTGGGCCGGGCGGGTACAAGGAGGCCGGAAGGGCAGCCGGGGCCGCCACCCCCCACAGGAGTGACCCCGGCCGCCAATCCGTACGGGCTGTGCGACGAGCCCGTACTCCACTCAGCGCCGCGAGTGCGTTTTCTGTCACACCTCGGTCTGTCAGCGGGTCGTTGCACGTTGTACAAGTCATGGACTAATCGCCCGTTGACGTCGTAGCGTGCACATTCGCGCTGGGGTGGGGCGTGCTGCGTGCGCCCACGGGAGACCAGCACATCGAAGACCAGCATCGACTGGGGACAGGTTGAGATAGTGCTGGGGGACGACGCGGAGCTGACCGCCGCGGTGCTCGCGGCGCAGGACGGGAACGAGCAGGCGTTCCGGACTGTGTACCGCGCCGTGCATCCAAGGCTGTTGGGCTACATACGCACACTGGTCGGCGAGCCCGAGGCGGAGGACGTCGCGTCCGAGGCGTGGCTCCAGATCGCGCGCGACCTCGACCGGTTCAGCGGCGACGCGGACCGGTTCCGGGGCTGGGCGGCACGGATCGGCCGCAACCGGGCGCTCGACCACATCCGGATGCGCGGCCGGCGCCCCGCCGTGGGCGGCGACGACACCGAACTCACCGAAAAACCGGCTGAATCGGACACCGTGGGCGAAGCGATGGAGTCGCTCGCGACGCACCGGACGATGGCGCTCATCGCACAGCTGCCGCAGGACCAGGCGGAGGCGGTGGTGCTGCGCGTGGTGGTCGGTCTTGACGCGAAGAGCGCGGCGAAGACGCTGGGCAAGAGGCCGGGCGCGGTACGGACGGCTGCCCACCGGGGACTGAAGAGGCTCGCGGAACTGCTGGAGAGCAGAGGCGCCGGGGAACACGCGGAGTACGTGGAGCAGGCGGAGTACGCGGAGTGCGCGGGGCGTGCCGAGTGGGCTGCGGGGGGCGAACTGGACGCCGTACCTCCGCAGCGGGACCGGCGGGCGGCCGCGGCGGCAGGACCGGCAGGACCGGTGCGCGGGAGGCCACGCGCATCGCACGGTGTGACGCAATCGCGCGCGCGGACGCAGAAGGAAACGTGATGGCCGACGAGCGCTACGAGTGGCTTGACGAGGAAACGGCGGAACAGCTGCTGCGCGGGGAGACGGGCGTCGGGGCGTCGGGGTCCTGGGCGGCGTCGGGGTCTGGGGACGGTTCGGGGTCTGGGCCTGGGTCTGGGCCGGGGTCTGCGGCCGGGGCGGAGCCCACGTCAGGTTCCGGTTCCACGTCCGGTTCCGTTTCGGAGGCCGCGCGGCTTGCCGCCGTGCTCGCCGAGCTGCGTGCGGGAGCGGCAGGCGCGGGAGCGGCAGGTACGGGAGCGGCAGGTACGGGAAAGGCAGGCGCGGGACTGGGTGCCGGGACCGGTGAACTCCCGGGTGAGGCAGCCGCGTTGGCGGCATTCCGGCAGTCCAGGGTCGTCGCTTCGGCACGACGGCGCAGCCGTTGGGGCCGTCCGCTGCGGCTCGGTCTGGTGAGCGTGCTCGCGGCGGGGACGCTCGGCGGTGTGGCCGTTGCCGCCGGTACGGGCGTGCTGACGTCGCCCTTCCCGTTCGGCCGCTCCGAACCCGAGCCCGCCTCGTCGGTGTCGGCCGCCGCGGACCCTGCCCCTTCGGACTCCGCCGAGACCGGTCCCGATGTGGAAGCGGACGGGGATCCGGAACGCAGCGGACGCCCCGACGACCCGGCCGTGAACAACACGTCAGGCACCGGCGGCCAGGACCCGTCCGCCGGTACGGGCGCGACCGGCGAGGTCCCCGGAGAGGCGAAGGACAGGGGCAGCGGCTCGAACGGTTCCGACGCGGGCGCCGCCGCCGGAGGAACCGGCTCGGACCACGGCTCGGCCGGTACGTCCGACACCTCCGACGCCGCCGGCACGTCCGACTCGTCGGGCTCCGGCACGGACGCGACGGAAAGCTCCGGCACGCAGGGCAGGCCGTCCAGCGACTGGCAGCGCCGTACCGCGAAGGCATGCCGGGACTACCGGGCCAACCGCCTGCCGGTGCACCTCAAGAAGTACCTGGAGGCCCAGGCCAAGGGTCCCGAGGGCATCAACCGCCTCTGTGACCGCCTGCTCGGCGGCGGCTCCCCGCCCGTGCCGGGAGGCCCGGGGCACAGCGACGGCGACCAGGGCGGCAACGGAGCACCCAGCGGCGGCACCGGTCCGGGCAGCGGAAACGGAAGCGGATCCGGAGGGAAGGACGAGAACGACGGCGACGGCGGAGACGGGAACGGCGACGGCGGCGGAGGAGGCGGAGGAGGCGGCGGGAACGGACGGCCGGGTGAAGCCGGCGGGAACCAGAGCCCTGTCCGCAGCGCCGCCAGGATCCCCGCCAGGAACCTCGCCCGCAGTGCCGTCCTGAGCCCCGCCAGCAGCCGTGACACCGCTGGCGGGGGCCGGCTGCTCACCGTTTCGAGCAGGGTGTGACGTTTTTCGGGGCGGCGACGCTGTAGAGAGTGAGCCGACTGGTCATCGGCTGCGCACGAGCCGGGGTTCCCCCCGTACCTACGGCTCTGCGCACCTGGCGCGGGCGGGATTCGTTCCCCCGGTCCCGTCCGCGCCTCTTTTCGTACGTCGTTGACAGCCGCCGCCGGTGCGGTCTCTAATGGTTGACGTGCAGCGCGGTGCCGGCCACAGAGCAGTGGGCAGGCCGGCGACCGAGCCAGCACCTTCTCCACAAGGGGCAAACGCGATGAGTCCAGACTCAGCACCCCGCATCTGACGCCGTTCCGCGTCCCGCGCCACCCTTCTCGTTCTCTCCCTCTCCTCCTCTCCTCCGCGCCGCACGAGTGCGCCCCTGAGCGCCTCGCTTGCCACGGAGTCACGGAGTCACCCACACCTGTTCAGGAGATGTCGACACCGCATGTCGTCCGCAGCAGCGTCATCAACAGAATCCGCATCCGCATCCCCGGCCGCACCCGCACCCGCATCCCCGGCCGCGCCCGCAGCAGAGCCCTTCGACTTCAACCAGTGGGTCATCGACGAGTTCCGCGCTCACGAGGGAAAGGTGGGTGGCCCCTTCGAGGGTGGTGACCTGCTCCTTCTCACCACCACGGGTGCGAGGTCCGGCAGGCGGTTCACGGTTCCGCTCGGGTACGCCCGTACCGAGGACGGTCAGCTGATCGTCACCGGCTCGAACATGGGCGCCCCGGAGCACCCCGCCTGGTACCACAACGTCCTCGCCCACCCCGCCGTCGAGGTCGAGGTCGGCACGTCGTCCTTCGGCGCGGTCGCCGTCCCGGCCGAGGGGGAACACCGCGACCGCCTCTTCGAGCGGATCGTCCGTACCGCCCCCGGCTACGCCGACTACCAGAAGCAGACCTCCCGCACGCTCCCGGTGGTCGTCCTCGAACGCACCGAGTACGGAGCCGAGTACGGAGCCGGGCCCGGCACCGGGGACAGCACCGGGTCCGGCGGCCCGCGCCCGATCCTCACCGTCGGGGACAAGCTGCTCGAAATCCACACCTGGCTGCGCGGCCAGCTCGCCCGCGTACGTACGGACGCCGAGGCCCACTTCGAGGCGGCGGCCTCGTTCCCGGGTGCTCCCACCCTGCCCGGCCTGGGCCTCCAGATCCGCCAGCACTGCCTGGCCTTCTGTGAGACCCTCGACTTCCACCACAAGAGCGAGGACGCGGCGGTCTTCCCGCAGATCGAACTCCACAACCCGCACCTCGCGGGCGCCCTGGCCCAACTCCGCGCGGAACACGTAAAGGTGGCCGCCCTCAAGTCCCAACTGGCGGAACTCCTGGGGGAGTTCCAGACCGCCGACCCGGGCGTCTTCCTCGCCGAACTCACCCGGATGTCGGACGAGTTGACCGCCCACATGGACTACGAGGAGTCGGTGATCCTCCCGATCCTGTCCGACATCCCGCTCCCGTCGGGCCCGCCCCCGGTCAGCGAGTAGCGGCGGCAGCGGCGGTGAACTGGCCGATCAGCACGGTCCAGTTCACCGCCGCGCGACGATGGTGCGCCCGCCCGGCTAGTTCCCCGTGCGCCGCAACCGCATCACCGGGATGTCCCGCTCGGTCTTCTTCTGGTAGTCCGCGTACTGCGGGAACAGCTCCACAAGACCCGGCCACACCCGCGCCTTCTCCTCCGCGCTCAGCGTCTCCGCGCGCGCAGCGAACCGCTCGGTCTCCACGCGGAGTTTCACCTCCGGGTTCTCCTGGAGGTTCAGGTACCACAGCGGGTGCTGGTCCGCGCCGCCCTTCGACGCGACGATCAGGTAGTCGTCGCCGTCCCGCCCGTAGATGAGAACGGTCCGGCGCAGGGTGCCGCTGCGGCGGCCCTCGTAGTCGAGCAGCAGGCAGGGGACGCCCTCGATGGTCGTACCCTCGGTGCCGCCGGAGGACTCGTACAGCTCGGCCTGCTTGGCGACCCAGCCGGTGGGGCTGATCTCGATCTTCTCGGTCACGTGAGCTCCTGTGGTGAGGTGGACGAGATGCTTCGCTCTGCCATTAAACGTGCCATGGCCGCGAACCGGCGGCGAACTAGCCATGGCCGCGAACCGGCCGCGAACTAGCCATGGCCGCGGACTAGTCGAGACAGAACTCGTTGCCCTCGACGTCCTGCATCGCGATGCACGACTCGTTGAACCCGTCGGCGACCAGCACTTGCACGCACACCGCGCCGAGCGCGACCAGTCGATCGCGCTCGGCCTTGAGCGTGGCGAGGCGCTCTTCGCCCACGAGCCCGGTGCCGGCCCGCACGTCGAGGTGCACCCGGTTCTTGACGACCCTGCCTTCGGGAACGCGCTGGAAGTACAGCCGCGGGCCCTCCCCCGAGGGATCCGTGCAGGCGAACGACGCACCCTGGCGCTCGGGCGGCAGCGAGCGATCGAAGTCGTCCCAGCTGGCGAACCCCTCGGGCGGCGGCGGGACGACGTACCCCAACACCTCGCACCAGAAGCGGGCCACGCGTTCGGGTTCCGCACAGTCGAAGGTGACTTGGAACTTCTTGATCGACGTCATCGGCACACCGTAGCGCGGGCTGTTCAGCGAGTCCCGGGGGTTTCGCCGCGACCGCTTGACCTGCCCCGTACGGTCCTGAGAACAGCCTTAGCCGTGCGGCAGGCGCGGCCTCGCCAGAGCGGCGAGACCGCCCCCACCTCCGGGCGCACCGCCACCGGCACCGCCGCCGCCCGCAGAGGCGGAGCTGGCGGCCGGCCCTCCGCCACCGCCACCGCACCGAAGCTCCCCCCTGACCTCGTCACCCGAACAGGTGCTGAAGGGAGGGGAGTTCAGCGCCGCGCGGGTGCGGTGCGTGCTGCGGGGACAGGGCGACCGTGCGTGAATCCGAGCCATCATCGCTCGTTTCCACGCATAGTCGCCCAGCTTGCCGTCAGCCCGCCACGACCTCGATGAGGGAGTACGGTGCGGCCTCCGCCAGCGGGGTGACCGCCGTGAGGGACAGGCCCGCGCGGTGGCACACTTCCTCGAAGTCCTTGCGGGTGCGCTCCCTGCCGCCCACGTTCACCAGCATGTTGAGGTCGCTCAAGTACGTGACTCCGCCGTCGCTGACGTCGGGTTCCGCGCTGGTGTCGACGACTTCGGGGAGCACGGGCTCCACGATCAGGACGAGCCCGCCGGGCGGCAGCACCTCGCGGCAGTGGCTCAGGATCGTGACCACCTGGTCGTCCGTCCAGTCGTGCAGGACGCTCTTCATCAGATAGAGGTCCGAGCCCTCGGGGACCGAACGGAAGAAGTCCCCGGCGATCAGCGAGCAGCGGTCCTCCAGCCCGTGCCGCGCCAGCGTCTTCGGTGCCTCGGCCAGACCCTCCGCCGTGTCGTAGACCGCACCGGTGAGGCCCGGATGCGCGGAGAGCACACCGGCCAGCAGGGTTCCGTCGCCCCCGCCGACGTCCGTGACCGTGGTGAACCGGCCGAAGTCGAAGGCGTACGGCAGCACGGCGGCGGTCTCCGAGACGGCCTGGCCCATCGCCGCGTTGAACTCCGCTGACAACTCGGGGTGCTGGGCGAGGTGGCTGAAGAAGTCCGTGCCGAAGACGGCGTCGAACGCGACCTCACCGGTCCGGACGCTGCCGTCCAGGTGCTCCCAGGCGCGTACGATCGCCGGCTCGGTGAACATCCTCACGAACGACTTGAGCGAGTCGGGGCGACTGGGGTCGAGGAGTGCGCCCGCGGAGGTCACCGAGAAGGAATCGGGGGCGTGTTCCCGCAGCACACCGAGCCCGGCCAGGGCGCGCAACAGCCGTGTCATGGGCTGGGGTTCGGCTCCGGCGTCGACGGCCACGTCGGCGGCCCGGCGCGGCGTGTCGCCCACCAGCTCCACCACCCTCAACCGGACCGCCGCGCGCAGGGTCTGCGCGGCCATGCTGCCGAACGCGAGCCGGACGATCAGATCACGGTCGGCCGTGCCTGCTGCTCGGACATCGGTGTTCGCCACAGGTGCCTTCCCTTCTTCGTGTGTGAGCACGGGTTATCCGGCGGACGTGGTCCTGCCGGCCAGCGCGCCCGGCGTGCACCCGGCGAGGGCCAGGACGTCGCGATGGAGATGGGGCTGGTCGGCGTATCCGCACGCCAGAGCGACGTCGCTGGCGCTCTCGCCCGCGCGGAGCGCTTGGGCAGCGTGGTCGAAGCGGACCAGCATGGCGGCACGCTTGGGGGTGAGGCCGATCTGGGCACTGAACCTGGACCACAGCCGCTTGCGGCTCCATCCGCAGGCCGCGGCGAGGTCACCGACCCGGATCCGGCCGCGACGGGCCACGATGGTGTCCCAGGCGGCGGCGACCTCGGGCGACATCGGCGGTGCCCCCGCGGCCCGTTTCGTGAGGAACTCGTCCGTCAGCGCGAGGCGTTCCTGCCACGTAGTGGCGTCGGTCAACTGCTCGCGGAGGCGTCGCTCGGGCCGCCCCCACAGGTCCTCAAGTCCGGTGACGGACCCGTGCAGTTCACGCGGGGAGACGCCCAGCAGCGCATGGGCGGCCCGGGGCGACAAGCACACTTCGACGCACTCGACGTGCTCGCCACGGATGCGGGCCGGTCCTGGCGACAGCGAAGCGACGAAGCTGCTCATGGGCCGGTGCCCGGTGGCGCTCTCCACCGTGACCGGGTTGCCCCCGAGCCCGATGATGACGATCACGGCGGGCTGGGGGATCACCCGCATGTCCAGCCCGGCGGCGACGCGGTCACGGAATCCGGCCATCCGGACGCCGTCGAGGGAGCTGCCGCCGAGGGGGCGGGCGACCTCCCAGCCGTACTCGGCATCGCGATCCATGGGGGTGTCCCCCACTTCGTGTCTGCGCATGCCCCTACCGTCGCCGACTGTGGTGGGCCTGTCTTGTACGAAAGTTCCGGGGTGTTCCTCGCTACCGCTTGACCCGTCCCCGTACGGCGAGGACGGCGAAGCCGAGGAGGACGGGCTCGGCGAGGCGGGAGGCCATTTCGGTGTATGTGCCGGCGGGGTTGACGGCCGGGGGCGTGTCGGTGACGTGGCGTACGTCCCCCCGGCCCGAGACGGTGCCCTGCGAGACGGGTTTCGGGTCGTCGGCGGGGAGGCCCCAGAGCATCATCGCGAGGAGCGTGCCGGCCATGGCGAGCAGCAGCCAGCCGAGGGCGCGGGTGGCGCGGAGGCCGTAGCCGGAGAGGGCCCAGTAGGTGTGGAGGAGGGTGCGTTCGGGGGGGGGGGGGGGGGGGGGGGGGGGCGGGGGGGGCCGCGGGGGGGGGGGGGGGCGGGGGGGGCGGGCCGGGGGGGGGGGGGGGGGGGGGGGGGCGGGGGGGGGCCCGGCCGCCCCCCCCCCCCCCGCCCCCCCCCCCCCCCCCCCCCCCCCCCCCCCCCCCCCCCCCCCCCCCCCCCCCGGCCGCGTCGCCAGCGAGTGCCGGAGGGCGTGCTGTCGAAGGTGCAGAGCCCTTCGAGGCGGAGCTGTTCCAGGTGGATGGTTCCGGTGAACAGGCAGCGGGTGAGGTCGACGTTCGAGAGGACGAGGTGGGCGGCGTCGACTCCGCGGAGGGAGGTCATACGGACGGAAGCGTCGGGCGTTCCGGTGACGAGGGACTCGTCGAGGACTCCTCCGTCGGAGAGTACGGGCGGAGCGGGCTCGGCAGAGATGGTCAGCGGGTACTCGAAGACGGCGTGCGCGAAGTCAACGGTGGCATGACGGAGTTGAAGGTACGCCGTCGAAATCCAGCGCGTCCGGCGGCACAGGAGAAGGCGTGCGGAGATGAGGGCGTGGTGACCGAAGGCGGCCGCGCTGAACCTGGCTTCGTTGGCGAAGAGCGCCAGGTGGAATCTGGCGTCGTCGGTGAAAGGCGCGTCATCGAAACCGGTGTTGCCGGGTTCAGCAGCAAACGGGCGTGGTGCGCGCTGCGGGACCAGGCTGGGGAAACGGGCTGACCCGGGCGGGAGGACGGACCGCCCCCGACCGTGTGTGGAAAAGAGCCATCATGGCTCTTTTCCACACACGGTCGCCCCAACGGGGGTGGGGTGTGTACGTTCGGTGGCCCATGGGGCCAGTGGGGCAGCGGGGTCGGCGAGGGGGCGAACCGGTCGGTGAAGGTACGGAAAAGTGCTCGGGCTCTTGCAGGGGCAGCGGCGCTGCTGATGGGTGCAGCCGTGGTGACCGGGGTGGTCGGGGGAGCCTCGTGGGTCGTGTCGCTGTGCCAGGGGCTGGCAGGGGCCTCGTATCTCGCGGTGGTGGTGCTTCCCGGCAGGATGCTGCTGCCCCGTGCCGATGCCGCCGTGCCCGGCCGGCGGGCCAGGCGCAACGGGCGTGCCCTGGTCGTGGCGGGCGTGCTGGTACTGACGGCCCTGGCGCTCGCCATCGCGCTCGCCGGGAACACCTCCCTGGCCCTCGGCGTCGCAGGACTCGCCCTCTTCGCCCCGGTGTCGTTCCTGCTGGGAGGGGCAGGAGCGGGAGCCGGGACGAGGGGCGGGGCGGGTGCCCGCCGGTGAGGAACGGGGCGGGGTACCTCAAGGGGCTCTACCGGTCCGTCGTGCTGTTCCTTCCGCTCCTGCCGGTGTTCGTCCTCAGCCAGATCATCTGGCATTCGGATACCGCGACGTCGACCAAGATCCTCTCCTCCCTCGGCATGCTCGGTGTCGTACTGCTGCTGTCACTCGTGCACCGGAAGGTCTTCGGGCCGCCGGTGGGGGTGGATGAGGTCGAGGCGCGGTATCGGAGCAGACTGCTGGGGCCGGGGGAGCGGCTGAAGCTGGTGGTTCCGGTGCGGGAGGCGGTGGGGCGGCTGCCGTATTCGATGCTGGGGCACGGGCTGGGGCACGGGCCGGGGCTGTGGCTGGCCTGCACGGACCGTAGGGTCGTGGCCTTTTCGTACGACCGGAAGGGCGGGGGCGGGGTGGCGCCCTTGTGGAGCGCGGAGAGCGGCGGGGTCGCCCTCCGGGGTGGGCGGGTGGTGCTGCCGGACGGTGTGGGTGGGCAGCGGAAGCTGGTGGTGGCGCCCGGGGTTCGGGGCGACGTCGAGTACTGGCTGGACTCGTGAGGGGAGGAGGGGAGGAGAGGGTGAAGGGGAAGGGGCCGGGGGCCGCTGCGTGCGCCGTGTTCTCGGGGTACGGGGTGCTCTGTGCAGGCCTGGTGTTCTTCGCCGTGCGGTGGGGGTATCCGGTCGGCGCCCTCTGTGCGCTCGTCGCCCTTGCTGCCCTCGGGCTGGGGGTGATCGGGCGGCTGATGTACATCGCGGGGCGGCCCGAGCGGCGGTGGTTCAGGTGGGAGCGGGTGGTGGGCGGGCGGCTTGCGCTGGTTCTGTATGCCGCCACCGTGCCGTTCGTCATCATCGAGATCACTGACGGCGACCGGCCGGACTGGGGGCGGTTCTCTTCCGGGGTGGCGCTCCTGGCGCTCCTCGCGATGCAGGGCGGGCAGTCCTGGAAGGACGACGACCGGGTGCGGGAGCTCCTGGCGGAGGGGGAGCGGCTGAAGGTGGCCGTTCCGGTGCGGTGGTCGCGGCGAACGTCCTTGTGGCGGCGGGCTGTTCAGGGTTCCTTTGTGGTGTTCACCGATCGTCGTGTCCTGCTTTTCGCCTATCACCGCTTCCTGGATGTTCCTGTGGCCCGCCCCCTCTGGGGCGAGTCGAGTGCGGACTGCGTCGCGATGCTCCGCGTGGCGGATCGGCGGCTCGTCCTCACTGAGGCGGGAGCAGGGGCAGGAGCGGGTGTCCAGGAGTTCAAGGTGGCGGCCCGGCGGAAGACGGATCTGGAGCGGTACGCCCTCAGGATGGCGCGGGTCTAGCGCGCCTCCGGCGTGTACGGGTCAGTCGGCCAGCACATCCACGCTCGGCTGGTCCCGGTGGCCCCGTACGGCCGTGACCAGCGCCGCCAAGTGGGGGCGGTCCAGCGCCCGGTACGCCAGGGTCAGGAGGTCGTGGGCGTGCGCTTCCAGGGCAGGGTCGCCGGCCGACGCCCAGTGCAGGTCGCGGCCCAGGGCGAGGGCCTCCGCCGGGTCGCCCGCCGCGCACCGGTCGCGGGCCTCGGTCACCCAGTCGGACACCACCGTCGGGTCCTCGAACTGGGCGTACACGTACTGCGCGAACCGGTACTCGTCCGCCCCGTTGTGCGGCGGCCGGTCCAGGATCGTGTCGCCCTCGACGAGGGCTCCCGCCTCGTCGAGGGTCGTGAGGCGGGCCGGGTCCACCGTGCGGGGGACGAAGCCTGGGTCGTAGCTGCGGGAGTAGTCGAGGCCCAGCTCGGGACGGTCCGCCGTCTCGAACGCGCAGAGTTCGGTGCGGAGTTGGGCGACGGAGCGAAGTCGCGGACTCTGTTCCGGGTTCGTCGGGTTCGTCGGGTTCGTCGGGTCGTCGTCGTGCAGGTCGCGCCAGACCCGTTCGATGATGTCGCGTACGGCGGTGAGCGGCGTGCCGGTGGAGTGGAGGGCGATGCCTCCTCCGTCGTGGGTGTAGTACGAGGCGACTCCGTCGCACGTACGCCCGTCGCCGAACCACAGGCCGTAGTGCAGCCCGTCCGAGCCGCCGTGCAGGAAGGTCAGGAACTCCGGGGGGTCGCGGTAGTAGCGGCCGTGAGAGCGGATGTCGATGCCGGGGCGGGGTGCGCGGGAGGGGTCCGCCAGGACGTCCATGATTCCGGTGGGGGAGACGTCCAGGTCCGCGAGGGTGCGGGCGCTCTCCGGGGTGAGGGCGGCCAGGAACTCCTCGAACAGGAAGAGGGAGTCGGGGAGTTCGAAGCCCCAGGAGCGGAGGACGGCTGCCCGAGCTGCGGCCTCGGCCCCGGCCTCGCCCCCGACGCCTGCTCCGGCCCCTGTTCCGGCTTCTCGGTGTGCGCTCATGGGGCGAGACTATCGACCTCGTGAACCGCCCCGACCGGCCGCTCGGGCTGCGGCACGGACTCCAGCGCCTGCATCATCGGTACCTGTAAAGCCAGCGCGATGACTGCGGCGATCAGGTGTCGTCGGGGGATGTAGGTGGCCATGGTGGAGCTCCCCTCACTGATGGCGATGCTGGTGCTGGTGGGCATCTGCCAGTAGGTCGAAGTTAGGTCGGGGACGGGTGCCCGAGCATCACCCCACGGGTCCAACTCCCATGTCGTACTTGAGTACCAGGACGGCTACGGGGTTCCGTCCGGAACGCAGGTAGTAGGGAGGGCGGAGGGGAGGGGAGGGGAGGGGAGGGGAGGGGAGGGGGGAGAGAAGGCAGGGAGGTCGGGACGGAGCAGGGGCGACTCGTCAGTACGACGATACGTGGGCGTGACCGCCCGGTCGCCGGGCGGGACCTGGTCCGCCGCGAAACCCTGCCCCTCCCCGCCATGGTCTTCATCCACGCGATCCTCGTACCGCGCTTCCGCAGGCTCAGGCCGTGAGCCTGCGGTGGCGTCAGGCCGTGAGCCTGCGGACCCGGCGTGCCATCCTCCGTACCGTCGCATTGCGCGGGATGAACGCCAGCTGCTGCGGTACCGCCCCCGGCAGGGAGAGCGCCGTCAGGCGGCGGCGTTTGAAGTAGCGGCGGGTGCGGGGTGAGAGGTGGCAGAGCAAGTAGCCCTCGGCCCTGGTGCGTTGGGCCCGCAGCACCTGTGGCTGCATCGCGAAGCCGACGGCCGCGAGGAGTGCGCTCAGCTCGCCGGTGGGCGGGGGAGCGACCTGTGTCGTCGCCTCCAGGTCCGGGAGGAGCGCGTCGACGAGCGTCACCGGGATGCGGTTGCTGTTCTCGTACGGGGTGAGGCGTTCGAGGAGCACCTCGGTGCCCACCCGGGCCACCGGGATCCCGTAGAAGGCGTGCGCGGTGAGGAGTGCCGTCGAGAAGCAGCTCACGACGAGGGCCGGACGCAGTCGCTGGAAGAGGACCTCGGCGATCAGCGGGGCGTCGAAGACCGTGAGGTGGGCGCCGAGCCGCTCCGCCTCCCGCTCCAGCAGCTGCGACCAGCGGCCCGGCGCGGACGGGTGCGGTTTGAAGACCACCCGGCGGTGGCCGCGTGCGACGGCGCCCCGCAGCATCCGTACGTGCAGCTCCTCTTCCTCCTCCGGCGTGAGGATGGAGAGCGCGGAGAGGTACTGGCCGAGGAGGAGGGCGGGGGCGTCGGTGTCCGTGGCCAAGTCGCCGTCACCGTCGGACAGTTCGCGCAGAACGCTGAGGAATGCTTCCTTCGGTACGGTCCCCTGTCGCACCCCGAACTCGCTCAGCAGCAGTGGCCGCAGGCCCGGCACCAGGTCCAGGTGGAGGAGGCGCCGCACCCGCCCGCCGACCAGCGGGTCCAGCTTGTTGCGGGTCGGGCCGTAGCTCATCAGGCCGTCCGCGTACACGTCGATCGGCGCGTCCGGGAAGCACTGGGCGATCGCCTGTGCCGGAGCGACCTGGATCGACTCCAGGATCAGGGAGAGCTTGGAGTCGCCGAGGTTCCACTCGCGCCTCAAGTGCCGTTCCCACAGGGGGACGTCGTCCGCGCGCGGCGTCCAGCCGCCGGGGTGCAGCGGGGCGATCGTCTCGTTCCAGTGGATCACGTCGTCGAAGCGCTCCCGGAGCGACTTGAAGCCCGGGGCCTCCGTCAGTGACGGGGCCGTCTCGGGGGTCGCCGCGTTGTTGCTGAGCAGCAGGACGCGGCGGGTGGCGGGCGGGAAGAGGTCGCTGTCGATCGCGGCGGCGAGGGTGGCCGTTCCGTACATGGTGGAGGCCAGGAAGATCTGCGTCGTGGGCATCAGAGCGCAGCCCCCGCCGGTCCCTGGCTCTGGACCTGGCGCAGTCCCAGTCCTGGTGCGCGTCGCAGTCTCCGCAGCCGGTTCGCCCGGTCCGCGTCCATCGAGTTCAGGGCCTCCGTCAGGACCCCTTGCGGCATTCGCCGCAGTGCCGCCGCGCTCATCGCCCGCAATTGCCTCGCCACCGCCGGTTCGAACCTTTCCGTACTTCCCAGATGGTGGGAAATGATCGCGCAGTACGTGCGTACCGCCTTCGGCAGAAGGGAACGCGCGTCCGGATCCTGTGCCGTTTCCGCCAGTACCTGATCGAAAGCGCGGATGAAATCCAGTTGGCGCACGTCCCCGATCTGAGTGAGCGAGGAGGAAATTCCCCGGCGGTAGAAGACTCCGAGAAGTCCGACCACTCCGAAGGAATCCGCCTCCCGGTGCAGTCGCCAGATCCACGGCCGGTCCTCCGCCGTGCGCAGCCCGTCCGTGAAGTGCAGCAGGCCCCGGTCGAGGAGCCGGCGGTGGTAGACGCCCGCCCAGGCGTACGCGTAGTCCACCGAGGTGGACCGGTCGGCGGGGAGGATCGCGTCGCGCGGTGACACGGACTCGCCGCGCCTGCCGTGCGGGACGCGCTGCACCGTGCGTGCGCGGCCCGTGCACTGGACGTGGTCCGTGCGGAGGAAGTCGCAGCCCAACTCCTCGATGGTGGCGAGGAGTTGGGACAGATAGCCCGGGGCGAGCCAGTCGTCGCCGTCCAGGAAGGTCAGATACTCGCCGCGGGCCGCGTCCAGGCCCGTGTTGCGGGCGGTCGCCAGGCCTCCGTTGCGTTCGTTTCTGAGCAGGACCGCGCCCGGAAGGTCGCGTTCCGCACGGCTGAGGAGTTCCGGGGTCTCGTCCGTCGAACAGTCGTCGACGAGAAGGAATTCGAAGTCCTTGCGCACGTTCGCACGCAGACTTCTCAGGGCATCTGGGGCGTATGTCTGCACGTTGTAGAACGGCACGACGACGGAGAGCTTGACCACCCGGGGGACATTAGGGCGTGCGGACGGATGAGGAGTGAACTGGTCATGTCGTAAAGGTGAATCACGAGGTCTTCCGGCCCTCGAATCCGCGCGTCGATTGCTGTTAACCGGCTGTTGCTGCCGAGTTGGGCCGACAAACGGAATCGTTCTCTAGTTTTCTCGTCGTGCCAGCAAGAACAAGCAGCGGAACGAGCAGCGGTGCAAGCCACGGTAATTCACTGCGAGTTGCTGTACTCGCGGATTCGGACACTCGTTGGAAATGGGGTGCGCTCACTGCTCGTCGGATAGTCGGGAAAAGCGGCCCCGGCGACTCCGGGGAATCCGGAGCCCCCGGCGGCACCGGTGCCTGTGCCGTCACCGGCTTCCTGCTGCGTGGACGCGCCACACCGACGGCACGTCAGCTCGGCGAGGTCGGCGGGGAGTTCGCCGCCCCGCGCGAGGTGACAGGGGCCGAATTCATCGCCGCCATGGGCCGGGAAGCGGACGCGTACGACGTGATCGTCCTCGCACTGGTGGGCGGCTCCGTCCAGGCGCTGCTGCACGGCCTCGCCCGCCTCTGGCCAGGACCGTCCCGCCGGCCGGTCCTCGTCACCGGCTACGTCGGAGTCGTCTACGAGAAGCTCGCCGACGGACTGCTGCTGCGGCACGGCGCGGACCTCGTACTCGCCAACTCCCCTCATGACGAAGGCCGGTTCAGGGAGGTGTACGAGGGCGTGGGCGCCGACGCGTCGGCGGTGACCGGTGCGCGGCTGCCCTTCCTCGGCGGTGCGCCCTACGGCGGAGTCGCCGACGCGGTCGTCTTCGCCGCGCAGCCCTCCGTGCCGGAGAAGCGGGCCGACCGCGCGTATCTGCTGCGCCGGCTGGTGGAGCACGCACGGCTGTATCCGGGGCGTGAGGTGGTGCTGAAGCTGCGCAGCAAACCGGGGGAGCACACCACGCATGTGGAGGAGCTCCCGTACCAGCGGCTGGTGCAGGACCTCCCCGTCGCCCCGCCGCCCAACTTCCGCCTCGCGTACGGGCACATGGGCGAAGTGCTCGACCGGGCGGGACTGCTGGTCACGGTCAGCTCCACGGCGGCGCTGGAATCGCTGCACCGGCGCATCCCGACGGCGGTACTGACCGACCTGGGCGTGCGCGAGCCGCTGGGCAACCACCACTTCCTCGGCTCCGGATGCCTCACCTCGTGGGACCGCCTGGACGCCGGGCACCGGCCGACGGCGGACGCCCAGTGGCTGGTCAGGCACGGGGTCGTCACGCAGAACGATCCGTACGAGGCGGTACGGGAGAAGATCGCGGACCTTCGCGGCCGGCCCGAACTCCCTTCCCCCGCGCCCTTCTACACCCCGGAATCCGCCACCGGCTACCTCCCCGGCATCCTCGCCCGCCACCGCCTCGACGAGGCACCGCCCGCGCGGGTCACGGGCGTACGGCGGGTCGTGCGCGACGCGGTGCGGGATGCGGCGCGGGGGGCTTACCGGCACGGGGTGCAGCGGGTGGCGCCCGTAATCCGACGCATGGGAGAGCTGTGATGCATGCCCCTCAGAGAGTCCTGGCGGTCATCCCCGCACGGGGCGGGTCCAAGGGCGTCCCCGGAAAGAACCTCGCCGAGGTGGGGGGAGTGCCGCTGCTGGTACGTGCGGTACGGGCGTGCCTGGCGGCGCGGCACGTGAGCGAGGTGGTCGTCTCGACGGACGACGACGGGATCGCGGCGGTGGCGCTGGCCGCGGGGGCGGAAGTGGTGGTGCGGCCGGGGGAGTTGGCCGGTGACACCGCTTCGAGTGAGGCGGCGGTGCTGCATGCGCTGGACGCGCAGGAGTACGAGGCGGATGTGGTGCTGCTGGTGCAGTGCACGAGTCCCTTCGTGACGGGGGATGACGTGGACGGGGTCGCGGGGGCGGTCCTTGACGGGGCGGACACGGCGGTGACGGTGGCTCCCTTCCACGGGTTCGTGTGGCGGGAGGGTGAGCCGTCTGCGGAGCCCGGGGCGGTGGCGAGCGCGGACCTGAACGAGAGGGCGCCCCTTCAGGGGCGCGGGGAACTGCGCGACCAGCCACGACGCACCCGCACGGGATCCGGCGTGAATCACGACAAGGCCACTCGGCCCCGGCGGCAGGACCGGCCGCAGGACTTTCTGGAGACCGGGGCCGCGTACGCCATGGCCGTCCCCGGGTTCCGTACCCACCGGCACCGGTTCTTCGGGCACACCGCCCTGGTCCGTACCGACCCCGCCCGGGTCCTCGAAGTCGACGATCCGCACGACCTCGCCAGGGCCCGCGCCCTCGCGCCCCTTCTCGATCCGCCCTCGCGGCCCACCCTCCGGGACGTCGACGCCGTCGTCATGGACTTCGACGGGACGCAGACCGACGACCGCGTGCTGGTCGACGCCGACGGGCGCGAGACCGTCGCCGTGCACCGGGGGGACGGCCTCGGGATCGCCGCGCTCCGCGACGCCGGGATCCCGGTCCTCACCCTCTCCACCGAGCGCAACCCCGTCGTCGCCGCCCGCGCCCGCAAGCTCCGCATCCCGGTGCTGCACGGCATCGACCGCAAGGACGTCGCCCTCAAGGCGTGGTGCGAGGAGCAGACCGTGGACCCCTCCCGCGTCCTCTACGTCGGCAACGACGTCAACGACCTCCCCTGCTTCGCCCTCGCGGGCTGGCCCGTCGCCGTGGCCGACGCCCACGACAGCGTCCGCGCCGCCGCCCGCACCGTGACCACCACACCCGGCGGCGGCGGAGCCATCCGCGAGATCGCCGCCTGGCTCCTCGGCCCGACCCTCAACACCCCTGCGTAAGACCCGAAATCACCCCAACACCCTTTAAGGACACGCAAGATGAGCAACGCCACCCGCCTCCGCACCCTCGGCTCCAAGACCGCGGGCCCCGGCCACCCCGTCTACATCACCGGTGAGATCGGCATCAACCACAACGGTGACCTCGACAAGGCCCTCGCCCTGATCGACGCCGCCGCCGAAGCCGGCTGCGACGCCGTGAAGTTCCAGAAGCGGACCCCGGAGATCTGCACCCCGCGCGACCAGTGGGACATCGAGCGCGACACCCCGTGGGGCCGCATGACCTACATCGACTACCGGCACCGCGTCGAGTTCGGCGAGGACGAGTACCGGTCCATCGACGCCCACTGCAAGAAGCGCGGCATCGACTGGTTCGCATCGCCGTGGGACACCGAGGCCGTCGCCTTCCTGGAGAAGTTCGACCTCCCCGCCCACAAGGTGGCCTCCGCCTCGCTCACCGACGACGAGCTGCTCCGCGCGCTCCGCTCCACCGGCCGTACGGTCATCCTCTCCACCGGCATGTCGACCCCGGCCCAGATCCGGCACGCCGTCGAGGTGCTCGGCAGCGCCAACATCCTGCTCTGCCACGCCACTTCGACCTACCCGGCCGTCGCCGACGAGCTGAACCTGCGGGTCATCAACACCCTCCAGGCCGAGTACCCCAACGTCCCCATCGGCTACAGCGGCCACGAGACCGGCCTGCAGACCACCCTCGCCGCCGTCGCCCTCGGCGCCGCCTTCGTCGAGCGGCACATCACCCTCGACCGCGCCATGTGGGGCTCCGACCAGGCCGCGTCCGTCGAGCCCGGCGGTCTCACCCGCCTCGTCCGCGACATCCGCACCATCGAGGCCTCGCTCGGCGACGGCGTCAAGAAGGTGTACGAGTCCGAGCTCGCCCCGATGCGCAAGCTGCGCCGGGTCCCGGGCGTGGTCGCCGAGCAGCAGCCCGTAGGAGTCTGATCGCCATGGCCCCAGCCAGCGCCCCCGGAAGCACCCCCGGAAGCACTCCCGGACGCACCCCGGGAAGCACTCCGGCAGGCTCCCCGCCGAGCACTCCGTCCAGCGACCTGTCCAGCGACCTGTTCAGCGTCCCGGCGAGCACCCCTGCCGGGGCCCCCGGCGGCCGCGGCACCCTCGCCTTCGTCGAGAGCCCGGTCCAGCTCCTCAACGTCCTGGAGTGGGCCCACGTCACCGCGTACGACATGGCGGACGTGACCGTCGTCGTCCTCTCCCCGCGCGACCCGATGTCCCGCGGCCAGCTCCGCCGGATGGCCGAGCTGGCCCGCGACGAGGGCTGCGCGGTCCGCTGGGAGGACGCCCGCGAGGGGGCCGGGGCGCCGCTGCGTACCGTCGCGGGGCTCGCCCCCGCCCTGCGAAGGGCCGAACGGGTCGTCATCGGCGACCCCTTCTCCCGGTACGTACAGCTGCTGCTCACGCTGGTGAGGGCGCCGGCCCTGGTGGTCGTGGACGACGGGACGGCGACGATGGAGTTCGCCGGGCAGCTCGCCCGCGGGGAGCGCCTGGTGCGCTGGCACCGGCGCGGCAGCCGCCCGGGGGTGCGCGAACTCCTCCTCGCCCCCGTGACCACCTCCGCACGCCGTCGGCTCGCTCCTGGCCCCCGGCGCACCGTGGAACTCTTCACCGCGATGCCGGTCGCCGAGGCCCTGCCCGGCATCACCGTCACCTCCAACGACCTCGCCTGGACCCGTGCCCGGTTCGGCCCGCCCCGCATCACGCGCACCGCCGACCTCGTCGGTACGTCCCTGGTGGAGACGGGCGTGGTGGACCCCGAGCACTACCTCCGCGCCGTCCGCTCCCTCACCCTCAGCCACGGCGCCACCCGCTACTTCGCCCACCGCCGCGAGAGCGCCGACAAACTGCACCGGCTCGCCCTGGAGACCGGACTTGAGATCGTCCGGCCCGATCTGCCCCTCGAAGTGATCGCCCGCCGGGGCCCGATCGGGCGTACGATCCTGAGCTTCCCCTCCACGGTCGTACACACGCTCCCGCGGGCACTCGTGGGGACGGACGTGAAGGTGGCGGTGTGCGACATCGATCCTGGCTGGCTGTCGGCCGACGCCTCGCCGCGCGCCCGGGGATTCCTCGCCGGAGTCAGCGGGACCGCCCGTGACGTGCGGAAACTCCGCGTACTGCCCGCGACGTAACCAAATGTCATACCCGTCTCACATCGTGGGCACACCTCACTCCGTCATTTTTCTTACGCCTATCGGGCTGAACTTTTGTTGATGGGTAGGCAGTTGGGGGCCGGGAGCGCCTACCGTTGACGGGGTGAACCAGTTGATCTCCCTCGTGTCCGAAGCCGGTCCCGACGCCGGAGACGATCTGCCCGGCACGCTGCCCGATGCGCTGCGTGCCGAACTGATCGCATTCCGCCGGGACTTGCACATGCACCCCGAGCTCGGCAACCAGGAGTTCCGCACCACCGCCGCGATCAAGGCCCGTCTGGAGCAGGCGGGCCTCGCGCCGCGCGTGCTCGCCTCAGGCACCGGGCTCGTCTGCGACATCGGTGAGTGGGACGGCGTGACGCCGATGCTCGCCGTGCGGGCGGACATCGACGCGCTGCCGATTCCGGACGCCAAGGTGGGGGTGGCGTACCGCTCGACCGTCCCGGACCGGGCGCACGCCTGTGGGCACGACGTGCACACCACCGTCGCCCTCGGGGCCGGCCTGGTCCTCGCCGAACTGCACCGGCGGGGTCAACTGCCGCGCCCGGTGCGGCTGTTGTTCCAGCCCGCCGAGGAGGTGCTGCCCGGCGGCGCCGCCGACGCGATCAAGAGCGGGGTGCTGGAGGGGGTCGGCAGGATGATCGCCGTGCACTGCGACCCCAAGGTCGACGCGGGGAGGATCGGCCTCCGTACCGGCCCCATCACGTCGGCCTGCGACCGGCTGGAAATCGCCCTTGACGGACCCGGCGGACATACCGCCCGCCCGCATCTGACCACGGACCTGGTGACCGCTGTGGCGAAGGTGGCGACAGAGGTCCCCGCCGTCATCTCGCGCCGCGTCGACGCCCGCTCGGGCCTCTCCGTCACCTGGGGCCGCATCGAGTCCGGCCACGCCTGCAACGTCATCCCGATGCACGCCGAACTGGCCGGCACGGTCCGCTGCCTGGACCTGGACACCTGGCGCGACGCCCCCGACCTCATCCACGCGGCCGTCGCCGACATCGCCGACCTGTACGGCGCCAAGTCGCAGATCAACTACATCCGGGGCGTCCCGCCGGTCGTCAACGACGGCGCGGTCGTCGACCTGCTGGTCGGCGCGATGGCCGCGCGGCGCGGCCCGTACTCCATCGAGGACACCGAGCAGAGCCTCGGCGGCGAGGACTTCTCCTGGTACCTCGAACACGTCCCCGGCGCGATGGCCCGGCTGGGCGTCCGCACCCCCGGCGACACCACCAAGCGCGACCTGCACCGGGGCGACTTCGACGCCGACGAGAGTGCCATCACGGTCGGGGTGGAGCTCTTCACCGCGGCCGCGCTCATGGACGTACAGGGCTAGGACCAGGGCGTACGAGGGCCGGCGCCAGGGGCGCGAGGGGTCGGCGCCGGAAGGAGCGGTAGGGCGTGCGCGGTGACCGGAAGGTCCCGCGGACGCCCTTTTGTAGGTTCCTACGGGGCCACTCGCTATGTCCGTTGTGAGTATGTACATTGCTTATGTACGACACACCCTGGCGATTCGAACGCGCGACGATCCGGTAACGACTGATGAACGGGTCTTTACGTGACATCTACGCGCGTTACGATCGCCGCGAAACCAGCGCCGTTCAGAGGCGCTTCGGTCAGGTTGAAGGAGCGTCCCGTGCGCCGGGTATCCAAGATCGCTGCAGCGAGCGTCGCCACCGCGGCCCTCGCGTTCACCGCCACCGCGTGTGGCGAGTCCTCCACCGGGAGCTCCAGCTCCGGTGCGGACGGCAAGCTGAAGATCGGCATGGCCTACGACGTCGGCGGCCGTGGTGACAACTCGTTCAACGACTCCGCTGCGCGCGGTCTCGACAAGGCCAAGAAGGACCTTGGCGCCGAGACCAAGGAGCTCACGGCCAAGGCCAACGAGACCCCCGCCGACCGCGAGGCGCGCCTCGCCTCGCTCGCCGAGGGCGGCTTCAACCCGGTCGTCGCCGTCGGTTTCGCGTACAAGGACGCGGTCGACAAGGTCGCCAAGAAGCACCCCAAGGTGAACTTCGGCCTGGTCGACTCGATCTCCGAAGAGAAGAACGTCAACAACATCGTCTTCACCGAGGAGCAGGGCTCCTACCTCGCCGGTGTCGCCGCGGCCCTCAAGTCCAAGAGCGCCCAGGTCGGCTTCATCGGCGCCGTGGACACCCCGCTGATCAAGAAGTTCGCGGCCGGCTTCGAGCAGGGCGTCACCGAGACGAACCCGAAGGCCAAGGTGCAGATCCAGTACCTCGGCACCGGCTCGGACATCACCGGCTTCGGCAGCCCGGACAAGGGCAAGGCCGCCGCCAAGGGCATGCTCGACAAGGGCATCGACGTCGTCTACACCGCCGCGGGCGGTTCCGGCGCCGGCGCCATCGAGGCCGTCGCGGGCAAGAAGGGCTCCTGGGCGATCGGCGTCGACTCCGACCAGGCCCTGGACCCGTCGCTGTCCAAGTACAAGGCGTCGATCCTCACCTCCGTCGTGAAGAACGTCGACGCGGGCGTCTTCGAGCTGGCCAAGTCCGTCAAGGACGGCAAGGCGAAGACCGGCACCTCCACCTACTCCCTGGCCGAGAACGGCGTCACCCTGACCACCACGGGCGACCACATCAAGGACATCCAGGCGAAGCTGGACGAGGCGAAGAAGAAGATCGTGGACGGCACGATCAAGGTCAAGACGACCATCTGACCCACCTCTTGAGGACGGGGCCCGCGGAGTTGCTCACGCTGCTCTCCGGGCCCCGCTTCCTGCGTCCGTACGGACAGCGGTCCGCCGGACAACCGGAACAGCCCCGCCCTCCTTCACTTTTGGGCCAGGCTGCTCCACAATTTGGCGGAGCTACGCGCGTAGCTCGCGCGGTGCGCGGTAACTTTCCGCCACACCCTTCGCGCCGTACGACCGCCGTACGACCCCTGCCGTCCCCGCAGTACCCGCCGAACCCCCTCGCCTCAGCTTCTTCGCCTCCTGCCTAGGAGAGTGCGCCATCAAAGCGTCCAGCAGTCCCCACGCCGACCCCAGCGCGAAAAGCGGCACCCCCGCTGTCGAACTGCACGGCATCACCAAGCGATTCCCCGGCGTCGTGGCCAACCACGACATCGCCATCACCGTGCGCCGCGGCACCGTGCACGCCCTCGTCGGCGAGAACGGCGCGGGCAAGTCCACCCTGATGAAGATCCTCTACGGCATGCAGAAGCCGGACGAGGGCACCATCACCGTCGACGGCACCCAGGTGTCCTTCAACAGCCCCGGCGACGCCATCGCCCGTGGCATCGGCATGGTGCACCAGCACTTCATGCTCGCGGACTACCTCACGGTCCTCGAAAACGTCGTGCTCGGCTCGGAGAAGCTGTACGGCATCGGGGACCGGGCCCGCGCCAAGATCAAGGAGATCTCCGACGCGTACGGGCTGAACGTCCGCCCCGACGCCGTCGTCGAGGACCTCGGCGTCGCCGACCGCCAGCGCATCGAGATCCTCAAGGTCCTCTACCGGGGTGCGCGCACGCTCATCCTCGACGAGCCGACCGCCGTCCTCGTGCCCCAGGAGGTCGACGCGCTCTTCGAGAACCTGCGCGGGCTGAAGGCCGAGGGCCTCACCGTCATCTTCATCTCGCACAAGCTGGGCGAGGTCCTGTCGGTGGCCGACGACATCACCGTCATCCGGCGCGGCACCACGGTCGGCACCGCCGACCCGGCGAACACCACGCCCAAGCAGCTCGCCGAGCTGATGGTCGGCAGCGAACTGCCGTCCCCCGAGACCCGCGAGTCGACCGTCACCGACGTGCCGATGCTGACCGTCTCGGACCTGCGCCTCAGCGCGACCGACCCGGACGGCGTCGTCCGTACGGTGCTCGACGACATCGCCTTCACCATCCACAAGGGCGAAGTCCTCGGCATCGCGGGCGTCGAGGGCAACGGCCAGGCCGAACTCGTCGAAGCCATCATGGGCATGCGCACCCCCGACACCGGGGCGCTCACCCTCGACGCCACCGACATCTCGGCCACCCCCACCCGCAAGCGGCGCGAGGACGGCATCGGGTACATCCCCGAGGACCGCCACAAGCACGGCCTCCTCCTGGAGTCCCCGCTGTGGGAGAACCGGATCCTGGGCCACGTCACCGAGAAGCCCAACAGCTCCAAGGGCCTCCTCGACCTCAAGGCGGCCCGCGCCGACACCCAGCGGATCGTGCGCGAGTACGACGTCCGCACCCCGGGCATCGACGTCACCGCGGCCTCCCTCTCCGGCGGCAACCAGCAGAAGCTGATCGTCGGCCGCGAGATGAGCCACGCGCCCAAGCTGCTCATCGCCGCCCACCCCACCCGCGGTGTGGACGTCGGCGCGCAGGCGCAGATCTGGGACCAGATCCGCGAGGCGCGCCGCGAGGGCCTGGCCGTACTGCTGATCTCGGCCGACCTGGACGAGCTGATCGGGCTCTCCGACACCCTGCGGGTCATGTTCCGCGGCCGTCTGGTCGCCGACGCGGACCCCGCCACCATCACCCCGGAGGAGCTGGGCTCGGCCATGACCGGCGCCGCCGCCGGGCACCTGGAGGCCTCCGCCGAAGACCTGGCCCAGGCTCAGGCCGAAGCCGCCGCGGGACGCGAAGAAGTCCCCGAGACCGACCCCCGGACTGGGGGAGAGGACCGATGAAGAAGTTCGACAAGGAGCGGTTGCTCCTGGGCATCGCGGCCCCGCTGCTCGCGATCGTGGCCGCCTTCCTGGTCACCGCCGTGGTGCTGCTCGCCACCGGCAAGGAGCCGTTCAGCGCCTTCGGCATCATGTTCGACTACGGCGTGAAGTCGGACAGCCAGGTCTACATCCTGAACAAGGCGACCACGTACTACCTGGCAGGTCTCGCGGTGGCCATCGGCTTCCGCATGAACCTCTTCAACATCGGCGTCGACGGCCAGTACCGCCTCGCCGCCTTCTTCGCCGCCGCCGTCGGCGGTGCGCTGACCCTGCCCGGCATCGTCCAGATCCCGCTGATCATCCTCACCGCGATGATCGTCGGCGCGATGTGGGCCGGCATCGCCGGTGTCCTCAAGGTCACCCGCGGCGTCTCCGAGGTCGTCTCGACGATCATGCTGAACATGATCGCCACCGCGATCATCGGCTACCTCCTCCAGCAGGGCCGCCTCGGCCACCTGGACAGCGCGGGCACCAAGGTCGCCACCAAGCCGCTGCCGGAGTCCTCGCACTTCTTCTCCTTCCCGACCCAGGCGGACCCCATCTGGGGCTTCATCGTGGTCGCCGCGATCGCCGGCGTCGCGTACTGGTTCGTGCTGGCCCGCACCCGCTTCGGCTTCGACCTGCGCACCGTGGGCCAGTCCGAGTCCGCGGCCGAGGCGAGCGGCGTCAACGTCAAGAAGATGGTCGTCACCTCGATGGTGATCTCCGGCCTCGTCGCCGGTCTGGTCGGCATGCCGACGCTGCTCAACGACAGTTACGAGTACGGCGGCGACTTCCCCACGGGCATCGGCTTCACCGGCATCGCCATCGCCCTCCTCGGCCGCAACCACCCCGTCGGCATCGCGCTCGGCGCGCTCCTCTGGGGCTTCCTGGAGCGCGGCACGGGCAAGCTCGAATTCGAGGGTTACGACAAGGAGATCGTCGGCGTCATCCAGGGCGTCATCGTCCTGTGCGTCGTCATCGCCTACGAAGTCGTCCGCCGCTACGGCCTCAAGCGCCAGCAGCGGCAGGTCGGCGAGAAGCTCGCCGCCCAGGCCAACAACTCCCAGAAGCAGGAGGTGTCGGCGTGAGCACGGCGACTTCCGTCCCGGCGGGCCCCAAGGCCCCCCGAGGCAAGCAGGCGGGCAAGCGCCGCCTCTCCTTCCCGATGGTCCTGCTGATCATCGCGGGCGCGCTCGTCGCGCTCTCGGCGGTCCGCGCCATCACCGGCGCGCAGGACATCACCGCGGCCGGCCAGATCAGCGCCGCACTCTCGATGGCCGTACCGATCGGCCTCGCGGGACTCGGCGGCCTGTGGGCCGAGCGCGCGGGCGTCGTCAACATCGGCCTCGAAGGCATGATGATCCTGGGCACCTTCTTCGGCGCCTGGGCCGGCTGGCAGACCAACCCCTGGATCGGTGTGCTCGCCGGTGTGCTGGGTGGCATGTTCGGCGGTCTGCTGCACGCGGTGGCCACCGTCACCTTCGGCGTCGACCACATCATCTCCGGCATCGCGATCAACATCCTGGCGCTCGGCGTCACCACGTACTTCGCGAAGCTCTGGTTCAACAGCGGCGAGGCCGCGGCCAAGGGCGGCAGCCCCAAGCAGTCCCCGCCGGCCGAGGACATCGGCTCGGTGACACTGCCGGGGGTCTCCGACTGGCTGGCGGACATCGAGAAGCACCACTGGTTCTTCGTCTCGGACGTCGCGGGCATCCTCGGCGGCCTGGTCACCAAGGTGTCCCTGCTGACGATCGTCGCCGTGCTGCTCTTCGCGCTGACCTTCTGGGTGCTGTGGAAGAGCGCGTTCGGACTGCGGCTGCGCTCCTGCGGCGAGAACCCGATCGCCGCCGAGTCGCTGGGCGTCAACGTCTACAAGTACAAGTACATCGCCGTCATCGTCTCCGGCGGCATGGCGGGACTCGGCGGCGCCTTCCTCTCGCTGGTCACCTCGCACATCTACAACGAGGGCCAGACCGGCGGCCGCGGCTACATCGGCCTGGCAGCGATGATCTTCGGCAACTGGCGTCCCGGTGGCCTCGCCATGGGCGCGGGCCTGTTCGGCTTCGCGGACGCGCTCCAGCTGCGCAACGGCGGCACCTCCGTCCACGCGCTGCTGCTGCTCCTCGTGGTGCTGCTGGTGGTCCTGGCGCTGTGGAAGGCGTACCGGAAGGCGTACATCGCGGCCGCCATCTCCGCCGTCATCGCGGCGGGCGTGCTGGTCTGGTACCTCGGTACGGACTCCGTGCCCAACGAGTTCGTCAGCGCCACCCCGTACGTCGTGACGCTGCTCGTGCTGTCGCTGTCCGCACAGCGGCTGCGGATGCCCAAGGCGGACGGCATGAAGTACCGCAAGGGACAGGGCAAGTGACGACCGACGGCCAGGGCGGCGACGTCGACTGGGAGAAGTTGCGGGAGGCCGCGCGGGACGCCATGTCCCGGGCGTACGTCCCGTACTCGAAGTACCCGGTCGGCGCGGCGGCGCTGGCCGACGACGGCACGGGCACCCTCCGCACCGTCTCCGGCTGCAACGTCGAGAACGCCTCCTACGGCCTCTCGCTCTGCGCGGAGTGCAGCCTCGTCTCCGCCCTGCAGGCGAGCGGCGGCGGCCGGCTCACGCACTTCACGTGCGTCGACGGCCGCGGCGAGACGCTGATGCCGTGCGGGCGCTGCCGTCAGCTGCTGTACGAGTTCGGCGGCCCGGAGCTCCTCCTGGAGACCTCGACGGGGGTCCGCACCCTCGGCGAGATGCTGCCGGACGCCTTTGGTCCGCAGCACCTCAAGTAGTACGTTCGCGGCCCCGTCACCCTGGTGTCGGGGCCGCGGCCCGTTACCCGCGCAACGCGCGTAGATGCGCGCATGGTTGTGTACGACGACAGGTTGTGTACGAGGACGTACGCATCCGTACGACCGGAAGGAACCCCCATGGACGTCATCTCCGTCATCCGCACCAAGCGTGACCGCGGCGAGCTGAGCCCCGAGCAGATCGACTGGGTCATCGACGCGTACACGCGCGGTGCGGTCGCCGACGAGCAGATGTCGGCGCTGGCCATGGCGATCCTGCTGAACGGCATGAACCGCGGCGAGATCGCCCGCTGGACCGCCGCGATGATCGCGTCCGGCGAGCGCATGAACTTCGACTCCCTGTCCCGGCCGACCGCCGACAAGCACTCCACGGGCGGCGTCGGCGACAAGATCACGCTGCCGCTGGCCCCGCTGGTGGCGGCCTGCGGCGCGGCCGTTCCGCAGCTGTCCGGGCGGGGCCTCGGCCACACCGGCGGCACGCTCGACAAGCTGGAGTCCATCCCGGGCTGGCGCGCGCTGCTCTCCAACACCGAGATGCTCGACGTGCTCGACTCGACCGGCGCCGTGATCTGCGCCGCGGGTGACGGCCTCGCCCCCGCCGACAAGAAGCTGTACGCGCTGCGCGACGTGACGGGGACGGTGGAGGCGATTCCGCTGATCGCCTCGTCGATCATGTCGAAGAAGATCGCGGAGGGCACCGGCTCGCTGGTGCTCGACGTGAAGGTCGGCTCCGGCGCCTTCATGAAGAACATCGAGGACGCGCGCGAGCTGGCGTCCACCATGGTCGGCCTGGGCACGGACCACGGCGTCAAGACGGTCGCGCTGCTGACGGACATGGCGACGCCGCTGGGTCTGACGGCGGGCAACGCGCTGGAGGTACGGGAGTCGGTCGAGGTCCTCGCGGGCGGCGGCCCGGCGGACGTCGTCGAGCTGACCCTCGCGCTGGCCCGCGAAATGCTGGACGCCGCGGGACTCGGCGACGCCGACCCGGAGAAGGCGCTGCGCGACGGCTCCGCGATGGACGTCTGGCGGCGGATGATCCAGGCCCAGGGCGGCGACCCGGACGCGGCGCTTCCGGTCGCCCGCGAGCAGCACGTGATCAACGCGTCGTCGAGCGGTGTGCTGACGAAGCTGGACGCCTACGCGGTGGGCGTCGCCGCCTGGCGGCTCGGCGCGGGCCGCGCGCGCAAGGAGGACCAGGTGCAGGCGGGCGCGGGCGTCGAGCTGCACGCCAAGCCGGGGGACAAGGTCGTCGCGGGCCAGCCGCTGATGACGCTGCACACCGACACCCCGGAGAAGTTCGCGTACGCGCTGGAGGCGCTGGACGGCGGGGTCCTGACCGCCCCCGAGGGCACCGACTTCGTACCGGCGCCGATCGTGCTGGACCGGATCGCCTGAGTCGGGGCACTCTTGGGGTGCTGCTCGTGTGACGCACGGGGCCGGTGGGACTCCTTCGGGAGCTCCTGCCGGCCCTGTCGTTCGTAGGGCGCAGAAAGCTTTCGACGGTCACCGGGAACGGTTTGCCGGGCTTCTGCCCTCTTCCGTACCACACCTGCTTCACGTACCCATGTACGAACTGACCTCTCGTGTACGAACCGCCCCATCCCAGGAGAGCCGGACCATGACCGTCGCGCCCCCGCCGCAGCGGACCGCGCAGCAGCCCGCCACCCGTCCGCGCCCGGCCCCGCAGGGTCCCGGCGGCCGACGGGCGGGCCTCTCCGGCCTGCGGCCACGACTCGGGCTGCCGCTGAACGGCGCCGACCGGGACGTGCTGTGGCTGTACCTGCTCACCCGGGTCGGGCTGTGGGTCACCTCGTACAGCGTGGCCTGGATCTTCCCGAGCGACGGCGAGGCGAAGCGCGCACCGTCGGCGCTGTCGCGGTGGGAGCAGTGGGACTGGACGCACTTCCTGCACATCGCGCAGTCCGGGTACTTCCCGGACGGCGCGGGACCCGGCACCCCGGACTGGGACAACCGGGAGGCGTTCTTCCCCGGGTTCCCGCTGGTGCTGCGGGCCGTGCACGTGATCGTCCCGAACTGGACGCTCGCCGGGCTGCTGATCTCGTTCGTCGCGGGCGCGGTGGCCGTGCTCGCACTGGCCCGAATAGCCAGGCTGCACCTGCCGGGGGAGCGTGTGGGGGCGAGCGTCGCCGAGAGCACTGCTCCGGTTCCGGTGCAGCGCTCCGGGAAGGGTGCGGCGGTACGCGCCGAGAGCAGTGCTCCCGAGAACACTGCACGCGCGAGCACTGCCTCCGAGAGCACTGCTCCCGGAATGGCGCAGCGCTCCGTTCTGTTTCTGCTGCTCTCTCCGTGTGCGGTGTTCCTCGCCGCCGGGTACACCGAGGCGCTCTTCCTCGCCTTCGCACTGCCCGCCTGGCTGGCCGCGCAGCGCCACCAGTGGCTGCTGGCCGGTGTCCTCACCGCCCTCGCCACCACCGTCCGCATCAGCGGTTTCTTCGTCGCCGCCGCCATCGGCGTGCACTTCCTGATCACCGCCTGGAAGGCCCGCACCGCCCGCGCCTGGCGCCCGCTGCCCTGGACCGTTCTGCCCGCGCTCCCGGCCTTCCTCTACAGCGCCTATCTGCACGCCCACACCGGCGACTGGATGGCCTGGAAGCACGCCCAGGAACGCGGCTGGTACCGGGAGTTCCACGCCCCCTGGGAGGCGTGGAAGACCACCTGGCAGGCCGCCTTCGACGGCGGCTACTCCACCGGCTACGCGTACATGTGGCAGGCCGAGCTGCTCGCCATGGTCGTCGGACTCGTCCTGTTCGGCGTCCTGATCGGGCTGCGCCGCTGGCCCGAGGCCGTGTACCTGGGTCTCAGCCTGTGGGCGCTGGGCACGTCGTACTGGTTCACTTCCGTGCCCCGCGCGACGCTCCTGTGGTGGCCGCTGTGGACGCTGCTCGCCGCGTGGAGCCTGCGCAGGCCACGGATCAGGACGGCGTACGTGGCGGTGGCCGCGCCGCTCATGGTGGTCTTCGCGGTGTCGTTCCTGTCGGGCCGCTGGACGGGCTGAGCCCCGGGAAGAGGCACTCGGAACCAATGGTTCCGTGCCCTACCGATGAGTTTCGGTCGCCCGTCCGGTCCTACCTCACGTGGAAGACTCATCGACGCACCGCCCCATGGCGCTCGTCTCCCCGGTGACCAGGGACGACGTACCGCACCTGTGCGAGCGGCTGCACGCACACATCCTGGCCACCGGCGCGACGGAACTGACGTGTGACGTCTCCGCCCTCACCGATCCCGGGCTGCCCGCAGTGGAGGCACTGGCCCGGATGCGGCTCACCGCTCGGCGGCTGGGATGCCGGCTCCTGCTCTGGCACCCCAGCCGCGAACTGTGCGACCTACTCGACCTCGTCGGCCTGTCCTTCGACCGGGGCACCCCCGGCGGCTCCGGCACCGGCGGCCGCGGCAGCCGCGGCGGCGGCCTCGAATCCGGAGATCCCCCCGGGCTCGGCGAGGGGGCCGGGGGTGCCGTCCGCCTCGATCCGCGCCGGGACACCGAACAGCGGGAACCACCGCTTGGTGTCGAGGAAGGTGTTGATGTGGGAGATCCGGCCGTCTGAGATCTCGACGACCTGGAGCGCCCACGGCTCGAAGTGACCCTCGGCCGTCGGGTGGTACTGCGCGAACGCGGGCGTCCCGTTGGCCACGGTCGCCAGCATCCGCGAACCCTTGCAGGCCGCACCGTGCGTGAGCATGAAGCCCGTGATGTCCGGCGCACCGACCAGCCACAGGTCGAACGGGGGCATGGAGAGCACGGCGTCCTCGTGGAGCAACGCGGTCAGGGCCTTCATGTCGTAGCCCTCGAAGGCCGCCACGTACCGCTCAAGGAGCTTGCGCTGCTCCTCGTCCATCGGTTTCACCGTGTCCGACTCGGACGTCTTCGACTCGGCGAGCGTCGCCCGCGCCCGCTGCAGCGCCGAGTTGACCGAGGCGACGCTCGTCTCCAGGAGCTCCGCGACCTCGCTCGCCTTCCAGGCGAGCACCTCGCGCAGGATGAGCACGGCGCGCTGCTTCGGCGGCAGATGCTGCAGGGCGGCCACGAAGGCGAGGCGCACCGACTCGCGCGCCACCGCCGTCTCGGCCGGGTCGGCGACGACGGTCAGCACCCGCCCGTCCGGGACCGGCTCCAGCCAGGTCGCCTCCGGCTGCGGGTTCAACTGTGCCTGGGCGAGCGGCCGCGGATCGGTGAAGTCCATCGGCCGGGCCCTCTTCTTGCTGCTGCCCAGCATGTCCAGGCACACATTGGTCGCGATGCGGTACAGCCAGGACCGCAGCGAGGAGCGTCCCTCGAAGCGGTCCTGGCTGCGCCAGGCACGCACCATCGTGTCCTGCACGGCGTCCTCCGCCTCGAAGGCGGAGCCGAGCATCCGGTAGCAGAAGCCGGTCAACTCGGTCCGGTAGTCCTCCAGTTGTGCATCCACACCTGGCGTCGCGACATCACTCACAGGGTCCACCCCACCGCTCATCCACCCACATCTCCTGTGCTGTGGAACTCTACGGGAGGGGTCTGACAACGTGGGGTGCAATGCCGTGAACCGCCCTTCCCCGTACGGGTGCCGCCCTGCGCCGACGCGGGTCCGGCCGCCTCAGGTCCCCGGCTTGCGCCCGTACACGAAGACGTCGTCCCCCTTCTTCAGCAGCCCCCAGTACTTCTTCGCGTCCGCGGTCCGCATGTTCACGCACCCGTGCGAGCCGGGCGGCCTCGACATCGGGATGCCCACCGCGTGGAAGGCGATGCCGCCGTCGAAGAACTGCGAGTACGGCATCCGCACGTGGTAGAGCGTCGAGTAGTGGTTGATGCTGCGCAGGTAGATCCGCTTCAGCCCGGTCCGCGTCTCGTACCCGTCGCGCCCCGAACGGATCGGCACCGGACCGTACTTGAGCTTCTTGCCGTCCTGGATCCAGGTCAGCTGCCGGGTCAGGTCGACGCAGGCGATGCGACCCTTGTTCACCGGGCACTTCCCGGCCGCGTTCGGATTGCGGCCGGCCGCCTTCTGCCTGTTCAGCTGCTCCATCGCCCGCCAGGTCACCGGGCCCGCGTAGCCGGCGGCCGGGGTGATGGAGTGCGTGGACTGGAAGTTCCGTATCGCCCGGCAGTCGGCGGCCGACTGCCGGCCGTCCGCCCTCAGCCCGAGGAACTTCTCCACCTGCTTCTGGTACGGACCCGTACCGGCCGTGCACGAGGCCGCCCGCGCGGGAGCGGCGGCTCCCACGGTCAGCACCGCCGGGACCACCAGCGCGGTGATCCCGACGGCTATCCCTGTACGCGTGCGCAGCGCGGCGCGCACTCTCTTCGTCTTCGTTTCCCCCATGGACGCCATGGACTTCCCTTTCCCCAGCCGTGCGGCACGCGCGTGCGTGCGGTGCTGCACGTTCTGTCCGCCTAGACGACCGGGGGATCAATCCGGTTGTACGGACAAGGGAGTTGAAGTGTCACGAATTCGCGACAACGAGGGAGGTACGCCGTTCCAGGCGCCTTTCCACCCGCGCGCAGCGCGTCCCGTACAGCGTGATCGACACGACGCCGACGACGGCCAGCAGCCCGAGCGCCACGACTCCCTCCCAGCCGCCGGCGTGGAACGCCGTCGCACCGAGGGTGCCGCCGACGCTGGAGCCGAGGTAGTACGCCGACTGGTACAGCGCGGAGGCCTGGGCGCGACCGGTCTTCGCCGCGCGGCTGACCGACGACGAGGCGACCGCGTGCCCGGCGAAGAAGCCCGCCGTGATGAGCACGAGCCCGGCCAGCACGCCCGCCAGCGAGTCCGAGAGCGACAGCAGCAGTCCGGCTGCGGTGGTGGTCACGGCCAGGTACAGCGCCCCGCGCCGCCCGGTCCGCGCCACCAGCTTGCCCGCGCCCGCCGAGGACACCGTCCCCACCAGGTACACCAGGAAGATCGAACCGACCACGCCCTGCGGCAGGCTGAAGGGGGCCTCCACCAGCCGGTAGCCGATCACGGTGTAGACCGCGCCGAAGACGGTCATGAAGAGCGCGCCGATCGCGTACAGCCGCCGCAGCAGCGGATCGGAGAGATGCGTGCCGACGGTCTTCGCGAGCACCCGCGGACTCAGCGTCCCCGGGCGGAAGTTGCGCGCCTTCGGCAGCATCAGCCGGAACACCACCGCGCACACCAGCGCCATCAGAGCCACGGCGGCGAGCGAGGCCCGCCAGCCCCAGAGCTGCGCGACCCACCCGGTCACGATGCGCCCGCTCATTCCGCCGATGGAGTTGCCGGCCACGAACAGCCCGATCGCCGCCACGAGCGCCTTCGGCCGCACCTCCTCCGCGAGGTACGCCATCGCCGATGCGGGCAGCCCGGCCAGCGCCGCACCCTGCACGGCGCGCAGCGCGATCAGCCACCCCACGTTGGGCGCGAGCGGAATCAGCAGCGCGACGCCGACCGCCACCACCAGGGAGTACGTCATCAGGGTCCGCCGCCCGAAGCGCTCGGACAGCGCACTCAGCGGCAGTACGAACAGGGCCAGCGCGCCGGTCGCGGCCGACACCGTCCAACTGGCCTGCGCGGCGCTCACGCCGAGCCCGGCGGAGATCGCGGGCAGCAGCGCCTGCGTGGAGTAGAGGAGGGCGAAGGCCGCCATGCCGGCCGCGAAGAGCGCGAAGCTCATCCGCCGGAAGCCGGGGGACGAGGGCGCCAGCCGGGTATCGGCGGCAGCGGCGGCACCATCGGCGCCGACAGCAGCAGAGGAATCAGAAGAAACAAAGGAAACGGGGTTCGCGGCGCCCACAATGACAGGTGTGGACGCCGTGGTACTGGCGGAAGGCATGCCAAGAACCTAGACCCGGCCTTCTCATGCGTCCAATGCACAAAGCCGCGATAATCCATCCCATGCTGCATAAGCAAAGCTCACAGCGTCGGCTGTCACCGAGTAGTTACGAAGAAGACATCTCGCAGGTGCTCGCCCCGCGCCTCGCCCAGTTTGCGGCGGTCGCCCGCCACGAGCACGTCACCCGCGCCGCGCACGAACTCGGCGTCCCCCAGTCCACGCTCTCCCGCGCGATGGTCCGCCTCGAACACGACCTGGACGTCAGCCTGTTCGCCCGCAAGGGCCGCACCGTCTCGCTCACCCCGGCCGGCCGCGCCTTCCTCACCGCGGTCGAACGCGCCCTCACCGAGGTCGAGAAGGCGGCCGAGCTGGTCAGGGCCGACGCCGACCCCACCACCGGCAAGATCGCCTTCGGCTTCCTGCACACCATGGGCTCGGAGACCGTCCCCGCCCTGATCCGCGCCTTCCGCGCCGACCACCCGCACATCCGCTTCCAGCTCGTCCAGAACTACGGCGAGGCCATGCTGGAGCGCCTGCGCGCAGGCGACCTCGACCTCTGTCTGACCTCGCCCGTCCCCGAGGCCCCCGACCTGGTCGCCCGCCGCCTCGACGAACAGCGCCTGCGCCTGGTCGTCCCGGACGACCACCGCCTCGCCACCCGCAAGCGCGTCCGTCTTGCCGAGGCGGCCGAGGAAACCTTCGTCACCCTCGAACCCGGCTACGGCCTGCGCCGCATCACCGACGACCTGTGCGCGGAAGCGGGCTTCAAGCCCAAGGTCGCCTTCGAGGGGGAGGAGGCGGAGACCCTCCGCGGCCTGGTCGCGGCGGGCCTGGGCGTCGCGCTCCTGCCGCCCCCCGCCGTCGCCCGCCCCGGCGTCGTGGAACTCACCGTCACCGCCCCGCGCGCGGCCCGCGAGATCGGCGTGGCCTGGCTGGACGGCCACCCGGACACGCCCCCGGTCGCCGCCTTCAAACGCTTCCTGCTCGCCCGCCGCGGCAACATCCTGCCGCAGACGGCCCTGGTGGACGTCACGGAGCGGGACGCTGCGGACTGAGAGGCTGCGGACTGAGACGCTGCGGGCCGACCGGCAGGGGATGCGCTAAGGACTGACGGCCAGCACCAGATACGCCGCGAACAGCGACAGGTGCACCCCGCCCTGCAGCGGCGTCGCCCGCCCGGGTACGAACGTCAGCGTGCCGACCGCCACGGTCAGCGCCAGCAGCACCATGTGCGTCGCCCCGAGCCCCAGCAGCAACGGCCCCTCCATCCAGATCGACGCGATCGCCACCGCCGGAATCGTCAGCCCGATGCTCGCCATGGCCGACCCGAGCCCGAGATTCAGACTGGTCTGTACGCGATCCCGCTTGGCCGCCCGTACGGCCGCGATGCTCTCCGGCAGCAGCACCAGCAGCGCGATCACCACACCCACGACGGACGCGGGCAGCCCGGCGGCGTCCACCCCCGCCTCGATGGTCGGCGAGACCCCCTTCGCCAGCCCGACCACGGCCACCAGCGACACGGCGAGCAGCCCGAGACTGATGAACGCGACGCGGGCGGGCGGCGGATCGGCGTGGTCGTCCTCGTCGATGACCTTGCCCTGCTGGGTCACGGGCAGGAAGTAGTCACGGTGCCGGACGGTCTGCGTCACGACGAACATCCCGTACAGGATCACGGCCGCGATCGCCGCGAAGATCAGCTGCGTCGTGGTGAACGCCGCGTCCGGAGTGCTCGTCGTGAACGTCGGCAGCGCCAGGCTCAGCCCGGCCAGCGTGGCGACGGTCCCGAAGGCGGCGACGGACCCCTCCGGGTTGAACACGGCCACCCGCCGTTTGAGCGAGCCGACGAGGAGGGAGATGCCGACGATGCCGTTCGTCGTGATCATCACGGCCGCGAAGACGGTGTCCCGGGCGAGCGAAGCACTCTTGTCCCCGCCGTCGGCCATCAGGGTGACGATCAGCGCCACCTCGATGATCGTCACGGCGACGGCCAGCACGAGCGACCCGAACGGCTCGCCCACCCGGTGCGCGACCACTTCGGCGTGGTGCACGGCGGCGAGGACGGCCCCGCCGAGGAAGCACGCGAGCAGTGCCACGACGGGTCCGGGCATGTCCCGGCCCCAGGAGAACCCGAGGAGGACGACGGCGAGGACGGGCACGAGGGTGGCCCAGTGGGTGGGTTTGATGTGATCCACGCTGGTGCTCATGCGATCGAGCGTGGCAGAGGGGCGGGGGTGGCGCGATTCAGCCCGTCCGGCGTTTGAGGACGCGCGGCGCAGCCGGGCGCGGGGCGCAGCCCCGGACATCAGCCCCCACCCGGCCCCGCGGCGAGCGGTTTAGGGAAGGGGCGGGGAGGGGCATGGCCCGCCGCAGGCGCGTGCAGCGGTGGCGGGCGCGTGCGGTCGCGGTGGGGGTGCGCTCCGCGTGGGGGCCGCCCCCTTGCCCACCCGCCCCCAAGCTCTCAACTTCGTTCGAGCAGGGGGGACCCCCGCCAAGCTCTTAAGGAGCAGGGGAGACCCCACTGCCCCCGGGGGGCGGCCCCGCTGCCCAAGAGGGCTAAGGGAACGGGAGTCAGGGGCGCGGGGCTGCATCGATTTGCGGCTCCGCCGCGTGGGCGCGACCAGCCACGACGCACCCGCACGTACACCCCACCCCACCGCCCTGCGCCCAGCAGCCCGCCCCGCGCAGCGGTCCGGCTACCCCCGCCCGAAACCCATCGCCAGTGGCATCCGCAGCCCCAGCGGCGGCGGTGCCGCCAGTGCGTCCGCCAGGGGCCGTGCGTACGGGCGGCCGAAGAGCGACCCCAGGACGAAGTCCACGGAGAGCGCCCGTACCTCCGCCCGGTGCTGCCGCATCCCGTGCCCGTCCGAGTGCACCTCGAACCGGCACACGTCCCGGTTCGACTTCTTCGCCCGGGCCGCCAGCCGTAACGACAGGTCGGGGTTGGCCCGCTCGTCGTTCGTGCCGTGCACGATCAGCACCCGCCGCCCCGCCAGCTGCCGCACGGGCTCCGCGTCGGCCGTGTCCGCCGCGTCCGCCGAGTCCGGCGCAGCCACCGCCCCCGGCAGCCAAGGCGCGAGCGCCACGACCGAGTTGACCGCCCCCGCCCCCGCCGCCCGCAGTGCCGCCCGGCCGCCCATGTCGACCCCGGCCAGGCACACCGGCACGTCCCCGTACCGCCGTACGGTCTCCGCGACGGCCCACTCCGCGTCCGCCGCGAGCCGCGCCGCTCCGCCGTTCCACCCGCGCCCCCGGTAGCGGACGACATGGGCGACGAGTCCCTCGGCGGCTCCGGCCCCGGCCAGCTCCCGGGCCAGAGCGCGTACGGACGCCTGGGCCAGCGCGGAAGGCCCGCGCGCGGACTCCTGCTCCCCGGGCGGCAGTACGAGAACGACGCCCGCCACTGCCCCATTCGTCCCAACGGCCCGCCCCAGCCGGGCGGTCGGGCCCGGCTCGACTTGCTGTGTCATAACAGAACAGTCTCAGAACCCGAGATGGACGCCACCCTTCCGCACGGTCACTGTTACGTATCGACCGGCGCCATCTACGCGCGTAGGGGCTACAGTGCCTCAATGACGAGCCAGACCACGAAGCAGATCCCCGTCCAGCCGCTCAACACGCCCACGGTGGACCAGATCCGCCGCGCGCCGAAGGTGTTGCTGCACGACCACCTCGACGGCGGCCTGCGCCCCGGCACGATCGTCGAACTCGCCCGCGAGGTCGGCTACGACAGCCTCCCCGAGACCGACGCCGACAAGCTCGGCATCTGGTTCCGCGAGGCCGCCGACTCCGGCTCGCTGGAGCGCTACCTGGAAACCTTCGCGCACACCTGTGCCGTCATGCAGACCCGCGAAGCCCTCTTCCGGGTGGCCGCAGAGTGCGCCGAGGACCTCGCCGAGGACGGCGTCGTCTACGCCGAGATCCGGTACGCCCCCGAGCAGCACCTGGAGAGCGGCCTCTCCCTCGAAGAGGTCGTCGAAGCGGTCAACGACGGCTTCCGCGAGGGCGAGAAGCGCGCCCGCGAGAACGGCCACCGGATCCGCGTCGGCGCACTCCTCACCGCGATGCGGCACGCCGCCCGCGCCCTGGAGATCGCCGAACTCGCCAACCGCTACCGCGACCTGGGCGTCGTCGGCTTCGACATCGCGGGCGCCGAGGCGGGCTTCCCGCCCACCCGCCACCTCGACGCCTTCGAGTACCTCAAGCGCGAGAACAACCACTTCACCATCCACGCGGGCGAGGCCTTCGGGCTCCCCTCCATCTGGCAGGCCCTGCAGTGGTGCGGCGCCGACCGCCTCGGCCACGGCGTCCGCATCATCGACGACATCGAGGTCGACGAGACGGACGGCTCGGTGAAGCTCGGCCGCCTCGCCGCCTACGTACGGGACATGCGCATCCCGCTGGAGATGTGCCCCACCTCCAACCTCCAGACGGGTGCGGCCACTTCGTACGCCGAGCACCCCTTCGGCCTGCTGCGCAGGCTGCAGTTCCGGGTCACGGTGAACACCGACAACCGGCTGATGTCCGGCACCAGCATGAGCCGCGAGTTCGAGCACCTGATCGGCGCTTTCGGCTACACGCTCGACGACATGCTGTGGACCACGGTCAATGCGATGAAGAGCGCTTTCATTCCTTTCGATGAACGTCTCGCGATGATCAACGACGTGATCAAGCCCGGATACGCCGAGCTGAAGTCCGAGTGGCTCTTCCAGTAGACCGTCGAGAACGCTCTGACCAGCAGTTTCACTGCTGAATCAAGTAGCTGTCCTCATGCATCGCACAGGCGGCCGGGAATATCAACTCCCGGCCGTCGGGTGGTGTTTGCGGGGTGCGGAAAGCTCTGACTAGCTTGCAGAGCCGCTCACTTCCCCCCATTTCTGAGGACGTTGTTTTCATGAAGCAGTCTGCTGCCAAGACCCTCGGTGCCGCCGCTCTCGGTGCCGCCTTCGTCGCCGCTGCCGCCGGCTCCGCCAGCGCCGCTCCCGCCGCCCCGGACGCCGCCGCCGCGCTGGGCACCGTCGCGGGCGCCCTCCCGGTCGACCAGGTCGCGGGCCAGCTCCCCGCCGGTGTCCCCGAGGCCCTGCAGGCGGGCTCGGACGCGCTCAACAAGGGTGCCGCCACGGCCCCGAAGCCCGGCGACCCGGTCGGCAGCCTCGTCGGAGGCCTGCCGGTCGGCAGCGCCCTGCCCACCGGCAACCTGCCCACCAGCGGCCTGCCCACCGGTGCGGTCCCGGGCCTCGGCGGCTGATCCAGCACGGCACCCGCACGGCACACGTGGAAGGGGCGCGTCTCCCACAGGGAGGCGCGCCCCTTCCACGTACGTGGGTACGGACTACCGGACGTGTGCGGACTACCAGGCGGTCTTCGCGGTCTTCTCGCCCGGCAGGAAGACCCACAGCCCCAGGTAGATCAGGAACTGCGGCCCCGGCAGCAGACAAGAGGCCAGGAAGATCACGCGCATCGTGGTCGCGGAGGTGCCGAAGCGCCGGGCCAGCGCAGCGCACACTCCGCCGATCACACGGCCGTCGCGGGGGCGGACAAGTGCGGTCATGGCGGGCTCCTTCACGAGCTCAGGTGGGGGAGCGCTTCGTCGGCTCCCGATGTACTCAATACTCCCGCCACCGCCCGAACCGGGCATCGCTCTACGGGGCGACCCCGACCCTGGAAATCCTCGGGGTCGACCCCCGCTCCGTCTCCTCCTCCGTCCGGGTCGCACCCCCTACCCGGGTACGAGCCCCCTCCCACCTGCGTCGGAGCCGCGCCCGTGTCAGCGGTACGACGACGAGGTGGGCCAGCGCGATCCCCACGGTGTTCAGCAGCACCGCGTCCACGTCCACGACCTGGCCCGGCACCCCGGTCTGCCACAGCTCGATGCCGAGCGACAGCAGGGCGCCGGCCGCCACGGTGCGTACGAGAGAGACGAACGGGGACACCCGCAGCCGCCCGCCCGCCATCGGCAGCAGCACCCCCAGCGGCGCGAGCAGCGCAAGACCCTCGCCGATCCGGCGGGCGGCCTCCACGGGCCCGAGCGCCAGGTCCGCCCGGATGCCGGCCAGCGGCCGGAGATTGGGGGCGGTCACCCACAGCACGTCGTCCAGGGGACGCAGGGTCACCCAGGCCACGAGCAGCAGATGCGCGAGGAGGAGAAGACTCCCCGTCACGCGGTAGCGGATGACGGCACTGCCGCTCTGACCTTGACGCACGCCCCCCAAGACGCGAGGGCCGCGCGGATCGGTTCCCCACCCGGAGCAAGAGGACCCGGAAAGGTGCGATCCGGTCCCGCCCAAGAGGTTTATTTACGAACAATCACGATGTGCGCTCACCACGTGCTCTCACGACGGCGAGGCACCCGGAAGCGTCGGCCCCGAACCGGCCGTGGCCGTCGGTGTGCCCCGTACGTCGCCCAGTGTCGGCACCGCCTCGGGGCGCGCCTTCAGGGCCGCCGTGCACTGGTACTTCCGGGGCGGGTCCTCGGACGGCCCGCCCAGCTCGACCGAGCCGCCGCCGTCGTCGGCCGCGCTCCCCGAGTACGTACAGACGATCTGGGCCAGCGCGTGGGGGGGCAGGTCGTCGGGCTGCCGGCTGAGCCGCAGCGTCTGCTTCGGATCCCCGGTCCGGGGCCCGGACACCGTCAGCGAGCCGCGCACGTCCGTACTGAACCCGGCCTGTTCCTCCTCCTCGGACGGATCCCGCTGGAGCTCGTCGAGGAGCGACCGGGCGGCCCGCATCCGGTCCGCGGCCATGGCCTCCTCGGGCACCGCCACCACCCGCTGCACGGACACCAGACCGGCCCCGCACACCAGGAAAACCCGCACCGTGGAGCCCGTCTGCGCCTGCTCCTCCGCGGACTTGGCCGGTACGTCGCAGGACACCCGGGACGGTGCGGCCCCCGCGTCGACGGGCACCTGGGTGGTGCGGATGCCGCACCCGGCGGTGGCCGCGAGAGCCACCAGCGCGGCGCACACGAGCCCCGCCCTCTTCCCTGCCTGCATCGGCTCCCGCATCAGCTCTGCCCCCGGACCTGGGTGTCGTCGGCCTGCTCCTCGGGCTCCAGGTCCCGGGGCAGCCGCAGCGTGAACACCGCGCCGCCGTCGGGCGAGTTGGCGGCCGTGATGCCGCCCCCGTGGATCAGCGCGTTCTCCATGGCGATGGAGAGACCGAGCCCGCTGCCTTCCGACCGGGGCCGGGACGCGCTCGCCTTGTAGAAGCGGTCGAAGACGTGCGGCAGGACGTCCGCCGGGATACCGGGGCCGTGGTCCCGTACCTCGATCACCAGCTCGCCGTCGACGGCCCGTACGGACACCCCGACCGGCGAACCCCCGTGCTTGAGCGCGTTCCCGACCAGATTCGCCAGGATCACGTCGAGCCGCCGCGGATCCAGCCGCACCATCAGCCCGCGCGTCGCGTCCAGCTCCACCGCGTCCAGCCAGGCACGGGCGTCGAGACAGGCCGTCACCTGGTCGACGACATCGACGTCGTCCAGCACCAGCCGGGCCGTGCCCGCGTCGAACCGGGTGACCTCCATCAGATTCTCGACCAGGTCGTTCAGCCGCCGCGTCTCGCTCACGACCAGGTGGACCGCGGGCGCGATCATCGGATCGAGGCTGTCCGCCTCGTCCTCAAGGACCTCCGCCACCGCGGTGATCGCGGTCAGCGGCGTCCGCAGCTCGTGCGACATGTCGGCGACGAACCGCCGGCTCGCCTCCTCCCGCGCACTCATGTCCGCGACCTTCTTCTCCAGCTGGGCGGCGGTCCTGTTGAACGTCCGCGACAGATCGGCGAGTTCATCGGTCCCCGACACCCGCAGCCGCGTGTCCAGCTTCCCCTCGCCCAGCCGCCGCGCCGCGTCCCCCAGCCGCTGCACCGGCTTCAGCACGGTCGTGGCCGCGGCCTGCGCCAGCAGCGCCGACCCCAGCAGCGCCAGCCCGGTCGCGATCCCCAAGGACCACGCCAGGGAGTTCAGATCGTCCCGCTCCTGCTTGAGCGAGGTCAGCATGTACCCGGTGGGCCCGCCCCCGATGACCTTGGCCCCGCCCACCAGGTACGGCGCGTTGCGCAGATTCGTACGCACCCAGAACAGGTGGTACGGATACGCGTTCCCGGCGGTGACCGGCTGTTCCCGGTTCACCTGCTGCGCGAGGTTGGTCGGTACGTCGTCGAGCGTGAAGGCGTCGAGGTCGGAGTACCCGACCACGGGCTTGCCGCCGTCGCGGCTGTCCACGAGCAGCACGCTGTACCCGGGGCTGGTGGACATCGCCGACATCTGCTCGGCGGCGGTCTGGAGTTCGGCCTGGGTGGGCTGGAGCGGCAGGGTGGCGACCCGGCTCTGCATCGCCTGCCGGAAGTCGTTGAGCGCGCTGTCCTGGGTGCGCGTCAGCACGGCTTCCCTGTTGAGCCAGTACGCGATGCCCGCCACGGACACGGCAGCGGTCAGCGCCACCAGGGCGAACACCACCACCAGCCGCAGCCGCAGGCTGGTCCAGCGCAGCCCGGCGATCAGGGCCCGCTTGGCGACCGTACTCACGAAGGCGTGTCCAACCGGTAGCCCACACCACGGACCGTACGGATCAGCGTCGGTGACGAAGGGACGTCCTCGACCTTCGCCCGCAGCCGCTGCACACAGGCGTCCACCAGCCGTGAATCGCCCAGGTAGTCGTGCTCCCACACCAGCCGCAGCAACTGCTGCCGGGACAGCGCCTGCCCCGGCCTCCTGCTGAGTTCGAGCAGCAACCGCAGCTCGGTCGGGGTCAGCTGCAGATCCTCCCCGTTCTTCGTCACGGTCATCGCCGAGCGGTCGATCACCAGCGACCCGAACGAGGCCGCGTCGTTGGCCTCCCGCTCACCGCGCCGCAGTACGGCCCGGATCCGGGCGTCGAGCACCCGCCCCTGCACGGGCTTGACGACGTAGTCGTCCGCGCCGGACTCAAGACCCACCACGACGTCGATGTCGTCGCTCCTGGCCGTGAGCAGGATGATCGGCAGCTGATCGGTGCGTCTGATCCGCCGGCACACCTCGAAACCGTCGATCCCCGGCAGCATCACATCCAGCACGATCAGGTCGGGGCGCTGTTCGCGCAGCAGTTTCAATCCGTCTTCACCCGTGGCTGCCGTGGCAACACGGTGTCCCTGACGCGTGAGCGACAGCTCAAGCGCCGTACGGATGGCGTCGTCGTCCTCGATCAGCAACAGGAATGGCACCTGGCCATTCTGGCCCATGGGGGCGTACGAGTTCGACAGTTGGAGCGCTCCCATCCGAGCCGACCTGCCGACACGGTCCCTGTGACAGCCCTGTGACAGTCGCCGGACCTCGCTATGAAACTGCGCGGGCAATCTCGTTTGCACACGGACTGCTACGGACTCCACCGACGGGGGGCGCGAGATGAACGCACTGCACAGCACCAACTCAAGCGCAGTTGTCACGCGTCTCCACGATGTCGTGAGGAGCATGGAGAAGTCCGGTGCTGTGACCGGGCGGGGGTGCGGTCGCAGCACCGGGCGTCAGCGGTCGTCGTCGTACAGCCAGTACATGACGATCGTGGACGTGCCGGGGGGAACCAACGGGGGGAACACCGGGGGGACCACGGGGGGCACCACCGGGGGGAACGGGGAAGCTGTCACGGGGACGCTCGGGGGAGCGTCGGCAGCACCGAAGGTGACGTACGGGGAGAGCTCGGGGGAGCGGGCGCACGCGACTGCGGCGGAGGCGGAATTCACCGCCTACGTCCAGGAGCGCCGCGCCTCCCTGTACGCAACCGCCTACCACCTGACCGGCGACCGCTTCGAAGCGGAGGACCTCCTCCAGAGCGCCCTCTTCTCGACGTACCGCGCCTGGGACAGGATCAGCGACAAGGCGGCGGTCGGGGGCTACCTCCGCCGCACCATGACCAACCTGCACATCAGCCAGTGGCGCCGCCGCAAGCTGAACGAATACCCGACGGAGGAGCTGCCGGAGACGGCTCTCGACACGGACGCCATGCGCGGCACGGAACTGCGCGCGGTCCTGTGGCAGGCCCTGGCACGCCTCCCCGAACTCCAGCGCACGATGCTCGTCCTGCGCTACTACGAGGGCCGCACCGATCCGGAGATCGCGGACATCCTCGACATCAGTGTCGGCACGGTGAAGTCCAGCATCTGGCGGTCGCTCCGCCGGCTGCGTGAGGACGAGGTCCTCAGCTTCGGCCGTGACGAGGAGGAGTCCTTCGGCGAGCTGGTCGCCTGAAGGATGTGAGGTGCTCGGGGACGAGAGTCTTTGTCCCTGGGCAACGGGGGAAATGGGGGAACGGGGGCCGCTGTTTCGGGGGAGACGGCGGTGGTACGGGGGGAATGGGGGGATCCGGGGGGATCCACGGGGGGTATGCGGAGCGGGACCACGTCGGCTGGGGGGCTGGCGGGGTCCCGTTTTCGTGTGCGGGCAAATTAGCCCGTCGAGGGGGTACCCCCTGGTCCCTAAGACCTTGGGGGAGTTTGAGGACGCGCGGCGCAGCCGTGCACCGGGCGCAGCCCGGGACATCAGCCCCCACCGGCGCGAGCCGTGAACCGCCCTGCGGCGAGCGCCACGCGGCGGAGCCGCAAATGTCACAGCGGGAAGGGGTGGGGAGGGGATGGCGCCGCAGGCAACACCGGCCACCCACCCAGCCGCACGCAGCCTACGCAGCCGGCTCCGCAGCCCCCGCCGCCGACGCGGAAGCCGTTCCGGCCGCGCCGGAAGCCCGTACAACCCCAGCTCCAGCTCCAGCTCCCGCTCCAGTTCCCGCTCCGGCAACCGCCCCCGGCCGCCGCCCCGCCGCCGCAGCCGCCAGCCGGCCCAGTGCCTCGTCCTTGCCGCACGCGAACGCCCCGAGCGCCACCTGCCGCGCCACGATCCCCCGCTCGGCGCGCATCAGCCGCCACCCCCGCCTCAGCAGGAACGGCACCGACTTGCGGCCCTCGCGCAGATCGCGCAGCAGCCGCCGACGGAACGTCGTGAAGGGCCGCCCGCGCAGACACAGCGCGTCGGCCAGCACGCCCAGTTCCCGGCACCGCGTCACGATGTCCGCCGCGAAGATCCCCTCCGCCACGAACAAGGGCGTGCGCTCGATGTCGAGCGCCTCCTCGTCCACCCGTGAGCTGGAGGCGAGGTCGTACACGGGAACAGTCGTCCGCCCGGTCCGGCAGAGCTCCTCGACGGCGGCGACCGCCACGTCCGCGTCCCAGGAGAGCGGAGAGTCCCAGTCGATGTCCGTACTGCCCGTGACCTGCGGCAACGTGGGGTCGTCGCCCTCTTTGTAGAAGTCGTCGAGGCGCAGTACGGGCAGCTGGGCGCGCGCGGCGAGGGACGACTTGCCGGAGCCGGAGGGGCCTGCGAGAAGGACGACGCGGGCGCGTACGGGAGAAGAGCTCACGGGATACAAGTGTGCGGCATTCACCCCGCCCAGGTCTCCCCGGGCGACGTCGTTCGTTTCGACGCCGACCCCTCAACTACGCTGCGTACGCGCGCGATTACCCAATCGCCGGTCACTCGTCCACGAACTCCCTCCCAGGATTACCCGATTACTCGCTCCAAGACGCAGATGGGTAGTACTTCATGGCACGTCACACAGCCCCCAGGTCCCCGCGCCGCGCCCTGCTCCAGGCCGGCCTCACGGTGACGGCGGTCGGCGCCGCACTGTCGGCAGGAGCGGGCGCCGCCCAGGCTGCTCCGGCCGCCACGCCCGCCGCGCTCGCCGTGGCCCCGGTCACCCTGCCGCTGCCCGGCGTCGACCAGTCGCTCGACGAGGTCGGTGCGACTCCGGGACAGGCACTGACCGGCGCACTCCAGCACGCGGCGGCGGGCGGCATCGCGCCCGCGAAGAGCATGCGGCTCAACCCGCTCGCGGGCACCTCGGTCGACCCGCTCGACAACACGGTCGGCACGCAGATCGCCGACTTCCAGCCGGTCAACACGGCGGCGGCGACGGCCCCCTTGGCCAAGGGCGCCGGCCTGAAGGACCTCCCGGTGGTGGGCACGGTGACGGGAGCCCTCCCGGGGTAGGGGGTGCGGGCCGCTGGGGCGCGGGGCGGCGGGGTGGTCGTCGTGCGGGCTGCTTGGCGCGGGGCGGCGGGGTGGTCTTCGTGCGGGTACGTCGTGGCTGATCGCGCAGTTCCCCGCGCCCCTAAAAGCCTGCCCCCTTAGCCCCCTAGCCCTCTTGGGCAGCGGGGCCGCCCCCCGGGGGCGGGACGGGTGGGCAAGGGGGCGGCCCCCCGCTGCGGCACGCCCCCTCACGACCGCACGCCCCCGCGACCGCACTCCCGCCCCCGCCCCGCCGTCCGAGTGCAATTCCCCCGCCACCCTCACCAGTCCGCCACCCCCACGCCCCACCCCCTGCAGCCTGTAGCTCCCGCACCCCCAGGAGCCAGGTCCGCCTTGTACGCGCAACGTACGACCGCAGCCACGATCACAGCCACAACCCCCGCAGCCGCAGCCACTCCCGCCCTCCTCGGCCACCTCGCCGTCCACCTCCTCGGTCTCTCCGTCCTCATCCCCTGGACGCATCTCCGCGGCCACGGCGTCTGGCCGCTGCTGGCCGCCTCCTGGGACTCCGAGTGGTACGCCGACATCGCCGAGCGCGGCTACGCCAGCCTCCGCAGCCTGGCCTTCTTCCCCCTCCAGCCGCTCCTGGTCAGAGGCGCGGACCAGGCACTCCCGGGGCCCTTTCCCGGCCCGGCCGCCCTCGGCCTGCTCCTCGCCGTGGCTGCGTCGTTCGTCGCCGCATGGGGGATCTTCGCCGTCGGGAACCACCTCCACGGGCGCCGTACGGGCACACTCCTCGCCGTCCTCTGGAGCGCGCACCCGGTGGCCCTCGTCCAGTGGATGGGCTACACGGAGTCGCTGTTCACGGCGCTCGCCGCCTGGACCCTGTACGCGGTCCTGACCGGCCGCTGGCTCACCGCCGCGACTCTCGCCTGCCTCGCGGGCCTCACCCGCCCCACGGGCATCGCCGTCGCGGCGGCAGTCATGGCCGCGGCCTGCTTCGGCAGCGGAGGCAGTGGAAGCAGCGGAAGCGGCGGAGGCAGTGGAGGCAGTGGAGGCAACGCAAGCAGCGGCACCGCCCGCCCCCACAGCGCCCTCCTCGCCGGCCTCATCGCCCCCCTCGGCTGGCTCTCGTACGTAGGCTGGGTGGGCCTGCGACTGGGCCGCTGGGACGGCTATCTCTCCGTACAACGCCACTGGAACAACGCGTGGGACGGCGGCGCGTCGACCCTCCGCGAGATGCGCGGGCTGCTGGTGTACTCCGCCGCGCCGCCGCTCTTCCCGGTCCTGGTGACGGGAGTGCTGGCGGCCTCCGCCGTGCTCTTCGCGCTCTGCGTCGCCGGCCGGCAGCCGCTCCCGCTGCTCGTGTTCAGCGCTGTGATGCTGCTCATCGTCCTCGGCACCGACGGCGTGTACTTCCCGCGCGCCCGCTTCCTGCTCCCGGCGTTCCCGCTGCTGCTGCCGGTCGCGGTGGCCCTCGCACGGGCCCGCGTGACGACGGCGGTGCTGGTGGTGGGCGGTGCGGCACTGTTCTCGGCGTACCTCGGCGGCTACATGACGCTGGTCTGGCCGGGGGCGCCGTAGCGGTCAGGCGGAACGTGCGCGCGGTCCCTAGACCGCCAGCAGCACGATCAGCGCCACCAGCCCCACCACGCACGGCACGATGATCTCGAACGCCCACCGCACCGACGGCTTGCCCTGCGCGCCCGGCCGCGCCGCCGACGATTCCGCGAGGTCCTGCAGGTCCCGTACGATCTGGTCGCTCGCGGCGACCTGCGGCCGGTCCGCGGGCGACGAGCGGCCGAACGCGGCGCGGCTCTGCTTCGGGTCGTCCGCCGCAGCGGCCCTCGCCTGGTTGCGGACGGCCTTCTTCCGCTGCCGCAGGGACACCGGCACGGACCACATCTGGTACTTCGCGCCGTCCGCCAGGACCTCACTGGAGTAACCGGTGCGGATCGCGTCGACGGATGCCCAGGGGAGCACGATCGTACGGAACGGATTGCGGATCCGGAGCCGGTCCTCGTTCGCGAACACGGCGGGCCGCAGCATGAACGCCACCACCAGCGGCACCGCGAAAAGCAGCCCGGAGAGCACCTTCCAGACCGTCATGGCCTCGCTCTTGCGCACCGCGTCGATGCCGAGCCAGAGGCAGACGGCGAGCATCAGGCAGCCCCAGAAGACATTGGCGCCCGTACGGAAGACGCGGTCGGCGTAGACCGTCGGCTCGTCGGAGTCCGAGGGGGGAGTGGGACCGGTGCTTGTCATGGGCCCGATTCTGCCTGACGCCCGGTACGAGGCCGAAGAAGCCCTTGCCCCCCAACGGAGCGCCCCTTCCTCCCCCACGGGGTGGCCCCTTCTTCCCCCCACGGGGTGGCCCCTTCTTCCCCCCACGGGGTGTACAGGACGCTACGCGCGTAGATATGCTCCAGTGGTGACCATGCCCACCTCTGCATCCGCTCCCGCATCCGCATTTGTCGACGCGACCGCGTCCGACAGCGCACTGCGCCGCTTCCTGCACGGGCTGCCCGGCGTCGACGCCGTCGGCCTGGAGGCCCGCGCCGCCGCGCTCGGCACTCGCTCGATCAAGACCACGGCCAAGGCGTACGCCATCGACCTGGCCATCTCGATGATCGACCTGACCACGCTCGAAGGCGCGGACACCCCGGGCAAGGTCCGGGCGCTGTGCGCCAAGGGCGCCCACCCGGACCCCACCGACCGCACGACCCCCACGGTCGCCGCGATCTGCGTGTATCCCGACATGGCGGCCACCGCCAAGGAGGCCCTGGCCGGAACCGGCATCAAGGTCGCCTCCGTCGCGACCGCCTTCCCGGCCGGCCGTGCCGCCCTCCCGATCAAGCTGGCCGACGTGCGCGACGCCGTCGAGGCGGGCGCGGACGAGATCGACATGGTGATCGACCGGGGAGCCTTCCTCGCCGGGCACTACCTCAAGGTCTACGAAGAGATCCTCGCCGTGAAGGCGGAGTGCGGCGACAGGGCCCGCCTCAAGGTCATCTTCGAGACCGGCGAGCTGTCCACGTACGACAACATCCGCCGCGCCTCCTGGCTCGGCATGCTGGCCGGCGCGGACTTCATCAAGACCTCCACGGGCAAGGTCGCGGTCAACGCCACCCCGCCCAACACCCTCCTCATGCTGGAGGCCGTCCGGGACTACCGCGCCCAGACCGGCATCCAGATCGGCGTGAAGCCGGCCGGCGGCATCCGCTCCACCAAGGACGCGATCAAGTTCCTGGTGCTGGTCAACGAGACCGTGGGCGCGGACTGGCTGGACAACCACTGGTTCCGCTTCGGCGCATCCAGCCTGCTCAACGACCTGCTGATGCAGCGTCAGAAGCTCAGCACGGGCCGCTACTCCGGCCCCGACTACGTGACGGTGGACTGATCCGCATGACTTTTGAGTACGCACCCGCGCCGGAGTCCCGCGCGGTCGTCGACATCGCCCCGTCGTACGGCCTGTTCATCGACGGCGAGTTCACCGAGGCGGCGGACGGCAAGGTCTTCAAGACCGTCAGCCCCTCCACCGAAGAGGTCCTGTCCGAGGTGGCCCTCGCGGGCCAGGACGACGTGGACCGTGCCGTGAAGGCGGCCCGCAAGGCGTTCGGCAGCTGGTCCGCGCTGCCGGGCTCCGAGCGCGCCAAGTACCTCTTCCGCATCGCCCGCATCATCCAGGAGCGCTCGCGCGAGCTGGCCGTCCTGGAGACGCTGGACAACGGCAAGCCGATCAAGGAGACGAGGGACGCCGACCTCCCCCTCGTCGCCGCGCACTTCTTCTACTACGCGGGCTGGGCCGACAAGCTCGACCACGCGGGCTACGGCGCCAACCCGAAGCCGCTGGGCGTCGCGGGCCAGGTCATCCCCTGGAACTTCCCGCTCCTGATGCTCGCGTGGAAGATCGCCCCGGCGCTCGCCACCGGCAACACGGTCGTCCTGAAGCCCGCCGAGACCACCCCGCTCTCCGCGCTCTTCTTCGCCGACATCTGCCGCCAGGCGGGCCTGCCGCGCGGCGTCGTCAACATCCTTCCCGGGTACGGCGACACGGGCGCGGCCCTCGTCAACCACCCCGACGTCAACAAGGTCGCCTTCACGGGCTCGACCGCCGTCGGCAAGGCCATCGCCCGCTCGGTGGCGGGCACCTCGAAGAAGGTCACCCTCGAACTGGGCGGCAAGGGCGCGAACATCGTCTTCGACGACGCCCCCATCGACCAGGCCGTCGAGGGCATCGTCACCGGCATCTTCTTCAACCAGGGCCAGGTCTGCTGCGCGGGCTCCCGCCTCCTCGTCCAGGAGTCGATCCAGGACGAGCTGCTCGACGCCCTCAAGCGCCGCCTCTCCACCCTCCGCCTCGGCGACCCGCTCGACAAGAACACCGACATCGGCGCGATCAACTCCGCCGAGCAGCTCGCCCGTATCAAGGCCGTGGCCGACACGGGCGAGGCGGAGGGAGCCGAGCGCTGGTCCGCCCCGTGCGAACTCCCCGCCTCCGGCTACTGGTTCGCCCCGACGCTCTTCACGAACGTCACCCAGGCGCACACGGTGGCCCGCGACGAGATCTTCGGCCCGGTCCTGTCCGTGCTGTCCTTCCGGACGCCCGACGAGGCCGTCGCCAAGGCCAACAACACGCAGTACGGCCTCTCCGCCGGCATCTGGACGGAGAAGGGCTCGCGCATCCTCGCGGTCGCGAACAAGCTCCGGGCGGGTGTCGTCTGGGCCAACACATTCAACAAGTTCGACCCCACGTCGCCGTTCGGCGGCTACAAGGAGTCGGGTTACGGCCGCGAGGGCGGTCGCCACGGCCTGGAGGCGTACCTCGATGTCTGAGTCGACCGACGTGAAGCGCCTGAGCGTTTTCAAGACCTACAAGCTGTACGTCGGGGGCAAGTTCCCCCGTTCCGAGAGCGGCCGGGTGTACGAAGTGCAGGACGCGAAGAACAACTGGCTCGCCAACGCGCCCCTCGCCTCGCGCAAGGACGCCCGTGACGCGGTCGTCGCGGCCCGCAAGGCCTTCGGCGGCTGGGCCGGCGCCACCGCGTACAACCGCGGCCAGATCCTCTACCGCATCGCCGAGATGCTGGAGGGCCGCCGCGAGCAGTTCGTCCGCGAGGTCGGCGAGGCCGAGGGCCTCTCCAAGTCGAAGGCGGGCGCGGTCGTCGACGCGGCGATCGACCGCTGGGTCTGGTACGCGGGCTGGACCGACAAGATCGCCCAGGTCGCGGGCGGCGGGAACCCGGTCGCGGGCCCGTTCTTCAACCTCTCCACCCCGGAGCCGACGGGCGTCGTCACCGTCGTGGCCCCGCAGGACTCCTCCTTCCTGGGCCTGGTCTCGACGATCGCCCCGGTCATCGCGACCGGCAACACCGTCGTCGTCATCGCGTCGGAGAAGTCCCCGCTCCCGGCCCTCTCCCTGGGCGAGGTCCTGGCCACGTCCGACCTCCCCGGCGGCGTGATCAACATCCTGACCGGCAAGGCCTCGGAGATCGCCCCCTCCCTCGCCGCCCACCAGGACGTCAACGCGATCGACCTCACGGGAGCGGGCGCGGGCACCGACCTGGCCCGCGACCTGGAGATCGCGGCGGCAGACAACCTGAAGCGCGTCCTGCGCCCGTCGGCCTCGACGGACTGGACCGCACCCCAGGGCACGGAGCGCCTGACCGCCTTCCTGGAGACCAAGACGGTCTGGCACCCGACGGGCTCGCTGGGCGCGTCGGGCTCGGCGTACTGACCGGGTAGCCCGCAAGGGACCGGGCCCCCGTACTCCCCGTAAACAGGGTGAGTACGGGGGCCTTCCGCATCCGTGGAGGACCCCGCCAAGGCTGTGGAGGAGCCCGCCAAGGGCCGTGGGGGACCCCGCTAAGGCTTCGCGCAGCCGAACTTGGCCGCGGCTGCCGCGGTGAAGGCGGCGAACACGTCGCGGGGCCGCGGCCTCCGGAGCGTACGCCTCCACCAGCCCCGCCCCGCCGTCCGTACAGGCCGCCGGGAGCTGGACCCAGGCACGGCCGCCGGGCCGCGCCGCCGCCCGGGAAGAACGACACCGTCGAGGCGTCCGGCCACCGGGCGCCGGTGGAGGCGAAGTCCCCGCGTTCGTCGGTCCCCCGGAGGTGGAGGGGCTGTGTGCCGGAGCCCGGCAGGGCCGCCGCGCTGCGCTCGATGACGCAGTCGAACCGCGTCCTGCCGTCGTCCGCACCGCTTCGCGGACCCGGACGGCCGGAGACCCTGCCCGCGCCCGTGAGTACGGCCTCGGCGTCCTGCGCGGTCACCACGCCCCCGCAGAGGGCGGAATCGCCGAACGCGTTCGTGTTTGCCGCGCCACATTGCCGGACTCCGCTGCCGCCCGATGAAGGCCTCTGAGCGAAGCGAAGCGGAGCCTACTGTGCCTCGGACAGTTCCCGTCAGGAGGGGCTGGCGCTGGCCATGACGGAGGCCACGACTCCGGTGACGACCAGGGCGAGGACCGCGAGACCCGCGAGGCCCGCCAGAGCGAGCAGCGACACGCGCAGGAAGTTCCCGGCCTGAGCTGCGATCCGCACCTCGGCACCGGCGGTGTCGCGCGGAGATGTGCCGTGCCGGTCGCTGTACCCGTTGTACGTATTCACCGTGCTTCGCCCCCAACTGTCGCTGATCTTGGGGTCACTGTACGTCAGGGGTCCGAGGGGCTCCAGGGGTTCGGGACGGGGTCGGTGGCCGGGCAGGCCCCGCGTCGTCCTCTCCGCGCGGAGGATCGCGCTCTCCGCGCTCGGGCCCGGCGGCCTTCGCGGTCGCGCCCTGGGAATCCTCGGCCTACCGTGGCTGCGAGGGGGCGGACTCCCGAGTGAGAGAGCAGGACGTGTGATGGCCGCCAAGCCCGCTGTCGTACTGGTGCACGGTTTCTGGGGCGGAGCCGCCCACTGGTCGAAGGTCATCGTCGAACTGCACCGGCGCGGGTTCACCGACCTGCACGCGGTCGAGAACCCGCTGACCTCGCTGGCCGACGACGCCGCGCGCACCCAGCAGATGGTCAAGCAGATCGACGGGCCCGTCCTGCTGGTCGGGCACTCCTACGGCGGCGCGGTGATCACCGAGGCCGGGGACCTGCCGAATGTCGCCGGGCTGGTCTACATCGCGGCGTTCGCCCCGGACGCGGGCGAGAGCCCGGGGCAGCTCAGCCAGGAGACGCCGCCCGCCGCGTTCGAGAACATCGCACCGGACTCCGACGGCTATCTGTGGGTCAGGCAGGACAAGTTCCACGAGAGCTTCTGCCAGGACCTGACCGCGGAAGAGGCACTCGTCATGGCGGTGACCCAGAAGGCACCCCTGGGCTCCGCCTTCGGCGACAACGTGACCTCCCCGGCCTGGCGCACCAAACCGAGCTGGTACCAGGTCTCCGCCCAGGACCGCATGATCCACCCGGACAACGAGCGCCGGATGGCCGAGCGGATGAACCCCCGCAAGACCATCGAACTCGACGCGAGCCACGCCTCGTTGGCGTCCCTGCCGGGTCCGGTCAGCGATCTCGTCGAGACGGCGGCGAGCGAACTCGGTTGAGCGGGGAAGAGCGAGGGGACCGTGTGTGGTTCCGAGCGGTCATCGCTCGGAACCACACACGGTCCCCGTCCTTGCCGCGCTCTCGCGGAAGCCGTCAGATGCCTGCCGCCGCCGACAGGTCGCGCTTGATGGCGGCCAGGGTTTCGGCGGCCCGGATGCGGGCCGCCGGGAGGGCGGACGCGTCCGTGACCGGGACGACGACCTCCAGGTAGCACTTGAGCTTGGGCTCGGTGCCGGACGGGCGGACGATCACGCGGGCGCCCGTGAGGTGGTAGCGGAGGCCGTCCGTAGGGGGGAGGGACTCCGTGCCCCGGGTGAGGTCCTCGGCGGATACGACCGGGAGGCCCGCCAGGGCGGTCGGCGGGTGCTCGCGGAGGCGGGTCATCGCGTTGGCGATGATGCTCAGGTCCTCGACGCGGACCGAGAGCTGGTCGGTCGCGTGCAGGCCGTGGGCGAGGGCCAGGTCGTCGAGGAGGTCGAGGAGGGTGCGGCCCTCCTCCTTGAGCTCGGAGGCGAGTTCGGTGATGGCCAGGGCGGCGGTGATGCCGTCCTTGTCGCGGACCCCGGCCGGGTCCACGCAGTAGCCGAGCGCTTCCTCGTACCCGTAACGGATGTTCTCGACGCGGGCGATCCACTTGAAGCCGGTGAGGGTCTCCTGGTAGCCGATGCCCGCCTGCTCGGCGATGCGGCCGAGGAGGGAGGAGGAGACGATCGACTCGGCGAACACGTCGTCCGGGCCCGCCGTGCCCTTGCGGACGATGTGGGCCGCGAGGAGCGCGCCCACCTCGTCACCGCGCAGCATGCGCCAGCCGCCGTCGACGGCGGCGTCGGGCACCGCCACGGCGCAGCGGTCCGCGTCCGGGTCGTTGGCGACGACCAGGTCGGGGGCGGGGGTGGTGCGGCGGGCCGTCGCGAAGGACAGGTCCATCGCACCGGGCTCTTCCGGGTTGGGGAAGGCGACCGTCGGGAAGTCGGGGTCGGGTTCGGCCTGCTCGGCGACGAGGGTCGGGGCCGGGAAGCCCGCGCGGGCGAAGGCGGCGAGGAGGACGTCCTTGCCGACGCCGTGCATGGCCGTGTAGACGGTGCGGGCCGTGCGGGGGGAACCGGGGGTCAGGACGGCGTCCGTGCGGGCCAGGTAGGCCTCCAGGACCTCCTCGTCGAGGACCAGCCAGCCGTCCTCGGGGCGGGGCACGTCCGCGAGGGCCTCGATCGCGTCGATCTCGGCGGCGATGTCGAGGTCGGCCGGGGGGACGATCTGGGAGCCGTCGCCCAGGTAGACCTTGTAGCCGTTGTCGCGGGGAGGGTTGTGGCTCGCCGTCACCTCGACGCCCGCCACCGCGCCCAAGTGCCTTATGGCGAAGGCCAGTACGGGGGTGGGGAGGGGGCGGGGGAGGAGTACGGCGCGGAGCCCGGCACCGGTCATGACGGCAGCGGTGTCGCGGGCGAAGTCCGCGGACTTGTGGCGCGCGTCGTAACCGATGACGACCACGTCGTCGGTGGAGTGGGGGCGGCCGGGCTGCTTCTTGAGGTACGCGGCGAGGCCGGCGGCGGCGCGGATGACGACGGCGCGGTTCATCCGCATCGGGCCGGCGCCGAGCTCGCCGCGGAGGCCGGCGGTGCCGAACTGGAGGGTGCCGGAGAAGCGCTCCGCGAGGTCGGCGGTGGCTTCGGCGTCGATGAGCTTGGCGAGCTCTTCGCGGGTCTCGGGGTCGGGGTCCTCGGCGAGCCAGGCGCTGGCGCGGGCGAGGAGGGTGGGGTCCTGGGGGGCCTGGGGCACGGTTCGCCTTTCGGAGGGTTGGTGGGGGTGGGGGTGGGGTGGGGGTTCTGGTCGCGGGGCGGGTCGCTCGGGCGCGGGGCGGGCCGGTGAGCGCGGGGCGGGCCGGTGGGTGGCCGGCGTTGCCTGCGGCGCTATCCCCTCCCCGCCCCTTCCCGAAACCGGGGGCAGGCCCCCGGACCCCCTGCACGGCTGCGCCGCGCGTCCTCAAACGCCGGACGGGCTGAAGTTGCCCTCAGCAGCACGGGGGCCTGCCTCTGGGGGCGCGGGGAACTGCGCGACCAGCCACGAACCACCCGCACGGACGAACCCCGCCCCCGGGAGGGGCGGCGAGGGGGGCGGGGCCGCGCAGCGGCACCCGCTCCCCGCCCGCCCGGCCCCGTCCCGCATCCGCTAGATCCGCTCCAGCACCCGCGCCAGCAGGCTGCCCATCCGGGCGGCGCTGTCGCGGCCCGCCTGGAGGACCTCCTCGTGGTTGAGGGGCTCGCCCGAGAGGCCCGCGGCGAGGTTCGTCACCAGGGAGATGCCGAGGACCTCCGCCCCCGCCTCGCGCGCCGCGATGGCTTCGAGGACCGTGGACATGCCGACCAGGTCGCCGCCCATGACGCGGACCATGTTGATCTCGGCCGGGGTCTCGTAGTGCGGGCCGGGGAACTGGACGTAGACGCCCTCCTCCAGGGTCTCGTCCACCTCCTTGCACAGGGCACGCAGACGCGGCGAGTAGAGGTCGGTCAGGTCGACGAAGTTCGCGCCGATGATCGGCGAGGCAGCCGTCAGGTTCAGGTGGTCGCTGATCAGGACCGGCTGGCCGGGGCGCATGCCGTCGCGCAGGCCGCCACAGCCGTTGGTGAGGACGACCGTCTTGCAGCCGGCGGCCACGGCGGTGCGGACACCGTGCGCGACGGCGGCGACGCCACGGCCCTCGTAGAAGTGCGTACGTCCGAGGAAGACCAGCGCGCGCTTGTCGCCGATCTTGTACGAGCGGATCTTTCCGCCGTGTCCTTCGACGGCCGGGGGCGGGAAGCCGGGCAGTTCCGTGACCGGGAACTCGGCCTCGGCCTCACCGAGGGCATCGACGGCGGGAGCCCAGCCGGAGCCCATCACGAGGGCGACGTCATGGGTCTCGGCGCCGGTCAGCTCGTGCAGACGGGCGGCCGCGGCGTCGGCGGCGGCCTGGGGGTCCGAAATAACAGATGCGTTCACGCGGACGAGGGTAGCCGCTCCAGCCCTACGCGCGTAGATGTCACGGCTGACGGCAACCCGATTGTTGCGTTGGAGGAAGCGACGAAGGGGCCGGAAAGCCCTCAGCAGGGGCGCTTGCGCAGTTCCATCACGTAGTCGTGCGGGGCGCCCGCCGACTCCGCCGCGTCGGCGATCTCGCCCAGGTAGCGGGCGGACGGCAGCCCGCCCTCGTACCCGTTGAGGACGTACATCCAGGTGGCTTCCTCGCCGTCCAGCGTGTGTACGCGGACCCGCATGCGGCGGTAGATGTCCAGGCCGACGCCCTCCCAGCGGTCCATCGAGTCCTCGTCCATCGGCGCGATGTCGTAGAGCGCCACGAAGACCTGCGAGCGCGGGGCCTCGACCACCGTGGCGAGCGAGCCCTCCCAGCCCATCTGCTCGCCGCCGAAGGTCAGCCTCCAGCCGTTGAGCCAGCCCGTGCCGCGCAGCGGCGAGTGCGGGGCGCGGCGGGACATCAGCCGCGCGTCGAGGTTGCCGGCGTACGCGGCGTAGAGCGACATGGCTCCGAGGGTACGGGAGGCCCGCTGATCCCGTACGGACGGCAAGGATCTCGTACCGGAAGAGGTGAGGAGGGCGAAGGAGGGGCGGGGAGAGGGACGGGGAGGGACAGCGGAGGGACGGCGGAGGGACGGCGGAGGGACGAGGAGGGGGATTACAACGACCGTCCGGCCCCGCTGGTTCCCGTATGGAGGGCCCCGGGGCGAAGCCCACGCCCGCGTGCGGGACAATGAAGTACGTACTGCACTCCTCCGGGGCGATCCCCCGGAACCCCGGCCGGGGCAGGCAGGACGGGCCGGGCGGAGTCGCAGCGGACTCAGGCGAACTCAAGCGAACGCGAGGCGGACTTTTCGTGACCCGGATCGTGATCATCGGTGGCGGACCCGGCGGGTACGAGGCGGCCCTGGTGGGCACCCAGCTCGGCGCAGAGGTGACCGTCGTCGACTGCGACGGACTCGGCGGGGCGTCGGTGCTGACCGACTGCGTACCGTCCAAGACCCTGATCGCCACGGCCGAGGTGATGACGACCTTCGACTCCTCGTACGAGGAGCTGGGCATCCTCGTGGCCGACGACACACCGCCGGAGGAGCAGTCCGCGCGTGTCGTCGGCGTGGACCTCGGCAAGGTCAACCGGCGGGTGAAGCGGCTCGCGCTCGCGCAGTCGCACGACATCGCCGCGTCCGTGACGCGGGCCGGTGCGCGCGTGATGCGCGGCCGCGGCCGGCTGGAGGGCCAGCAGGCCATGGACGGCTCGCGCACCGTGGTCGTCACCGCCGCGGACGGCACCGAGGAGCGGCTGACGGCGGACGCCGTGCTGATCGCGACCGGCGGCCACCCGCGCGAGATCCCGGACGCGCTGCCGGACGGCGAGCGGATCCTCAACTGGACGCAGGTGTACGACCTCGACGAGCTCCCGGAGGAGCTGATCGTGGTCGGGTCGGGCGTGACGGGTGCCGAGTTCGCCGGTGCGTACCAGGCGCTGGGCTCGCGCGTCACCCTCGTGTCCTCGCGCGACCGCGTGCTGCCGGGCGAGGACCCGGACGCGGCGGCCGTCCTTGAGGACGTCTTCCGGCGGCGCGGCATGAACGTCATGGCGCGCTCGCGCGCCGCGTCCGCCAAGCGCGTCGGCGACCGGGTGGAGGTCACCCTCGCGGACGGCCGGGTCATCTCCGGCTCGCACTGCCTGATGGCCGTCGGCGCCATCCCCAACTCCGCGGGCATGGGCCTGGAGGAGGCCGGGGTCAAGGTCAAGGACAGCGGCCACATCTGGACCGACCGGGTCTCCAGGACCTCGGCGCCGGGCGTGTACGCGGCCGGAGACGTCACCGGCGTCTTCGCCCTCGCCTCGGTCGCGGCGATGCAGGGACGTATCGCCATGTACCACTTCCTCGGTGACGCGGTCGCCCCGCTCGACCTCAAGACGGTCTCGTCGAACGTCTTCACCGACCCCGAGATCGCGACCGTCGGTTACACCCAGGCGGACGTCGACGCCGGCCGGATCGACGCGCGCGGCGTCAAGCTGCCGCTGCTGCGCAACCCGCGCGCCAAGATGCAGGGCATCAGGGACGGCTTCGTGAAGCTGTTCTGCCGTCCGGGCACGGGCATCGTCGTCGGCGGTGTGGTCGTCGCGCCGCGCGCGAGCGAGCTGATCCACCCGATCTCGATCGCCGTCGACAACAGTCTGACGGTGGAACAGATCGCGAAGGCGTTCACGGTCTATCCCTCCCTGTCGGGCTCGCTCGCGGAGGTGGCGCGGCAGCTGCACACGCGCAAGACCGCGGACGACAACTGACCGTACGGCACGCGGAGTTACCGGCCGGGGCGTGAACTCGCCACCGGCCGGGGCCGTATACCACTCCAGAGAGCTGTTTGCGACCAACTTCTGTTATTCGGCGCAAACTGCTGAAAACTATCGGCCGGTCAGGTTACTGTCAGTTTCGTGTTCGCTGCAGAACGTCGTCAATTGATCCTCGAAATGGTGCGGGCCAACGGGGCGGTTTCGCTCCGTGAGCTCGCCCGCGTCGTCCAGACCTCCGAAGTGACCGTACGGCGGGACGTGCGGGCGCTGGAGGCAGAAGGACTCCTCGACCGCCGGCACGGCGGTGCGGTACTGCCGGGCGGGTTCACCCGCGAATCCGGCTTTCCGCAGAAATCCCACCTCGCGACCGCGGAGAAGACGGCCATCGCCGACCTCGCCGCGGGGCTCGTGGAGGAGGGGGAGGCCATCGTCGTCGGCGCCGGTACGACCACGCAGGAGCTGGCGAGACGGCTCGCCCGGGTACCCGGGCTGACCGTCGTCACCAACTCCCTCCTGGTCGCACAGGCGTTGGCGCACGCCAACCGCGTCGAAGTCGTCATGACGGGCGGAACCCTGCGCGGTTCCAACTACGCGCTGGTCGGAAGCGGTGCCGAGCAGTCCCTCCAGGGGCTGCGGGTGTCCCGTGCCTTCCTCTCGGGCAGTGGTCTGACCGCCGAGCGCGGGCTCTCCACCTCCAACATGCTCTCCGCGAGCGTCGACCGGGCCCTGGTGCAGGCCGCCGCCGAGGTGGTGGTCCTCGCGGACCACACCAAGCTCGGCACCGACACCATGTTCCAGACGGTGCCCACCGACGTGATCACCCGGCTCGTCACCGACGAGCCGCCGCCCCACGACGAGCGCGCCGGTACGGAGTTGCAGGCGCTCGCCGACCAGGGCGTGCAGATCACCGTCGCCGGGCCGGGGGCCGGAGCGTCCGGCTCCGGGGGTGATGGCGTCCCGACGGGGCGTCCGCAGCCCCGCCGGGACATGCCGCTGCCGGGTCAGCGCAGGACCCATCCGGGCGGCCCCGGTTCGCAGTTGCGCAGCGCTGCCTCGATCGCCGAGCAGCAGGCGCAGTCGCCGGGGGAGCGGGCCAGGGTGGCCGATATGCGTCGCCGTTAGGCCGCGCGCTAGTCCGCCCTGGAGTCTGTCTCGTCGGTACGGGGGCGGAGCCCTCGTACCGCGAGCGACAGCAGTCGGTCGGCCAACTCCGGGTCGTCCGGGGACTGTTCGGCGGCCAGCGCGATCGCGTTGGTGAGCTGCATGAGGTCCCGGATCGGTACGTCGGGACGTACGGCGCCGGACTGCTGGGCGCGTACGAGCAGGGCCGTGCCGGCCTCGCGCATCGGGATGCTGCACGCGGACATCGCCGAGGCGCTGCTCTCGGTGCCCGCACCGCTGCCGGTGCCCGACGCCGACATGAGTGCGCGGGCCAGGCCCCGATACTCACTCGCATGAGTGATGATGGCGCGCAGCCAGGTGACGAGGGCCTCGCAGGGGGCCGTCGCATCCGCCAACGCGTGGGCGCGGGCGATCAGTTCGTCCACGGCGCCCTGGAAGACCGCGCTCATCAGGGCGTACCGGGTGGGGAAGTGCCGGTACAGGGTGCCGATGCCGACGCCTGCGCGGCGGGCGATCTCCTCCAGCGAGGCATCCGTCCCGTGCGCGGCGAACGCGGCGCGCGCTTCGGCCAGCAGCTTGTCGTAGTTGCGACGGGCGTCGGCGCGCATGGGCCGTGTGGGGCGGGGGCCCGGGACGGTGGGGGGACTGGTGGTCGCCATGGATCACAGCATGCCATTGGGAGGGGCGGGTGTGGGCGGTCGCGGGCGCGGGCGCGTGCGGTCGGGAGGGGCCGGGGCGGTGGCGAGCGCGTGCGGTCGTGGGCGGGCGTGCCGCGGTGGGGGGCCGCCCCCTTGCCCACCCGTTCCGCCCCCGGGGGGCGGCCCCGCTGCCCAAGAGGGCTAGGGGCTAAGGGGGCTGGCTTTTAGGGGCGCGGGGAACTGCGCGGCCAGCCATGACGTGCCCGCGCGACGACCACCGGCCAAACGCGCGGCGGCCCGCCACCCCCGAAGGGGGGACGGGCCGCCGCGCGGTGAAGCAGGGGGGGAGAGAGATCAGTCCTTGATCTCGCAGATGAGTGCTCCGGAAGTGACCGAGCCACCCACCTCCGCCGCCAGCCCCTTGACCGTCCCCGCGCGGTGGGCGTTCAGCGGCTGTTCCATCTTCATGGCCTCCAGGACGACGATCAGGTCGCCCTCGTTGACCTGCTGGCCCTCCTCGACCGCGACCTTGACGATCGTGCCCTGCATGGGCGAGGCCAGGCTGTCGCCGGAAGCGGCGGAGCCCGACTTCTTCGCGGCGCGGCGCTTCGGCTTCGCGCCGGCGGCCAGGCCGGTACGGGCCAGCGTCATGCCGAGCGACGACGGCAGCGACACCTCAAGACGCTTGCCGCCGACCTCGACGACGATCGTCTCGCGGCCCGACTCGTCCTCGTCGCCCTCGGCGCCGGGGACCGTGAAGGCCGGGATCTCGTTGACGAACTCGGTCTCGATCCACCGGGTGTGCACCGTGAACGGGTCCGCGGTGAAGGCCGGGTCGACCACGACCGCGCGGTGGAAGGGGATCGCGGTGGCCATGCCCTCGACGTTGAACTCGGCGAGCGCGCGCGCCGCCCGCTGCAGCGCCTGCTCGCGGGTCGCGCCCGTCACGATCAGCTTGGCGAGGAGCGAGTCCCACGCCGGGCCGATGACCGAGCCCGACTCGACGCCCGCGTCGAGGCGGACACCGGGGCCGCTCGGCGGGGCGAAGTTCGTGACCGTACCGGGGGCGGGCAGGAAGCCGCGGCCCGGGTCCTCGCCGTTGATACGGAACTCGAAGGAGTGGCCCCGTACGGCCGGGTCGTCGTACCCCAGCTCCTCGCCGTCCGCGATGCGGAACATCTCGCGGACCAGGTCGATGCCGGAGACCTCTTCGGTGACCGGGTGCTCGACCTGGAGGCGGGTGTTGACCTCCAGGAAGGAGATCGTGCCGTCCGCGCCGACCAGGAACTCGACGGTGCCCGCACCGACGTAGCCCGCCTCGCGCAGGATCGCCTTGGAGGAGGCGTACAGCTCGGCGTTCTGAGCGTCGCTCAGGAACGGCGCCGGGGCCTCCTCGACCAGCTTCTGGTGGCGGCGCTGGAGGGAGCAGTCACGGGTCGACACGACGACGACGTTGCCGTGGCTGTCGGCCAGGCACTGCGTCTCGACGTGCCGCGGCTTGTCCAGGTAGCGCTCGACGAAGCACTCGCCGCGGCCGAAGGCGGCGACCGCCTCGCGGACGGCCGATTCGTACAGCTCGGGGACTTCCTCCAGGGTGCGCGCGACCTTGAGGCCGCGACCGCCACCGCCGAAGGCGGCCTTGATCGCGATCGGCAGCCCGTGCTCCTCGGCGAACGCGACGACCTCGTCGGAGCCGGAGACCGGGTCCGGGGTGCCCGCGACCAGCGGGGCACCGGCGCGCTGCGCGATGTGGCGCGCGGCGACCTTGTCGCCCAGGTCGCGGATGGCCTGCGGCGGCGGGCCGATCCAGGTCAGACCGGCGTCGAGGACCGCCTGCGCGAACTCCGCGTTCTCGGAGAGGAATCCGTAACCCGGGTGGATGGCGTCCGCACCCGAGTCCTTCGCGGCCTGGAGCACCTTGGCCATGTCCAGGTAGCTGGCGGCCGGGGTGTCACCGCCCAGGGCGAACGCCTCGTCGGCCGCGCGGACGTGCAGAGCGTCCCGGTCCGGATCGGCGTAGACGGCTACGCTCCCGATCCCGGCGTCCCGACAGGCTCGGGCAACGCGGACAGCGATTTCGCCTCGGTTGGCGATGAGCACCTTGCGCACGATGGCTCCCTCCTTGTGAAACAAGCTGAGTTTAGGGACTGCCCACACGGCCCTACGACCCGTCCCCAATGGTGAGCTTGCCCACACGGAGTGTGATTCGAGGCGTGGTTGAGTCGCGAAATCCCTTGTCGTACCACGGTACGACGGGTTACCTCATCGCACAGTAGCCCTGTGGTGTGGCCAAGGTCTCTGTCCTGGCACCCAGTGGGGTGAGGGGTTTCTTTGTGGAGTCCCTACGAAGGGGCGGCCCATTCTTTGCCGTACGGAGGGCTCGGCACCGGCTCGGTGAGGAGGTTGTGCGGAACCCCTTGTCGTGGGCATTACCGGTTAGTAGCGTGCGCCGTTGACAGGCCCCTCCAGGCAAGTCCCGTACGGAAGTGGGTGGGCGCGGTGGCGCGCAGGCCGATAGCCGCTGTGACGGCGCTCGTGCTGTTCCTGGAGGCGATCGGCGTCGTCTTCGTCAACTACGTCCTGGGCCGGGTCGTGGACGGCCAGTCGATGTCCCTGGCGGGCCTGGACCCCGACGCGATGGCGGCGGGCGCCTGGGCGCTGGGCGGCGTCGCCGGTCTCTTCCTCGCGGTCTGCGGCGGCTTCCTGCTCCGTGCGGCGCTCAAGGACCGGGCGCCCGCCCGCCCCGTACGCATCCTGCTGATCGTCTGCGCGGTGGTGCACGGTGTGCTGGGGGCGGCGGCGGTCGGCCTGGTCGGCTGGTGGGCGTTCGCCTGGACGATGGTGGTGCTGGGGCTGCTCGTACTGAGCCTGCTGATGTACGGGACGAGGGACGCGGACCCGCGGGGCGCCGCGCCCTCGAAGCCCGCTGCGCCTCCGGCGGCCGGGCCCGACCTCAGGCCCACAGGTCCGTGATCGCCACGTCCAGTTCGGCGAGCAGGTCGCGCAGCAGGGGCAGCGAGAGCCCGATGACGTTCCCGGGGTCGCCCTCGATGCCCCGTACGAAGGGTGCCGAGCGGCCGTCGAGGGTGAACGCGCCCGCCACGTAGAGGGGTTCGCCGCTCGCCACGTACGCCGCGATCTCCGCGTCCGAGGGTTCCGCGAAGTGGACGGTCGTCGACGCGGTCGCCGCCGCCCGCCGGCCGCTCGCCGTGTCGATCACGCAGTGCCCGGTCTGCAGGACCCCGGACCGCCCGCGCATCGCCTTCCAGCGGGCCGTCGCGTCCTCGGCGTCGTCGGGCTTGCCGAGCGCCTGCCCGTCCAGTTCCAGTACGGAGTCGCAGCCGACGACCAGTGCCCCGGCGGCCTCCGGGAGCGCGGCCACCACGTCCGCCTTCGCCGTCGCCAGTACGAGGGCCAGCTCGCCAGGGGTCGGAGCGCTCAGCGCGTCCTCGTCGACACCGCTGACGATCACCTCGGGCGCGAGACCCGCCTGCCGCAGCAGTCCGAGCCGGGCGGGGGAGGCGGAGCCGAGAACGAGGCGACGGGCGGGGGAGGCAGAGGTGCTGGCAGTCATGTGTGCAGGGTAGCCAGCGTCGGCGAGCCGCTGCCACGAGCGCTGTCAGCGCACGCCCGCCACGAACATCGCCACCACCATCGCCAGTGCCAGCAGCACCCCCGCGCGGCGCAGCATGGCCTGCATGTCGCGCAGTTCCTTGGGCGGCTCATTCTTCGGGTCGGACCACAGCATGCCTTCGATAGTGCGGTCGCGATGCCGGTGGCGCCTGAGTACGTGTACTCAGGCGCCACTGCACGGAATGACTAATTCAGTGGGGCTACGAGGGCCAGTACGTGCGCCCCCACGCACTCGGTCCCGGCTGCGGCAGCCGGGCCGCCGCGACCCGGGCCGGGTCGGACCAGGCGGGGCGCGGCGCGGCAGGACCCGGTGCCGCGCTGCCCGAGGACGCGGCACGGGCCTGGACCACCGCCAGTGCGGCGGCCAGCTCCTCCGGGGTCGGGTTGCCCCGTACCACCTTGATCATGTCGGTCATGGGGCCGAACTCCCTTCCTAGAGCGGGATGTTGCCGTGCTTCTTCGGGGGCAGGGACTCCCGCTTGGTGCGCAGCTGGCGCAGCCCGCGCACGATGTGGCGGCGGGTCTCGGCCGGCATGATCACCGCGTCGACGTAGCCGCGCTCGGCCGCCACGTACGGGTTGAGGAGGGCGTCCTCGTAGTCCGCGATCAGCTCGGCGCGGGTCGCCTCCTGGTCCTCGGCGGCGGCGATGGTGCGGCGGTGCAGGATGTTCACCGCGCCCTGGGCGCCCATGACGGCGATCTGGGCGGTCGGCCAGGCCAGATTGAGGTCGGCGCCCAGGTGCTTGGAGCCCATGACGTCGTACGCGCCGCCGAACGCCTTGCGCGTGATGACGGTGATGAGCGGGACGGTCGCCTCGGCGTACGCGTAGATGAGCTTGGCGCCGCGCCGGATGATCCCGCCGTACTCCTGGTCGACACCGGGGAGGAAGCCCGGCACGTCCACGAAGGTGAGGACGGGGACGTTGAAGGCGTCGCAGGTGCGGACGAAGCGCGCGGCCTTCTCGCTCGCGTTGATGTCGAGGCAGCCGGCGAACTGCATCGGCTGGTTGGCGACGATGCCCACCGGGTGGCCCTCGACACGGCCGAAGCCGGTGAGGATGTTCGGCGCGAACAGGGCCTGGGTCTCCAGGAATTCGCCCTCGTCCAGGACGTGCTCGATCGCCGTGTGCATGTCGTACGGCTGGTTGGCGCTGTCCGGGATGAGGGTGTCCAGCTCCCGGTCCTCGTCGCTGGTCTCCAGGTCCGCCTCCTCGGGGAAGGCGGGCGCCTCGCTGAGGTTGTTCGAAGGCAGGTACGAGAGCAGCGACTTCACGTACTCGATGGCGTCCTTCTCGTCGCCCGCCATGTGGTGCGCGACACCGGACGTGGTGTTGTGGGTGCGCGCGCCGCCCAGCTCCTCGAAGCCGACGTCCTCACCGGTGACCGTCTTGATGACGTCGGGGCCCGTGATGAACATGTGCGAGGTCTGGTCGACCATGACCGTGAAGTCGGTGATGGCGGGCGAGTAGACGGCCCCGCCCGCGCACGGGCCGACGATCAGCGAGATCTGCGGGACGACGCCCGACGCGTGCACGTTGCGGCGGAAGATCTCCGCGAACAGGCCGAGCGCGGCGACGCCCTCCTGGATGCGGGCGCCGCCGCCGTCGTTGATGCCGATGACCGGGCAGCCGGTCTTCAGCGCGAAGTCCATGACCTTGACGATCTTCTCGCCGTACACCTCGCCGAGCGAGCCGCCGAAGATGGTGAAGTCCTGCGAGTACACGCAGACGGGGCGGCCGTCGACGGTTCCGTACCCGGTGACGACCCCGTCGCCGTACGGGCGGTTCTTCTCGATGCCGAAGTTCGTGGAGCGGTGCCGGGCGAACTCGTCCAGCTCGACGAACGAGCCCTCGTCCATGAGGAGTTCGATCCGCTCGCGCGCCGTCAGCTTGCCCTTGGCGTGCTGCTTCTCGACCGCGCGCTCGGAACCCGCGTGGGTGGCTTCTTCGATGCGGCGCTGCAAATCCGCGATCTTGCCGGAAGTGGTGTGGATGTCGATCTCTGCGGATCCTGCGGATTCTGCGGACACGGGGCTGCGGCTCCCTGCTTCGACTGCGTCAACGGCACGCACGGTGTCAACGGCGACGGTACGGACGGCTACTGGTCCGTAGCGTAATCGCGGGACTGCCGGGCGGCAGTGCGTCGTTTGCCACACCTACGCTGGCTTGCATGACGCCTCCCGATGCTTCAGACAGTCCTTCCGGCGGTCCTTCCGACGGTCCTTCCGGCAGTCGCTGGAACAACCTCGACCGGCCGCCCTTCAACGTGACGGGGCTGCGCCGCGCACTGGTCCGCGAGGGCGGGCTGTGGACCTCGCTCGACGTCGTCGAGTCGACCGGATCGACCAACAGCGACCTCGCCGGACGCGGAGATTCCGCCCCGGAGGGCGCGGTGCTCGTCGCCGAGGAGCAGACGCGGGGCCGGGGCCGCCTGGACCGCCGCTGGTCGGCGCCCGCGCGCTCGGGCCTCTTCTTCTCCGTCCTCCTCAAGCCGGGGGAGTCCGTCCCGGTGGAGCGCTGGGGCTGGCTGCCGCTGCTGACCGGCGTCGCGGTCGCGACCGCGCTGTCCCGGGCGGCGGGCGTGGACACCGCCCTCAAGTGGCCGAACGACCTGCTGGTCACGGTGGACGGCGAGGAGCGCAAGACGGGCGGCATCCTCGCGGAGCGGGTCGGCGACGGGGTCGTGGTCGGCGTCGGCCTCAACGTCTCCCTGCGCGCCGACGAACTCCCCGTCCCCGCGGCGGGCTCCCTCGCCCTCGCGGGCGCGGTCACCCTCGACCGGGACCCGCTGCTGCGGGCCGTCCTGCGCTCGGTCGAGGAGTGGTACGAGGCCTGGCGCACGGCCGGCGGGGACCCGGTGGGCAGCCGGCTCCAGGAGGCGTACGCGGCGGGCTGCTCGACGCTGGGCCGGTCGGTGCGGGCGGAGCTCCCGGGCGGACACGTGCTGACGGGCGAAGCGGTCGCGGTGGACGGCGACGGCCGACTGGTCATCGGGACGGCGGACGGGGTGCAGAGGCCGGTGGGGGCGGGGGACATCGTGCACTTGCGGCCGGGGGGATCCAGCCCGTCCGGCGTTTGAGGACGCGCGGCGCAGCCGTGCACCGGGCGCAGCCCGGGACGCCGGCCCCCGCCGGGGCGAGCTTGTGCGGTCGCGGTGGTGGGCGGTCGTGAGGGGGTGTGCTCCGCCCAAGGGGGCTGGGTGTCGCCAGGGACGGGGAGTGAGCCAGCGCACATCTGCCGTATCGTTGAGGCGACCCGCGGCACGCGGTCCGTGACGGGCGGTCCGGATCAGTTCGCGCGACAGATCGACAGGTGGCGGCAGAGCAGTGCGCAGGGAACGGGCAGGAGGCGGCAGGTGACCGTCGACGGAACCACGTCCGACGGGGACTCGGACCCCAACCCCTCTACTCCGGAGACCCCGGCGACCCCGGACGCTCCGGACGCCCCCAAGACCCCCAGGGCCCCGTCCGCCCCGGCGTCCCCGGTGTTCCACGAGGTCGACCACACCGCCGAACCCTCCGACGACCCCCTCGCCATCCGGCTGGAGCAGCTCATCCTCGGCGCCGAGCGCCGGTACACCGCCTTCCAGGCGGCCCGTACCGCCGGTGTCTCCATGGATCTCGCCTCCCGCTTCTGGCGTGCCATGGGTTTCCCCGACATCGGCCAGGCCAAGGCCCTCACCGAGGCCGACGTCCTGGCCCTGCGCCGGCTGGCGGGACTGGTCGAGGCCGGGCTGCTCAGCGAGCCGATGGCCGTCCAGGTCGCCCGCTCCACCGGGCAGACCACCGCCCGCCTGGCCGAATGGCAGATCGACAGTTTCCTGGAGGGCCTCACCGAGCCGCCCGAGCCCGGCATGACCCGCACCGAGGTGACGTACCCCCTCGTCGAACTCCTCCTCCCCGAGCTGGAGGAGTTCCTGGTCTACGTCTGGCGCAGGCAGCTCGCCGCGGCGACCGGCCGGGTCGTCCAGGCCGCCGACGACGACGAGATGGTGGACCGCCGCCTCGCCGTCGGCTTCGCGGACCTGGTCGGTTTCACCCGCCTCACCCGCCGCCTCGAAGAGGAGGAACTCGGCGAACTGGTCGAGGCCTTCGAGACCACCTGCGCCGACCTGGTCGCCGCGCACGGCGGCCGGCTCATCAAGACCCTCGGCGACGAGGTCCTGTACTGCGCCGACGACGCGGGCACGGCGGCCGAGATCGCGCTGCGCCTCATCGAGACCCTCTCGCACGACCAGACGATGCCCGCCCTGCGCGTCGGCATCGCCTTCGGCACCGTCACGACCCGCATGGGCGACGTCTTCGGTACGACGGTGAACCTGGCCAGCCGTCTCACCTCGATAGCTCCCAAGGACACGGTCCTGGTCGACGGCGCGCTCGCCGAGGAGCTGTCCCGCACCGGCGAGGCCCCGGTCTCCGAGGCGGAGGCCGCCGCCGAGGCGGAGAAGGCGGAGAAGGAGGGCACGGAGGCCCCCACGTACCGCTTCGGCCTCCAGCCGATGTGGCAGCGCCCGGTGCGCGGCCTCGGCATAGTGGAACCGTGGATGCTGGGCCGCCGCACGAAGCCGGACTCTTCCTGACCCCTTGACCGCCTCCCTAGGATCGATCCGAAACGATCGTTAACCGGGAGGGACCCCAGCTCATGGACGAGCAGCGGTACGGAGAATTCGTAGCGGTACGGCGCCACGGCGACGGCGGTCACGTCGCCGAGCTCGTCCTCGACCGCCCCAAGGCGATGAACGCGGTCTCCTCCGCGATGGCCGCCTCGATCGCCGAGGCCTGCACGGCGCTGGCCGCCGACCCGGCCGTCCGTACCACCGTCGTCACCTCCTCGAACGACCGCGCCTTCTGCGTCGGCGCCGACCTCAAGGAGCGCAACTCCTTCACCGACGCGGAACTGGTCCGTCAGCGCCCCACCGCCCGCGCCGCGTACACAGGCGTCCTCGACCTCCCGATGCCGACGGTCGCCGCCGTGCACGGCTTCGCACTCGGCGGCGGCTACGAGCTGGCGCTGGCCTGCGACGTGATCGTCGCCGACGGGACGGCCGTCGTCGGCCTCCCCGAGGTGTCCGTGGGCGTCATCCCCGGCGGCGGCGGTACGCAGCTGCTGCCGCGCCGCGTCGGGGCGGCGCGGGCGGCGGAGCTGGTGTTCACGGCGCGCCGGGTGGAGGCGCCGGAGGCGGCGGAGCTGGGCCTGGTCGACGTACTGGCGGAGTCCGGCGCGCACGCGCGCGAGGAGGCGCTCGCGCTGGCGGCCCGTATCGCGGCCAACTCCCCGGTCGGCCTGCGTGCCGCCAAGAAGGCGCTGCGGCTCGGCCAGGGTCTGGACCTGCGGGCGGGCCTGGAGGTGGAGGACGCGGCCTGGCGGTCGGTGGCCTTCTCCGGGGACCGGGCAGAGGGCGTCGCCGCGTTCAACGAGAAGCGCAAGCCGGAGTGGCCCGGGGAGTAAGGGGCATCAAATCGGGCCTAACCTGTACGAATGGGTGAGGACGTACGCGTGAAGGCCGTGGTTGCGCTGGCGCAGGCGATGGCGGCCGCACACACCCCGCGCGAGACGTGGCGGGCGGCGGCGCTGGGCGTGCGGGACGCGCTCGGCGGCAGCTTCGCCGCGCTCTCGGTGTGGGAGCGGGAGGCGGGCCGCCTCCGCGTCCTCGTCAACGAGGGGGACCGCGCGCCGGGCGAAGCGGAATTCCCGGAGGACGAGACGTACCCGGTCCACCAGTTCCCCGAGATCACCGAATTCCTGCACGAGCAGTGGGCGGGCGGCGGCGAACCGGACGCCTGGGTGGAGACGGCGGACGGCCCCGCGTCGTCCCGGCGCGGTTACTGCCACCAGCGCGTCGCGGCCCTGCGCCGGCGCGGCCGGGGCTGCTGCGTGGTCGCGCCGATCGTGCTGCACGGCAGGGCGTGGGGCGAGCTGTACGTGGCCAGGCCGCCGGGCCACCCCGTCTTCGACCGCGCCGACGCCGACTTCGCGACGGTCCTCGCGTCCGTCATCGCCGCCGGAATCGTCCAGACGGAACGCCTGGAGGAGGTCCGCACCCTCGCCTTCACCGACCCCCTCACCGGTCTCGCGAACCGCCGCGCCGTCGACATACGCCTCGACGAGGCGGTGGAGGCGCACCGCGCGTCGGGCGCCGTCGTCAGCCTGGTCGTCTGCGACGTCAACGGCCTCAAGCAGGTCAACGACACCCACGGCCACGCGACCGGCGACCGCCTCCTGGAACGCTTCGGCTGCGTGCTCTCGCGCTGCGGCGCGATGCTCCCCGGAGCACTGGCCGCCCGCCTCGGCGGCGACGAGTTCTGCCTCCTCTCGGTGGGCCCGACGGCCGACGACGTGGTCCGCGCGGCGGAAGAACTGTGCGTACGGGCAACGGAGTTGGAGTACGGCGACGGAGTGGCGTGCGGTGTCGCGTCCACCGGCGACCCGATCGGCGAGATCACCTCGGCCCGCCGCCTGTTCCGCCTGGCGGACGCGGCCCAGTACCGGGCCAAGGCGGCCCGCTCGCGCACACCGGTGGTGGCAGGCCGGGACGGGGCGGTGCTCCCCCTGGCAGAAGCCCCGCGCGACGCCCTGCCGGGGACGGGAGACCGGCGGAGGTTCCGGGGCGCGGGGCGGGACTAGGGCGCGTCGTACGGGGACCGGGCTCCGTCCTGCGGGGACCGGGTCCCGTAGTACAGGGCCAGTTCCGCCGATGACGGGACGGTGGTCCGCTGGGGGTGCCCCGCGCGAGGCAATGCCTCCGCGGCGGCGCGCGCGATGTGCGAACCCCGCCAGGAAACCGCCCCGGCGAAGCCGCGAAAGGCCTCTTGGCGGCTCTGGACGGGGGCGGTACGGCGATGTGCTCCCGCCGGTGAGGGGCGGGCCTCCCGCTCCGCGCCGGAGCCCGCCAGGCTCCCGCCCCCGCCCCCGTCAGGGTGCAGACAAATCCCCTCTGGCCTGGGCTTTTACCCCCGCTCCTCCTAAAATTTCCCCGTACCGCAAACAGTGCTTGGGGGGCTTTGGTGGACCACGACACGCAGCGCGACACGCAGCGCGACACGCAGCGCGGCATACGCACCGTCGACGACGTGATGAACCTGCTGGACGGCCTGTTCGGGCCGGAGGCCGACCGCTGGACCGACGGAGCTTCCGACTGGTGGGACGGCTTCTACGCGGACCGCGACAGGCCCGTCCCCTTCTTCGTGTCGAAGCCGGACGAGAGCCTGGTGGCGTACCTCGACAGCGGTCTGATCCCGTCGGGCGGCGCCCGCCCCCGCCGGGCCCTCGACCTCGGCTGCGGCCCCGGCCGCAACGCCCTCCACCTGGCCGCCGCGGGGTACGAGGTGGACGCCGTAGACCTCTCCCCGAAGGCGATCGCCTGGGCCGGGGACCGCGCCCGCGAGGCAGGTCCTGAGGTCTCGTCCCGACTGCGCCTCCACTGCGCCGACGCGTTCGCGCTCACCGCGGCCGAACTGCCGGGACCGTACGACCTGATCCACGACTCGGGCTGCTTCCACCACCTTCCGCCGCACCGCCGCGTCAGCCATCTCGCCCTGATCGGCCGCCTGTTGGCCCCCGGCGGTCACTTCTCCCTCACCTGTTTCGCGGCGGGTGAGGGCGGCATGGGCTGCGAACTCCCGGACGCGGAGCTGTACGGAGCCGCCCGCCCGCAACTCCACGGCGGTCTCGCCTACACCCCGGAATCCCTCCGCCGGATCTTCGCGGAACTCCCGGGCCTGACGGAGCTCGAACTCCGCCGCATGCGCGACGAGCCCGCCGACTCCCGGTGCTTCGGTGAGCCCTTCCTCTGGGCGGCGTTGTTCCGTCGAGCGGCAACTCGCCCCTCCTGAGCGGCAGTTGAGCTCTGCTCAGTTCTCGGTTGCCGGTACCGCGGCCAGTGCGTCGATCTCGATCCGGAACGCCGGGTTGACCAGTCCTGCCACCTGTACCAGCGAGCACGCGGGCGGGTGGGCCGCGTCCTGGTGTTCGTCCCGCACCCGGCGGAACGTCGGCAGATCGCCCAGATCGGTCAGGTACACCGTCAGCTTGACGACGTGCCGGAGGCCGGAGCCCGCCGCCTCCAGCGCCGCCGTCAGGTTCGCGTAGACCTGCCGCACCTGGGCCTCGGCATTCTCGGCGCCCACCAGGCGCCCCTCCGCGTCCACCGGCACCTGCCCGGACACGGCGACCATCTCCCCGGCGAACGAGACGGCATGGCTGTAACCGTTGACGGGCGGGGCCCCCTCGGGCCGTATGAAGTGCTGCACTTGGCTCTCCCCTCGAATGGTCGAACTCGGTGGGGCCGAACCTACCCCCGACCCCCTGCGGGCAGCTCGGAGCGGTGCAGGACGGCGAAGCCGTCCGCCGCGTACACCTGGCGGAAGCCGGGTTGGGTCGCCTTTGGCGGCTCCACCGAGAACGTGCTGTCCGTGGTGTCCAGGACCATCCAGTCGACCCGTGCGTTCGGGAGGCCCTGGCGGTGGAGAAAGACCGTCGTGCGGTCCGTGAGGTGCGGGGCGAGGCGGTTGGTGGCGGCGACCCGGGCCCCGTCGGGAATGTGTGAGAGTGCCCGGCGGGCGGCGGACGCGGTCGGCTGGTCCTGCCAGAAGGCCGGGCGTACGGCCTCGGCGAGCGGGAGGGCGGTGGCGAGCAGTGCTGCCACCGCCACAACTGCCGTACGGACCTGGGGGAATGGCGGTGGCCTGCGGTCCCGGGCGTCGATCAGGGCGAAGAACACGATCGGCATCAGGACCGCCGAGTAGTGGTGGTCGGTGTCCCAGTACATGGGGTTGGAGGACGTGAACCGCCAGGCCAGCGTGGGCAGTACGAGCAGGATCAGCGGGCTGCGCAGGGCGAGGAAGAGGGTGGGGAGGAGCAGTACGAAGAGGGTGGTGGCCTTGGTGTCCAGGCCGGACGGGGCGGCCGCGTCCGCGCCGCCCAGGGTGGAGAGGTACGTGTATCCGCCGCTCGGGTTGAAGTGCGGGAGGACGACCAGGACCGCGAGTGCCGCTGCCGCCGGGCCCAGTACGCACAGGGCCGTGCCCGCCCTCCGGTCGTGGCGGAGCAGCAGCAGGCCGAGCACGAGAACGGTCGCGCCCAGGTCCTCCTTGACCAGGACAAGCCCCGCGCCCCACATCGCGCACGCCCGCCACCGGCCCTCGCGGTACGCGGCGAGGGAGAGAGCGAGGAGGGGGAGGGCGAAGGCGACCTCGTGGAAGTCGAAGCCGATCAGCTTCTGGACTCCCCAGGAGAGTGCGTACGCGACGCCGATCCGGCGGCCTCCGGCGCGCGTGATCACGTACACCGACCAGGCGGCGAGGGCGGCCTGTGCGAGGAGCAGGGTCTCGACGTGCGGGGCGATGCGGTAGAGCGGGGCGAGGACGGCCAGGATCGGGTGGAAGTGGTCGCCGAGGAGCGGGAAAGGGGTGTCGGGGTCAGGGCCGGAGGCGGACCTGATCTCCGAGACGGGGAAGGCGAATTGGGCGTAGGAGCGGATCCCCTGGCCGAAGATGCCGAGGTCGTATCCGGTGGTGCGGAAGCTCGCGTGCATACGGAGGGCGTACGCCGCGTACACGACGAAGGCGACGCAGGCCGTCGCGGCGGCGGCACGGGTGCGTCCGGTGCGGACGGTCGTCGCGGCGGGGGCACGGGTGGGGGCCGGGGTGGGACGGATCAGGGTCGGGAACACCGGGGGAGTGTGGCTGCCACCTGCTGAGACGACGCTGAAGCTCCCTGAAGATCGTTTCAGGAAGGGGCCGGGCACCCCGTGAATACTGGGCTGCATGAGACTGCTGGTGGTGGAGGACGAGGAGCGCCTCGCCGCGTCCCTGAAGCGGGGGCTCGGCGCGGCCGGGTATGCCGTCGACGTGGCGCACGACGGCCTCGACGGGCTGTGGCGGGCGACCGAGCACCCGTACAGCGCGATCGTCCTCGACATCATGCTGCCCGGTCTCAACGGCTACCGGGTGTGCGAGCGGCTGCGGCGGGCCGGGATCGACACCCCGATCCTGATGCTGACCGCGAAGAACGGCGAGTACGACGAGGCGGAGGCGCTCGACACGGGCGCGGACGACTACCTCGCCAAGCCGTTCTCGTACGTGGTGCTGGAGGCGAGGCTGCGGGCGCTGCTGCGCAGGGGCGGGGCGAAGCGGGGGAGCGTGCTGCGGATCGGCGACCTGTGGCTGGACCCGGCCGCCCGGGAGTGCGGGCGCGGCGAGACCCGGATAGCCCTGACCGGCAAGGAGTTCGCGGTACTGGAGTGCCTGGCCCGGCGGGCGGGGGAAGTGGTGCCGAAGGTGGATGTGGTGGATGAGGTGTGGGACGCGTCCTACGACGGCGACCTCAACATCGTCGAGGTGTACGTGAGCGCACTGCGCAAGAAGATCGACGTGCCGTTCGGAAGGGCGGCCATCGAGACGGTGCGCGGCGGGGGCTACCGGGTGGCGGGCGACGGTGGGTGAGGTGCGGGTGAGGAGTGCGGGCGGCGCGGAGGACGCGGCCGTGGACGGCCCCGTCCCCGACTCCGGTCACCGGGACCGCGCTCCCTCCCGGGGGCCCCGGATCCGCACCGCCCTCGTCGCCGGGTTCTCCGCCGCCCTTGTCGTCGCCCTGCTGTCCGCCGTCTGGCTGATCGCCGACCGGGTCGCGGCCCGCGACGGCGTGGGGTCCGCCGATCCGTACGCGCCGATCCGGCTGTGGCCCGTCGTCCAGGGGACGGCCTGGTTCGGGGTGCCCGGCGGGGTGCTGCTCGTCGGGCTCGCCGTGTGGGGCGTCGCGCGACGGTGGTGGGTCGTGTGCGTGGTGGGCGGGGTGACCGGCTCGCTGTTGTGGGCGCACGCCGTCTGGGTCGAGGCCCTCAACGAGGCCGCGCCCTGGCAGACCGCCAGCGCCGCCCTGCGGGCCGGGTTCGGGTTCGCCGTGCCCGTGACCTCGCTGGCGGTCGCCTTCACGGCGTGGGTGGCGGCCGAGCCGTTGGGGCGGCTCGTGCCCTGGCGGAAGGGCGCGTGGCGGGCGCCCGTCGCGCTCGGTGCGGTGATCGTCGCGGCAGGGGCCGTGTGGGGTGTCGTACAGCCCTGGGACCGGATGCCGAACGACGCCGAGGACAACGGCCACGCCCTGTGGCTGCTCCTCACCTGCGGCACCCTCCTCCTTGTCGTCACCGGCTGGGCCGCCGCGCGCCTCACCCTGCGTCCCGTCGAGGCCATGCGCGCCGAGCTCGCCGACATCACCGCCCGCTCCCTGGACCGCCGCGTCCCGGTGCCCGCCATCGGCGGCGTCCTCCAGAAGCTCGCCCGTACCCTCAACGCCACCCTCGACCGCCTCCAGTCCGCCGCCGACCGGCAGGCCCGCTTCGTCGCCGACGCCTCGCACGAACTGCGCAGCCCCATCGCCAGCCTCCGCGCCTCCCTGGAGTCCTCGCTCACCCACCCCGGCGGCGTCGACTGGCCGCACACCGTGCGCGGCACGCTCACCGACATCGAGCGCATCCAGCACCTCACCGACGACCTTCTGCTGCTCACCCGCATCGACGGCCCCGCCCCGCACGCCGACGAGAGCGTCCCGCTCGCCGATCTCGCCAGCGATCTGGTCGAGGAGCTGCGCCACCTGCGCCGCAACAGCGCTCTGCGCGTCACCTGCACCGCCCCCGCCGACCTGCCGCCCCTCACCGGCAGCCAGGTCCGTCTGGAGCGGCTGCTGCGCAATCTCCTCGACAACGCCTGCCGGCACGCCCGCAGCGAGGTCGGGGCCGTACTGAGTACGGATGCCGGGCGGCGGACCGTACGGGTGGAGGTGCGGGACGACGGGCCCGGCATCCCGCCCGCCGACCGCGAGCGCGTCTTCGAACGCTTCACCCGCCTCGACGACTCCCGCACCCGTGCCGACGGCGGCGGCGCGGGCCTCGGGCTCGCCATCGCCCGCGAGATCGCGGTGCGGCAGGGTGGCACGCTGGTCGTGGGGGAGCGGGGGCCCGGGGGCGAAGGCCGCGGGGCCGTCCTGATCGCCGAGTTTCCCGTCGGAGCGGTACGGGAGGACCTGGCGACCGGCGCGGAAGAGGTGCCGGACGCGCCCCGCAGGCACCTCGCGGGATGGATCGCGGGCGGGGTGCTCGCGGTCGCCGTTCCGCTGCTCGCGGTGGGCTTCGCGACGACGGTGAGCGGGCCTCGGTCACCGGGCGTCGTCGGCGCCACACCGGCCCCGGCGCCGACGCCGACCGTGCAGGCATCTCCGGAGCCGTCCGGCTCCGCCATGGGCCTCCTGCAGCCCAGGGTCGAACACCTCCAGGACGGCGACGCGCACGCCGCCCTCTCCTTCTACGCCCCCGCCAGGACCGAGGAGGAGGGCTGGCAGCAGCTCGCGGCGATCGACGGGCTCTGGCCGGGGTCGGTGCCGGGCGGCAGTGTCCGCACCCCCGGAGCGAAGCTCCCGTACCCGCTCGGCCGTACCGTTTTCACGGCCTCGCTCGGCACCGAGGAGAAACCCTTCGGGTACGGAGCCCTGCCCGCGCCCGGTACCGGCCCGACCGGTACCGCCGCGGCGAAGGTCCGGGCAGGACCCGGCCCCGACGGAGTGGAGCAGAGTGCCGAACTCGTCCTCGGCTGGGCCCCGCCCACCGTCGGCGCGATCGGCTACCGCTGGTCCGACGGCACCGAGGTCCGCCCCCAGCTGCGCAGGCTGCCCGGCTCGGACCGGCTGTGGTTCGTGGTGCAGGGGCCGCCCGGCGCGACCTCCAGGGGGTACGACGTCTACGACCTCGCCGACCGCCGCACCGTCGGCAACCGGTAAGTCGGCAATCAGTAGGTCGGCAACCGGTAAGGGGCCCGTCCCGCATTGACTAGTGACAGCCACGCATTCAAACCGTAGGCTCCTGAATATGGATATGCACACCCTGGTCACGCCCGCCACCCCCGCCACCGTCGTGCTCAGCACCTCCGGCACCACCGTCGAAGATGTCATCGCGGTGGCCCGGGGCAACGCCCGTGTCGAGCTGTCCGCCGAGGCCGTCGTCGCGCTCGCCGCGTCCCGCGAGATCGTGGACGCGCTGGCTGCCAAGCCCGAGCCGGTGTACGGGGTGTCGACCGGGTTCGGCGCGCTGGCGAGCCGGCACATCAGCCACGAGCTGCGCGCCCAGCTCCAGCGCAACATCGTGCGCTCGCACGCCGCCGGCATGGGGCCGCGCGTCGAGCGCGAGGTCGTGCGCGCGCTGATGTTCCTGCGGCTGAAGACGGTCGCCTCCGGGCACACGGGCGTACGTCCGCAGGTCGCGCAGACCATGGCGGACGTGCTGAACGCCGGGATCACGCCGGTCGTGCACGAGTACGGTTCGCTCGGGTGTTCCGGCGACCTCGCCCCGCTGTCGCACTGCGCGTTGACGCTGATGGGGGAGGGGGACGCGGAGGGCCCCGACGGCACCGTCCGTCCCGCGGGCGAGCTGCTGGCCGAGCACGGGATCGCCCCCGTCGAGCTCAAGGAGAAGGAGGGCCTCGCCCTCCTCAACGGCACCGACGGCATGCTCGGCATGCTGATCATGGCGATCGCCGACCTGAAGCGGCTGTACACGTCCGCCGACATCACCGCGGCCCTCAGCCTGGAGGCCCTCCTCGGCACCGAGAAGGTGCTCGCGCCCGAGCTGCACGCGATCCGTCCGCACCCGGGTCAGGGCGCCTCCGCCGACAACATGCTGCGGGTGCTTGCGGGTTCGGGTCTCACGGGGCACCACCAGGATGATGCGCCGCGTGTCCAGGACGCCTACTCGGTGCGCTGTGCGCCGCAGGTCGCCGGTGCGGGGCGGGACACCATCACGTACGCGATCACCGTCGCCGAGCGCGAGCTGGCCGCCGCCGTCGACAACCCGGTGGTGCTGCCCGACGGCCGTGTGGAGTCCAACGGGAACTTCCACGGTGCGCCCGTCGCGTACGTCCTCGACTTCCTCGCCATCGTCGCCGCCGACCTCGGGTCGATCGCCGAGCGGCGCACGGACCGCCTCCTCGACAAGAACCGGAGCCACGGGCTGCCCGCGTTCCTCGCCGACGACGCGGGCGTCGACTCGGGGCTGATGATCGCCCAGTACACCCAGGCGGCACTCGTCAGCGAGATGAAGCGGCTGGCGAACCCGGCCTCGGTCGACTCGATCCCGTCGTCCGCGATGCAGGAGGACCACGTCTCGATGGGGTGGTCGGCGGCGCGCAAGCTCCGTACGACCATCGACAACCTCACGCGGATCGTCGCCGTCGAGCTGTACGCCGCCACCCGCGGCATCGAGCTGCGGGACGGGCTGACCCCGGCGCCCGCCTCGCAGGCGGCGATCGCGGCGGTACGCGCCGCGGGCGTGCAGGGCCCTGGCCCCGACCGGTTCCTGGCGCCCGACCTGGCCGCCGCCGACGCGTTCGTACGGAGCGGTGCTCTCGTCGCGGCCGTCGAGCCGGTCACGGGGCAGCTCGCGTAACTCACGTACGAGCAGGAGGGGCGTCCGGCACACCGCCGGGCGCCCCTCCTTCTGTGCGTTGCGGAGGCGCGACGGCTGCTCGCCGGAGGCGGGAAAAGCGAACGAACATCCAGCCGTTCCCCGGTGCGGGGGAACGGCTGGGGAAGCGGCACGTGTGTGTGGTGTCCGACCGTACGGTCGGTTGTATGAAGCTGGTGGTGCGGGTGAAGCTGCTGCCAACGCCTGTGCAGGCGTTGGTGCTTGAGGCGACGCTGCGTGCCTGCAACCGGGCCGCCACGTATGCCGCGAGGGTGGCGTTCGAGGAGAAGGTGTTCTCCCGCAACGCCCTGCAGAAGCTCGTCTATACGGATGTGAAGGCCACCTTCGGGCTGTCCGCGCAGCCCACTGTGCGGGCGGTCAAGAAGACCGACGACGCGTACACCACCCTGCGGGCGAACCTGAAGGCCGGAAACCTGGGCAAGGCGGGCTCGAAGCGGTGGGTGAAGGCCACCGGGTCACCCGTGGAGTTCCGTCCGGATGCGGCCCAGCCGTTCGACGACCGGTGTCTGTCCTGGCAGTACGACTCTCGCACGGTGTCGATCTGGACCCTGGATGGGCGGCTCAAGGGTCTGCGGTATACCGGGCAGGTGGACCAGCTCAAGGTCCTGGCCGAGCACCGGCGCGGGGAGTCCGACCTCATCCGGTGCAAGGGCAAGTGGTACCTGCTCGCCACCTGCGACGTACCCGACCCCGAGGTGTACGAGCCGGTGGACTTCCTCGGCGTGGACCGGGGCATCGTGAACCTCGCCACCACCTCCGACGGCACCAACCACCAGGGCCGACGACTCACGGGCTACCGCCGCCACCACGCCCGTAAACGCGCCGAACTCCAGGCCAGGGGCACCCGCTCGGCCACCCGCCGCCTGGCCCGCCGTACGAAGAAGGAGCACCGTCATGCCACCCAGGTGAACCACCAGATTGCCAAGGAGATCGTGTCCGCTGCGCAACGCACCGGCCGGGGCATCGCCGTCGAGGAGTTGGACGGGATCCGCGACCGGGTACGGCCAAGACGCAGCCAGCGGGACACCTTCTCTTCGTGGCCCTTCCATCAGCTCGGACAGCACCTGGAGTACAAGGCCTGCCGGGCCGGGGTGCCGTTCATTGCCGTGGATCCGGCCTACACCTCGCAGCGCTGTCCGCGCTGCGGGCATACCGAGCGGGCGAACCGGTCCGACCGGGACCACTTCCTCTGTCGTCGGTGCGGCCTCGCTGGGCCCGCCGACCACGTCGCCGGGGTCAACGTGCGCAACCGCGCACGCTCGTATGGGGTCTCCCCTGCTCGAGCGAAGCCGAGAGCTTGGGGAAGGGTGCTCGTCAACGCACCCGTCCCAGGCCCGGACTAGCTGGCCGGATCTGGGAGATGCGACCCGTGACCGCCCTACCGTCGGGGGCAGTCGGGAGCGCGACCCGGCTTGAAGGAACCGAGCCCACAAGCATCGGTCCCTTCAGTGCCGAGAAGTTGACGCTGGACTACAGCGTCGTACAGGCCACGCTCGCGCCCATCACCGTCGGCGGCTACGTCGCGGCCGGCTTCGTGGCCCTCGGCCTGATCGCCACCGCGCTCATTCCGAGGGCGGGCGTACGGGCGGCCACCTCGACGGCGGAGGAGGTCCCGGTCGCCGGTTAGGTTGGGCGGCGGAAACGTACCGCCGACGTACCGGCCCGGAAGAGAGAAGCGGACTGCCTCGATGAACGCGACGGAGCGCAAGGCGAAGGCGACGGAGCGCAAGCAGCGCGGCACACCCGCCCCCGAGGGCCCCGGCGGACAGCGCGAGCGGCTGACCGAAGGGCTGCGGCTGTACGGGGCCGACTACCAGGAAGTGGGGCGGCGGTTCGCGACCTGGCTCGGCCTGCACACCACCGACGCCGAGGCCCTGGTCCAGATCCTGTACGGCGAGGAGCGCGGCGAGCCGTTCTCCCCGGCCCGCCTCAGCGAGCGCATCATGCTCTCGTCCGGCGCGACCACCGCCCTGCTCAACCGGCTGGAGAAGGCCGGACACGTCGTGCGCACCCGCGAGCAGACCGACCGGCGGATCGTCACGCTGCGCGGCAGCGCCCGCGTCCAGGAGCTGACCGACGACTTCTTCCGGCCGCTGGCGGTGCGCATGGACGCCATGCTGGGCCGCTACTCGGCCGAGCAGCTCCAGCAGTTCGAGGGCTTCCTGAACGAGCTGCACGTCACCTTGAACGAGCACCTGGCAGAGCTGGACGGGACGGACACGCCGGGGACCCCCTAGGCCGGGCCCGGGGGACCTCCTGGGCCAGCCCCGGGGGACCTCCTAGGCCAGGCCCCGGGGAGCCCCGGCCGCGCCCCTGCGTCGTACCGAGTACGTCACGAAGCCCGCGCCGATCCCCAGGAAGGCCGTGCCGCCGATGACGTACGGAGTGGTGTCGACGCTGCCGGTGTCGGCGAGTGCGAGGCTCGTGGCGGGCTGTGCGGGGGTCCGGGCGGAGGCGTCGGGGGCGGTGGAGGTCCGAGCGGCCTGCTGGGCCTGCGCCGTCCCTCCGGCGGTGCCGGCCGTCCGCTCCGGGATCTCGACCGTCGCGTTGGCCGACGGGACGAACCACAGCGCGGCCAGCATCCCGCCGGCAGCGGTGGCGGTCAGCAGTGGTCGGAGTGCGGCCACGGTATCGATCCCCCTTGAGGCACCCGCGAATTGGTCGTGCGCGCCGATGCTAATGAAAGCAGCGGGTCCAAGGAAAGGCATGTGGGGGTGGAACCTTTGGTTCCGCCCGTCGAAACGCCCCCGAAACGGACTTAAGTCCGGCCCGGAATCTCTGCTTCCCCCGCATGACCCCGCCCGAGCAGGGGCAAATAGGGCGGCGTAGCGTCGGAAGCGTGCAGATGCCGGGCGAGCGCTCCCGCGAGTGGCATTGCCCACACTTTCCGCGAAAGTGGAACGGAGGCGTCGGTTCGCGGGTTGTAACTGCATTGACGGGGACGTGCTGCCCGGCGAGACCCGGGGAGTCCCGGCGGGGCCGGGGAAGATCGTGGGGAAGCGGCAACGATGGAGAAGCGTGTGATCACGAACAGCAAGCGACGCAAGGGTCTGATAGCCGCGTCCGCGCTGCTCGGCGGCGTTCTGGTGCTTTCGGGCTGTAGCGACGACGGCAAGAGCGACGGCGGCAACAGCGCCGACGGTTCGAAGAAGTCGCAGGAGCAGGCCGACGCCGCAGCGGCCAAGGACACCTCCAAGGCCCGAATAGAGATCACCCCCAAGGCCGGTGCCACCAACGTCGGCATCAACAACGACACCAAGGTCACCGTCGCCGACGGCAAGCTGACCTCGGTCAAGCTCACCGACGCGGCAGGCAAGGAAGTCAAGGGCAGCATTGCCGCCGACGGACTGAGCTGGCAGCCGGCGGGCAAGCTGGAGCGCGCCACCGTCTACAAGCTCAGCGCGACCGCCGAGGACGCGGACAAGCGCAGCGCCCACGAGAACCGCTCCTTCACCACCGTCTCCCCGAAGAACAGCTTCATCGGCAACTTCACGCCCGAGGACGGCTCCAAGGTCGGCGTCGGCATGCCGGTCTCGCTCCGCTTCGACAAGCCGATCACGAACAAGAAGGCCGTGCAGGCCGGCATCACCGTCACCTCCAGCAGCGGCCAGGAGGTCGTCGGCCACTGGTTCGACTCGCAGCGCCTCGACTTCCGCCCCCAGGACTACTGGAAGGGCAACTCCACCGTCACCATGAAGCTCGCGCTGGACGGCGTCGAGGGTGCGGACGGCGTGATGGGCGTCCAGGACAAGACGGTCAAGTTCACCGTCGGGCGCAACCAGGTCTCCACCGTCGACGTCAAGACGAAGCAGATGACCGTCACCCGGGACGGCAAGGTGATCAAGACGATCCCGATCTCCGCCGGTTCGCCGTCCAACCCCACGTACAACGGCAAGATGGTGATCTCCGAGAAGTTCAAGGAGACCCGCATGGACGGTGCGACGGTCGGCTTCACGGACGACGACGGCAAGGGCGAGTACGACATCAAGGACGTGCCGAACGCCATGCGGCTGTCCACCTCGGGCACCTTCATCCACGGCAACTACTGGGGCAAGGGCATCTTCGGCACCGCCAACACCAGCCACGGCTGCGTGGGTCTGGCGGACGCCCAGGGCGCCAACGACCCGAACACGCCGGGCTCGTGGTTCTTCAGCAACTCGATGGTCGGCGACGTCGTCGTCGTGAAGAACTCCCCGGACAAGACCATCAAGCCGGACAACGGTCTCAACGGCTGGAACCTGGACTGGGCGGCCTGGAAGGCGGGCTCGGAGGGCTGAGATCCCCCGCAGTCGCAGTAACGCGTACGAGGGCGGGCGTCACCCCACACGGGTGGCGCCCGCCCTCGTACGTACCGGCGGGGCTTGCGTAGCGCCGGGGCCACGCTTGCGTAGCGCCGGGGCCACGCTCGCCCCCCGCCGGGGCTACGGCTTCCAGACGAACCGGACGTCCGGCTCCAGCTCCTCGTTGCGCGAGCCGTCCGTCCGCTCGGCCTCGGTGAAGCCGTGCCGTACGTAGAACCGGTGGGCGGGCGTGTTGACCTGGAAGGTCCACAACTCAAGCCCGCCGGGCCGCAGTTCCTTGGCCTTGGCCACGAACAGGTCGCCGAGCCCGCGCCCGCGCCGCTCCGGGGCCAGGTACAGCTGGTCGATGCCCGCCTCGTCCAGTACCAGCACGCCCGCGAGCGCCCCCGTGCCGTCCGCCGCGACCCAGGTGTCGCCGCCCGGCACCAGGACGTACCGGAACCAGCCCCGTACCTCGTCGTCGCTGTGCGCCCGCCGCACGCCGGGCAGGGCGGCGTCGTACGAGCGCAGCCACACGTCGGCGGCGGCCTCCGCGTCCGCCTCGACGGCCGGGCGGAGGGTGAACGGGGCCTGTGCGTGCCGGTCGTCAAGATCCATCCGGTCAACCTACCTCTGACGTAATCGACCCCGCGCGGCCTTTTCGGCAGGATCCAATCCACCGCACAGGGCGCAACCCGCAGCCCCGGCAAGGGAATTCACCTCCAGGAGCAAGCCATGACCGCGTACGCCATCGCCCACATCGGCCCCGGAGAGGTCAACGAGGAGGTCCTCACCTACATGGACCGGATCCAGTCCACCTTCGCCCCCTTCGGCGGCCGCTTCCTCGTCCACTTCGCACAGCACGAGGTGCTGGAGGGGGAGTGGCACGGCTCGCCCGTGCTGGTCTCCTTCCCCAGCCTGGAAGCCGGCCGCGCCTGGTACGAGTCCGCCGCCTACCAGGAGATCCTCCCGCTGCGCACCCGCCACCTCGCGGGCGACATCATCCTGGTCGACGGAGTGCCGGAGGGTTACGACGCGGGGGCGACGGCGGACGGGCTGCGGAAGGCGCGGTAGCCCCTCACGCGCCTTCGCGGCCGCGGGAGATGAGGACCGCCACCCCGTCCAGGAGCCGTTCCACCCCGAACGCGAACAGGCTCTCCAGGTCCAGCTCGAACTCGTCCTGCCGGAAGAGCGCGCCGAGGATCGGGTAGTCGCCGGACGCCTGGACGGCCTCCGCGCGCGGCTCGTTGGAGGCCATCCACTCCTCCGGGGTCATCCCGGTGTCCTGCCGGGCCCGGTTCTCCCGTTCGAGGGTGGTGGCCAGCCCCTGCACGTGCCCGAAGAGGGTGAGGTGGACGTGCAGCATGTCGTACGCGCCGAGGCCCTGGCCGTCCAGCGCCCGCAGCACCCACTCGGTGTACCGCATGGCTTGCGGGGCGGCCGTCGGCCGGGTGAGGGTGGCCATGGCCTGCGCCATCCACGGGTGCCGGGTGTACATCTGCCACAACCAGCCCGCCGCATAGGTGAGTTGGGTCCGCCAGTCCGGCGGGCCGCCCTGCGCGCGGTCCTTCGTGAAGTCCCGCATGGGGCGCTCCGCGAACACCTCCTCCGACATGAGGTGCACGAGCTCCGCCTTGCCGGGGACGTGCCGGTACAGGGCCATCGTCGAGGTCCCGAGGTCGGTGGCGACGCGCCGCATGGTGAGGGTGGCGAGCCCCTCGGCGTCCGCGATCGCGAGGGCGGTGCGGACGATCCGCGCCCGGGCCAGCCCGGCGGGCCGCGGCCCGGCCGCCCGGCCGCCGGGCCCGGCGACCGGCCCCGCGACGACCGTGCCCACGCCGGGCACCGGACGTACGAGTCCCTCCTGCGCGAGCGCCGCGAGGGCCCTGCTCGCGGTGGCCATGGCGACGCCCCACTCCCGGGTGATGTGCCGGGTGGACGGAACCCGGTCGCCGGGCGCGAGGTCGCCGGACGTGATGCGGCGGCGGATGTCGTCGGCGATACGGGCGGAAGGGGGCAGGGCGTCCATACGGGGAGCGTACTAGTGCACCTGGGTAGTGCGCGAGCCCGCAGCCAGCTGTTTCTTCCGGTGCACTAGGTCACTCACTTCCTCCTGGCGGGCCAAGCTGTTTACGTCGTACGCAGCGCACGCGGCCCGCGTGCGTACGCCGTACAGACACTGTGCCGGGAGCCTGCCGTGACCACCGTCGCACCCCCACCCACCCCGCCCACCCCACCGGCCCCCCTCGCGGGCCGCCGCGAATGGACCGCCCTCGGCGTCCTGATGCTGCCCCTCCTCCTCGTCTCCATGGACGTCTCCGTCCTCTACTTCGCGATCCCCTTCATCGGCCGCGACCTCGGCCCGAGCGCCACCGAGCAGCTCTGGATCCTGGACGTGTACGGCTTCGTGCTCGCCGGACTCCTCATCACCATGGGCGCACTCGGCGACCGCATCGGCCGCCGCAAACTGCTCCTCATCGGGGCGGCGGCCTTCGGGGCGGCGTCGGTGGCCGCCGCGTACGCCCACACCCCCGAAATGCTCATCGCCGTAAGGGCGTTGCTCGGCATCGGCGGTGCGACCCTGATGCCATCGACCCTCGCCCTCATCCGCAACCTGTTCCGCGACACGGGCCAGCGGGCCAAGGCCATCACCGTCTGGACGGCCGTCATGACCGCCGGAATCTCACTCGGCCCGGTCCTCAGCGGCGTACTCCTCGAACACTTCTGGTGGGGCTCGGTCTTCCTCATCAACCTCCCCGCGATGCTCCTGCTCCTGGCCCTCGCGCCCTTCCTCCTCCCGGAGTTCAAGGGGCCGGCGGGCTCGACCGGCCGCTTCGACGTGCTGAGCGCCGTACTCTCGCTCGCCGCCGTGCTCCCCGTCATCCACGGCATCAAGGAACTCGCGAAGCACGGCGCCCAGTTGACCCCGTTCCTGACCATCGCGGCGGGCCTCGCCCTCGGTGCGCTCTTCGTCCGCCGCCAGCGCGTCCTCGCCCACCCCATGGTCGACCTGGCGCTGCTGCGCCGCCGGATGTTCGGCGGGGCGGTCCTCGCCAACGTCGTCGCGATGTTCGGCACGGTCGGCTTCGCGGTCTTCTTTACCCAGTACCTCCAGTCGGTGCGCGGCATGAGCCCCCTCACCGCCGCCCTCTGGAGCCTGGTGCCGTCGGCCGCGGTGATGGTCCTCGCCCCGGCGGGCGCGGCGCTCGCCGCCCGCACGGACCGCGCGTACGTCATGACCGGCGGCTTCCTCCTCGCCACGGCCGGCTTCCTCTGGCTCTTCGGCGCCCGCGCCGACTCCCCGCTCTGGTACGTCCTCACCGGCTGCTCGCTGTACGTCGGCGGCATCGTCGTCGCCATGACCCTCGCCAACGAGATGGCCCTCGGCGCGGCCCCGCCGGAACAGGCGGGCTCGGCGGCGGCGGTCGTCGAATCGGGCACGGAGTTCGGCGGCGCACTGGGCATGGCGATCCTCGGCAGCATCGGCGCGGCGGTCTACACCCGGGGAATGGCCGACGCGGCCCCCGCCGCGGTACGGGAGACCCTGGGCGGCGCGCTCGCCGCCGCACCCCAACTCCCGCCGCACCGGGCGGAGTCGCTCCTCGCCACGGCCCGCGACGCCTTCACGGACGGCATGAACTGGGCGGCGCTGGGCGCGGCGGCCGTCATGCTGACGGCGGCGGCACTGGTCTGCACGCTGCTGCGGACCCGAAGGAGGCGGCCCGCATGACGCGGGCCTGCACGGCGCGATCTGCATGACGTGGGCCCGCACGGCGCAGCCCCGCATGGCGCGGTCTGCATGGCGCGGTCTGCATGGCGCGGTCTGCATGGCGCGGGCCCGCATGGCGCGGGCCCGCATGACGCGGTCCGCATGACGCAGCCCCGCATGGCGCGGGCCTGCACGACGCAGTCCTGCACGACGCAGTCCTGCACGACGCAGTCCCGCATAACGCGGGCCCGCCCGGGTCAGGTATCCAGAGGCCCCCCGCCCCGCCACCTCAAGGAGCCCCGGATGCACCCCCGATCCGTCCCCCCGCCCCCACCCGTCCGTATTGCCGCCGCGAGCGTCTCCGACCTCCATCTGATGCGTGCCTGGGCGGACGCGGAGGGCTGGAATCCGGGCGTCGCCGACGCCCAGCCGTTCTTCGCCGCCGACCCGGGAGGCTTCCTGCTCGCCCGCCGCGAGGGCGACGACACCCCCACGTCCTGCGTCTCGGTGATCCGCTACGGCACCGACCACGCCTTCCTGGGCCTCTACCTCACCCGCCCCGAACTGCGCGGACAGGGCTACGGAATCCAGGTCTGGAACGCGGGCATGGAACGCCTGAAAGGCCGCAACGTCGGCCTGGACGGCGTGGTCGCCCAACAACCCAACTACCGCAAATCCGGCTTCACTTCAGCCTGGACGAACACCCGCTACGAAGGAGTCCCGCAGGACGGCACCCCGGCCCTGCCCGGTGACGTCACCGTGGTCGACGCCACCACCCTCCCCTTCACCGAGCTCGCCGCGTACGACCGCCGCTTCTTCCCGGCGCCGCGGGACGCCTTCCTCGCCTCCTGGCTCACGGCCCCGCACCGTACGGCCGTGGCGGCGATCCGCGACGGAAACCTGGCCGGTCTTGCCGTGCTCCGCACCTGCACCGCCGCCTCCCGCATCGGCCCGCTCTACGCCGAGACCCCCGACATCGCCGCCACGCTCCTCACCACCCTGGCGGCCACCACCCCCGGCGTCCCGATCGCCCTGGACGCCCCCGACTGCAACCCCGCCGCGATCCGACTCGCGGAACGACTGGCCCTGACCCCGACCTTCGAAACGGCCCGCATGTACACGGCCGAACCCCCGGACATCGACCGCACGGGCCTGTACGCGATCACCACCCTGGAACTGGGCTGACCACCCCTCCACCTACTTCCCCACCTACCCCTCCACCGTCAGCCCGCCCGGATCGGGCCAGACCGTGAGCGGCTCGTCCGCACCGGTGTAGATCTCCAGCCCCGACAGATACCCACCGGCTGTGAAGAGCAGCACCCCCGCCCCGTACTCCGAATCCGCACAGAACGCCTCCACCACCGGACTGCCGTGCTCCGGCGCCGCCGCCACGGCGGCCCGGTCCACCCCCAGATCCACGGTCGCGCACCCGCACCGGCACCGCCCCGTCACCCGCACATACGGAACCTGCTCCCGCAGCGCGGCGAGCACTGCCCCCGGCCCGTCCAACAGGACGTCGAGGACGGCGACGGCGCCGGGAGCCAGCGGCTCGTTCAGCGGCTCATTCAGCGGTTCGTTCATCGGCGAACAGGTCCTCGGCGGTGGCGGCGGTCAGGGCACGGTTGTACCAGCCCCGGATGACGGCGTCGTCGGTGCAGCCGAGCACCCGCTTCCGTACGGACTCGGGCACGGGGATCCCCCGCGCCTCCAGCACCAGCAGAACCCCGGATGCCAAGCCCTCCTCGCGGCCCTCCTCGTGAGCCTCCCTGCGGATGCGCTGCTGCGTCTCGGAGCGGAAGAACGAGAGGTCGAGGTCGGCGGTCATGAGGTCCCTCCAGATCTGGGCGGCCGGGGTGCCGTCCGAGCGGCTTGAGTTCGGTCAGGCCCGTGGGCATCTCGGTGACCGATTCCGGATCGGCGAAGGGGATGCCCAGTGCCCGGAAGGCCCGGCCGAGAAGGCCGCGGAACGGACGGGCGAGTCGGCGATCGTCTAGCGCCCGTCCGGCGGGGCAGGGTGCCTGGAGTCCCGTCGTGTCTCCAGTGCGCCCAGCACCCACGGTGCTTGACGCCGGTGCACCGCGAGCAGCAGCTCGCGGTCGCCGTCCCTGAGTTGGACGACCCGGAAGTCCTTGGCCTCCGCCGTGTTCAGCGGGCGGGTCGGGTCGGACAGGTGCCAGTGCCGTACCTGTTCCAGTACGAGACCGGGCGGCAGCTCCTCGCGGCGGAAGGCGCCCGTGGGGTCATTGGTGTACGCGAGGAGGCCGCCGGGGCCCGCCACCAGATGGCTGTGCCGGGGGTGCCCGCCGGGGCCGCTGGTATCGCCCAGGACCCGTACCGGGAACGTGCGGTCGCGGTCCGGGCGGCGGGGCGCGACCGTGACCGGGCCGGTGGGCCGGGCGGGGCGGACGCGCAGGTACAGGGCCATCAGCGCGCCGACGACGACGGCACCGGCCGCCATCCAGCCGGTCCGCTTCAGGGCCGTGCCGACCGGATCGCCGTAGGAGGCCAGTACGCCCGCGCAGATCCCGAGCATGATCAGCATCAGCGCCGGAACCTGGGCGGGCTGCAGGAACATGGGCTCCGGCTCGCCCGCCCGCGAACCCCCCGGCTCGTACCGCCGTCCCTGCAGGCCGAGCAGCGCGAAGCCCGCCCCGCCGAACGCCAGCCCCAGCCCCCAGGCCAGCGCCCCGCCGTGGGCCGTGCGCGGATTGGCGTCGGTGAAGACGGTGTGCGTCGCACCGGCAGGCGTGTAATTGAGGTGCCGCACCTCGCCGCGCCAGCTCACCAGCAGCACCGCCGTGCCCTTCGGGGCGAAACCCGTGTGCTCCCCGTCGTCGAGGCGGAACTCCAGGCGCCGTCCGTCCGCCGTGACGACCTCCGCATGGGCGCGCGGATTGCGGCCCTCGCCCTTCCAGGTCCGCTCCAGCGTGCCCCGGGCGGAGCTCAGACAGTCGCGGGCCGCCGCCCCCGCCTCCCCGGCCGGGCAGCTCCGCGCCGTCTCGTACGCCCGCCCGGCCAGCACCTTCTGCGGCACCACCGAACCCAGCAGCCACCCGGCCACCAGCATGGCGGCGAGACCGAGAGCCACGGCGACGTAGGAACGGGGCCAGGAAACGGATATCTTGCGCATCACGCACGCCAGGTTACTTATCGGGGGTGCTTTTCGGGGCTGCTTGTCGGGGCCTGATCAGCGGCGCCGGGCCCGTTTCCCTGGTTTCCGTTCCACTTGGCGTCTCTCCGCGTTGAAGTCCCTGATGACATCAGGGTCTATCGACATGGTGTAGGTCACGGTGATGTGGGCGACGGAGCCGTCCCCCTTGGCGAGGGTCGCAGATGCTCTGTCGGTTTCACTGGCCAACGTTTCCACGAACCTGTGAAATCCGTCGATCGAGCCCCGGGAATAGAGCGATGCCAGCTCGAACAGCCTGGCCATGTCGCCGGGAGGCCTCATCGACCGTAGAGCGATGGCCCAGTCCATCAGGGACTCGTAGACGCCCAGGAGGCGATGGGCGATGTGGACGATCAGCTCGGGGTCTCCGGGTGACCCGGGCAGACCGAAGGCTCTGTCCTGTGCCTCCTGGGACATCCACCTGTTCACGCTGGTGCCGGCTTTCTCCAACTCGCCGAAGGCCGCTTGGAGATGGAAGCTGGCCTCGGCCGCATCCGGGATGGCCGGACCGATCGAGCAGTGCCCCAGGCTGTAGTCGAGCCGCTTGGACTGAAGGCCTTCCAGTCCGACACGGAGCTCTCCGGCGTAGAGGAGGTACTCCCAGAGGTTGGGCCGTGAGCGACGGACCTCCGCGACTTCCGCCGGAGTCCGCGGCACCCTTGCGCCGAGGAAACCGGTGGTGGGGGGCGTGTCGGCCTCCAACGAAGCAGAGTTCGCCTGGTAGTTGACCGTGACGTTGTGGATGACTCCGGCCTGCACCACCGGGCCGGACGCCTGCCCGGAGACCGAGTTGCTGACATGCTGCGGCGGTTGGAGCAGAAAGTCCCCGTTGTGGTCGTCCGACGGCGGGACTTCCATGCGCTCTCCCGACACTCGCTACGTGCACGACCCAGGTGTTTCAGGATAGCGGTGGGTCGAGAGCGGCAAGTGGTGGTGCCGAAAGGCGCGATGCGTCACTTCGCGATGCGTCACTTCGGAGCTGAACGAGCTGCCGAGCAGCGACAAGCTGCCCGGCAGGGGCCCTGGTGAGGTCGGAACGGATCGCCGACAGGCACCCGGCGGACGGTGCCGACGTCGCCCGACCCGCTGCCCCACCGGGCAGGACGCGACCTAGCCGTCGGCCGATGCGATGCCCGTCGGGCAGGACCGGCCCCAGTTGGTCTCGGAGGGGGCGCTCAGTGTGACGCCCGTGCCGCCGATGCCGCAGTAGCCGTCCGGGTTCTTGTCCAGGTACTGCTGGTGGTACGGCTCGGCGGGCCAGAAGGGGTTGTCGGCCGCAGGGAGGATCTCGGTGGTGATCGTGCCGAAGCCGGAGCCCGTCAGGACCTCCTGGAAGGCGGCACGGGAGGCCTCCGCCTCCACCGTCTGCTCGGGGGTGTGGGGGTAGATCGCGGAGCGGTACTGGGTGCCCACGTCGTTGCCCTGGCGGAAGCCCTGGGTGGGGTTGTGGGACTCCCAGAAGAGCTTCAGGAGGGTGGGGTACGAGACGACGGCCGGGTCGAAGACGACCCGGACGACCTCCGTGTGGCCCGTGAGACCCGAACAGACCTCCTCATAGGCCGGGTTGGGGGTCGTACCGCCCTGGTAGCCGGCCAGGGTCGTCCAGACGCCCTTGGTCTGCCAGAACTTCCGCTCGGCGCCCCAGAAGCAGCCGAGGCCGAAGTCGGCGACCGCCAGGTGGGAGGGGTACGGGCCGGAGAGCGGGTTGCCGAGGACCGTGTGCCGGGACGGGACCTCGAATTCCGGGGTCGCGCGGCCCTTCAGGGCCTGCTCGGGGGTCGGGAGCTGCGGCGTACGGCCGAAGAGCATGGTTCTCCTCCAGGGACAACAGGTCAGTCGGTCCGTACAACGTGGGAGGGGCGGCGGGGATTCCCCGCCGCCCCTCCCACGTACGCGTACGCACGGCCGGGCCCCTAGCCCCGCAGCGTCGCCGGGCTCCCGCCGTTCGCCTCGTAGCCCGCCACCGCCAGGTTCCGGTGGACCGTGTAGTCGGCCGCCGGGTCCTGGCCGAGGGTCCACGGGAGGGCGCCCACGTAGCCGTCGACGGCCGCGATCTGCTTGACCGCCTCCGCCCAGCGCTCGGAGCGCACGAGGAAGAGGATCAGCAGGTGGCGCACGTGCGCCAGCATCGGATCGTCCGGGCGGGCGGCGTGCACCGCGAAGAGCGCGCCCTCGACCGCCCGGGTCACCACCGCGCTCTGGTAGAAGCTGCGCACCAGATTGACCTCGGGCAGGTGGTCGTGGACGGCGAAGAGGGGGAGGGCCGCCAGGAGCGAGCCCTGGGGGGCCCGCGAGGCGGCCGCCGTCGCGAAGGCGTCCGCCTCGGCGCGCGAGCCGTGCCACTTCTCGGAGAGGTAGTGCAGGGCGACCAGATGCGCCCCCATGTGCGTCGGCGCGCGGTCGATCACCTTCGCCCAGAGCCGGTCGAACTCGGGGCGGGGGTAGCCGAGCCCGCGCGCCACGGAGAGCTCGACGATGGCGGGGACGGGGTCGCCAGGGGCGAGCAGGGCCGCCGTGGCGCAGAGGTCGCGGGCCTCCTCCAGGATGATCCGGAAGTCGTCCGTACCGGCGGACGACGAGCGCCAGGCCTGCTGCACCAAGAACTCTGCGTGAACTTCCGCGCCGCCCGCGTCCTTGGGCGACTCGGAACGCCAGTCGCGCAGCCAGCGGCCGCCCTCGCCAGGGCGCTGGGCCAGTTCGAGGGAGGCCGCGCCCGCGAACGACTGCACGCGCTGCCAGCGCACCTCGCCCTCCTTGGGCGTACCGGAGAGCAGCTGCTGCGCCGCCCGCCAGTCCTGGGTGCGCTGCACGACGTCCAGTACGTCGAGGAGGTCCTGGTCCGGCCCGGGGAGGCGGACGTCCAGCGCCTCCTGCCGTACGAAGCCGTACTCCTCCGGGTCGGCGGCGTCGGGCGAACCGGGCGCGGCCAGCCGGATGCCGCCGCGCCTGCGCAGCAAGAACGGACCGAGGGCGGCACCCAGCATGAGCGCCGCGATCAGGAACCAGAGAATCTCCATACGGCCATTGTCCCGGACCGGCCCGCATCCCGGATCGGCCCGCATCCGGGACCGGCCCGCATCCCGGATCGGCCAATGTCCCGGACATCGGACGTGACGTGCCGGACGGCGAACTACCCTCGGCCCCATGACCCATGAGCAGAGCCGCCAAGAGCGCGCCTTCGAGACCCTCGCCATCCACGCCGGCAACACCGCCGACCCCCTGACCGGAGCCGTCGTACCGCCGATCTACCAGGTGTCGACGTACAAGCAGGACGGAGTGGGCGGGCTGCGCGGCGGCTACGAGTACAGCCGCAGCGCCAACCCGACCCGGACCGCCCTGGAGGAGAACCTCGCCGCCCTGGAGGGCGGCCGGCGCGGGCTCGCCTTCGCGTCGGGGCTGGCGGCCGAGGACTGCCTGCTGCGGACGCTGCTGTCGCCCGGCGACCACGTGGTGATCCCCAACGACGCGTACGGCGGCACCTTCCGCCTGTTCGCGAAGGTCGTGTCGCGGTGGGGCGTGGAGTGGTCGGTCGCCGACACCTCCGACCCGGCGTCGGTACGGGCCGCCCTCACGCCCCGTACCAAGGTCGTGTGGGTCGAGACGCCGTCCAACCCGCTGCTCGGCATCACGGACATCACCGCCGTCGCCGGGATCGCGCACGCGGCGGGCGCGAAGCTCGTCGTCGACAACACCTTCGCCAGCCCCTACCTGCAGCAGCCGATCGCGCTCGGTGCGGACGTCGTCGTGCACTCGACGACCAAGTACATGGGCGGGCACTCGGACGTGGTGGGCGGCGCGCTCATCACCGACGACGCCGACCTCGCCGATGAGCTGGTGTTCCACCAGAACGCGATGGGGGCCGTGGCCGGGCCCTTCGACGCGTGGCTCGTCCTGCGCGGCATCAAGACCCTCGCGGTCCGGATGGACCGGCACAGCGAGAACGCGACGCGGGTCGCGGACATGCTGACCGCGCACCCCGCCGTCGCCCAGGTCTTCTACCCCGGGCTGCCGGAGCACGCCGGGCACGAGGTCGCCGCCAAGCAGATGAAGGCGTTCGGCGGCATGGTGTCGTTCCGGGTCAAGGGCGGCGAGGAGGCCGCCGTGGAGGTGTGCAACCGGGCGCAGCTCTTCACGCTGGGGGAGTCCCTGGGCGGTGTCGAGTCGCTGATCGAGCACCCGGGGCGGATGACGCACGCCTCGGTGGCCGGTTCCGCGCTGGAGGTGCCCGCCGACCTGGTCCGGCTCTCCGTCGGCATCGAGTCCGGCGACGACCTGCTCGCCGACCTCAAGCAGGCGCTGGGATAAGGGAGTCGGGGCTGTTCGCCCTAGCGGCCCACTGAATTCGTACGGGCCGCTAGAAGCCCTCCACCGGCGGCGTGCTGTCCGCCGGTGGAGCCAGCCACGGCTGGGCGATCGACGCCCACACCAGGAACGCGATCCCGGCCGCCACCGCCAGCACCCACAGCACCCGCCGCAGCACCTTGCGCCGCCGCAGGCCGCGCACCCCGCGCTCGGTGGCCCGTACCAGCAGGTCCGCCGGTACGGGCGGGTGCGGGGCCCGCTCCAGGAGCAGCCGGACCTCGTCCTCCTTCTGCCGGCGCAGGCTCACGGCGAGGCCGCCGCCCGGCCCTGCGGAGGCCGGGGCTCCCGTGGGCCCTGCGGAGTCCGGGGCTCCCGTGCGCTCTCGTACACCTGGGAGACCGCGCGGGCGCAGATCGCCCGCACCCGCTGCACCGGCAGCCCGATCTGGGCGGCGGCCTGCTCCTCGGGGACCCCCTCGTACAGCCGCAGCACCACGATCAGCCGCTCCTGCGGGGTGAGCGATTCCAGTACGCCGCCGAGGCCGGGCCGCTGCTGTCGCTGCGGCCGGTGGGGCAGGCGGAGTGCGCGGTGGAGGTGGGGCAGGTGCGGCCGGTGGTGCCAGGCGGTGCGGGCGAAGCGCGCGGCGAGTTCCTGCCGGGTGCGGTCGTACGGGTCCTCGCCGCGCAGCGACTCCCAGTGGACGTACGTACGGGCGAGCGCGGCGGCGAGGAGGCGCTGGGCGCGCGGATTGGCGTCCGGCGGCTCCGCGCTGAGCAGCGTCGCGGCGTGCAGCAGCCGGCCCGCCGCTCCCGCGACGAAGGCTTCGAACTCCCCGGCCTGGCGCCGCTGTTGGGCCGCCTCTCGCTCGCGCACCGTGCCTCCCGTCCCCGCCCTCCCGTCCGCCGCCTCCAGTCCTCATATGAGGACAGTGGATGCGCCAGGTCAAGAGGTCGGCGGGGCCGAGCCCCCGGCCTGCTTCAGGAAGCGGGCGGGGTGTCGCCCGGGACCGCCGTCTGGCGGGCGGAGAGGGCGCCGTTGAAACGGGTCAGCAGTGTCGTGAACGCCTCGCGCTCGTCCTCGCTCCAGCCGTCCGTCACCTGTGCCATCAGCTCGCGCCGCGAGGACCGCACCTCGTCGAGGCGGGCGTGGCCGCGCGGCGAGAGCTGGAGCACGACCGCACGGCCGTCCTCCGGGTGCGAGGTGCGCTTCACCAGGCCGGAGTCGACGAGCGGCGCGACCTGCCGGGTCACGGTCGACGAGTCGATGCCCATGCCTGCGGCGAGCGCCTTGACTCCCATCGGGCCTTCCTGGTCGAGGCGGTTGAGCAGCAGGTAGGCCGCGCGGTCCATCGAATTGCGGACCTGGCCGACGCCGCCGAGGCGGGTCTGTTCCGCACGCCGGGCGAAGACGGCCACCTGGTGCTGAAGGGCATCGAGGAGACCGGCTGCGGGGTCGGTCGTCATGTCCTGGGTAGGGGGCATGGCTCGGGCTCTCTTCGTACGGTGGTCGGGTTGGTGGGGCAAGGGTACGCGGCCCCCGGCACGCACGTACCTGCGCTGCGCAAACCTGTGGATAAGTAAGGAGTGCCCAGGCCCGGAAGGCCCTACCTGCGCGGTCCGGCCCCCGGTCCGGCCCTCGGTCCGCCCCCGGTCCGGGCTCCGGACGGTGCCCCGTCCGACCCCGGCCGAGCTGCGAGACTTGCCGCATGAGCTTCCGCACGCCCGCCCACGCCCGCAGCCTGATCCTCGACGACGTGCGCGGTGCACAGAAGATGCTCTCCGGGGTGGCCCGCTGCACGCCCATGGAGGGCAGCAGGTACCTGACCCGTCTGGTCGGGACGTCCGTCCACCTCAAGTGCGAGAACCTCCAGCGGACGGGGTCCTTCAAGCTGCGCGGCGCGTACATCCGGATCGCCGGGCTCTCGCCGGAGGAGCGCGCGGCCGGGGTGGTGGCCGCCAGCGCGGGCAACCACGCGCAGGGCGTGGCCCTCGCCTCCGCGCTCCTGGGCGTGCGGTCCACGGTGTTCATGCCGGTCGGCGCACCCCTGCCGAAGGTCGCGGCCACCCGCGAGTACGGCGCGGAGGTGAGGATGCACGGACAGGTCGTCGACGAGACCCTCGCCGCCGCGCAGGAGTTCGCGCACGACACCGGGGCCGTGTTCATCCACCCCTTCGACCACGAGGACGTCATCGCAGGTCAGGGCACGGTCGGCCTGGAGATCCTGGAGCAGTGCCCGGAGGTCGGGACGATCGTCGTCGGCATGGGCGGCGGCGGGCTCGCGGCGGGCATCGCGGTCGCGGTGAAGGCCGTGCGGCCGGACGTACGGATCGTCGGCGTACAGGCGGAGGGCGCGGCCTGCTACCCGCCGTCGCTGGCCGCCGGGCGGCCGACCACGGTCGAATCCCTCCAGACGATGGCCGACGGCATCAAGGTGGGACGGCCGGGGGACGTGCCGTTCGCCCTCGTCGACGAGCTGGTGGACGAGGTGCGTACGGTCTCCGAGGACGAGCTCTCCAGCGCGCTGCTGCTCTGCCTGGAGCGGGCCAAGCTGGTCGTGGAGCCCGCCGGGGCGAGCCCGGTGGCGGCGCTGCTGAGCCGCCCGGAGTCCTTCGCGGGGCCGGTCGTCGCGGTGCTGTCGGGCGGCAACGTGGACCCGCTGCTGATGCAGCGCACATTGCGGCACGGAATGGCCGCGGCCGGTCGATATCTGTCACTTCGGTTGCGGCTGACGGACCGTCCGGGAGCGCTTGCGACGCTTCTCGGGGTGTTGTCGGTGGCGGACGCTAACGTCGTTGACGTGAGCCACGCACGGACCGGCCCGCGGCTCGGACTCACGGAGGTGGAGGTGGAGTTGCAGCTGGAGACGATGGGACCGAAGCACTGCACCGAGGTACGGGAGGCACTGCGGGAAGCGGGATACCTGGTGGTGTCCTAGAGGGCGACGAAGGCCCTCGACTCGACACCGCCACGACCGGGCGCCCTCGGGGCACGCTCGCGGGGCCCGGACCCGTGAACGGACGCTCGTCCGAGGCACGCTCGGGCCTCGGACAGGCTCGGGCACGCCCCGCTCGGGCGGCCTCGGGCACGTTGTTCTCGGACGCTCTCGATGCGGCGCTCTTGGGGGCATGGGCAGGGCGTACCCGGGTGCTCTCGGGTTCGGCGTTCTCGGGTGGTCCTGGGCGCGCTGCTCTCGGGCGCTCTCGGGCACGCCCTTTCCGGGTGGTCCTGGGTACGGCGCTCTCGGGTGGTCTCGGGCACGCCCTTTCCGGGTGGTCCTGGGTACGGCGTTCCCGGGTGTTCCTGAACGCGCTGCTCCTGGGCGGTCCGGGGCACGCACCTCTCGGGCCGCCTCGGGCATGGCACTCCCGGGCGATCTCGGGGTGCCCTTCAGCGGGCAGTTCGGAGATAGCCGGATCGGGCACTCCCCAGCCTGCCGGGCCGACACTCCGGAGCCCGCCGAACTCGACAGCCCGCGAGCCCGCGGACTGCTGGATCGGGCAGGTCTGCGATTGCCGAACCGGGCTGTCCGGCAGGCCGTCGGATACCGCTCCGGGATCGCTGGTCCGGGACCGCTGGTCCAGGTGGTCCGGGACTGCTGGTCCAGGTGGTCCGGGGCCGCTGGTCCGGGCGGTCCGGGGCCGCTGGTCCGGGCGGTCCGGGGCCGCTGGTCCGGGCGGTCCGTATGGTCCGGCGATTGCCGAGCGGTCGTGCAATGCGCCCGGCCAGGCAGTGCGCAGACCGTCGGGTCCCGCTCCGGAGTGCTGAATCCGGTGTTCCGGGGGCCGCGTTGAGCGCGTCCCTCCAGAGGGACTGGCCGGCCGTCCCGTGATCCCTCCGGGGCAGTCCCGGAAATCCCTTCTCCGGACGCGATGTATCGCGTTATGGTGTGTCTCGCGCTCTGCCTCGCCGGGCGGGACGAGTCCGGCAAACCTAAAATTTCGCGTAGGAACCACCCACACACATGGGGGACCCCTTATGCCAGGCGCCATCTATGCCGAGGGGCTGGTCAAGACCTTCGGCGACGTGAAAGCCCTGGGAGGCGTCGATCTCGACGTCCCCGAGGGCACCGTTCTCGGACTGCTCGGGCCGAACGGCGCGGGAAAGACCACCGCCGTCCGCGTCCTGACCACCCTGCTCCAGCCCGACAGCGGAAAGGCCTTCGTCGCCGGGATCGACGTCCTCAAGCATCCCAACGAAGTGCGGCGCTCGATCGGCCTCTCCGGCCAGTTCGCGGCCGTCGACGAGTACCTCACCGGCCGCGAGAACCTCCAGATGGTCGGCAGGCTCTACCAGATGTCCACGAAGGCGGCGAAGGCCCGCGCCGCCGAACTCCTGGAGCGCTTCAACCTCGGCGACGCCGCGGACCGTACGGCCAAGACGTACTCCGGCGGAATGCGCCGCCGCCTCGACCTCGCGGCAGCCCTCGTGGTCTCCCCGCCCGTGATGTTCATGGACGAGCCGACCACCGGCCTCGACCCCCGCAATCGGCAGCAACTCTGGGAAGTCATCCAGGAGTTGGTCGCCGGAGGTACCACCCTCCTGCTCACCACCCAGTATCTGGAGGAGGCCGACCACCTCGCCCACGACATCTGCGTCATCGACCACGGCAAGGTCATCGAACGCGGTACGTCGGACCAGCTCAAGGCCCGCACCGGCGGCGAGCGCATCGAGGTCGTCGTCCACGAGCGCGAGCACATCCCGATCGCCGACGAGGTGCTGCGCGGCTTCGGCAAGGGCGGCACCAAGGTCGAGCAGCACACCCGCAAGCTGACCGTCCCGGTCACCGGCGGCGCGAAGCTCCTCGCCGAGGTCATCCGCGAGCTGGACGCGCGCGGTGTGGAGATCGACGACATCGGCCTGCGCCGCCCGACCCTCGACGACGTCTTCATCTCGCTGACGGGCCATGCGGCGGAGGAGCCCGCCGAGGACGAGGAGGAGGTGGGGAAGAAGTGAGTGCCGACACCGTGACGACAGTGAAGTCCCTCGCGCCCGTGGCCAGGGGAGGCCCGCTGCAGTCGGTCACCGACTCGCTGACCATCGCGAAGCGCAACCTGATCCGGATGTCTCGGATTCCCGAAATGATCCTCTTCGGGATCATCCAGCCGGTGATGTTCGTCGTGCTGTTCACGTACGTGTTCGGCGGCTCGATCCAGGTCGGCGGCTCGACCTCGCCACAGGCCTACAAAGAGTTCCTGATGGCGGGCATCTTCGCCCAGACGGTCACGTTCGCGACGGCCGGTGCGGGCGCAGGCATCGCCGACGACATGCACAAGGGCCTCATCGACCGCTTCCGGTCACTGCCCATGGCCCGCGGCGCGGTCCTCACCGGCCGCACCCTCGCCGACCTGGTGCAGACCGCGCTCACCCTGGTCGTACTGGCGGGCGTCGCCCTGCTGATCGGCTGGCGCACCCACGAGAACCTCCTGAAGGTGCTGGCGGGCTTCGCGCTGCTGCTCCTGCTCGGCTACGCCTTCTCCTGGATCGGCGCACTGATCGGCCTGTCCGTCCGCACCCCCGAGGCGGCCACCTCGGGCGGCCTGATCTGGCTCTTCCCGCTGACCTTCATCTCGAACGCGTTCGTGCCGGTCACCGGCATGCCGACGTTCCTCCAGCACGTCGCCGAATGGAACCCGTTCAGCGCCACCGTGCAGGCGGCCCGGCAGCTCTTCGGCAACACCATGGACACCATGCCGACCTCGATCACCGGGGCCTGGCCCATGGAGCACCCGGTCTGGGCCTCGCTGATCTGGTCCGTCCTGATCATCGTGGTCTTCCGGACCCTCGCCGTGCGCAAGTACCGCTCGGCGACCGCCTGACCGTGCGTACGCGAGAGCCCCCGGCGCACAGTCGCTGCCGGGGGCTCTCGTACGTACCGAATCGTGCGGACTCAGCCCTGGTAGGGCGTCGCCTCCAGGATCCGCACCATGGCCTTCTTGCCGTTCGGCAGTTCGTACTCGGCGTCCTCGCCGACCTTCTTGCCGATCACGCCGGTGCCCAGCGGGGACTGCGGCGAGTACGTCTCGATGTCGGCGCTCGGGTACTCGCGGGAGGCGAGCAGGAACGTCATCGTGTCGTCCTCGTCGCCGTCGAAGGCGATCTTCACGACCATGCCGGGAGCCGCCTCACCACTGGCGGTGGGGGCCTCGCCGACCTTCGCGCGCTCCAGGAGCTGCTTCAGCTGGCGGATGCGGAGCTCCTGCTTGCCCTGCTCCTCCTTGGCCGCGTGGTACCCGCCGTTCTCACGGAGGTCGCCCTCCTCACGGGCCGCCGCGATCTTCGCAGTGATCTCACCGCGCGCCGGACCCGACAGGTACTCCAGCTCTTCCACGAGCTTGTTGTACGACTCCTGGGTCAGCCAGGTGACGTCGTCGCTGGTCTGGGTCACAGGTGCTCCTCGAAGTTACGGATAACAAAGCATCGCCCTACCCCAGAAGGATGTGCCTCCACGGGCGGGCGAAACCACGAGCCTAACAATTCGATGCCCGTCAGGGGAGAACCAAAACCGTCAGAACTGCGTCAACGCAGGTCAGAGGGTGTAGTTAGGGGTACGGAGCAGGTACGGGCAGGCACGGCAAGGAGCCGCCCGGTCACCATCGGCTACTGTCCGTCAGCGGTGCAGCTCAGCAGCTCCGCGCTCGTCGCCTTCGCCGTCGTGCGCACCGAGTAGAGCTCGTCGATCCGGCTCTTGCCCTTCTCCGTGATCCGTACGTCCTTGCGCCCGACCTCGGCGCCGTTCTCGGCGAGCGCGCGCACCGTGCACGTACCGGTGGCGTCGGCGTCCTTGCGGATCTCCAGGTGGACCTGCACCTCGGACTGCGAGGACTTGAGGTCGAACTTGATCAGCTCGGCGCTGATCACCTGCTTCGAGATGTACCCGTACCCGATCCAGCCGATCAGCAGGAGCAGCAGCACTCCGAGCACCGAGCCGATGACCTTCAGCTTGCGGTCCGCACGCTGGTCGGCGGAGCGGCCGTAGCGGTCCGCGGGAACACCAGGGGCGCTGGGAACACCAGGGGCGCTGGGAGCGCCGTCGGTGCCGGGCGTGCCGGAGGCGCCGGGCGTGCCGGGATCGCCGGGGGTGCCGGAAGCTCCGTCACGTACCGCATTCATGCTGTGATCCTCCGGCTGCGCAGGGGTCAGGAATATTCCCACCCCCGGTTCGGTCACTATATGAGTCGTACTTTGCGCCGCAGACACCGAGGGCGCCCGGATCACCGAGGATCGAGATCTTGACTGAGCAGCTGCGCTTGATGGCCGTGCACGCCCACCCCGACGACGAGTCGAGCAAGGGTGCGGCCACCATGGCGAAGTACGTGTCCGAGGGGGTGGACGTCCATGTCGTGACCTGCACGGGCGGGGAGCGCGGCTCCATCCTCAATCCGAAGCTCCAGGGCGACAAGTACATCGAGGAGCACATCCACGAGGTCCGCCAGCGCGAGATGGACGAGGCCCGCGAGATCCTGGGCGTCAAGCAGGAGTGGCTCGGCTTCGTCGACTCCGGGCTGCCCGAGGGCGACCCGCTGCCGCCGCTGCCCGAGGGCTGCTTCGCACTGGAGGACGTCAACGAGGCGGCCGGCCGTCTGGTGAAGTCGATCCGCGCCTTCCGGCCGCAGGTCGTCACCACGTACGACGAGAACGGCGGCTACCCGCACCCCGACCACATCATGACCCACCAGATCACGATGGTGGCCTTCGACGGAGCGGCCGACCCGGCGGCCTTCCCCGAGGACGAGTTCGGGCCCGTCTGGCAGCCGCTGAAGCTCTACTACAACCAGGGCTTCAACAAGCCGCGCACGGTCGCGCTGCACGAGGCGCTGCTGGACCGCGGCCTGGAGTCGCCGTACGGCGACTGGCTGAAGCGGTGGGAGGAGTTCGAGCGCGTCGAGCGCACGCTGACCACCTTCGTGCCCTGCGGAGAGTTCTTCGAGATCCGCGACAAGGCACTGCTCGCGCACGCCACGCAGATCGACCCGGACGGCGGCTGGTTCCGGATCCCGATGGAGATCCAGCGGGAGATCTGGCCGACGGAGGAGTACGAGCTGGCGAAGGCTCTCGTGCCGACCTCCCTCCCCGAGAGCGACCTCTTCGCGGGCATCCGCGACAATGCGTAGGTGAACGTTTCCCAGGCAGCAATGACTCAGCTCGTGCCGCTCGCCGCCGAAGGCTTCGACAAGAACAAGGTGACCCCGGGAATCCTGGGCTTCATCGTGTTCGCGGCGCTGGCGCTCGGCGTGTGGGCGCTGATGAAGTCGATGAACCGGCACATGGGCAAGGTCTCCTTCGAGGAGGCACCGGATCCGGATGCGAAGGCTTCGGAGGGTGCGGAGGGCGACGCCAGGCCGAAGGCCGCGGCGTCCGCCGCGTCCGAGACGCCCGCCAAGCCCTCCGGCGCTTCCGGCGCCTCTGCCAAGGGCTCGGGCGGCTCGGGCAGCTCCGGCAAGAAGAAGTAACCCACCGCCGGTCCGCCTGCTCGGCGGCTCGACCGCTCGGCAGCTTGGCGGTTCGGCGCTGCCGGCAGGCCGCCTGCCCGGCGGGCGGCTCGGCGCGAGCAGTCGGCCAGGTCCGGCTGCTCGGTGCGAGGGCACGCCGCCGGTGACCTGGTGACAGCGGCAGGCGCGCGGACTCCGGCCGCAGGTGGCCGGAGCCCGAGCCCGAGCCCGCTGGCCTGAGCCTGCCGGAGTCTGCGCCCGCTGGTCCGTACCCACCGGAGTCTGCGCCTGCCTGGTCTGCGCTCGCCGGTCTGCGCCTGCCGGTCCGTGCCCTCTGCCGGTCTGCGCCGCCGGTCTGCGCTCGCCGGTCTGCGCTCGCCGGTCTGCGCCTGCCGGTCCGTGCCCTCTGCCGGTCTGCGCCGCCGGTCTGCGCCTGCCGGTCGGTACCCTCTGCCGGTCTGCGCCGCCGGTCTGCGCCTGCCTGGTCTGCGCCTGCCGGTCCGCGCCCGTCCGTCCGTGCCCGTCTGTGAAGGCAGCGCCGTGCCCGGCGGTTCCCGCCTCTTGGTGAGCGCGGCTCCCGCGCCTCTCGGCCCCGTTGTTCCCCGCCGCTACTTCACCGCCCCCACCGGCACCCCCATCACCTCCCTCGAATGCCGGTTCGGGACCATGCCCAGGCGCCATGCCTGCCAGCCCGCCGTCAGGTCCGCGCCCCGGCCCAGGACCACCCGGTACGCCTCCGCGCAGTCCGTCAGGCGGTCGTCGCGGGTGGGGTGGGGCTCCGAGAGGAGCAGGGCGAGTTCCTCCTCGGCCAGCGACGTGCCCGCCTCCGCGCCGCCCGGGTGGGCGAACGGGAGGAGGGTGCAGCGCAGGAAGCGGGCCCAGTCGCCGCCGCGCCTGTCCTCGTACGAGGCGAAGAGTGCGACCGCCTCGTCGCAGAGCGAAAGGGCCTGCTCCGGGCGGGAGTTGCCCGCGTCGACGACGACCAGTTCCAGGACCGTCCACGCCTCGCCGTGGGCGACGCCGATGCGGCGGAAGTCCTGGCGGGCGTCCATCAGGAGCTGGCGGGCGAAGCCGGAGTTGCGGAGGTTGCCGGTCTGTACGGCGCGCTGGTCGCGGGTGACGCGGCCGGAGTGGTGGCGGGCGCAGGCCAGGCCGTACACGTCGCGCATCCGGGAGAACATCGTCCGCGCCCGCTCCAGCTCCCGTACCGCCTGGTCGTGGTCGCCGCGCTCCTCCAGCGCCTGGCCCAGGTAGTACAGCGTCCATGCCTCGCCGCGCGCGTCCTCGTTGTCGAGGTGGCGGGAGAGGGCCTGGCGCAGGCCGTCGACCGCCGGGCCCGGATCGCCCGCGACGAGGCGGGCGCGGGCGAGCTGGGTGAGCGCCCACGCCTCGCCTCGGTCGTCGCGGGTACGGCCGTACAGGTCGAGGGCGGCCCTCAACTCCCCCTCCGCACGCGGCACTTCACCCATCCGCAGGCACACCTGGCCGAGCTGGAAGTGCGCCCACGCCTGCCCGTGCAGCGACTCGCCCTCCCGGTGCAGGGCCAGCGCCGTGTCGAGGAGTTCGACGGCCTCGGCGAGGTTCGCCCGGTCGCGCTCCACCGCCGCGAGGGCGTGCAGGTTCCACGCGCGGTCGCCCGCCAGCGCCGCCGACGACTGGAGGTCGAGGGCCTCGCGCAGCTTGGCCGCCGCCTCGGTGAGGTTGCCCTGGTGGTGCAGGGTGATGCCGAGCGAGCCGAGCGCGCGGGCCGCGCCCGCCTCGTGCTGCGCCTCGAAGTAGAGGTCGACGACCGAGGAGAGCGTGGTGCGCGCCTTGTCGAGCTCACCGAGCTGGCGGGCCGCGATGCCGGTCCGCCACTGCACCGAACGTACGAGGAGCCCCTGGTCGACGGCTTGGGTCAGCTCGCTGATCTCGCCCAGGCGGTAGAGGTCGCCGCGCAGCAGGCAGTAGTCGCACAGGGCGCCGAGGAGGTTGAGGACGAGCTGCTGGTCGACGCCCTCGGCGTGCCGCAGGGCGGCCGTGATGAACGACGACTCGTCGTCCAGCCAGCGCAGCGCCGCGTCCAGCGAGGTGAAGCCGTGCGGGCCGAAGCGGTCCGCACGGGTCGAGTTCTTGCCGTCGACGAGGCGGATCACCGAGTCGGCCAGCTCGCCGTAGTTCTGGATGAGGCGTTCCTGCGCGGCCGTCCGCTCGGCCGGTTCCTCCTCGTCGAGCAGCCGGGCGTACGAGAAGGAGCGCACCAGGTCGTGCAGCCGGTAGCGGCTGCCGCCGACGTGGTCGATCAGCCCCGCCCCGGCCAGCTCCGACAGCCGCCGCCGCGCCTCCTGCTCGTCGGTGGCCAGCAGTGCGGCCGCCGCCGCACCGCCGAGACTGGCCCGGCCCGCGAGGGAGAGCCTGCGCAGCAGCCGCCGGCCCTGCTCGGACTGGTCGGCGTAGCGCAGCGAGAGCGCCCGCTCGACCGGGTCCACCGGCCCGTACGCCCCGAGGTCGGCGGCCAGCGTGCGCATGCTGCGCGGGCCGAGCGACGACCCCGCGACCCGCAGGGCGAGCGGCAGCCCGCCGCACAACTCCCTTGTGCGGTCCGTCGATTCACCGTCGTAGGGAGCCTGCTGCGAAGGGTGGTCGGCCTCGGCGACCGCCCGCAGCAGCTCCTCGGCGCCCGCCCCGTCCAACGGCTCCACCGCCAGCTGGTGCACCCACGCCGGGGTGTCCTGCGGCAGGTCCAGCGGGGCGCGCGCGGTGACCAGGACGAGGCTGTCCGAGCGCTCCGGGATGAGGGTGCGGACCTGCTCCGCGTCGGTGGCGTCCTCCAGTACGACGGTCACCGGCAGGCCGGTGAGGTGCTGGTGGTACAGCTCGGTCAGCCGCTTCAAGTGCTGTTCCTGCGTGGACCGTTCGGAGCGCTGCTCGCGGAAGAGGAGCTGCTCGCGGGGTGCGCCGAGCCGGTTGAGGAGGTGCAGCAGGGCGTCCCGCGTGGACGTGGGGACCTCCGTCTTCCCCGGCGCGCCGTTGCGCAGATCGACCACGCACGCGCCCCGGAACTGGTCCTTCAGCCCGTGCGTCGCCCGCAGTGCGAGCGTCGAGCGCCCTGAGCCGGGCTCCCCGTACAGCACGACCACCGTCGGCCGCGTCTGCGTGCTCGCCCGCGCCGCGTGCACCCACTGTGCGATCTGTGCCATTTCCGCCCGCCGACCCGCGAACGGCCCGTCCACCTGCCGCAGTTGGGCGAAGGACTGCTCCAGTACGGTCCTGCGCCGGGCGGCCGCACTGCGATTGCCGCCGCGCAGCACGGTCGGCGCCGCCGCCGTCTTCTGCGCCGTGCCGGGCGGCCGTGCCCGGGTCGCGGCGGCCACCATCCGCTGCTGGTCCAGATACGGGCGTACGCCCCGTACCTCCAGCGCCGTCAGCCACGTCAGCTTCAGCTGTTCGTGCCCGCCGGGCTGCCCCAGCGCACCCGCCCGCCGGTGCGCGGCCGGCCAGTGGGCGGCGGTCACCCTGGCGACGGTCGCGGCCGCCCCGGCGACGGCGACCACGGCCCCGGCGGCGAGGGCGGTGCCCGACGCCGTCCCCAGGGCCAGATCGGTGCTGAACGCGGCGATCGCCGCCACGCCCGTCACGAGCACGGGGGTGCCGATGCTCTGCCTGCTGAAACGTTCCGACAGGGGCTGATGCCCGGCGCCCGCCTTGTCGAGGGCGGCCACGTACGCGGCGTACTCCTCGGCGGCCGGTGCCAGCATCGCGTCCAGCACGGCCCGCCCCCGCACCAGCAGCGCCCGCCCGTCGGTCCGCCCGCCGGACCGCCGCACCTCTTCCTCGACGGCCCGCTCCAACACCCGCTCGGCATCCGCCCGGTGGCTCTCCCGCACGTGTGTGTCCCCCCTCCCTCAGCGATGTCCGGACGCGGCGGAGACGTCGCAGCTCCGCTGTGGGACGCCCGGATGCCTCAAGTGTCCTGCTTGACGGGCCAGTACGCGAGAGAACCCGTGCGTCGAGGGCCGAAGCGGCCGGTGCCGGGCGTCGGGCACGCCGTCGGGCGGCGGAACGGAGAAGCGGCGCAGTCGCCGAATCTCCATAACGAATGCTTCTCGACCCGCTCTTGGGGTTGCGGGAAATCGCCGACATCCTTGATCCATGGGAAATACGGCTCATCAGAGAACGCAGGAAGTCCCCACTTTCACCGGCCCGGTCTTCCGACCGGGCGACGCCGGATACGACGAGGAAGTCTCCGGCTACCAGACCGCGTACACGCACCGTCCCGCGCTGGTCGTCGGCGCGGCCGACGCGGAAGACGTCCGCAGGGCCGTGGCCCACGCGGCGGAGCACGGATTACCCGTGGCCGTGCAGGCGACGGGACACGGCCTGTCGGTGGCCGTCGAGAGCGGGGTGCTGATCAGTACCCGGCGGATGACCGAGGTGCGGATCGACCCCGGAGCCAGGACCGCCCGCGTCGCCGCAGGGGTCCGGGCGGGCGCGCTGATCGAGGCGGCCGCAGCCCATGGGCTGGCGCCGCTCACCGGCTCCTCGCCGGGCGTCGGGGTCGTCGGATACACCCTGGGCGGCGGAATCGGGCTGCTGGCCCGGCAGTTCGGCTATGCGGCCGACCACGTGCACGCCCTGGAGATCGTCACCGCGGACGGAGTGCTGCGCCGGGTGGAGCCGGGGGACGAGCTGTTCGGCGCGGTGCTGGGCAGCGGCAGCAACTTCGGCGTCGTCACCGCCCTGGAAATGTCGCTCGTCCCGGTCAGCACGCTCTACGCGGGCCAACTGGTCTTCGACGCTCCGCTGATCGAGAAGGCACTGGAGACCTGGCGACGGTGGAGCGCCGGGGCGCCCGAGGAACTGACCTCGTCCGTCACCCTGCTCGGCCTCCCCGACATCCCGCAGGTCCCCGCCCCGCTGCGAGGCCGTTACGTGGCCTCCTTCCGCATCGTCTACAACGGCCCTGCCGAGGAGGGGGAACGCCTCGTCGCACCGCTGCGCGAAGTCGGCGCCCGCCTCGTGGACAGCCTGCGGACCATGCCCTTCACCGAGTCCGGCACCATCCACAACGACCCGGTCGCCCCGCAGTCGTACGCCGGCACCAATGCCCTGCTCGGCGAACTGCCCCCCAAGGCGCTGGACTCCCTGCTCGCCGTGGCCGGGCCGCAGTCGCCCGTACCGTGCGTCCTGGCCGTACGTCACCTCGGCGGCGCCCTGCACGGGCAGGGGCAGGCCGGGATCGCGGTGGACCACCGGGAGGCGGAGTACCTCGTCTGCGCCCTCTCCCTCTACGGACCCGGCGGCACAGGCCCCGACGAGGTCCGCGACCGCCACGCCCAGCTGCGCGAGGCCCTGGCGCCGTGGACCCTCGGCCACAGTCTCAACTTCCTCTACGGAGACGGCGAGCACGCCGACGAGGACCAGACCCGGGCCGGCTACCGGCCCGGCACCTACGACCGCCTGGCCGCCCTCAAGTCCGCCCACGACCCGCAGAACCTCTTCCGGTTCAACCGCAATGTCCGCCCCGGACCTTCCGTCTCCCCGTAGGGGAAGCGCGGGCCGGCCAGGCGGGTGGGCCCGGGAGCCACCACCGGGCATCCGTGCTGCGCACGGGGTGGCTCCCGGCCTCGGCCACACCGGTCGGGCCGGCTGTCAGGCAGCCTCCGCGGCGAGTTGACCGGCCACCGCGACGACGGTGCGGTCGGCGAGGTGGGGACCGATGATCTGGACGCCGAGCGGCATCCCGTCACGGTCGCGGCCCATGGGGGCGACCGCGGCGGGCAGGCCGACGTGGCTGACGAGGTTGAGCCAGGCGGTCTGGCCGAAGAAGCTGCGCCTTTCGCCGTCGACGGTGAAGTACCGCTCGGTGGGCGGAACGCCGGTCTGGTCGGCCACGGCGGCGGTCGGCGCGGCCGGGGTGATCAGTACGTCCACGGTGCGGAAGTAGGCGGCCCATCGTTCGCGCAGCTGCTCGCGTTCTTCGTGAGCCCGCAGCCAGTCCCGGTGCCGCATCGTGCGCGACCGCAGGAACAGTGCGGCCGGGTGGTCGTCCGGCAGCTGCTCGGCGGACCGGGTCTGTCCGTCGAACTCCTCCTGTCCTGCGGTGGCGGAGGAGGTGGCGAACATCAGCTGCTGGAAGAGCCGGTCGGAGTCGGCGAAGTCGTCGATGGGACGGGAGTGTTCGTCCAGGCTCGCCCCGGCGGCGCGGAGGCTGGTGGCGACCTGTTCCAGCAGGTGGCGGGTGTCCGTGTCGACGGGGCAGTAGGGGTCGTCCGCCCAGATGCCGATGCGCAGGTCGGCGAGTGAGGTGTGGCGGGCGGCCGGCAGCTGAAGGCTCCAGCCGGGACTGTCCGCGGGGGAGGGGCCGGCGAGCACGTCGAGGGCCAGGTCGAGGTCCTCGGCGCTGCGGGCCAAGGGGCCGATGGTGAGCATGTCGGAGCTGGTCATCCAGCCCGGCGGCCGGGGGACGTGGCCACGGGTGGGCACGATGCCGCGGGTGGTGCGCAGCCCGTAGACGCCGCAGTAGTGCGCGGGAAGGCGCAGCGATCCGGCGAGGTCGGAGCCGACTTCCAGCGGGGTGAGTCCGGCGGCGACGGCGGCGGCGGGTCCGCCGGAGGAGCCGCCTGCCGTGCGCGCGGCGTCGTACGGATTCGGAGTGGTACCGAACAGGTCGTTGCTGGTCTGGATGTCCTGACACATCGGCGGGGTGTTGGTCTTGCCGATGATGATCGCTCCGGCGGCCCGGAGCAGGGCGACGGCGTCGGCGTCCGCGGCGGGGACGTGGTCGGCCAGAGCGCCGCCGCTGGTGGTGCGCAGTCCCGCGGTCTCCAGAGAGTCCTTGACGGTCATGGGCAGTCCGAGCAGCGGCCCGCCGGGCTTGCCGCGGGAGCGCCGTTCGTCAGCGGCGTCCGCCGCGGCGAGGGCCCGTTCCGAGTCGGTGGTGACGACGGCGTTGATCTTCGGCTCGGCGGTGATGCGTTCCAGGTACGCGGTGGTCAGCGCGCGGCTGGTGGTCTCGCCGCGCTCCAGTGCGTTCAGGGTGTCGCGGGCGGAGGGGTACTGCGGGGTCATTGCGGTTCGCGTTCCTTCTGCGTGGGGACGGTGAAGTGGGCGGCGATCTCGGTCAGGGCACGTACGTCCTGATCGGGGATGCGCACGTCGGCGCGGACGCTCTTGTCCGCGTACTCGGTGGGTCCCGGTGTCTCCTCCCCGTTCTCGAAGGCGAGGAGAGCGGCGTGAAGCTGGTCGGCGGTGACGGCGTGGGCCAGGCGGCGGCCGGAGAGACCGGCGGCGCGGTGCCGTTGCTCGGACTTCTGGCGCACAGCGGGCGCGAGGTGGTGCCGCAGTGTCCACTGCCCGTCCCGGATCTCCACACTGCGCCGGTGCAGGTGCCAGGTGAGGATCTCCTTGCGGCGCCCGTAGAGACGCCAGTTCAGCCGGTGCCGCAGCGCGCTGCTGTCGGACGGCGGTTCCGGGGCGGCGTGGAAGGACAGGTGCGGCAGTGCGTGGGACATCGCCGACCACAGCTGTTCCAGCCGTTGGTAGTCGCGCGGGGCCCGTACCCAGGCCCGTACCCAGGGGAGGATCTGAACGCCGAGGACGGGGACGAACCATCCACCGAGGTTGAGGAAGGTGCCGATGTCGGCGAACAGCCAGGCAGCCGACTCGGCGGCCGGCGGGAGGACGCCACCGTTCATCGCGGCGATGATCGCGGCAAGGCGTTCGATGCTGAAGCCGAGGGTCAGCAATGCGCCGACGGCGACGACGCGCAGGCCGATCGAGACCCAGCGAGGCTGTCCGTCCCGACGTGCCACGGCAAGACAGGCTCCGCCCAGCAGCAACTCCCCGGTTGCGTAGGCGCCGACGTAGATCAGCATGTACGCCTGGTAGGCGGGGGTGTGGGCGTAGGCGGCGGTGACGTTCTGCGGAGAGGAGGAAACAGGGGTGAGGGAGAAGAACAGGGTGGCAAGGACCGCGATGACGACGGCTCCGGTCAACAGCGACCGGCGTGCGACACGGCGGGCACGCGGGGCGGAAAGCCCCCAGTGGGCAAGAACGACAAGCTGGCATACCAACAAGGTGACGACTGCGCTGTGGGCCAGCAGCACGCCGGTGGAGGGACGGCCCAGTACCGCGTCGAGAACCCGCCACACGGGGTGCAGGCTGACGACGAAGGAAGCCATCGAACAGGCGAACGCGGCGGCGAGTGCGGCCCGCGAAGGGTCGTTGCGCAGTCGGCGCGGTGACCGCACCAAGGCCAGCAGACCGGCAATGGCCAGGGCCAGGCATATGGGGTGGAGCAGCTGCTGCATCTCTATTTCCCCCGGCCAAGGAGGGTGCGGGTGACCCGGTCGACCAATTCGTCGGCGACGTTCGGCCGCGGTGCGCCGGGGCGATGGATGCGGTGCTGGAGCAGCGTGGCGATCAGCTCCGCCTCCCGCTCATCCTGGTGGGCGTAGAAGGCGCGTCCCAGGACGCTGCGCACCATGTCCGGGTCCAGACGGGACGAGATCCGCCGGGGTATGGGCGCCGGGGGCGGCAATTTGGCTTCGGCGGACTGATGATTGCGCAGGATGTGCGCGACTTCGTGCGCGATGATGTGGTCCTGGTGCGATCTGCTCGTCTCCTCGACGACGAAGATGTAGTCGGTGTGGACGGTGCGCAACCACATGCCGCACACCGCCTCCTCGTCCCACTCGGGCGGCGCCGCTTCGAGGCGGATCGGCAGTCCTGAGCGTTCCTCGATGTGCGGCAGCAGCTCGCGGATGCTGCCGACGGGCGGAAGGTGCAGGCCGCGCACGAATTCCGCGCACTGACGGTGAGTAATTTCGCGCATGTCTCTCTTCTCTTCCGTTGTTATGCATCCGATTCAGGCGGAAGATCCTCCAGTTCTCGTACGTGCTCGATCTGGGCCAGAATGGCCTTCAGGGACTTCGGTGACAATCCGGCAACGCGTGCCGCGACCCGCTGCACCCCCGCATCCCGCATGACCCGCAGCATCTCCAGCTCTTCGCTCACGGCTGCGGCCTCCTCGTCGTCGAAGAAGTACGCGACCGGCACGCCGAAGAAGTTGGCCAGCGCCTCCAGATGCCGCTTGGTGGGGTTGTCGCGCCGCCCCGTCCGCAGCTGCCACAGGTAGACGTGGGAGACCTTCGACCCGCCGGCCTCCGCGATCTTCTGCGCGACTTCCTCGTTCGAGTAGGGCCCGCGGTCGCGTGGATGCACGATCTCGAAGAGCCGTGTCAACCGCTCCGCCAGGCTCTCGCCGCGTCCGGCCGCCGGCTCTGCCGGGCCGGGCTGTTGGGGGTGTTGGGGCACTCCATCCTCCGATTAATCTCAGTTGACGTGATCGCCTGGTTGCCAAGTACCCTCCTGAAGGCATTAACTGAGATTAGCAATCGACGTCACGTCATTGGCCCTGCGCCGACGCGATGTCTACCGCCGAAGCAGTGAGCCACCCCATCGTAAGGAGCACACCCGGGGGTTGGGCACCACGCGTGCTCGTAGCGAGCTGACCACTCGCTTCCGTCTCCTTGCCCGGCGGACGGGAACACCATGCAAAGAGGCCCCGAATGCTGACCATGGAAGCCCTGACCGACGGCACCGAGCAGGGGACGCGCACCCTCGAAGGGCGGGGCGCCGACGGACTCGTCGTCGCGTCGCGCGACCGGAATGTTCTGCTCCGCGCCCGGACGGCCAGCCGCCGCTGTCGGTCACCGGAGCGCTCGTGTCCGACACGCGAACCTGCGCCGCCCCGGTACGAGAACCTCTCAGCGGTCGCGCGAACGTCACCGCTGAGATCCGTGTGCCGTGTTCGACCCACGCGCTTTCAGCCGTCTCACGGCTGAACCAAGACGGTCGGCGCCTCGCGCGCCGCCGCCGCACGGCGGCCGGAGCCACCACTCGGGGGATGGCTCCGGCCGCCGGAGCGGAACCCGTGCAGTGCTGAGCCTTCCTCTGCCGAATCACTGCGCAGCCGGAGAAGTTCCCGGTGCGGCAAACACCGGTACACGTGCACTTCTTGATGCCCCCTCACCGGTGACAACTGGCTGAATGGCTTGCTTCCTGCCAGTCGGACCTGACCGGCCGGACCTGGAGAACGTAGTGGTCTCCACCGTCGGGGCCTTGCCCGCCTTCTCGTACTCAACACCCTTGCGAACGAGGACGGTTGCGTCACCGCCGTCGTCCAGGATCATGTTCGGGCCGCCGGTGGGCGAGTCCGGCCAGGTCAGCGTCTGCTCCGTGCACCACCAGTACTCCTGAAGCGACTCGCCCTTCCACGCGAACACCGGCACGCCCTGAGGGCTGTCCGCAGTGCCGTTCGGGCCCACCGCGACCGCGGCGGCCGCGTGGTCCTGGGTCGAGAAGATGTTGCAGGACACCCAGCGCACCTCGGCACCCAGCGCGACCAGCGTCTCGATCAGAACCGCCGTCCGAACCGTCATGTGCAACGAGCCGGTCACCCGGGCGCCGGCCAGCGGCTGCGAAGCGGCGTACTCCTTGCGGATCGCCATCGGACCGGGCATCTCATGCCCGGCGAGGGTGATCTCCTTACGGCCGAAATCGGCGAGGGAAAGGTCCGCTGCCCTGAAATCACCGGTGATCAGTGAGGGCATCGATACTTCCCGTTTCCTGTGTCTGATCTATGTGTTGAAGGCCCCGGTGAATGTCCAGGGCTGCCGTGGAGCGGTTGAGGGTGATGTAGTGAAGACCGGGGGCGCCCTCGTCCAACAACCGCTGTGCCATCGCGGTCGCGTGTTCGACACCGAGCTGGTACGAGGCCGATGGGTCACCCCGCGTCAACTCCAGCCGGTCCGCCAGCTTTCGGGGGAACACAGCGCCGCTCAGTTCGGCGAACCGGCGGATCTGGCGTACGTCGGTGGCGGGCATGATCTCCGGGATGATCGGGGTGTCGCAGCCCGCCGCCGCCACTCGGTCGCGGAACCTCAGATACGCCTCGGCATCGAAGAACATCTGCGTGATGGCGTAGTCGGCACCGGCCCTGCACTTGGCGATGAAGTGGCGCAGTTCTGTCTCCGGAGACGTAGCGCGGAAGTGCCCTTCGGGGAAGGCGGCCACGCCAACGGTGAATGCGCCCAACTCCCGTACGAGACTCACCAGTTCATGGGCATAAGTGAAGCCGTCAGGGTGTGGGGTCCAGGTGCCGCGAGGGTCGCCCGGTGGGTCACCACGCAGTACCAGCACGTCACGTATGCCGGCGTCCGCATAGTGACCGATGATGCTCCGCAGTTCGGCGACCGAGTGGCCGACAGCCGTGAGGTGGGCGGCCGGCCGCAGGGTTGTCTCCGCAGCGATCCTCTTGGTCACGGCGATCGTGCGGCCCCGGGAGGACCCGCCCGCGCCGTATGTGACCGACACGAACGTAGGAGACAGCGCCTCGACCCTGCGGATCGCGTGCCACAGTGCCCGGTCCCCGGCCTCGGTCTTGGGCGGGAAGAACTCGAACGAGAACGTCTTCTCTCCCGCGGCTATCAACCCGGGCGTCCTCGGCGCCGGGTTCATGAGAGCTCGGCTGCCTTGCGCAGTGCGTCGACGCGGTCGGTGCGCTCCCAGGTGAGGTCGGGCAGGTCGCGGCCGAAGTGGCCGTACGCGGCGGTCTGGGCGTAGATGGGGCGCAGCAGGTTGAGGTCGCGGACAATGGCGGCGGGGCGGAGGTCGAAGACCTCGGAGATGGCGGCCTCGATCTTGCGAGTGTCGGCCTTGTGGGTGCCGAAGGTCTCGACGAAGAGGCCGACGGGCTCGGCCTTGCCGATGGCGTAGGCGACCTGGACCTCGCAGCGGGCGGCGAGGCCTGCCGCGACGACGTTCTTGGCAACCCAGCGCATGGCGTACGCCGCCGAACGGTCGACCTTGGAGGGGTCCTTGCCGGAGAAGGCGCCGCCGCCGTGGCGGGCCATGCCGCCGTAGGTGTCGATGATGATCTTGCGGCCGGTCAGGCCCGCGTCGCCCATGGGGCCGCCGATCTCGAAGCGGCCGGTCGGGTTGACCAGGAGGCGGTAGGTGTCGGTGTCCAACGTGATGCCGTCGTCGGCCAGTTGGGACAGGACGTGGTCGACGACGTGCTCGCGGATGTCGGGGGTGAGCAGGGCGTCCAGGTCGATGTCGCCGGCGTGCTGCGAGGAGACGACGACGGTGTCGAGGCGGACCGCCTTGTTGCCGTCGTACTCGATGGTGACCTGGGTCTTGCCGTCGGGGCGCAGATAGGGGACGGTGCCGTCCTTGCGGACCTCGGACAGGCGGCGGGAGAGCTGGTGCGCCAAGTGGATGGGCAGCGGCATCAGTTCGGGCGTCTCGTCGCAGGCGTAGCCGAACATCAGGCCCTGGTCGCCTGCGCCCTGCTTGTCCAGCTCGTCCCCTTCTTCACCTGCGGCGGTACCTGCCATACGCTGCTCGTACGCGGTGTCCACACCCTGCGCGATGTCGGACGACTGCGCGCCGATCGACACCGACACGCCGCAGGAGGCGCCGTCGAAGCCCTTCTTGGACGAGTCGTAGCCGATTTCGAGGATCTTCGCGCGGACGAGCGACGCGATGTCCGCGTACGCCTTCGTCGTGACCTCGCCGGCCACGTGGACCTGGCCGGTGGTGATCAACGTCTCGACGGCGACTCGTGAGTTCGGGTCCTCCTTGAGGAGCGCGTCGAGGATGGTGTCGCTGATCTGGTCAGCGATCTTGTCGGGGTGACCCTCGGTCACGGACTCCGAGGTGAACAAGCGGCGGGACATCTACTCATCCCCTTCTTCGCGGGTATGGCGGGTATGGCGGAAAGATCACGGCATTGGCCGGGCCGGGGTCCCGGTGGGCCTCACCGGGGCCCCGGCAGAGGCGGCCCGCCCTGAACAGCCGTGGATCACGGTGTCCCGGAGACGTGGGTGGCGGGGAGTGCTTGTGCCCGCTCCCGCAGCAGGTTCTTCTGGAGCTTGCCCGTCGAGGTGATGGGCAGCTGTCCGAAGACGACGCGCTGCGGAGCCTTGAAACGCGCGAGCCGGGACCGCACGAATTCGATCAGCTCCTGTTCGCCGACAGAGCCTCCGGGGCGATGGGTGACGAAGGCGATCGGGACCTCGCCCCAGACTTCGTGCGGGCCTGCGACCACAGCCGCTTCGGCGACCTCGGGGTGCGCGGTGAGCGCATTCTCCACTTCCACCGAAGTGATGTTCTCGCCACCGGAGATGATGACGTCCTTGGCGCGGTCCCGAATCTCGACATAGCCATCGGGATGACGTACCGCGAGATCCCCGGTGCGGAACCATACGCCGTCGGATGCCTTGGCGGTGGCTTCGTCGTCCCGGTAATAGCCCAGCATGAGGTTATTGCCGCGGAGCAGGATCTCGCCGAGTGAACTCCCGTCGGCGGGAACCTCCCTTCCTCCGCGGTCGACTACACGCGCGGGTTCGCCGACAACATTGGCGATGCCCTGCCGGGCGACTCTGTGCGCCCATTCGTCAGGAGACAGTTCCGGCCACTCAGGTTGCTGGACGCCCAGCAGAGCGTTTCCGAACGTCTCTGTGAGTCCGTAGAAATGCGTGACGTCCAGGCCCAGTTCGTTCATCCGCGCAAGCAGCGTTGGCCGCGGCGGCGCGCCACCGGCAAAGACTCGTACGGAGTGCGTGACGGTAGCCGCGTCGGGATGCCCGGCGAGCATCGCCAGCACGGTCGGAGCCGCGCAGAGATGAGTGATGCCCTCACATTGGAGCACTTGCCAGATCTCGGCCGGGTCGACCTTGCGCAGGCAGTGGTGCACTCCGCCGGCCGCGGTGACCGCCCACGGGAAGCACCATCCGTTCGTATGGAACATCGGCAGGGTCCACAGATAGCGGGTCGCCGTATCCATCTTGGTGTGGAAGGCCATCGCGAGTGCGTTGAGATAGGCGCCCCGATGGTGGTACATCACTCCCTTCGGGCGGCCGGTGGTGCCGCTGGTGTAGTTGATCGACAGCAGCCCCCGCTCGTCTGTCACCTCGATCCGGAGCGGTGGGGCGGTGTCGACCGCATCGTCGTAGTGGTCCGAGACGAGGACCCCGGGCTTCTCGGGGAGTTGCCTCAGCGCGTGCTTGAGAAGCGGCTCCAGTTCGGTGTCGACCAGAACCAGTCGGGCACCGCTGTGTTCGAGAATGTAGGCGATCTCACCGGCGGACAGCCGGGTGTTGAGGGCGATCAGCACCGCGCCGGCCAGGGGCACGCCGTAATGTGCTTCGAGCGTCATATGGGTGTTGGGGGCGAGCACACATACCCGGTCGCCCGGCTGCACACCGTTTTTCGCGAGCAATCCCGCCAGTCGCTGGGCCCGTTCCCACAACTCGGCGTAGGTACAACGGAATTCTCCGTCGACTACGGCGGGGCGGTCGGCGAACACGGCAGCGGCACGCCGCAGGAACGAGACCGGTGTCAGCTCGGTGAAGGCATGACCGGGCGCGTACGGTGGCGGCACTGTCATGCACGCCTCGCGACAATCGCGAACATGTCCAGCGAGAGCGGAAGGACGGAGTGGAGGGCGAGGCCCGAGCGGTCGAACAGGTCGGAGTACTCCTGTTCGCTACGCTCGGTTCCACCGACCAGAACCATCATCTGCATGTCGAACCAGAGGCCGAGGGACGATTCGCCAGTCGGCGGGATCGTGCGCTCCAGGACGATGACGGTGCCGTCCGGGTCCATGGCGTCACGGCAGCGCTTGAGCAGGTCGACGCAGGATTCGTCGGTTCGGCTGTGCAGGATGCGCGACCACAGGTAGACATCTCCCCCGGAGGGCAGCGTCTCGGTGTAGTCGCCCGTTGCGTAAGAGACCCGCTCCGTCAGTTCGCGGCTCGCCATGGCCTGCTTCGCGGCTTCGATCACATGCGGCTGGTCGAACAGCACACCTTGGGTATTCGGGGACGCCTTCAGGACCTCGGAGAGCAGCCCACCGGTGCCTCCAGCGATGTCGACGACCGTCCGGGTCTTGGAGAAGTCGAAGACGCGGGGCAGATCGGCGAAGAATGCGCCGCCGGCCATGGTGCCGTCGAATCGGCGAGCGGATTCTTGATTGGCGGTGAAGTACGGGTACATCGAGGCGCCAAAAGTGGCCTCGAACGCCGGTTGGCCGGTCTGGACATTGTGAAGAAGATTTCCCCACGTCTGGTAAAACTCTTCGCCGTACATAAGCACGAGGTCACGCAGGGAATCCGGCGCATCCTCCTTGAGGAGCTCGCTGCTCGGCGTGAGCGAGAAACCGGTTTCCTCGTCTCCCTGCAGTACGCCGAGCCCGACGAGGAAACGCATGAGCTGGAACAGTGAGCGCTCGTGAGTGCCGGTGACCTTGGCCAGCTCCCGGCTGGTGGTGTGACCTGCCGCTATGTGCTCGGGGAGGTTCAGCTTGGTGGCCACATAGACGCTCTGCGACGCCCAGTAGCCGGTCATCAGGTCCAGTACATTGCGAGTCGGTGACGCAGTCATTCGCATAGCCTTTCCAGTATTGAAACGCCTGGCTGTCCCAGGTTTCATGGTCTTTCTGACTCCGCACGCGCTCTGCGGAGCCCGCGCGTCGCATGAGCCGGACACCGATCCGTACTCATCGGTGTCCGGGGGCCCGTTTCGGGACGTTCTGAAGCCGCAGCTGGCCACGAGCCAGCGGAGTGCCGTCCACATCGGTCAATATCTCTACGGACCAAACCTGTTGGAGTTCTCCTTGGAACACCGGATGTGCCGTCACTAAGGCCAGGCCCTTGGCCGTGGTGACGAACACATCTGTCGCGTTGTGCACACCGACGGCGAAAAGGCCATGCTCCTCGACGGCTCGTGATGCGCCCACGCTGGCCGCTCGCTCGACAACGGTGCTGTAGACGCCGCCGTGAACGACGTCCCAGGCGTTGTGGTGTTGCGGGCCCAGCTCTATACGGCCCGTCACAGCGTCGGCCCTGACCTCGTCGAACTCCAACCCCAACGCCGCCACAAAGCGGTTCGCCGAATCGAGGCTCAAATCGGGAAATGTGGCCATGCCTTCTCCTGTCACAGCTGAATAGGCGTCAGGCGAGGGCCTGGTTCCGGTCGATGTTCTGCAGGCGGACCTGGCCGCGAGCGAGGGGCTGTTCATCAAAGATCGTGACCGCCCAGATCTGCTGAGTACGCCCTTGGTGCACAGGCTCGGCGAGGACGCGAGCACGGCCATGGGTCCGCGATCGCAGCAGGTCGGTGGAGATGTTCAGGGCCACGGCGTGCTGGCCGCGCCCGGCCACCGCCGCTGATGCGCCGATAGAGGCCGCACTTTCGACAGCCGTGGTGTAAACGCCGCCATTCACGATTCCCCATGGGGTGTGATGGTCCGTACCGAGGTCGATATGCCCGCGTACGCGGGTGCCACTGACCTCATCGACGACCAGTCCGGATGCCATGACGAATTCACTGGCGTTGGCCAGGTCGAAGTCCGGCAGTGGGACCGAAGTGGCGTTGTCGCTCACAGAACTTCCTGTTCGTCGGCGGACTTCTGTTCAGCGGAACGCTTGGACACCGGTCACCGCCTTGCCAATGGAGAGCATGTGCATTTCCTCGGTGCCCTCGTATGTCAGCACGGTTTCCAGATTGACCATGTGCCGGAACACCGGGTATTCCAGGGTGATTCCGTTGCCGCCCAGGATGGTTCGAGCGCTACGGGCGACATCGAGCGCCGCGCGTACATTGGCCAGTTTGCCCACGCTGATGTGCGTCGGATCCAGCCGTCCGGCGTCCTTGAGCCGGCCGAGCCGGGACGCCAACAGGGAGGCCTGGGCGACCTGTACGGCCATCTCCGACAGCTTTTGCTGGATCAGCTGGAAGCCGGCGATGGGCCGGCCGAACTGCTCCCGCTGGCCCGCGTAGGCCAGCGCCGTCTCGTAGCAGTCACGGGCGGCGCCGACCGCACCCCAGATAATCCCGAATCGTGCCTCGCTCAGGCAGGCCAGCGGACCGGACAGCCCCTTTGCCCCGGGCAGCACCGCATCTGCGGGCAACCGCACTGATTCAAGGACGAGTTCACCGGTTGCCGAAGCGCGCAGGGAGAGTTTCCGCGTGATCTGGTTGACAGTGAATCCGGGAGTGCTGGTCGGGACGACGAAGCCCCGAATGCCCTTTGCCCCCTGCTCGGGATCGGTCTGTGCCCAGACCACGGCCACATCGGCGACCGGGCTGTTGGTGATCCACATCTTCGAGCCGTCGAGCACCCAGTCGTCCCCGTGGCGCCGGGCACGCGTACGCATCGCGCTGGGATCCGAACCGGCGTCCGGCTCCGTCAGGCCGAAGCATCCGATCGCCTCGCCCGCCGCCATCGCCGGAAGCCACTGCTGCTTCTGCTCCTCCGAGCCCCACCGGTGGAGGGCGTACATGGCCAGCGACCCTTGCGTCGATACGAACGAGCGCAGCCCCGAGTCGACGGCCTCCAGCTCGCGGCAGGCCACGCCATACGCCGTAGCACTGGCCCCCGCACAGCCGTATCCCTCCAGATGCATCCCCAGCAGTCCCAGTGCCCCGAGACGCTTGGTGAGATCCTTCGGCATGGTGCCGGCTTCGAACCACTCGGCGATATGGGGAGCCAGCTCGGACCGAGCGAAGGACCGTACGGTGTCTCTGATATCTCGTTCAGTCTCTCCGAGTTCTTCATCAACCGCGAGAATGTCTATGGGGTCCAGTTCCGAAGTGGAAAGCGGGGACATGTTCTACTTCCTCCTCGTATCAGGGAAAACGGAACGGTCAGTCACGCGGAGATTTCCAGTACGGCACGCGCGATGGAATCGCTGTCGCCCACCGTGATGGAATTGACATTGGGGCGAATTCCGGTCTCGGTGACCCAGTTCGCCCCTTCCGTCGGCACCCCGAACACATAGCGTTTGGGGTGAATGGATCCGTCGCTCCTGATGACACGGAAAGGCCGCTCGGTGACCGCCACACCCCCGGTGATGTACTCTCCGGTTGAAGTGGTCTGCACCGTGAAGTGCTTCACCTGCTGCTGCTCTTTGAGATGAACGAGAATCGAGTTGTTCGTTCTGGCGAGATCCACCTTGGGGAGTCGCGCATCGATCAGAATCGTACTCTTGTGGAGGTCATCGGGAACTATCGAACGCCCGACGAATACTCCTTCTGCGCGGTCGACATCCACAGAGAATTGAGGCCCGGCCACTTCGACTACACCGGCGTTCATCAAGGCCACCAGCTCTTCGATACGGCTCCAGGGCGGCCCCAGAGACAAAAACGCGTGCAGGGAATTGAACCAGCCCTCCACATCCTGCTGGTAGGAGCTGCCTTCGATGCCGCCGTTGTTCATCACGTAGCGCATCTCGTTGCGGATGTCGCGCAGGACGTCCAGCGCGGACTTCACGGGGCTGCTGATGTTTCCCTGACGCGCTTCGAAAATATCGGCCACAAGATAGGGCCGTAAGAACTCGGTCCAGGAACTGGGCGAATCCACATCGCTTTCAGTCCACGGCTGAGCCACTCGGGACCAGTCCCAGTACTGCTGCTCAGGCACATGGAACTTGCGCAGGACGATGCGTTCCGATTCGCAGGCCCACGGCAGGTAGCTGTAGATCAAATTGAATTCTGCTGCGGCTTCTTCCGATTGCCCGATCTCTACCAGGCGCGTGTAGTAGACGGTTTCGACTTCCTTGGCGATCAACGGCCAGCAGTCACGTCGGAAGTCCAGCGCGCCATCGGGTTCGGCGTTCGACCGTAGCTTGTCGATGTGCGCTTCGGTGAGGACCTTCGGCTCGTAGCGCCTGTCGCCCTTTTCGTTGTCTGCCCTGCCGTGCAGCGGCACACCCCGCCGCGAACCGCACACGATGTGCGGCTCCTTCCCGGAGGGGAGGTAGCTCAGTCCACGGTCGTCTCTCACGTACTTGCCGCCGCGGCCGGCGGTGAGCAAAGACATGTAGTCGAAGAGGGACAGGCCGAGGCCGCGGATAAGTACGGGCTGACCGGGGGCGATTCCGTTCAGGTCGACATCGGCCGGGTTGGCCGGCGGATAGAACAGTCCCCCCACTTCATCGGCGAAGTCCCGAAGGGACTCTTCCACGGCGGACAGTTCCACCGCTCCGTGCCCCGTGGCCAGCACCAGTTGGTCAACCTCGACAGTCTGGCCGCTGTCCGAGGTGACGAGCTGGCCGCCCTCGTCGGTGTCGACCACCGAGACGACCTTGCCGCGGTGCTCGCGTATCTGGATGGTGGCAGGGCAGTTGCGCACTATCTCGTGGTAGGCCCATTCGAGATAGTGGCCGTAGAAGGACCTGCGGCAGTAACTGTTCTCGTGGACTTCCCTGGCCTCTGCGAGAACCTCTTCGGAGTAACTTTCCGAGATCTCGCCGGCGGCCAGCTTCGTCGACCACTCGTACAGGCTTGGCCCCCTCCGGACCGGGCCGGACATCATCACAGTGTCGTCTGCAAAGGCGGTGATCTGAGAGGAGACGATGTTCATGATGAGGTAGGGGGACTGGTCAGTCCGCCAGACATCACCCGAACCAAAGTTATGCGGTTCGAAGAGGTTGATGACGATCGGGGTGTCGATCCGCTCGCGCGCATTCTCAACAATGCGTTCCAGGACAGACAGCCCGCGAGGGCCCACGCCAACTACTCCAACTGTTTGCACTGTCCTCTGTTTCATAGTGGGACTCCGTCAGGTTTTCCCAATTATGCTGGTGTGGAACATGCAGACCGACGAGCCTGTGACAGGTTGCTGCCTTGGCGGCAGAGTTGCCAGGGTCGTTGATCAAGAAATTTCATCGCTAATCTGCTTGATCGACCGTACGGTGTCGATCGCGGCAGGAACTCCGCAGTACACGGAGCATTGCAGAGCGACCTCTACCAGTTCATCGACCGAACACCCGTTACGTATTGCACCGCCGATGTGGAGTTCGAGCTCATGCTTGCGATTGAGCGCCGTCAGAATGGCGACGGTGAGCAGGCTCCTGGTCTTCGTGTCGAACGTCGGCCGCTGCCAGATGGTGCCCCACGCGAATCGCACCACCAGATCCTGCAATTCGGCTGCGCCGGCCCATGTATCGGATACGCCGTCAACGTATTCATCGCCCAGGACCTTGCGCCTCAGCGCATCGCCGGCTGCCCACTCGGATCCGGACATGCGTAACCCCCTGAAATACATGGACTTCTTGCCGCCGTAGGGCGGGCAGCTCCTGACAAGAGTTGTCGACGTGGCTTCGGGAAAACTCTGGCAGTCGGCCGTCACATGACGAAAGGTTCATGAACCTTCATGATCGCGACTGTCGTAAACAGGAGGGCCGCGAAACGGGCGTGCTGGACTATTCGCCTGCAGGGGTGGGTCTGTGCACCGGAGCAACCCCTTGGTGCGACACCGCACATGTGCTGCGCCCGCGCCGACGAGAAGCGAATGGGTCCGACCCTGGGAAACGCGACTGCCCGGCAGCGGCGGAGCCGTTGCCGGGCAGTACGGCCCCTGTGACGAGGCCGCCCCTCAGAGGCGGGGGGTGGTGCGCACTGGCGTCGCGAACAGGTCGGTCAGTAGGCGGTGCGGGCCGTTGCGCAGTGCCACGCTGACCCGGTCGTCGCGCAGCGTCGGGTCCGCGCCGGGCCCTTGGCGGATCAGGAGGTCCTCAGGAGGGGGGGAGGTGTCGCAGGCAGGGCACCAGCCGTGGTCGGTGATGTCGGTACCGCACGTCACATGGCTGAAGATCCGCCGTGCGCCTTGTGGGGCGAGCCACTGTTCTCCCCAGAGCGCCAAGGCGAACACCGCCGGCCAGAGGCTGACGCCGCGCTCGGTGAGGGCGTAGTCGACCTCGGCCTTCGTGGCATGCGAGTGCCGCTCCAGCACCCCCATGGCCACCAGAGCTTTGAGGCGATCGGCGAGCACGGCCCGCGGGATGCCGAGATGGGCATGGAAATCGCCGAAGCGCCGTACCCCGTAGAAGCAGTCTCGGAGTACGAGGAGCGTCCAACGCTCCCCGACCACTTCGAGTGCTCGGGCAAGCGAACAGTCCTGACCTTCATAACCGCGCCCCAATGCCACGGTGCCAGCTTAGCAGTATGTTCACCGAACCAAGTGGTTCAATGAATGAACCACCCCTGCTAGAGTTCCCGCACTCAGTACACCGACTCCTTGGGGGTAGTAGTGACGACCGAAGCGGTCGCGCCCCGTTCCTCCGCCCGTGCGACTCTCGCGGTCTCGTGCGTGGCTACTCTTCTTGTGCTCATCAACTTCACCGCCCCCGTATCGACTGTGCAGGTCATCAAGACGGCACTCGGCTCCGGCCCGTCGGGACAGACCTGGATCCTGGGCAGCATCAGCGTCGGCCTCGCGGCATGCCTGATGGTGGCGGGAACCCTCGCCGACGACTACGGCCGCAAGCGGATATTCGTGATCGGCGGCGCGCTGCTCGCGCTCGCCACCGTGGTGTGTGCCATCGCGCCCTCCACCCCGGTGTTCGTGCTGGGCCGGATCGTCCAGGGCGGAGCGAGCGCCGCGCTCCTGGCATCCAGCCTCGGCCTCCTGGGCCATGTTTTTGCCCCGGGCCCCGAGCGGGCACGGGCCACCGGGCTGTGGGGAGCGATGGTCGGCGGCGGTATCGCCATCGGACCGGTCTTCTCCGCCCTGCTGGGAAAGGTCACTGATTGGCGGGTCACCTATGGGGTCCTCGCGGTTCTCGCCGTGCTGGTCATGCTCTGGGGCATCCGGACCCTGGAGGAGTCGCGCAGCGAGCACCGCCGCAGCTTCGACATCGCCGGTGTGCTCACCCTCGGCCTGGGCATCACGCTGCTGATCGCGGGGCTCACCGAGGGGCGCAGCGGCTGGACCCAGCCGCATGTCGTGATCTTCCTGGTGGCAGCGGTGCTGCTACTGGCCGGCTTCGTATGGGTCGAGAAGCACGTCGCGGAACCGATGCTGGACCTCGGACTCTTCCGGCGCCCCGCGTTCATCGCGTCGATCGTCGGTGCGCTGGCGACCGGCATGGGCGTGATCGGACTCATGACGTACGTCCCGACCGCGGCACAGAGCATGCTCGGACTGAGCCCTCTGGGGAGCGCCGGCCTGCTCGCGTTCTGGTCCGGGCTCTCCTTCGTGGCCGCACCGCAGGCCCGTCGGTTCGTCACTCGCGTCGGCGATCGCCATCAAGTCGCGGTCGGCCTGGTGGTGTGCGGAATCGGCGAACTCGCCCTGATCGGAATCGACGAGCAGTCCTCGTGGTGGCGGTTCGTGCCCGGCCTGGTCCTGGCGGGTCTCGGTAGCGGAGTGGTCAACGCGGCCCTGGCCGGGCTGGCCGTACGAAGCGTGCCGGCCCATCGTGTCGCGGTGGGCTCCGCGGCGAACAACGCATCGCGCTACCTCGGTTCGTCGTTGGGGGTCGCGCTGGTCGCGGCCGTTCTGGCGCTCGCTCCGCGTGGTGGCGGAGCCGCCCATGAGATGGGTACCGGCATGAGTTACGCCGCAGTCATCGCTGGAGTGCTGACGATCGTCGGAGCCATCCTCGTCGCCGTCTGCCGGGAACGCCCGGAACCGGTGAGCACTGTGGAGACCTCGGACAGCCCGAAATTGGCACAGTCGGTGTGAGCCGTGTGCGCCGCCCCGGCCGCGCGGGACTTGCACACGGCCGGGGCCTTCCGACGGAGCACCGGGCTCCGCGATGAGCAGAGTCGCTACGGGAACGAAAGATGCGACACAGCGGTCGGCACACAGCGGCCCGTCGTGTGGGACGTGCCGTTCCCCTGAGGAAGGCAGTCGGCGTTCACGCCCCCAGCCCCCCGTGTTCCCGCAGCAGAAAGCCCAGTTGAAGGCGGCTGGACGCACCGAGCTGCTGCATGATCTCGGAGACATGGCGTTGACACGTGCGAACTGAGATGCCCAGTGCGCGGGCGGTCGTACGATCGTCGGCCCCGTCGATCAGGTGCTGGAGTATGGACCGCTTGGTCTGGTTCACGACCCTCTGGGTGAACGTTCTCTCCCGTGGTGCGTTGATGGGTTCAGCGGTGGACCACAGTGCATGGAACATGTCGACGGCAGAGGCGATGAGGTCGGAGTTGCGCACCACGAGCGCTCCGCCCGGCACACTCTGGAGCGGCACGAAGAGCACTTCGCGGTCGAAGACGGTGAACCGGGCGAGATCGCCGCTGACCGTCCTGACCTCGGCCTCTTCCCCGGCGGTCCCCTCCGTGAACTGCGCTGTCGGCGGATGGAAGCGCGTCGCGTACTGATAGAGGGCGCGCATTCGTACGCCGCGCTTGAGCAGCGCTTGGTACCGGTGGCGGACATCGAGTAGTTCTGAATCCGGCCCGGGTCTGCCCGGCCGGGCAGACAGGACTTCCTGGCGGCACTCGTTGGCATGTCGCTCCAGGGCCCGGGTCACTTCTTCGGGCGATTCGATCCGCTCCCACTGGGGCCCTTGGAAGGAGTGTTGCTGCGCTTCGTAGATCAGGCCGAGTTCGGCGAGCTGACCGCGCATCCACAGCAGGTCCAGCTGTGCGTTCTGCACCTGTTCCTTCCGCTTCTCAAGGAGGCGGTCCGACACACTGGCGGGGTCGACGACGGCCAGACAGTCGGCTCCCACTCGTCGTACCAGTCCCGAGTCAATCAGCTGGTTCACCGCTGGGACGCTGATGTCGTCGTGACCATCGGACAGTAAATCCTCGCCCCTCACGAGACCTTGTTGGGCGATATAGCGGTAACAGGCCAACTCCGCGGAAGTTAACTCCACCGACCTGGCATCGACCGCTGTTCGTTCGTTTACCAACGTGTCCATTTGAGTACCTCTCTGCTACATCGAACGCAATAAAGGCATGGGGAACTGCGTGGCATCGCGTGGGAGTACACGGTTGCCTCTGGATATCTGCTTCGCGACGTATCGGCCACGATGGGCCCATCGCCGAGCCTCTGCCGATGCCTCCTGCATGTCCTTTGCGTGACGTTAGGGGGATCAAACGCCACTGACGGTGGTGGGCGTGCAGCGCGAAGTGAATCTGCCGACTGCTCAGCAGTCGACCGAGCTGCTGCGCCACAGCGTAGATGCAGGGAATGGGTGGCAACTGTTAAAAATCACCCCAGATCGCCAGGCGCTTTTCCAAGGTATTACCTGCAACTTTTTGCACACCATGTTCTGTTTGAGGGCGACCCCAGTTGGTTACAGGGCTGCAGGCGTCGCACGAGCCGCGGCAGACAGAGCCGCCCGGCCCCGGAGTAGAGCTGGCTGCGGGCGGGGCCCGGGCGTGGGCGAGGTCTTGCAGATTTCCGTTTCTCCGTGCTCGACCGCGCATTGAGCCGGCCTTGACGCCTCGCTGCTCTGTTGGCTGCGGAGCGTTGACGTAGGATCCTGGGCCCATGAGCATGTCTGCGGGGTGGCCGTCGTATCAGCCCTGCATCCGCGCCCCTGAGCCGGGGCGCTATGTCACTGCTAGGGGGACAGTGTCATGCCTGAATCGGTGCCTGCATCTATAAACGCCCCCGGTGGCCGGAATGCGGCGCCCGCGGCCCTCGAACTCGGGCCGGCCGGGCTGCTGCGAGCATGGCGTGCCGCCGCCGGCGAGAAGCGCGGCTTGGGTAGACCGCTTACCCAAAAGGAGGTGGCGCGAGGCATCGGTCGGAGCGTGCGCTGGTACATCGAGCTCGAAGGCAGTGCCACGCCCCGCCTTGAGCGATCGGTACTCGACGCGCTCGCCCGGGAACTGATGCTCGACGCCGACCAGGAGGCAAGCCTCCACCTGCACGCCCTGGGGGGCGCGGTGACCAGGGCGGCCCCCTCCCTCAGTGCCGAAAAAGCGGCCTTGCTGCAGCACCTGCTCGACCAGCAAATGCCCAATCCAGCGTACATTTGCGACGTCAACTGGGACATCATCGGATATAACGCAGCAATGGTTGAGTGGTATCCCTGGGTGCTGCAAAGTGGCGCGAACCTTATGCGCTGGGTTCTGTGCAGCGATGAGGCCCGTAAACGCTTCGTCAATTGGGAGCAGGACGCCATTGTCCATCTGGAACAGCTACGCTATTCCTTGGCTGAACATCCCCGTAACATTCAGCTTCAAGAATTACTTGAGTGTGTTCTTCAGGACTCTGATTGCAGGCGGTTGTGGGATGCCAACGTGAATGTCAGGAGGAGTGGCGACGGTCATCACTTCTTCCAGGTCCTGCCGCCTCACGGCTGCGAGATCGTCCACCTGGTCAGAAATATCCTGTATCCAGCCTCTCTCCCTCACTCCCGCCTGGTCGTGATTAATTCGCTCGGAAACGACGACGCGGCGCCGGAGTCAGTCGACAGTGAGTCGGCAGTGCCCCTGTCGACTCACCTCAACAAGCGGTCAGTTCTGCAGGCCCGACGAGTACAAGCAACTGCTTCGTGCGCTGCTCCCAAGTGATCCGCAGCGAGCGGTGGACCGGCATGATGAGCTTCTGCCCGGCCAACTGGCTCGAATGCAATATCTTGCCGAAATGCGCCGGGAGCTGAGCGAGCAGAACCTCGACAAGGGCTCACCCGCAAACGCCTGCACGGTCTGTCAGACGGCGATGGGACGAGTGGCGGCCGGGCCGGATCCGGAGCCGCGCCCCGCATGGCAGTGGCTGCGGCGGTCTGCTGAAGCGACGGAGGAGTGAGACGGTGAGCCTCCCGGCTCGATACGCATCGCCAGCCCTACGACACCCAGGCGCGTTACGGGCACAAGCGTGGGCAGGGGTGGTTCGGTGACAAGGCCCACGTCGCCTTCCCGCCCGTCGGCGGCTTCCGCTGTCACGAGCGGACGCGCTGCATCCGGGCGAACACCAGCGGCAGGGGCCTGACTTTCCGCCCCGCGCCCACTACGAGGCCCGGCAGCGTATCCACGCGCAGCCGGTCACGGACGCGTGGAAGCAGCGCTACGCCCGATGTTCCGGAGTCGAAGGCGCCGTCGCCCAGGCATCCCGTCGCAGCGACATCCACCATGCCCGCTACCGGGGACTGGACCGGGCTCGCCTCCAGCGCGTCCTGACCGCACTGGCCATCAGCATCGTCCGCATCGACTCCTGGCTCAAGGGGCAGGAATCAGCGGGAAGTTGGACCACACGGCTCACCCGCCTCCATCGTTCCCTCGCCCCCCCGCTCTGTGAAGGGGCCGGCAGCGTCCCAACGGGGGAACCTCAATGCGCCAATCGTCAGAGGTCCGGGAGCAGGTGATGAGGAAGGCGGAGTCCGGGCGCAGGCGGGCAAGCTCCTCCGGGAGCGCCGGACCGGCAGGCTTGCCCCGCAGGTCAAGATCGCTCGGGCCCGCCTCGCCGACGGGAGTACGGGAGCGGTGTCGCCCCCTTGTTTACGTGCTGCATGCAGCTTCTTGCTCCTGCGTTCCGACCTCGTGAGGTGGCGCCGGGTCAACCCCGTCGTGCGACGATGCCGTTATGAATCGACTGGCTGACTCTCAGTCGCCCTACCTGCTCCAGCACGCGTCCAACCCGGTGGACTGGTGGCCGTGGGGGGAGGAGGCGATGGCGGAAGCGAAGCGGCGCGATGTACCCGTACTCTTGTCGGTCGGTTACTCCGCGTGCCACTGGTGTCACGTCATGGCGCACGAGTCCTTCGAGGACGAGGCGACCGCCGCCCTCATGAACGAGCACTTCGTGTCCGTGAAGGTGGACCGCGAGGAGCGCCCCGACGTCGACGCCGTCTACATGGAGGCCGTGCAGGCCGCCACCGGGCAGGGCGGCTGGCCGATGACCGTCTTCCTCACCCCGGACGCGCAGCCCTTCTACTTCGGTACGTACTTCCCGCCCGAGCCGAAGCACGGCATGCCGTCGTTCCCGCAGGTACTGGACGGGGTGCGGGCCGCGTGGGCGGAGCGGCGGGCCGAGGTCGACGAGGTCGCCGGGCGGATCGTGCAGGACCTGGGCGAGCGGTCGCTGGCCTTCGACTCGCCCGAGCTGCCCGGCGAGGAGGACCTGGCGGCGGCACTCCTCGGGCTGACCCGCGAGTACGACGCACGGCACGGCGGCTTCGGGGGAGCGCCGAAGTTCCCGCCGTCGATGGTGCTGGAGTTCCTGCTGCGGCACGCGGCGCGCACCGGCTCCGAGGGGGCGCTGCAGATGGCGTCCGACACGTGCGAGGCGATGGCGCGCGGCGGCATCTACGACCAGCTGGGCGGCGGCTTCGCCCGCTACTCGGTGGACCGGGAGTGGGTGGTGCCGCACTTCGAGAAGATGCTGTACGACAACGCGCTGCTCTGCCGGGTGTACGCGCACCTGTGGCGGGCCACCGGATCGGACCTGGCCCGCCGGGTCGCGCTGGAGACCGCCGACTTCCTCGTCTCCGAACTCCGCACCAACGAGGGCGGGTTCGCGTCCGCGCTGGACGCGGACAGCGACGACGGGACCGGCAAGCACGTCGAGGGCGCGTACTACGTCTGGACGCCGGAACAGCTGCGCGAGGTGCTGGGCGAGTCCGACGCGCTGCTGGCGGCGGCGTACTTCGGGGTGACCGAGGACGGCACCTTCGAGGAGGGCGCATCGGTCCTCCAACTCCCCCAGGGGGACGGGGTGGTGGCCGACGCCGCCCGCGTCGAAGGCATCCGGGAGAGCCTCCTCGCGGCCCGCGCGCAGCGGCCCGCCCCCGGCCGGGACGACAAGGTCGTCGCCTCCTGGAACGGCCTCGCGATCGCCGCGCTCGCGGAGGCGGGCGCGTACTTCGAGCGCCCGGACCTGATCGAGCGGGCGACGGAGGCCGCGGACCTTCTGGTACGGGTGCACATGGACGACACGGCGCGACTGGCGCGCACTTCCCGGGACGGCCGAGCAGGCGCGAACGCGGGGGTGCTGGAGGACTACGCGAACGTCGCGGAGGGCTTCCTCGCACTGGCCTCGGTGACCGGCGAGGGGGCGTGGCTCGACTTCGCGGGCTTCCTGCTCGACCACGTGCTGATGCGGTTCGTGGGGGAGGGCGGCGCGTTGTACGACACGGCGCACGACGCGGAGAAGCTGATCCGCAGGCCGCAGGACCCGACGGACAACGCGACCCCTTCGGGCTGGACGGCGGCGGCGGGAGCCCTGCTCTCGTACGCGGCCCACACGGGCTCCGATGCGCACCGGGAGGCGGCGGAGGGGGCACTGGGCGTGGTCAAGGCCCTGGGCTCGCGGGCCCCGCGCTTCATCGGCTGGGGGCTGGCGGCGGCGGAGGCGGTGCTGGACGGGCCGCGGGAGGTGGCGGTGGTGGGGGACCCCGCCGATCCGGCGGCCCGCGCCCTCCGCCGCACGGCCCTGCTGGGCACGGCGCCGGGCATGGTAGTGGCCTTCGGCGCACCGGACAGCGACGAGTTCCCGCTGTTGGCGGGGCGGCCGGGGGCGGGGGCGTATGTCTGCCGACGGTTCGTGTGTGCGGCGCCGACGGGGGATGTGGGTGTGCTGAGGGAGCAGGTGCAGGTGCAGGTGGGAGGGGCGGGGGTGTAGGCGGGCGGTCGCGGAGGGGCGTGCCGCGTGGGGGGGCAGCCCCCTTGCCCACCCTTCCCCAAGCTCTTAAGGAGCAGGGGAGACCCCACTGCCCCCGGGGGGCGGCCCCGCTGCCCAAGAGGGCTAGGGGGTCGGCGGCGTCAGCCGCCCGGAGGGCAGGCTTTTAGGGGCGCGGGGAACTGCGCGGCCAGCCACGACGTACCCGCACGTCAATCACCCGCCGCCCCGCGCAGCGGTCGGTGGCCCTACCCTGCCGGGTCCGGGACCCGTTCCTCCGCTCGGTCCGGGAGCCCGGTACTGGCCCCGCGCCGCCGCCCGTACAGCCACCTGTCCACCACCAGGAACCGCCCCGCGAACACCAGCACCATGCTGAGCGCCGTCGCCGCCACCGGTGCGAGGGACGCCGTCGTCACGAGCAGTGCGGTCAGTGGGATCCGGGCCAGCAGGTCCGCGTTGCCGACCGCCGCGAAGCTCAACAGCCGGGCGGGCCACCGCCGTTCGCCCCGTTGCGTGCGATAGAGGAATGCGTCGACCAGGAGGAAGTTCCAGAGCAGCCCCGCCTGGTTGGCGATGATCTCGGCGGGGGCGTAGTGCATACCCCCCGACCCGTTCAGCACCCACAGCAGCGCCAGGTTCGGTACGAAGCCGGACAGGCCGATCAGCCCGAAGACGACCATCCGGGCCCGGGGGTCGGCCGTCCGCAGCGTCACCAGGTGGCGCAGGAAGCGCAGCCCCTCCCGCACCGTCGACTTCGACTCGCCCGCATGCCGTTCCCCGAACGCGTACGGCACCTCCGCGATGCCGCGCGGCCGGCACCGTACCGCCAGCTCCAGCAGGATCTTGTACCCCAACGGCTGCAGCCCGCCCGCCGCCGAGGAGTCCACCGCCTCCCGCCGGATCGCGAAGAACCCGCTCATCGGGTCGCTCAGCCCCCGCAGCGCCCGCGGGAACAGCGCCTTCGTCAGCAGCGTCGACGCCCCCGACACGACCAGCCGGTACCCGCCCGCGAGCCCCGGCCGGCTGCCGCCCGCCGCGTACCGGCTCGCGACGACCAGTTCGGCGCCGCTCGACTCTCCCCGCGCGATCAGCTCGGGTATCAGCTCGGGCGGATGCTGGAGATCCGCGTCGATCACGACGATCCACGGGGCGCGGGCCCGCCCGATGCCCTCGACGACCGCCCCGCCGAGCCCTGCGGCCGGTACCTCCCGGTGGTGCAGCACCACCGTCAACGGGCAGCCGGGCGCGGCCCGTTCGATCACCTCGCAGGTGCCGTCCGTCGAGTCGTCGGCGAAGATCACCTCGGTGGTGAGGGGCGAATGCGCGAAGGCAGAGGCGAGCCTCCGTAACAACTCCCCGATGTTCTCCGCCTCGTTGAAGGTCGGTACGACGATGGAGAGGTCCACCGGAGGGTCGGGCTCCGAGGTCACCGAGCCTCCTGGGACTGGGCGTTGCCGACGGGATGCGCGCCGGTTCGTTGTGCGCGCCGGTTCGTTGTGCGGGCCTGCCCACCCTGCCCGACCGCGCCCCGCTCGGCCAGAGCGCGACCGCCACCCTCTCCTCAAGCGCCTTCTCCCCAAGCCCTCATCCGTCGAGCCGGGTGAGGCCCCCCTCGAAGGTCCGCAGCATCCGGTCGATCAGCCCGACCAGATCGTCCCGCTGCCCGCGCTCCGCCCAGTACAGCGTCGTCTCCAGTACGGCGGCGAGCAGCCCGGTCGCGAAGATCCGCACCTCCAGCTCGCCGGCGTCCCGCCCGGTGCGCTCGGCGATCACCCGGCACAGCATCCGGCTGGTGACGCTCACGCTCTCCACCATCCGGGCCCGTACCGCGGGCACCTCCAGCATCAGCCGGGTGCGCAGCAGCACCTCTTCCGGTGCCGCGTCGAGCGAGTGGCGCAGGGCGGCCGTCAGTACGGCCCGCAGAGATTCGATGAGCGGCTCTTCGGCCGGGCGCATCCGCAGGGCGCCCTCCATCACCGGGTCGTACTCGTCGGTGAGGACGATGTCCTCCTTCACCGGGAAGTACCGGATCACGGTGCTCGGCGAGACTTCCGCCTCCGCGGCGATCTGCTCGATGGTCGTGGCGTCCCAGCCCTGGGCGGAGACCAGCCGGAAGGCGGCCCGGCGGATTTCGAGACGCGTCTTGATCTTTTTGCGTTCGCGCAGACCGGGGCGGGCGTCCGGGCTGCTGGGGGAGGTACGGGGCGCGGTCATGGCGCCATTGTCGGCGATCTTCACGCACCTTTGACGGCCGATCGATCGTACGGGCGCGGGCACGGTCTCAGCCCGAGTAGGCCACCAGCGAGATGCCGACGTAGTGCGCGACGAAGGCCGCGAGGGTGAAGGAGTGGAAGACCTCGTGGAAGCCGAACCACCGGGGGGAGGGATTGGGGCGCTTGAGGCCGTAGATCACGCCGCCCGCGCTGTAGAGCAGCCCGCCGACGACGACCAGGACCAGTACGGCGATGCCGCCGGCCCGCATGAAGTCGGGCAGGAAGAAGACGGCGGCCCAGCCCATCGCGATGTAGCAGGGGGTGTACAGCCAGCGCGGGGCGCCGACCCAGAAGACCCGGAAGGCGATGCCCGCCAGTGCCGCCGCCCAGACCGCCCAGAGCAGGGTCCTGCCGGTCGACTCGGGGAGCAGCAGCACGGTCAGCGGGGTGTAGGTGCCCGCGATGATCAGAAAGATGTTCGCGTGGTCGAGGCGGCGCAGCACGGCTTCGCCGCGCGGACCCCAGGTGCCCCGGTGGTAGACGGCGCTGACGCCGAAGAGCAGGCACGCGGTCAGCACGAAGATGCTGCACGCGACGCGGGCACGGGTGGAGTCGGCGAGTGCGATCAGCACGATGCCGGAGGCCAGTACGGCGGGGAACATGCCGGCGTGCAGCCAGCCGCGCATGCGGGGCTTGACCGGGGGCGGGGCGATCTCGGTGACCTGGGCGGGCACGGCATGCGACGTCATGCCCCGAATGCTACCTACGGGTCCGTAAGTTCTGGCTACGGCCCAGGGGTCGCATTCGTCACGGGGTGCGGGAGCGGTCGGGAGTGGTGATGCTCACGTGTGCGGCCCTCTGGACATATGGGCGGAACACCCGGATGATCAAATGAGTGCGGTCGGCACCGGATGAGCGCCAGAGGGTCTGTTCCAGCTACACATGTGAAGCATCCGGGTCGCAGCCCCCACGGGGCAACAAACCACAAAACCCCTCAACAAGGAGCAATCGTGGCGCGCGACATCGCGGCTCCCACCACCGTCCCGACCAACCACCAGGAGCTCGTCTCCTGGGTGGGCGAGATCGCAGCCCTCACCGAGCCCGACCGGATCGTCTGGTGCGACGGTTCCGAGGCCGAGTACGAGCGGCTCTGCGCCGAGCTCGTCGCCAAGGGCACGTTTCTGAAGCTCGACGAGACCAAGCGCCCGAACTCGTACTACGCCGCCTCCGACCCGTCCGACGTCGCCCGCGTGGAGGACCGCACCTTCATCTGCTCCGCGAAGGAGGAGGACGCGGGCCCGACGAACCACTGGAAGGCCCCCGCCGAGATGCGGGAGCTGTTCCAGGGCAAGGAAGGCAACGGCGGCATCTTCCGCGGCTCCATGCGCGGCCGCACGATGTACGTCGTCCCGTTCTGCATGGGCCCGGTCGGCTCGCCGCTGTCCGCGATCGGCGTCGAGATCACCGACTCGGCGTACGTCGCCGTCTCGATGCGCACGATGACCCGGATGGGCCAGGCCGTCCTCGACGAGCTCGGCACCGACGGCTTCTTCGTGAAGGCCGTGCACACCCTCGGCGCCCCCCTCCAGGAGGGCGAGGCCGACGTCCCCTGGCCCTGCAACACCACCAAGTACATCTCGCACTTCCCCGAGGACCGCGAGATCTGGTCCTACGGCTCGGGCTACGGCGGCAACGCCCTGCTCGGCAAGAAGTGCTACGCCCTGCGCATCGCGTCCGTCATGGCCCGCGACGAGGGCTGGCTCGCCGAGCACATGCTGATCCTGAAGCTCACGCCCCCGAGGGGCGAGTCGAAGTACGTCGCGGCCGCGTTCCCGTCCGCGTGCGGCAAGACCAACCTCGCCATGCTGGAGCCCACGATCTCCGGCTGGACCGTCGAGACCATCGGCGACGACATCGCCTGGATGCGGTTCGGCGAGGACGGCCAGCTGTACGCGATCAACCCGGAGGCCGGCTTCTTCGGCGTCGCGCCCGGCACCGGCGAGCACACCAACGCCAACGCCATGAAGACCATGTGGGGCAACTCCGTCTTCACGAACGTCGCGCTCACCGACGACAACGACGTCTGGTGGGAGGGCATGACGGAGGAGGCTCCGGCCCACCTCACGGACTGGAAGGGCAACGACTGGACCCCCGAGTCCGGCACGCCCGCCGCGCACCCCAACGCCCGCTTCACCGTCCCGGCCGGGCAGTGCCCGATCATCGCGCCCGAGTGGGAGGACCCCAAGGGCGTGCCGATCTCGGCGATCCTCTTCGGCGGCCGCCGCGCCACGGCCGTGCCGCTGGTCACGGAGTCCTTCAACTGGCAGCACGGTGTCTTCCTCGGAGCCAACGTCGCCTCCGAGAAGACCGCCGCCGCCGAGGGCAAGGTCGGCGAGCTGCGCCGCGACCCGTTCGCCATGCTGCCGTTCTGCGGCTACAACATGGGCGACTACATGGGCCACTGGGTGAAGGTCGGCGCGGACAAGGCCGACCAGTCCAAGCTCCCGAAGATCTACTACGTGAACTGGTTCCGCAAGAACGAAGCGGGCAAGTTCGTGTGGCCCGGCTTCGGTGAGAACAGCCGCGTCCTGAAGTGGATCGTGGAGCGCCTGGAGGGCAAGGCGGAGGGCGTCGAGACGCCGATCGGCATCCTGCCGGCCAAGGGCTCCCTGGACACCGAGGGCCTGGACCTCTCCGAGGCCGACCTCGACTTCCTTCTCACCGTGGACAAGGAGGTGTGGAGGGAGGAGGCCGCGCTGGTCCCCGAGCACCTCAACACCTTTGGGGACCACGCGCCGAAGGAGCTGTGGGACGAGTACCGGGCGCTGGTCGAGCGCCTGGGCTAGTACGTCCCGCCAAAGACGTGTCGGAGCCGGCCTGTTCCCCGGCTCCGGCCATCCCCGCTTCCCGCCCTCCGGGTGCACGAACACCCGGGGGGTGGGCGGTGGGGGCCGCTCTCGGATCGTCACGACACCGCCCTGACCTGTGGGATCACCGGGACGAGACGCGGAAGCCACGGCCCCCGAAGCCCCCTCACGGCTTCGGGGGCCGCGGCATTTCCCGGGGCGGGCTCCGCGTGGGGTCCGCCCCCTTGACCACCCGGGTGGGGTCAGTTTCTGCGGCGGTCCTTCAGGTAGTGGGTCAGGGACTCCTGGCGCTGGGTCTCCGCGTCCTGCAGGGCCGCGGCCAGGGTCGTCAACTCCTCGTGGATCAGGGTGAGTTGGTGCTCCAGCTGGCGTTCCGGGGGTTCGTTCCCCGGGGTGAATCGGGTCCACCAGCGGGCTCGGACGAAGGTCTCCACCGCTTCCGGTACGTCCTCGCGGACCGCTCGGGCCAGGGTGTGGAAGGAGTCCGGGTCCGTGTGCCACTCCCCGTGCGCGACGAGCGCGTCCAGCAGCCCGTCCAGTTCGGTCAGCCGTCCCGAGGCCGCCGGAGGGAGCTGGATCGACGCCAGGTACTGCCGGAGTCGTACGAAGTCCTCGCGCAGCACGTCCAGTTGCTCCGCCGCGTCCGGGAAGTGCGGTGCGGCGACGCGTTCGGGCGGGGCGATCAGTGCGCCCGCCCCGTAGAGGCCCGCGACGACGAGCGGCCAGTAGGAACCGGCCGCGCCCGTGAAGGTGAGGGCCAGCCCGGCGAGTCCGCCCGCGCAGCCGGCCAGGTTCTTCCGGGACTCCGCGAAGCGCAGAAGCCGACGGCCGACGGGGCGTGCCCTACTGGTAGCCACGGATCTCCTCGAAGGCCCGGTCCAGCGACCCCTGCTTGGCGTCGAAGAGCTGCCCGCCCGTGAGCGACGCGAGGTGCTCCAGTTCCAGGCGGCTGGCGTCTCCGAAGAGGACGGGGAAGACGGGTGTGCCGCGCCGTTCGGCGGGCAGCGCCGCGTAGTAGGCGTCGAAGTCCTCGGCCGATTCGCCCTCGGTGTTCTTGCCGTCCGTCATCAGCACGATGCTGGTGAAGGCACCGCCCGGCGGGCCCAGCCGTTCGTACGCCTCGCGCAGACTGCTGTAGATCGCGGTCCCGCCGTACGGTTCCAGACCCGCGGCGTCCGCCCGGATCGCGTCGAGCGCGGTGCCGGGCCGCGCCGGGTCGACCGTGTGCCGCACGACCCGCCTGACCTCCGTCCCGAACGGCATCAGCGTCACTTCCTCCCGGTCCCGGAAGCGCTGCCCCACCGGGGAGTCGGCCGTCCCCGTCAGCCGGCCGAGCGCGTCCTTGAGCTGTCGCAGCCGCTCGCCCGCCATCGACCCCGACGTGTCGAGGACGTACACGGTGCGCGAGGGGCGGCGCAGTACGTTCTCGTACGAGGCGAGCAGCCCGTCGGCGACGGACCGCGACCCGGGGAACGGCAGCTCGCGCCGCGCGGAGGCCCCGGACGCGGGCGGCACGCCGACGACCGGCCGCCGGAAGGTCCGGGCGGCGAGGGACTTCTGGACGTCCGCCCGGCGCAGATGTGCGGTCAGCTTCGTCGCGTCCTCCTTCGCCCGCTCCGATGCCGAGGCCAGCAGTGAGAAGGGGTAGTCGGCGGTGACGACGCCGTCCCGGGGCCGGATCACGGTCAGTCCGGCCCGCCTGTCCCGGTTCATGGTCAGCAGCACGGACTCGTAGTTGATCAGTGCGTCGACGCGGCTGCTCCGGGTGTAGGCGTTGGCCAGCCACCCCGAGGACCCGGAGGTCAGCTCCTGTCCGACGAAGAACTCCTTGAGCCGGGGCGTGACCTTCCGGACGTCCGCCTCGGTGAGCGCGCCCTGTGCCTTCGAGAGCCCCGAGGCGACCGAGATCAGCGCGGCGAAACCGGAATGGGAGCGCACCGGGTCGGTCATTCCGTACGTCAGCCTCCCGGCGGCGACGGCCCGGTGCACGTCTGTCCAGCCGACGTCGTCCGGCTTCCAGCCCAGCCGCTTCAGCTCAGCCGTCCGTACCCCGATCGCGACCGGGGAGGTCATCACGGACGTCTCGGAGGTCAGCTTCCCGGCCGCCTCGGGCCGCAGCCGCAGGTAGTCGTTGGAAGACAGCCACACCGCGTCGTACGCCCCGTCGGCCTTCCCCGACGCGACCTGCTCGACGGCGTCCAGCGTCCCGGCCCAGGTGGCCCGCACCTCGACCCCGGTGTCCTTCCTGGCCCGTTCGAGGACGGGCGCCATGTCGGACAGCTCGCTCGAAGCGAGCACCCGCAGCGTCCCGGTCCGGTACGCGCCGTCGTCGCGCGGCGGGTCGTCGGCATCCGCGCACCCGGCCAGCGTCGTCGCCAGGAGCAGGGCGAGCGCCCCCGCCCGTACGCGCCCTCTCATCGAAGGCCTCCCTCGGATCCCCGGCTGCGCTCCAAGTACCCGCCTGCGGCGGCGAGTTCGCCGGAGAGCGACTCCACCGTCGTCGCCATCGCCTCGGTCGCCTGCGCCTTGTACGTGTCGATGGCGTCCAGCGTCGCGAAGATCTCCCGGAACGCGACCCGCAGCGTCTCCGGGCCCACCGCCGGGTCGGCGGCGATCCGCTGGATCTCGCCGCTCTGCGTGGCGAGCATCTGCGCGTTGGCCCGGATCAGTTCCTCGGTCGTGCCGCGCAGGGCGTTGACCTGCCCGATGACCTTCTGCTGGTTCTCCAGCGCGGACGCCAGCATCACCGCGATGCGCAGTGCGGTGACGGTCGTGGTGGCGGCGCGCTCGACGCCCTTGATCAGTTCTTCGTTGTTGCGGCGTACGACGTCCATGGCCAGGTAGCCCTGTGCGCAGACGGCGAGCTGGGTCAGCAGGTCCTGGTGCTTCTGTCGTACGGGGAAGAGCACATCGGCCCGCAGTGCATCGGCCCGCACCGGGTCGGCCGTCTCCGCGGCGGTCACCCGCTGCTCGACGGCCTCGTCCAGCGCGGCGGTCAGTACGGCGTACTCCTGGAGCTTGCCCATGGTGTCCCAGAGCCGGGCCCGCTCGGTGTGCAGGGCGGCGTTGTCGCGCCGCAGTTCGTCCTGGCCGCCCCGCAGCGAGCCCACGATCTGGTTCAACGTCCCTTGTGCGGAGGCGTACTTGGCGAGGTGGTCGCGGAACCGGTTGCCGCCGGGCAGCTTGCCGAGCAGCCGCCGGACGCCCCGCCCCGGAGTGTCCCCGGGATCCAGGTCCTCGACGGTGCGCAGGAGCTCGACCAGCGAGGAACCCACCCGGGACTGCGCGTCCTCGCCCTCGCTCGTCAGCGACCGTACGGTCCGGTCGAGCATCCGGTTCGACTGCTGGGCGGCGCCCCGGATCTCCCCGCCGCCCAGTGCGGTGATCTCGTTGATCCGGGTGGCGAACTCCGGGGACCGCGCGTCGAGCCCGGAGAGCGAGTCCACGTACGCGGCGGCCCGGCGCGCCATCTCCTCGCGCACCGCCTCGTCCACCGGAACCAGCCCGGCGGCCTGCTCGGCCCGCACCGGCGCGACGGCCTCCGGTGGTGTCAGTACCAAAGGCGTTTCCGCTGTCGTCATCACGATCCCCCCTGTGCGCGCCGCGCCAGCGCGTGCAGCACCGCGGAGGTGGGCACGGGCGCCTGGCGGACACCGGTCAGCGTCCGATTCAGATACGAGGCGTACGGCGCGGTCGCCGCCGCGAAGTCACCCGGAGCGCCCTGCGGCCGGAACCCGTGCCGCACCGCGAGGGCCCGCAGCCGGGCGTCCGACACCAGCAACTCGCCGAGCTCCCGGCCCACCCGGGTGACCGGAACCACCGTGTGGTCGCTGCTCACGGTCGTGTCCGGGTAGAGCACCACCAGGTCCCCGGCGGCCTGCTTCTGCATCAGCAGCGAAGCCACCTGTGACTCGTACACCAGCACCAGCGGATTGCCCACCCCGCTGATGAAGTCCCGGAACGGCGCGTCACTGCTGGTCTGCTGCGCCCCCTGGACGGCGACGAGCTTGCGCAGCAGCGGCGCGGTGCGCCCCACCGCCGCGTCCCCGTCCGCGACCCGCCCGCCGTCGGCGACGTACGAGGCGGCGGCCAGATACAGCGCCCCGGAGCTGGAGGACCCCGGATCGGTGGTCGAGACGAAGACCGCCCCGCCCAACTCCCCGTACTTCTCCGCCCCCTTGAGCTGCTGCCAGCTGCGGTCCGCCCCCGCGGCGGCGAGGAACTCCTTCATCCGCAGCGTCCCGGAGTGCGTGCCGCGCAGTGTCACGAGCCCGGCGTCGGCGAGCACCCGGGCCGCGTTGCTGTGCGCGACGACGACCAGCGGCGAGTAGAACGGCCGCAGCGGGCCGCCGCCCCCGCCGGTCTTCCTCCGCAGCTCGTCGGCGGGTGCCCGGCTCGAAGGGAAGACGAAGTCGTAGCCCTTCAGGGGCAGTTGCTCCATCGCCCAGGACCCGGACGTCTCCGCCCGTACGGTGTATCCCCTGGCAGCAAGGGCCTTCACCACCTCCGGGTCGGCGAAGAACTCTGCCTTCTCCGATCCGATCACTCCTCGCACGGTCTTCGTTGCCGTGCCCGGGCCTGTGCCCGTGTCCTGCTCTTCGCGACCTGCCACGACGGCAACTGCCACACCGCCGATCAGCAGCACCGCCAGGACGATTCCCAGGATGCGTCTCACAGCTGCAGAGTGCTCCCGGAAACCCACGTTCCGGGCGGATCCGGGTGAACGGCAGGTGTACGTCCCATCCCAGTACGCAACCGGAACTCGGCCTGCCGGTGCGGGAGTTGGGGGTCGTACCCGTCAAAGGGAAAGTTGGTGGCACCCGGTCCACGGGCCTCCGCGGCCGTGGACCGGGGCCGATCAGAGGCCGGCCGGGGTGACCGGGTCGGCGGACGCCGCCGCCGTGTGCGCGTCCATGCGCTCGGCGGCGAGGATCGCAGCGGCGGTGTCCGCGCGCGAGGCGGCGACCACGAGGGCGCGGCCCGCGAGGGCGTGCGCGCGGCGGTGCAGGGCGGCGGGGGCCTCCCGGCGGTGCCCGGCGTGCCGGGCGGGCGGGGCGCCGCGCAGCCGTGCGACCTGTACGGCGATGCGGTCGGCAGCCGTGCCGAGCCCGAGTTCGTCCGTGACGGCGAGGAGGGCGGACAGGTGCCCGGCGAGCTGGATGTCCAGCTCCTCCTCGCGCGTGCGGTGCGGGAAGCGGGTGTCGGCGTCGGTCATGGAATGGACCGACTTGGTGCGGATCGGCTCGTACATGACGGATGGCCTCCTGCTCTCGCGTCAGGAAGCCATCCTATCTTAGATTCGGTCTAAAGTAGAGCGCCTAGGGGCGCGGGGAACTGCGCGACCAGCCACGACGAAGCCGCACGTACGAAACCCGCCCCCTGCCCCCTGCCCCCGCCCCCGCGGAGAGCGCTCAGTGCTGGCCGTATCCGTCCAGGAAGTTCCCGATCCTCGTCACCGCGTCCGCGAGGTCCTTCGCGTTCGGCAGCGTCACGATCCGGAAGTGGTCCGGCTCCGGCCAGTTGAAGCCCGTGCCGTGCACCACCATGATCTTCTCGGCCCGCAGCAGGTCGAGGACCATCTGCCGGTCGTCCTTGACCTTGTAGACGTTCGGGTCGAGCCGCGGGAAGAGGTACAGGGCGCCCTTCGGCTTCACGCACGTCACGCCGGGGATCTGCGTCAGCAGGTCGTACGCCGTGTTCCGCTGCTCCAGGATCCGCCCGCCCGGCAGCACCAGGTCGTCGATCGACTGCCGCCCCCCGAGCGCCGTCGCCACCGCGTGCTGCGACGGCATGTTCGCGCACAGCCGCATGTTGGCGAGGATGGTGAGCCCCTCGATGTACGACGAGGCGTGCGCCTTCGGGCCGCACACCGCCATCCAGCCGCTCCGGAAGCCCGCCACCCGGTAGTTCTTGGAGAGCCCGTTGAAGGTGAGGACCATCAGGTCGGGGGCGATCGCGGCGGTCGGGGTGTGCGTGGCGCCGTCGTACAGGATCCGGTCGTAGATCTCGTCCGAGCAGACGATCAGGTTGTGCCGGCGGGCGATCTCGGTCAGCCCGCGCAGCATCTCGTCGTCGTACACCGCACCCGTCGGATTGTTCGGGTTGATGATGACGATCGCCTTGGTGCGGTCGGTGATCCTGCGCTCGATGTCCGCGAGGTCGGGCATCCAGTCGGCCTGCTCGTCGCACCGGTAGTGCACGGCGGTGCCGCCCGCGAGCGAGACGGACGCGGTCCACAGCGGATAGTCCGGGGCCGGGACGAGTACTTCGTCGCCGTCGTCGAGCAGTGCCTGCATCGACATCTGGATCAGCTCGGAGACGCCGTTGCCAAGGTAAATGTCCTCGACGTCGAGGTCGATTCCCTTGGTCTGGTAGTGCTGCATCACCGCACGCCGCGCGGACAGCAGCCCCTTCGCGTCCCCGTACCCGTGCGCACTGCCGAGGTTGCGGAGCATGTCCTCCAGGATCTCGGGCGGGCACTCGAACCCGAAGGCCGCCGGGTTCCCGGTGTTCAGCTTGAGGATGCGGTGTCCGGCCGCCTCAAGACGCATCGCCTCCTCAAGCACCGGTCCCCGGATTTCGTAACACACGCCTGCGAGCTTCGTTGACTGGATCACCTGCATGACGGCGAGCTTACGGCCGGGTAAAGCGGGATGCGCGTGATTACGCCCCGGTCGCCCGCAGGAGTGCGCAGCCGCCGCCCGCCGCATCTTCCATCGCAAAGCGCACACCGGCCACGGCCCGCCGAAACACAGGGGCCGCCCCGGCCGACGGCTACGAAACCGCCCGAAGGTCCGGTCCGGGTGTCGTGCGTCACGCTCGGACCCCGCCCGCTGCCGTCGGCCCCGCCGTTACCCCGCCCTGCGCACCGCCCGCCCCGCCAGCACGTCCGTCCGCCGGCCGTCCCGCATCACGAACCTCCCGTCGATGAGTACGTGCGGAATGCCCACCGGCAGCGTGCGCGGGGCCTCGAAGGTGGAGCCCGCCGCGACCGTCGCCGGGTCGAAGAGGACCAGGTCGGCCCGGTAGCCCTCGCGGACCAGGCCCCGGTCCGGGAGCCGCAGCCGGGCGGCCGGGCGGGAGGTCAGGTGGGCGACGGTCTCCTCCAGCGAGAGGATGCCCAACTCCCGTGCGTACCGGCCGAGATACTGCGGGAAGGTGCCGTACGCGCGCGGGTGCGGCTTGTAGCCCTGGAGGATGCCGTCGCTGCCGCCGGTGTGCACGCGGTGGCGCATGATGGCCCGCACGTTCTCCTCGTGGCCGACGTGCTGGAGGATCGTCGAGCCGAGCCGGTCGTTGATCAGCAGCCGCCGGGCGGTCGTCCACGGGGCCTCTCCGCGCTGGGCGGCCGAAGCGGCGATCGTCTTGCCGACGCAGCCCGCGAGACCGGGGTCGGAGACGCCCGAGACCTCGATGGTGTCCCACTCGATCGGCACGCCGTGACAGCCGTCCGCGCCGATCACCTCCATGTGGTGGCGGATCTTCTCGGCCGTCGCGTCGTCCTGGAGCCTGGCCATGATCGAGTCGGGGCCGCCCTCGCTCGCCCAGCTCGGCAGCATCGCGACGAGCGTCGTACAGCCGGGGGTGTAGGGGTACGTGTCGAGGCTGATGTCCGCGCCGTCGGCGAGCGCCTCGTCGAGGAGGGCGATCAGGTCGGGGGCCCTGCCCTTGTTCACGCCGAAGTTCATGGTGGCGTGCGCGAGGTGCAGCGCGCACCCGGCGGTGCGGGTGAGCTCGACCATCTCCTCGTACGCTTCGAGCGCCCCGGCGCCGTACGAGCGGTGGTGCGGGCAGTAGTAGCCGTCGTACGAGGCGACCACCCGGCACAGCTCGGTCAGCTCGGCGTCGTCCGCGTACATGCCGGGGGTGTACGTCAGCCCGGAGGACATCCCGACCGCGCCCTGCTCCATGCCGTCCGCCACCAACTGCCGCATGCGGTCCAGCTGTCGGGGGGTGGCGGGCCGGTCGTCCCAGCCGACGGCGTGCATGCGGACGGTGCCCTGCGGGATCAGGTACGCGGCGTTGACCGCGATGCCCTGCCCGCCGAAGTTGCGGTCGAGCCGGTCCAGGTACTCGCCGACCGTGCGCCAGTCGAAGTCGATGTCCGAGCCGTCGCCGTTCCACCCGGTGATCGCGGTACGGACGGCGGCGAGGGTGCGGTCGTCGACGGGCGCGTACGAAAGGCCGTCCTGCCCGAGCACCTCCAGCGTGACGCCCTGCGCGGCCTTCGCGCTGTGGTCCGGGTCGCGGAGCAGGGCGAGGTCGGAGTGGGCGTGCATGTCGATGAAGCCGGGGGAGAGGGCGAGCCCGTCGGCGTCGAGGACGCGCGTGCCGGTGAGACGTCCGTCCCGGGAAATGGTGGTGATACGGCCTTCGGTGATGCCGACGTCGGCGCGGTACGACGCACCGCCCGAGCCGTCGATCACCTGCGCGCCGCGTATGACGAGATCCATGACGGCGGCCCTCTCAGAAGAACGTACGGACGAAGTCGACCACGCGGCCTTCGGCGTCGACGACCGGGATGAGCTGCCACTTGTCGAAGATCGTGCACGGGTGGGACATGCCGAGGCCCACCCAGTCGCCGACCTCCAGTTCGGCGCCCGCCTCGGTGCTCAGCCAGCCGTGCTGGTCGGAGAGGCCGGTGAGCGTGATGCCGGTCGCCGGGCGGACCTGGCCGTCGCGCGCGGAGCGGACGACCTGCGCCTCGGGGAGATGGAGGTCGTACGCGGCGTCGCGCTTGCCCGCGTTGACGAACGCCTGCGCCGGCGTCGGCCGGGACACCACCTGCGCCCAGAGCCGGAAGGCGGGCTGCAACTCCCCTTCCTCGGGCACCCGGTTGAAGGGGGTCAGCTCCTTGTAGTGGCCGTCGTCGTGCGAGACGTACGCACCGGAGCGGAGCAACTTCAATACGGGGCGGGAGAGTTCGGGGATCTCGGCGAAGACGTCGGCGACCGCGTCGAACCAGGCGCTGCCGCCCGCGCTGACGACGATCTCCTCCGGGCCCTCGGCGAAGCGCCCGGCGCGGTCGAACTCGACGGCGAGGGTGACGAGTTCGCGCAGCCAGGACCGGACGCGCCCGCCGTCTGCCTTCGGCACCTCGCCCTCGTACCCGGCGACGCCCACCAACCGCAGCGTGCCCGTCGCGGCCACCGCGTCGGCGACCCGCGCGCAGTCGGCCGGGGTGCGGGCCCCGGTGCGCGCACCCTCGCCCGCGCCCAGCTCCACCACCACGTCCACCGGGCGGGAGCCGCCGGCGGTGCGCAGGGCCTCGTCCATCAGCTCGACGCCGCGCACGGAGTCGACGTAACAGACGAAGGTGAAGCCGGGGTCGGCGTCGAGCTCGGCGGAGACCCAGCGCAGGGCGGCGGCGTCGACGAGCTCGTTGGCGAGGAAGATCCGCGGGATGCCGTACGCGCGGTACACGCGCGCCTGGTGCGGGACGGCGGCGGTGATGCCCCACGCGCCGTGCTCCAGCTGGCGGGCGAAGAGCTGCGGGGACATGGAGGTCTTGCCGTGCGGGGCGAACGCGAGGCCGTGGCGCTCGGCGTACGTCTCCAGCAGGGCGAGGTTGTGCTCCAGGGACTCGGCGGAGAGCGCGAGGAGCGGGGTGGTGAACCCGCCGTCGAAGACGTTGCGGCGCTGGGCGGCCAGCTCGCCGACGGTCAGTCCTGCGGCCTCGGCGTCCGGGGGGAGGGCCTTGAAGCGGTGGGTGACGGGCTCGTGTGCGAGCTCCTGCACCTCCGGCGTTGCCTGCTCGGCTCCCATGGGGCTCCTCCCTCCAGGGCGTTGCAAATATTGCAACGCCCATTGCGTATATCGCTCCCCGATGTCTAACATCCGAGCCGTGTCCGCACAACAGCCAGGTACAGGTACCCAGACCGCCCACGGCGAGGTCAACGCCGGTGTCGACGTTTGCGCCGTCGATGCTTCCGCTGCCGCCGTCGACGCCCCCGTCGACGTCGACGTCGTCTGCCTCGGTGAGTCCATGGTCACCTTCCTCCCCTCCCGCCCCGGACGTCTCGCCGACGTGCCGTCCTTCGGCCGCACCATCGGCGGCGCCGAGTCCAACGTGGCCTGTGCGCTGGCCCTGGGCGGGCACCGGGCGAAGTGGGTCAGCCGGGTCGGCGAGGACGGCTTCGGCACACATCTGCTGGACGCGATCGGCGCGTACGGCGTCGACGTGTCGGACGTCGCCCGCGACCCGCACCGCCGTACCGGCATCTACTTCCGCACCGCCGACGACCGCGACGACGCCACCCACGAGGTCGCCTACTACCGGGCGGGCTCCGCGGCCTCCGCGATGTCGCAGGACACGGTGGAGCGCGAGGCACTGTTCGGTGCGCGGGTGCTGCACCTGTCCGGCATCACCGCCGCGCTGTCCGCGGACTGTCTGGCCCTGATGCGTACCCTCTGCACCCCCGCCGACGGCCGCCCGCTGCTCTCCTTCGACGTCAACCACCGCCCCGGGCTGTGGAGTTCGCCGGAGGAGGGCGCCCGGGTGCTGCTGGACCTGGCCCGCGGCGCCGATCTCGTCTTCGTCGGCGAGGACGAGGCGGAGGCGGCCTGGGGCGTACGGGGCGGAGTGCACGCGGTGCGCGAGGCCCTGCCGGAACCGGCGGTCCTGGTCGTCAAGCAGGGTGCGGCGGGAGCCACCGTCTTCGCGGGAGGTCCCACCGACGGCGAGGGGGGCGGCGAGGTCCACCACGTCCCGGCCCCCCGCGTCGACGTCGTCGCCCCGGTCGGGGCGGGCGACGCCTTCGCCGCCGGGTTCCTCTCCGCGACACTGCGCGGACTCGACGTACCGCTGCGGCTGCGGCACGGGCACCTCGCCGCGGCCGCCGCGCTCACCGTGCCCGGCGACGTGGCCGCGGTGCCCGCCAGGGAGCACGCCGACGCGCTGGCCGCACTCGACGCGGACGCCTGGGGGAGACTGCGTCTGGGCCCCGGATGGACCGAGACCGGGCCGCACCAGGAGGCACGTACAGCATGAGTCAGACCGTGGACCGGGCTTTGAGTATTCTTCCCCTGCTCGCTCAGGGGCCCGCCGACCTCGGGCAGGTCGCGGAACGCCTCGGCGTGCACAAGTCGACGGCGCTGCGCCTGCTGCGCACGCTCCACGAGCACGGCCTCGTACACCGCCAGCAGGACCAGCGCTACCGCCTCGGCGCCCGCCTCTTCGCCCTCGCCCAGGAGGCCGTCGAGAACCTCGACGTGCGCGACGTCGCGCACCCCTACCTCAAGGAACTCAACGCCGAGTGCGGACACACCGTCCACCTCGCGGTCCGCGAGGAGGGCGAGGTCCTCTACATCGACAAGGTGGAGAGCCGCTACCCGGTACGGATGTACTCGCGCATCGGCAAGCCCGTCGCGATCACCGTCGCGGCGGTCGCGAAGCTCCTCCTCGCCGACCTGCCGGAAGGCGAGCGGCGGGCGATCGCCGAGAAGCTCGAATACCCCCAGTACACCTCCCGCTCCACGCCCAACTCCGCGGCATTCCTCAAGGAGTTGACGCTCGTACGGGAGCAGGGCTGGGCCACCGACCTCGGCGGCCACGAGGAGTCCATCAACTGCGTCGGCGCGCCGATCAGGGGCGCCGACGGCAAGGTCGTCGCCGCGATGTCGGTGTCCGCACCGAACGTCGTCGTCACCCGGGAGGAACTCCTCACACTCCTCCCGCTGGTGCGCCGCACGGCGGAGGCGATCAGCCGCGAGTACTCCGGCACCGGAGAACTCCCCGGCACCCCCATTCCCCCGAACACCTCACACACAAAGGCAAGTTCATGACCGACAAGCTCCAGAAGACCGCGATCACCCCGTCCACGCACACCGCCCCGCCCGCGAAGTTCTCGCACGGCGTGCGCAAGGGCAACCTGCTCCAGGTCGCCGGTCAGGTCGGCTTCCTCCCGGCGGTCGAGGGGCAGGCCCCGACCCCGGCAGGCCCGACCCTGCGCGAGCAGACCCTCCAGACCTTCGCCAACGTCAAGGCGATCCTCGAAGAGGGCGGCGCGAGCTGGGAAGACGTCATGATGATGCGCGTCTACCTCACGGACGTGGACCACTTCGCCGAGATGAACGCGATCTACAACGAGTACTTCGCCGACCTCAAGGAAGCCCCGTCGGCCCGCACCACCGTGTACGTCGGCCTGCCGGCCGGCCTCCTCATCGAGATCGACGCCCTCGCGGTCCTCGGCTAAAACCCTGACCCAACCCCTCCGCCAACCCTCTCGCCCGACGCCCCCGGCCGAAGCCCCTCCGCCAAGCCTCCCGGACTGAAGCCTCCCGGACTGAAGCCTCCCGGGCCGAACCCTCCAAGGCCGGGGGCTTCCCGGGCCGAACCTCCTAGGCCGGGGGCCTCCTGGGCTGAGCTCGCGGCTGAGTCCCCGGCCGAGCCCTCCCCGGCCGAACCCTCCCTGGCTGAAGCTCCGCCCCCTCGGGGCCGAAGCCCCCTCTGAGCTCACGGCGCGGCGCGCTCCCCATCCCCCCCCCGTACGGAGGAGCCGCCGTGCCGTGATCCCCCCTGCGCCACATCCCCAGCAAGAAGTCCTTGCGCGCCCAAGTGAGCCCGGAAACAACGGAGTTCTCCCATGCTGCTCGCCGCCTCCGCACCCCCCGTGACAACGACACCGCACACGGGCGGTCTCCTCGCCCTCATCGGCGGAACGCCCGGCCTCCTCACCGTCGCCGCCCTCGGTATCGCCCTGCTCCTCCTCCTGATCATCAAGGTCAGGCTCCAGCCCTTCGTGGCGCTGCTCGCGGTCTCCATAGCCGTCGGCCTCGCCGCCGGGCTCTCGGTCACCGAACTCTTCGGCACCGTCCAGAAGTCGGCCCTCCCCTCGGTCATCGAGTCCGGCATGGGCGGCATCCTCGGCCACGTCGCGATCATCATCGGACTGGGCACGATGCTCGGCGCGATACTCGAAGTCAGCGGCGGAGCCCAGGTGTTGGCCTCCCGCCTGCTGGGCCTCTTCGGCGAGAAGCGCGCCCCGCTCGCGATGGGCCTCACCGGCCTGATCTTCGGCATCCCGGTCTTCTTCGACGTCGGCATCTTCGTCCTCGCCCCGATCGTCTACGCGGCGGCCAAGCGCAGCGGCAAGTCGGTCATGCTGTACGCGATGCCGCTCCTCGCGGGCCTGTCCATGACCCACGCGTTCCTGCCCCCGCACCCGGGCCCGGTCGCCGCCGCGGGACTCTTCAAGGTCTCCCTCGGCTGGGTGATCATCATGGGCATCGTCGTCGGCATCCCCGCCGTTCTCGCCGCCTGGGGCTACGCCGCCTGGATCGGCAAGCGCATCTTCGTACCCGTACCGCAGGACATGGTCGAGGCGGCCGAGGAGGCCAAGGCGGCCGTCGCCGCCGAACAGCAGGCGGCCGGCGTGCAGCCGCGCGAGGACCCGGTCTCCCTCGCCACCGTCCTCACCATCATCGGCACCCCGCTCGTGCTGATCCTCGGCGCGACCTTCTCCTCGATCGCCCTCGCGGAGTCCACCCTCCGCTCGGTCATCGAGTTCTTCGGCAACCCCTTCGTCGCCCTCACCATCGCCCTCCTCCTCTCCTACTACCTGCTCGGCATCCGCCGGGGCTGGTCCCGCAAGTCCCTGGAGGCGGTCTCCACCGCGTCCCTCAAGCCCGTCGGCAACATCCTTCTCGTCGTCGGCGCGGGCGGCATCTTCGGCGCGGTCCTCAAGGGCAGCGGCATCGCGGACGCCCTCGCCAAGACCTTCGACAACATCGGCCTGCCGATCATCGTGCTCGCCTGGCTGATCTCCGTCGTGCTGCGCGTGGCCCAGGGCTCGGCGACGGTCGCGATCGTCACGACGGCGGGCATCGTGGTCCCGATGGTCCAGGGCCAGGACCTCTCGCAGCCCCACCTCGCCCTGATCATCATGGCGATCTCGGCCGGCTCGATCTTCGCCTCGCACGTGAACGACGGCGGCTTCTGGATGGTCGCGAAGTACTTCGGCATCTCGGAGCGCGACACCCTGAAGTCCTGGACGGTCCTCGAAACGGTCCTCTCCGTGGCGGGCTTCGCGGTGGCGGCACTGCTGAGCCTGGTGATCTAGGGCGGGCAGCCCCCGGCCATACTGGGACGCCGACGAAGCGGCAGCGGGAACAGATCAGGAACAGAGGGGCTGAAGGCAATGGGTCAGTACGGACAGGGGCAGCAAGGCCCCATACCCCCGACCGCACCCGGCGCCTTCGGCCCGCCGCCCCAGGCCTTCGCCCCGGGCGGCCCACCGCCCACGGCTTTCGCTCCGGGAGGCCCGCCGCCCCAGGCCTTCGCTCCGGGCGGCCCGCCGCCCCAGCCCTTCACCCCGGGCGGCCCGCCGCCCCTCCACGCCCATGCCCCCGGCCCCGAGTTCCTCGCCGCCGACAAGCGTTTCGGGGTGGTCGTCGACTCGGCCGGGGTGGCCTTCGACGCGGACGGGCAGGGTGCCGAGTTCCCGTGGCACCAGCTGAGCACGGTGCAGTTCCGGCCGAGCCCGGTCGGTCATCGGCTGATGGTCGCGGCCGTCCTGCCCGACGGCCGCTTCTTCGAGTGCGTCGTGAATGCCCGAAAGGCGTCCGTGCTCCAGCAGTGGCTCGGCGAGCTCGCGTACGTCACCGGGCACTACCTCGCTGCCCGCGGATACCCGAACAGCACCCCGTAGCGGGCTCGAACGGCTGCGATACGGAGACGATCCGCCGCGCGCTCTTGTGCTGAGCCCGCCCGCCCGTCACGGTGATCCGGATCACCACGGGGGACAACGGGAGGCAGGAAACACCATGTCAGACAGCGTGCAGCGCAACGGCGGGAGCGCCGGAGCGACACCCGAACTCGCCGACTCCGGTATGCGCAAGGCGAGTTGGAAGTACATCGGCCCCGGCATCGTCGTCGCCGCCACCGGCGTGGGCGCCGGTGACCTCGTCGCGACCCTCATCGCGGGCAGCAAGTTCGGGTACACGCTCCTCTGGGCGGCGATCATCGGCTGCCTCGTGAAGATCTCGCTCGCCGAGGCGACCGGCCGCTGGCACCTGGCCACCGGCAAGACCCTCTTCGAGGGCTGGCGCAGCCTCGGCCGGTGGACGACGTACTACTTCGCGGTGTACGTGGTCGTGTGGGGCTTCGTGTACGGGGCGACGGCGATGTCCTCGTCCGCGCTGCCGATCGCGGCGCTCTTCCCGGACGGCCCGAGCATCAAGTTCTGGGCGATCCTGTGCGGCCTGCTCGGTCTCGCCTTCGTGTGGTTCAACCGGTACGCGGTCTTCGAGAAGTTCATGACGGTCGTCATCGGCATGAAGTTCCTGGTCGTCGTGTACGTGGCGATCCGCGTCGCCCCCGACCTCGGCAATGCGCTCAAGGGCCTGGTCCCCACCCTCCCGGACGGCTCCCTCTTCTACACGCTCGGCCTGGTCGGCGGCGTCGGCGGCACCATCACCATGGCCGCGTACGGCTACTGGGTGAACTCCAAGGGCTGGACCAACGCGAGCTGGATGAAGGTGATGCGGCTCGACAACCGCGTCGCGTACATCACCACCGGCGTCTTCGTCGTCGCGATGCTGATCATCGGCGCCGAGCTGCTGCACTCGTCGGGCGTCGCGCTGGGCAAGGGCGACAAGGGCCTGGTCGACCTGGGCGGCGTACTGGAGGACAAGTTCGGCGCCGTCACCGCGAAGCTCTTCCTGATCGGCTTCTTCGCCACGTCGTTCGGCGCGCTGGTGGGCGTGTGGCACGGGGTGAGCCTGATGTTCGCCGACTTCGTGGAGCGCTTCGTGCGGGAGCGCAAAACGGGGCAGCCGGTGACCGGCATGGTCGAGGAGGTCGCGGCGGGCAAGCGCGAGAAGTCGGTGCCGTTCCGGGCGTACCTGCTGTGGCTGACGTTCCCGCCGATGGCACTGCTCTGGCTGGACCAGCCGTTCGGCCTGGTCGTGGTCTACGGCGTGCTCGGCGCGTTCTTCATGCCGTTCCTGGCACTGACCCTGGTGTGGCTGCTCAACTCGTCCCGTACGCCCGGCGAATGGCGCAACGGCCTGCTGAGCAACGTCATGCTCGCGCTGGGCGGACTGCTCTTCGTGGTGCTGTGCGTGAAGCAGGTCATCGACCTGTTCTAGTGCGTCTCGTACGGTACGGGGGGCGGGGGTCACGCGCGGACCCCCGCCCCCGTACCGTCGAAGCCCTTCAGGAGCCCGTCCTACGGCATCGCCCGCACGTGCGCCCCGACCGACTTCGACCACTCGTGCCCGTCGGTGGCGTCCCAGTTGGTGGACCAGGCCATCGCGCCGCGCAGCCCCGGGTACGTCTTGGCGGGCTTGAACTTTCCGCAGCCGGTGCCCTTGGTCAGGCAGTCCAGGGCGTTGTTCACGACGGCGGGTTCGACGTAACCGGCGTCCTTGTTCCGCTTGTTGGAGGGGAGGCCGAGGCCCACCTGGGACGGGTCGAGGCCGCTCTGCAGCTGGATGCAGGCGAGTGCGGTGAGGAAGTCGACGCTGCCCTGCTGGTACGTCTCGCCGTCGCAGCCCTTCATTGAGCCGGAGTTGTAGAACTGGGTGTTGACGACGGTCAGGAAGTCCTTGATGTTGAGCGCGGTCTTGAAGTAGTCGCTGTCCTTCGACTGCATGTCCACGGTCTGCGGCGCCATGGTGACGACGAGCTTCGAACCGACCTTCTGATGCAGTGACTTGAGGGCTCGCGTCATGTACTCGGCGCTGAGCCCGTTCTCCAGGTCGATGTCGACGCCGTCGAAGCCGTACTCGGTCATCACCTTGTGCACGGAGTCCGCGAACCGCTTCGCGGAGGCCCCGTCGTCGACCTCGACCTTGCCGTTCTCACCGCCGACCGAGATGATCACCGACTTGCCGGCCTTGCGCTTGGCGGCGACGTCCGCCTTGAACTCGGCGACGGTGTACCCGCCGAGTGCCTTCGAGGCGAGGGTGAAGCCGACCTCGCCCTTCTCGCCCGCCAGGTCGGCGAAGGAGACGGCGATGATGTCGTACGCGTCGGGGACGTCCCGCAGCTTCTCGACCTTGGCGCCGTTGGTGAAGTTCTGCCAGTAGCCGGTGAGGGCGTGCGCGGGGACCTGGGGCGCACCCGCCGCCTTCCGGGCAGGGCTCTTCTCCGCCGGACCTGCCCCGTCGTTGTCGTCCGGGGACGAGCACGCCCCGAGGGCCCCGGTGACCAGAACGGCCGCCGCCGTGCCGATCGCGAACCGGCGGCGGGTACGGGATGTGCTGAGCACGTGCTGTCTCCAGTCGGAAGAGGCGTCTGAAAAGGGGTGAACCGATCAAAGTGGTTCAGACCAATCCAGATGTCAAATGGATTCAGTGGATCTGGGGCGGATCCAGGTGGGCAACGTCCAGTGGATCACGGAAGCCCATTGTCGGCCGCTTCCGGCCCCGGCGCCGAAGAATGGCGTGAAACCCACTCCCGTCGACCCCAAGTGGAACGCATGATCACAAGCGGTAGCACCACGGTGACATGCGGTCGCCGCGACCCGAGCCGGAAAAGCGGAGCCAAACCTTCACTTCGCAATGATCAACTTCTCCGTAATTCAGGTGAGTTGAGAGGCGTACGGGATCTCTGGAAGCTGTTCTCTACCACGAATGACGTGGCTAAAGTGCTGATGCACCACGTGTGAGCGGGGAACGGGCGGGCGACGAGGAGCGGGGACATCGACGTGCCGACAGCGATAGCCGTGACCAGTGCCGACCTGGTGCTGCCGCCGACCGACCACCAGACCCCGGCCGCGATCCTCCTCCAGGGCCCCGACACCCAGTCCCTGGACGACGCGCTCGCCGAAATGACCGTCACGCTCGAACGGCACGGACACGTCGTCGCCCTCTACCCCGCGTCGATCTCCGCCGCCCACGAGCGCCGGCTGCACACGGTCCGCTCGGTCCTCGAAACCGACCGGATCGCCCTCCTCAAGCTCGACCTGCCACCGCTGGGCATCGCGGTCCTCACCCGCCAGCTGCGCCAGCTCTCCGTCTGCGACTTCAGCGCGGGCGTCGTCGCCTCCGCCGCCCGCCTGCTCTCCCACTACGTCTACGCGGGCGCGCTCCTCAACTCCGTCACCAAGCTCGACCGCATCCCGGTCAGCCTGAAGTCGCACGCGAAGTCGTGGATGCCGGGCACCCAGTTCGCCGTCACGGCCAACCCGGAACCGCAGCTGATCAAGGTCGGCGGCGAGGAAACCCTCTCCGGCCCGGAATTCTCCACCCAACTGGCGATCGCCCACGGCCAGTTGTCCGCCACCTGGGTCACGGAGACCCTGGCCCCCGGCTGGCAGGTCCAGGGCATCCAGGAGGTCGAACTCCCGGCCGGGTCCTCCACCTGGTGGGGGACCTCCAAGCTGGTCGAGTTCGCGGCCTTCCTGCCCGACATCTCGGTCCTCTACCAGCTGGTTTCCTCGGTACGGCGCGAGCAGTGTCACTGGTGCGGAATCCAGCTGATAGGAGACCGCTGCGGCTTCTGCTCGGCCCCGGTGGCGCCGGCCGAGAACCAACTGCACGCGGCGGGTGTCCTGAACCGTGGCTCGACGTAACGCACGTACATGTACGCAACGCACGTACATGTACGCACCGCACACCACACAACGCACGCAATGCCCGCCACGCACCACCTGTGCCCGCCCCCTCCGCCCCCTGCCCGCGCACCACCACGCTCACCGTCCGTCGAAGGCCCGCTCCCCCCGGGTCCCACGTTCCTGATCGAGGTAACCGGCACCATGAATTCACGTCAGCGCCGCGGCATCATCCTGCTGCTCCTGTCGGTCCTGTGCGCCATCGGCGCGTTCGTCGGCGTGCTCTCGGTGATCCGCGACGTGAACTCGAAGGTCGGTCCCGAAGTGACGGCGTACCGGCTCAAGGGGGACGTGGCCCCGTACAAGGCGCTCAGCGACGCACAGTTCGAGAAGATCGAGATGCCGAAGCGCTGGCTCTCGGAGAACGCGATCACGGACATCTCCGAAATCCGCGGCAAGATCGCCGTCACCCAGCTCAAGGGCGGCTCGCTCCTCCAGACGGACATGCTCGTCAAGAAGCCGGAACTGGCCGCGGGGGAGCAGGAGATCGCCATCATGATCGATGCGGCCACGGGGGTGGCGGGGAAGATCAATCCGGGGGCTCGGGTGAACATCTACGCGACGTTCGAGGGCAAGGAGAAGACCGAGGCGGACCAGTCCCGGGTCATCGTGGCCGGGGCACGGGTGCTCGACGTCGGCAAGATCACCGTTCTCGAACCCTCCAGGGAGGACCGCAACCGCGCCAACACGGACGCGGTTCCGATCACCTTCGCCCTCAGCACCCTCGACGCCCAGCGCGTCGCCTACGCCGAGTCGTTCGCCAAGCACGTCCGGCTGGCCCGGGTGGCCGACGGCAGCGACCCGAACGTCACTCCGCGGGACCGTACGTACACGCTCAACGGGGACAAGTAGTGATCCGGAGCCACGCAGTCACTCGGGGACAAGTAGTGAGGACGGCCGCATGACGACGCGTATCCTCCCGGCGGTGGGCGACCCGGACGCCGCCCGCGCCATCATCACCCTGCTCAGCCAACTCCCGGACGCCGAACCGGCCTCGCCCGCCCCCGACTCGACCTCGCTGCTCGACACGCTCGCCCGGCTGGCGGGCGAGTCGCTGGACGAGCTGCCCGAGGTGGTGCTGGTCCACGAGCGGATCGGCCCCGTGCCGGCCCTGGAGCTGATCCGCGAGGTGGCGCTCCGCTTCCCCGCCGTCGGCGTCGTCCTGATCTCCGCCGACACCAGCCCGCAGGTGTTCACCGCGGCGATGGACTCGGGTGCGCGCGGCATGATCGGACTTCCGCTCGGATACGAGGAGCTGGCGGGCCGGGTGCACAACGCGGCCTCCTGGTCCGTGGGCGTACGACGCCACCTGGGTGCAGGCCCTGACGTCTTCGCGGGGCCCGGCGGCACCGTCGTCACCGTGACCGGCGCGAAGGGCGGCATGGGAGCGACCCTGACGTCCGTCCAACTCGCCCTGGCAGCGCGGGCGTCCGGCAGGTCGGTCGCCCTGGTCGACCTCGACCTCCAGTCCGGGGACGTCGCCTCGTACCTCGACGTGCAGTTCCGGCGCTCCATCGTCGACCTCGCCGGGATCTCCGACATCTCGCCCCGCGTCCTCCAGGACGCCCTCTACACCCACGCCACCGGCATCGGCCTGCTCCTCGCCCCCGCCGAGGGCGAACGCGGCGAGGAGGTCACCGACCGGGTGGCCCGCCAGGTCGTCAGCGCCCTGCGCAACCGGTACGAGGTCGTGGTCGTCGACTGCGGAACCCAGATGAACAGCGCCAACGCCGCAGCCGTCGAAATGGCCGACCAGGCGCTCCTCGTGGTCACCCCCGACGTCGTCGCGGTACGGGCCGCGAAGCGCATGGTCCGGCTCTGGGAGCGGCTCCAGATCCGCAAGGCCGAGGAGACGACGACCGTCGTCAACCGGCACACCCGCAACAGCGAGATCCAGCCCTCCCTGGTCGAGCGGATCACCGGCACCAAGGTCGCGCGCAGCGCCGTCCCCTCCCACTACAAGGAACTCCAGTCGGCGGCCGACGCGGGCCGCCTCCAGGACCTGGACAGCCGCAGCACCGTCAAGCAGGCGCTGTGGGCGCTGGCGGGGGAGCTGGGTCTGGTGAAGACGGCGGAGACGGCACAGGGCGGCCGCGGCGGCCGGCTGCGCAGCGACAGGGGGGCGGTCGGGCTGCGGGGGCGCAGGGACCGTACGAAGGGCGACAGGGGCGCGCTCACCGTCGAGTTCGCCGGGATGGCGCCGCTGATCCTCTTCGTACTGGTGCTGCTCTGGCAGTGCGTGCTGTGGGGCTACACCTTCACGCAGGCGGGGAACGCGGCGGACGAGGGAGCACGGGCGGCGGCGGCCGCGTACGCGTCGGGCGGCGACGGAGCGGGGGCGTGCCGGGAGGCGGCGTTGAAGAACGTGGCGGCGAGCTGGCGGGCGGGCGCGGACGTGGGGTGCCTTCCCGCCGCTGCGGGCGGGGTCGTGACGTCGACCGTGAAGCTGAAGACCCCGATGCTCTTCCCCGGCGCGGTCAACCTCCCGTGGATCGTCACCGGCAACGGCGGAGCGGCCAGCGAGGAGGCCCCGGAATGAGCACGCCGGTAGCGCACACGACGACTCGGCCACGGCTGTGGGACGCCCTGCGCGCCAAGGACCGCCGCGACCGTGGCTCCGCGATCCTCGAATTCACCGGCTTCCTGCCGATCCTGCTGATCGTCGCCGTCGCCGTCATCCAGCTCGGTCTCATCGGGTACGCGGGCTCGCAGGCCGGTACGGCGGCGAGAGCGGCGGCGCGGGCGGCATCTCTGGAGCCGGGTACCGGTCAGGCCGCAGGTCTGGCCTCGATCAGTGGCTGGATGCGGGGCGGCGCCACCATCTCCGCCCCGGACGGAGATTCCGTGGTCGGTACGGCCACCATCCAGGTCCCGTCCGTGTTCCCCGGGATCAACCTCTTCGGCCCGGTGACCCGCACCGTCACCATGCCGCGCGACGAGCCCCTTTAGAGGAGCCCGCGCACCCCGCACCCTCCACCCCGCACACGTACAAGAAACGGACCCACATGAGCCTGCGGCAACGTATCGCCGCCCCCGAGGACCACGGCGGGGGGCGGGAGGACGGCCACCTGGTCGCCACCTACCGGGCGAAACTGCTCGAAGAGATCGACCTCGCCGAGATGTCGTCCCTCGCGGCGGCCGAACGGCGGGCCCGCCTGGAGCGCGTACTCGGCCACATCATCAGCCGCGAGGGCCCGGTCCTCTCCACCGCCGAGCGCTCCCAGCTGATCCGCCGCGTCGTCGACGAAGCCCTCGGACTCGGCGTCCTCGAACCGCTCCTCGAAGACGCCTCCATCACCGAGATCATGGTGAACGGCCCCGACTCGATCTTCGTCGAGCGCGCCGGGCGAGTCGAACAGCTCCCCATGCGGTTCGCCTCCACCGAGCAGCTCATGCAGACCATCGAGCGCATCGTCTCCACCGTCAACCGCCGCGTCGACGAGTCCAACCCGATGGTCGACGCCCGCCTCCCGTCCGGCGAGCGCGTCAACGTCATCCTCCCGCCGCTCTCCCTCACCGGCCCCACGCTCACCATCCGGCGCTTCCCGAAGGCGTACCGCCTGGACGAGCTGATCGCGCTCGGCACCCTGGACCACCAGATACTGATGCTGCTGTCCGCCTTCGTCCGGGCCCGCTTCAACGTGATCGTCTCCGGCGGTACGGGCTCCGGAAAGACCACCCTCCTCAACTCCCTCTCCGGCCTCATCCCGGAGCGCGAGCGCATCATCACCATCGAGGACGCCGCCGAGCTCCAGCTCCAGCAGGCCCACGTCATCCGCCTCGAAACCAGGCCGCCCAACGTCGAGGGCAAGGGCCAGATCACCATCCGCGACCTGGTCCGCAACTCCCTCCGCATGCGCCCCGACCGCATCATCGTCGGTGAGGTCCGCGGCGGCGAGACCCTCGACATGCTCCAGGCCATGTCCACCGGCCACGACGGCTCGCTCGCCACCGTCCACTCCAACAGTGCCGAGGACGCGCTGATGCGCCTCCAGACCCTCGGCTCCATGTCCGAGGTCGAGATCCCCTTCGAGGCGCTCAAGGACCAGATCAACAGCGCCGTCGACGTACTCGTCCAGCTGGACCGCCTGCCCGACGGCTCCCGCAAGATCAGCGAGATCGCCCTCCTCGTCTCGCACGGCCGCGAACAGTTCCAGATCGCGACCGTCTCCCGCTTCCTGGCCCAGCCGATGAGTGCCGACCGTCTCGTCCACGGCTACTTCGAGCACCTGCCGCTGCCGCGCCGCACCGCGGAACGGCTCTACCTCGCCGGCGAACCCATCCCGCCCGCCTTCGGCGTGGTCGACGACCACAACCCCCTCCTTCTCCGAGAGGCCCAGTAGGTACGGCTATGGACAACCCCGCAATGCTGGCGACGGGCGCGACGCTGCTCTGCTGCGTCCTGGCCGTCCTCGGCATCCACACCTACTCCTCGGGTCGCGCCCAGCGCGCGGCCCTGGAGGACCGCCTCGCCCTCACCACCGGGCACTCCTCGGGACGGCGCCGCAACTTCGCAGCCATCGACCGCAGGCTCCGCAGGACGGCCCTCGGCAAACGCCTCCAGCTGCGACTGTCGGCGACCGGACTCGACCTGACACCGGGCGAGTTCTTCGTGTACGTCCTGGGCGGCGCGGCCGCGCTCTGGCTGATCGCCAGCTCGGTGCTCGCCCCGTTCTTCGGCCCGGTCGCGGGCCTGGTGGCGATCTGGGCGGCCAACACCTTCCTCAACTGGCAGCGCCAGAAGCGCATCGAGGCGTTCATCAACCAGCTCCCCGACCTCTCCCGCATCCTCGCGAACGCGACGGCTGCGGGCCTGGCCCTGCGCACGGCGCTCGGCATGGCCGCCGAGGAGCTGGAGGCCCCGGCGGGAGAGGAACTGGCAACGGTGGCGAGCCAGTTGGCGGTGGGCCGCTCGATCGACGACGCCCTCGGTGAACTCGCCGAACGTCTGCCGTCCCGCGAACTCGTCGTCCTGGTCACGACGCTGGTGCTCTCCAACCGGGCGGGCGGCACCGTCGTCGGCTCCCTGCGGAACCTCACCGAGACGTTGGAGGAGCGCAAGGAGACCAGGCGGGAGGTCCGCACGATGCTGTCGGAGGTCAATGCCACCGCGTACACGATTCCGTTGCTGGGGCTCGGGGCAATGATCATGCTGAACTCGATGACGCCCGGTTCGCTCGCCAAGATGACCGGCAACCCCATCGGCCAGGCCGTCGTCATCGTCGCCATCGCCCTCTACGCACTCGGATTCATCGTCATGCGACGTCTCGGCAAGATCGAAGTCTGAGGGGAGGGCGGACGGACATGATCGGACTGCTGCTCGCACTGGCCCTGGCGCTGAGCGTCACCGGCATCATCTACGGCATCAAGATGTACCGGGCGGAGGCGAAGGTGCCCGGCGACCTGGCCGTCGCCCTCGAAGTCGGCGCGTCCCGGGTCTCCGGCAAGGACTCCTTGATCGACCGCTTCGGCATCCGCTTCGCCCCGGCGGTGCTCAGGGCGATGGGTCCGGTCATGGTCGACAAGAAGCGCCGCAAGATCGACATGGCGGGCAACCCGGGCGGCCTCACCGTCGACAGGTATGCGGCCCGCCGCGCCTCGTACGGCATCTTCGGCCTCGTCACCGGGTTCCTCCTCCTCATCAACGGCATGACGCTCTTCGCGGTCTTCGCCCTGGCCTACGGATGGTTCGCCGCCGACGTGCTGATCTGGCAGGCGGTCCGTGAGCGCAAGGACGTCATCGAACGGACCATCCCGGACTTCCTCGACGTTCTCGCCGTCGTCGTCAGCGCGGGCCTCAGCTTCCGCCAGGCACTCGAACGGGTCGCGGAGAAGTACGAGGGCCCCTGGGCGGACGAACTCCGCATCACTCTCCGGCAGATGGACATGGGGGTCAGCCGGCGGCAGGCCTTCGAAGCGCTCCGCAGGCGCAACGACTCCGAGCAGGTCTCCCAGTTCGTCACCGCGCTCCAGCAGGGCGAGGAGCTGGGCTCGCCGATCGCCGAAACCCTCATCCAGATCGCCAACGACATGCGCCGCACCGACGCCCAGAACTCCCGGCGCCGAGCGGCCAAGGCCATCCCCAAGACGACCGTCGTCACCCTCGTCTTCATGGTCCCGGCGACCCTGATCCTCATCGTCGCGAACATGTTCCTAGGCTCCGACGCCGACTTCGGCTCACTCTTCAGCGGATGACGACGATGTTCCTACCGAGCCTTCCCAGCGGCCTCCGCAGCAGAGCCGGAGGGTTCCTGGGCGGCGCCCACGCGCAGGAACCCGCCCCGGCGTCGGCCCTGGCCGAGGACGCCCCGGCCCCCAGCATCCGCATCCAGACCAACGCGCTCCAGGCCCTCTGCCGCCAGGTCTTCGGCTTCCGGCTCGCGATGATCGCGCTGGGCGCGCCCTTCGCCCTGGAGCGGGCCGAAGGAAACTTCGGTGTGGGCCTGGTCGGTGCGGCGGTGGTGGCCAGCTTCGTCGGCTCGTACGCCATGCTGCGCGACTGGGAGACCTTCGCCCCGCTCCTCATCAAGTACCGCTCGCTGATGGCCGCCGACCTCGCCTTCGGCTCCGTACTCCTGCTGACGGCCTCGCCCGACTCGGCACTCGGGTACGCGACGGTCTGCACGCCGCTGCTCGCAGGCCTGCTGTACGGCTGGCGGGGAGCGGGCATCTTCGCGGTGGTCCAGATACTCCTGCTCGGGGCGGCGTACGTGGCCTGGGCGAGCAGGATGTCAGGACCGGCCAGCACCCTGCTGATAAGCGGGTTCTGCGTGGCGGCCGGAGTCGTCGGGGTGACCCTGCGCAATCTGATGTTCCGCTTCGGCGAAGCCACCCAGGCTCTGTCGGAGGCCAAGGCCCGGCTCGCCGTCACGGACGCGGTCGGCGAGGAGCGGGCCCGCCTCGCCCGCGAGATGCACGACTCGGTCGCCAAGACCCTGCAGGGCGTGGCGATGGCGGCCGAGAGCCTCGCCGTCTCAGCCGACCGCATGGACCCGATGACGGTGAAGCACCAGGCGGGGATGGTGGCGCGCTCTGCCCGCCGGGCGGCGGCGGAGTCCCGCGAGATCCTCTCGGACCTGCGCCGCCAGGCGGACTACGAGGACGGCGGAGTGGACGTGGCGGAGGAACTGACCGCGCGCGTCAAGGACTTCACCGACCGGACCGGCATCTCCGCGCACCTCACCCCGGTGGGCCCGACGCCCGTCCCCTCCGTACCGCACGCCGTGGCCCGCCAGCTCGTCACCGTCGCCACCGAGGCCATGGAGAACAGTCACCGCCATGCCCACGCCCAGCACGTCACCGTCGAACTGGGCACGCTCGACGGGATGTTCCGGGTCAGCATCCTCGACGACGGCACCGGCCTGCCGCCCGGCCTCCGCCTGGACGACCTCCGCAGGGCGGGCCACTTCGGCCTGGTCGGCATGGTGGAGCGGGCGGCCGGCATCGGCGCGCGCATCCGCATCGGGCGGGGCCGCAGCGAGGGCGGCACGGAAGTACGCCTGGAACTCCCGGTGTCGGCGCTCACCGCACCTGCCGCAGTACTACTCGCACACCCGGACTGAACCGCTCGCTCCCTCCCCGTCCCCACTCCCGAGAGGAGGCCGCACCATGTCGGAAGCACGCTACGAAAGCACCTCGTACCACTCAGGCCCCCGGTCCGCGTCGACGCACGTGTCCCAGCACACCTCGTCGCACACGGTCGAACCCCGCTCGGAACACACCCCGCACGGGACTACCGTCCCTCCCCTTCCGCCGGAGGCGGCGTTCCCGACCCACTTCCCGATCCCTGATTCCCCCGACCCTTTCGGCCCGCTCCCCGTCCTGCGGGTGGTGATCGTCGACGACAACCCGGTCGTACGGGCCGGACTGACCGCGCTCCTGGGCTCGCGTGCCGACATAGACGTGGTCGCCGAGGCCAACGACGGCCGCCAGGCACTCGCCGCGGCGGAGCACTTCCGCCCGGACGTGGTCCTGTTGGACGTACGAATGCCGGGCGTGGACGGCCTGTCCGCGTTGCCCCACCTGGTGAAGGTGGCGCCGGTGATGATGCTGACGTACAGCCGCGAGAGCGAGATCGTGCAGGAGGCGCTGCGGCTCGGCGCGGGCGGATACGTGGTGCACGGGGAGTTCACACCGGACCAACTGCTCTGTGCGGTAAGGGACATCAAGGAGGGCCGGGCCCACTTCACGGCCTCGGCACAGAACGCCCTGCTGGCCCACATGCGGGGCAATACGGGAGCGACGAAGCTGCCGGAGGGACTGGGCTTGGGCTCGGTGTACGCGACGGGCGTCCCGTACGCAGGTCGTAGTGCGACTGCACATACATGGGAAGACCCCAACTCAAAGCCAGATGTCTCAAGTTCCTCACATCGGGGCGCAAGTCCTTCGCACCTGCAACCAGGCGTGCCACAGTACCCGTTGGAGTACGAGCGGCAGGCGTACGGGCTGAGTGCGAGGGAGGTGGAGGTCATGGATCTCATCGCCGCAGGCATGAGCAACCAGCAAATCGCCGCCACCTGCTTCATCAGCGAGAAGACGGTCAAGAACCACATCAACCGCATCTTCGCGAAGCTGCACAGTGCGACGCGGAGCGAAGCGATCGCGAAGTGGGTCGGCACGGCGAGGAATGGTCGGCGGGGCATCGGGGGAGGGGGGAACAGCCGTGGCTAAGTCAGCGATCTGGGCCCAGGGTTGGGCCCACGGACCCTCTGTGCGGCGGGTGCTTCAGGAGTATCTTTCCGGCAGATCGAGCGACCGCACTGACCAAGGAACGTACGCCGGACTCGGAGGGCCTCACCATGGCGCAGGACATCTCGCTCAAGGCAGCAGCGAAGGCAATGATCGCGGTCGGGCAGTGGCGCGACACGGTCGTCGAGCGGATGCACAAGAAGGCGGACAAGGGCGCGAGCATCGTGGAGTATGCGGGCCTGGTGGTGATCATCGCGCTGATTGTGGTGGCGGTGAAGGGGACGAACTTGGGCGCGTTGATCGCTGGCGCGCTCACGGCGGCGGTCGGTCGGATCACCGCTGGCTGAGGCTTGCCCGCAGGGGCGGTGACCGGGGGCAGACCCTTCCCATGTACGTCGTGGTGGTGGGGGGTCTGCTCTTTCTTGCGTTCGCCTACTTCGCCTTCGCTCAGGCTGCGGTGGCGCGGAATGGTGGCCAGTCGGCAGCGGACGCGGCAGCACTGGCGGCGGCACAGGACGTACGGGACGAGTTGACTCAGGGCTTCTTCGACGACATCGCCAACCCTGAAGCCCTGGTGGATTGGCTGGACGCGAAGGGCTTTGAGGGTAACGGGCAGGGTGCAGCCGCCCAGTTGGCCGCGTCGAACAGGTCCGACCTGGCCGGGATCCAATTTGCCTGGGTGCAAGGAGACCCGGCCTTCAAGGCGAACATCCGGACTCGGTATACAGTCGGCAATTCAATCCTCCCCGGAACGGAGAGTACCCACGCAAACGCCAATGCCACAGCGGTTATTAAGCCCCTGTGTGTGATTGCCCCCGATGCGGATCTCGCGAAGCTCGTCGTCATCGACTGCAAGGGGAGTGGGATCTGGGAGATAGATCCCACGAAGATCGCCGACTTGGATCCCGATACGCTCCCCAAAGCGAATGACTTGTTCTCCGTCCATCTTGCCGAGTGACGTGCGAATTTCAAAAAGAAGGAAGAATCCCTGATGACCATGCGGCGCACCATGAAGGCCCGAAGGGCACTGACCGCTGTAGCGATCACGACTGGCTTGGCCATTGCGGTGGCTGGCTGTGGGGGTGGGGAGAAGGACGGCCAGACGCCCCCGCCTTCTTCTCCGCAGCCCCCTGCAAAGGGTGCCGACAGGGGTACCGCGTCACAGTCTGCGCAACCACCAGCGGGAGATACCGTTCTGGCAGAGGTCAAGGGTGGGGACAACATCACCCTTACAATTAACTCGGCCATTCGTGACCAAGGTGGTTTTGTCACGCTGAACGGGAAAGTGAAGAATGGAGGAGCCGTGCTCTGGTCGGCTCCCAATTGGCAGGGGAGCGAGCAGGAACTGGCTTCTAATCAGTCGTCCTTGGCGGGTGCTTCACTGATTGACAAGAAAGGTAAGAAGAAGTACCTAATTCTCCGAGACACAGACGGTCGTTGCCTGTGCACCAAATTTGCGAACGGGATTCCGGCGAAGCAGGAAACAATCTGGTTCGCCCAGTTCCCAGCACCTCCGGCAGGAACGAAGAAGGTCGATTTCCAGGTTGGTGACATGCCCCCGGCTGCCATTGAGATTTCGGATGGTGAGTGACCATGTCCTTCATCTACTCCCGAAGTCGACCAGCCCCAGTCGTCACTGCAGTCTGCGCTACAGCGTCTTTGATTGTGGGTTTGGGTGCCACCGTCGCCGCCGCAGATCCCGGTCCGACACCCAGCGTTCCCCCAGGCAGCATCACCGCCGCTGAGCCCCCCAAGGTGGACGCCAATTCTCCTGGCCTCAAGCTCAGTGACGGCGGCACCTTGGCCCCCGCCCGAGTGATCGACATCAAGTCCGTCATCGAAGACACAGGCGGCGAAGAACGCCGTGAAGACACCAACTCCGACGTCAAGTTCGCCCTCCAGGCCGAAGTTCTCTTCCCCAAGGACAGCGACAAGCTCAACGCCGCCGCCTCGTCCCGCATCAAGGCCATCGGGGAGGAGGCCGTTGCCAACAAGACCACCAAGATCCGCGTCTTCGGCTTCACCGACAACCTTGGCTCGTACGAGCACGGCCAGAAGCTCTCCAAGAAGCGCGCGGACATGGTCCAGCTGGAGCTGACCAAGACCCTCGGCTCCAACGTCACCTTCGAGGTACGCGGCTACAGCGAGGACTACCCCATCGCCGACAACGCCACCGAAGAGGGCCGCAAGAAGAACCGCCGCGTCGAGGTCACCTTCCCGCGCGGCGACGCACCCAACACCGGTACCACACCGGGTGCTTGAGCCCAGGCCCGGCCGCAGAAGCCTCGCCCCGGCACCCGGCACCTGGCACCCGGCCGCCGGCCAGCTGCCGGGGCGAGCGCACGACCAGCGGACATCGGCCCCGGTCTCGATCCCTCCCTCACATAGGCACCATCGCGACCTCTGACAAGGCCCTCCCTGTCCAGGCGTGACGGGCTGGAGCGGTGGTAACTGCCGCTGTGTGCACGGCACAACAGCCACGGAGCGGGCGGTGTGAGGTGGGCGGTGTGGAGCGGGCTGGGGTGGGCGGTGTGGGGGTGGGGCGGGGTCGGGGGGTGGGGGTTTCGGGCTGCCCCCTTGGCGGGATAGTGGCGCTTCCGGGGGCCCTGTCAAGGGCGCTCCCTGCGGTCGCGTCGGCTGCGCCGATTGCGCTGCGCTTCACCCTTGACAGGGCCCCCTCCAGCGCAAGTGAGAGTAGCCAAGGGGGCAGCCCGAAAAGACGGGTCCCGGGGGAGGTGCGGGGAGTGGTGCGGGTTTCGCTGCCGGGTGGTGGGTGTGTGGGTGGGGGCGCCGGGAATCCCTGCGGGTGGACTTCAGATCCCGTCCGCCGGTGGGTGGGGGCTTCGGGAATCCCTGCGGGTGGATGCCAGGCCCTTTCCGCCGGTGGGTGGGGGCTTCGGAGATGGGTGGTCGTTGGTTCGACCTGTTGGTGTGGGTGGGGGTGCGCCGACCTGAATGGGGCTGCTGGGCTGAGCTCAGCGGCTGTGCGTGGGTGGGGAGATGGGGTTCAAGCTGGTGGTTGGTGTGGGTGGGTGTGGGTAGTGCGGGCTGTGGGAGCGCGCGGGGCGTGGGGCATGGGTGGGGAAGTGTGGCGGTGGGAGGGGGAGTCGTCGCATTTCGCTGTGAGGGGGTTAGGGGGCGGATTGATGTCTTGGTGGCTCGTGTAAGCGAGACATTCTTCTGAGGGGGCGACCGGGCGAGGGCGGGAGGGATGTGAGGCCCGGCCCGCATAAAGAGGGCAAGGGGTGCGGGCAAGGAGCGCGGGCACGGACAGGGGCAGGGGCACGGGCAGGGGCACGGGCAGGGGTGCGGGCAGGGGTGCGAGTTTGGGCCAGGGCCGGAGGGCCGGTCTCCGCCCATGAGTCCCGCTTCCGCTCGGACCTCCGCTCCCACCTCCGCCTCCTCCCCGTCTTCGCCCCTGTCCGGGGATTCGGCCCCCGTCAGGCCGGTTGCCCGGGGCGGCGCTTCACGTGGTGCACCACACCAGGCTCTGTCGCCCCACGTCTCTCCTCCTGTCACTGGGCGGACGGGACTGGGTGGATTACCGAGCGTTGATCGCAACTTTCCCCACACAGTCGCCTCTCCCGCACCCCGCCAGGGATACGCCCCCACTCACCGGTCACGTCCCAGCGCTACGGCCACCCCTCCCCCAGCCCCCCACCCACCGGCACTCAGGTCCACCACCATCCGCACCACTTCCCGGCACCCCCACCCACCGGCGCCCAGGTCCACCGACCACCGGACCACTTCCCGGCGCCCCCACCCACCGGCGCCCGCGATTGCGCACAACCCGGACCACTTCCCGGCGCCCCCACCCACACACCCGCAGCCCGGCCACGAAACGCCGGCCGATTCCCGGCCTCCTCCGTGGCCACCCCCCGGGCGCCCCCCCTCAAAAAACCCAGCGCTGGAGGGGGCCCTGTCAAGGGTGAAGCGCAGCGGAATCGGCGCAGCCGACGCGACCGCAGGGAGCGCCCTTTACAGGGCACCCGGAAGCGCGACCATGAAAAGAGGGGCGGCCCTACCGGAACCCCTCCAACACCGCACCCGTCTCCCGCACCCGCCTGGACGCCGAGCCCGTCTCCCGAGCCGGTACGTCAGGAGCCGAGCTCGGTGTCCAAGCGGTCAGGCCAGTTCGCGTGGGCCAGGTCGGCTGCTACCAGCAGGTCGCGCCAGTCGGTCTTCGCGAGTCGCACGGCCTCGTGGAACTTCTGGGCCTCCCCCCGGGCGAGCAGCACGATCGCAGCCTGTACGCGCTCACTCCCGAAGTGTTTCGCGTCGTAGCCTGCGGCGTCCGGCAGCTCTTCGAGCATGCGCAGGATTTCGAGTGCCGAGCCGGGGTCGGGGAAGTCGTGCCGGATGCGTCGTTCGAGACGTCCGCTGAGGGGCACCGGGCGGCCCTGACCTTTCGTCGGAGATCGGAGATCGGAGACGGGTTCGTGCGTGGATGTCACGTTAGCCCTCAACGGGGCAGGTTCACCCACGACTTGATACCCCGGTGCGGTGGCAGTGCATCGCACGCGCCCCACTCCCCGCCCCAGTCCTCGACCGCCTCTGTGAGGAGCCACAGAGCGTTACGCCGTCGTACGAAACAGAGCGAGGCGGCGTCCGGGTCGGTGTGCGGCGGGTGCTGGTCCCAGACGATGAGCCGTAGCGCGTCGTCGCGGTGGCGGAGGGATACGTACAGGTCGGCGTCGCACGTCAACCTGCTTGCCACGGCGATGAGTTCGGTGGCGGCGAGGGCGGTCACCGGGCAGTACCAGTCGAGGTGGTGGGCGTGCAGGGCGGCCCCGATGGCTGTCCGTACGATCCCGGCGCTGCGCGGCTCGCCCCGCACGGTCAGGCTGAGGGCGAGGTCGTCGGCCTCGTCGTACGTGGTTCTGGCCTGGGTTGCCACCGGGTGGGCGGCGGCCGGGCAGAGGATGGCGTGCGACATGGCTGAACTCCCTTGTTCAGTGCGGCTGTTGGGTTCGCACCCGGTACGCCGGTGAGCAGTGGCCTGTCTCCCTGGCGCGGGCCCGCCCCTCCCAGGGAAGGAGGCTGCGGGCAGGCTCGCGCGATGCACTTCCAACTCACGTAAGTAGTCGGTGCGTTACTGACTGTAGAGTGAGGCGGGATCAATTGACCACCTGTTCTCAGATTTGTGTCACCTTCTCGTGCGCGAGGCCGCTCGGACACGGCAGACTTCCGGGAGAAACCCGAGGAGGGAGCAGCATGGCGGCGAGAATCTCACCGACCGAACGCCAGAAGCGACTCGGCAGCGAGCTGCGCAAGATGCGCATTGCTGCCGATGTGTCAGCGGAGACCGCAGCCGGGCTGCTGGGTGTCGACCGTTCCAAGGTGTCCAACATCGAGCAGGGCATCCGTGCGATCAGCGAGGAGCGTCTGCGTACGCTCGCCTGCAACTGTGACTGTGCCGACGAGGCGTACCTCGAAGCGTTGGTCGACATGGCCCGCCCGCGCTCGCGGAGTTGGTGGGACCGCTACCGGGGCTCGCTGCCCGCGGCCCTGCTGGACATCGCGGAGCTGGAGGCACACGCACCGCGCATGCGCTCGGCGCACTCGGTGCACATCCCGGGCATCCTTCAGACCAGCGATCACGCCATCGCGGTGTTCCGGGTGGTCGTGCCCCAACTGCCCGAGCACGAGGTTGCGTTGAGGCTTGCGTACCGCGTGGAGCGACAGCAGGTGCTCGGCGGGGCCGACCCGGCCGCGTACATCGGCGTCGTACACGAAGCGGCCCTGCGCATGCAGTTCGGCGGACGGAAGGTGGCCCGTGCGCAGCTTGAGCACCTGCTCGTACTGTCGGAGCGGGAGAACATCACGCTGCGGGTGATCCCCTTCGAGGCGGGCGCCTTCCCCGGTGCCGGGCAGACCGTGAACTACGCCGAGGGTCCTGTTCCGCAACTGGACACCGTGCAGATAGACAGCACACACGGGCCCGAATTCCTCTATGGCGACGCGCAACTCGCGAAGTACCGTGCACATCTGGACTGGATGGAGGACATCGCCCTGTCGCCCGAGAAGTCACGGGACTTCATCCATGCCGTTGCCCGCGACCTGTGAGGAGAGAGCCCGTGTCGGACATCGTGTGGGAAGAGCCGTACTGCGGAGAGGGAGCGAGCTGCTTCCGGCTCGGAACGGACGACTCCGACAACGCCTACATCGCCGTCCTCGGCCAGGAATCCACCCCCCTCACCGACACCCGCGACGCCCTCCGCAACCTCATCCGCGACATCAAGGCCGGCAAGGCCGATCACCTGCTCTGAGGGGGAGGGCGACCGGCCGTCCGGCCATCCGGCCGGGGTCAACCCCGCAGCAGCTTCGAGAACTTGTCCCAGCGATCGATCTCGCAACCGTTCACCCGGCTGAAGTCGGCGTCCACCGGCCTGCCCGCCCAGTGTCCGGTGACATGGGCGAGCTGCGGTCCGCCGTGGATCATCGTGCAGGCGGCATCCGGCGGCACGGGTGCGAAGGGGTCCGTGCCCCAGACGGTGGCCTCGTCGAGCTGGTCGCAGACGGCTTGCGGGTCCGCGTACCCCTGGCTGTGGGCCGGGTGGCAGTGGATCCTGTACGTGCCGTTGTCGTCCCCGCTGTCGGTGAGCGTGACGGTGAGGTGATCCCCTCCCGCGGCGTGAGCCGGTACGGCGGGGCCGGTCAGGCCGACGGCCAGCATGGATACGGCCGCGAACAGCCCGAGACGGTGGAAGTGCATGACAGGCACGGGTACCCCTTCGTGAGACCAGAAGCATCACGAAGGGTAGTTGAGTGGCTGCGCAGCGTACTGCATCGCCGGGCGGGGCCGCGTCCGGCGATGCAGTACTGGGGAAGTGGCTCAGCTCGCCACGAGCTCCGGCGGCCGTACGATCATGTAGCCGAGCGTGGGCGCGGCGCGGAACGAGGAGTCGCGCCGGGCGAGCTGTTCCGTGATCGGCGTCAGCATGTGGTAACAGAGCGTCGAGGAGCGGACGTTGAAGATCGTCGGGGCGTCCACGAACAGCGGGGCCTCGGCCTGGAGATAGCTCAGGCCCGCCTCGAAGTGAGCCTGGGTCATGACGTTTCCGCCCTCGGCCCCGTCCGCACCCCCGCTCCGGTGCCCGACGACCTGGCGCACCATCTCCTCGCAGGTGGCGAGGAACTGCGGATCTTCCCGCATGGCCTGATCCGTCCGACGGCGCACCGCCTGGTACTCCGGCAGCTCCATCAGCTGGGACAGCGCACGCACGCGCAGCCGGACGCCGTCCGGGTCCACGGCTTCGACCGCCCGGCGGATCCTGCGGCGCAGGTCCTTGACCGAGGACTTGGACGACTTCGTGGCATAGGCGGGAGGCCGGCCGTCCGCGATGAGCATCGTGTCGATGTGTGTGTCCACATAGACCACGTCTATTTCCGCGAAGCTGTGGCCTGCCCAGGTCAGGAGCTTCGTCAGGCGCTCCTGGTTGAAGTAGCTGTTCCCTGCGCTTATCCCTACGAGAGCGTGGTCGCCGCGTTTCCAGATTCTCCGGCTTTCTTCGCCGAGGACTTCAACGTGCATTCCATGGGATAATTCAGCAAGCTGTTCCTGCTGCATTTAAGATCTCACCTCTTTAATGCGGAAGCCATTTTTCCGCACAAGTCGTCCAGGATCTCGGCGATATTCACGTCGCTCCCCATCGGGGTGAACATGACCTCGTCGAGGCTCTTGCGAATTGCGGTCAGCTCGTCGGTCTGGCCTCCGGCCCGTTCGAGGAGTTCCAGTGCCCGGCGGGCTCCGTCGGTACAGCGGAAAACGCCGTAGTCGGCCGGTTCTTCCACCAGCCCTCGGGCGCTGCTCAGGAGATAGGCGGCAAGCAGCCCGATCTCCTCATTCAGCAGGGCCGGCGACAGGACCTTGTCCCCAGATTTCATGGCTGATCACCTCGTTGCTGTCACGACGGTCGGACGGAGTGGGGGCTTGCGCGGGGTAGCCGATGGGGACGACGAGCAGCGGCTCGATGTGGTCCGGGATGCCCAGCAGTTCGCAGACCTGCTTCTCGCGGAAGCTGCTCACCGGGCAACCGCCGAGACCCAGGGCGTGGGCGGAGAGCAGCAGGTTCTCCACGGCCATGCCGACGCAGAGCTTGCTGGTCTGGTAGATCTTCTGCGAGATGTTTCCGGGCAGCCGGTTGGTGCGGGACCGGTCGATGCACGCCACCACGATCAGCGTGGGAGTGCCGATGATGCCCGGGGAGAACGCCCTCAGCAGCCGGACGTTCTCCGGCTTCTGCACCACGACGAACGACCAGGCCTGCTTGTTCGAAGCAGACGGGGCGGAAATCATGGTTTCCAGCATCTCGTCGACCACGGAACTGTCGATCGGCTCCGGAGAATAGTCCCGCAGCACGCTTCGGGAGCGCATCACTTTCAACGTGTCGGGTAAATTACTTGGTGACATCTAGCCTTTCCCTTTCCGTGCTCTGAGGAATGCGGTGCGAATGCGGTGTCCCGGAACTGATCCGGCTCGGGGACATCAAGCGTTCAAGCGATCAGTATGTTGGCACCCCTGGACCAAGGTCGGCAAGTGTCCTTGAGCATTGCCCGAGTGGGCGATATTTTGCGGCGGTATAAGGGTGGCGTGAGGGCCCGGCGGGGGGCGAATATGAGCCAGGGTGGGCCGAATGAATGTTTCATGCGTGCGGGTGGGTCGAGGTGGGTCGGGGAGGTGTCCCCGGCCAGTGGTGGGGCGCTCAATCGCATGCGCGGGTGCGGCGGTGCCGGTGGCGGCGGCGCATTCGCTGGCGTTGCCCGTAGAGCTATTCGGCCATGTTGTCCGACGCGTTGTCGGCCGCATGTCTATTGAGTCGCGAAGAACTCGTAAACGGCGTCTTGCTGAAAGGTTCCAGTGGGATGTGACGCGCATGACGTTTCGGCCGCGCCATGGGGGTGTGGGGCATGGGTCGCGGGTCATGGGTGACGGTTGTCACGCGATTCTTGACTCTGAGGTCCAGAACGGCCTAGTGTCCCGGTCATGGCAAGGCCCAAGCAGTTCGATCCCGAAGCAGCGGTAGTGCACGCCATGGAGGTGTTCTGGAGGAAGGGGTACGCCGCCACCACGCCCCAGGACCTCGTGGACGCCCTCGGCATCGGCAAGGGCAGCCTCTACAACGCCTTCGGCAGCAAGCACGACCTGTTCCTGCTGGCGCTCCGCCGGTACCGCGACGGTCAGTCCCTCGCCCTGGTGGAGATGCTCGAAGAGGGCGGCCCGGTCAAGGAGCGACTGCGCGGGGCGTTGAAACTGCTCGCCGCGATGGACCTCGGAGACCCGGACCGCCGCGGCTGTATGGCGGTCAACTCCGCCACGGAACTCGCCGGGACCGACCAGGCGGCGGCCGAACTGGTCCGCCGCATGTTCGACCGTACGGAGAGCGCGTTCCAGGCGATGGTCGAGGAGGGGCAGCGCGCGGGGGAGATCGACCCCGGACGCGACGCGGCCGCACTGGGGAGCATGCTGCTCGACATCCTGGTGGGCTCCCGGGTACTGGCCCGCATCGCCGAGGGGCCGGAGCGGCTCGCCCGGGTCATCGACGCGACGATCGACTCCCTGTAGTTCCTGCCGCAGCTCGTAGTTCCTGCCGCAGTTCCTTGCTCAATTCCTTCCGGACGTCCCTCATCCGCAGGTTCGTCCGGGCCTGCTTTTTTCTGCCTTTATTCTGTACCTCAAGTTCAAGAACTGGAGCATCATGGACCTCAACCTCACCTCCAAGACCGCCGTCGTCACCGGAGCCAGCCGTGGCATCGGGCTCGCCACGGTCCGTACCCTCGTCGCCGAAGGCGTCCGTGTGATGGGCGCCGCCCGCACCATCACCCCGGAGCTGAAGGAGACGGGCGCCCTGACCTTCGCGGCCGACCTGGGCACCGCTGAAGGCGTGACCGCGCTCATCGACGGCGCACTCACGGAGCTGGGCGGCCTCGACCTCCTCGTGAACAACGTCGGCGGCGGGGACGACGTCGAGCCCGTCGGTTTCCTCGACGTCGACGACACCCAGTGGGCCCGGATCTTCGACCTCAACCTGCTCAGCGCCGTCCGGGCCACCCGCGCCGCACTGCCCAGCCTGCTGGAGCGGCGCGGCGCGATCGTCAACGTCTCGTCCATCAACTCCCGCCTGCCCGCTGCCGGTCCGGTCGCCTACAGCGCCGCGAAGGCCGCCCTTGCCGCGCTGGGCAAGTCGCTGGCCGAGGAATTCGGCCCGCGGGGCGTGCGTATCAACACCGTTTCCCCGGGTGTCGTGCGCACGGCCATCTGGGAGGACCCGGAGGGCTTCGGCGGCAAGGTCGCCGCGCGGGCCGGGGCCGAGCACGCGGCGTTCCTCCAGCAGATACCGGCGGCCTTCCAGATCACCGGCGGACGCATCACCGAGCCGCAGGAGGTCGCCTCGCTGATCGCCTTCCTCCTCTCGGACGTCGCAGGCAACATCATCGGTGCCGACTACGTCATCGACGGCGGCACCATCAAGACCCTCTGAGCCAGACCTCGTTGGTCAGACGCCCTCGTCCGCGTACATCGTGTGCTCCCAGTCCGTGACGGTGCCGCAGTAGCGGGCCCACTCGTCGCGTTTGAGGGCCGTGAACAGCTCGGTGGTCTCGGGGCCGAGAGCGTCGGTGACCACCGGATCGGCGGTGAACCGGTCCAGTGCCTCGCCCAGCGTGGACGGCAGCGTCTCGGGGCGGGGACCGGTCGCCGGGTACCCGGAGCCCCGCTGCGGCGGGCCGGGCTCGATGTCGTGGGTGAGGCCGTCCTCGATCGCGGCGAGGAGGACGGCATGGGAGAGATAGGGGTTGACCATGGAGTCGGGCAGCTTGAACTCCAGCCGCCCGTTGGCCGAAAGACGCACCGTGCAGGTCTTGTTGTCCATGCCCCAGTCGATGTGCGTCGGCGCGAACTGACCGGCGTGCCAGTAGCGTTTGTACGAGTTGACGGTGGGGCCCATGACGGCCGTGGCGGCCGCCGCGTGCCGCAGGATGCCGCCGACGGCGTGCCGGCCCGCGTCGGTCAGGTGCAGTTCGCGTACGTCAGGGTCGACGAGGACGTTCCGGTCGCCGCGCCACAGGCTGAGGTTGTGGTGGCAGCCGTTGCCCTTCCGGTCGTTGGCGGGCTTGGGCATGAAGCTCGCCGTGACGCCGAGTTCGCGTGCGACCTGGCGGCAGATCTGGCGGTAGACGACGAGGCGGTCCGCGGTCCGGTCGGCGTGGTCGAACATCCAGTTGAGTTCGAGCTGGCCGGGATCCTCGTAGTCCCCCTCGATCATGTCGAGCCCCATCGCCTGCGCGTAACCGATGACCTTCTGGTAGATCGGCCGGTTACGTTCCAGATGGTCGATGTGGTACGCGGGGCTGGTGTGCGGACGGTTCCGGGCCTCCAGACCCGGGCCCGTCCACGACATCTCCGGCTCGCAGCCGCTGCGGAGCTCCAGTCCCGTACGGGCGGTGAAAGCGGCGTGCACCCGGGCCAGGTTGCCGCGGACGTCGAGGGGGAGAGGGCGGCCGGCGACCCCGTCCGGGGCGTGATCGGGTTCGTACAGGCGGCAGAAGAAGCGGGCGACGCGGGTGTCCCAGGGGAGCACCGCCAGGGTGTCGAGTTCGGGCACCGCGGTGAACTCCGACGCCGCGCAGCCGCCGCCCAGCAGGGTGCCGTCCTGGCAGGTCTGCAGGTCGGACAGGCCCGTGCGGTGCAGTTGGACCCCGCTCTGCGCGTTGCGTGCCAAGTGCCCGACCGGTACGGCCTTGCCGATGACGCGGCCGGTGAGGGTCACGGTCTGGTAGTAGAGGAACTCGACCCCGGCCTCGGTGAGTCGGGCGCGCACCGCGTCCAGTGCGGCCTTGTCGGCATTGTGCTCGCGGTGCTGATCCAGCTCCGAACGCGTACCGGTCACGCTCATCGTCATACGGGCCCCAGCGCTCCATCGGACGGTCGCCCGGCCGGTCGGTCAGTCGGCGGGCCGGCCGACCTGCCTTCGGTCGGTTGCGGTGAAGTCACCATGCATACCCACCTGTGCTCGGCCCGGCACCGTCGAGCCAGCCAATTACCGTACGGAGCAAGCCAGTTACTTCATCCGGCGGCGGGCCTGCTTCCACTCGCCGTCGATGGCCCACGCGTCGGCGACCGGTCCGAGGTGGCCGAGCTTGTCGGGGTTGATCACCGAGCGGATGGTCTGGATCTGCGAGTCGAGCACGTCGAGGACCAGGGCGTGGAGGACCTTGCCGTCCCGGTCGCGGAAGATCGCGCCGGGCTGGCCGTTGACCTCGTGCGGCTCGCACGTGACGTCGATCCGGGCCAGCAGCGGGAAGACGGAGGCCAGCAGCCGGGCCACGTTCTCGGCGCCCGAGATCGCCCTGGCCAGCTGTGGGGCCTTGCCGCCGCCGTCCCCGACCATCTGCACATCGGCGGCCAGCAGCTCGCGCAGGCCGTCGACGTCACCCTTGCTGAGGGCGTCGAAGAAGCGCGTGGCCAGCTCCTGTTGCTTCCGGCGGTCCGCGTCGAACCGCGGCCGCCCGTCGTGCATGTGCCGCCGCGCCCGTACCAGCAGCTGACGGCAGGCCTGCTCCGAACGCCCCACCGCCGAGGCGATGTCGTCGAATCCGAAGCCGAACGCCTCCCGCAGTACGAACACCGACCGTTCCAGCGGGCTGAGCCGCTCCAGCAACAGCAGCGCCGCCATCGACACCGAGTCGGCCAGCTCCGCCGAACGCGCCGGATCCTGATAGGGGTCGTCGAGCAGCGGCTCGGGGAGCCACGGGCCCACGTACTTCTCCCGGCGCACCCGCGCGGAGCGCAGTACGTCGATGGAGATCCGCGTCACCGTGGTGGACAGGAACGCCTTGACCGACGTGGGCAGGGTCGACGAGCCGTCGAAGCGCAGCCAGGCCTCCTGCACCGCGTCCTCGGCCTCGGTCACGCTGCCCAGGATCCGGTACGCGATCGAGAACAGCAGCGGCCGCAGCTCCTCGAACTCCTCGACCTTGTTCACGCCGTGTCTCCCTCGCTCGCTCGTCCGTCCGCGCCTGCCGCTCCGTACAGCCTGCACACCCCTGGGACGAGACAGCCCGGCGCCCTGTGACACGCGGGGAGATGTCACGGGCGGGGGCGCTGTCTCGTCCCAGGAACAGCAAGCAGGAAATCCCCGATCAAGGAACTGATGATGAACCTCGCGCTCTGGATCGTCGCCGGACTGTTGGCACTGGTCTGCCTGGCCGGCAGCGGCAAGATGTTCGTGCCCAAGGAGAAGATGGCCGGCATGGGCGGCGCCGCCACCCGCTGGGTCGAGGACTTCAGCCCGCTCTCCCTGAAGGCCATCGGCGCCGTCGAACTCCTGGCCGCGGCGGGCCTGATCCTGCCCGCGGTGCTCGGCATCGCGCCGGTCCTGGTGCCGCTGGCCGCCACCGGTCTGGTGCTGCTCTTCGCCGGTGCGCTGACCATGCGCCTGCGCAGGGGCGAGCGGGCGACGATCGCGGGCGACCTGATCTACCTCGCTCTGGCCCTCTTCCTGGCGTGGGGACGCTTCGGGCCGGAGGCGTTCACCGGCTGACCGTCCCGTCTCGGCTCAGCAGGGTTTGACGGAGCCCACGGCGTCGCCGATCCCCTCGAACCGAATGGGGCCGGTGTACCCGTCGAGGAACCGGGTCAACTCCAACTCGTAGCCGACCCGGTCGTACAGGCACCAGGTCTTGCCCGAGATGTTCTTCACCGAGCGGACGTTGTGGGCGAGCTTGCCGTCGTTGACGGCCCACAGGTCCCACACTCCGCTCTTCATCGAGATGAAGCTGCCGTCCCCGTGGTCCCCGGTGTAGATGCAGAACTCCCACGGGTCGCAGTGCCAGTCCGCTGGCGCTTCCCGAGCCGAAGCGGGAGACACCGCGAAGAGACCCGAGGCGGCGAACAGTGCCGCCACTGCCAGTCGTACGAGTGGTGAACGGGAAGAGCGCATAGCAGTACCCCTTGTCGTTCCGTGCACGGTTGAGGGTCAACACGCTGCCGGACGACGCTCTCGCGATGGTCACTGCCCGGTCACGTGGGGCGGCCGCCGGTTCGGCCGTGGCCTACGCGGCCGGGTGCGACTTCGCGAGGGTGCAGACGCCGTCCGCGCACCGACGCTCCAGACGGCCCCGGGAGACGGTCTGCGCCAGGCCGACCAGCCAGCAGGTGGGGCAGCCGCGAAAGGCGATCAGGGCCAGCGGGGCCGCCAGCAGGGTGGCAGGACCTGCGACGGGCACCAGGGCGATCGAGCCGATGACCAGGCCGAAGCCGATGGCGCCGCGTGCCAGGTGGCGCGGGACGGATCTGCTGGCGAAGTTCGGCCCGGGGGCCGGGGCCGGGGCCTGGGCGGGGGGCCTGGCCTGCGCGTCCTGCATGTCCTTTGCGGGCTGTGCGTCCTTTGCGGGCTGTGCGTCCTGTGCGGGCTGTGCGGGCTGTGCGGCGTTCACGGTGTTCACGAGGGTGAGTCCTCTCCGGCTGTGGGTCGGCCGGTCGTCGCCAGCGTCTGACGCAGCGCCGCACGCGCTCTGTGCAGCCGCGACTTCATCGCGGCACTGCTCAGACCGAGCGCATGGGCGACGGCCTTGCCGGGCAGGCCCTGTACGTCCCGCATGATCAGGACCTGCCGCTGGTCACGGGGCAGGGCGCCGACCGCAGCCGCGATCCGCGCCACCTCCAGCCCGTGCAGCACCGAGTCCTCGGCGGACGGTTCCGTGGAAGCCTCCGGCCCGGCGGCGGACGCCTCGTCGCTGCGCGCGACGTACAGCCGTACCTGCCGGAGGCATTCGTTGCGCACGATCCGGAACATCCAGGAGGCGAGTGCGCCGGTGGCCCGCAAGGTGCCGATCTTCCGGTAGAGGATGATCAGCGCCTCCTGCGCCGCGTCCTCCGCGTCCTGCGGCGAGGCGCACAACGACCTGGCGAACCTGCGCACATGAGGCTGCGACTCCATGACGACGGTGGTGAGCGAAGTGACGTCGCCGTCCTGGGCCGCCTTGATCAGCTGCTCGTCCGGCCAGCGGAAGCGTGCGTTCATGTGCTCCTCAGCCCCGCTCAGCCTCGGCTCTTGTAGCGCCGTATCAAGTGCCAGCCACACGCACCCACCAGCAGTACTCCGACCACTACGAGACCAGTGACCATCATGGGCTCTTCCCTCCCGGTTCCGCCGGCCCGTTCGGCCGGTACGGGGATAGGAGGCGGGGAGGCCCGGAAAGGATTCACCTCAGCCCACGCCCTTCTCAGCCCATACTTTTCTCAGCCCATGCTCTTCGCGCCGTCCAGGGACTCCCGGATGATGTCCGCGTGCCCCGCGTGCTGGGCGGTCTCCGTCATGATGTGCAGCAGCACCTGGCGGGCCGACCAGCGCTTGCCGGGCTCGTTCCACGGGGCGGGCGGGAGCGGGTGGTCGGCGTCCAGGTCGGGGAGGGTGACGACGAGTTCGTCGGTCCGGCTCGCCACCTTGGCGTAGTCGGCCAGTACGCCTTCCAGCGTCTCGTCGGGCAGCAGCCGGAACCCGTCGTTCCGCTTGGCCCAGTCGTCCTCGGTCATGGCGGTGAAGTCCCCCATCGCGGAGGGGCCTTCCAGGATGAAGTCCGCCCAGCCCTGCTCGACCTCGGTGACGTGCTTGATGAGACCGCCCAGACACAGCTCGCTGGCGGTGGTCCGCTGCCGGGCCTGCTCGTCGGTGAGGTCGCGGGTGGTGAAGCGCAGGAAGTGCCGGTGCTTGGCGAGCATTTCCAACAGGTCGGCGCGCTCACGGCTGACGGCCGGGGCGGTGGTCGCGGCGTCGGCGGTCACGTCGGGAGTGGTCACGTCGTGGTTGGCCGGCTCGTTGACAGTCATGGTCCCTGCTCTCTGTCGTTCGTGGTCCCTCGTCCCCTCGGACAAGGAACACACTAGGAGGGATATAGGTCAGATCAGGTCCTAGATACCTTGCCGTGAGGGATTGCGGTCCCGCCGGAACCGGTGCGCTACTGCCCGACGGCCCCCAGCCGCACCTCACTGACGGGTCGGTAGGGTCGGGTGAAATCACTCAATGATTCCGGGGGAATTCATGAGATACCTGGCCAAGTCCTCGTTGCGCCGTGCGGCCGTCGTCACCGTGGCGCTGGCCGCGCTCACCGTGTCCTGCGGCACCACTCCGAAGCCGGACACGTCGGACAAGCCGGCGGGCGCTGCCCCGGCCGCCCCTGCGAGCAAGCCCAGTGTGCCGACGGGGGACACCCCCGCCCCGATCGAGACCGCCGATACGGACAGGCCGTCGGAGCCCTCCGAGCCGTCGGAGCCCTCCGGGCGCTCCGCACTGCTCGTTCGCGACGCTTTCGCCGGACTCCAGGCGACCCTCGGTGAATCGTGCGGCACCCCGGGCAACTGTGCGTACTTCCTCGGGCGGGTCTACGACGAACTCCACGGCCTGGACGGGGCCATGAAGGCCGACCCGAAGGGCCCCGGCCACTTCACCGAGCCGATCGCCTGGATCAAGAAGCTCGACACGAAGCTCGCCGGCGACCGGAGTTTCGAGAACCTCAAGAAGAACCAGAAGCTGCTGATCGGCACCCGAGACAAGATCAACACCTGGATGCAGGGCCACCCGGACGACTACCGCTGACCCGCCCGCCCACGCCTCCTCGCCCACGCCTCCTTGCCCAGGCCTGCTTGCCCATGCCCGCTTGCCAGCGCCCGGCCTCAAGTGCGCTTGCGTCCTTTCCGTGCCAGTGCCCGCAGCGCCGCCACCAGCCCCACCATTCCAGCCACCGCCGCCAGCAGGAACAGCGGCGGCAGGCTCTCGTTGGGCGAGTCCGCGCCCTGGACCCGGGCCACGGACGGATCGGCGGACGCCACTTCCAGTGGTACGGGGGCGCCGACGGACGGGGACGCGGTGAGGCGGGCGAGGCTCAGGGTGCTGGTGTCCGTGCGGTAAGTACGCCCGTGCAGGCGGTAGTTGACGGTGAAGTCCGTGCTCTTCTCGTGGGGGACCGCTGCGGTGATCCGGCCCGTCACCCGGACCGGTGCCGAGTCGATGAGTTCCCCGTCGCCCCATTCCCCTGCCGCCGCCGACAGGCAGCCGACCACCACCAGGAGTGCCACCACGGCGCCGATCAGCGCGGGACTGAATGTGCGCCGCAGTCGGCCGGCCATGCCGGTGACGGTACTCGTCGGGGTGGGGTGCGTCGACGGCGCAGGTTGACGGGGCCGGCTGCAAGGGGGCTGGACAGCGGGCCTCCGGGGGCGCGGGGACTGCGCGGCCAGCCACGACGCACCCGCACGACGACCGCCCGCGCCGCAGGAGTACGGGCCGATCAGCCGTCCGTACGCTCTCTGCACGCTCTCTGCGGGAGACGGCCGGTAACTGAGCCTGAGGCAGGGGTGGTCGGGGTCGGTGCTCCTACTGCGAAGGCCGGTGGTGCTCGGCCAGCGCCTGGGTGATCTGGCGGGTGGTCTGTGCTGCCACGCGCGGGTTCGTCGCCGCATACGCCGTGTACGCGTTGAGGCCGGTGGCCAGCGCCCAGCCCGTGCCGCGTACCCAAGTCGCGTCGTCCGGGTTCAGCGCCGTACGGAAGGCGGTGCGGCCGTCGGCGTCGAGCAGCGTGTAGGCGATCATCAGGTCACAGGCCGGGTCGCCCGTGCCCAGGCCGCCGAAGTCGATGACGGCGGAAAGCCGGCCCGTGGCATCGGTGAGGAGGTTGCCGGTGTGGAAGTCGCCGTGGAACCAGGTGGGCCGGTCGGTGCGGGCGGGTGCGTCCAGGGCCTCCTCCCACACCGCCGTCATCGCGCGCGCGTCGAAGACTCCCGCCGTGGCGGCGATCGCCTTCCGGGTGTCCTCGTCCCGCGCGGCGAGGGGCTCCTCGGCGAGGTCGGGGTGCGAGTGGGGACCGGGGAGGAGGAGGGCTGCTGGGGCGATGCCCTGCAGGGCAGTCAGGAACTCCGCCAAGTGCTGTGCCGTGGAGGGGGATTGGGCCGGAGTGTCGGTCATCGCCACCGAACCGTCGAGCCAGCGGGTCACCGACCACTGCCACGGGTAGCCCTGCTCCGGGGACGGCTCGCCCAAGCCCAGCGGTACGGGGACGGCCAGGGGGAGTCGCGGGGCCAGCAGTGGCAGCCAGCGGTGTTCCTTTGCGGCCTGACCGGCGGCCCAGTCGCCACGGGGAAGCCGTACGGACATCGTGTCGCCGAGCCGGAAGATCACGTGGTCGGAACCGGCGGGATCCAGCAGGGTCAGGGGGAGGTGCGCCCAGTGGGGGAACTGTTCGGCCAACAGCCGTACGGCGAGAGCGGCGTCGATGGTGGGCGGGTTGAGCGGGCTGGGTTGATCAGCGGCGACCGGGCCGGTGACAGTGACCGGGCCGGTGACAGTGACTGGACCGGTGACGGTGACCGGGCCGGAGATCGGGCCAGAGATCGGGGCGGTGTTCCGATCGGCGTTCCGGTCGGTGATCGGCTCGCTGCCGGCGTCCAGCACGTACGTATCCCTTCTGCGCCCGCCGTCGCATCGGGGTAGGGGCGGGCACGGCGCTCATCACAGCACCGCGACCCGCGCCCGTCGACCGCTTTTCGGGCGCCAACCGGCCTTCACACGCGGCTGCTTGTCCCTGAACACACGGCTACTCGCCCCCGAGTGCCTGCTCCAGCCGCTTCGCCTGGTCGCCCGCGAACTTCTCCAGCCCCTTCGCGTCCTTGCTGCGGTACTCCTGCGAGACCGCGACCACCGTCGCGCCGACCCGGAAGTGCACCACGCGCAGTGCGCTGTCGTCGCTCTCGCCCGACTTCACGTGCGTGGAGGTGTTGCCGACCGGTGCCCCGTCCTCCTTGGTCGCGTCCGTGGCGAGTCGGCTCTCCTCGGCGAAGCCCGCTTCGGCCGCCGCCCTGCTGCCGTACGCCTTGATGCTCGTGCCGACCAGGGCGCCCGAGCTGTCGGTGTAGTTGCCGACCCCCTCGAAGGCCAGCCCGTCGCACGGGCCGTCGCAGGACGCGCGCTGGGCCTTGATGCCGCCGTTGTCGCCCTGGGCGTCCTCCTTCCAGCCGGAGGGGAGGTCCTTGGCGCGGAGCAGGGCGCCGTCGAGCGTCTTGGCGTCCTTGAACGGGCCCTCCGAGTCGGAGAGTTGGGCCTGTCCGGAGGCCGACGACTGCCCGGAGCCGTTCTTGCCGCCGTCCGCGCCGTCGGCGGAGCCGCTGTCGCCGCTGCACGCCGAAACCGTCAGCAGCAGAGCGACCGAGGCCGCTCCCACCCAGATCCTCCGGGAGCCCATCACACGTACCTCTTCATCTCTTCACCAAAGACATCCATCGGGCAACTTACACAGGTGGGCACGGGCAAAGTGGCCGGAGGCGGTAGTTCGTATCATCGGGCGCATGACCGCTGAATTCGCTGATGCCGCCGAGTCCGGCGGGGCTCGTGCCACCCGTCGCCCGCTGCGGGCATCCGACGCCGACCGGGAGGCCGTCGTCGAGCAGTTGCGGGAAGCGGCGGCCGAGGGGCGGCTCGACCTCGACGAGCTGGACGAGCGGCTCGGGCTCGCGCTCGGCGCCAAGACGGTCGCCGAACTGGAACCGCTGACCGAGGACTTGGTGGCCGAGCCGATGTTCGGTCCTGCGGCCGGTGCACCGCTGGTCCTCAAGGGCGGAATCCACGGGGTGTCCCGGACCGGCAAGTGGCAGGTGCCCGCGCGGATCGTGGCGAGCGGCGGCATGGGCGGCGTACGTCTCGACTTCACCCGGGCCGAAGTGCGCGTACGGGAGATCGAGGTGGAGGCGTACGGCGAGATGGCGGGCGTCACCCTCGTCGTCCCGGAAGGCTGGGCCGTGAACACCGACGCCGTCGACCCCGGCATCGGCGGCATGCGCAATCGCACCACGGGCGACCGGCTGCCCGGCACCCCGCTCGTCCGGCTCGTCGGCGCGGGCGGCATGGCGGGCGTCGTCGTCCGCCACCCGGGCCGCTGGGAGCGCCGCAAGCTGCGCCGCGCGCTGGAGAGTTGAGCGGGGGAGGGGCGAGGGCGGCGGGGGAAGCGGGGGAAGCGGGGGGGGGGGAGGCTACTTCGCCTTGTCCTCGGTGTCCTCGGCGAGGGTGTGCGCGACCAGTGCGTTGGCATGGCCGTGGCCCATGCCGTGTTCGGACTTGAGCCAGCCGACCAGCTCCATGTGCTTGGTCAGCGGCGAGGAGCGGACCAGCTTCTTCCACTCCGCTATGGAGCGGCCGTACTTCTGCTCGATGGAAGGGAAGTAGCTGGCAGGGCCCTTGACGGCCGCAGTTGCGGCTGAGGTCGCGTCGCTTTTCTCAGTCATGCGAGCAGTGTGGCAGCCGCCACTGACAACGGCCCGGGACGCGGGCCGACCCCCGCCGAGTCCGGCCCGGTACTCAGCTTTCGCGGCCGACCTTCCCGAGCACGGTTGCCAGCACCGCCGCCGTGGCAGCGGTGAAGAGGATCTGACCCCACAGCGGCGTGATCAGGTACTTGCAGCCGAAGGCCAGGACGACGGTGTAGACCACGAGGATCAGGATCTTGATGAGCGCCAGCGGCACGGCGGCAGCCCCTTTCGTCCGAGGAGGGAGGACAGGCAGGCGGCTGCGCCCGCTCCGGCCACGTTCACGGCGAGCTCACGGGCCACGACGCCCGCCCTCACCAGGCAATTCTTAGCAGTCTCCGTCATAGGCCTGCCCTTCAGGGCCTTGCGGTACTTCACCCGTTCCTTGGCCGCATCGCTCCTGCGCCCGGCTCCTCGGAGTCATGGGTCATGGGTCCACGGGCCCATGACCCGGTCCCCGGTCCCGCCTAGGGTGGCCGGGTGCCCGCCCTCCTGATCGTGGCCGCCGCCCTCTGGGGCGCCGGCGCCGGACTGCTCGTGCCCCGTGCCGCCCACCGGCTCTCCGTCGAGCCGGAGGAGCCCTGGCGCGACGCCTGCCCCGCCGGACACCCCTTCACCGGGCCCGCACGCGGCTGGATCGGCACGGGGCGCTGCGCGGACTGTGCGGCGGGAGCGGCGGCGGGGACCCACGTCGCCGTCGGCGCCCTCGTCTGTGCCGTCCTCGCCGCCGCCACCGGTCCCCGCCCCGAGCTCGCGGCCTGGCTGCTGCTCGCCCCCCTCGCGCTGCTCCTCGCGGTCGTCGACCGGCGGGTGCAGCGGCTGCCGGACGTACTGACCCTGCCGCTGGCCGCCGCCGCCGTCGTCCTGCTCGGCGGGGCTGCCCTGCTGCCCGGCAGCGCCGGTTCCTGGACCGGGGCCCTGCTCGGCGGGGCCGGGCTCGGCGGTGCGTACTTCCTGCTCTTCCTCATCAACCCCAACGGCATGGGGTTCGGCGACGTGAAGCTGGCGCTCGCGCTCGGCGTGGTGCTCGGGTGGTACGGGTGGCCGGTGCTGTTCGCCGGCGCGCTGGCCGGATTCGTTCTCGGGTCGCTGTACGGGGTGGGGCTCATGGTGACCCGGCGGGGCGGGCGCAAGACGGCCATCCCGTTCGGCCCTTTCATGATCGCGGGGGCCTGGGCGGGGCTGGTGCTGGGCGCGGCGGCAGTGGCCTGACCCGGTGCGCAGAGGGCTTCCGCGCGGGGGCGGAATGGGCATATTCGTGAGAAATTGCGATGAGGCCTGCAGCGCTGAGTGCCCGCTGAGTGCTCAGTGCTGTGACAGCCACGAAGCCCCCGACACCCGAGTGGAGTGCCCATGAGTGACGAGGACGAGTCGGACCTGCTCGCCGAACTGCGTCGGCCCCGCCCCTACCCGGCGGTCTCCATCACCCTCCCCACCCACCGCCACCGGCCGGAGAACCAGCAGGACCACATCCGGCTCCGCAACCTCCTCTCCGAGACCGAGAAGCGGCTGTTCGCCGATCCGAAGCTGAGCCGGGACCAGGCCGTCGCCGTCGTACGGCAGCTGAACGAGGCCGTCGACGAGCTCGACCCGGAGCACTTCCTGGAGGGGCTCGTGCTGTACGCGGCCGCCGACGAGGCCCGTACGTACCTGGTGAGCGCGGAGGTGCCGGAGCGGATCGTGGTCGGGGACTCGTACCTGACCCGGAACCTGGTGGCCGCCTCCGCCCGGCAGATCCCCTACCTCGCGCTGATCCTCAGCTCCGGTGAGGTGCGGCTGTGGAACGGGATCGGGTACGAACTGCACGAGATCGACGAGGAGGAGACCGGCTTCCCCGTGATCTCCTCCGGCGCGGACCGTGACGGTCCGCCCAACCGGGACGGCGACCACGGCGCCACCCAGGACTTCCGGAACATGCTCACCGAGGCCGACCGCAAGCTCACGCCGCTCCTCCAGGAGGCCGTGCTTCCGGTGGTCGTGGTCGGGCTGCGGCAGCACATCGCGACCTTCCGCGAGATCTCCCGGCACGGGGCGGTGCTTGCGGCGGACCTGGAGGTGGGCGGACTGCTCCACACGACCGCGCCCGAACTGGTCGAGCAGCTCGCTCCCGCGCGGGCCTCGCTCGCCGCGCTCGATGCCGAAGAGGCGATGAAGGCACTGGACGCGGCGCGGAGCGGACGGCGGTACGCGGCCGGGGTCCAGGACTGCTGGCAGTCGGCGCGGGAAGGGCGCGTGGGGCATCTGGTGGTGGAAGAGTCGGTACGGGTCTCGGCGCGGCCGGAGACGGTGGAAGGCGCGGAACGGGCCTCGCTGGCGCTGGTCGAACCGGCCGAGCCCGGTGCGGCACCGGCGGCCGGCGTCGAGGACGACATCGTCGACTCGCTGGTGGAGATGGTGCTGGAGGCGGACGGCGACGTGACGTTCGTGCCGGACGGGGATCTGGGTGAGGCGGGGGGGATGGCGGCGGCGCTTCGGTACTGAGGGGTGGGGCGGGGCGTGCGGTCGTGAGGGGCGTGCCGCAGTGGGGGCCGCCCCCTTGCCCACCCGTCCCGCCCCCGGGGGGCGGCCCCGCTGCCCAAGGAGACGGCGGCATTTAGGGGCGCGGGGAACTGCGCGATCAGCCACGACGCACCCGCACATAGCGCAACGCCAGCTGTAATGTGCCGTTATGCGGACATTTACTGACGAAGCGTCAGTGCGAGTGGTGCCGGTCGCGGTGAAGGAGCCCCCAGGGGCAAAGGCCGTCCCCTGGGCCTGGTGTGCCGCGCTCTTCGTCCTCTACGGGACCCTCTCCGTCCAGCGGCACCGGCTTCTGCGGACCACCGGGTACGACCTCGGGATCTTCGAGCAGGCCGTCAAGGCGTACTCCCGACTCCGGGCCCCGTACGTCCCGTTGAAGGGTGAGGGCGGTGCGGTCAATCTCCTCGGGGACCACTTCCATCCCCTCGTCGCCGTCCTCGGGCCCCTCTACCGCCTCGCCCCGGCCGCCGAGACCCTCCTCCTCGCCCAGGCCGCCCTCCTCGCCCTCGCCGTCGTTCCCCTCGCCCGCTGGGCGCAGCGTTCGCTGGGGCGGGCGGGGGCGCACGTCGTCGCCCTCGGGTACGGGCTGAGCTGGGGCATCGCGTCCGCCGTCACCTTCGACTTCCACGAAATCGCCTTCGCCGTACCGCTGTTGGCGTTCGCGCTCGAAGCGCTCGGGCGCGCGCGTTACGGGCGGGCCGTTGCCCTCGCCGCACCCCTCCTCCTCGTCAAGGAGGACCTCGGGCTGACCCTCGCCGCCCTCGGCGCGTACATCGCCTGGAAGGGCTGGAAGGGGCGGCGGAGGGCGGAGCGGGTGCTCGGCCTCGCCACCGTCGCCGCCGGCGTTCTCGGCACGCTCCTCATCACCCGGGTGCTGCTCCCGGCCCTCAACTCCTCGGGGGCGTACGCCTACGGCGAGTACGTCGCGGAGGGCGGCCGTGGCTCCGTCCTCACGACTCTCGTCGCCGCCCCGCTGGACGCCCTGCGCCCCGAGGTGAAGGCCGTCACCCTCGTCCTCGTCCTCGCGCCCAGCGCGCTGCTCGCGCTCCGCTCACCGCTGGTGCTGCTCGCCGCTCCCACTCTCGGCTGGCGGCTGCTGTCGCAGCACAGCTACCACTGGGACACGGCCTTCCACTACAGCGCCGTCCTGATGCCGATCGTCTTCGCGGCACTGATCGACGCCCTGACTCCGTACGCCCTCACCCCATACGCACGTACCAAGGGAGACGAGCGCGCCGTCCGCCACTTCCGTGCGTCCCTCGCCACCGTCGTCGCCGTCACCCTCGTCCTTCTCCCCTCCTTCCCCTTCGGGCTCGTCCTGCGCAAGGACACCTGGCGCACCACCGACCACGTCCGCGCCGCCCGCGCACTCCTCGACCGCATCCCCGACGGCGCGACCGTCGCCGCCTCCAACCGCCTCGTCCCGCAGCTCGTCGCGCGCACCACCGTCGTCCTCTTCCCCGGCTATCCGATCCCCGGGAAGCTGTACGACACCGACGGCACGCCCCCGCCGCCCACCAGCGAGTGGATCGTCCACGACAGCCGGCCGCACGAGGCCTGGCCGCTCCCGGACGGACACTGGCCGTACCCCCTGGACCGCCAGCAGGACGAGCTGGCGCGGGCCCAGCGGGCGTACGGCTATCGGGTCGTCGCGAAGGACGACGGCATCACCCTGTTGCACAAGGAGACAGGTGGTGCAGAAACGTCAATCCGGTGATGTCGGCGACACCCCCGACCGGGGGAAGTCGCAGAGCCTCTCCGCAGGCCGGAAAAGGGCCCGAATCCCAAGGGGCGCAAGGGATCCGGCACCTTGCACCGCGCACCCTGGCGACTTCGGAGAGTAATTGATTCGCCTCCTGGTGCACAGCATCACTTACGAAGGGTTATGGTGGAAACCCCCCCTCGGGCCGGTCCGTATCCCCCCCACGGACCGGCCCGTTTTTTGTCCTCGCGCAGTTTCCTTACCGCGCGCCGGGCGCGTCAGCCCCGTCCGGCCCAGATGTTCGTGCCGGGGGTGGACACCGCGAAGGAGTCGATCTCCTTCAGTTCCTCCGCGGTCAGCGCCGGAGTCCCCAGCGCCGCCACGTTCTCCTCCAGCTGCTTCACGCTGGACGCCCCGATGAGTGCCGACGTCATCCGCTCGTCCCGCAGCACCCACGACAGCGCGAGCTGGGCGAGGGACTGGCCGCGGGCGGCGGCGATGTCGTTGAGCCCGTTGAGGCGGCGCACGACCTCCTCGCTCAGCAGCTCCGGGTCGAGCGACTTGCCCTGGGTGGCCCTGGACCCCTCCGGGATGCCCTTCAGGTACTTGTTCGTCAGCAGCCCCTGCGCGAGCGGCACGAACGAGATGCAGCCCATGCCCGCCTCCTCCAGGGTGTCGAGCAGGCCGTCGTCCTCCGTCCAGCGGTTGATCATCGAGTACGAGGGCTGGTGGATGAGCGGCCGTACGCCCATCTCCCGCAGCAGCCGCGCGGCTTCGGCCGTCTGCTCGCTGTTGTACGAGGAGATGCCGACGTACAGCGCCTTGCCCTGCTGGACGGCGGACGCCAGCGCGCCCATCGTCTCCTCAAGGGGCGTGTCCGGGTCGAAGCGGTGCGAGTAGAAGATGTCGACGTAGTCGAGGCCCATCCGCTTCAGCGAAGCGTCCAGGGACGACATCAGGTACTTGCGCGAGCCCCACTCGCCGTACGGGCCGGGGTGCATCCCGTAGCCCGCCTTCGTCGAGACGATCAGCTCGTCGCGGTACGGGGCGAAGTCCTGGGCGAAGAGCTTGCCGAAATTGGACTCCGCCGAGCCGGGCGGCGGGCCGTAGTTGTTGGCGAGGTCGAAGTGGGTGACCCCGAGGTCGAAGGCGCGGCGCAGGATCGCGCGCTGCGAGTCGAGGGCACGGTCGTCGCCGAAGTTGTGCCAGAGGCCCAGGGAGACGGCCGGGAGCTTGAGGCCGCTGCGGCCGGAGCGCCGGTACTCCATCGTGTCGTAGCGGTTGTCGGACGCGCGGTGGTGAAGGGGTTCGTCAGTCACGTTCACCTCCTTATCACGGAGGCAGTTGTGACAGACCGGGTTGGGCCGACGGGACCCGTGCGCAGTAATGTGACGCGCTCGGGCCCCCGGAAATACCGCAGATGTCCGGGCGCCCGGGAACACGAGAGGGTGGAACGCTGTGAACCTGCGCGACCTGGTGTATCGGCTCTACGCACGCCGCGTGGAGGGCCGCCTCGACCACTCCCAGGTGCCGGGGCACATCGGCGTCATCCTCGACGGCAACAGACGCTGGGCGAAGGCCTCCGGCGGCACCACCGAGCAGGGACACAAGGCCGGCGCCAGCAAGATCCAGGAGCTGCTCGGCTGGTGCGCGGAGACGGACGTCGAGGTCGTCACGCTGTGGATGCTGTCCACGGAGAACCTGGACCGGCCGGAGGCCGAACTCACCCCGCTGCTCGCCATCATCGAGGGCGCCGTCCAGGCCCTCGCCGCCGACGGCCGCTGGCGGGTCCACCACGTCGGCACGATGGACATCCTCCCCGCCCGTACGCAGGGTGTACTGAAGGAGGCCGAGCAGGCGACGGCGGGCAACAAGGGAATACTGGTCAACGTCGCCGTCGGCTACGGCGGGCGCCAGGAGATCGCCGACGCGGTCCGTTCGCTGCTCCTCGAACACGCCGAGAAGGGCACCTCTTTCGAGGAGCTCGCGGAGATCATCGACGTCGAGCACATCTCGGAACACCTCTACACCCGCGGCCAGCCCGACCCGGATCTCGTCATCCGCACCAGCGGTGAGCAGCGGCTGTCCGGATTCATGCTGTGGCAGAGCGCCCACTCGGAGTACTACTTCTGCGAGGTGTTCTGGCCGGCCTTCCGGAAGGTCGACTTCCTGCGCGCGCTGCGCGACTACGCGGCCAGGCACCGGCGTTACGGATCCTGACCGCACCGCGTACCCCTTCTCCGTACCGCATGCGCGTGAACCGGTGTCATGTGCCGTGGCCATGACCAGGCATGGCAGCGCATGTTCGAGGGAATACCCCTTCCAGGTCGGCGTCCGGACCACGGACGCCGAATCTCAGTGAGCGACTGGATGTCGCTCGCCCGGGAGGCCCTTTGCACCAGGACGTTTTCGCCGTTGCCGGCGCGGACGACGTGGAGGGCCGGAGCTCGGCCCGTGCGCGCGTTGCGTGCATGCAAGTGCCGAGCCCGGTCCCTCCGCCCGCGACGCCGTCGCACCCCGACCTCAGTACGAGGGGGTACGTCCTTCCGTGGTGAACAGCTCTAAGCGCCGACTTCCCGACAGGCGCACCTACGTTCTCGACACCAGCGTCCTGCTGGCCGACCCCGGCTCCATGACCCGCTTCGAGGAGCACGAAGTCGTGCTGCCGATCGTGGTCATCACCGAACTGGAGGCCAAGCGGCACCATCCGGAACTCGGTTACTTCGCCCGGCAGGCCCTGCGCATGCTGGACGACTACCGCATCCGGCACGGCCGTCTCGACGCCCCGATCCCGATCGGGGACCTCGGCGGGTCACTGCGCGTCGAACTCAACCACTCCGATCCCGGCGTCCTTCCCGCCGGCTACCGGTTGGGGGACAACGACTCACGGATCCTGGCAGTCGCACGCAACCTCCAGGCCGAGGGGTACGACGTCACCGTCGTCTCCAAGGACCTGCCGCTGCGCATCAAGGCCTCCTCGGTGGGCCTGCTCGCCGAGGAGTACCGGGCGGAACTGGCCATCACCGATTCCGGCTGGACCGGGATGGCCGAACTGGCGCTGGAGGCCGACCAGGTGGACCTCCTCTTCACCGAGGAGCGGGTGTACGTTCCCGAGGCCGCCGACCTCCCCGTGCACACCGGTCTTGTGCTCCAGTCCGAGCGCGGCAAGGCGCTGGGCCGGGTCACGGCCGACGGCAACGTCCGGCTCGTGCGCGGCGACCGGGGCGCGTTCGGCATCCACGGCCGCAGCGCGGAGCAGCGCATCGCGCTGGACCTGCTGCTCGACCCGGAGGTCGGCATCGTCTCGCTGGGCGGCCGGGCGGGCACCGGCAAGTCCGCGCTCGCGCTGTGCGCGGGCCTGGAGGCCGTACTGGAGCGGCAGGAGCACAAGAAGGTGATGGTCTTCCGGCCGCTGTACGCGGTCGGCGGGCAGGAGCTCGGCTATCTGCCCGGCTCCGAGTCCGAGAAGATGTCGCCGTGGGCGCAGGCCGTCTTCGACACCCTCTCGGCGGTCGCGGGCAAGGAGGTCATCGAGGAGGTGCTCGGGCGCGGGATGCTCGAAGTGCTGCCGCTCACCCACATCAGGGGGCGCTCGCTGCACGACGCGTTCGTCATCGTCGACGAGGCCCAGTCCCTGGAACGGAACGTCCTCCTGACGGTTCTGTCCAGGATCGGGGCGAATTCGCGGGTGGTGCTCACCCATGACGTCGCGCAGCGCGACAACCTCAGGGTCGGGCGGTACGACGGAGTGGTCGCGGTCGTCGAGAAGCTGAAGGGGCATCCGCTGTTCGCGCACGTCACCCTCACCCGCTCCGAGCGTTCGCAGATCGCGGCGCTGGTGACCGAAATGCTGGAGGACGGGCAGATCTGACCCAAGTGGTCTGATGCAGCAGGTAGTTGGCGCCGTCCGGCCGGACCCGCGAGAAGCGGGTGATCCTAGCCGGGCGGCGTCTCGCTGCGCGCGTGGTTCCACAAATCAGCAGCCCCGAAACCGGTGTGACCTTTCACACGTAAGTAAGAATTGATTACCTGCCTGACCTTCCGGCAGAGTCTTGCTTCCGTCAGGCCCCGCATACGGCACACCCGCACCTCCAGAGGTGCAACACCACACAAATCAACAGACTTCGCCGTATGCCGCCCGAGTAACACGGAGCACTCCCGCGGGAGTTGCCCACCGGGTCCGAGCCTCCCGTGACACAGCACGTAGGGAGCGCCAGCGCCAGGGGTGCGATTGCGTCCGCGAGGGTCACCGGTGCGGATGCTGCTGGAAGGAAACCGTGTGAGCCGGATTTCGGTTCGGGGATTCGCAGTGGCCTCCGCCACCGCGGTCACCACTGTCGGCGCCGTCGTGGGCGTCGCATCGGGCGACCCTCAGTCGTCGGGCGACAACAACTTCGAGGCAGCCGCCGCCGACACGACGACTCTCCTCGCGGACATCCCCGCCGGCGGGCAGGCCCAGGTGGCGACCGCTTCCCTGGCGCAGCAGGCCGACGTCCAGGGCGCCGCCGTCGACGAGGCGGCCAAGAAGACCGCCGAGGAATCGGCACGTCTGCGGGCCGCCGACGACGCCAAGGCCAAGAAGGAGGCGGCCGACAAGAAGGTCGCCGACGAGAAGGCCAAGGCCGAGAAGGAGGCCAAGGAGCGCGAGGAGAAGGAAGAGACCGCGAGCCGGTCCGCCACCCGCGACTCCTCGTCCTTCGCGCAGAAGACCTCCTACACGGTGGAAGAGGTCAAGGCGATCGCCCGGCAGATCGTCCCGGCCGGCCAGTTCCAGTGCTTCTCCACGATCGTGAACCACGAGTCGACGTGGAACTACCAGGCACAGAACCCGACCTCGCCCGCCTACGGTCTGGTCCAGTCCAACCCGGGATCCAAGATGGCCTCGGTCGGCGCCGACTGGCGCACCAACCCGGCCACCCAGATCCAGTGGGGCCTGAACTACATGAACGAGCGGTACGGCAGCCCCTGTGGCGCCTGGAGCTTCTGGCAGTCCCACAGCTGGTACTAGGAGCGCCTGACCGGGGTACTCGTTGCCCCGGCTCAACGTTTGGGAGCCCCCCACCGTCCTACGGTGGGGGGCTCCGCCCGTGTACGGTCAGTCCGTTGTCATCGCCGGGGGGCGACGTGGGGGGAAGAGGAAGCATCATGTCGAAGACACCAGGGTGGTTCGGCGGGCTCGGCGCCCGGCTGAGCCACGTGGGAGAGCGCCTGGAGGAGCGCCGGGCGGAAGCCGCGGCCGACCCCGACGCCGTGGCCGTCCCGGAGCACGACGTGCCCGAACACATCCCCCCGCCCCCGGACTACGCGCCCGCCGTGGCCGCCAGGCCCGATCCCGTCGCCGCCCTGCCGTGGGGGATGCGGGTCGCCGCCGAGGCGGGCTGGCGGCTGCTCGTACTGGCGGGCGCCATCTGGGTGCTCGGCCAGATCATCAGCCAGGTGCAGCTGGTCGCGTTCGCCTTCATGGGGTCGCTGCTGGTCACCGCGCTGCTCCAGCCCTCCGTCTCGTGGCTGCGGAAGAAGGGCCTGCCGCGCGGGCTGGCCACCGCGCTCACCGCGGTGCTCGGCTTCGTGATCATGGGGCTGGTCGGCTGGTTCGTGGTCTGGCAGATCATGGACAACGCGGAGGACCTCTCCAAGCAGGTCCAGCAGGGCATCCAGGACCTGCGGCACTGGCTGCTCAACAGCCCCTTCCACGTCACCGAGCAGCAGATCAACGACATCTCGAAGAACCTCAGCGACGCGATCGGCACCAACGTCCAGGAGATCACCACCGCCGGACTCCAGGGCGTCACCGTCATCGTCGAGATGATGACCGGGATGCTCCTCGCGATGTTCTCCACCCTCTTCCTGCTGTACGACGGCAAGCGGGTCTGGGAGTGGACGCTCAAGCTGGTGCCTTCGCAGGCCCGTCCCGGCATGGCGGGCGCGGGACCGCGCGCCTGGCGCACGCTCACCGCCTATGTGCGGGGCACGGTGATAGTGGCCCTGATCGACGCCGTCTTCATCGGACTCGGCCTGTACTTCCTGAACGTGCCGATGGCGGTGCCGCTCGCCGTCCTGATCTTCCTGTTCGCGTTCATCCCGCTGGTCGGTGCGGTGATCTCCGGCGCCCTCGCCGTCGTCGTCGCGATCGTCGTCAAGGGCCCGTTCATCGCCCTGATGGTGCTGATCGTGGTCCTCGCCGTGCAGCAGATCGAGGGCCACATCCTGCAGCCGTTCATTTTGGGCCGTGCGGTACGGGTGCACCCGCTCGCCGTCGTCCTGTCGGTCGCGGCGGGCGGCCTCGTGGCCGGCATCGGCGGTGCGGTCGTCGCGGTGCCGCTGGTCGCGGTCCTCAACACGGCGATCGGCTACCTCCGCGCGTACGCCAAGGAGAACGCGCTGAAGGCCGCGCCGAAACCGCACGGCGCGACAGCGGTCGACGTGGCACCCACCCCGCCCCCGGTGACGGCGTCGAGCGCGGCCCCGTCCGCCACCGCACCCCCGGGTCGGCCGCCGCAGGGGGAAGCGGGCCGGGAGTGATATCCGAGCCGGAGCTGGTTCCAGGACCCGACGAGGGGCCGCCGCCCGAGACACTGGTCTCGGGCGGCGGCCCCTCGCGCGTGGACCGCTGGCGCGAGCGCCTGGGGGAGTGGCGGCGGCTGCCGTGGCTGTGGGCGCTCGGCGGCGCGCTCGCCGCCTCGGCGATCTGGGCGATCTGCCTGTACGCGGCGGGCGACGCGGCACCCGAACAGCACGGCTACCAGCTCACCCGCAAGACCTGCGCGAAGATCCAGCCCCGGGCGATGGCGGCCAGGCTGGGGCGGATGGACGCCACCACCAGCTGGTCGAACCTGTTCGACGACCCGGTGCTGAACCGGGCCGACTGCGGCTTCCGGATCGCCTCGGTGACTGAGGGCGAGCCGCCGTCACGGCAGGGCTACCTCGTGAACTTCTCCGTCGAACAGCACCGGACGACGGACCCGGGCCCGGAGTTCGAAGCCGTGCTCAGGCTCAGCCACGGCGGCCTGGAGGGCAACAGGGGCGACGACTTCAGGGAAAAGCTGAACCGGGTCCCCGGCCTGGGCGACAAGGCGTACTTCTTCACGATCTCCTACGGCGCCGAGACGCTGACCCTCGCGGTGCAGCACGGCGGCGTCGTGCTGAAGCTGGAGGCGGCCGTGAACCGGGCGGACGGCGAGGCGCGCGAGGTGGACACGGCGCTGCTGAAGCCGCTGATGGAGGCGGACATGAGGGCGGCGATGGCGGCGCTCAGAAGCTGAGGAGCCGAGGAGCTGAGCGGTACGGGCGTCCCGGCATGCGGAAGGGGCCCCGCCGGCGTGCTGCCGACGGGGCCCCTTCACGTACGTACGCGAGACGCAGGTGCGCGAACTCGAACTACTCGGCCAGGCTGTGCTCCGCCTCAGGCGCCGGCGAGGCTGGCTTCGGAGTCGAGGGTGACGCCGACCGCCTGGATCACCGCGGCGATCTTGACGGCCTCCTGGATGGTCTCGCGGGAGACCTCCGCCTTGCGGAGGACCTGCTCGTGCGAGTCCAGGCACTGGCCGCAGCCGTTGATCGCGGAGACCGCGAGGGACCACAGCTCGAAGTCGACCTTCTCGACACCCGGGTTGCCGATGACGTTCATCCGCAGACCGGCGCGCAGGTTCCCGTACTCCGGGTCGGAGAGCAGGTGGCGCGTGCGGTAGAAGACGTTGTTCATCGCCATGATCGCGGCGGCGGACTTGGCCGCCGTGAACGCCTCGGCGGAGAGGTTCGCCTTCGCCTCGGGCTCCAGCTCGCGCAGCACCTTCGGCGAGCGCGAGGCGATCGCGCAGGCCAGTACGGTGCCCCACAGCTGCTGCTGCGGGAGGTCGCTGTTGCCGATGACCGAGCCCAGGTTGAGGCGCAGGTCCTTGGCGTAGTCCGGTATGGCGGACTTCAGTTCGTCGAGTGCCATGTCAGATCAGTCCGTTCTGTGGTCCGTACGGTCGGGCTTGCTTCGGGGGGTCTTACTCGCCCGAGAGCAGCGCGACCGGGTCCAGGGTGTTCTCGCCCTTGGTCCAGTTGCACGGGCACAGCTCGTCCGTCTGGAGCGCGTCGAGGACCCGGAGGACCTCCTTCGGGTTACGGCCGACGGAACCGGCGGTCACCATCGTGAACTGGATCTCGTTGTTCGGGTCGACGATGAAGACGGCGCGCTGCGCGAAGCCGTCCTCGCCCTCGATGCCGAGGTCACGCATGAGCTCGTGCTTCGAGTCGGCCAGCATCGGGAAGGGCAGGTCGGTCAGGTCCGGGTGGTCCTTGCGCCAGGCGTGGTGCACGAACTCGGAGTCACCGGAGAAGCCCAGGACCTGCGCGTCGCGGTCGGCGAACTCGTCGTTCAGCTTGCCGAACGCGGCGATCTCGGTCGGGCAGACGAAGGTGAAGTCCTTGGGCCACGCGAAGACGACGCGCCACTTGCCCTCGTAGGACTTGTGGTTGATCTGCTCGAACTCCTTGCCGGCCTCCAGGGAGACACAGGCAGTGAGGTCGTACGTGGGGAACTGGTCACCAACAGTGAGCACGCGCTCTCCTTGCAACATAGGAAATCCCTCTTCAGGGGCTTCCAGTGGGGGTGGACGGATCCCCAGAGTGACACAAGGTGCATTGATAGTGGAAATAGCTAGACTCGGTCGTACCGATTGGAGGTAGTTATCAGTGGCCGTACTAAATAGGGGTAAGCAACCCACCCTGTCCCAGCTGCGCGCCTTCGCCGCCGTCGCCGAGCATCTGCACTTCCGCGACGCCGCGGGCGCGCTCGGGATGAGCCAGCCGGCGCTGTCCGGGGCGGTCTCCGCCCTGGAGGAGATCCTCGGCGTCCAGCTCGTCGAGCGTACGACGCGCAAGGTGCTGCTCTCGGCGGCGGGGGAGCGGCTGGCGGTACGGGCCCGGGTGGTCCTGGAGGCGGTCGGCGAACTCCTTGAGGAGGCGGAGGCGGTACGGGCGCCGTTCACGGGGGTGCTGCGACTGGGCGTGATCCCGACGGTCGCCCCGTACCTCCTGCCGACGGTGCTGCGGCTCGTCCACGACCAGTACCCCGCGCTCGACCTCCAGGTGTACGAGGAGCAGACCTCGTCCCTCGTGGAGGGACTGGCGGCGGGCCGCCTGGACCTGCTGCTGCTCGCGGTGCCGCTGGGGGTGCCGGGGGTGGTCGAACTTCCGCTCTTCGACGAGGACTTCGTGCTGGTGATGCCGGATCAGCACTGGCTCGCCGGGCGCGACGACATCCCGCGCGAGGCGCTTCGGGAGCTGCATCTGCTGCTGCTGGACGAGGGCCACTGCCTGCGCGACCAGGCACTCGACGTCTGCCGGGAGGCGGGCCGGGAGGACGGCGGCCCGGTGACGACCACGGCGGCGGGGCTTTCGACGCTGGTGCAGCTGGTGGCGGGCGGCCTGGGGGTGACGCTGCTGCCGCGCACGGCGGTGCAGGTGGAGACGGGGCGGAACCCGGACCTGGTGACGGGCTACTTCGCCGACCCCGCACCGTCCCGCCGGATCGCACTGGCGATGCGGACGGGGACGGCCCGGGCGGCCGAATTCGGGGAATTCGCGGGGGCGTTGAGGGGGGCGCTGGAGGGGCTGCCGGTGCGGATGCTTCCCAGCCCGTCCGGCGTTTGAGGACGCGCGGCGCAGCCGTGCACCGGGCGCAGCCCGGGACGCCAGCCCCCACCGGCGCCAGCCGTGAACCGTCTTTGCCCCGCAGGGTGGAGGAGCGGCGGCGTGGGTGCGCGGTAGCGGAGAAGGTGCGCTCCGCGTGGGGGGCCGCCCCCTTGCCCACCCGTCCCGCCCCCGGGGGGCGGCCCCGCTGCCCAAGGGGGCTAAGGGGGCGACCCGCTACTCCGTCCGCAGACCGTCCGGCCGCATCAGCCGGACAAGCACCGGCATGCTCAATGCCGTGATCAGCAGGACCACCCCCGCCGCCAGTCCCGACATCACCGCGACGCCGCCCCAGTCGAAGCCGACCGTCCGCATCGTCATGCGCAACAGCACCACCCCCAGCACGGTGCCGACCGCGATCGCGAGGATCAGCCCCAGTGCCACCGGCACGGCCGCCTGCCACAGAACCGACCAGCCCAGCGTGGAGCGCCGCGTGCCGAAAGCGACCAGTGCCGCGAGCAGCTTGCGCCGCTCCCGCAACTGCTCCAGCTGCGAGACCAGCAGGCTCGCCCCGATCAGCAGCAGCACGACGGTCGCGCCCGCGAACACCCCGCGCCGGATCTGGTCGAACCGGCCGCTCTGCTCCTGTTCCACCAGCGGCGAGGCACTGATCTGCGGGTCGGTCGCGTAGGCGACGTTGCGTACGAGCTCCGCGGTGTCCGCCGACGAGCGGTCGAGCTTGAGGTACAGCGTGTGGGAGTACGCCTTCTTGGCCGCGGCGGGCAGCGCCCCGGGGGTGGCGAGGATGCCGGTGGGCGGGGAGCCGCTCGGGTCCTTCTTGGCCCGGACGGTCACCGTCGAGGCGGGCAGGGTCCACGGCAGGCCCAGGCCGGGTTTCAGGCCGAGCGTCGGGTCGACGTAGTACTGGTGGCCGGGCGTGAAGTCCTTGGTGTTGCCCTCGGGGCCCCTGCCGTCGGACCGGAAGACGGCCCCGTCCTGGCAGGACGGAAGAACCGCGATCTCGCGCAGTGACGCGCAGTCGGCCACGGTCAGCTCGGTGGACTTCTCGGGGGACTCGCGGGCGGTGCCGATCCAGGCGGCCGAGTAGACCTTGGTGTCGCGCACGCCCGGGACGGCGGCCAGCCGGCCGGCCAACTCCGTTGCGTTCGCGGCGCCGCGGCTGCCCGCGACGACGAAGAGCCGCATGTCCGCGCGGGAGATGTCCGCCCCGGTGTCCTGGGTGTACCGGTCGGTGATCCCGGCGAACAGCATCTGGAGAGCGATCGCCCCGGCCACCGCGACCGCGATGCCGTTGACCGTGCGGGCGGCGGTACCGCCGTTCAACTGGAGCCTGCGGACCGCGAGTTGCCAGGAGACCGGGCCGCGTCCGAGGCGGGCGACGACCGCTTCCACCAGCCACGGCAGCAGGGCCGTGACGCCGATCAGCAGCAGCGCGGTGCCGCCGAGGACCAGCGGCCGGTTGAAGTCCCCCTGGTCGTCGCCCTGGCCGAGCATCGGCGCCAGCAGGGCGAGTCCCGCGACGGGCAGCAGCAGCCGCCACCAGATCCGGCGGCGCACCGGCTTGGCCGTGCGCACGACGCCCAGCGGTTCGATGACGACGCCGCGCAGCGCGAGCAGCGTCACCGCGACCGCCGACACCGGCACCGCGACACAGACCAGGGCCACCGCCCACGGAGCGGGGGCGAGGTCGGACGGGAAGACGCTGATCCGCTCCAGCGTGATCAGCCCCGCCATGGACCGGGCCAGGAAGAACAGCCCGCCGCCCACGATCAGTCCGGCGAGCGAGCCCGCGAGGGCCTCGCCCGCCGCGATCCGACGGGTCATGCCCCCGTCCGCGCCCACCAGCCGCAGCGCCGCGAGCCTGCGGTCGCGGCGGTCGCCGCCGAAGCGGACGGCGGCGGCGATGAGGACGCCGACCGGGACGAGCAGGACGACGAAGGCGACCAGGACCAGCAGCAGCAGGATCGAGTCCAGGCTCTCCTGCGGAACCCCCTTGAAGGAGGTGAGGCGGTTGGTGAACCCGGGGTCGAAGGTGAGGTCCTTGCTGCCCTGGTAGTAGAGGAGTTCATGGGGTCCCATCAGGCCCGCGTCGCCGATGACGGAGACGACCCGGCCGTTCAGCCGCTCCCGCAGCAGCTTGCCCCCGTCGGACTCCAGGAGCTCCTTCAGGGCGGGGGAGACCGCCAGTTCACCCGGTGCGGGCAGGGCGGTCAGGCCGGGCGGCACCGGGGCCTTCGGGCCTTCGGGCTGCACCAGGCGGCCCTGGATCGCCTGGTCGCGGAAGTCGGAGTACATGCTGGCGAGCAGCAGCGTGCCGGGGCCCGCCTGCTGCTGGGTGACGCCGCCCAGTTCGCCGCGCTGGTAACCGCGCTGGTCGCGAGCGGACAGCGCGTGCGGGATCGCGGTGGTGATCAGGAGCAGGGCCACGCCGAGGCCGACGCCGACCGCGGTGAGGATCGTACGCGTCCAGCCCTCGCGGCCGCCGTTGACGGCGAACTTGACCCCGAGGCGCAGGTCGTCGAGAGCGCTCATCCGGCGAACTCCAGGTTCAGGTCGCGGGACTTGCCGTCGCGTACGACGACCTCGCGGTCGGAGTAGGCGGCCACCCGCGCCTCGTGGGTGACCAGGACGACGGCGGCGTTGGTGGAACGGGCCGCGTCGGTGAGCAGTTCCATCACGCGCTCGCCGTTGAGGGAGTCCAGGGCGCCGGTCGGCTCGTCGGCGAAGAGGACCCGGGGTCCGCAGGCCAGGGCGCGGGCGACCGCGACGCGCTGGCCCTGGCCGCCGGAGACCTCGCCGGGCCGCTTGGGGCCGAGGTCGTCGACCTCCAGGCGCTCCATCCAGGACAGTGCGGTCCGCTCGGCGTCCTTGCGCTTGGCGCCCGCCAGCCGCAGCGGCAGTGCGACGTTCTCGACGCAGGTCAGCTCGGGCACCAGCTGGCCGAACTGGAAGACGAAGCCGAAGTCGGAGCGGCGCAGCGCGCTGCGCTCGCGGTCGGACATGGCGGAGAGTTCGCGGCCGTCGTAAGTGATGGTCCCGGATTCGGGGGTGACGATGCCGGCCAGGCAGTGCAGCAGGGTCGACTTGCCGGAGCCCGAGGGGCCCATGACGGCGACGACCTCGCCGGGGTGGATGGAGAAGTGCGCGCCGTCGAGGGCGGGGGTCGCGCCGTACGCCTTGTGCAGGTCGGTGGCGGTGAGGAGGGAACCTGCGGGGGTCTGGCTCATCGTCGTATCTCCGTAGCGAGCCGGTCCAGGCGGGCGGCGGTCAGTTCGAGCCACCGCAGATCGGCTTCGAGGTGGAACAGGGCGTGGTCGCAGATGAGCTGGTCGGCGAGTTCGCCGCCGCGCTTGCGGTCGGTGAGTATGCGCATCAGCCGCAGGTGCTCGGCGCGCTGCGTGTCCAGCAGACTGTCGGCGCTGCGGCCGGTGAGCAGGGCGAGGACGACCTTCGTATACAGGGTCGACTGGAGGTACGGCTCGGGCTTCTCGGGCTGCGCGAGCCACTGCTCGACGTCGGTGATCCCGGCGTCGGTGATGGCGTACGTCTTGCGCTCGGGGCCGCTGCCGGTCTCGGTGCCGTCGACCTCGACGAGGCCGTTCTTCAGCAGCCGGGACATGGTGGAGTAGACCTGCCCGTAGTGCAGCGGGCGGTCGTGACCGAATTTCTCGTCGAAGGCCCGCTTCAGGTCGTAGCCGTGGCGGGGGCCGGCCTCCAGGAGGCCGAGCAAGGTGTGACCGATGGACATGCGGAGCACTGTACACGGTGTGTATACGTCGAGTGTATAGCTGGGAAAAGGGAAGGTGGGGAGCGGTCGAAACCGCTCCCCACCTGCTGGTTCTCGCTCTACCCCGCTAGTTCTCGTCCTCCTGGGCCTTCGGGGGCCGCCCCCGGCGCGGGATCGGTCCCGTGTGCTTGGGGAGCCGGCCCGCGTCGGTGAGCGACTTCCGGAGCAGGAACTCGATCTGCGCGTTCGCGCTGCGGAGCTCGTCGGACGCCCAGCGCGCCAGGGCGTCGTACACCTTGGGATCGAGCCGCAGCAGCACCTGCTTGCGGGCCTCGCGCCGGGGCCTGGGGGAGGGGGCGGGCTCCCCGTCGGCGCCGTCGGCCCCGTCGGCGCCGTCGGTGGACTCGCCCGCTGACTCGCTCACTGGTAGAGCGAGCCCGTGTTGATGACCGGCTGGGTCGCCCGGTCGCCGCACAGCACGACGAGCAGGTTGCTCACCATGGCCGCCTTGCGCTCCTCGTCCAGTGCGACGATGTCCTGCTCGGTGATGCGGACCAGGGCCTGCTCGACCATGCCGACGGCGCCGTCCACGATCAGCTTCCGGGCGGCCACGACCGCACCGGCCTGCTGCCGCTGGAGCATCGCGGAGGCGATCTCCGGGGCGTACGCGAGGTGGGTGAAGCGGGACTCGATGATGTGGACGCCGGCCGCCTCGACGCGGGCGTGCAGCTCGATCGCCAGCTTCTCGGTGATCTCGTCGGCGTTGCCGCGCAGCGAGAGGCCCTCTTCGTCGTGGGAGTCGTACGGGTACTCGATGGCGATGTGCCGTACGGCGGCCTCGGTCTGGGTGGAGACGAACTCCAGGAAGTTGTCCACCTCGAAGCAGGCCTGGGCGGTGTCCTCGACGCGCCACACGACGACGGCCGCCAGCTCGATCGGGTTGCCGTAGGCGTCATTGACCTTCAGGACGGCGGTCTCGTGGTTGCGGACCCGGGTGGAGATCTTGTTGCGGGAGGTCAGCGGGTTGACCCAGCGCAGACCGTCGGTGCGGATCGTGCCCCGGTAGCGGCCGAAGAGCTGGACGACGCGGGCCTCGCCGGGCGCGACCATGTTCAGCCCGCTCATCGCGAGGATCGCGGCGAAGAAGAGGACGATGCCCAGCACGATCAGGGCGATCTTCAGGCCCATGGCGGCGGCGGACGCACCGACCGCGATCAGCCCGGCGGCGGCGACGATGCCGAGCAGGCCGAGCAGGAGCGCGAGGCCGCCCGCGATGCTGTGCGCGGCGAACTCGGTGACGCGGGGTGCGGGCATCTCCGGGAGGTCGCCGGTGAGATTTCCGTCAGGCCCGGACGATCCGGAGGGGGTGTGGTCGGTGGTCGGCATGGTGATCCCCGTTTCTGTGCGTCGCGGCGCCGGTGAGGAGCGGCGCGTCTAGCAAAGTGATATCACTTTATCGCAGACTTCTGCATCTGCACAGGTTGGTGCTCGCATCCACATAGGCCCGTAATTCGGACGCGTTTCTTCAACTTCGCTCACTCCTGGCAACCTTTGGGCACTCTTGTTCGTCGGTTCCCCTGAGGGGGGTGCTGATTGTCACGTCCATAAAAGGTGTGATTGGCGCCGTTTTGTCCTTTCCGCCGATGTTAGCTTTCTGAGCTGATCCGGCGAGTGTTCGGTGAGTATGGCGAGTGACGACTGAGAAGCGGAGCAACTGACCAATGGGCCGAGCGGATGCGCGCAGGGCCCGGCAGCGCGGGTCGCGCCGGGGCAGAGCTGCCGGGAGGAGCGGAATACGCCGCTTCTTCACCTGGAAGAAGATGCTGGGCACGTTCCTCGGCATCTGTCTGCTCGGGATGGGCGCCTTCCTGGCGCTCTACATGTCGATCGACATCCCGGCCACCGGCAACGCTTCGGCGACCAATCAGAGCAACGTCTACAAGTACAGCGACGGCTCGGTCCTCGCCCGTACCGGCAAGGGCGACGGGTACAACCGGGAGAACGTCGACCTCGACAAGATCCCCAAGGACGTCCGGTGGACGTTCGTCGCCGCCGAGAACATGTCGTTCTACGAGGACGAGGGCATCGACTTCAAGGGCACCGCCCGCGGTCTGCTCAACACGATCACCGGCAAGGGCAAGCAGGGCGGCTCGACGATCACCCAGCAGTACGTGAAGAACTACTACCTCACGCCCGACCAGACGATCAGCCGCAAGCTCAAGGAACTGGTCATCTCGCTCAAGGTCGACGACGAGAAGTCGAAGGACGAGATCCTGCTCGGCTACATCAACACCAGTTACTACGGGCGCGGCGCCGCCGGAATCCAGGCTGCCGCCCAGGCGTACTACGGCAAGGACGTCCAGAAGCTCACGGTCGAGGAGGGCGCCTATCTGGCGGCCCTGCTCCAGGCGCCCAGCAGTTACGACGTCCTCTCGGCGACCCCGAAGAGCAAGGCGCTCGTCATCGAGCGCTGGAACTACGTCCTCGACAACATGGTCAAGATGGGCCAGCTCAAGCAGGCCGACCGGGCCGGCATGAAGTTCCCCCACGTGATCAAGCAGCGGCCCGACCCTGGTCTGAAGGGCCAGACCGGCTATCTCGTCGAAGCGGCGAACCAGCTGCTCAAGGTCCACTACAACATCGACGACAAGCAGCTCGCGGCCGGCGGCTGGAACATCACCCTCAACATCGACAAGAAGCGGCAGAAGGACCTGGAGAAGGCGGTCGAGGCCCGCCTGGAGTCCAAGCTGGACCGCGAGGGCAACAAGGTGGACGCGACCGTCCAGGCGGGCGCCACCTCGATCGACCCGAAGACGGGCGCCGTCGTCGCGCTGTACGGCGGCGAGGAGTTCATCAAGCACCAGATCAGCAACGCCACCCGCACCGACTACCAGCCCGCCTCCACCTTCAAGCCGTTCATCTTCGCGTCGGCCCTGGAGCACGACTCCGAGACGCAGGACGGCGAGGAGATCACCGCCAACACGCTCTACGACGGCACCAGCGAGCGGAAGGTCGTCGGCAGCAAGATCCCGTTCGCGCCCCAGAACGAGGACGACAGGAGCTACGGCGACATCACCGTCCAGAAGGCGACGGCCAAGTCCGTCAACTCCGTCTTCGCGCAGATGATCGTGGACGTCGGTGCCGGGAGGGTGAAGGACACCGCGCTGCGGGCGGGCATGAAGGACCGCGGTGACTTCGGCGAGGCCCCCGCGATGTCGCTCGGCACCATGAGCGCCAACACCATGGACATGGCGGGTGCGTACGCCTCCCTCGCCGCCCACGGCAAGAAGATGACGCCCTCGATCATCAAGGTCGCCACCCACAAGGACCGCGACGACATCAAGCCCCCGGGCATCAGCGACTCCGGCGGCATCGACCGGCAGGCCGCCGACACCACGACCTCCGTCCTCCAGAACGTGATGAAGGAAGGTTCCGGCAAGAAGGCCGACAGCGACGAGTACCAGGCGGCGGGCAAGACCGGTACCTCCGAGGAGAACAAGTCGGCCTGGTTCGCGGGCTACACCCCGGAACTCTCCACCGTCGTCGCGCTCTTCGGCCAGGACCCCAAGTCCGGCAAGCAGGTCAGCCTCACCGGCACTGCCAACGCGGGCCGCGCCAACGGTGGTGGCTTCCCCGCCGAGATCTGGCGCGAGTACACGTTGGGCGCGCTGAACGACAAGCAGAAGGCGGCCGAGTTCGACCTGGAGGTCAAGGAAGGCGCCCAGTACAAGACGCCGCCCCCGCCCGTCGAGACCACCCCGCCCCCCGTCGAGACGGAGAAGCCCGACAAGCCGGACCACACTCCGCCGCCGAAGGACACGCCCCCGGCGCACACCAAGCCGCCGACCCCGCCGGGTAACAACGGCGGCCAGAACGCGGGCCAGGACGGCGGCCAGAACGCAGGTCAGGACGGTGGCCAGAACGGCGGGAACGACGGCGGCCAGGACGGCGGTCAGGACGGTGGCCAGGACGGCGGTCAGGACGGCGGCACCGACCCCGGCACCGATCCCGGTGGCGCCAACGCGGGCACCATCGAGGGCAACGTCAACAGCGGCCAGGACGGCGGCAAACCCGGCGGCAACCAGAACGGCGGCAACAACAACGGCGGGCAGTGGCCGTAGCGCGGCAGCCGTACCGGCACAGAAGTGACAAGCGGCGGCCCCCACCCTCCCGAGGGTGGGGGCCGCCGCTTCCTGTGCCCAGACCGTCCGTCCTAGTGGAACCGCGCCGAGACCCGGTCCCCCAGATCCTTGTCCACGTTCCGCCAGTACGTGAACGCCCGGTCGAGCACCGGCCCGCTCACCCCGTTCGACAGGTGCCCGACGATGTTGTCCACCAGCCGGTCCCTGGCCGCGTCGTCCAGGACCTCGCGCACCAGCGTGCCCGGCTGGCCCCAGTCGTCGTCGTCCCGGCGCAGCGTGTACGCGTGGTGCACCATCTCGCCGGCCGTCCGCCACCCGGCAGGTTCGCCGAAGCCGGCGGTGTCGGCCGTGGGGCCGCCGTACGAGTTCGGCGCGTACACCGCACCGGTCCGCGACGGCTCGTACCGCATGGGGCCGTCCTTCGCGTACGAATTGACGCCGAACCGCGGCCGGTTGGGCGGCAGTTGGGCATAGTTCGGCCCGATCCGGTAGCGGTGGGTGTCCGGGTACGAGAACAGCCGGCCGAGCAGCATCTTGTCCGGCGAAGGGCCGATGCCGGGCACCAGGTTCGACGGCTCGAAGGACGCCTGCTCGATGTGGACGAAGAAGTCCTCGGGGTTCTCGTTGAGGGTCATCCGGCCGACCTCGATCTCGGGGTAGTCCGCGTGCGGCCACACCTTCGTCAGGTCGAACGGATTGAACCGGTAGTCCGGCGCCTCGTCGAACGGCATCACCTGGACGGACAGCTTCCAGCTCGGGTGTTCCCCGCGCTTGATCGCGTCGAAGAGGTCCCGCCGGTGCGCGTCCCCGTCGGTCCCGGCCAGCGTGTCGGCCTCGTCCTGGGTGAGGAACTCGATGCCCTGCTCGGTCTTGAAGTGGTACTTCACCCAGAACTTCTCGCCGCCCGCGTTCACCCACAGGTATGTGTGAGAGCTGAAGCCGTCCATGTTCCGGTACGTCTTCGGGATGCCGCGGTCGCCCATCAGCCAGGTCACCTGGTGTGCGGTTTCCGGCGACAGGGTCCAGAAGTCCCACTGCATGTCGTGGTCGCGCAGCCCGCTGTCGGGGCGGCGCTTCTGCGAGCGGATGAAGTCCTGGAACTTCATCGGGTCACGGACGAAGAAGACCGGGGTGTTGTTGCCCACCAGGTCGTAATTGCCGTGCTGGGTATAGAACTTGAGGGCGAAACCGCGCGGGTCCCGCCAGGTGTCCGGCGAGCCCTGTTCACCGGCGACCGTCGAGAAGCGGGCCAGCATGTCGGTCCGTTTGCCCGGCTGGAAGAGGTCGGCCTTCGTGAACTGGCTGACGTCATTGGTCACTTCGAAGAAGCCGTACGCACCCGAGCCCTTCGCGTGCACCACCCGCTCGGGCACCCGCTCCCGGTTGAACTGGGCCATCTTCTCGATGAGGTAGTGGTCCTGGAGCAGGATCGGCCCGTCGGGCCCGACGGTGAGCGAGTGCTCGTCGCTCTCCACCGGGATCCCGGCGTTGTTGGTGGTGTACGGGGCGGTCTGCGACGCCTTGCGAGTCTCCTCGGTCACGAGCGTCCTCCCGGAGATTGGTGGGAATTGGGTCGCTACGTCCGACTGCCCCAGTCAACCTCTCCGACACTATGTCGGCAACACTTGGACCGAATCCAATCTAGGACTCCCAGCTGGACTACCTTTCGGACTCCTTGCCGGCCCCGGGCAGCGCCAGCTCGAACCAGACGACCTTTCCACTGCTCAGCCGGGTCGCGCCCCACTTCCGCGCCAGCCGGTTCACCAGGAAGAGCCCGCGCCCGCCCTCGTCGGTGTCCCTGGCCCGCCGCTGCCGGGGCAGCTGCGGCGAGTCGTCGCCGACCTCGCACCGCAGTACGTCCGTACGCAGCAGCCGCAGCGTCACCGGCCGCTCCGCGTACCGCACGGCATTGGTGACGACCTCGCTGACCAGCAGTTCCACCGAGTCCGACAGCTCTTCGAGCCCCCACCTCTCCAGCGCCCGTCTGGCGAGGCGCCGTGCGCGCCCCGGCGCCTGCTCCTCGGGCTCCAGGAACCAGTACGCGACGTCGCTCGGCGCGATCCCGTCGAAACGGGCCGCGAGCAGCGCGATGTCGTCGTCCCGGTCGCCGGGCCCGAGCATGTCCAGGACGTCGTCGCAGAGGGCCTCCAGGGGCGGCGGGTGATCGGGACCCGTCAGCTGGGCGGTCGCGGCGAGACGTTCCCGCAGCTGCTCGATGCCGGTCCACACGTCCCGCAGCCGGGACTCGACGAGGCCGTCCGTATAGAGGAGCAGGGTCGCTCCGGCCGGGGCGTCCAGCTCCACGGCCTCGAAGTCGACGCCGCCGACCCCGATGGGCGCCCCGGGCGGCACCCGCAGCACCTCGGCGCGGCCTCCCAGGTGCAGCAGGATGGGCGGCGGGTGCCCGGCGTTGGCGATGGTGATGCGGTGCGAGACGGGGTCGTAGACGGCGTACATGCACGTGGCCATGCGGTCCGTGCCGAGCCGCTGCGCCTGCTCGTCGAGGTGGTGCAGCACCTCCTGCGGCGGCAGGTCGAGCCCGGCCAGGGTCTGGGCCGTGGTCCGGAACTGCCCCATGATCGCGGCCGATGTCATCGAGTGCCCCATGACATCGCCCACGACGAGCGCCACCCGGCTGCCGGGCAGCGGGATCGCGTCGTACCAGTCCCCGCCGACCCGGGCGGTCTCGGCGGCCGGGAGGTAGCGGGAGGCGAGCTTCACGCCGGTCGGCCGGGGCAGCGAGTCCGGCAGCATCGTCCGCTGGAGCTCGTCGGCGATGTAGGCCTCGCGCCCGTACAGCACGGCCTTGTCGATGCCCAGTGCGGTGTGGGTCGCCAACTGGGCGGCCACCAGCAGGTCGTTGGCCTCGAAGGCCGCCCGTTCCGGCCTGCGCAGGAAGACGGCGGCGCCGATCACCCGGCGGCGGCCCCGGAGCGGGGCGAGTATCGCGCGCCGCCCGTCGGGCAGCCCGCAGTCGGCGCCCAGCAGTTCGGGCAGCGCGACGCGCGCGGAGGCCGCGTCGCCGAACACCGGCCGCACCCCGCGCAGCACCTCGGCCAGCGCGCCGCCGCTGAGCACCTCGCACAGCTGCTGTGCGGGCGATCCTTCGCCCACCACGGCGTCCAGCTCCTCGCCCGCCGGGCCCTCACTGCTCAGCCGCAGCCGGTCGGTGCGCCGCAGCCGCAGCATGAACGGCACGGCGGGCCGCTCGTCCCCCACCGGCAGCGGATCCCGCAGATACACCAGGATCGCGTCCGAGAAGGTGGGCACGGTGGCCCGGCACAGCCCCAGCACGATCTCGTCGAGATCGATGCCGCGGGCGATCCGCCGGGTCGCGGCCCCGACGAACCGCAACCGGTCGCCCTCGGACCTGGCCGGGGGCGGCGTGCCCCCCGGACCCGGCACACCGGGACCTGACAATCCGGGCCCCGGCACTCCTGGCCCCGGCCCTCCGGCAGCCGTCGCGGCCATGGCGGACTCTTCCTCCGGCTCCTGCCTCGGCCGGGCGCGCTCGTGCGGCCTGGCAACCAGGGGCTGCCGGCCTTCGTGGGAGGTGGACTGCTGCTCCGTCACGCGTGGGATTCCGTCCGTCCGGGGAGCTTGTGCGATGCAATCGCTTTGTGCGATATACCCGCTCTGCGGGCGGCGTCGACAGAAAGGTGGCCTGTGAACGTTACAGAACCGCACGCATTCTCGTGCAGGTTCACAGAACCACCCCCCTTGTAGTGACATACGGTCAGGTCCTGCTCTACACCCGGTAGTTGCTGCCTATGCCTACTGGGTGTGCAGTCTTCCGGAGGACGATCCTACGTTTGGACCCTGGGGGTGCATCAAGAGTCTCACGTCGTCATGTGCACCGAGGTACGGTCCCAGTCATCCGGCAGTTCCGGCACTCCCCAGTGCGGATCCGGCCGCCAGTTCTCCCACCCGTCGGCGAACGGCGCCCCCCACTCCTCCACGGTCCGCACGGCAGCGCGCCCCGCCTCCCGCACGCTCTCGGCCTGCCGCTCTCCCACCAGCCCCACCCGCCGTGCCTGCGCGAACTCGTCCTCGTCCAGCCACATCCACCGCCGGTCGGGCGCCACGGCAATGTCCAGAAAGTGATCCTGCGAATCGACCCCGCCGGCCCACCGGGCCCGCGGCTCCTCCAGGTTGATGTACCAGTTCTTGAACCGCCATCCAGGCTCCCAGAACAACCACACCGACCAGGGATCCCCCGGCCGCGCCAACTTCAGCACCCCGGTCCCGAACCACCGCGAGGTCGTCGTCGTCCGCGCCTTCGTGTACCGGGTCTCCAGCGGCTCCTGATGCACCGAAGTCCCGTCCACCAGAACGGGCTTCACACACTCCGTCCCCGGCGCCATCCACACGGCGAGCAATTCACTGGTGTCCTGCACGACGGTCACGGGCCGACAGATGTGAATGCGCGGCGAAGCATTGTCCCGGTACCGCCAGAGAATCTGATCCCCCGGCCCCCAACTGCCCCCGCCCGCCCCGACGGCCCCGCCCGTGTGCTCTGTCATGGACAGATTTTAGGAGTACGAGGAGGAGCGCGCAGCGATTTGGATCACGGGCCGGGAAGGAGGGGCCCAGGCGCGAGCCCTCTTCCCGTATCCCCCCTTAGCGGCGCCGGGGCGAGGCCGAATGGCCCACCCGCCCCCGGGCGCGGGCCGGTGGCGGAGAGTGGAGGTGGTCTGGGTGACGCGCGTCCCTCCGCCTTTCGCCCTGGCACGGCGCCCGGAAGGCGCCCTACCGTGGTGCGGCGACGGGGAGCGCCGGCCAGGATGCTGGCCCCCACCCGCCATCGAGCGCCCAGAAGGAGGACCGACGTCGTTCACACTGCCGCCCGGCGCGACAGGGTTCACCTCGCCTGGCGACGAGTCGCTGCCGGTCGCCGACCTGCGCGCGTTCCGCGCGGCCCTGCGTGTTGCCGCGCGGGCAGCCCGGGGTGAGGTGGCCGGGCTGAAGGCACGCTCGCACCCCCTGGCTTTCCACACCGCGTCGGTCCGCACCCGCACGGGGGAGAGCGTCCTCCTGTGCCAAGCGCACCTCCCGTGGACCGCCTTCGTACGGGAGCACCGGTGGGTGTACGAGGAGGAGTTCCTCGCGCCGCCGGAATGGGCCGGGTCCTTCGGCAACGCGGGCTTCGAGGTACTGAGCCGGGAGCGGCTTGTCGTGCCGGTCGGCGAGGTGGACGTTTCGGGGCTCGCGGAGTTCGAGCGGGGGCAGATTCGGTACTACGCGACCGGCACCCTGGTGGTGTGCTCTTCAACTCGTGGAACTGACTTGGCGCCGCCAGCCCGTGCGAACAGGACGGCGGCGCCGTGGAGTTGGCGGAGTCAGAGGCTTCCGTAGAGCCGTCGTCGCCGGTTGTACTCGGCGCTGATGTGCAAGACGCCGTCCGTCCCGTACTCCGCCGTCAGTGCCGCCGCCCGGGCCCGGGCCTCGCGGCTCATCGCCCCGCTCCACGGGCGACGACCGATGCGAGTCGGCGGACGGCGGCCGGTGGTGCGACGCCGAGGTTGACCAGAACGGGGCCGTCCGGGTCGCTGGGGGAGCGGACGCCGAGGGAGCGCAGGCCGAGCGAGGCGATGCAGAGGGCGCGGCGCAGGTTTCGTACGGCGGACTCGGCGTCGGCCGTCGGATTGCCGGGTGGGGCCGGTGCGACCGGCGGCGGTCCGAACGCATCGATCAGGGTGGTTGCCGTGTCGCCGCGTACGGGTTCGATGTCCACGTACGCGCGCCCGCCGATGGGTTCGCCGGCCCGCATGGGCAGGTAAAAGCCGCGTGCGAGGAGGGACAGGTGCAGTTCGTCGGCGAGTTGTGCGCCGATGCGGCGGGCGTCGGCGTCGACTTCTTCCGGGCTGTGGGCCATATTCGCTCCCTTGTGCGGAATTGAGGTGCTTTCTCAATCTGCCTACAGCGTTGCCGAGTTGGCCCTACCGTGAAAGGGGATCGCGGACCAACCTGGGAGTTGAGCCCCCAGGCATATTCGCTATCGCCTGAGCTGGAGGAATCTGGCAGGCGGCGCGCGAAACCAGTCCGCTGGTTGATCCGTGAGGGGAGCGGAAGAGCTGTGAGCGATAGCCCGCAAGACAGGCTGCCCGGGCCAAAGGTCACCTTCGGTGAGGCCCTGCGGGACGCACGTGAGCTGCGCCTGCCTCACAAGTGGACGCAGGGAGACGTGGCGAAGGCCGCGCGCACCTCGAAGTCGACGATCTCGCGGCTGGAGCGGAATGTGCCGCCCATCCCCGTGCACCTTCCCAAGGTCCTCGACGAACTCTTCGGCACGGACGGCCGGTTCCAACGGCTTTACGAGGAGAGCCGGTCCGGCGGATTCCCCGCCCGCTACCAGCGGGCAATGGAATTGGAGGCGCAGGCCGTGGTGATCGACGAATACGCGGGGCACGTGGTGCCGGGGCTGTTCCAGACGCCCGACTACGCGTACGCGCTGATTCGGAAGGGCAAGCCCAGGGCGAGCGAGACGGAGGTGCGGGCCACTGTGACCCTCCGCATGCGCCGACAGGCGATCCTCTCGCTGCCGAGCCCGCCGGACCTGTCCGTGATCCTCGACGAAGCGGTGGTCCGGCGGCCCGTGGGGGGCCTGCTAGTCATGCGGAACCAGTACGCAACCCTGCTTCGGGCTGCGAAGCAGCCCCACATCACAGTGCAGGTACTGGAATTCGCACACGGTGAACATGTGCTGCTGGGTGGGATGTTGACCCTGTTCACGCTGAGAGGCGGATCCCAGATCGCATACGAGGAGGGCAATACCATCGCAGGCCTGGAGGAGGAAATGGGCGCCGTGCGCCGACACCGCCTGGCCTACGATTCACTACGCGGCGACGCGCTGTCTGCGAGGGACTCGCGCGACATGATCAGAACCATGATGGAGGCTCTGCCCAATGAGTGACCACCGGCCGGTGTGGATCAAGTCGTCCTACAGCAACCCCGACGGCGGCAGCTGCGTCGAGTGGTCGCCCAGTACGCCGGGCGCTGTCCCCGTGCGCGACAGCAAGGTCCCGTGCGGCCCGGTGCTCGCCTTTCCGCCCACTGCCTGGGACTTCTTTGTGGCGGCAGTCAAGGCCGACGGTTTCGGCTGCTTCTGAGCGATGGTTCCCTCGCCGCCGGTTCCTGTACGAAAGTGCCGGGCCGCAGTAGCGTCTGGCGAATGCCGTGCAGCGCCGACCAACTGAGGGTAGAAGTAGGACAGTTGGAATCCGCTCTCGATCGTGGAGCCTGGCTGCCCAGCTCTGCTGAGCGGATCTTTGCCGCCAAGATTGTGGAGGAACTGGCCGTGCGGCCTCTGTGCGGAGCGGTCTCCCACGGTTTGGTTGAGACGAGCCGTGAGCTGGTGTCCGAGGAGGAAGCGCGCCTCGTGCCCGTTGCGATCTCCTGCGCCAAATTCTTCGCGGAATCTGGAAGGGCGGCCGTCTCGGAAGCAGGGCGGCAGCTGCGCGAGGCGTTCGTGTGCTTGTTGCGGAAGGTCGTCGACGAACCGGAATCAGGTGCGGGTGTCCGTGTGTCCGGGTGACTGCTGAGCTCGTCCGTTTCCGCCCGCTGTGGCGCCGCGAGGATGGCGCGTCGGAATGATGTCTCACTGAGACGTGTAAGTGAGACATTATTCCGACGCCCACCCTGCCGCTACGGCCGCGTCATGCTCAACACGTCCAGTGCCGCGTCCAGTTGGGCCTCCGTGAGGTCGCCGCGTTCGACGTAGCCGCCCTCGATGACGACCTCGCGGATCGTCTTGCGCTCGGCGACCGACTTCTTGGCGACCTTGGCCGCCTCCTCGTAGCCGATGTACTTGTTGAGCGGGGTGACGACCGAGGGGGAGGACTCCGCGTACTCCAGGGCGCGTTCGCGGTTGGCGGTGATGCCGTCGATGGTGCGGTCGGCCAGCAGGCGGGTGGAGTTGGCGAGCAGGCGGACCGACTCCAGCAGGTTCTTGGCGATGACGGGGAGCATGACGTTCAGCTCGAAGTTGCCTGCCGCGCCCGCGACGGCGACCGTCGTGTCGTTGCCGGTGACTTGTGCCGCGACCATCAATACCGCTTCCGGGACCACCGGGTTGACCTTGCCCGGCATGATCGACGAGCCCGGCTGGAGGTCGGGGAGGTTGATTTCGGCCAGACCGGTGCGCGGGCCGCTGGCCATCCAGCGGAGGTCGTTGGCGATCTTGGTGAGGGAGACGGCGATCGTACGGAGCTGGCCGGAGGTCTCCACCAGGCCGTCCCGGGCGCCCTGGGCCTCGAAGTGGTCGCGGGCTTCCGTGAGGGGGAGGCCGGTGGCGCGGGCGACCTCGGCGATGACGGCGGCGGAGAAGCCGGGCGGGGTGTTGATGCCGGTACCGACCGCCGTGCCGCCCAGGGGGAGTTCGGCGAGGCGGGGGAGGGAGGAGCGGAGGCGCTCGATCCCGTACCTGACCTGCGCCGCGTAGCCGCCGAACTCCTGACCGAGGGTGACCGGGGTCGCGTCCATGAGATGGGTGCGGCCGGACTTCACGACGTCCGAGAATTCGGTGGATTTGCGTTCCAGGGCGGCTGCCAGGTGGTCGAGGGCCGGGATCAGGTCGGTCGTCACCGCCGCCGTCGCCGCGATGTGGATCGAGGACGGGAACACGTCGTTGGAGGACTGGGAGGCGTTGACGTGGTCGTTGGGGTGGACCGATCCGCCCGAGTCCCCAGAGCCTCCAGAGCCCTCCGCGCCCGCGAGCCGCTCCGTCGCCAGGGTCGCGACGACCTCGTTCATGTTCATGTTGGAGGACGTGCCCGAGCCGGTCTGGAAGACGTCCACCGGGAAGTGCTCGTCCCAGTCGCCGCGGGCGACCTCCTCGGCCGCGTCGGCGATCGCCCTCGCGACGTCCTTGTCCAGGACGCCCAGTTCGGCGTTGACCTTCGCCGCTGCCGCCTTGATGCGTGCCAGTGCCTCGATGTGGGCCCGCTCCAGGCGCTGGCCGGAGATCGGGAAGTTCTCCACGGCCCGCTGCGTCTGCGCACGCCACTTGGCGTGGGCGGGAACCCGTACCTCGCCCATGGAGTCGTGCTCGATCCGGTATTCGTCAGTCGTCATCGTTGCCATACCTCCTGTGGAAGTTGAGCGGTTGTCTTGTTCTGGGTATTCCCATCTCGGCTACCGGCCAGTAAATACCTCGGGTAACAACCAACCGGGGAGGCGCAATGGCGCGCACCAGGCACAGATTCCGCAGCACCCTCGCCGTGACCGCCGCACTCGCGGCAGCCGTCGGCTCCATGACGGCCACGGCCACCGGCGCAGCCACCGCCGCGGCGGCCCCGAACGACGCGCGGGCCGCCGCGTCCACCCCCCTGCCGCCCGAGCTGGAAGCGATCCGGGCGGCCGAGGCCACCAAGCTGTACGGGTCGCCGGCCGAGCGGCCGATGGGCGAGCGCAAGACCGGGCTCATCTCGCTCGGCGACAGTGAGATCTCGGGGGAGGGCACGGGGACGTACGAGGCGCCGACCAACGGGCCGACCAACTGGTGCCACCGTTCGCCCGACGCCGCCATCCACAAGACCTCGGTCCCCGCCGACGTGACGTACAACGTCTCCTGCTCGGGCGGCTACACCGGAAACATCAAGATCGGCGGCAGCAAGCAGTACGCCGACGAGCTCGTGCAGAGCGACAGCCTCGCCATCAAGGCGCGCAACACGAAGATCAAGATGGTGGTGCTGGTCGCCGGTGCCAACGACGACCTTCAGTTCGGTCCTGTCATGACCGACTGCGTGACCCGGTACCTGACGCTGCAGGGGCCGTGCGAGTCCAAGTACGCGGGCGGCTGGCAGGCCCGGGTGGACGGTCTCGTGCCCAAGGTCGAGCAGGCGATCCGCGACCTGCGGACGACCATGACGGGGGCCGGGTACGCCGACTCCGACTACAAGCTCGTCGTCATGGGCTACCCGAGTCCGATCGGGCCCGACTTCAAGGACAACCCCGACTTCCCCGGCAAGCTCGCCTGCGGCGGCCTCGGCTACGACTCCGACACCGCCTGGGGCCGCAACGTCGCCGTCCCCGCCTTCGAGCGCGGCATGCGCAGGGCGGCGGCCTCGACCGGCGCCACGTACCTCGACAACTCCCGTCTCTTCCACGGCCACGAGGTCTGCTCGGAGAGCACCTGGGCGCGCGGGCTGTACATCGACCTCTCCAAGCCGGGCCCCCCGGACGAGAACTCGGTCCGGCAGTCCTTCCACCCCAACATCAGCGGCCACGCCGCCTTCGCGTCCTGCCTGTCGCAGATCTACAACTCCGGTCTGCGTGAGGCGAGTTGTGCCGACCCGGCGTCCACGGGCAGGCCGGTGCTGACCCCGGGCGCCTGGGACGACGCGTACAAGCCGCTCAAGAACGCCTCCACCGGTACGTGCGTCGACGCGCCCGGCTCCGTCACCCGCAACGGGACCGCCGTCGGCGGCTGGGACTGCCACGGCGGCCGCAACCAGGGCTGGTGGTACGACGGCGCGACCAAGTCGCTGCGTACCGAACTGAGCCACGACCGGTGCCTGGACGTGCCCGGCGCCAAGTACGAGCCGGGGGCCGGCCTGGTGCTGTGGAACTGCTCGGGCGCCGCCAACCAGCAGTTCGTACGGCAGGGGGCCACGCTGCGTCCGGCCGCCTCGACCGGGCTGTGCGTCACTCTGTCGGCGGCCAAGGACCCGCTGAAACTGCGGGCGTGCGACGGCTCGGCGAGCCAGCAGTTCGCGTAACCCTTACGTTCGGAGCATGATCCCAGCACTCTCCGTGACCGTCGCGGCACTGGCCGCGACACTCGTTCCGACGGCGCAGACTCCGACGGCGCAGACTCCGGCTCCGGCGTCCTCCCCGGCCCCCATCGGGGAGGACGCCGAGTCGGTACGTGCGTACTGGACCGCCGACCGGATGCGGGAGGCGGTCGCCGCCACCGGCGCCCGGGACCGGGCGGTCCGGGGCCAGGAGGTCCGGGGCCAGGACGGGGTGGTCCCGAGCGACGAACCTCCCGGCGGCGTCCCCTGGGACGGCGACCCCGGCGACGTCGCGCACGTCGGACGCCTCTTCATGGTGCTGCCCGGCGGTCAGAAGGCCACCTGCACGGCGGCCGTCGTCACCGCCGCCAACCGCGACGTCGTCTCCACCGCGGGCCACTGCGTACACCTGAAGGCGGTGGGAGGGGCGATGAAGTCCCTCCTCTTCGTGCCCGGCTACGACGACGGCAGGACCCCCTACGGCAGCTACCCGTCCCGCTCCGTGGGCGTCTCGCCCGCGTGGACCGAACGCGAGGACCACGCCGCCGACTTCGCCTTCGTCACCCTCGGTACGGACGACCGGGGGCGGCACGTCCAGGACGTGGTCGGCTCCCTCCGCGCCGCCTTCCACGCGAAACCGAGCGGTGTGCGCACCGCGCTCGGCTACCCGTTCCTGTCCCCGTACGACGGCAAGGCGCTGCAGTACTGCGCGGGCAACGCCACCCCGGTCAAGGACGACCGCCTCGCCGGCGGCTCCCAGCTCAGGCCGTGCCGCATGACGAACGGGGCGAGCGGCGGGCCCTGGTACGCGCCGACCCTCCGCGGCGGGGCCGTCCAGGTCGCCGTCACCAGCGCCCGCCCGAAGGAGGCGGGCTTCAAGGACGCGGCATGGGGTGCGATGTTCAACGGGACCGCCGAGGCGCTGTTCAAGGCCCAGGAGGCGCTTACCTCGAAGTAATCACCCACTAATTGGTGGGTACTTGATCGCCTTCCTCGCCGGGTGGAGGCTGGAGCCCTACCCACTTCCCAGGGGTTCCGCCCCGGGAGCCCTACCCGGCGAGAGAGGAGGGCGAGTCGTCCAGCTCCTTCAACATCTGCAACCGCTTCCTGCCCCACTCTCCCAAAGGCCCCAGCGCCCTGTTGAGTTCCTGGCCGAACTCCGTCAGTGAGTACTCGACGCGCGGTATCGCCGTGTCCTCGAACACCTCGCGGTGCACCACCAAGTCGGCCTCCAGCTCGCGCAGTTGCTGAGTGAGGACCTTCTCGCTGATCCCGGGCAGCTCCCGCCGGGTCGCGCCGAAGCGGCGCGGCCGCTCGTGCAGCGCCCACAGGATGAGCACCTTCCACTTGCCGTCGACGACGTCTATCGCCGCGTCCAGACCGCATTGATACGGCTGATTCTTCAACTCCGCACACCCGTCTCTCGTTTCCGCATGCCCTCACACACACCAACGCATGGAGTCCCTCATGAGTGCCCCCACCGCCCACGCGCCCGTTTCCGTCAAGCGGCCCGTCACCGTCCTCGGACTCGGCCCGATGGGCCAGGCCCTCGCCGGGGCGTTCCTCGCGGCGGGTCACCCCACCACCGTGTGGAACCGCACGGCATCCCGTGCTGATTCCCTCGTCGCGGAGGGAGCGGTGCTCGCGGGCACTCCCACCGAGGCCGTGCAAGCCGCCGACCTGGTCGTCGTCTGCGTCCTCAACTACGACGCCGCCCTGGACATCTTCGGGAAGGCGGGCGACGCGCTGAAGGGCCGCACGGTCGTCAACCTGACCGCCGACACCCCGGCCCGCGCCCGCGAGGCCGCCGCCTGGGCGGACGAGCACGGCGTCACGTACCTCGACGGCGCCATCATGACCCCCACCCCCACCATCGGCACCCCGCACGCCGTCTTCCTCTACAGCGGCCCCGAGGACGCCTACGAGGCGCACCGCGACAGCCTCGACTCCCTTGCGGGCACCGCCTCCTACCTCGGCGCGGACCCGTCCCGCGCGGCCTCCCACGACGTCGCCCTCCTCGACCTCTGGTGGACCTCGGTGAGCGGCCTCGTGCACAGCTTCGCGCTGGCCCGCTCCCAGGGCGTCGCCGCCACCGACCTGGCCCCCTTCGCCAAGAACATCGGCAACCTGCTCACCTCGTTCGTCGACGAACTGGCCGTGGAGGCCGACGCGGGCGAGTACCCCGGCACGGTGAGCAACCTTGCCTCGACCGCGACGGCCCTGGCCCACATCGCCCACGCCTCGGAGGAAGCCGGTCTGGACGCCTCCGTGCTCCGTGCCGCCCAGGCCGTCGCGGACCGCGCGGTCGCCGAAGGGCACGGACAGGAGAACGTACTCGGCATGCTCGACACCCTCGCGGGCCGCGGCTGAGACGCACCGCTGTCCCGGCCCCCCGGCCCCCGGCCCCCCGGCCCCCGGCCCCCGTCACCCCTTCAGCCCGTCACCCCGCGAACACCATCACCGTGAAGCCGAAGAACAGCCCCACCAGCACCGGCCAGTACAGCAGCGTCGCCAGCATGTTGTCGCGCCACTCCAGCAGGCGGCGGTCGGTGTCCGTGCCGAGCAGGATGGCGTTCGCGAAGATGCCCATGATGACGATGTACTGGGAGATCGCCAGGTACTCCAGATACGTCAGCGACGTGTCTCCGGCGATCTCCCGGATCTGCTGCTGGTCCACCACCACGACCAGCAGCAGCGTCACCGCGAAGGAGATCGCCGTCCACGTCGAGAAGCCGAACCTGGGGTTCTTGCTGTCGTCCTTCGTGTAGACGAACAGCGCCAGGAACATCACCGCCGAGATGAAGAACGACTGGATCAGCCGCCCCATCATCGGCCCCGCCCACTCCCGCTCCATCCCGACGTTGAAGTACAGCTCGGGCGCCGACTTGAACGGCTTGTCCCAGTCCGTCAGCCCCTGCGTCATCGTGTAGTCGTGCGTCGCGAAGCTCCAGCCCGTGTAGTACGGGCTCCAGCCGGAGGTCACGGTGTCCTGGTCGAGGCCGATCCGGCCGTACTCCCAGGGCGGGTACGAGGCGAAGTCGGGCACCAGGATGTCGTTGGTGAAGGTGGCCCTCGACCACATGCGCAGCCAGACGTTCTGCTTGTCCAGCGGATAGTGCTGGTAGTTGAAGTTCTGCCGCAGCGTCACCTTGAAGTGCCAGCCCTTGAGGCGGCGCCCGTCGGTGCTCCTGGTGTCGTACATCTTCTCCATCTCGTCGTCCCCGCCGGTCGCCTCGGGGAAGACGACGCCCATGCTCGTCCCGGGGACGTCCGCGTCGTACCGCTGCCAGACGAACCCGCTCATCTCCACCTCCTCGGGGGAGGTGAACTTCGAGCTCTGGACGAAGACCCCGGTCGGGATCTTCCGGAGCTCCACCCCGGGCAGCTTCTTGGCGAGGAAGGCTGTGCTGTCCCGCTCCGACATCAGCGGAGTGCCGACGATGGTGTCGGTGACCCGGTCGTGCGAAACGATGTACCAGGTCACGCCGATGCCCGTGAGGAAGATCAGGGTCGCGGTGGCGGCCATCAGCGCGCACCGGCGGACGGTCAGCAGATACGGCTTGACCAGTGCGGCGGTACCGAACAGGCCCACCGCGCAGAGCGAGACCAGCAGCGGAGCCCAGCCGGCCCGCTCGGTGTGGCCGGGGCGGAAGCTTTCGCGGCCGAAGTAGAAGTACAGGCAGACGGCGGCGGCGACGGCGGACAGGGCGAGCAGGGCGTGGGTGGTACGGGCGGCGGTGCGGACCCAGCGGTGGGTGGGGCCGGGCGGGGGCGGCGGCTCGGAGGCGGGATCAATGGGATCCATGGGGCAAGCCTCGGACACGGAGTCACCCTCCGCGTGACGCATCGCGGAGGGTAACCCGAATGCCGTACGGGCGGGGCGGTGGCGAGCGTGTGCGGTCGGGCGGGGGCGTGCCGCAGTGGGGGGGGGCCGCCCCCTTGCCCACCCGTCCCGCCCCCGGGGGGCGGCCCCGCTGCCCAAGGAGGCGGCGGGGGTCGGCGGCGTCAGCCGCCCACGGGGGCAGGCATTTAGGGGCGCGGGGAACTGCGCGACCAGCCACGACGTACCCGCACGACGACCACTCGCCCGGCGGCCAGCCACGACGCACCCGCACGTAGACCACCCGCCCCCCCCGCGTCCCCCTGGAAGGGGGGCTGGACGTCGGGCCTAGACCAGGCCCGGTCCCCGGACCGGGATGTGGGTGAGGAGGGGCGGGGCCGCCGGAGCCGTGAAGAAGTCGTTGCCCTTGTCGTCGACGACGACGAACGCGGGGAAGTCCTCGACCTCGATCTTCCAGACCGCCTCCATGCCGAGCTCCTCGTACTCGACGACCTCGACCTTCTTGATGCAGTCCTGCGCGAGCCGGGCCGCCGGGCCGCCGATCGAGCCCAGGTAGAAGCCGCCGTGCGAGCCGCACGCGTCCGTGACCTGCTTGGAGCGGTTGCCCTTGGCCAGCATGACCTTGGAGCCGCCCGCCGCCTGGAACTGCTCGACGTAGGAGTCCATCCGTCCGGCGGTGGTCGGGCCGAAGGAGCCCGAGGCGTAGCCCTCGGGGGTCTTCGCCGGGCCCGCGTAGTACACCGGGTGGTCCTTCAGGTACTGCGGCATCTCCTCGCCCGCGTCGAGCCGCTCCTTGATCTTCGCGTGCGCGATGTCACGGGCGACGACCAGCGGGCCGGTGAGCGAGAGCCGGGTCTTGACCGGGTACTTGGTGAGCTCGGCGAGGATCTCGTCCATCGGCCGGTTGAGGTCGATGCGTACGACATCCTCGTCCGCGCCGGAGTCCAGGTGCTCGTCCGTCGTGTCCGGCAGGAAGCGTGCCGGGTCCTTCTCCAGCTCCTCCAGGAAGACGCCCTCGGCCGTGATCTTCGCGGTCGCCTGGCGGTCCGCCGAGCAGGACACCGCGATGGCCACCGGCAGCGACGCACCGTGGCGCGGGAGGCGCACCACGCGCACGTCGTGGCAGAAGTACTTGCCGCCGAACTGCGCGCCGATCCCGATCTTCTGCGTCAGCTCGAAGACCTTCTGCTCCAGCTCCTGGTCCCGGAAGCCGTGCCCGGTCGGCGAGCCCTCGGACGGCAGCTCGTCCAGGTAGTGGGCGGAGGCGTACTTCGCGGTCTTCAGCGCGAACTCGGCGCTCGTACCGCCGACCACGATCGCCAGGTGGTACGGCGGGCAGGCCGCCGTACCCAGCGAGCGGATCTTCTCCTCCAGGAACTTCATCATGGAGTCCTCGTTGAGGACCGCCTTGGTCTCCTGGTAGAGGAAGGACTTGTTGGCCGAGCCGCCGCCCTTCGCCATGAAGAGGAACTTGTAGGCGCCGCCGTCGGTCGCGTACAGCTCGATCTGGGCGGGGAGGTTGGAGCCGGTGTTCTTCTCGTCCCACATGGTCAGCGGGGCCATCTGCGAGTACCGCAGGTTGAGCTTGGTGTACGCGTCGAAGATGCCGTGGGACAGGGCTTCCTCGTCCCCGCCCTCCGTCAGTACGTTCTGCCCGCGCTTGCCCATCACGATCGCGGTGCCGGTGTCCTGGCACATGGGGAGCACGCCCGCGGCCGCGATGTTCGCGTTCTTCAGGAGGTCCAGGGCCACGAACTTGTCGTTGCCGGACGCCTCCGGGTCGTCGATGATGCGCCGCAGCTGCGCCAGGTGGGCGGGGCGCAGGTAGTGCGAGATGTCGTGCATCGCCTCGGCGGCGAGCTTGCGCAGCGCCTCGGGCTCGACCTTGAGGAACGTACGCCCGTCGGCCTCGAAGGTGGAGACACCCTCGGCGGTCACCAGCCGGTACGGCGTGGTGTCCTCTCCCAGCGGCAGCAGATCGGAGTACGCAAACTCTGGCATTTCGGCCGTTCCTCACTAGGCGGGCAGACAGCGTCGTCGTACCTCCATTGGCACGGCGCGCCCACCAGCGTAGAACGGTCGCCCGTCCCCGCGTCAGTGAGGTAAGGCTCAGTCGCCGCCGCTGCGACTTCGCATCCGCCCCCTGTCGCGATCTATCGCGTTTCGGTACGGTGGTCGGGTGGACCTCGAAAAGAAGCCTCAGCCGTCCCTTCAGAAGCCGCCGGCCCCGGTGGCGCAGCAGACCTCGCTCCGCGCCTCCGACGCGGACCGCGACCGGGCCGCGGACATTCTGCGGGAGGCCGTGGCCGAGGGCCGGCTGGACGCCGAGGAGCACGGCGAGCGCATCGACGCCGTCTACCGCGCCAAGACCCAGGCCGAGCTGGAGCCCCTGGTGAGCGACCTGCCGGTGCCCGGCGGCAGCGGCCACCGGGCCCCGGGACCCGCGCCGTCGACGGCGTACGACCCGTACGCGAGCGGCCAGGGCGCCCAGGCGGAGGACAGCCTCGTCGCCGTCTTCAGCAGTGCCACCCGCAAGGGGCGTTGGCGCATCGCCCCGCGCACCAAGGCCTTCGCGCTCTTCGGGGCGATCGAGATCGACCTGACGGAGGCCCTCTTCGCGCAGCGGCTCACCACGATCAACGCGACCTCCGTCTTCGGCAGCGTCGAGATCCGCGTCCCGGAGAACATCACCCTGCGCGGCAACGGCAACGGGATCTTCGGCAACTTCGAGGTCAGCACCCTGGAGGCGACCGACCCCGAGGCCCCCGTCGTGGTCGTCAACGGTTTCTCGGTGTTCGGCAGCATCGAGGCGAAGCCCAAGCGCGGCAAGCTCATCGCGGACCTGCACGACCGCCTGCGCAAACACCTCGGACACTGACGCGCCGGGGGGTCGGAATACGGGCCTCCGGAGCACCAACGCGCCCTGTGCGTACTGGACATGGTTCGAAACCCTGTGCATAGGCGTCGGCACAGCGGGTAGGGACTGCGCATCGTCGCTCGCTCGCGAAGCCGTCGTCAGGAGTAGACCGTGCTGCAACCGCCGCATCAGTCCTTGCAGGTCGCCCCCGTGCCCGCGCAGCGTGCGCCGGTACCGGTCCGTGATCAGCGGGACCAGGCCGGCCCATGGCACACGGAGGCGGTGTGCCGCCGGGACGAAGCCGGGCTGTTCTTCGCCCCGTCGAAGGAACCGACCGCCTCCCGGCTCTCCCGCGAGGAGGCCGCGAAGCGGGTCTGCGCCCGCTGTCCCGTGATGATCGCGTGCCGCGAGCACGCCCTGCTGCAGCCCGAGCCGTACGGCGTCTGGGGCGGCCTCACCGCCGCCGAGCGCCGGGTGGTCCTGGCCAGGCGGCGCAGGCGCGAGATGGAACTGAAGGCGGCACCGGGAGCGGGGGACCAGCGCATAGCGGGCTGAGCCCGCACCGCGTGGGTACGACCGAGGGGTGGGGGCCCCGCGCCCGGGGGGGCCCCCCCCCCGGGGCGGGGGGGGGGGGGGGGGGGGGGCGCGGGGGGGGCGGCCGGGGGGGGGGGGGGGGGGGGGGGGGGC
>NZ_JBIRQJ010000006.1:444115-678306 GCF_044333135.1 Streptomyces sp. NPDC021093 | reverse complement strand
TCCTCCCTCGCCTACGACGCGGAGCGCAAGCTCTTCCTCGCCGCGTCCTACGACGGGCAGGTCTACCCGCTCGCCGGGTGATCCCCCACCAGCGGGGGGGGGGGGGGGGGGGGGGGGGGCCCCCCCCCCCCCCCCCCCCCCCCCCCCCCGCCCCGCCTCACCCCACCCCTCGCTTCGCCATCACGGAGGGGCACAGGGACGGCCCCCTGCGGCCCCTACGCCCCCTCCGCCCCCTAAGCCCCCACCTCCTAAGCCCCCACCTCCACCTCAGCCCCCGCCCCGCCCCGTACCTGGGTCCCGCCCCGCAGTACCCGCAGGTCCATCCACTGCCCCATCCGCCGGTACCCCTCGTCGCCCGGGTGCAGATGGTCCCCCGAGTCGTACACCGCCAGCATCCGCGTCGGTGCGAACGGATCCCGTACCGCCCGGTCGAAGTCCACGACCCCGTCGAACACCCGCCCCGCCCGGATCTCCTCGTTCACCGCGTCCCGCACGGCCTCCCGCTCCGGCGTCCAGGACGAATGCCCGCCGAACGGCAGCAGCGTTCCCCCGACGACCCTCTGCTGCCGTGCGTGCCCCTGCCGTACGAGCTCCCGCAGCCCCGACACGATCCGTCCCGGATCCATCTCGTGCGGCGGCGCGATGATGTCGTTTATCCCCAGAAGCACGACGACCACCCGGACCCCGGGCCGGTCAGCGGCGTCCGCGGCGAACCGGGAGAGACCGCTCGGCCCGCGGCCGTCGCTCAGCAGCCGGTTCCCGCTGATCCCCTGGTTCAGCACGCCGTAGTGCGGCGCCCCGGGCTCGGCCCGCAGCCGGTCGGACAGCACGTCCGGGTACCGCCGGTTGGCGTCGGTCGTGGACGCTATTCCGTCCGTGATCGAGTCGCCGAAGAGCACCACCGCACCGTTCGCGTCCGGGTTCAGCACCTCCACCCCGGTCAGGTAGCGATAGTTGTTGGTCCGGCTGCGGTACGCGCCGCCCGAGGGGTCCTCGGTGTGGTCGCCGACCGCGGCGTACCCGGTCTGGCGGGCATGCGGGTGGTACGTCACCGAGCCGCTCGGGGCCGCGGAGTACACGGTGACCAGGAGCTCGCCGTCGTACGGCACCTTGATCGCCGTACGGTCACCGACGAAGGACCCACCGGCCGGGATGGTCACGGACGGCTTTCCCCGGAAGGTCACGGGCCGCATGGTGCCGGGCTCGGCGGCCGGGGCGCCGGAGGCCGCCGCGACGGCGATCGACGCGTGCGAGACGACCAGCGGCTTGTTGCCGAAGCGGTTGGACAGGGTGATGCGGGCGCTGGTCCCGCCGATGCTGGTGTGCACGACGTTGCGTACGGAACGCCCGGGGAGCCCGCGCCTGGTGCGCGGTTCCGGGCCGACGGGGGAGGCGGACCAGGTACCGATCCACTGACCGGCACCGGCGGGCCGCAGCCCCGTACCGTTGCCGTGCCGGGCTCCGTCGGTACGGCCGTTCTTCGCATCGCCCCCCTCGCGCGCACCGCGCGGGGGAGCGTCGCCGGTCATCAGCCCGGTGAGGGCGAAGATGCCGCAGGAGATCAAGACGACCACTGCTGCCAAGCCGGCCAGCAGGGCATAACCATTGCGCCTGGTCATGCGGTGGGGGACTCCTCATCGATCATTCGAACTGATCACCATGATGCGGCATGGCGTCGGGAAGGGAGACGTCGGGAACTCCAGGTGCGTTCCGGGAGTAGGTCAGGTAGGGACATTGCGTACGGGTCTTTACGTACGTACGCCAATGCACGGCATCGACATCGGCACGGGTACGGGGTACGGGCATCGGCGGCAGCGCCGTCACCGGTACGTACGTACGGCACGGGCGAGCGGAGTGGGCGGAACGGATGGAACGTACAGACAGCGGTGCGACCGAGCGGGAGGGACGCGAGGGGCAGGAGCGGCGCGAGGAGCGCCCGTCCGGCCCCTCGATCTCCGCACGCCCCGATCCTTCGGACGAGGGATTTGCGGACTCTTCGGACGAGGGACTCGCGGACCCTTCGGACGAGGGACCCTCGGCGAGGGACCCCCGGGCTCCTTCGGCCCAGGCTTCCTCGGCTCAGGCCCCATCGGCCCCGGCCGCTTCGGTAAAGGCTTCCTCGGCTCAGGCCCCGTCGGCCCAGGCCCCATCGGCCCCGGCTTCCTCGGCCCAGGCCCCTTCGGTAAAGGCCTCCACAGCCAAGGCTTCCTCGGGAAAGGCCTCCTCCTCAGCCACGGGTTCCTCACCCAAGGCTGCCCGCTCGACCCCCCGCCCACCCTTCGCCTTCAGCGAGGCGGACGAGGAGAAGCGCCGGGGCGTGCGCCGGATGAAGACCACGGCGACCGGCCTCCTCGTCCTGGTCGCCCTGATCTACGTCCTCGCAAAGTGGGCGCAGCACAGCGGCTTCACGGGCTGGCCCGGCTATGTCGCGGCGGCGGCGGAGGCCGGAATGGTGGGTGCGATGGCGGACTGGTTCGCGGTCACAGCCCTCTTCAAGCACCCGCTCGGCATCCCCATCCCGCACACGGCGATCATCCCGACCAAGAAGGACCAGCTGGGCGTCTCCCTCGGCTCCTTCGTGGGCGAGAACTTCCTCTCCGAGGACGTCATCAAGGCCCGCCTGGCCCCGCTCGACCTGGGCGGCCGAGTGGGCGCCTGGCTCGCCGAACCGGCCCACGCCGACCGGGTCACCGAAGAGCTCGCCACCGCACTGCGCGGCGCGCTCACGGTCCTCCGCGACTCCGACGTACAGGCCGTCGTGGGCGAGGCCATCACCCGCCGCGCGGACGCCGCCGAGATCGCCCCGGGCCTGGGCAAGGCCCTCGACAAGGTGGTCGCGGACGGCGCCCACCACCGCGCGGTCGACCTGATCTGCACCCGCGCGCACGACTGGCTCGTCGAACACGGCGACTCCGTCATGGACGCGGTCCAGGGCGGCGCCCCCGGCTGGACCCCCCGCTTCGTGGACCGCAAGATCGGCGACCGCGTCTACCGCGAACTGCTCCGCTTCATCACGGAGATGCGCGACATGCCGACCCACCCGGCCCGCGGCGCCATCGACCGCTTCCTCACGGACTTCGCCACGGACCTCCAGTCCGACTCCGAGACCAGGGCCCGTACCGAACGCCTCAAGTCCGAGATCCTCAACCGCCCCGAGGTCCAGGACGTGATCGCCTCGGCCTGGTCCGCGGTCCGCTCGATGATCATCGCGGCTGCCGACGACGACCAGTCCGAACTCCGCCTCCGGGTCCGGGCCTCGCTCATCTCCCTGGGCGCCCGCCTGGCCACGGACGGCCGCCTCCAGCGCAAGCTGGAAGGCTGGGTGGAGGGAGCGGCGGTGTACGTCATCACCACCTACCGCTCGGAGATCACGTCCCTCATCACGGACACGGTCGCGGGCTGGGACGCCGACCACACATCGAAGAAGATCGAGGCCCACATCGGCCGCGACCTCCAGTTCATCCGCATCAACGGAACGGTGGTGGGGGCGCTGGTGGGCCTGCTGATCTACACGGTGTCGAGGGCGTTCGGCGCGTAAACGCGGCGCTCCGCAAGCGGGGGTGGGGCGCCGCAAGCAGGGGGGCGCCGCGGGTCTTCTGCGGCACCCCACCCCCCTCGGGGTTTCTGCGGCGCCCCACCCCGGGTCTGCGGGCCCCACCCCCCCGGGTGCGCCCCCCGCGGGTACGACCTACTCCCCGCAGCGCTTCCCGCCACCACACCGAGTCGCAGCCCAAGAAGCCGCAGCAACCCCACCCGCCACAGCGAACACGGCAGGCCAGGCCCCGACCTTCTTCGCCAACGGGTGCGACCCCGCGAACCCGGCCACGTACAACCCGGTCAGCCCGGCCGCGACCTTCCCCCCGGCCTCCTGCTGCCACTGCCGAGCGGCCACAGCCCCGGCCGCGGCGAGCGCCACCCCGCCCAACGGCCGCTTCTTGGTCCAACGGGCAACCCCGTAGCCCCCCACCAACCCGGTAGCGGCAACGACGGATGCGGGCACCTTGGCCATGACTACTGCCTCCTGATCTGCTGCGCCGTCCAGGGCGCAAGCCTCGTCCACCGAGGCTAACGACCGCACCGGACCGCCCGGATCGGGGCCCCTCCCGCTGCTCACCCGGTGAGCAGCGGAGTCACCGCCGGCCGCCGCCCGAGGCAGGCGAGACGTTGACTGCCGGGCCCTGTGCACCACCCCCCTGCGCACGCCCGCGCCCACCGCGCCGCCCGAGATCCGGGGCGCGGATTCGTTACGCCTGAAGAGCCGGGGCCGGCCCCCACGACAGGCGACTTCACTAGTCACGCAGAGTCACCCACGGGGCTGGTTCATGACATATGCCAGAACCGGAGTTAACCGCTCGTAGTTATGTCAGCTCAATGGTTCAAACGAGCAGGGGTGGCCTGATGCAGATTGTCGACGTATCTCGGAACGTGCTGGTAGCAGCACTCGCGGCTGCCTTCACCGTCTCTGTCGCCGCCGCGCCCGCCCACGCCTCGGCGATCGGGTCAACCGCGGTGAACTCCTTCTCGTACACGGTCGGGGGAGCGACGGTGAAGGTGCCGACGGGGTGCTTCTTCACGCACATCATCAAGGGGAGCGGAAAGAAGATCGACCACCAGAATGCGGGCGTGGACTGCGGGTTTGTCGCCGCTCTGGGTCCCGGCTTCTGCAACTGGCGGATCGATTTCAGCTACGCGGACATGAACAACGCGACGTACAAGACATCCCGGGGCAAGACGCATCCCGAGTGCAAGATTGACCCCATGAGGAACAACTCGCCCCAGACGCTCCCGCGTTACGGAAAGGCGTGCACGCATCTCTACGTCAACGGAACCCGCCGGTCCAGCCAGTGTCACTACATCAAGAAGTGAGCAGCGACTCATGGTGAACGCCAATCAACCGCAGGAGCGCCAACGACTCCTCAAAGGCATCGCCTTCGCGGCGGGGCTGCTCGGATCGCTCGCGTTCTTCGGGTTCTTCCCGGGGCTCCCGCATGTGATCGACGGCGGGGCGATCCTGGTGTCGGTGGGCGTCGGGGCGCTGGCCAGCTGGGTATGCGGACGGCGGGTCAACAGACCCGGCTGAGCCGCTTCTCCATCCGGGTGCTGCCGCTTCCGCAGGGGGCAGCACCCGGTTGGCACGCCTCAGCCCCTACGACTAGGCATCGCAGGCGACGCCGTCCCTGTCCCGGTCCAGGTGGCGCCCGTACCCGGGCTGTCCCTTCCTGAGCGGTGCGGCGCCGGCGGCCCGTACCGCCGAGCAGTTCCTGAAGTACACCTTCGTCTTCGTCGTGGGCTTCTTGGTCCTGGCGGGGGCGGGTGCGGCCGTGTTCATGGTCACCCGCACAACTGCCGTAGCTTCCAGGGGTGTTGAGCCCACGGTCGCGCCCGTCCCCTTGATCTTCACCTTGTACGCGAAGTCGTCCTCGCCCACGTACGAGGCGTTCGGCGTGTAGGTGGCGCGGGTCCCGCTGAGCGTGGCGGTGCCGTGCCGGGGCTTGGCGTCAAGGGTCAGTACGTAATCGGGCTTGCGAACAGCCGTGAGGAACGGTGCGCCCTTCGCCCCGCCGTCCTGCGCGAAGGTGTCATTGGCCAGCATCTCCACCACGACGCGCCTCCCGCCCTCGGTGCTCTTCGCGTCGTCGATGAGCTGGAGTACGGGCGGATGGGTGGCGGCGTCCGCCTTCACGACCCCCGCGTCCTCGCCCGCCTTCGTGCCCGCACCCTTGTCGCCGGCCGAAGCGCCTCCTTCACACCCGACCAACGCCACGGCCAACGCCACGGCAGCCCCACTCACCACAGCTGCGCGCCGACGCGCGGCACCTCTCACCCACCACATGTGCCCTCCAAGGCATCCGTCCGAAGTCCGCAGTCGGCGGTCCACAGCCCACGGTCCACAGCCCACAGTCCGCAAGAACGGTGGCTCGAATCCGCGCAAGGTACGCCACGGACCGCCCGCGCGACAGCCCATCCACAAACCCCCGCCGACCTCCCGCAAGGGCGTGTAAGCGGGGCAATCACCGCCAAAGAGGTGTGAGACCGAGAGGTGAGCGGCGCAAGGGCGGCGTGAATGGCGACGTTGCCGATCCAGCAACGCGAATTGCCAAATTCGCACGTACGGAGTGACTGTGTGAGCAGTAGAAGACCCACCGGACCGCGGACCCGCTCCGGACCACGGACCCCCTCGGGGCCACGGACCGCTACAGGACAGACCGCGCCTCACGGCAGGAGACCACCATGCTCAACCCCACCGAAGTGCCGCAGTCCACGGACGCGACACAGAGCCCCGAGTGCCTCGACGTCGTCGTCATCGGCGGGGGCGCCGCAGGCCTCAGCGCCGCGCTCGTCCTCGGCCGCTCCCGCCGCTCCGTACTCGTCGTCGACGCCGGACAGCCGCGCAACGCCCCCGCCGCACACATGCAGGGGTACCTGGGCCGGGACGGCATGCCGCCCGGTGAGTTCCTCGCTGTCGGCAGGCAGGAGGTCCAGCGGTACGGTGTCCGCCTCACTACGGACGAGGTCACTGACATCACCGCGCACGGCGACGGCGAGAGCGACAGCGACGGCGGTGACAGCGACGGCATCGGCGATTTCGACGTACACCTCCGGAACGGCCCCTCCGTCCACGCCCGCCGCATCGTCGTCGCCACCGGCCTCGTAGACGAGCTGCCCGACATCCCGGGCCTCGCCGAACGCTGGGGCCGCGACGTCCTGCACTGCCCGTACTGCCACGGCTGGGAGGTGCGCGACCGCGCCTTCGGCGTCCTCGCCCACCCCACCCTCGGCGCCCACCAGGCGCTCCTCCTGACCCAGTGGTCCCAGAACATCACCCTCTTCCTGCACGACGTCACCGAACTGCCGGACAGCCAGCGCGCACAGCTCAAGGCAGCAGGCATCCCGGTCGTCGAAGGACCGGTCGCCGCACTCGTCGTGGCGAAGGGGACGGACACGGACACGAGCACGGCCACGGACATGCTCACCGGCCTACGTCTAGCCCAAGGCGATGTCGTCCCCCTGGACGTCCTCTTCGCCGCCGGGCGGCCCGTGCCCCGCGACACCCTGCTGCGCCGCCTCGGCGCCCGCACCGTACCCACCCCCGTCGGCCCCTACCCCGAGGTCGACCCCACCGGCCGTACCAGCGTCCCCGGCGTCTGGGCCGTCGGCAACGCCGCCGGACCGACCGAGCAGGTCATCAACGCCGCGAGCGCCGGCTACCGCGCGGGCGTGACCATCAACGCGGAACTGACCTTCCTCGACCTGGGCCGCTAGGACTCGCAGCCCACCCCGTCCCCGTCACGGTCCAAATGACGTCCGTACCCGGGATCGCCCACCCTGATCGGCGCGACACCGGCGGCGCGCACGGCGGAACAGTTCTTGTACGAGACGCTGCCGCCACCCCCGGACCCGCCACCGGAGGCACTGCCGCTGCCACTCCCGCTCCCAATCCCTCCGGATGAGGAGTCGCAGCCCACCCCGTCCCCGTCCCGATCGAGATGCGGTCCGTAACCGGGTCGGCCCTTCCTGATCGGTGCGACACCGGCGGCGCGTGCCGCAGCACAGTTCTCGTAGTAGACCGGCGGTGCGGGCTTCTTGGTTCTGACCGGCGCGGGCTTGGGTGCAGACACGCTGAGGCGTACAACAGCCGTGCCCGTAAGGGAAGTTGATCCCCCTCCCCTGCCGCCATCGACGACGATCTTGTACGTGAACTGGTCCTCGCCGCCGAATCCCACCATCGGCGTGTAGACGAAGCTGCTCCCGCTCGCGCTGACGACGGCAGTCCCAGCGGTGGGCTTCGCATCGAGGGAGAGCGTGAACTCCCCACCCCGTACAGCGTCCTTGAGCGGTGCGGCCGTGCCGCCACCCTCAGTGAAGGTGTCGTTCGCCAGCACGTTCACAGTGATCGGCTTGACGCTGCGCACGCTCGCGGTGTCGTCGACAAGACCGAGCACGCCCCCGGCCGGGGAGGGCGTCGCCTGCGTGGCCGAAGGAGTCGCCGCCGTCCCCTTCGCGGTCCTCGCGGACGCGGCCCCCACCGGCTTGGCGTCCGTCGCACCCCCGCCCCGATCCCCGCACCCCGCCAGCGTCACCGCCAGGACCACGGCAACCCCACTCGTCAACGCCGCGCGCTGACGTATCGCACCTCTCCTCAACAACACGTGCCCCCCAAGGCATTGGTAGTGAACTGAGGAGCCGATGATGGCAGCACTGTGAAGATCCAGTAATGAACTAGTGGCTATCTGGCCTAAAGAAGCCGTTTAGCCTCCCCCTCCCGGCCCCCCTCCCAACCCCACTCCCCACCCCCTCCCCGCCAAGCCCTCAGCTCACCGCGCTCCCGCGCAACACCTCGACGTGCTGGGAAAGTTGCGATGATGGCTCGAATCCACACCCAGTCCTGTCACAGATCGCCGACAGCACGACCACAGCCCGCCCACAGCGCGCGCAGCCCACCCCTCCACCGGGCAGATCCCCGACATGCCCACCCCCACCAAGGCCGACGTCCCCGCACTCGCCCGCCTGGCCCGCACCCAGCAGAACCTGGTCACCGCCCGCCAACTCCACACCGTCGGCCTGGCCGCCAGTACCGCCCGTCGGCGCTCCGCCCCCGGCGGCCCCTGGCAGTGCGTACTGCCGCGCGTCTATCTGATGCAGCCACTCCCTCCGACCCCCGCCCAACGGGCACTGGCCGCGGTCCTGTATGCCGCAGGCCCCAACCCCCGCCCCCTCAACGGCAGATCAGCCGCAGTGACCGCCGAGACCGCCCTCTTCCTCCGAGGGGTACGAGACGCGCGCCCGGCCCCCGTGGACGTACTGGTCCATCACACCCGAGACATCCGAAGCACTGCCTTCGTACGGGTCCACCGCACCCGGCGCTACCCACCCGTGCTCCTGGCCGAGGGCGTCCCCTCGGTGCGCGCCGTCCGCGCGGCAGCGGACTTCGCCGGCCGCGAACCCTCCCCGACCCGCGTACGTGCGCTCCTCGCCAACGCCGCCCAGAAGGGCCTCTTCCACCCGGAAGATCTCCTCGCCGAACTCCGCGCGGCCAAGACCCTCCACCTCCCACCGGCGGCCGCCGCGGCCACCGAACTCCTCGCCGGCATCCGCTCCTTCGCCGAAGCCCAGGCCCGCGACCTCCTCCTGGCCACGGACCTCCCCGTCCCCCTCTGGAACCCCACCCTCCATACCCCGCAAGGCACTTTCCTGGCAGTCCCGGACGCCTACTGGCCCGACCATGGTGTGGCCCTGGAAGTGGACTCCCAGGAGTTCCACTTCACACCGACTGCGTACCAGCACTCGGTACGCCGCCGCCTGCGCCTGGAAGCACACGGCGTGGAGGTGGTGACGACGACCCCGGCCACGATCCGCGACCAACCGGAGGTGCTGGTGGGAGCGTTGCGGGCGAAGCTGGAGCAGGGGGAGGGGCGGGGTGTGCTGCTGGGGGTACGGGTCACTCCGGGCTGAGGTCTCCGCGACGTACCGCTCGTACGAACTCGCCCCAGGCGGCACAGCGCACGGCGATGAGCGGCCCACCGGGCGACTTGGAGTCGCGCACGGCGGCCGAGTCGCCTGCGAATGCCGTCTCGACGCACTCGGTTTCGTTGCCACCGCTGTAGGACGACTTGAACCACTCCCAAGCGCCGCCCGTCATCACAACTCCCCACCTCGGACAGCCCGTATGAACTCCACCCACGTAATGCGGCGCAGATTGATCCGGCGCCCCTCCGGCATCTTCGAATCACGTACGGCCGTGTGCGCCGATATGCAGGCGACCTCGACGCACTCTCCACCCGTGCCGTTGCTGTAGCTGCTCTTCTGCCAACTCGGCTCTGCGGACCGGGTCATCGGGAGTGTTCCTCCAACGTCTTGCGGATCAGCGTGGCTGATCTCTGCGGGCTCAGCGCCATCGCCCGGAGGTGATCGAACGCCTTTGTGTAGAGGTGCACGTCTGTGGGCTGCTCCAGGTAGACCGAGTCGGTCAGCCCTTCCCGGTAGACCACGTCGGGGTCCTCCTGCTCGGGGAAGCCGAGGATGGTGTAGGTCCCGGTCACCGGGTATGCACCTGCGTCGAAGGGCAGGATCTGCACCGTTACGTTGCTCAACTTCACCATTTCCAGCATACGTTCGAGCTGCATGGCCATCACCTGACGGCCGCCGATGACGTGCATGAGAGCGCTCTGGTGGATCACCGCCCAGAGATCCGGCGGGGCCGGTTCGGTCAGCAGCTCCTGGCGCCGCAGCCGTACGTCGACAAGCCGCTGGATCTCGTCGGCGCTGTGGTCGCTCGATGCCCGGCTCAGCTCTGCTGCGTAGTCGGCGGTCTGGAGCAGGCCGGGGATGAACTCGTTCTGGTACGTACGCAGATCAGAGGCGGCCTGCTCCAGGCCCACGTACACCGAGAACCACGCTGGCACTGCATCCCCGTGCGCATGCCACCACCCCTTGGTCTTCGAGTCCTTGGCGAGGGACTTCAGCAGGTCGCGCATCTCGTCAGAGGTCTCGTAGAAGCGGCACAGTGCGTCGATGTCCGAAGGCTGTACACGCCCCTGTCCGGTCTCCAGCCGGTTGACCTTGGATCCGCTCCAGTCGAGTTCCTTGCCCACCCGGTTGCAGGTGAGCCCGCTTTCTTCGCGCAGCTTCTTGAGCTCGATCGCCAGCCGTCGGCGCCGCGCTGTGGGTGAACCGGCCACGTGCTTCAACTCCCTGTGCGGTAGCGGAAGTTCCATCCCACAGGAAGGCAGGCGTTCCGCCAATCACTCATTCGAGCTAATCCCTTCATGCACATTGCACGGCGGGATGGGCGCTGCAATCCTCTCACTAAGAGTGACCGACGGTCACGCGGTGCACGACGAGGTGCGCGGGAGGCAGAAGCGAATGCTGATCCATGGAGAAGGAAGCGGCGGAGCCGGCGGCGAAATCGGCTGCGTGAAACGGAAGCCCTGGGAGCTCCCCTTCTGCGCGGAAGCAGAGGAGGCCGCAGGCGTGAGGCGGGTGCTGGCCCTCCACCTCACCCTCTGGGGCCTGCCGGAACTGATCGACCCGGCCCAGATCTGCGCCACGGAACTGATCTCGAACGTCATCAATCACGTGGGCCCCGGCACCCCCACGACCCTCACGGTCTCCATGAACGGGACGTACCTGCGCCTCGAACTGCACGACCCGGACACCCGCGCCCTCCCCACCCTCCTGGATGCCGAGAACGACGACGAGTCCGGCCGCGGCATGGCACTGGTCGACGCGGTCACCGACCGCTGGGGCGTGATTCTCCGCGCGGAAACGAAGGCGGTGTGGTGTGAACTGGCCACCGGGCTCACGGCAGAGAACGGTCATGTCGGAGGCCCTCGGGTGGCCCGCGCCGAGGAGCACCTCACGCTCTATCGCCCCGCCAGCCATTCGCGTTCGTCCGCCACGGGCCGGCTCGGCACAGCGATCGCGGAAGAAGCCGCGATCGCCCTGATCGCCGACCTGCTGCACTGGCTGCGGGCGCATGGCTGCGACCCGGATGAGGCGCTGGACCGGGCGCAGGTGCACTTCGAGGCTGAGGTGGCCTGAGGTAGCTGGGCGGATCAGTTGGCCGACTGCCAGGGGGCTACCGGCCCGCCGAATGCGGCGGCGTCGGCCTACGCACTCGGCCTGCCCTCCAGGAAGCCCGGGAATGCTGGCCTATCTGGCTGGACTCTGGGCGGATTGCGCCAAGAGTGCGCGGAGCTCTGCGGGAGTGCGCCAGGATGCACCCTTGTGGCTCCGGTGGCACATGCGGTGGCAGTTGGAGCACACCAGAGCGAGATCCTGCAGCTTGGTCGCACGAGGGCCGGCGATGTGGAGAGGGAGGGTGTGGTGGACCTCGATGTAACCGTCGCCGAGTGCTCCATACCGATGGGCGAATACGAACTCGCACACCTCGCAGGCAAACGGCAGCCCCTGCTTGCGGACTTGGTCGAGCTTGCGCCTGCGGAGCTTGGGGTCTCGCTCACGACTCGTTGCCCAGCGCACGAGGAGGCGGCCTTCGATGGCGGGGCTGCCATCCCCGTCGAGCTCATCCGGTTGCCTGCTGAGCTTGTGGATCTCGCCCGAGGCAACCCCAGCGTCGAGGGCTTTGGCGGCTTTGAACATCCTTTCTGGGGCCGTGAGGAAGGCCTCGATCATCTGCCGGTCGCCGGCGCCGCACCGGGTCGGTTTGCCCGAATAACCGGGGTGGTTCGAGGCCAGGTCTGTCGTCTTCCGGCTGACGCTGCCGACCGAGCGGAACTTCGGGTCGGCGCTCGCGCCTTCATGCAAGGGGAGTGCCCGCAGAAGTTCAGACAGCTCGATCACGGCTGGATCTCCTTCGCGGAGCTCCCGCCAGCCGTTCTCCGCGACCAGTGCGCAGGCGAGCAGCAATTCATCAGATGTCCACGTGGGGCTCCGCATAGGGAATATCGTACGTGTGTTCGTTGCAGTGTGGAAGAAGCGGAGTTCTGAGTACGGCAGCGCATCACGCACACTAGGGGGACGTGTCACCAGCAGGGTCGTGTCACCCTCTGTAATGAGCAATCACAAAGAGTGGTCGCTGTTCGAGTTCGCAAGGAGGGTGCATGACCAGCACTGAGCGAAAGTTCACCTCGGTGGAGATCTGTGCCGGCGCGGGAGGGCAGGCGGTCGGCCTGCACGAGGCGTTGTTCAAGCATCTCGCGTTGATCGAGATCGACAAGCATGCGGTCATCACCCTCAAGGAGAACGTTGAGGGAAACGTGGAATGGCAGGGCTGCCAGGTCATGGAAGAGGACCTGACGAAGCTTGCCCCGGAGAAGCTGAAACATGGCCTGGGTCTTGCGGATTTCGATCTCGACCTGCTGGCCGGAGGAGTCCCATGCCCTCCGTTCTCCGTGGCGGGGAAGCAGCTCGGCAAGGACGACGAGCGGGATTTGTTCCCGACCATGCTCGACCTCGTCGATGAACTAAAGCCCAAAGCTGTTCTGATTGAAAACGTCCGAGGTCTTCTTGATCAGAAATTCCAGGAATACCGCGAAGGGGAAATCCTGAAGCGGCTGGAAGGGATGGGATACAAGAAGTGCTACTGGGAAATTATTGAAGCAAAGAATTATGGTGTTCCGCAGCTTCGGCCCCGGGCAATTCTTGTAGCTATGCACGAGAGCTACTTTGTCGAGGAGTTCGTCTGGAAGAAGCCCGAGGAGAAGCCCGCAGTAACTGTCGCTGAGGCGCTTCACGACACGATGAAGGATCGGTTCGACAGTTCCGGTGATCTTCGGGCGAAAGCTGCATTTAAGAAGTGGCACGATGCTGCTTCGAAGGGTGTTGCCCCGACCCTAGTAGGAGGGTCAAAGAAGCACGGAGGGGCTGACCTTGGGCCGTCGCGGGCGAAGGCAGCGTGGAGGGAACTCGGAGTGTGTGGCCTTGGTGTCGCAGACAAACCGGAAGAAATGACGAGGCCGGAGCGAGACCTCTTTGCCGAAGACGGTCCCAAGCTCACGGTGAGGCAAGCGGCAATCATCCAGGGATTCCCAGAGACTTGGAAGTTCCCTGGGAAGAAGACGGCTACCTACCGGCAGGTTGGGAACGCGTTCCCGCCGCCGGTGGCACGAGCGGTGGGTGAACAGATCATCGCGGCGCTGGAAGCAGCGGGAGTGAAGAAGGAACGCGAGGCACCCTTCGAAGCACCCGTTCCTGCCCGCCCGGCTCGGTCAGCTGGTCTTACTGCGAAGCTTGCTGACCGTCGCAGCGATCTGGAGAGCGCAGGCGTCAGGTGACTCGTGCTCCCAGTAGCGGAGTACGGTCCAGCCGGCGTCTCTAAGGCGTTGACTGGTGTCCTGATCGCGTGCCATGTTCCGGGCGACTTTGTCAGACCAGTAGCCGGAGTTGGTTTTCGGTGGGACGTAGTGCTCTGGGCAGCCGTGCCAGTAACAACCGTCAATGAACACAGCGACCTTTGTCGGCCGGAAGACGAGATCCGCCGTCCGGCGAAGGCCAGGCAGGGGCTTTGCTGCCACTCGGTAGCGAAGCCCCTGTGCGTGGAGTAGGCGGCGGATCAGCAGCTCGGGCTGGGTGTCCCGGCTGCGAATTGCCTGCATGTTCCGGCGTCGAGCGGCGGATGAAGCCCAGGAACCAGGAGGCAGGGGCTCTTCGTTCTCCACTGATCATTCCCTTTGAAGTCCATCTGGTCTCCCGCACCTGCCGATGCTGTCGATGACGCGCGGCAGCTCTAGGAGTCGAGCGCCAAGTCGAGGAGTACGCCGGCAGCGGCCTGCTGCTGATCGTTCAGCAGCGTCTTCGTCAGAGACATCACTGCCCACACGTCTCTCTGCGATGCGTAGTGGAGTATCGCGTCGGCTGCCTCGTGTAGTCCGCTACGTCGGCACGATGCGATGGCGAGGGAGGTCTCCGCGGCGCTCGCTTGCCCGCCGAGATGACGCAGGACACCCGCTGCGTCCTCGTGTCGCTTCGTCGCGAACCGATCGGTGAGCTCCTGCAGAGCCGGCCAGGGTGGGTCTGTTGCTTCGTTGTGTTGCCGGTCCCCCTTCAGCAGGGGGACCGGCAACACAACAGGAAGTTCAGGGGCGATGTTGTTGTGGTTCTGCGCGGCTGAGTCAGCCGGCTTGCCCTGAAGCATGGGTGCAGAACAGTTCGCACAGAGAGCCGAGAAAGTGGAGACGGTGCGCTCCCGCACGGACTGGCACAGCTTCGCCAGGTCGTCCCAGGAGATGACGGGGTCGCCTGTCCTGCTGGCGTAGTCGCAGGCCAAGGCATGCAGGGACTTTAGGGGTTCCAGAGTGGGGCGGCGTCCCCGCTTTCCGTGGATCAGATCGGACAGGACCGACTTTGACAGGGGAGGGTTCGCACCTCTCTGGTCGAGCTGTCTGCATATGCCTGCGAGTGAGTCCTGCTGAGGTTGCACGGGAGAGCTCGCGGGGAGCTTGATGGCAGCACAGAGGTCTCTTACGGCTTCGGCCAAGTCTCTCTGCGGCCCCGGCTGGCAGGTCAGCGGCTTGTACTCTCCGCGCTTCGGCATGCTTGCTCCCCCAGGCTGAGCTTCGTTGCTGGTGGCTTCCCTGACAGATTGTCACCTGCACGAGGGGCCCATGGGTGGGGTCTTCTGTCCTGACTTCAAGTGGGACAGGAATCGGCTTCCGTTCAGGTGCGTGGTGACGTTCTCTTGAGGAGGAAGAAGCCAAGGGCGATGCGATCTGACGCTGAGGTCCGATTTCTCGGTTGCGATGCCCCTACGAGAGGTGACGTGTGCGCATGAACATGCCCATCTGGACGAATGAGAAGCTCGGCACGATGAAGCGCGCCGGGCTTTGGCTTGTCCAGGAGATCGGCGTCGGGAATACCTTCACGAAGGGGCAGCTGCGGGATGCCTTTCCTGATACCGCTCAGATTGACCGTCGTATGCGTGATCTGCGTGACTTCGACTGGCAGATCGATACGAAGCGTGAGGACGTAACTCTTGATGCGCACGAGCAGCGTTTCGTACGTCAGGGAGACCCTGTCTGGGAGCCCGGAAAGGCGACGCGTAAGGCCGGTACGGTGGTGTCCGCGTCTCAGCGGCGTTCGCTTCTCACCCATGATGGGCACAAGTGCCGCTCCTGCGGAATCGGACCGGGTGAGAACTACGTGGGTACGGATGTGACCTCGCAGCTGGACATCGCCCGCCGACCTGTCCGCCTTGCGGACGGAACCACTGAACTTCAGATGATCATCGAGTGTAATCGCTGTCGCGTCGGTGACCGGGAGCTCGTTGCGGACGTGGGTGCTCTCTTGGGGCGTGCCGCGGCATTGCCGGCGATTGAGAAGAAGATCCTTCGTAGCTGGTTGGAGCAGGATCGCCGGGAGTTCAGCGAGATTGAGGACCTGTGGGCGGCATTTCGGACGCTGCCGGCTGACGCTCGCGAGCAGTTCAAGGACGGTTTGGAGTAGTCCTTCTGGAGAACGGGTGTGGGGGCACCGGGTCCCCACACCCGGCGTCATTGTTCTTAATTCTTTAAGTACGAGAGGGAACTCATGTCTGTGCAGTTTGGTACCCCGCCCATTGCGAACGAAAATCAAGCCCTGGTTGAGAAGAGATTGAAGGAGGTTCACGAAGGGCAGGGCGTTGCTGAGACCTTGACAGTTGAATTTCGGGGGCAACCCCGGCATATCGAAGTTATCGACATGCCGGTGAATCAGCTCTTCTACAACCCTGGAACTCATCGAATCCGCGCCCAGCGTAGCCATGATCCGGTCAGTGACAAGGCGTTGGATGAAGATCCCTGGAGTGAGAAGAGCCAGGAGTACCTGCACCATCTGCTGACCGCGCTCCCGGCGGACCCGAAGAAGCGTGACCCGGCGTTCATAGCGTTGATGGAGAGCCTTCAGGAGCATAAGCAGAACGAGCCTGGTCTGATCACCCGCGAGGGAATCCTTGTCAACGGGAATACCCGTCGCGCTGCTCTCAAGGAACTTGCAGTACCCAATATCCGGGTCGCGGTGCTGCCGGCTTCGTGCACCGAGGCAGACATCCATGCTGTGGAGCTGTCGCTTCAGCTGCGCCCTGATGAGCGGCGACCGTATTCCTATATCAATCACTTGCTCGCCCTGGAGGAGCAAGTCAAGCTTGGTAAGCATCTCTCCGAAGTAGCCCGGAACTTCCGTACGACCCAGCCGGCTTGTGAACGGGATCTTTGGATTTTGAGCCAACTTCAGGACTTGGTCCGGCGCAGTTCGACAGGAACCCTCTCTCTGCGGCTCATGGACTTTGAGGAAGCGAAGGAAAAGCTCTTCGAGCTCTTCCGTGCATACAGCAAAGAGCACGGAAAGAACAAGGACAAAGCTGACCTGCTCAAGGAGGCTCGTCTGACTGCCATCGCCCTCGACTTCTCGAAGACCGATGTCCGGTACATCAGTTCCGACTTCCAAGCCCGTTTCCTGGACCAGCGGCTGCCTGAATCTGTCAAGGGGGCTGCCGGTGCTCCTGCTGCGGTTTCCATCCCTGGTCTCAACAGGGTCGTCCAGTCCGCCGGTGCCCCAGTCGCGGCAGCGCGTGCTCTGACGGACTCGCTGCTTCGCGCGAGGGCCGTCCAAGTTGCCGATGACAAGGCGACGCCGGAACAGCTCAGCACTGCTTCTCAAGCCGTTACGGAAATCAAGGACGCTTTCGAGGAGGCAATCGAGTTCGCTGGAAAGGATCATCGGCTGCGGAAGAAGCGGCAGGCAGCGCCAGACCGGGTTCTGGATGCCAGCAAGGACTTGGAGCAGTGCATCACTGATCTCGTGATGGCGCGTGGAAACGGCAGCCTGGACGAGGGTGCTTTTGATGATGCTCTGATCAGCCTGCGAACTGTCATGGGGCGCCTCGCAGTAGAGGCGGGGAAGAGTATTCCACTGCCTGGCGAGGGAGTTACGTGGCTGCGCAACGCAACCGCTGAAGGCCGGTGAATGTGATGACAGCCTACGGAGGGCCTTCGCTCTGGCTCGGATTTGACACTTCCCGTACAAGGGTTGTTCTGCGTACCCGGTCAGAGTTCGCAAGTGATTTCTCCGCACTGATCGCCCGCATTGCAGTGGGAGGCCAGCGCGGCCCTCTAGTCGCAGAATTCGACCTGGATGATTTCCTCGTCGGGCTGAGCGAACTTGCTACCTGGGTACATGAAGGTGTCGACTGGGAAGACACTCTTGTCAGCCTTGTGAACGGCGTCCTGGATGATGCTGCAACGGCTGAACGGAGCATCCAGGGCGATTCCCCGCCTGCGGAAGGCCAAGTCGATCCTGAAGATCTTGATGTGCTGATCGGTGCGGACTGGACCGCAGATCTCACCTCCTTCCAGCGCAGGGATATCGCCCGTCTGTTGTCCCTGCGCCATGGGGCAAATTTCAGTGTGCCCGGGGCTGGAAAGACAAGAGTGGGACTTGCGATCTTCTCAGCGATGAGGGAGCAGGGTGAGGTTCAGCGACTGCTGGTAGTCGGCCCCAAGTCTGCTTACGAGTCCTGGCAGCACGAGAGCATGACCTGCTTCAAGACCCCCCTCCGTACTTCTGTCATGGGGGGAGCACCGGATCAGAGTGCTGAAGTGCTCATCGTGAACTACGAGCGGTTGAGCCGTTCGGTCTCTGGTCTGGCCTCGTGGCTTCGGTCTGCGCCTTCGATGATCATTCTCGATGAGGCGCACCGTATGAAACTTGGGGCTAACGGAACCTATGGAGCGGCTTGTCTGGCCCTGGGTCCCCTGGCTGAGCGGCGATTGATCCTGACGGGCACACCGGCTCCGAACGGAGCCCGGGACCTGGAGAATTTGCTTTCCTTCGTATGGCCGGGCCATGGGAAACGTGTGGTGACAGATGCGGTGGGAGGTGGAGATCTAGCCCATGCGAGTTCCGTACTTCGCCCCCTTTTCACGCGTACGACGAAGAGTGAGCTTGGCCTTCCGCCGTTCGAGCCAAAAATCAAGTACGTGGATCTTCCGCCGCTTCACGAAGAGATTTACCAAGCTCTGAAGGGGGAGGCTTCAAGCCGCCGGGGGGATCTGGAATCGCTAGGGAAGGCCATGCTGCGCATGCTCATGGCTGCTACAAGCCCAGCGCTGCTCGCGGAAGGATCAACGCGGTATGAGCCGCTGGCTTACCGGACCCAACCAGTGGAGGCTTCACCAGATGCTTCTCTGATCTCCTTGCTGCGTAGTTTGCCGAGTCATGAGCTGTCCCCCAAGTACAGGGAAACTCAGAAGATTGTCCGGAGGAATGCCACCGCGGGACGTAAGACGTTGGTCTGGACGGCCTTTGTCCGTAGTCTCACGACGCTGGAACATCTTCTCGCTCCGCACAGCCCGGCAGCGGTCCATGGCGGGACGCCTGACCGGGAGGAGCAACTGCGCCGGTTCCGTGAGGATCCGGACTGCATGGTCCTCATCTCCAACCCCGCGACCCTCGGTGAGGGCATCAGCCTCCACCAGGTCTGCCACGATGCTGTCTACGTGGACCGCGACTTTATGGCCGGCCGGTTCCTTCAGAGCCTCGACCGAATTCACCGACTCGGCCTGGCGCCAGGCACCGAAACCAGAGTGACGGTACTCGCAGCGCGGCGGACCGTTGACGAGATCGTGGCCATGCGGCTGCAGGAGAAGCTGGAGTTTATGGGCCGGATCCTGGATGACCCTTCTGTCCAGCAACTCGGCGACCTTCAAGAGGAGGCGCCTGCCACTGAGGGAATGGATACGGCGGATATCCGGGCACTTCTGGCCCACTTGGATTCGCCTGCCTCGTAGGGCGGGGGGGGGGCTTCGCTTCAGGGAGTTGGTCACTCTGCGCGCTGAGCGGCACGGAGGTCCGGCAGGAGCGGACCTCTGGCTGGGAGGTCCTCGGGGCGGGCGAGGGCCCAGCGCTGGCCGCCAAGGATGATGTGCGGGCGTGCTGCGTCCTCGGTGACAACGGCGGCAACTCGCGCGCTGACGAACTCGCCTTCCTGCGGTACTGGGAGTTGCAATCGGCGTGCGATGTCCTGATGGCTGATGTAATCCCCCATGATCAGGAACCCCTCATCCCGGAGTGCGGATCGCGATCCGCCGTTCCCGCGCACGCGTTTCATGTAGTCCTTCTGCTGCGCGACCGTGCGGACGACATTGCGGCCGATGCGCCGGTTCTGGGCACGGCGGAAGAGTTCGTTGAGGCGGGCCTGGCCAGACTTTGGGGAGCAGACAGCTTCCTGGTCCGCGGGGCTGAGATGCAGGAGAATGTTCTCGGGGAGTTCCGCGTTGTGCCAGAGCCAGAGGATCTTGTTCCTGTGCTCGGCTTTGACAGTCAGCTTCTTGTCACGGTTGGTTCCCGTGTTGAGCCATGCCCGGTCTATACGGAGCAGGCCCGCGCTCCAGCGGCTTTGGTAGTCGTCGGCCCATACGAGCAGGCACAGGTGACCCACTGCTTCGGGAGGAATCATCCAGCCGCCGAAGGACTGGGAGTACTTGCAGTCCACATCGAAGCCTGCGATCTGGTAGTCCATGTCGACGCCGTCATCGAACCTGAACTCCCGCTGGAGGTTGATCTCCACGATCGTTCCTGCGTGGGTCTTCTCCGTCTTGAAGAGGTCCTTCCAGTCGTAGCGGCCGGTGATCTCTCCGTTGAGCAACTGGTCGATCGTGTCTCGGAGGACTGCCGCGAAGCGCTGGCCGGTGGGATCGAGTTGCCCGAGGCGCGCGTATACCGCCGCAAGCTCTGGGTCTTCCTGAAGGAAGACCTGTGAGTGCATGTTGACAGCGGCGGATACGTCCGACTTGGACAAGTGGCAAGCCTGCTCTGTGAGTTGACTGTCAAGTAGGCATGGAGGCTACCTGGTGAAGTCTGCACCAGGGCCTGTGGGCTGGCACGAGTCCATCCTCCTGTAGCGGAGGAGCTGCCTCTTGGAGGCGATTGCGGAGCGGGATGGCGTAAGTGTGAAGGCCAGGGGAGAAAGTCACGGAACCCTGGCCGAAAGACCTCCCAGATCTCTCAGACCTCCCAGAGGGAGTGCCTCGTGCAGTTTGTGTGTCAGGCCTTGCGGCATCGGTCCTTGCGCGCCGGGCCTTGATCGTCACCCCAGGTCCGGCACCCCGTGGCAGTCCCGGTACGTGTCTCCCGAGCCGCACCAGCACTCCGCGCTCTTTGCCGGGGGCCACGAGGTGGCCTTGCCGCGGGCGGCCAGGGTGGTGGCGTATTCGGCGAGGAGGGGGACGGAGTCCGGGGTGGTGCGTTCCGAGGCGGCGAAGGCTTCGTAGGAGGGGATGGAGCCCGTGACGATGCCGAGGTTGGGGGTGCCGGTGGCGGCCAGCTCGCGGAGGGACGATTCGAGGCGGGTGAGGTGGGTCTCGTGCGAGGGGTACTCGGGCTGGAGGCCGGGGTACGTGGCGAGGAGTTCGGCGAGGTCCGCGGCCGGCCAGAGGAGGAGGGCCACCGGGAACGGGCGGGAGAGTGCGGTGCGGTAGCTGCCCAACTCGGCGCGCAGACGGGCGATTTCGGCCTTGAGCTCGGCCGGGTTGTCGGAGCCCAGGGCCCAGAGGCGCTTCGGGTCGTGGAGTTCGTCGAGGGTGATGCCGGAGGACTGGGTGGACGTGTGGGTGCGGTCGGCCAGGGCGTCCCAGTTGTCGTGGGCCTTGCCGAGCATCCGGCGGACCCGGTGGCGGCCGGCGAGGAGGGACTGGGTGGGGTAGGGGATGGCGTCCTCGGAGGGGTCCACGAGGAGGGTGAGGGCCGTGGTGTAGCAGTCGTGGGAGGCCTGCAGGTCGTCGTGCTGTTCGAGGGCCTCGGCGATGACGTCCCACGGTTCGGGGGTGCGGGGGGCTGCGGCGCGGATCCCGTCGATGATCGCGCGGGCCTCGGCCTCGTGCCCGTACTCCCAGAGGTTCGCCGCCTTGAGGGCCTTGACGAGGGGCGGGTTCTCGGGGGCCGGAGCGGTGGAGGTCAGGAGCTGGTCGTAGAGGGTGCCGGCTCGGGCCCGGTCTCCGGCGAGTTCGAGGTGGGCCGCCGCCTGGAGGAGGAGGGGTTCCTGGTCCTCCGGGTACTGCGCCGCGGTGCGCAGCAGACGCTCGGCTTCGGTGGTGTGGTCGGCGGGCGAAGGCGTGTCGGGGCGCATGTGGGACACCGTACTGCTGTACGGGGCGCGGGTGAGAGGGACCTGGGGATCCGGGTTCGGGGTGGTGGTGGAGGCGGGGGGAGGGGTGGGGGTGGGGTTGCGCATGGGGGGAGCGTTCCCCGGTGGGGTGGGGTGGGAACGTCGCTCGTGGGGGTGGTGAGTTGAGGGGGTAGGGGCTATCTTGCGCGCGCCTGGTGGGTGGGTGGTCGCGTGGTGGGGTGGTGAGGGTGGTGGCGGTACGGGGTCGGGCTTGGGGTGTGGTGGTACGGGGGCGAGCGCGGGCCGGAGCGGGAGGGGGCGCTCCGCGCGGGGGCCGCCCTGTGCCCACCCTCCCCCAAGCTCTCAACTCCGTTCGAGCAGGGGGTGCCCCCCTCGCCCGATGGGCGGCCCAGCTGCCCACAGGACGGGCGGCCCATCTGCCCACAGGGCGGCGGCATCTGCCCACAGGGTGGCGGCGTCGGTCCGGGGTGCGGTGGAAGCCCCGGCGGCGGCGGGGTGGGGTGGTCCGTGGGTTGTGGGTGGGGGGTGAGGTCTTTGTGACCTGTGGGGTGGTGCTGATGTTGCTTGTGGTGCATCAGGTGTGGTGGACGAATCGGGAGGCCAGGGGCGGGGCCGAGGAGGCCGTTCGTGAGTTGGTGAGGGAGTGGGAGGGGCCTGGTGGGCGCACGGGGGCCGGGGCAGGAGGGAGTACGGGGGTGGCAGGGGCGGGCGTAGAGGGGGAGTCCAGTGGTGGTGGGGATGCTGGGGCCTCGGGATCAGCGGGGGCCTCCGGGGGCTCTGCCGCGGAGGGGGCTGGTGGGGCTTCGGTCGGCTCAGGAGGTGGGGCCGGGAGTGGTGGGCCCGGGGACAGGGGCGGGACCGGGGACGGGGACGGGGTCGGGACCGGGACCGGGGCCGGGAAGAAGCCCGTCGGGCCGCCCCGTTGGGATCAGGCCTATGCCGTGATTCGGATTCCCAAGGTGGGCGTGGTGGCGCCCGTCGCTCAGGGGGTGGGGAAGCGGGGGGTGCTCGACAAGGGGTACGTGGGGCATTACCCCGGGACCGCTCAGCCGGGGCAGGCCGGGAACTTCGCGCTGGCCGGGCATCGGAATACGCATGGGGAGCCGTTCCGGTACATCAATCGGTTGGGGGTGGGGGACGAAGTGGTCGTGGAGACGCGGGAGGCTGTTTATACGTATGTGGTGAGCGGGGGTGTGCCGCAGACGTCCGCCCGGGACGTGGGGGTGATCGGGGCCGTGCCGCGCAGTGGGGTCAAGGCGGGGTACGGGTACCGCGAGCCGGGGTACTACCTCACCCTCACCACCTGCACCCCCGAGTTCACGTCGAAGTACCGGCTCGTGGTGTGGGGGAAGCTGGCGCGAATGCGGCCGCGGTGAGGCCCGGATGAGTCCGTGCCGAGGGGGCAGGCCTTAGGGTCGCGGGCGTGTCCAGTGATCTTCCGCGTACTTCGGGTACGTCACCTGCGCCCCGTGAGCCTCATGTGCTTCGGCGGCGGCCTCAGCTGCTGTGGTTGCTCGTGCCCTATGTGCTGTATTTGGGCGTACTTCCGCTGGTGAATCGGGTGCAACCGGTGGTCCTGGGGCTGCCGTTCTTGTTCGTGTGGCTGCTGGGGGCCACCTTGCTCACGCCCGTCGCGGTGTGGCTGACCTGGCGGGGGGATCACCGGCGATGAGTTCTGCTGTGGTGGCCACGTCCATCTTCGGCGTCTTCATGGTGGGGACGGTCGGGCTCGGGCTGCTTGCCATGCGGGGGCGTGGGGGCGGGAGCGGCGGGCTTGCCGAGTGGTCCGTGGGCGGGCGGAGCCTGGGGGCCGTTTTCATCTGGGTGCTCATGGCGGGGGAGGGATATACGAGTTTCAGTTATCTGGGCGCTGCGGGGTGGGGATACAACTACGGGGCTCCGGTGTTGTACGTCGTCGCCTATATGTCCTGTGGTTATGCGGTGGGGTACGTGGTGGGGCCGATGTTGTGGTCCTATGCGCGGCGGCATTCGCTGGTGGGCATTACGGACATGGTTGCCCATCGGTACGGGAAGAAGTGGGTGGGGGTCGTGGTGGCCGTGCTCGCTTCTGTCTTTCTGCTGCCGTACATCCAGTTGCAGATCACCGGGATGGGTGTGGTCGTCTCGACGATTTCGTACGGGGCGATCAGTCTCAACTGGGCCTATTTCATTGGCTTTGCGGTGACTGTTGGCTTTGTGGTGGTGAGCGGTCTCCGGGGGAGTGCCTGGGTCTCCGTCCTGAAGGACGGGATGGTGATTCTGACGCTGGGGTTCCTGGCCGTCTATGTGCCGTTGCATTATTTTGGGGGGTACGAGCCTTTCCTCGACAAGGTCGTGGCGGAGAAGGGGGAGTGGCTGACGTTTCCCGGGCACGGGGAGAGCGGGTTCGGGCAGGTGTGGTTCATCACCACTTCCTTCTTGAATTCATTGACGGTGGTCATTTTCCCGACGACGGTGGCCGGATATCTCGGGGCGCGGTCCGCCGACGGACTGCGGCGCAACGCGATGTGGCTGCCCGCCTACAACGTGCTGCTGTTCATTCCGATGCTGCTGGGGATCGCGGCGCTGTTCGTGGTGCCCGGCCTCGTCGGGGCCGATTCCAATCTGGCGCTCTTCAAGCTGGTCGTCGACTCGTTGCCGGCCTGGGTGGTGGGGGTGGTCGGCGTCGCGGCCGCCCTGTCGTCGATCGTGCCGATGGCGGTGTTCATGCTGGTCATCGGGACGATGTGGGGACGGAGCGTGCTCGGGCTCGTACCGAAGTGGCGGGGGCGGGAGAAGCTGGCCTCGCAGGTCGTGGTGGTCGTCGCGGGGGCGCTCGCGCTCGTGCTCACGTACACCGCGCCGAACACCCTCGTACGGCTGTCGCTGATCTCGTACGAGGGGATGGCGCAGCTCCTGCCCATGCTGCTGCTGGGGCTGGTGTGGCGGAAGCTGACCCTCGCGGGGGCGTTGAGCGGGCTGGTGGTGGGGGTGGGGGCCGTGTGCGCGCTGGTGTTCACCGGGCACGATCCCGTGTGGGGCATGAACGCAGGAATTCTGGCGCTCGCACTCAACCTTCTCGTCGCTCTCACCGTCTCCTTCAGTGGGCCGCGCGATCATGACGAGCGGCCCGACGACGAAGTGCTGGCCCGTGACCCACAACCGGTCCCACTGGTCAAGGGCGACGAACTCGTGGCAAGGTGATGCGAGTTGAGTCGTCAGAATCGTTGCAGTGAGTGCTGCGGCGGTCACGGAGAGAGTGAGGAGGGTCGGCGTGATCGGATGTGCGCGTTATGCGCTGCTGATGTTCTTCCTGCTGGCCCAGGTCCTCTTCGACCTCGGCGGCTTCGGCTTCGCGGGCGCTGTCGCGCTCGCCGCGACCGCCACCGCGGGTGCCGCGCTCATCGCCTGCGCGCTCATCTCCGGGCGTACGGTGCCGACCGTTCCGCGTACGAAGGTGCGCACCGCCATCCGCGACCGGGAGCGGCGCACCGCCTTCCTGGCCCAGCGTGACCCCGATGCGGCGGGCAGGCCCCGGCCGCGAGCGCCCGGCCGGCTGTCTCCGACGGCCGCGTAGGGGCAGCGGGGGCAGCGGGCTCAACTGCCGTACCTCCACGTCCCCAGCCCCTCGTGGGTCGTCATACCGATGTTCTTTCTTGATTCTTCGGTACGACGAGACCCCCGGAGGGCTCTTCCGTGTATTCCCTGTTCGCTTCCCTTGTCGAATGGCTTGCCGCGCTTTTGGAGCCGGTGTTCGCCGTTTCCGCGACCGCTGCCGCCATTGTTGCTTTTACGATGCTGGTGCGCATCGCCTTCCATCCGCTGGCTCGGGCCGCCGTACGGGGTGAGAAGGCGCGGGCGAAGATCGCCCCGCAAGTGGCCGCTCTGCGGAAGAAGTACGCGAAGAATCCGGAGCGGATGCAGAAGGAGATCCTGGCGCTGCACACGAAGGAGAAGGTTTCGCCCTTCTCCGGCATGCTGCCCATGCTGGTACAGCTGCCGGTCTTCTTCGTGATGTACCGGGTGTTCTCCTCGGCGGAGGTCGGGGGACGGGTGAACGAGCTGCTCGGGCACCGGCTTTTCGCCGCGCCGCTGGGGTCGCGGTGGAGTGACGCGCTGGCGCACGGGGGCGTTTTCGGGGCGCAGGGGCTTGTGTATGTGGGGCTTTTTGTGGTGCTGGCGGGGGTGGCCACCTGGTCGTTCCTGCGGGCGCGGCGGAATGCGGCCCATTCCGATGTTCCGCAGCTTCCGGGCGGGGTGAGCGAAGGGGCCGGGGCCGGGCTGGTCAAGTGGATGCCGTTGCTGTCGTTCGGGACCTTGATCTCCGCGATGGTGCTGCCGTTGGCGGCCGGGCTGTACGTGGCCACGACCACCGCGTGGACCGTGGCCGAGCGGGCTTGGCTGCACCGGGAGCGGAAAGAGGGCAAGCGAGAGGTTCCCGTACTGGCGTAGCCGGTGGGCGGGCCTCAGCGGTCCACGCAGTGGGCGTGGTCTTGCGGAGCGGGCGGCTACCTTGGAGGATCGAACAATTCTCCGGTGGCCGGGCCGCAGCGCATCATCATCAGCGGCCGGGTTGGGCGCGACCTCGACCACGAGGAGATCAGTCGACATGAAGCTGCTGCGTGTGGGAACTGCCGGTTCGGAACGTCCGGCGCTGCTCGACGGCGACGGGGTGACCGTACGGGACCTGTCCGGTGTCGTGCACGACATCGACGGCGGTCTGCTGTCCGACACCGCCGCCCTGGAGCGGATCCGGGAGGCGGCGCGGGCGGGGACGCTGCCCGTGCTGGACGCGGCGGGGCTGCGGGTCGGGCCGCCGTTGGGACGGATCGGCAAGATCGTGTGTATCGGGCTGAACTACCACGACCATGCGAGGGAGACCGGGGCACCGATCCCCGAGGAACCGATCCTCTTCTTCAAGGCACCGGACACGGTGGTCGGCCCCTACGACACCGTGCTCGTGCCGCGGGGGAGCGAGAAGACGGACTGGGAGGTCGAGCTCGCGGTCGTCATCGGGCGGACCGCCCGGTACCTGGGCAGCGCGGAGGAGGGGCTCGGGTGCGTGGCCGGGTACGCGACCTCGCACGACGTGTCCGAGCGGGAGTTCCAGATCGAGCGGGGCGGGACCTGGGACAAGGGGAAGAACTGCGAGACGTTCAATCCGCTGGGGCCGTGGCTGGTGACGGCCGACGAGGTGCCGGACCCGCAGGAGCTGGAACTGAGGCTCTGGGTGAACGGGGAGCTGAAGCAGGACGGGCGGACCGGGGAGCAGATCTTCGGGGTGGGGGAAGTGGTGCGGTACGTGTCGCAGTTCATGACGCTGTACCCGGGGGACGTCATCAACACCGGGACGCCGGCGGGGGTGGCGATGGGGCAGGCGGAGCCGAAGCCCTATTTGCGGGCGGGGGATGTGGTGGAGCTTGAGGTGGGGGGATTGGGGAGGCAGAGGCAGGAGCTGAAGGGGGCGTAGGGGCGGGAGCGAGCGTGGGCCGTAGCCAGGGGGGCGCTCCGCGTGGGGGCCGCCCCCTTGCCCACCCGTTCCGCCCCCGGGGGGCGGCCCCGCTGCCCAAGGAGGCGGCGGGTGGCGCTGCCAAGGGGGCCGTGGGTCAGAGGTGTACCGTCACGCCCTCCGTGGCTGACTTCAGGGCCGCTTCCAGGACGGTCAGGGCCGCTGTCGCTTCCAGGGCTGTGACCGGGGGGTTCGTGTGGGTGCGGAGGGCTTCGGCGATCGCCTCGTAGTAGGCCGGGTAGTTGCCCGGGAGGGTCGGGACCGGTACGCCGCCGCCCGTGAGGGGAGATTCGCCGGAGCCGAGGCGGCCCCACATCTCCTCGGGCTCCTCGCCCCACGCGGCGGACGGGGAGGGGCGCCTGCCCTCGCGCAGGGCCGCTTCCTGGGGGTCCAGGCCGTACTTCACGTAGCCCGCCCTGGAGCCGAGTACCCGGAAGCGAGGGCCGAGCTGGGCGGTGGTCGCGCTCACGTAGAGGTGGGAGCGGACGCCGTTCGCGTGGGTGAGGGCGATGAACGTGTCGTCGTCGGCCGCCGCACCCGGGCGCCGTACGTCCGACTCCGCGTACACCTGCGTCACCGGGCCGAAGAGCGTGAGGGCCTGGTCGACCACGTGGCTGCCGAGGTCGTAGAGGAGGCCGCCGATCTCCGCCGGGTCGCCGGACTCGCGCCAGCCGCCCTTCGGCTGCGGACGCCACCGTTCGAAGCGCGACTCGAAGCGCTGTACGTCGCCCAGCTCGCCCTCCGCGAGCAGCGCGCAGAGAGTCAGGAAGTCGTTGTCCCAGCGGCGGTTCTGGAAGACGGAGAGCAGGAGGCCGCGCTCGGCGGCGAGGGCCGCCAGTTCGCGGGCCTCGGCGGCCGTGCCGGCGAGCGGCTTGTCCACGATCACCGGCAGGCCCGCGTTCAGGGCGGCCTTCGCGAGTGCGACGTGGGTCTTGTTCGGGGAGGCGATGACGACCAGGTCGAGTTCCGCGGCACGGGGCCACAGATCGTCGGGCGCGTCCGCGAAACGTACCTCGGGGAACTCGGTGAGGGCCTGCTGCCTGCGCTCCGGGTTCGACGTGACGACCGTGTCCAGGACCAGGCCCTCGGTCGCCGCGATCATCGGCGCGTGGAAGACGGAGCCCGCCAGCCCGTAACCGATCAGGGCCACTCGGAGGGGAGCGGCGGGGGTGGAGGCGGCGGGTACGGGTGAGGCGGGCGAGGCATCTGAGGGCGTCATGGTTTCCACTTAAACAACGCAGGTGGGGAAGTGCAAAAAGGGGTGGGGGGAGGGGCGCGGGGAGGGACGCAGGAGGGGGTGCAGGAGGGGTGCAAGGCAGGGTGGCAGGGGGTGCCCGCGCGGCGAGTGTCGAATGGGTGCTGTTCGGCCGTACGGGGGCGTGGCGCTGCTCCCGCGGCCGGTCCGCATGGCAGGGTCACGGACCACGGCCGGGCGCGGGTGCTCGGCCGTCCGTCTGTCCGGTGGGCTTACCACCTGATGTGGAGAGGCCAACTCATGCGACTGCGCAGTGCATTTGTACGGGGAGCACTTGTACTGGGAGTCACCGCCGGGACGCTTGCGTCCCCACCGGCCCTCGCACCGGCACTGGCCCTCGCACCGGCCCTCGCACCGGCACTCGCCCTCGCACCGGCCCCCTCCGCCGCGGCCGACGGCCTTCCGTACCGGCAGATCGGCGCCGCCCCCCGCGCCGACCAGCAGCAGCCCTCCTGCGGCGACCCCCACAGCGCCGACTTCCCCCTCGCCACCCGTATCCACGGCGGGCCCGTCACCTACGAGCCCGGTGGCGACAGCGCCGAGTTCTACGTCGACCTCACCAATGACACCGGTGCCGTCTGCCACGACGTCCATCCCGTCCTCGTCCTCGTCGACCGCGGCAGAAACCTTCGGCCCGACCACCTCCGCGCCGAGTACGACGACACCGCCTCCGGCGGCCGGCACACCGTCCCCTTCGTCCGTACCGACGAGGACGAGCTCATCGGCGTCTTCGGCGACGGGATCCCCGGCTTCACCGTCGGGGCCGGCCGCACGGTGAGTGTGCAGGTGCGGCTCGCGTTCACCGAGGCCGCCCGCGCCAACTCCGTCGTCGCCAACACCGCCGTCGTCCAGCGCAAGGACGACGACGGCGAATGGGTCGGCCAGTCCGCCGACTACCGGTTCGCCGTCGACCCCAACACCCCTACCGGGGGCGGCAGTTACCCGGAGGGTGAGCCGGACGGATACTCGGCCGCCGCCGGGAGCCGGCCCGAACTCGCACGGTCGGGGCCGAGCCCCCTGTTCGGGCAAGGGGGCTCCGCCGTCGCCCTCCTCCTCGGCGGCGGCGCCCTCGTGGCGGGCTCCCGGCGGATGCTGAGGCGGACGAGTACCCCGGTGCGGACCCCGCCGGAGCGCTGAGCAGCGGAGCATTCCGGACACCGAACGGACCCCCGTCCGCCGCCATCTGCGACGATCCCTGACGTGGACTACCTGAACACGCACCACGAGGACCCCGGCGCGCCCGTCCGGTCCGGCATCCCGGAGCACGGACGCATCCCCAAGTACTACGCCGTCAAGGCCCATCTCTCCGAACTGGTCGGGGAGTTGGCGGAGGGCCAGCTGCTGCCCACCGAGCGCGACCTCGCCCTGCGCTACGAAGTGGCCCGCGACACCGTCCGCCAGGCCCTGCGCGAGCTGCTGCTGGAGGGGCGGGTGCGACGGCAGGGACGCGGGACCGTCGCCGCCGGGCCCAAGCTCGAACAGCCCCTGTCGTTGGCCAGTTATACAGAAGGGGTTCGCAGGCAGGGGCGACGGCCGGGGCGGAACCTGATCGGCCTGGAGCGCTTCCCCTGCCCCGCCCGGCTCGCACCGGACGTCGGGGTCGAGCCAGGAGAGCCCGTCTGGCACCTGGAGCGGGTGCTGCTCGCCGACAACGAGCGGGTGGGGCTTGAGAGTTGTTACGTCGCCGTGGCGCGCGTGCCGCGTCTCGACGTCGACTTCCAGCCGGACTCCTCCTTCTACGCCTACCTCCGCGAGGGCGTGGGGGTGGGGCTCGGCCGGGCGCACGAGCGCATCGAGACCGTCCTGGCCACTCCGCGCGAGGCGCTGCTGATCGGGACGCCGCCCGCGCTGCCGATGCTGCTGATGCACAGGTGGTCGCAGGACGTCGCCGGGCGTCCGCTGGAGCGGGTGCGGATGCTGTTCCGGGGAGACAGGTTCAGCTTCTCCACGCAGCTCCTGACGTAGGCGGGGCGCGGCTCGGAGAGGAGGGGTCCGCCCCCTCTTGATAACGAGGCGGTAACGGGTCTGAGCCAGCCTTGGGTGGCTGTTCACCGTGCCGTTGCCGTGCGGATCCGGCTGCGTCATCCGCCCCGAGGAGCGTAGCCGCCGTGAGAGTCATAGTCGTTGGAGCCGGCGTGGTGGGAACCATGCACGCCTGGCACGCAGTGGAACGCGGCCACGAGGTCGTACAGATCGAGCGCGAGAGCGAGGCACGTGGTGCGAGCCTGCGCAACTTCGGCCAGATATGGGTCAGCGGGCGTGCGGGCGGCGAAGAGCTCGACACCGCGCTGCGGGCCCGCGAGCTGTGGGAGGGCATCGGCGCCCGCGTTCCCGAGCTGGGCTTCCGGGCCAACGGGTCGCTGACTCCGGTACGTACGGAACTCGAACTCGCGGTGGCCGAAGGCGTGTTGGGGCGGGACGATGCCGCCGCCCGCGGCTACAAGCTGCTGACGGCCGACGAGGCCCGGTCCGTCAACCCCGCCCTGCGCGGTGACTTCCTCGGCGCGCTGTACTGCGAGCGGGACGCTGCCGTCGAGCCCCGTACCGCTCAACTGGCATTGAAGCAAGCGCTGTTGGCGTCAGGACGGTACACCTTCCTCGGCGGGCGCGAGGTGCGGGAGGTGGTCGGCGAGGGTGCCGTACGGGACGACCACGGAGTCGTGCACCGGGGCGACGCCGTCGTCCTGTGCACGGGCGCCTGGCTCGGCGGGCTCGTGCGCGAGCTGGTGCCCGCGCTGCCGGTGCGGCGGGTGCGGCTCCAGATGATGCAGACCGCGCCCCTCGGCGAGACCCTCACCACCTCGGTCGCCGACGGCGACAGCTTCCGCTACTACCCCGCGTACGCAGGTGAGGCGCTCGACGCCCTCAACGCGGGACAGGAGCAGACACCGACCGCCGCCGCCCACAAGATGCAGCTGCTGATGGTGCAGCGGCGCGACGGCGGGCTGACCATCGGCGACACCCACGAGTACGAGCACCCCTTCCGCTTCGATCTGGAAGAGGAGCCGTACGACCACGTGAAGGCCGTGGCGGAGAGCTTCCTGGGCCGTCCGCTTCCGAAGGTCCAGCGGCGCTGGGCCGGGGTGTACGCCCAGTGCACCGACAAGAGCCGGGTGGTGCACCGGGAGCAGGTGCGCAGCGGCGTATGGCTGGTGACCGGGCCAGGCGGACGCGGGATGACCTGCTCGCCGGCCATCGCCGAGAAGACCGCGAACGAATTGGGCTGGTGAGTACAACCATGAGCAGCAACCGCATTGACCTCGTCGTCCTCGACATGGCCGGGACGACCGTCGCCGACGACGGCCTCGTCGAGCAGGCCTTCGCCGCCGCGGCGCAGCAGCTCGGCGTCGAGGCGGGCACTCCCGACTTCGACAGCAAGCTGGACTACGTCCGTGCCACCATGGGCGAGTCCAAGATCTCCGTCTTCCGGCACCTCTTCGGCGACGAGGCCAAGGCCCAGCAGGCCAACGCCGCCTTCGAGGAGGCGTACGGGGAACTGGTCGACGGCGGTCGCATCGCCGAGATCCCCGGTGCGCGCGAGGCCATCGAGAAGCTCACCGGCGACGGGCGCACCGTGGTGCTGACCACCGGTTTCGCCCGGGTCACGCAGGACGCGATCCTCGCGGCACTCGGCTGGCAGGACCTGGTCGGCCTGACCCTGTGCCCCGCCGACGCCGGGGGCCGGGGCCGCCCGTACCCGGACATGGTGCTCACCGCCTTCCTCCGTACGGGGGCGGTGGCGGGGGTCGCCGATGTGGTCGTGGCCGGCGACACCTCGTACGACATGCTCAGCGGTGTACGGGCCGGGGCGGGCATCGTCGCCGGTGTCCTGACCGGCGCGCACGGCCGCGCCCAGCTGGAGGCCCACGGAGCCAGCCACGTCCTCGGCTCGGTCGCCGAACTCCCCGAGCTGCTCGCGGAGTTGGGGCGATGAGCAGCGGCATACGCTTCGAGTCGGTGTCGGTCGCGTACGGGAAGAACGTCGTCCTGGACTCGCTGGACCTGACCGTCGAGCCGGGCGAGGTGATGGCGCTGCTCGGTCCTTCCGGGTCCGGGAAGACGACCGCGCTGCGGGCGGTGGCGGGGTTCGTACAGCCTGCCTCCGGGCGGGTGTTCATCGGGGACCGGGACGTCACCGGGCTGCCGCCGTACCGGCGGGGCATCGGGATGGTCGTCCAGCAGTACGCGCTCTTCCCGCATCTGCGGGTGGAGGAGAACGTTGCTTTTGGGCTGAAGGCCCAGAAGGTCGCCAAGGCGGAGATCCCGGGGCGGGTCGCGGAGTCCCTGGAGATGACCGGGATGGCCGCCTACGCGCGGCGCTATCCGCGGGAGTTGTCGGGCGGGCAGCAGCAACGGGTGGCGATCGCGCGGGCGTTGGCGATCCGGCCGGGCGTGCTGTTGCTGGATGAGCCACTGTCGGCGCTGGATGCGCAGTTGCGGTCCGGGATGCTGGCCGAACTGGCGCGGCTGCACCGTGAGTTGCCGGATGTTTCCATTCTATATGTGACGCATGATCAGGTCGAGGCGCTGACGCTGGCGGACCGGATCGCGGTCATGGACAAGGCGCGGCTGCAGGACTGCGGTACGCCGCAGGAGCTCTATCGGCGGCCTCGGACGGAGTTCACGGCTTCCTTCGTGGGCAACGCGAATCTGCTGCCGGTGGAGGTGGGGGCGGGGGGCGTCCGGTTCGACGGAGTCGATCTGTTGGTCTCCACCGAGGGGATCGCGGAAGGCGCCACGGCGACTCTCTGCGTACGGCCGCACCTGGTGGGGCTCGGGGAAGGGCCCAACGCGTTGCGCGGAACGATCAGCGAGGTGCAGTGGAGGGGGTCCACGCACCGGCTGTATGTGGATGTGGGTGCGGGGCGGCGGGTGAAGGCGGATGTGCGGGAGCTTCGGGAGACGCCGGTGCTTGGGGACTCGGTTGTCTTGCACTTCGCGAGTGAGGACGCGGTGTTGTTGGGGGCAGGGGTTTCTGGTGAGTGAGGTGGTGGCGGGGCCGGGACCGGGGCCGGGACCGAGGTCCGGGGCGGTGGCGAGCGCGGGCCGAACAGGGGGTGCGGCTCCGCCGGGGGCCGCCCCTGTGCCCACCCTTCCCCAAGCTCTCGGCTTCGCTCGAGCAGGGGAGACCCCACTCGCCCCCAGGGGCGGCCCTGCTGCCCGCAGGGGCGGTGGCGGCCCTGCTGCCCGCAGGGGCGGTGGCGCCAAGTCGCAGGGGCGGGGGGTGCCTCGGTGGGTGTGGGCTTTGCCGCCCGTTGCTGTGCTTGCGGTGGTTTTTCTCTATCCGCTGGCGCTGGTCGTGCAGCAGTCGTTTACGGCTGAGAGTGGGGAGGTTTCCCTTGCGCCGTATGGGGATGTATTCGCTTCCGAGGCATTCCGGGAAGCGTTGACCACCACCGTGTGGCTCGCTCTCGGGGCCACCGTCGGGTGTCTCGTCCTCGGGTTCGTGCTCGCCCTTGTCATCGCCTTCGTGCCCTTTCCCGGTGGGAAGGCCGTCGCGAAGTTCATCGATGTCTTTCTCTCCTTTCCGTCCTTTCTCATCACGCTCGCGCTGCTCTTCATCTACGGCAGCGTGGGCATGGCGAACGGGGTCTGGACCGGGGTGACCGGGGCCGCCGACGGGCCGTTCCACTTCCTCACCACGCCGTGGGGAGTGCTGCTCGCGGAGATCACGTACTTCACGCCCTTCGTGATGCGGCCGCTGCTTGCGGCCTTCTCGCAGATCGACACGGCGCAGCTCGAAGTGGCCTCCTCGCTCGGGGCGCGGACCTGGCGGATCGTACGGCAGGTGATCCTTCCCGAGGCGCTGCCCGCGCTCGCGGCCGGTGGTTCGCTCGTGCTGGTGATGTGCCTGAATGAATTCGGGATCGTGCTCTTCACCGGGGCGAAGGGCGTCACCACGCTGCCGATGCTGGTCTACAGCAAGGCAATTCTGGAGTCGGACTATCCGGCGGCATGCGTGGTCGCCGTCGTCAACATCGCGATATCCGTTGGGCTTTACGGGATCTACCGGGTGGTGAGCCGTCGTGTTGGTGCATAGCCGGACCGGGAAATGGGCGACCTGGGTCGTCTTCTTCCTGCTCTTCCTGCCGCTTTTCGCGCTGCCGTTGCTGGTGATTCTCGCCGCGTCGTTCTCGACGCACTGGTCCGGGGCCTTTCCGTCCGGGCCGACCGTCGAGAACTACGGGGCCGCGGTGCGGGGAGAGTCGTTGCAGGCGCTCACGACGAGTCTTGTCACCGCTGTCGCCGCGAGCGCCCTCGCGCTGACCTTCGGGAGCTGGGCCGCCCTTGCCGCCGCCGCTCTGAAGAAGGGCGGGAAGCGGGCGCTGGACGCGCTGTTCATGCTGCCGGTGGCCGTGCCCTCGGTGGTGGTCGGGCTCGCGGTGCTCGTGGCGTTCAGCCAGCCGCCGTTCCTGCTCAACGGGACGCGCTGGATCGTCATCCTCGCGCACACCATCCTTGTCACGGCGTTCGCCTACCAGTCGGTTTCGGCCGCGATCGTACGACTCGATCCGATGTACGAGCAGGCCGCCGCGTCGCTCGGCGCCCGGCCCTCGTACGTCCTGTGGCGGGTGAAGCTGCCGCTCCTGCTGCCGTCGCTGAACGCGGCCGCGGGACTCTGCTTCGCCCTGTCCATGGGGGAGTTGAGCGCCACGATGATGCTCTACCCGCCGGACTGGATGCCGCTGCCGGTGCAGATCTTCACCGCCACCGACCGCGGATCCCTCTTCACCGGATCGGCCGTCGCGGTCGTCCTCATGGGGACCACGCTGCTCGTGCTGCTCGCGGTCTCCCGCATCCGTACCAAAGCCTCGTTCCGCTGACCGACACCTCTCACCTAGGGATACGAAACGTCATGCAGCGCACCCTCAAGCCGCTCGCCGCCCTCACCGGCAGCCTCGTCCTCGCCGGTTCCCTCTCCGCCTGCGGCGGGTCGTCCGCCGCATCGGCCGACGAGAAGATCGTCACCGTCTACAGCGCCGACGGCCTCAAGGGCGAGAAGGGCGACGGCTGGTACGACAAGGTCTTCAAGGACTTCGAGAAGAAGACCGGCATCAAGGTCAAGTACGTGGAGGGCGGCTCCGGCGAGATGGTGCAGCGCGCCGTCCGCGAGAAGTCCAACACGCAGGCCGACGTCCTCGTCACGCTCCCGCCCTTCATCCAGCAGGCCGACTCCAAGGGACTGCTCCAGAAGTACGAGCCGGCCGGCTCCGACCAGGTGAAGGGCGGCGACAAGTCCGGCGAGGGCAAGTGGACCTCGGTCGTCAACAACTACTTCGGGTTCATCAAGAACAAGAAGGAGCTGCCCGGCGACACCCCCAAGACCTGGGAAGAGCTGCTGGACGCCAAGTACAAGGGGAAGATCCAGTACTCGACGCCGGGCGTGGCGGGCGACGGCACGGCCGTCGTCATCAAGGCGATGCACGACCTCGGCGGCAAGGACGCCGCCATGGCGTACCTGAAGAAGCTCCAGGCCAACAACGTCGGCCCGTCCTCCTCCACCTCCAAGCTCGCGCCCAAGGTCGACAAGGGCGAGATCCTGGTGGCCAACGGCGATGTGCAGATGAACTTCGCGCAGTCCAAGTCCGCCCCGAACCTGGGTATCTGGTTCCCCGCGAAGGCCGGCGGCAAGCCCACCACCTTCGCGCTGCCGTACGCCGCCGGGCTCGTCAACAAGGCCCCGCACACCGAGAACGGCAAGAAGCTCCTCGACTTCATGCTCGCCGAGGAGGCGCAGAAGGAGGTCAGCTCCGTCGGCGGCGGCTTCCCGGCCCGCGGCGACGTGAAGCCCACCGACGCGAACGCCATCGAACTCACCAAGCTGCTCGACGGAGTTGACGTCTTCCAGCCGGACTGGGCCGACATCGACAAGAACCTCAAGGGTTACGTCGACGCCTGGAAGACCGCCACCGGAAGCTGAACTCGGCGCGGGAGAAGCTGAGTTGTGCCCGGCGGACGTCAGTCCGACACCTGTCGGTAACCATTCGGCCAAGGTTCACTGCGAGGGTCTGGACCAGTCACTGTTATCACGCAAAGGTAACGGGTCTGGTCCAGATTCTTGTGCGCCTCGATCTCAGCAGCCTCGTCTCCACAGCCTCGCCTCCACAGCCTCGTTCTCAAGCCCCGTTCCCGTCGGAGGACCGTCATGCCCCGAGGTATGTCACGCCGTACCGTGCTCGCCGGAACCGCCACCGCCGCAGCGGCCGCCGCCGTGTCGGGGGGCCTGGCCGGTGCAGCTCAGGCCGCCCCCGCCCCCGGCCCCGCCGCCGCAGCAGCAGCCGAAGTGCCCAAGCTCCCCAACGGCACCAGCAGAAACAAGGTCCTCGTCGTCGGCATGGACGGTCTGCGCCACGACCGCATCCAGGCCGCCAAGGCGCCCACCTTCAAGTCCCTGATGGCACGCGGTACGTTCGCGACCAGCCTGCTGTACGCCCCGCCGGCCGCGCAGACCTCCTCGGGCCCCGGCTGGTCCACCGTCTCCACCGGTGTCTGGCCCGACAAGCACGGAGTGGTCGACAACAGCTTCAAGGGCAAGGACTACGCCGCCTACCCCGGCTTCCTCGCCCGCCTCCGCCAGGTCCGCCCGGACCTCTCCACCTTCGCCGCCGTCGACTGGAAGCCCCTGGACGCCGAGGGCACCGTCACCGCGGGAGCCAGCGCCAAGATCGCCCTGGACGGCGACGCCGACGGATACGTGCAGCACGACGCGACCATCGCGGCGGCCGCCGAGACGATCCTGCGGGACCAGAACCCCGACGTCTGTTTCATCTACTTCGGCCAGAGCGACATCGTCGGCCACGACTCCGGTGCCATGAGCCCGAAGTACCTGGAACAGATCGACGTCATGGACGGCTACGTCGGCCGGATGCTCGCCGCGATCAAGGGGCGCAAGAGCTACCACCGCGAGCGCTGGACGATCCTCCTCACCACCGACCACGGGCACGCCGACGCGGGCGGCCACGGCGGCCCCTCCATCGAGGAGCGCCGCGTCTTCACGATCGCCCAGGGCCCCGGCATCCCGGCCGGTGCCAAGCCGGTCAACGGCCGCCACGTGGACACCGTCGCCACCGTCCTCCACGCGCTCGGCATCACCCCCGACCCCGCGTGGGGCCTGGACGGGCGCCCCCTCCAGCGGCCCTCCGCGGACGGCTTCGACGCCTCGTACGGACTGCTGAAACCCGCGGTCGACGAGACCGGCACCCCGGCCGGCGTGCTCGGCTTCACGCACGGCCCGGCCGGTGGCTGGAGCATCGACAACTCGCGGATGCCGGAGGGCGGTGTCGCGGAGTGGCGCGGCTGGACGCTGACGACCGACGAGTTCTGGACCCGGGCGGACAAGGGCCAGGGCCGGGAGCAGTTCACCCGGGGGCGCGGTGTCATCGCCGTCGCCGACCCCGACGAGTGGGACGACAAGGGCAGCCCGACCTCGACCGGCGAGTTCGACTCGACGCTCGTCTCGCCCGCGTACCGCGTCTCCCGCAAGTCCTCGGTCACGCTGACGTACTTCACCCACTACCTCCAGGACGGGCCGCAGCGCGGTGACGTCCTGGTGTCCTTCGACGGGGCCGCCGACCAGCTGGTCAAGAACTACGCGGCCGACGCGGAGAACGCCGCCGAGAAGTTCACGCTCCCCGTGCCCCAGGGCGCCCGCACCGTCCGGGTCAAGTTCCGGCTGCGGGACGCCCGCAACAACTGGTACTGGGCCGTGGACGACGTCCAACTCGGCTGATCCCACGGCTCATTGAGGAAAGTACGGCCCCGGGGCGCCCCACGCGGCCCGGGGCCGGTGCACGGTTCCCCCGTCCCACGCACCACCTGCCTCCTGGAGTAAAGACATGTCCTCTGGCATCTCGCGCCGCGCCGTCCTCCTCGGCGCCGCCGCCGTCGCCACCGCGGCGGGCCCCCTCGCCTCCGCCACCCGGGCCTCCGCCGCCGAGCGGCAGGCCCGCGCGGCCAGGACCCCGAAGGTCCTCGTCATCGGGCTCGACGGGGCGATGATCCGCCGCATCAAGGACGCCGACGCACCGAACCTGGACGCGCTCATGGCCGCCGGTGTCACCGCGCCCTCCGCCCTCTACAGCAACCCGATGGCGCCGACGAGTTCGGGCCCCGGCTGGTCCACGCTGATCACCGGTGTCTGGCCGGACAAGCACAAGGTCGTCAACAACGAGTTCACCGGCGCCGACTTCGCCGCCTACCCCGACTTCCTGACCCGCGCCGAGACCGCGAATCCCGCACTCAAGACGTACGCGGTGGCGTCCTGGAACCCGGTCACCGACGTCATCTTCTCCGCGAAGGTCGACGAGCGCGTCTCCACCCCGGCGGCCGAGTACGACGTGGGCACGACGAAGCGCGCGGTCGCCAGGGTCAAGGCGGACGTCGACGCGGTCTTCGTCCACCTCGACAACGTCGACCACGCCGGCCACGCGAGCGGCAACGCCAGCCAGGCGTACCTCGACGCGCTGCACGGCGTCGACACCCAGGTCGGCGAGATCCTCGCCGCCGTCAAGTCCCGTGCCACGTACGGGAACGAGGACTGGCTCGTCATGATCACCGCCGACCACGGGCACACCGCGACCGGCGGCCACGGCGGCAACTCGTGGGACGAGCGCCAGACCTTCCTGATCGCCACCGGGGCCGGGCTGCCCGCCGGTGTCACCCGGTACGACGTGAAGATGCCGGACGTCGCCGTCTCCGCCCTCGTCCACCTCGGCGTCGGCATCGACCCGGCGTGGAAGCTCGACGGACGGGCCGTGCAGCAGCCCGTCACCGATCCCTTCGACTCGCTGCGCGGCACGCTCCAGAAGGCCGTCGACGAGACCGGCATCGGCGCCGACGTCCTCGGCTTCACGCACGTCGCACCCGCGGGCTGGTCGGTCGACAACTCCAGGATGGGCACCGGCGGCGTCACCGAGTGGCGCGGCTGGTCCTTCACCACCGACGAGTTCTGGACCAAGGCCGAGAAGGGCCAGGAACGCGAGCTCAACGTCCGCGCCCGGGGCGTCTTCGCGGTGTGCGACGGCGACGAGTGGAGCGACAGGGCCGTCACCGGGACGTTCGACTCAACGCTGGTCAGCCCGGCGTTCCCGGTGCGGGCCGGCCAGGCCGCCACGCTGACGTACACCTCGTACTACCGGCACGAGGCCCCGCAGAAGGCCGAGGTCCTCGTCTCGTACGGGGGAGGGGCACCGGTCTCCGTGAAGACGTACACGGCGAACGCCTCGTCCCGGGTCGAGACGATCCCCCTCCAGGTCCCGGCCGGCGCCACCACCGCCCAGGTCCGTTTCCGCTACACCGGCGGCAACAACTGGTACTGGACGATCGACGGCGTCAACATCACCGCCTGAGATTGACGCCGCCTGACACTAGGGTCTGTCCGGCGGATCCTGCCGCGGTCGCGTGCCCTGGCACGCACGCCCCCAAGGTCTTAAGGACCAGGGGGGACCCCCTCGGCGTTGTCGTCAATCGACGACGCTCCGCGTCGCCTCAATCCTCCGCCTTGCATCTGCACGCACCAGACCCCGCTCAGCCGCGGAGAAGAGGTCGAGGTCATTTCCTGTGCGGCCCGATCCGCCGGACAGACCCTAGGCTGGGGGCGTGCACAGGGTTGTGCGCGCCCCTTGTCTTCATGTGTACGTACGGCGGGAGTCCCACCAGATGGCAGAGCGCAAGCCGATCGAATCCTGGCTCACCGACATGGACGGGGTCCTCATCCACGAGGGCGTCCCGATCCCCGGCGCCGACGCCTTCATCAAGAAGCTCCGGGACACCGGCAAGCCCTTCCTGGTGCTCACCAACAACTCCATCTACACCGCCCGTGACCTGCACGCACGCCTCGCCCGGATGGGCCTGGACGTGCCGGTCGAGAACATCTGGACCTCCGCGCTCGCCACCGCCCGGTTCCTGGACGACCAGCGCCCCGGCGGCACCGCGTACGTCATCGGCGAGGCCGGTCTGACCACCGCGCTGCACGACATCGGGTACGTGCTCACGGACCACAAGCCGGACTACGTCGTCCTCGGCGAGACCCGGACGTACTCCTTCGAGGCCCTCACCAAGGCGATCCGGCTGATCAACGGGGGCGCCCGCTTCATCTGCACCAACCCCGACGAGACCGGGCCCTCCGCCGAGGGCCCGCTGCCCGCCACCGGTGCGGTTGCCGCGCTGATCACCAAGGCGACCGGCAAGAAGCCGTACTTCGCGGGCAAGCCCAACCCGCTGATGATGCGCACCGGCCTCAACGCCATCGGCGCGCACTCCGAGACCAGCGCGATGATCGGCGACCGGATGGACACCGACGTGCTGGCGGGCCTGGAGGCGGGCATGGAGACGTTCCTGGTGCTCACCGGGCTGACCGGCAAGGACGACATCGACACGTACCCGTTCCGGCCGTCCACCGTCGTCGACTCGATCGCGGACCTGGTCGAGCGCATCTGACAGCGCGCAGGGGGACCGCAGGGGCCCGTACGGCGCAGTGACGGGCCCCTGCGGATGCGGAACCTCACGTCCGGGTGAATCTTCGGAGTACCAGGAGGTTCACCATGCGCTCATCGCAGCTCACTCTGTGTGCGGGTGCGGTACTCGCGGCGGTACTCGTCCCCGCGCCCGCCGCCCTTGCCGCAGTACCGGCCGTCCCACCGGCCTTCCCCGTGCCGGCCGCCGTGGCCGAGAACGAAGAGTCCCACGGCAGCGTCACCGTCACCCCGTCCACCATCGCGGCCGGCGGGGAGGTGGATCTGCGGGTCAGCGTGTGCGGCGGCAAGAAGGCCGTCGGCACGTCGGAGGCGTTCTCCTCGCCCGCGTACTTCAACCCCGCCGCCGACGGCGGCCTGTTCGCCGAGGCGCGCATCCGCTCCGACGCCCAGGGCCGCGACTACGGCATCACCGTCAAGTGCGAGGACGGCGCGGGCAACGCCAGCGGCAACGTCACCGTCGTCCACCACAGGACCGAACCGACCGCTCCCGTCCGCGCGGGCGGCGGCGGCACCGCCCTGGCCGCCGAGTCCGACGGCCCCGGCACCTCGCACACCCTGATCGGCCTCGGCCTCGCGGGTGCGGCAGCCGTCGCCATCGCCGGCCGCTCGGTGCGCCGCCGCCGCAACACCTCGCACTAGAGGGCGCCCTGTAGGGGCGCGGGGAACTGCGCGACCAGCCACAACGGACCCGCGCGAAGAACGAAGGGAGCACACCACCATGGGCACCGACCACCCCGCTTCCGGCAAAGGCCGGATGCTCACCGGCATCGCCTGGGCGGTGCTGCTCCTCGGACTGTGGCTGTGGGGCCGCGACCTCACCGACGGCGCGGGCGGCAACTCCGCCCCGACCACCGGTGACGTGGCCGCGGTGGGACGCCCACTGCTGCAGGTCGAACTGCCCGACGCGCACGAACCGTTCGCGGGCGTCCGCCCCGGCCGTCTCGACGTCCCCTCGCTCGGCATCAGGGCGCCGGTCAGCGCGCGCGGGCTCGACGCAGGGGGCGCGGTCGACCCGCCGCCGTACGAGCAGCCGCGCGAGGTCGGCTGGTACCGCGACGGCACCCGTCCCGGAGCGAGCGGAGTCGCACTGCTCGTGGGGCACGTCGACACCAGGAGCAAGCCGGCCGTGTTCTACGGCCTCAGCTCCGCCCGTCCCGGCGAACAGGTCAAGATCACCGGGGCGGACGGAACGGTCACCGAGTTCACCGTCGAGGACGTCCAGGTCTTCAGCCGGGACAAGTTCGACGCGAAGAAGGTGTACGGACCGCGCGAGGACGGCCGCGCCGAACTGCGGCTGATCACCTGCGGCGGTACGTACGACCACAACGCCCGCTCCTACACGGCCAATGTGGTCGTCTCCGCCTATCTGACGGGCGTCACTCAGGCCCCGGCGGCCGCCACGTCCTGAGCGGGTGCGGCCTGAGCGGGGGCGGGTGAACCGGCCCGCTTCGCGGCACGCAGCCCCAGTCCGCCGAAGACCGCGGCGAACACGGCCCACAGCAGCAGCTGCGACCCGAGCGACAGCACCCGGAAGTCCCACAACAGCGTTGCCGGTACGGGGACTTCATCCGGATTGCCGGGCAGCAGGAACAGGACGGCGAGAGTGGCCGCCCCGGTCAGGAACACCGCGCCGTGCCGCACCGGCTCCGCCTTGCCCGCCAGGCGCACGTAGAGCTGCCAGGCCAGCAGCATGCCCAGGATCGAGATGACCACGGCGGCCAGCCACAGCGTCTGGCGTTCGCCGACGGTGTTGGCGTCGCCGACGCCGGGCGGCGCGGCCGGGTAACGCAGCCCCGGCAGCAGCGCGACCGCGACGAACGCCGCGGCACAGAACGCGAGGGCACGCGGCCAGGCCCGTACCAGGAAACCGGTCCGACGGTGCACCAGCGCGTAGGCGACCGCGAACAGCGCGCCCATGGCCAGGCCCGCGATCACGGCCGTGACGACCAGGCCGAAGTGCTGCTGGGAGCGGGAGAAGAGTTCCTCGTGGTGCTCGGCTACGGCGCCCGCCGCCGCGTGGGCGTGCTCGGCCGCCTCCGCCTTGGCCGAGCGCGCCTCTTCGAGGACGATCGCCCGGTCCATCACCGGCTCGGCGAGGAGGAGTGAGAAGAGGCCCGTGACCAGGCCTGCGACCCCGCCCGCCGCGAGACCGCGGCCGAGCAGGGTGAGAGTGGGGTTGCTCATGTGCGTACGGCCCCGATCAGTGGCAAGGGGCACCGAAGAGGTGCCGGCCGTCGTGCGAGAACTCGTGCAGGTAGCTGCCGGTCGCGGAGATGATGTGGCCGTTGTCCATGAACACGGCGTACAGCGCGATCAGTGCGACGATCACGGCGGCGGCCAGGATCAGCAGATCCCGGGTGCGGGTCGTCGCGGACGCCAGGTCGGTGGTCTGTACGGACTGCTGGGCAGACGCGGACATGTCGGGTGAGCCTCCTTCTGGGGTTTCCACGCCCCAAAGCAGGAGGACGACGGGTCAGTTCCTGACTCCCACGGCCGCATGCGGCAGCTGTGGTCACAGTGGCGGGACCGCCCCGGAATCGCACCGGAGTTCCTGTCCACCGTCGCCTCGAAGTGTGGAGTTGTCCTCCGGAGAGTCCCAGCCTGGCTGTGCACTGTCAATATGCCCCAGGGGGGCGTGCGAGATGACCCAGGGGCGCGCGAAGGTACCTGGCCCGGCCGACTGCTCGCTCCCCCCGGAGCCGTCGGCCGGGCTGGTCCTCGACCGCGCGCGCACGAACTGCGGGAGAAGCCCGGCGCCGTCGCGGGAGGTTCTGGGAAAACCAACTCGGAATACGGGCCGGGGGCTGGGGCCGCATCACCACTCTAGAGCGGTCAAGCGCCGTTCTCCATAGCGCAATTGACGCAATGTCACGGCAAAGTAGCTGCGGGTGTCACTCTTGTGGTCACCGCAGCGTCAGCGGGAACCCTTTTCTTCGCTCTTGTCCTTGCTGAGGCGCTTCGCGGGGGACCCCCCGCGGGATTTCGTACGGGACTCCGCAGGGGGTTTCCTACGGATCTCCGCCGAGTCCAGCGTCCCCAGGACGAGCTCCAGCGCCACCTCCGACAGCGCCAGCTGACTCCGTCGGGCATACGACCGCAGCTCGGTGAACGCCTCGTCCACCGAGATCGCCCACCGCTCGGCCAGCATCCCCTTGGCCTGCTCCAGGCGCACCCGGTTGGTCAGCGCCGTCTGGAGCTGCCCGGCGAGCAGTTCGTTCTGCCGGATGGTGCGCTGCTGGAGGATGCCGATGGTCGCGGCGTCCGCGAGGGCCTGTGCCAGTTCGACGTCGCCGGGGCCCAGCTTCAGGTGGGGCGTGGTGGCGAACAGGTTCAGGGCGCCGATCACCGTGTCGCGCAGCCGCAGCGGGATCGCGTACGTGGTGTGGAAGCCGTACTCCCGGGCGCGCGGCGCGAACACCGGCCAGCGCTCCAGGGTCTCCGGGGTGTCCAGGGCGACCGGCAGGACGGCCGTACGGCCGCGGAAGCAGTCCAGGCAGGGGCCCTCCTGATGCTGGATCTCCAACAGGTCCAGCAGCCAGGCGCGTTCGTCGGACGACGCGGCGGTCTGCAGCTGGCCGTGCTGGTTGACCAGCATCAGCCCGGCGGCCGACACGTCGAGCAGCTCCACGCAGCGGGCGGCCAGCCGCTGGAGGAATTCGATCACGTCGAAGTCGTCGACCAGGGTGTCGGCGAGCTCGACGAAGGCCGTCGCGATCTTCTGTTCGCGCACGGTGCTGTCCATGCCTGTCACCTACATCTGTCGTGCTGCCGAGTGGGGCGCCCGGAGCGCTTCCCAAGAGTCATCGTGCCGTTTCCGATCCGTCGCCGTCGCGCAGTGCTCCGTCCGGGGTGAAACGCAGTCGCCGTGCCACGACGTCCCTGGCTACTTCCAGGATGGGCTCATCGGCGGCGTACGCATATGCCCGCAGCCGTACCAGGGCCGCCGCCGGGGGCACTCCCAGCCGTACCGAGATCATTCCGGTGGCCTGGTGCACCTCCGCCCGGTACAGCGACGCGTCGATCGCCAGCCAGTTGCCGGCACCGGGATCCTCGGGCTCCGTACTGCCCAGCAGGGTCAGGGTCAGCGCGTCGGAGAACACCAGCAGGTCGGCGATCGACCGCTGGTCCAGCGGTCCTGGCCCGGCCCGCCTGCAGGTGAGCACCCCCACCAGGATCGCGCCGATCTGCAGCGGTACGGAGAACACCGCCCGCACCCCGAGCTTCTCCGCGCCGGGCAGGAAGCCGGGCCAGCGCTCCCGGGAAACCAGGTCCAGATCGCCCTCCAGGACGAGCCGGCCGGTGCGCAGCGCATCCGTACCGGGACCCTCGCCGAGCGTGAACTGGAGATCCTCCAGCGCGACGTCCGCAGGACCGGAGAACCACACGGGTTCACCGCCGCTGTGCTGCAGCGCGGAGGCGCCGCCGGAGAGCGTGACGGCCAGCCCGTCCACGCCCAGAACCTCGGCGCAGTGGCGGGCGAAGGACCCGTCGAGTCCGGCTGTGCGGCGGACCGCCAGTTCGTCGAGCAGGGCGGTCATGCGGGTGGTGACCACGCCCTCCTCCCGAGGTGTGCTGAGCGGGGTACTGCAGAGTGTGATGGAAGTGTGCCGCAAAGACGTCCGAAGTGTGACCGCCGGAGCGCCTCATCGTATCCGGCTGCCCAGGAACAGGCTGGCCGAACGCGGTGCAACAGGTTCTCCACGAAGCAGGGCACGCCTCGTGGGGCAGGGCGCCGGTGTGTCAGGATTGGATTCGACCGGATCTGTCCGGGCAGGGGCGCCAGGGGGGTTGCCTCGGAACTTCTTTCATCTTCGAGACGGTCACCTTCGAGAGGCTTCGAGAAGGTCGGTTTTCGCCAAGGCGCCCAAGGGGGAGTCGATGTACGGCAGTTACAGCGGACGTGTGCGAGCGGTGGGAGCGGTCGCGGTGGGCGCCGCGCTGCTCCTGACGGGCTGCACTTCGGGCGAAGGGGGCGACGGCGGGACCGCGGGGAAGAAACCGCCGGTGTCCCAGCTGCCCAAGGGCGACGACCCGTACTGGGTCAACCCGGACGCCAAGGCGGCCAAGGCGCTCGCCGACGAGGGCGACTCGGGCAAGCAGGAGCTGATCAAGAAGATCGCCCAGCAGCCGGCCGGCGAGTGGCTGATCCCGGAGAACGCCAAGGAGCAGGCCAAGGGCTTCACCGAGGCCGCCGCCCAGGCCGACCGCGAGGCGATCCTGGTCGTCTACAACATCCCGCACCGCGACTGCGGCAACTTCTCCGGCGGCGGCGCCGCCGACGGCAACGCCTACCGCGCCTTCATCAAGGAGGTCGCCGAGGGCATCGGCGACCGCCCGGCCACCGTGGTCCTGGAGCCGGACGCGGTGCTGCACATGGTCGACAACTGCACCCCGGAGAAGTTCCACGAGGAGCGTTACGACCTCCTCAAGGGCGCCATCAAGACGCTGAAGAAGCAGCCGAAGACCAAGGTCTACCTGGACGCGGGCAACGCGGGCTGGGGCAAGCCGGACCAGATCTTCGAGCCGCTGAAGTGGTCGGGCGTCGAGGCGGCCGACGGCTTCTCGGTGAACGTGTCGAACTTCTACACCACCGAGGAGAGCAAGAAGTACGGCAAGGAGCTCTCCGCGAAGGTCGGCAACAAGCCGTTCGTCATCGACACCAGCCGCAACGGCAACGGGCCCGTCCAGCAGAAGGGCCTCAAGGACCCCTGGTGCAACCCGCCCGGCCGGGCGCTCGGCGAGGCGCCCACCACCAACACCGGCGACGAGCAGGTGCACGCCTTCCTGTGGGTCAAGCGCCCCGGTGAGTCCGACGGCGAGTGCAAGGGCGGCCCGCAGGCCGGCCGCTGGTTCGCGGACTACGCGCTGGAGCTGGCGAAGAACGCCAAGTAGGCCGCGTACGGCATAAAAGTAAGGGGCGCCCTCCAAGGAGGGCGCCCCTTACTCATGTGCTCAGTGCCGTGGCTACGGGACCTCGACCCAGACCGCCTCGGAAGGCGTGCCCTGGTCGTCCGTCACGAACAGCATGTAGTGCCCTGAGGGCACCAGTGCCCGGTTCGTCGGGACGGTGACCGTGATGCCGTCGGCCGTCTTCTTGACCTCCAGGGCGATGCTGCGCTGGTCCATGTCCGTCATGTGCGTGACGGAGCTCGGCCGCATCAGCTTCGCCGTCTTGATCGACGCCGCGTGCTGCGTCTTGAAGGTGCCGGAGCCGCCCCGTTCGATCTTCTTCGGCCCCTCGGTGAGCTTGGGCCGCGAGTCGCGGTAGAGGTACGGCGGGGTGTAGATCTCGATGCGCTGCTCGAAGACGCCGGGCCGGGTGTTGGCCTTGTCCGAGTAGAGCGAGTCGGAACCCGCGACCATGACCCGTCCGTCCGGCAGCAGCACCGAGCCCGAGTGGTAGTTGCGCCCCACGTTCGGGTCCGCGAGCCGCTTGAACTGGTTGGACTTCGGGTCGTACGTACGGGCCTCGCGGATGTTGGAGTCGCTGCGCCCGCGGTAGTCCTCGGAGCCGCCGGTGACCAGCACCGTGTCGTCCGGCATCAGCGAGGCGCTGGGGTAGCGGGTGCCCTTGTCGAGCGAGGGACCGTCCTTGAAGGCCGGGTTGGGCATCTTGGTGTCGACCAGCCGGGTCTTCTCCGAGGACTTCTCGGACTCGCCGACGCCGCCACCGCCGATGACCATGAACTTCTGGTCCTGCGCGGGCGGCAGCATGACCGAGGCCGAGGTCTCCAGCTGATCCGGGTCGCTCATGCCCGGGATCTTCTTGAAGCTGTTGTTGTCGAGGTTCCAGATGCCGGGGTCACGGCCGACGTCGGCCGGGCCGTAACCGGCGTTGGAGCCCGAGTAGAAGAGCTTGCCGTCGTCCAGGAGGAACAGCGACGGGTAGGTCGGCAGCCGCCGCTCGAAGCCCGTGTACTTCCAGGTCTTCGTCTTCGGGTTGTAGATCTCGTCCTTGCCCGGGACGATCTGGCCGATCTCGTCGAGACCGGAGGTCGCCAGGACCTTGCCGTCCTTGAGCGTGGTCAGCGACGGGTACCAGCGCGCCTCGTTCATCGGGTCGACCGTGACGTACTTCTCCGACTCGGGGTCGAACTCGTACGCCTCCCGGATGCCCTGGAAGTCCTTCTTGTCCAGGGCCAGCTTCTGGGCGATGCCGTACGTGTTGCGGGCGTCGACCGACTTCAGACCGGCGATCGTGTAGTTGTCCTCGGTGCCCGACTCGTACTGCTTGCCCGACTGCTTGGCCTCGACGTAGATGCGGCCGAGACCCGGGTCGTTGCGCAGGAACTTCCCGGTGCTCTTGTCGAAGACCTTCTTGGCCTTCTCGACGAGGACCGGGTCCTTGGTGACGTACGTCTTGCCGTTCTTCTTGCCGGTGAAGACGGTGCCCGCGGGCAGCGTGATCGGCTTGTCCGGGTTCTCGTTGTGGACCACCATCAGGCCGCCGGCCTTGGTGACGTCGCCCTCAAGCTTCTCGTACCGCTTCGTACCGCCCGCGACCAGCAGCTTGCCGTCGGGCAGCTGCGCGTGACCCGAGCAGAACATGTCCTTCGGCGTCGGGATCATCTTGTACGTGTTGGCCTTGGGGTCCCAGAGGATCGACTCGAACTTGCCCGCGTCGAAGTTCTTCTGGTTGTTGCCGGAGCCCGCGATCATCAGCACCTTGCCGGTGTGCAGCAGCGCCGAGTGGATCGTGTTGATCTTCTTGTCCGTCGGGACGTCGAGGAAGTCCCAGTGGCCGTTCTCCGCTTTGTACTCGGGACGGTTGATCTTGTACTCGTGGTACTGCTCCGACCCGAAGCGGTACAGCGCGGGCCCGTTGAACGCCGCCAGAGCAACAACCACCGCGGCCGTGATCGACAGACGTTTGGCCCGGCGGCTCGGACGGAAACTCATTTCTTACGTCCCCCAAGGGAAGAGATCTGCATGGTCTGGTCGGCCGCGGCCCAGCTCGGCTTCTGCTGCGGGACGTGGCCCTCGGGGTGCTGCCCGGGGTAGGCGGCCTGCTCGTCGTACTCCGGGGCGCCGCCGGCGGAGCCGGGTCCCTGCTGCGGTCCCGGCTTGCCGTTCTTCTTCTCGTCCCGCATGCCGAGGCGCCAGACGATGATCGGCGCCGCCGTGATCAGCAGGGCGAGCGTGGCCCAGGTGACCATCGCGGGGTGCGAGTGGCCCAGGAAGTACGAGGCCGCGATGGACCCGCCGAAGATCACGATGAAGAACAGGTGGATCCGGAAGGTGCCGAAGAGCGTGTCCGGGCTGGACGAGTCGCCCTTGGGCGTCACGACGAAGCTGGACTTGCGGCGCAGCGCGGCGTCGAACAGCGAGCGCGCGTAGATCGGCGCCGAGAGCGCGGACATCGCCATGCCGGCCAGACCGCCGGAGCCCTCGGGCTCGTGCGGCGAGACGTTGTGGCGGCGGTTCCAGATGTAGAGGCCGATCTGGAGCGCGGAGGCGTTGCCGTACAGCATCATCCAGATGACCGGGTCGATCTGGACACCCGAGGCGCCCATGCCCAGGAACAGCGCGCAGGAGAGCGCGGCCAGGATCCAGTTCATGGCGGACATCGGGTAGAAGATGATCATCATCGTGTAGTTGAAGAGCTTGCCCGGGGGCAGCGTGCCCCAGCCCTTCCAGTACTGCTTGAGGATCGTCTCGTACGTACCGCGCGACCAGCGCAGCTGCTGGGTGAAGAAGTCGGTCCACGCGGTCGGGCCCTCGCCGACGGCCAGCACGTCCGGGGTGTAGACCGAGCGCCACTTCTTGCCGGTGGCCGGGTTCTTGGCGCGGTGGATCTCGAAGCCCGTCGCCATGTCCTCGGTGATCGAGTCGTACAGACCGCCGATCTGCTTCAGCGCCTTGATGCGCACGGCGTTGGACGTGCCCACGAACATGGGGGCGCCGTAGCGGTTGCCCGCGCGCTGGATCAGGGCGTGGAAGAGGAACTGCTGCGACTCGGCGGCCTTCGTGACGAAGGTGTCGTAGTTGCCGTAGACCTGCGGGCCGATGACGAAGCCGATGTTCGGGTCGCGGAAGTAGCCGAGCATGCGCTCCAGGTAGTTCGGGAGCGGGATGTGGTCGGTGTCGACCGAGGCGAAGTAGTCGTAGTCGTCACCGTGCGCGTCCAGCCAGGCGTTGTAGTTGCCGTGCTTGGTCTTCGCGCGGTGCGGGCCCTTCTTCTGGTTCCACTTCGCGATGCCCTTGCGGGAGAAGTGGTGCACGCCCAGGCGTTCGCAGACGGCCTTGACGGCCGGGTCGTCGCCCTCGTCGAGCAGCCAGATGTGCAGCAGACCCCGGTGGCGGATCTTGACGGCCGCCTCCAGGGTCTTGGTGACCATCTCCAGCGGCTCCTTGCCGGGCACGAAGGAGGTCATGAAGGCGACCCGGGTGCCGGTCTCGGGGACGACCGGGATCGGGTCACGGGCGACGAGCGTGGCGTGCGCGTTGGAGAGCACGTTCAGCGTGCGGAAGAGCTCGATCAGACCGATCGACACCAGCATGACGACGTCGAGCACCCGCAGCAGGTCGTCCTGCAGGTTCGGGTCGCGGTCGGTCCAGTGGCTCGGCTGCATCAGCCAGATGAACAGGCCGAGCGAGAGCAGCGGCGCGGCACCGAGCAGCAGGGCCGCTCTGATGCGGTGCGGCTCCTGGGAGATCAGCGACCGGTACTGGACCTTGTACGGCTTGCTGGGGTCCGGCTGGGTCAGCGGTCCCGCCAGCCGGCTGTAGTGCTCGTAGTCGTACCTGGGCAGCGCCTTCTGCTTTCGGCGACCCTGGCCGTCGGACGCCGGCTGCGGGGGGACCCGGAGCTGCGTCGTCTGGGTGGGGTCGTGGGTAGGGTCGTGGTACTGCCCGGCGCCGCTCGGCGTCGACGTCATGAGTCATCCCCCCGCACGCAAGGCTGGCTGCGTGTGTTCGTAGGTCTGGTCGCTCGCTGGCGGTCCCCCTCGACCGTCCCGAACGCATCAATGGTCGGCCCGCCACCACCACAGACACAGGACGGCAACCTTCCGGTTGCATGATGCCCGTCCCGAGATCAATCGGTGATAGGGGCCCCCACCCCTTGGGGTGCTGACGCACCCCGCATGGCCCGGCCGTCCCCTCGTCGGCCGTCCGAGCCTCAACTCGTCGAACCGTCCGCCCCTTTGGAGCCACGGGCTCCAGGATAGGTTCCCCGACTCTTCATGTGATCGCAAGGGTCGCTGATCGCAGGGGAGCCGGAGTCCCGGGGCGGTTCCGGGGAGGGCCCGGAACCGTGGGAATGACCGAGACCCTCCCACCGGTGGTGGAAGGGTCTCGGTTGCGCGTGCGCCGCCAGGGACTCGAACCCCGGACCCGCTGATTAAGAGTCAGCTGCTCTAACCAACTGAGCTAGCGGCGCCTGCTGACTCGGATAACTCTACCGGACGCTCGGGAGTGGTTTGAACCAGTGGTCGCCCGTGATGTCTGCTTGCTAATAATTCGTACCGTCAAGATGCGTTATGTCCGGGCAGTTGGGACACTGTGGCCGTGATCGAGTTCCAGGAGATTCAGCCCGCAGCCGACTGCCCCTGTGCCGGATGTGCTGCCCAGCGCCGGGTTCGCAGGACGAGGTCTCTCGCGGTACGTGACGGAGGTCACGCGGCGGCGCACGGCGCACGCCGGGCCGTGCTGCTGGTCACCGCCGCCGGGGTGGTGCTGGGCGGCGGGGGAGCGGCAGGGGCGGCGGACCGCGGTCCGGAGGGGGAGAGGTACCACGACCATAGTGCCCACCACGGTGCTCACCACGGGTTCGAAGTGAGCGTCGAGGTGCGTCTCGAAGTGCGTGCGGAGGCGGAGGGGGAGGGCGAGGAGAAGGAGGGGGACGAGCAGCTGGACGTTCCCGCGCCGCAGGGGCGGACGGCTCCGCTGCACGGGGGCCCCGGAGCCCCCGGCGGACCGGAAGGGCCGGGCGCGGCGGGTGCGCCGGGGCCCGGCGGGGTCGCCGCGGCGCCGAAGCTCAGGCCCGCCTCCCGGGCCGACATCATCAACCGGGCCAAGAAGTGGGTCGCGGCCGGGGTCCCGTACAGCATGGACAAGTTCTGGACGGACGGGTACCGGCAGGACTGCTCCGGGTACGTCTCGATGGCCTGGGGGCTCAGCGGCAACGAGTGGACCGGCAGCCTCGCCGACTACGGGGTGAAGGTGAGCCGTGACCAGCTGGAGCCCGGCGACATCCTCCTCTTCCACAACACGGCCGACCCGCACGACGGCTCGCACGTGACGATCTTCGGCGGCTGGACGGACTACACCCGCGGCCACTACCTCGCGTACGAGCAGACCCGGCCGAAGACCCGCAGACAGGCCACCCCGATCGGCTACTGGAACAACGCCGACCGCTATGTGGGCTACCGGTACAAGGGACTGGCCGGCGGCACCTCCGTCCAGGGCGCGCCGGGTGCGGCCGTGTTCCCGGGCGCGCGGCACTTCCGGCCGGGGCAGTCCAGTGCGTACGTGGAGCAGCTGGGGCGGCGGCTGGTGCAGAGGGGGTTCGGCAAGCACTACACGGTGGGTCCCGGACCGCGCTGGAGCGAGGCGGACCGGCGCAACGTCGAGGCGTTCCAGCAGGCCCAGGGCTGGCGGGGCAAGGCGGCGGACGGCTATCCGGGGCCGGAGACCTGGCGCCGGCTGTTCCCGGCCGGAGCACCCGGAGCGCCCGGAGCGCCCGGAGCGCCCGGAACGCCCGGAGCGCCCGGAACGACGGAATCGACGCAGGGGGCCCAGCGATGAACGAACCCGTGGTGCGCCATCCCGTGATCAGGAACGAGTCGACGACCGAGATCCCCGTGCACCTCCTCTTCCGCGACGAGACCGGGGTCTCGTCCGTGCCGTCCGGGGCGACGGTCGTCGGACGGCGCAAGGGGACGGGCGAGCAGCGGAAGGTGACCGCCGTTCCCGTCCCCACTCCTGTTCCGCAGGGTCCCGTCGAGCGGCCGGGACCCGCCGGGCCGGGTTGGGCGGCCGTGATCGCCGGGCTCGGTGCGGTGGCCGGGTGCGGGGCGGTGCTGTGGTGGGTGGGCCTCGTGCCGGGGCCGCTGCGGGTGCTGCTCGGGCTGCCGGTGCGTACGTACGACGGGATCGGGACCGCGGGATGGGGGGCGCTCGCCGCTCTGGTGACGGTGGGGCTGTGTGCGTTCGGCGGTCTGGCGCGGGGGCGGGAGGGGTACGCGTCGGTGCTCACGCTCTTCGGGGCGTACCGGGGGAGCGTGCGGCGGACCGGTCTGGTGTGGCTGAGCCCGCTGCTGGTGCGCCGGCGGGTGGACGTACGGCTGAAGCACTGGCGGAGCGAGCCGTTGGCGACCGTGGACCGGAACGGGATCGCGCTGAGGGTCGTCGTCCTCGTGGTGTGGCGGGTCGCGGACACGGCGCGGGCGACGCTCACGGTGGCCGACCACACGGGGTATCTGCGCGGACAGGTCGAGGCGGGTCTCGCGCGGGTGCTGTCCCGGCTGCCGGTGGACGCGCTGTCCGCCGCGGCGGACAGCGGCGGGACGCGGACGCTGCGGGACACGGCAGCGGTCGGGGACGCGCTGACCCGGGAGGTGGCGGAGCGGACGGCGGCGGCCGGGATCGAGGTCTTCTCGGTGCAGCCGGTACGGATCGAGTACGCGCCCGAGGTCGCCGAGGCGATGCGCCGCCGGAACCTCGCCGCCCTGGAGGCCAAGGACCGGGACCGGGCGCTGGCCTCGGTGGTCGACGCGGTGGAGGACACGGTGCGAAGGCTGACCGCGCGCGGGCTGGTGGGAGAGCTGGACGACTACGAACGCAAGGCGCTGGTGCGGGAGTTGACGGTTGCCTACCTCGGGGGGAGGTGAGGTTCCTTAAGTCTTTTTAACGTTGGACATTGGTCTGGACATGTTCAACTGCCGTCCCTACATTGTGTCTTGGTCTAGACCGGAAGTTCAACTCCACCGCTTCACCGCTTCACCGTGCGCCCTACCCAGGCGTGCCTGTGCCGGCACAGCTCGCAGTTCGACGAACTCCCCCACGTTCTCCTGGAGCAAAGCATGCGAAAAAAGGCAATGAGTGCTGCGGTCGTCGGCCTCGCGATAGCGGGCAGCACCGTGCTCGCCACCGGCAGTGCCAGCAGCCACGGCTACACCGATTCCCCGATCAGCCGCCAGAAGCTCTGCGCCAACGGCACGGTCACCGGCTGCGGTTCCATCCAGTGGGAGCCGCAGAGCGTCGAGGGCCCCAAGGGCTTCCCGGCGTCAGGACCCGCCGACGGAAAGATATGTTCCGGCGGCAACGGCGGCTTTGCGCAGCTCGACGACCCGCGCGGCGGCAACTGGCCCGCCACTCAGGTGAGTTCGGGTCAGAGTTACTCGTTCCGCTGGCAGTTCACCGCGCGTCACCGCACGTCGGACTTCCGGTACTACATCACCAAGCAGGGCTGGGACCCGACCAAGCCGCTCACCCGGGCCTCGCTCGACCCGCAGCCGTTCCTGAACGTGCCGTTCGGCGGCCAGCAGCCGCCCGCGACACTGACCCACCAGGGAACGATCCCCGGCGGCAAGTCGGGCAAGCACGTCGTGCTGGCGGTGTGGAACGTGTACGACACGGCCAACGCGTTCTACGCGTGCTCGGACGTCAAGTTCTGACCCTCCCGCAAGGAAAGTGAGCCGCCCCGGCGCCGACGGGGCGGCTCACTCCGTATGGGTGAATCCGTAGGCGGGGTGCGGAGAAAGAGCGCGCGCCGGTGTCTGAATACGTACGGGACAACAAAGTTGAACCTCGTTCACCTTCTCGTTCGCCCTTCGCCGTCGCCGTTCGCCGTCGCTGTTCCTTCCGCCGCACCGGAGGTTCCCCGTGAGATCCGCACGTAGTCTGCTCGCCGCTGCCGCCACCACCGCCCTCACCGCCTGCGCGCTGACCGTCCCCACCGTCTCCGCCGCCCACGCCGCCGACGCGCCGCAGCAGCGCACGTCGCCGCAGTACAAGGAGTACGTCTCGCTCGGCGACTCCTGGTCCGCCGACGTCACCATCACCGGCATCGACTCGACGCACGCGCCCAGCGGCTGTGCGCAGAGCAGCTGGAACTACCCCAAGCAGGTCGCGAAGGCGCTCTCGATCCCCGGCTTCCGGGACGCCACCTGCGGGGCCGCGACCACCGCACACCTCACCGCCGCGCAGGACGTCAACCTCTTCCCGCCGGTCGCGACGGGCACCAACGCCCCCCAGTTCGACCGCCTCACGCCCACCACCGACCTGGTCACCCTCGGCATCGGCGGCAACGACGCCGGGCTCGCGGGCGCGGTCACCGGCTGCATCAACGTGCTGCCCAAGCCGCTCGGCGTCTCCTGCAAACCGAAGTGGACGGCCCCCGACGGCACCGACCTCATGTCGAAGCGCATCGCCGAGTCGCGGCCATTGGTCACCGCGGCCGTCCGGTCCATCAGGTCCCGTTCCCCGAAGGCGCGGATCCTGCTGGTGGACTACCTCGCCGGGGCCGTCCCCGACCGCGGCTGCTTCCCGTACGTCCAGATGTACGACGAGGACCTGAAGTGGTTCGGCGCCCGGCTGGCGGAGCTGAACGGGATGCTCGCCGAGGTCGCCGCCGAGACGGGCGTCGAACTGGTCGACACGTACAGCGGCAGCACGGGACACGACGTCTGCCAGGCCTCCGGCACCAAGTGGGTCGAGGGCGTCCTGCCGATCTCGACGAACCCGCCGGGCCTCGCCGTGCCGTTCCACCCGAACCGCCTCGGCGCCGACCACCAGGCGGCGTCGGTGCTGGCGGCGGTCCGCAGGGGCTGACCGCATCGGCCGGTCGACTGCCCCGGTGTCAACTCGCGTTGCGAGAGCGTGAATTGTCGGCCGGAATGTGACGGAGTGGGCGCGTTGGCGTGGACGGGGCGGGGCGGTCGGCGGTTTCCTGGTGGGGTTCGTGCCCAGCTGTGAGAACCCAGGGGGAGCACCTTGCCGTCCATGCCGCGCCGCACCTTCCTTCAGGCCGCCACCGTCACGGCCGCCACCGTCGCCGTGGGCGGCGGGGCGGCGGCCCAGGCCCTGGCGGCTCCCGCCCCTGCCCCCGGCGCCGTCCCCGGTGCCGCACCCGGCAAGCGGCTGCTGCGCCTGACCACCGCCACCAACGGTGCGGGCAGCGGCCACGCGGGCCGCTACGTCGCCGAGGTCCACAACGTCCTGTGGTCCTTCGGTGAGGACGGCGGGCCCGCCACCGCCCTGACCCCGCCCGACCTCGAACCCAACCGGCCCGTCCTGTCACCCGACGGCCGTCAGGTCGCGATGGCGGCCTTCCGCGGCGGCCAGTTCCACGTGTGGGTGATGAACACGGACGGCTCGGGGCTGCGCCGCCTCACCGACGGCGCGTGGGACGACCGGGCCCCCGCCTGGTCGCCGGACGGCACCCGCATCGCGTTCTCCTCCGAGCGCGGCGGCGACCCGGTCAAGGGCAGCCCGTACCGCATCTGGACCGTCGACGTGCGCACCGGGAAACTGGCCAGGATCACCGGCCTGGCGGACCAGCCGGGCCCCGGGCAGACCAAGCCCTGGGAGGACTTCGACCCCACCTGGAGCCCCGACGGCGCCCGGGTCCTGTTCGTCAGGGGCACCGTCGACGGCACCACCCTCAAGTCCCGTACGATCGCCGCCGTCGCCGCCGACGGAAGCGGCCCCGTCACCGTCGTCCACGCCGAACCGGACACCGCCCCGCCCGGCAACCTCCTCACCCCCTCCGTCTCCCCGGCCGGCCGCACCGCCTGGCTGCGCACCACGACCACGGGCCAGCGGTACGAACCCATCGCCCTGGTCGTCGACGGCACGCAGGCCCCGGTCGACGGCTCGCTCGCCGACTCGCCGCCGCGCTGGCTCGACGACGAGCGGCTGCTGGTCACCCTCGACGGCCGCTTCCAGATCGTCCGCCCGCACCGCGCGAGCACCGGACAGGTCGTCGACTTCGACGCGACGCTGCCGGTCGACCGGCCCTCGTACCGGGTCAAGAAGTACGAACTGGAGCCGCGGCGGGCCCGCAGGGTGCGCGGCATCCAGCAGCCGGTGCTCGCTCCCGACGGGCGCTCCTTCGCGTTCGTCGCCCTCAACTCACTCTGGATCCAGCCGACTTCGGGGCATGTGAAGCCCAGACGGCTGGTGCGCGGAACACCGACCAGCTACCTCCAGGGCCCGTCCTTCAGCCGCGACGGACACTGGCTCCTTTACGTCGACGACCGCGAGGGCCTGAACGGGGTGCGCCGCCTCGAACTCGATACCGGCAAAGACGAGTTGCTGGCGGGCGGCGGGCGCACGCACCCCGCGCTGTCCCCGGACGGCAAGCGACTGGCCTGCATCGACATGGCGGGAGGACTGGTCGTACGGGACCTGGCCGCAGGCACCGAGAAGGTGCTCGCCACCCCGCTCGGCGGCGGCGGACTGCCGGGCCCGCCGAGCTGGTCCCCGGACGGCCGCCACGTCGCCTACTGCGACCGCAACCGGCTCAACTTCCGCTACCGCGAGGGCTACAACCTCATCCGGGTCGTCGACACGACCACCGGCGCCTCGGCCCTGCACCCCTTCGCCCCCTTCGCCTCGCTCTCCGACCGGTACGCGTCGGGACCCGCCTGGTCGCCGGACGGGAAGTGGCTGGCGTGCGTCAGCGAGTCCGCGCTGTGGGTGCTGCCGGTGGGGGCGGACGGAAGCCCGGCGGGCGAGGCGCGCCCGGTCTCCAAGTCCGGTGCGGACCACCCGAGTTGGGCGGCGGACTCACGGACGCTGCTCTACCTGGCGGAGGGCAGGGTGCGGCTGACCACCCTCGACGCGACGGACGCCGACGGGAAGGGTCCCGACCGCACGGGCGCCGACGGGAAGGGTCCCGACCGCACGGGCGCCGACGGGAAGGGTTCCGGTGCCGGAGGCCCCGGCCGGGAGATCCCCGTCCGCCTCGACCTCCGCCGCTCCACCCCCGTCGACACCGTCGTCCACGCGGGCCGCCTCTGGGACGGCACGGCCGCCGACGGCCGGCTGCGCACCGACGTCGACATCCTGATCCGCGACGGCCGCATCACCGCCGTCGAACCGCACCGGACCGGACGGCGCGCCGCCCGCCACGTCGACGCCTCCCGGCAGACCGTCCTCCCCGGCCTCTGGGACGCACACACCCACCCCTGGCAGTACACCTACGGCGCCCGCCAGACCTCGGTCTCCCTCGCGTACGGCATCACCACCACCGTCTCGCTCGCCGGTTTCAGTTACGAACAGGCCCGCATCCGGGAGGCCATCGTCTCCGGGCACCTCGCCGGACCGCGCCTCCTCAGCACCGGCGAACTCCTCGACGGGCCGCGCGTCGCCTACAGCATGGGCCGCGCCCACCGCACCGAGGAGGGCCTGCGGCGGTCGCTCGCCCGCGGGGCGGCCCTGGACTGGGACTTCGTCAAGACGTACGTGCGCGCCCCGATGGCGTCCATGGAACAGGCCGCCCGGTTCGGCCACGAACGCCTCGGCGTCCTCTCCGGCTCGCACCTCGTCTCGCAGGGCCTGCAGAGCGGCGAGGACCTGACCAGCCACCTCGTCGCCACCGAACGCGCCGACCGCGGACACGGCGCCACCAGCGAGGGCTTCACCTACCAGGACACCCTCGCCCACTACACGCGCGGCGGCCTGAAGCTCCTGGCCACGCCCTTCGTCGCCTCCCCCCTCATCGGCGACTTCCCCGCCCTGGCCGACGACCCGAGGGTGACGGCCATGATGCCGCCCTGGGACGCGGCGTCGGTCCGCGCGGCGGCCGCCAGGACCCCGACCGCCACCGAACGGCTCGCACTGCGGCGCGAGATGGACACGTACCGGAAGCTCGTGGACGACGGCGGCCGCATGGCGATCGGCACCGACACCCCGATCACCGCGGTCGGGCTGACCCTGCACGTGGTGCTGCGGGCGATGGTCCGCAGCGGCTTCACGCCGGCGGAGGCACTGCGCTCGGTCACCACCTCGCCCGCCGAACTCTTCGGAGCAGCAGGGGAGTTGGGCACGGTGGAACGCGGCAAGATCGCCGACCTGACCCTCGTCGACGGCAACCCGCTCACCGACTTCGACGACCTGGTGAACATCACAGGCGTACTCGTCGGCGGACGCGTCCACGAACGGGCAGGGCTGGAAGCGGCGTACGAGAAGAAGGCCACCGCGGGAGCACGCACACGCTCCGAAGCCCCCGGCGGCGACTGGGCGGCCGTGACGGCACTGATGCGCGAGGGCGGCTGCTGCTGAGGGCTCCGCCGGGGGTGGCGTCCTACAGGGGCGGCAGCGGGTCGTCGCGCAGGATCGAGTACCGCGCGATGTCCCGCCAGGCCCCCGCCCGGAAGGCGCGCGAGCGCATCACGCCCTCCTGGGTGAAGCCGCACTTCTCCAGGGAGCGCCGCTCCGCGACGTTGGTCACCTCGGTGTCCGCCTCGATCCTGGGGATCGGGTCGCTCTCGAACAGGCTGTGCACCAGGAGGAGCTGGGCCCTGGTGCCGATGCCCCGGCCGGTGGCGGACGGGAGGAGCTGGGCGCCCATGTTCCAGCAGTGCGAGGTGCCCGCGGTGCGCTCCCTGCGCCAGCCGACCAGGCCACACCTGGTGTCGCCCTCGTGCACGATCAGGATGTTGCTCACCCCGTCGAGCAGCCGGCACTCCGCCCAGCGCCGCCGCCACACCCCGGGATCGCTCCAGCCCTTCCACTGGAACGGTCCGACGGCCTGCGGGTCGGCGAGGAAGGACTCCAGCATCGGCAGATCGTCCTCGGTCGCCGGGCGGAGGGATATGGGGAGGGTGGGATCGTCCGTCATCCCAGTGAGGGTAGTGGCGGGGGCCTCCCGGGGCAGGCCGAACGGTACGGTTCGGCGGGTGAAGATCCTCGTCACCGGCGGTGCCGGTTTCATCGGCTCGTCGTACGTCCGCATGCTCCTCGACGGCCGTCTGCCCGGCCACGAGAACGCCCGGGTGACCGTCCTCGACCTGCTCACCTACGCCGGCAACACCGACAACCTGCCGCTGGACCACCCCCGCCTGGACTTCGTCCACGGCGACGTCTGTGACCTGCCGCTGCTCCTGGACCTGCTGCCGGGGCACGACGCCGTCGCGCACTTCGCGGCCGAGTCGCACGTCGACCGGTCCATCGCCGGTGCGGGGGCCTTCGTCCGTACGAACGTCGAGGGCACCCAGAACCTCCTTGAAGCGTGCGTGCGCACCGGCGTCGGCCCCGTCGTGCACGTCTCGACCGACGAGGTCTACGGGTCGATCGCCGAGGGCACCTGGACCGAGGAATCCCCGCTCGCCCCGAACTCCCCGTACGCCGCGTCCAAGGCGGGCGCCGACCTGATCGCCCGCTCCTACTGGCGCACCCACGGCCTGGACGTCCGCACCACCCGCTGCTCCAACAACTACGGCCCCCACCAGCACGCCGAGAAGCTGATCCCGCGCTTCACGGCACTGCTCCTCGCGGGCCGCCCCGTCCCCGTGTACGGCTCGGGCGAGAACGTCCGCGAGTGGCTGCACGTCGAGGACCACTGCCGCGCCGTCCACCTGGTCCTCACCAAGGGCACGGCGGGCCGGGTCTACAACGTCGGCACCGGAAACGCCCTCACCAACCTCCGGCTGACCGACATGCTGGTGGAGCTGACGGGTGCACCGGCCGGTCTGGTGGAGCACGTCGCCGACCGGAAGGGGCACGACCTGCGGTACGCGCTGGACGACACCCGCATCCGCGAGGAGCTGGGGTACGCGCCGCAGGTGCCGTTCGCCCAGGGGCTGGCGGAGACGGTGGAGTGGTACCGGGGGAAAGAGAAGAAAGCCCCCGGGCTTTCGCTCGGGGGCCTTCCTTCGTCTGTGCGCCGCCAGGGACTCGAACCCCGGACCCGCTGATTAAGAGTCAGCTGCTCTAACCAACTGAGCTAGCGGCGCTTGACTCGTAAATCGTACCTGGTCCGAGGGGGTGCTCGCGACCAGGTACGCCTGCGACGGGGGGTAGTCGGGCCATTACAGCGAGAGCGACAGCGCCATCGGCGTGGCCCGGCGGTTCAGCGCGTCCGCCGCCTGCCGGAGCCGGTGCGCGTGCTCGACCGGCAGCGACAGGGCGAGACAGCCCACTGCCGCGCCCGCCGTGAGGGGCACCGCCGCACAGACGGTGCCCAGTGCGTACTCCTGGAGGTCCAGGACCGGGACGGTCGGCGGCTGGCTGTCCAGCTTGGAGAAGAGGAGCCGCTCGCTGGTGATCGTCCGGGAGGTCAGCCGGGCGGTCCTGTGCCGGGAGAGGTGGTCGCGGCGGCCGTCCCGGTCGAGCTGGGTGAGCAGGCACTTTCCCACCGCGCTGGCGTGCGCGGAGGAGCGGAAGTCGACCCACTCGTTGACCTTCGGGGTCAGCGGGCCCTCGGCGACCCGGGTCACCCTGATCTCCCCGTCGACGTACCGGCCGAGGTAGATCGCGGCGCCGACCGAGTCCCGCAGCTGGTCCAGGGTCTGCTGGAGGCGCAGCTCGACCAGCTCGCGGCGGGTGGTGCCGGGCGCCCCGACGAGCTCCAGCGCCTCACCCGCCACGTACGCACCGTCGGCGACCTGCTCCACGTACCCCTCGCGGCGCAGCATCAGCAGCAGCGGGCGCAGCTCGGCCGGGGGCAGCCGGGTCTCGCGGGCGAGCTGGGTGTCGGTGACGCCGTCACCGTGCCGGGACACCGACTCCAGTACGCGCAGGGCGTGCTGCACCGAGTGCTGCGGGTGTCGCGGCCGTGGCTGCGGCGTGGTCGGCTCGGGCTTCAGCGCCACGGTCTCCCCCTAGCTCTGCTGCGCTGCGTCGTTTCTGCTCTGCGTCGTGCGGTCCGTGCCGTTCGTGTCGCGCCGTTCGTGTCGTGTGCGCCGTTCGTGTCGCGCCGTTCGTGCGTCTCAAGCCACGATAGCCGTCAACCCCCGCCGCAGGGGCGGGGGTTGACAAATCGGCTCGCGCGGGCATTCGGACCCGGGGCCCGTGAGCTGGGTCTGTGCACCTCCGGCATATGCCGGAGGCAGGTCGCAATTCGTGTGGCGTCAGAGCACCGCGCCCAGGAACTCCCGGGTGCGCTCGTGCTCCGGGTCGCCGAAGATCTTCTCCGGCGGACCCGACTCGATGACCCGCCCGGAGTCGAACATCAGGACGTCGTCCGAGATGTCCCGGGCGAAGTTCATCTCGTGCGTCACGCAGAGCATGGTGATGTCGGTCGTACGGGCGATGTCGCGCAGCACGTCGAGGACGCCGGCCACCAGCTCCGGGTCGAGCGCCGATGTCACCTCGTCGAGGAGGAGGACCTGCGGCCGCATGGCCAGCGCCCGTGCGATCGCCACCCGCTGCTGCTGGCCGCCGGACAGTTGCGTCGGCTTGGCGTCGCACCGGTCGCCGAGGCCGACCATGTCGAGCAGGTCGCGGGCCCGCTGCTCGGCCTCGTCCTTGGACAGGCCGAGTACGCGCACCGGCGCCTCGGTGATGTTGCGGAGCACGGTCATGTTCGGGAAGAGGTTGAACTGCTGGAACACCATCCCGATGTTCTTGCGCACCTCCCGCAGCTGCTTCTCGCCCCGCGAGGGGAAGAGCTGCTGCCCGTTGACGTGGATGGTGCCCTCCTCGGGCTTCATCAGCGTCATCAGCAGCCGCAGGATGGTGGTCTTGCCGGACCCGGAGGGCCCGATCAGGGTCACGTGCTTGCCCGGCCGGACCGAGAAGCACAGGTTGTCCAGGACGGTGTTCTTCCCGAACCGCTTGGTGACGTTGTCGAACTTGATCAACTCGTCGGCGGCCGGGGTCTGGACGGAATCAGCGGTTTCAGCGGACAAGACGACGCTCCAGGGCTCGCAGCAGAAGGGACGCCGGGTAGGCGATGAGGATGAAGGCGATGCCGACGACCGTCAGCGGCTCGGTGTACTGGAAGGTGGACGCGCTCTCCAGCCGGGCCTGCTGGAGCATCTCCAGCACGCTGATGCCGGCCAGCAGCGGCGTGTCCTTCAGCATCGAGACGACGTAGTTGCCGAGCGCGGGCACGATGCGCCGGATCGCCTGCGGGAGGATCACCGCGAACCAGGTGCGGTGCGTCGGCAGGCTGAGCGCGGTCGCCGCCTCCCACTGGCCGACCGGTACGGCGTCGATGCCCGCCTTGTAGACCTGTGCGGTGTACGTCGAGTAGTGCAGCCCGATCGCGACGGTGCCGGTGGTGATCGCGGAGAACTGCACGCCCCACTCCGGCAGCACGAAGAACAGGAAGAACAGCTGCACCAGCAGCGGGGTGTTGCGGATGAACTCGGTGACGACGTTCACCGGCCACCGTACGAACTTCGAGGCCGACCTGAGCCCGAAGGCCCACACCAGACCCAGCGAGAACGAAAGGAGCGAGCCGAGCGCCAGCACCTGGAGGGTGAGCAGCACCCCGTCCCAGAAGCGCGGCATGAAGTCCAGGGCCGCGGACCAGTCCCAGTTGCTCATCGCGTCCCCCCGGAGATCTGCGCCTTCACGTCAATCCCGATCCCGGCCTTGGACTTGCGCTCCAGCGCCTTCATGCCGCGCGTCAGGACGAACGCGATCACGAAGTAGATGACGAGGGTGATCGAGTAGATCTGCGCGCTCTCCTGGGTGGCGAGCCGCACCAGGTAGGCGGCGAACGACACGTCGCCGATCCCGAGCAGCGACACCAGTGCGGTGCCCTTCAGCAGCTCGATCAAGAGGTTGTTGAACGGCGGGATCATCTCCGGCACCGCCTGCGGCAGCAGGATCAGCCGCATCCGCTGCCACGGCGTGAAGTTCAGCGCGACCCCCGCTTCGCGCTGCGCGGGGGAGACCGAGGCGAGCGCGCCGCGCACGACCTCCGCACCGTACGCACCGTAGGACAGGCCCAGTGCGAGCACGGCGGCCCACATGGGTACGAACGCCCACCCGATGAGCCCCGGCACCACGAAGAACAGCCAGAACATCAGCACCAGTGCCGAGGTCCCGCGGAACACCTCCGTGTAGACACCCGCCAGGAAGCGAACGATCCACAGCCGGTTGGTCCGCGCGATCCCGATCACGAAGGCGACGACGCCCGCCAACAGGGCCGAGTAGACGGTGAGTTGAATGGTCGTCCAGATCCCGGGCAGGATCCACTGCTGCCACAGTCCCGCGCTCATCGGCACAGCTCCTCGGCCGTCAGCGTCGTCATCTCGGACTTCGTGAAGCCGAACGGCTGGAGGATCCGGAACAGCTCGCCGCTCTTCTTCATCCTGTGGATCTCCACGTTGAAGGCGTCCCGCAGTTCGCCGTCCAGCCTGCGGAAGGCGAAGCCGCCGCCGTCGATCTTCTTCTTGCCGCCGACCACCGGCGCGAACGGCTCGGTGGCCTCCGCCTTCGTGCTCTTCCTGACCACGCCGCGGCCGGTCAGCGCCGTACCTGCGAAGACGTCGACGCGCCCCGACTCCACGGCGTTCAGCCCGGCCACCGGGTCCTGGAGGATCACCAGTTCCTTCTCCGGGATGCCGGCGGCGATCGCGTACTCGATCTCCGCGTACCCGGTGCCGGTGGCCATCTTCGCGCCGGACTTCTTGATGTCCTGGTACGAGGTGAGCTTCTTCGGGTTGCCCTTCGGCACGATGAAGGAGTCCAGCATCTGGTACTCCGGATCGGCGAAGATGACCTGCGCGCACCGGTCCTTGTTGATGTACATACCGGCTGAAACGACGTCGAACTGCTGGGAGTTGAGCCCCGGAATCAGCGACGAGAAGTCCGTCGCGACCGGCTGCACCTTCCCGATGCCGAGCCGCTTGAAGATCACCTTCGCGAGCTCGACCGCCTCACCGGTGAAGTTCCCCTGCTCGTCGATGTAGCCGTACGGCGCCTCACCTGCGATTCCCAACCGCACGATGCCCTGCGACTTCAGCCGGGCGAGCGTGTCCCCGGTCGGCACCTTGCTGCAGCCCGCGACCCCGAGCGCCCCCGCCGCGCCCAGCGCCGCACCGCCCGCCAGCAGGGCACGCCTCGACACCGGCCTTCGTTTTCCACTCTCTTCACTTCTCGTAGGAGCCATGGGCGCGCGGCTACCCGAGACCGCACGGATTACTCCACTCAATTCCGGCCGACGGGGCGGCTGATGCCCCCTTGACGGGAGCAAACCACTGCGCACGATGGGAGGATGACCGACCGATTCGTGGATATTTCGCTCGACAAGCGTGGTGTGCACTGCACCGCGAAACTCCTCGACTCCCTGGCCCCGCTCACCTGCCGGGCGGTCTGGGACGCCCTCCCGCTCGGCGGCGACGTCTACCACGCGAAGTACGCCCGCAACGAGATCTACGCGCTCTTCCCGTCCTTCGCCGACGCGGAACCCCCGCTGGAGAACCCCACCGTCACCCCCATCCCCGGCGACCTCTGCTACTTCTCCTTCGCCGGTACGGAACTGGCCACCGGCTCCCACGGCTACTCCGCCGAGCACATCCGCCAGGACCGCCCCACCATCGTCGACCTCGCCCTCTTCTACGAGCGCAACAACCTGCTCCTCAACGGCGACCAGGGCTGGGTCCCGGGCATCGTGTGGGGCACGGTCGTGGAGGGCCTGGACCGGATGGCGGACGCCTGCCAGGACCTGTGGCGGGCGGGGGCGGTGGGGGAGACGCTCAGCTTCCGGCGGTCGTAGGGAGCGCATGACGAAAAGTCCGACACCGGTGATGAAAAGTCCGACACCGCACCGCAGTTGGCTCCCACGCCCACGCTCCGTACCATCCGCCCCGGCAGTGGACCCGAAGGACCCGAAGAACGGAAGCGGACCGTGGACGCGAGACCCGAGTACGAGAGCGGCGGCAGTGACGTGGACTGGGAGGGGGAGTGGCGCTGGCACGACGCGCAGTGGGCCGGCAACACGGCGATCCTCGTCGGGGCCTGCGCCGTGTCCGGGATCGGCTGGCTGTCCGGTACGGGGCCCGGGATCCGGGTGAGTGCCGTCGCCCTGCTGGTGGCGGCGCTCCTGATCTGGCTGAACACCCGGGCGCTGAAACGGCTCAGGTCCGAGACGGGCCTCTCGCACCGTCGGCTGGCGGCGGTCATGCGGCTCTCGCGGCGGGAGCAGATACCGAACGACCCGGTGGCCCGGCACGCGATGGTCCGGCTGCTCAAGCTGCAGAACAGCAAGAAGACGGGGGCGCGCTGGGCGCGCCCCGTCCTCGCCGCGGTGCTGCTGCTCTTCGCGCTCCTGCAGTTCCTCGCCGGGAACGTCCTGTTCAGCGTGGCGCTGCTCGCCGCGGGCGGCTATCTGGCCTCCCCGTTCGGCGTGGCGGCGCGCATCGAGGCCCGCCAGAACCGGCTGGAGGCCCGCCTCGCCGAGCTGACCGCCGCCCCGCCGCAGGGCTGAGCCGGGCGGGGTCGGGCGGGGTCGGCTCAGGCGGGCCTGGCACCCACCGGAACGGCCCGTACCCACGTCCGCTCCGGGTCCAGGTAGGCGTCCACCTTCAGCCCCGCCTCCTCCAGCGCCGTCTCGAACTCCTGCTCCGTCAGCGGGCACGAGAGGAAGGTCTGCGTCCAGTGCGCGTCGGGGAATTCGTACTGGACGTGCACGGACCGGGTCCCGGGACGGCCCTCGCCCGCGGCGGGCTCCGAGGAGACGATGCGGACAAGCCCGCCGTCGGGGTACTGCCGCTCGACGGGCAGCCCCTCGTGCCGGCCGGCCGCCTCCCGCTGGATCACCACGACGCCGTCGTCGGCGACATGGCGGCGGCAGGTCCGCAGGAAGCCCTCGCGCAGTCCTTCCGCGCCCGCGTGGACGAGGAAGGACATGAGGACCACGACGTCGTAGCGCTCACCGGGCAGGTCGAGGGACTCGATGGGGCTCCGTACGACCCGCACCCGGGGGAGCCACTCCCGTACCTCCGCGAGCATCTCGGCGGACTCGTCTACCGCGGTGACGATGAAGCCCTGCTCGTTCAGCGGGCGGGTGAGCCGGCCGACACCGGCGCCCAGTTCCAGGAGGCGGGCACCCGGTCGGCTCGGGGCGGCCAGCGCCAGCCACTTCGGCTCGTCGAAGACGGGGAGCCGCCGGTACAGCTCCACCGCGCACCCGTCGGGGGTGATCGCCCCGGGCCCGGTGCCCTCGTATCCCTTGCGCACGATGTGATCCATGGGACGCATCGCAACACGGGGCGGGCGGCGGGGAAAAGGCGATCCTCGGCCGTTCCTGGGCCGGGACTGACGATCCAGTGGGAAATTCCGGCGGAAGCCGTGCCCCCGTGCCGCCTCATTCGTCAGGCGGGTAGGCGACATCCTCATGTGGCCGGACGATATGGGCATCTGGAGCACTCAGCGTGAAGATCGGAACGAACGAAAACAGCGGAACCAGGGGAACCGGCGGAACGAGAGGAACCGGAGGATCCGGCGGAACCAGAGGAACCGGCGGATCCAGGAGGACGCGGGTGCGCCGCGTGTCGGCCGTCGCCGTCACCGCCGCCACCGCCGGGTCCGTCCTGGCCACCGGGGCGGCCCTCGCCCCGGCACAGGCCCTCGCCCCGGCGGCCGCCGGTACGGCCGCCCCCGCGCTCGCCGCCCCCAAGGCCCCCACCGTCACCGCCAGGGGCGCCTTCCTGATGAACGCGGGCACGGGGAGGACCCTGTACGCGAAGGGGGCGGACACCCGCCTGCCCACCGGCTCGACCACCAAGATCATGACGGCGAAGGTGGTGCTCGCCAGCAAGGGCCTCGACCTGGACGCCAAGGTCACCGTGCAGAAGGCGTACAGCGACTACATCGTCAGGAACTCCGCCTCCTCGGCCCGCCTGATCGTCGGCGACAGGGTCACCGTCCGCCAGCTGCTGTACGGGCTGATGCTGCCGTCCGGCTGCGACGCGGCGTACGCGCTGGCCGACAAGTTCGGTACGGGCGGGACACGGGACGCGCGGGTGAAGTCCTTCATCGGGAAGATGAACGCCACCGCTCGCTCGCTCGGCCTGAAGAACACCCACTTCGACTCCTTCGACGGCGGAGGCGGCAGGGGCAACTACTCCACGGCCCGCGACCTCACCAGACTCGCGGTGAGCGCGATGAAGAACACCACCTTCCGGGCCGTGGTCGCCACCAGGTCCACCAAGCAGCGCACCGCCACCAGGTCCGGCGGCCGGCGCACCATGGCGTGGACCAACACCAACCCGCTGCTCAACAGCTACCCGGGCACCCTCGGCATCAAGACGGGGTCGGGCCCCAACGCCAAGTACTGCCTGGTCTTCGCCACCAAGCGCGGCAGCAAGACCCTCTACGGCACGCTCCTCGCCTCGTCGTCGGACGTGAACCGGGCGAAGGACGCGGGCCGGCTGCTCGACTACGGCTTCAAGAAGTAGCGGGACACCCCGCTTCGAGCGGTAGGTGGGCCGCTCCGCTTCAAGAGGCAGCGGGCCGCTCCGTGAGGAACCGGTCCTCGCACCAGGCCACGGCGTCGTCGCGGGTGTCCGTCCAGCGGCCGGGGTGGCCGACGGCGTCCTTCAGGAACGGTTGCTGGACGGCGACGGCGACCTGGTGGCCCCGATGTTCGAGGTCCGCCAGCGTCGCGGCGAGCATCGTGGCGGGGCCGGCGCCGACGGCCGTGACCGCCGTGAGGTCCAGGACCACGCCGCCGGGATCGGCCGGGACGACGTGCGCCACGGCGTTCAACAGCTGTTCGGTCTCGGTGAACTCCAGGTCGCCCTGGGCACCGACGACGGCGATGCGCCGCCCGTCGCGGTCCAGGGCCGCCGCCTGTCCCGGATCGCGCACCCGGGAGGAGCGCGCCGCGTGCACGGTGTCGGTGACGGTGGCCGTCAGGTGCACCGGCGCGTGCATGAGGTGCAGCGCGAACCGTTCGGACATCTCGGTGAGGGCGGCCACGCCCCGTACGGAGTTGCCCTCCGCGTCCAGCGGCGGGCTGTAGAGCGCGACGCCGAACCGGCCGGGGCTGGCCGCGATCAAGCCGCCCGCGACGCCGCTCTTGGCGGGCAGCCCGACGTTCAGCAGCCACTGCCCTGCCCCGTCGTACATGCCGCAGGTGGCCATGATCGCCAGGGTCCGCACCGCGACGTCCTGGGTCACCACGCGCTCGCCGGTGCACGGGTTGAGGCCGCCCTTGGCCAGGGTCGCGGCCATGACCGCCAGGTCGGCCGCGGTGACCCGGACGGCGCACTGGCGGAAGTAGGTGTCGGTCACGGAGTAGGGGTCGTCGTCCAGCGATCCGGCCGAGCGCATCAGATAGGCCAGCGCGCGGTTGCGGTCACCGCTGGCGGCCTCGGAGGCGTACACCTCCTCGTCGTGGTCGAGGCGGCGGCCGGCGAAGGCGGACAGCCAGTCCAGGATGCGGGCGGACCGCTCTTCGGGGTCGGCCGCCTTGACCAGGGCGGTGGTGGCGATCGCACCGGCGTTGACCATCGGATTGGCGGGCCGTCCTGTGCCGGGCTCCAGGCTGATGGCGTTGAAGGCCTCGCCGCTCGGCTCGGCGCCGACGCGTCTGAGCATCTCGTCGGGCCCCAGGTCGGTCAGGGCCAGGGCGTAGACGAAGGGCTTGGAGACCGACTGGATGCTGAAGTGGGCATCGGCCTTCCCGGCCTGGTAACGATGGCCGGCCATGCTGGTGAGGGCGATCCCGAAGTCGTCCGGGTCGGCCTGGGCGAGCTTCGGGATGTAGGAGGCGACCTCGCCGCCCCGCAGTGCGCCGATGCGCTCGTGGAGTTCGCTGAGGGACTCCGTCACCGGATCCATGAATTGCCTCACGCCTCCTGCTCCTGCTCCCGCTTCACCCGCCCGGCACGGACCGGCCGTGCCGTACCCAGACCGTAAGTACGGTCACCGGCCGCCACAGCCGGAGCCGGCCCACACGGGTGACCGCGCAGGGCGGAGGCGCGGTGCGGGCGGGGGAGCGGTGCACGCCGGTCACGGGCGCAGTGCACGCCGGTCACAGGCGCGGTGCACGCCGGTCACAGGCGCGGTGCACGCCGGTCACAGGCGCGGTGCGGGCCCGGAGCCCCCGACGGCCCCCGCGGGCGCCGCAGCCCCTACGCCCCCACCGCTCCCGGCGCCGGAACCCCCACCCCCGCCCCGTACAGCGCCTCCGCCACCCGCAGCACCAGCCCGTCCCGGTGCCTGGCGGCGACCAGCTGCACCCCCACCGGCAGCCCGCCCGCGTCCGTCCCGCACGGCACCGTCGCCGCGGGCTGCTGCGTCAGGTTGAAGGGGTACGTGAACGGGGTCCAGCCCGTCCACCTGCGCAGCCCCGACCCCCTCGCCACCTCCGCACCCGCCTCGAAGGCCGTCACCGGCAGCGTCGGCGTCACCAGGACGTCGTACGCCGTGTGGAAGCGGCCCATCCGCCGCCCCAGCTCCATCCGGGCGTCCACCGCGGCCAGGTAGTCCAGCGCGCTCAGCCGCGCCCCGGCCCCGCAGATCTCGCGCAGGCCGGGGTCCAGGCCGTCCCGCTGTTCGCGCCCGAAGCCCTGCACCACCCGGGCGGCCCCGCTGAACCACAGCGTGTGGAAGGCCTCCACCGGGTCCGCGAAGTCCGGGTCCGCCTCCTCCACGTACGCGCCGAGATCGGCGAGCCTCTCGACCGCGCCCCGTACCGCGGCCGCGACCTCCGGCGCCACCTTCACCTGTCCGCCCAGCGTCGGCGAGTACGCCACCCGCAGCCCGCGCACCCCGTCCCGCAGACCGGTCCTGGTCTCCGCGTCGTCCGTCACCGCCGACTGCGACCAGTCCCGCCAGTCCGCCTCCCCGGCCATGACGTCCAGCATCAGGGCGGCGTCGGCCGCGTCCCGCGCCATCGGCCCCGCGTGCGAGAGCGTGCCGAAGGGGCTCGACGGGTAGAGCGGGATCCGGCCGTACGTGGGCTTCATGCCGAAGATCCCGCAGAAGGAGGCCGGGATCCGGACCGAGCCGCCCCCGTCCGTGCCGACCGACAGCGGCCCGGCGCCCGCCGCCACGGCCACCGCGCTCCCGCCGCTCGAACCGCCCGAGGTCCGGTTCTGGTCGTACGGATTGCGGGTGACGCCGAAGCGCGGCGAGTCCGTGACGCCCTTCCAGCCGAACTCCGGGGTGGTGGTCTTCGCGACCAGGACGGCCCCGTGCTCCCGCAGCCGTGCCACGGAAGGTGCGTCTTCCACCCAACTGGCGTCCGCCGACACGGCGTTGGAGCCGCGCAGGGTCGGTGTGCCCGCGGTCAGGAGCAGGTCCTTGACCGTGACCGGCACCCCGTCGAGCAGGCCCCGGGGCTCCCGCCTGCGCCACCGCTCGGCGGACGCGCGGGCCTGCTCCAGGGCGCCCTCGTGGTCGATCGAGACGAAGGCGTTCAGGGCCGGCTGGATCGCCTCGGCCCGCTCCAGTACGGCCCGGGTCGCCTCCACGGGCGACAGCTCGCCCTTCTCGTACGCGGCGAGCAGCTGGCGGGCGGTGAAGGCGGTGAGGGACGTGGGTGCACTCGGTTCCGTCGCTTCAGTCATGCATGGGGACGTACCCAACATTCTTGTCGACTACATTCGGAAGAGGCCCACCGCTCTCCCAAAGGTCGTACAACTCCACGAACTGGGCTGCCAGTTCGTCCCGCCACCCCAGCACGTCGCCGCTCATGTGCGGGGACACGGTGAGGCCGGGCACGTCCCACAGCGGGCTCTCCGGGGGGAGTGGTTCCTGGGTGAAGACGTCCAGTGCGGCGCCCGCGATCCACCGCTTGGCGAGGGCGGCCAGGAGGTCGCTCTCCACGACCAGCTGACCCCGCCCGACATTGATGAAGTACGCCGCCGGGTTCATCGCGTCGAAGGCCCGCGCGTCGAACATGCCCCGGGTCGTGTCCGTCAGCGGTGCCGCGCACACCACCCAGTCGGCGCGGGCCAGGAGGGGGAGCAGTTCGCCGGGGCCGTGCACGCCGGGCCGGGCGGTGCGCCCGGTCACGGCGACGGTCACCCCCAGCGCCTCCAGGGTCCGCGCGATCGCCCGCCCGATGGGCCCGGAGCCGACCACCACGGCCCGCGTCCCGGCCACCCGCCTCGTCTCCCGGTGGTGCCAACGGCGCTGCCGCTGCAGCTCGTTCGTGCCCAGGAAGTCCTTCGCCGCGGCGAGGACGAGACCGGCGACGTACTCCGCCATCGGCTGGTCGAAGATGCCGCGCGCGTTGGTGACCACCGTGTCGGAAGCGGCGAGTTCCGGACACATCAGATGGTCCACCCCGGCGCTCGCGGTGTGCACCCAGCGCGGGCGTGCGCCGGGGCCCGGCCATGCGCGCCGTACCGCATCCGAAAGGAAGTCCCACACCAGGAGCACATCCGCTTCCGGTAGTTGACTCCGGATCGTCGAATCGTCACCGTGCAGAATGCGGGTCCGTCCGGTCAGGTTGCCGAGACGGGGCAGTGGTTCGGCGTCAAGGACAAGAAGGGTCACATCAGTCATGGCGGAGAAACCGTTTCGTAACGTCTGACATACGCAGATGGTGTACGGATTGACCACACTCGTACCCGCACCCTACGGTCGTCAACACCCGTATCTGGGGGCCGCATTGGACATTGACTTTCTCGGTGGGCCACAGCCGCAACGCGGCGTGGGAGTGGTGGCCCCCTTCGACTTCGCACTCGACCGGGAGCTCTGGCGGTGGGTGCCGGACGGCATCTCCCTCCATCTCACCCGAACTCCCTTCGTCCCCGTCGAGGTCAGCCTCGACCTGGCCCGGCTGGTCAGCGAGCACCAGACGCTGCGCGAGGCGGTCCGGGCCCTGATCGCGGTCGAACCGCAGGTCGTCGCGTACGCCTGCACCTCCGGAAGTTTCGTCGGCGGCACCGCAGGGGAACGCGCCATGTGCGAGGCGATGTCCCGGGCCGGCGAGACACAGGCCGGGGACCTGCCGTCGGTGACCACGTCCGGCGCGCTCCTGGAGGCGCTCGGTGAACTGGGCGCGCGAAGGATCGCCCTGGTCACCCCGTACACGGAGTCGGTGACGCAGTCGCTGGAGGAGTACCTGGCGGAAGCGGGCATCGTCATCACCGGAAGGGAGTTCCTGGGGCTCACCCGGCACATCTGGAAGGTCCCCTACCGGGATGTGGTGGACATGGCCCGGCAGGCGGTGGTCGGCGCGGCCGACTGCCTCTTCATCAGCTGCACCAACCTCCCCACGTACGACGTGATTCCACAGCTGGAGGCGGAGCTGCGGATGCCCGTCATCTCCGCGAACCAGGTCACCATGTGGTCCGCGCTGCGCCGGCTCGGCGCGCAGGCGGTCGGTCCTTACCAGCAGCTGCTGATGGCCTCCAGGACGCAGTCGCAGCCGGAGGCCGCGGAGCTGCTGCCGCCTGCGGAGCTGCTGCCACCCGCGGAGGTGGTGCGGCCCGCGGAGCTGCTGCCGCCGGTGGAGCTGTTGCCGCCCGTGGAGCTGCTGCCGCCCGCGCTGCCGGCGGCGTTCCAGGACCCCCCTCCGCTCTCCGAGTTCCCCGAGCAGGAAGGCCCGACCTGACATGACAGCGATCGGATTCCTCTATCCCGGCCATTCCGCCGAGGACGACTACCCGCGCATCGAAATGATGCTCGCCGCCCCCGACGTCCGTCTGCCACTGGTCCACACCGACATCGGCACCGACGCCCACCGCGTCGACGCACTCCTGGAGATGGGCTCCGAGGACCGACTCGCGGCGGGCGTCGAGGAGTTGCGCCTCGCGGGCGCGGAAGCGGTCGTCTGGGCCTGTACGAGCGCCAGCTTCGTGTTCGGCCTCGACGGCGCCCACGACCAGGTCCGCCGCCTGGCCCTGCACGCGGGCCTCCCCGCCTCCTCCACGTCCTTCGCCTTCGCCCATGCCGTACGGGAACTGGGCGCGCGCCGCGTCGCGGTCGCCGCCACCTATCCGTCGGACGTCGCGGAACTCTTCCACGACTTCCTCAAGTCGGCGGGTACGGAGGTCGTTTCGACCCGGGGCAGCGGCATCGTCACGGCGGCCGAGGTCGGCACCTGGGGCCGTGCCGAGGTCCTCGCGCTGGCCCGCGCGGGCGACCATCCGGACGCGGAGGCGGTCCTCCTCCCGGACACGGCGCTGCACACGGCGGCGTATCTGACGGACCTGGAGAGGGAGTTGGGCAAACCCGTCCTGACCGCCAACCAGGTCACGGTCTGGGAGGGTCTCCGGCTGGCGGAGCGGCGGGTGCGGGCGAAGGGGCTGGGAGTGCTGTTCGGGGGGTAGCTGGGCACCCCGGTACCCGTCGGCGCCAACTGGGCGGCCCCTGCGTTTGATTGATCACGCGGGCCGCCTCTCCCTTTCCCTCTTGCGCACACCGTTCCGTCGTGCGTACAGTGTGCGCATCGGGAACGCGACGGGCGTTCGACCCACACACATACGGGGGTAGTCATGACGGAGAACATGAGCTGGAACGAGCAGGGCGAGTGGAAGGCCGCGGGCGCGTGGGGGGTCAAGGGCTCCACCGCCCGGACCGTCGAACTCGCCCGCTGGCAGGCCAGGCTGGACGAACTGTGCGCCGCGCACCACGTCCCCGGCGCCTCGCTCGCCGTGCTGGTCGACGGCGAGGTGCACGAGCTCGCCAGCGGCCTCCTGCACCGGGGCACCGGGGTGGAGACGACCACCGACTCGGTCTTCCAGCTCGGCTCGATCGCCAAGCTCTACACGGCCACCCTGGTGATGCAGCTCGCCGACTCGGGCCTCCTCGACATCGACGCACCGGTCGTGTCCGTCCTGCCGGAGTTCGTCACCGCCGACCCCGAGGCCACCAAGCGGATCACCACCCGCCAACTCCTCTCCCACACCAGTGGGTTGACCTGTGACTTCACCTACGACAGCGGGCGCGGCGACGACTGCCTGGCCCGCTTCCTGGAAGCCAGCGCAGGAGTGGCGTTGGACTGCGCGCCGGGCACCGCCGTCTCGTACAGCGGCATCGCCTACAACGTCCTGGGCCGCATCGCGGAGGTTCTGACCGGCCAGACCTGGGACGAGGCGCTGAAGACCCGGGTCCTCGCCCCGCTCGGCGCGACCCACACCATGACCCTCCCCGAGGAGGCACTCGCCTTCCGGGCCGCGATGGGGCACCTGGGCGAGCCGGGCGAGATGCCCGACCCGGCCCCCGCCTGGGACATGATGCCGCGCTCGGCGGGCCCGTACGGCCGGGTGATCGCCAGCGCGGGCGACGTGGTCCGGCTGGCCCGCATGCACCTGGACGGCGGCGTCGCACAGGACGGCACCCGCATCCTCTCCACCGCCGCCGTCTCCGCCATGCAGCAGTGGGAGACGGACGTCCCCGACAGGTGGACGGTCAGCTCGGACGGCTGGGGCCTCGGCTGGACCCTGTACGACTGGAAGGGCACGCGGGGCTACGGCCACGACGGCGCGTCCATCGGCCAGTACTCCTACCTCCGCGTCGTCCCCTCCGCCGGGGTGGCCGTCGCGCTCCTCACCAATGGCGGCAGCGCGCGCCTGATCTACGCCACCCTCATGCGCGAACTCCTCGCCGAACTCGCCGACGTGGAGATGCCGGACTCCTTGGCCCCGTCGGCCGAGCCGGTCGAGGTCGACTGGGCGCCGCTGGTCGGCGTCTACCGCAGGGCGGGCGTCGTCCTGACGGTGACCGAGGGGCACCTCCTGTACGAATTCGTCGACGGAATGGCCGACTTCTCGCCGCCGCTCTCGGTGGACCTGCTCCCGGTCACGGACAAGGTCTTCGCGGGCACGGGGGCGGGGGCGTCCTTCAGCGAGGACTACATGCCGGTGGTCTTCGCGGAGCTTTCGGACGGGACGGCGTGCGTGTACGTGGGAATGCGCGCGGCACCGAAGGTGTGAGCGGCCGGCGCGGAGGGGGCGGTGTCGGGGTGCGACGGCCGGGTGGGGGCGTGCCGCAGTGGGGGCCGCCCCCTTGCCCACCCTTCCCCAAGCTCTTAAGGAGCAGGGGAGACCCCACTGCCCCCGGGGGGCGGCCCCGCTGCCCAAGGAGACGGCGGTATTTAGGGGCGCGGGGAACTGCGCGATCAGCCACGATGCACCCGCACGACGATCATCCCGGTGGGGAATAACCGGAGCCTCCCTCCCGTTCCGTACGACGGAAGTACGGAAGACGCCCCACCCGCCCCAGGAGGATCCCCGGTGGAACCCACCCCCCACCCCATCCGTGCCAGCGCCACCGGCCTCGCCCCCACCCCCCTCTCCGTCCTCGACCTGGCCACCGTCGGCGTCGGCGCCACCCCCAGTGACGCCCTCCGCACCAGCGTCGAGATCGCGAAGCTCGGGGAGGCCCGCGGGTTCCACCGCTACTGGGTGGCCGAGCACCACTCCATGCCGGGAGTGGCCAGTTCGTCGCCGGCCGTGATCCTCGCCCACCTCGCCGCCCACACCGACCGGATCCGCCTCGGTTCGGGCGGCGTCATGCTGCCCAACCACGCCCCGCTCGTCATCGCGGAGCAGTTCGGCACGCTGGAAGCGATGGCCCCGGGCCGCGTGGACCTGGGCCTCGGCCGGGCCCCCGGCACCGACGGCGCCACCGCCGCCGCGCTGCGCCGCAGCGACAACCCCCACGAGGGTGCGGACGAATTCCCGCGCCAGCTGGCCGAGTTGACCCGGTTCCTGACCGACGACTTCCCGGAGGGCCACCCCTACTCCCGGATCCACGCCGTCCCGGGGCCTGTGCAGGGCCACAGCAACACCCCCCAGATCTGGCTCCTCGGCAGCTCCGGCTTCAGCGCCCGGCTGGCCGGTACGCTCGGGCTGCCCTTCGCGTTCGCGCACCACTTCTCCGCGCAGAACACGATCCCGGCCCTCGACCTCTACCGCGAGTCCTTCCGCCCGTCGGAGGTCCTGGACGCCCCGTACTCGGTCATCGGCGTCTCCGCCCTCGCCGCGGACGACGAGGCCGAGGCCCGCCGCCAGGTCCTCACCGGCGCGCTCAGCATGCTGCGTCTGCGCACCGGCCGCCCCGGTCTGATCCCCACACCGGAAGAGGCGGCCGCGTACCGATTCAGCTCCCTGGAGCAGGAGTTCGTCGACGGCTGGCTGGCGAACGTCGTGCACGGCACCCCGGACGCCGTCCGTGCCGGTCTCGACGACCTCGCCAAGCGCACCGGCGCCGACGAGCTGATGCTCACCGCCAACGCGCACACCGGCTCGGCCCGCGTCCGCTCGTACGAGCTGATCGCCGACGCGTACCAACTCCCGCATGCGGTCTAGGACTTAGGAAGCCGCCCGCTCGCAGAGCATCGCCGCGATCCGGTCCGGCGCCGTCGGCCGCGAGTACAGCCAGCCCTGGCCCGTGTCGCAGCCGATCCGCCGCAGCCGCGCCGCCTGGCCCGCCGTCTCCACGCACTCCGCGGTGACGGTGAGGCCCAGGCGGTGCGCGAGCTGCACCAGGGCCTCCACGATCGTTTCGTCGGCGGGGTTCGGGTGCGCCTCGTCCTGGAAGCCCCGTACGAAGGCGCCGTCCAGCTTCAGCACCGACACCGGCAGCCGGCTCAGATACGCCAGGTTCGAGTAGCCCGTCCCGAAGTCGTCGATCGCGATGTGCACGCCCATGTCGCTCAGCGCCTGTAGCGCCTGCAATGGCCGTCCCGCCGAGCCCATCACCGCCGACTCGGTCAGCTCCAGCTGCAGCAACTCCGGTGCGAGCCCCGTCTCTTCGAGGATCTCGGCCACATCGGCCACCAGGTCCGAGTCCCAGACCTGACGCACCGCCACATTCACCGAAACGAAGAGCGGCTCGGTCTCCGGGTGGTCCTTCTGCCACTGCCGCGCCTGCCGGCACGCCGTCCGCAGCACCCACCGCCCGAGGTGGACGATCGAGCCGTCCTCCTCCGCGATTCCGATGAACCGATTCGGCGCCAGCGTCCCGAACTGCGGATGCCGCCACCGCACCAGGGCCTCGACCCCCCGCACCAGGCCGCCCTCCAGGTCCACCAGTGGCTGGTACTCCAGCACGAACTCGCCCCGCTCCAGGGCGGGACGCAGCGTCGACGACAGTGCCTGACGGGTCATCCGGTGCGCGTTGCGCTCCGGGTCGAAGAGCGTCCAGCGGCCCTTGCCGTCGGCCTTCGCCCAGTACAGCGTCGTGTCCGCGGCCTGCATCAGCCCGGTCGCCGTCGTGCCCGCGGCCGACCGCTCGACGACGCCGATCGACGCGGACACCGAGAGCCGCTGCCCGGCCAGGTCGAACGGCTGCTGCAGCGCGGTCAGCACGGTCTGCGCCAGCTCCGCCAGCTGCTCGGTGCCGGTCGAGTCCTCCACGAGCAGCGCGAACTCGTCACCGCCGAGCCGTGCCACCAGGAACCCGCCGCCGGGACCGTAACCGTTCTGGTCCGCGCACCGGGTCAGCCGGGTCGCGACCGCGGTCAGCAGCCGGTCGCCGACCCGGTGGCCGAGCGTGTCGTTGACCGCCTTGAAGCCGTCCAGGTCCAGGTAGCAGAGCCCGATCCGGCCGGTCCCGCCGCGCTCGTACGTCGAGGTCTCCAGGGCGGCCGAGAGCCGCTCGAAGAACAGCGCGCGGTTGGGGAGGCGGGTCACCGGGTCGTGCATCTGGAGGTGCCGCAGCCGGGCCTGGAGCTCGCGCCAGTCGCTGATGTCGGAGACCGAAAGGAGCACGTTCTCACTGTCCGGTACGGGGGCGAGCGCGACCTCCACCCACAGGGCGTGCCCGTCGCGGTGCTTGAGCCTGCGGGTGCAGCGGAACTTGGTCCGCCGTCCGTCCAGGAGCTCGCGGTACGCGTTCCAGGTGCGGGCGTCCGAGGCCAGGTCCACCAGGTCGGCGGCCTCCGTACCGGCCAGCCGGCCGGGGTCGGAGCCGAGCAGCGTGCCGAGCGCCGTGTTCGCGGCGAGGACGGTGCCGCCCGGGGTGAGAAGGGCCATCGCCAGCTGGGCGGCCCGGAAGGCGGCCCGGTAGTCGCGGACGCCGGCGTCGTCACGGCCGCCGCTGTGGGCACGGGGGTACTGCGGGTCGTCCGGCCCGCCCGGGGTCGCGCACCCGTCGTACTCCGGACAGTCGCCGTACTCGGGATGACGCTCCGTGACGAAGGGTGGGACGAGAGGGGCGGGGGAGACTGGGTCGGGGCCTGAACCGGACTCTTCGGGGATTCCGCTCACGGTGTGCTCCCGCAGGGCGATGGAGTCGAACAGGTTTCGTCGGGGGATGTCGGAGGTCCTGATGTCGGCGGTCCTGATGCGGATCCCAGGCGGGAAAGTGTGCCGATCATAGAGGCTGCCCCGACGGCCGATCCAGCTCCTTCGCCGCCGAATCCCGGCCCGGTACCGGGCCGCCGGGGTGGCCCGCCCTACTGGCCGATCGTTTCTGCACGGGTGTGCCTTGACCTGCCATCCTCCTGACCACTTGTGACTTTCTGTGACCTACCGGGGTGTCGCCGCAGGGTGTCCCGAGTACCCGAGTGGCGCACTGGAACAGGGCATTCACCCCCAAACCCGAACAATGTGGGTGGGGTGTTCCGAATTCCGCAGCGGAGGCCCGGAGGTCGATGTGCTGGACCAGTTGACGCCCGGGGAAGTGCCCGAGGAGCCGCCCGGCGGACCACCCGAGGGGGTGGCTGAAGGGGCGGCCGAGGGGACGTCCGGCGGGGTGGACCGGTCCCGGCTGCGGCTGCGCAGCACGGCGGCCTTCGTGACCTCCCTCGCGGCGCTCGCCGCGACGGGGCTCGTCGCGGGCCCGGCCGCCGCCGCCGGCCAGTCGGCCGCACTGTGCGCACTCCCGCGCACCGCGGCCCACCACTCGCTGGGCCTCGACAGCTGGAACGAGAGCTACCCCCGCCCGGTCCAGACCCTCAACGCGGTGATGATCTTCCTGTCCTTCCCCGACTCCGAGCCCCTGACCACCCCCCGCGAACTCGCCGCCGACCACTTCCCGGCGACCAGTGACTTCTTCCGGCGCGCCTCGTACGGAAAGTTCCTGCTCAAGCCGCACCCGATGTCCGACTGGGTGCGGATGCCGGCCGACTCCACCTCGTACGCCATACAGCGCGACTGGAGCGCCGAGCGGCGCAGCGCCTACCTGCGCGACGCGGTGGCCGCCGCCGACGGCCGGGTCGACTTCTCCCAGTACGACGTCGTCTACCTGGTCGCCGACCCGGACGCCCCGGGCGTCGACTCCGACGCCACCAAGGTGGTCAACTTCGACACCCCGCTGCGCGCCGACGGCAAGGACATCCGCCGCATCGTCACCGTCTTCGAGAAGCACCCGCCGGACCGCAACGTCCTCGCCCACGAGACCGGCCACGTCTTCGACCTCCCCGACCTCTACCACCGTCCCTCCGACGGCAAGGGCGACTGGGACACGCACGTCGGCGACTGGGACGTCATGGGCAGCCAGTTCGGACTCGCCCCCGAGCCCTTCGGCTGGCACAAGTGGAAGCTCGGCTGGCTCGACGCCGACCAGGTCGCCTGCGTCCCGTGGGGCAGCACCACCCGGTTCACCCTGGACCCGCTGGCGGCCCCCGCCCCGGCCGGCGGCCAGCGCGGCAACGCACGCCTCGCCGTCGTCCGTACGGGAGAGAACACCGCCCTCGCCGTCGAGGCGCGCGGCGGCTCGGGCAACGACCGGGGCGCCTGCGTCGAGGGCGTCCTGATCTACCGGGTGCGCAACGGCGCGGCATCCGGCGGCGGCCCGATCGAGGTCGTCGACACCCACCCGCGCACCGAGGCGTGCGCGGACCGCTCGGTGTACCCGCCGCTCGCGGACGCACCGCTGGGCGTCGGCGAGACGTACACGGTGGCGGACCAGGGCACCCGGGTGGAGGTCGCGGACCGGACCGGCTCCGGCGGGTGGACGGTGCAGGTCACGACGGGACAGGGGCAGCGGGCGCCGGCCCGGTCCTAGGCGGTGCGCAGTTCTTCGGAGAGGGCGGAGAGGTACGAAAAAGTCCCCCGAGCCGAAGCTCGGGGGACTTTTCCCGTCTGTGCGCCGCCAGGGACTCGAACCCCGGACCCGCTGATTAAGAGTCAGCTGCTCTAACCAACTGAGCTAGCGGCGCCTGCTGACGTCGTAGACATTAGCACCCTGATCGGCGGGAGGAAAAATCGATAACCGGGAGGCCCGCACACAGGCCCAGAACAGCACCTCGGGGCCCGGCAGCCAGGGGTGTCGGACATCGGGCGCGACCACCCAGCGGGGCCCCTTCTCGGGTCCGGGCGCCAGCGCGGGCACGGTCACCGCGTCGCCCGTCCCGTGGCAGAGCAGCGGCGGTACGTCGTCGGCGCGGTGCTCCCACTCCAGGAGCGCGGGCAGCCGCTGGGCGGTGCCGGGCGTCGCGAACAGCAGCATCCGCCCGCGCTGACCGGCCACGGGGCCGGAGCCGGGGCCCTCCGCCCAGAGCGCGTCGAGCATCCGGCGGCCGAAGACGGCGGGCGCGTTCACCACGTCGAAGGCGGTCCCGCAGGGCAGCACGGCGGGCGCGGTGGGGCGCGCCTCCCAGGTGGAGAGCGTGCTGCGCGCATACGCGGAGGCGGAGACCAGCCAGGCGGCGCCGGAGGCGGTGACGCGGTCGAGTGCGGGGGTGGGGGCGGGGGCGGGGCTCTGCGTGGGGGAGTGCGCGGGGGAGGGGGAAGGGAGCGGGGAGCGGAGGGGTGTGGGGGCGTGGGTGCTCATGTCACAGGTCTACTGGGGGTGAGCGATTCGTTTCCGAGAGTTGCCGGAAACCGGGACAGGGTGCCCAGGAGGGGAGTATCTTGCCGTCGCCGCATATGCCAACTGCGAATCCCCGGTCCGAGCACCCGGGCCTGAGCTGCCGGGCCTGATCTCGGGCCCGAGCGCCCCGGTCCGAGCTCCCGGGTCCGAGTTCCCGGGTCCGAGCTCCCCGGTCCGAGTTCCCCGGTCCGAGCTCCCGGGCCCGAGCGGGTTCCGTCGCTGCGGCGATCCGGTCTACTGGCCGGTTGCCCCGTTGCGCAGCAGGTCCCGTCCGAAGTCGACCATCTTCTTCGCGTAGTCCTCGGTCCACGCCGCCCGCTCCGCGATGTCCGCCGGCGTCAGCCGGTCGAACCTCTTCGGGTCCGCCAGCTGCGCCGCCGCGACGGCCTGGAACTCCACCGCCCGGTCCGTCGCCGCGCGGAACGCGTGGGTCAGCTCGGTGGCCCGGGAGAGCAGTTCCTTGGGGTCCTCGATCGACTCCAGGTCGAAGAAGTGCTCGGGATCGGCGGACGCTTCCGCGGGCTCGAAGAGCAGCGGTGCGGGGCGCAGCCGCCGCGCGTTCGGCTCGGTTTCCGCCATGTGCTTCCTCCCATTCGCGGCCACCCAGGGGGCAGATGGCCACCATCCATTGTCCGGGTGCGCGCAAGTAGGCCTCACCGGGCCCGGCGGGCCCGGTGCTCAAGGCGTTCCGGCGGTCAGGGTGTCCAGCGCACCCGGTGTTCCGCGAGGTGTGCCAGTACCGAGTGGTTGGCCTCCCACCCGTCGGGGGCACCTTTTCACTGCCGCCCTCGCACTGCTTCGCAGGCTTCGGACGGCTGGCCGGACTCCGTCCGGCGTCCGCGGTCAGGGTGTCCAGCGCACCCGGTGTTCCGCGAGGTGTGCCAGTACCGAGTGGTTCGCCTCCCATCCGTCCGGGAACTTCACGGTCACGCCCAGCTGCACCGGCTCCGTCGACGGGTGTTCGTCGAGCAGTTCCGCGACGCCCTCGCGGCACACCACGATGCACGCGTGCCGGTGGCGGGAGGCCAGGACGCACAGGCGGCCCGTCTCCAGGTGGAAGGCGGTCGCGTCGGGGCGGCCGGACAGCGGGTGCAGGACGACCGTCACGTCGAACTCCCGCCCCTGGAGCCGGTTCGCGGTGTCCACCGCGACGCCCGTCACGCCGAGGGCGGCCAGCGCGGCCCGTACCGCCGCCGCCTGGTCCCGGTGCGCGGTGCCGACCGCGACGCGGTCCGCGGTGAGGGGGGTGGGGTCGGGGGAGCGTTCGCTGAGTGCCGCCCCGCCCCGGTCGAGCAGGCGTCGTACGACCCGGGCGAGTGCGCCCACCGCCTCCGGGTCGGTACGGGGCGTGTGCCGGGCGGGCAGCTCAAGCAGGCCCCAGCCCGATTGCGCCGCCTCGTCCACCACCCGGTCCTCCGCCGAACCGTCCGACGGCACGCCGAAGGTCAGCCGCCGGTCCTCCGGGCCCGTACCGCTGCGGAACGGCGTGTACGGGTAGAAGGCCGCCGACACGAGCGGCGCGGCCGACGCAGGGAGCCGCCACGACACCGGCAGCCGGTGCTGCGGCAGCTCGGGGTTGTGCGCGAGGAGGGTGGACACGGCGCTGGCGGACGGGTCGTACGACAGCCCCGCCCACTGATCGGCGCCGACGATCGAGAACGGGTCGAGCTGCCCCGGGTCGCCCACGAACAGCGCCCGCTCGAAGAGGCTCGCCACGGCGAGCAGCGCGTCCGACCGCATCTGGTACGCCTCGTCGACGATCGCGTGCCGCCACGGCTCGACCCCCTTGACGTGCGCCCACTTCGCGGCCGTCGAGAGGACGACGTCGAGCCCGGCGAGGTCGGCCGCCTTCGCGGACTTCTTCACCTGTCCGAGGTCGTCGAGGGCCTTGTCGTACGGATCGGATTCGGAGCTGTGCAGCCGACCCACGGGGAGGTCGGGCTGCTTCTCGGCGAGCCGTAGGACGAGGTCGTCCACCTGGGCGTTCGTCTGTGCGACGACCATCAACGGGCGCCCGGCGGCGGCAAGTTCGAGGGCGGCGCGCACGACGAGGGTGGACTTTCCCGCGCCCGGCGGGGAGTCCACGACGACGCCCCGGTGGGCGCCGTGGAGCGTGTCGTGGAGGATCGCGGCGGTGGCGCGGGCGGCTTCGGCGCCGGGGTCGAAGTCGCGGTCGGGGCCGGTGCCGGGGTGCGGGGGAAGGGTGGTCACAGCAGGTCCTCCGGGGTCACCGGGTCCGGGGCTTCCGCCAGGGTGGGGCCGGTGGCCGTCGCGGCGCCGGGTTCGCCGTCCGGGTTCGGCGGGCCGCCGTGGGTCCACGGGGTCTCCTCCGGGTCGGGCAGCTGCGGTCCGCCGCGCTGTTCGTGCTCGAACAGGGTCCAGCAGACGCGGTCGCCCGCCGCCGGGACGGTGCCGGGGGCCGGCTCCTTGGAGCGGCCCATTCCGTTGACGACGCGGAGCACCAGCACGCCCTCGTCCGCCCACTCCACGAACTCCGCGGTCTGCGCCTTCCCCTCCAGCGACCGGTACACCTTCACCCGCTCGCCGCCGCCCAGCTGCGGCAGATCCGTCGTCCGTACGGTCACCAGCGGACGCGGACTCGGCCGTTTCCCCTCGCTCCAGCTCATCTCGACACCGAGCACCTCGCTGGTGAACGCCTCGCCGGACAGCCGCCTGGCCGCCATGACCAGCGGGTCGTCCAACGCCTCCTGGGCCTCCAGCCGCGCCTGCTCCGTCTCCCGCGAGGCGAGCTTCTGGGCGGCGCCCACCGCGCTGTCGAGGCGCGGCTGCGGCGGCTCCCCGGCCCGTACCCGGTCCCGGTGGCCGGTGTACGACCAGCGGTCCCGGGTCCACCGCTCACCCGCCCGCACCCCCTCGGGCAGGGCCCGCAGCAGGTCCAGGGACTGCCACACGGAGTCCCAGGTGGGCCGCAGCTGAGTGGCGAGCAGCTCGCGGATGCGGCGCTCGGCGGCCGACAGCGCACCGAGCCGGGCGTCCGCGCTCATCCCGTCCTCGGCGGCGGCGAACTGCTGCCTGGCCAGGTCGTACGCGTCGATGGCGGGGGCGAGCAGGGCGTTGTCGAACGCGGGGTCGGTGGCGGGACCCGCGGGCGGGCACAGCAGCTGCCCGGCGGCGTCCCGCCCGGCCTCGGCGCGCAGCGCGGCCGCCGCGCCGCTGCCCGCGCCGCTGCCCGCGTCCTCCCGCTCCTGCGGGTCGATCGCGTCGCTCGGACCGATCCAGGCGAGCAGCGCCCCCAGGTGCTGGTCCTCCAGGCTGCTCTGCCCGGTCGCCCAGTGCCGGCCGAGCAGGTCGGTCGCGGAGAGGAGGAGGGAGGAGCCGGGGACGCGGGCCCGCTCGCCGTAGTGCGTCAGCCAGCGCCCGAGGAGGGGGATGTGCGGCGGGGCGGGATAGGGCGTGTCCGGGTCCTGCTCGGCGGTGCGGCGGAACCGCATCGACCGCCCGAGCAGCCGTACGTACTCGATGCCGGCCCGGCTCGGCACGATCAACTGCGGTGCGTCCCGGCAGAGTTCGACCTCCACCTTCACGCGCTTGCCGGTCTCGGGGTCGGTCTCGTTGCGCTCGGCGGGCTCGGTGTCGTCGGCGTACGAGTCGATGTACGGGAGCACGGCGTCGGCCAGCTCGGCGAGGAACGCGAACCGGAGGTCGCGGTCGCGGGGCTGGGCGACGGCGAGGAGGCGGGGGGTGCTGCGGTCGGTCCCGACGAGGGCCCCGAGCGGCGCGCCCGCCTCACCGGCGGTGGTCAGGGGCACGACGACCATGGGCCGCTCGGCGAGGTGCCGGTGGCGGACGGTGGCGAGGGGCTGGGCGCGACCGCTGCGGGTGGCTTCCAGCCGGGCGAGGGTGTTGATCAGCGACATGGGATGTCGGGCTTGCCTTTCGGGGTGGGGCGGTGCGGTGTCGGGGTGGACGGTCGGGCGAGGCATGCCGCGGTGGGGGCATTTAGGGGCGCGGGGAACTGCGCGATCAGCCATGACGTGCCCGCACGAAGACCACCGGCCCGGCGGCCAGCCACGACGTGCCCGCACGAAGACCACCGGCCCGGCGGCCAGCCACGACGTGCCCGCACGAAGACCACCGGCCCGGCGGCCAGCCACGACGCGCCCGCACGAAGACCACCGGCCCGGCGGCCAGCCACGACGCAACCGCGCGACGACCACCACCCGCCCCCGGCCCCACCTCACACCCCCGCCCCGGCGGCAGCCCCCAGCGCCTCCGCGCGCAACGCCGCGGCCCTGCGCAGGGCCGCCACCGTCGGATCCGCAGGATCCCCCGCACGGCCCTCCGCCGCGTCGAGGACCGCCTCGACCGTCGTCAGCCCGCCCAGTTCGCCCCGCACGCTCCGGCCCAGCGTCTCCACCGCGCCCGCCTCGCGCGACCGCTCCCGGCAGTGGAAGGCCAGTTCGCACGCGGCCAGGCACTCCGGTGCGTACGCCGCGTCCACCGACTCGACCGCGGCGGCCAGCTCCTGGGCCGAGCGCGACGACGGGTCGAACGTCGTCCCCTCCGGCAGCGCGGCCGCCAGGTCCTCGATGCGGCGCATCCGGGCCAACTGCCGCCTGGTGACCGAGAGTTGCTTCCGTACGTCCACCACCGCGCCGGTCGGCAGGTTGGAGAAGTCCTTGGGGCAGACCAGCAGCACCCGGTGCCCGACCTCCGCGCCCGCCACCTTCGCCGCCACCCGCTCCAGCGCCAGTACGTACACAGCGGCCTGCCGGGCGGCCGCACCCACCTTCGCCGCGTCGGCCGAACCGTCCAGCATCGGGAAGGACTTGATCTCGACGGCCGTCCAGTGGCCGTCCGGATGCACCACCACCGCGTCCGGCTCCAGGTACGCGGGCGTGCCCGCGACCTCCAGCGCCAGCATCGGGTGGTCGAGCAGCGTCCACGCCTTCGCCGCCGTCGCCTCGCGCAGTGCGAGCGCGGTGCGTGCCGTACGCCCCTCGGGGCCCGCCGCCGACACGTCGGGGGTCAGCGCCCCGGACGGATCCTCCACCCCCAGCAGCCGCAGCAGCTCGGTCCCGCCGTCCGACTTCACCCGCGCCTCGAACGCGTTGCCGCGCATGAACGCGAACTGCGACTGCCCGAAAGCGGCCGGCGACCCCAACGCCTGGGCGAGCACCGCCTTGTTCACCCCCGCCCCGTCCAGCAGCGTCCGCCGCTCGCACCCCGGGTTCGCCGCCAGCGCGGCCAGTGCGCGGGCGTCCAGCGGATGCGGGGCGACCGCGGGGCCACGCAGCTCGGCGAGCCGCTGCCGTACCGGAACGTGCGCCGGAGCAGCCGGTTCGTGACGTACGGGCTCAGGCGTGGGTTCGGGTCCGCTGCCCAGGGTTGCGTTCACCCTCGGAAGTCTCGCATCCGCCACTGACAACACCTCCGTACCGCCGCTGACAACACCTCCGTACCGCCACTGCCAACACCCCCGCATCCGTTCCCGCACCCCGTGCGCGATGATGGAACGGGCCGGTCCTATTCCGGTCCATTTCGCTCAGCGTCCAGGGAGAGATCGACATGGCACCCCGCATCCTGCTGGCCCGGCACGGTCAGACGGAATGGTCGCTGTCCGGCAGGCACACCGGCCGCACCGACATCCCGCTGCTCGACGAGGGCCGCCACGGTGCGAAGGTGCTGGGCGAGCGGCTGCACCGCGCCCCGTGGAACGGCCTGCCGGACGTCACGGTCCGCACCAGCCCGCTGCTCCGCGCCCGTGAGACCTGCGACCTCGCCGGGTTCGGCGACCGCGCCCAGGACTGGGACGCCCTCATGGAGTGGGACTACGGCTCCTACGAGGGCCTCAAGCCGGACGAGATCCACGCACGGCAGCCCGGCTGGATGATCTGGCGCAACGGCGCCCCGGACGGCGAGACCCTCGCCGACGTCACCGCCCGCGTCGACGAGGTCGTCGAGTGGGTCCGCTCCGAGGACCGCGACGTGCTGGTCTTCGCGCACGGCCACATCCTGCGCTCGCTGGGCGCCCGCTGGCTGGGCCTCGACATCGGCTTCGGCGCCCACATCCGGCTCGACCCGACCTCGCTGTCCGTACTGGGCTGGGCGTACGGCGAACCCGCCGTCGAGCGGTGGAACGACACCGGCCACCTCGACGGGTAGCCGCCCCGCCGCCGGTCTCACCCCCGCCGCGCCGTCCTCGCGTGCCGGGCCAGGAACGCGCCGATGCTCGGGGAGCGCCGGTGCGGCAGCAGCGTCCTGATCGTCCCGGCCAGCAATCCGCTCACCCGGGACGACTGGACCTGTTCCAGCAGGTCGAGCACCTTCTGGCCGACCGCCGCCGCCTCGTCGGGCACGCCCGCCCTGGCGAGGTCGTCGGCCAGCTCGGCGTTGTAGAGCGCGAGGTTGCGGGCGAAGTGCGGGTCCTGGAGTGATGCGGCCCGGTGCGCGTACCGCGCCGCCACCTGCCAGTCGCCCAGCGCCGACCAGCACTGCGCCTCAAGCCCCGCCAGTTCGGCGGGCCCGAAGAAGGACATCCACTCCGGGTCGTCCCCACAAGGCCCGCACTGGAAGAGCGACTTGGCCCGTACGAGCGCCTCGACGCAGCCCGTACGATCGCCCAGCGCGGCCCAGCCGGCCGCCTCGCGCAACGTCAGCAGCGACATCAGCCGCATCGAGCCGAGGCCGCCCGCCGCCCGCTGCCCGGCCTGCGCCGCCCGCAGCGCCTCGCGGGGGCGGCCCGCGTCCCTGGCCAGGAACGCCGTGTTGCAGAACGCGTGCGCCTCCAGCCGCCCGTCCCCGGCGACCCGCGCGGTGGCCAGCGCCTCCGCGTAGTGCGAGCGGGCCTCCTCGAAGCGGCCCGAGTCGTGCGCCAACCAGCCCACCGACAGCGCCAGTTCACCGGCCGCCGAGTGCAGCCTGTCCGACACCGTGCGCCGGACCGTCCCGGCGTCGAGCAGGGCGTACGCGGTTCGCAGGGGCTTGCCCGCGTGCTGGTAGAGGGCGTCGGCGCCGTGCCGGTCGTCGAGCAGCCGGATCTGCCGCACCGCCTCTTCGACGGCGGCGGCCTCGTTCGTGCCCGGCCGGCCGGAGAGGGCGCCGGCGCCTCTGCGGGCCGGGCCGTCCGGCGTGCTCGCGAAGGCGGTCCCCAGGGACCCGAGAGTGGCAGCGGCGGCCACGGTGGCGGAACCGCTCGTCATGAACGCGCGACGCAGCACGTCGCTCTCCTCGTCGATGTGGGAAACATGTGGTTCGGGACCGGCCGGGCCGGGCCGCGCGGGCACCAGTGCGGGTACGAGCACAGGGGCGGGAGCGGCCGTACCCGCGGCCGTACCCGCGGGCGTACCGAAGTGCGGCAGCAGCGCGTTCGCACCACCGCGCGCTCCCCGGCCGCGTACGGTCTCCCGGGCCGTGAACCCCAGATCGGTCAGCGTCAGACCGGGGAACATGTGCAGGAACACCCGCTCGTACGCGTAGTTGGGGCAGCGGATCTCGCCCGCCTCCACCCGCCCGATGTACCGGGCGTCGCACGCCACCTGCTCACCGATCTCGCGGGCCGCCCGGCGCACCGCCGCCGCGAACTCTCCCGGTGAGCGGTGTCCCCGCAGGGCCCTGAAGACGGTGTTGGGGTCGGACGGCCGGTGATTCGCTGGTGACGACGCCATGGCCGGGCCCTCTCTGGCGGATGGTGCGATGGTGCTGTGCCGGGGCGGATGCGTGCACCCCGGACGGGGCATGAACGTACCGGCTGCGACCCTGCCGACACGCGGAGTTTGCCTACAAACCGGATATCTCATCCACGATCTGCCATGAACTGCCATCCTTTGCGGCGGCGAGCCGCCGTAGCGTTGCCGCCGTTGCCGCGTTGACCAGGGAACGGAGGGAGTGCGGCTCCCTCCCGAGCGAGGAGGGTTCCCTTGTTGGAGGCCGGCATGGAGACCGTGGAAGCCGTTTCTGAACTCGGTTCGCAACCCGGTTCGGGAGCCGTTTCGACATCCGCGGGAGTCTCGGGAGTCCGCGGTGCGCCCGGGTCCGCACCACGCACCACCGCGACCGCGCCGCACGCGGGGCCCGCGACCGCCGCCCCCGCACCCCGCACGACCACCCCCGCGTCGCACGCGACCACCCAGCACTGGCCCACCGCCGAGTGCAGCCCCGCGCCCGAGGCGTCGGCCTTCCCCGCCGCTCTCCTCGGCCCCGAGCCGCTGGGTCCCGAGCCCCTTGATCTGGTCACCGTCCCCGCCCGGCAGGGGCTGGAGGCCGTCGACATCCTGCGCCGCGCCTCCGCCGCCACGGGGCCCGGCGCGGCCGGATCGGGCCCGTCCGCCGTCGGTCCCGTGCTGCACGACGGCCCGTGCGACACGGTCGGCTTCCTGGTGCCGCCAGGCACCGCCGACGGCTGGGACATGCCGGGCAGCGCCTGTACGCAGACCCTGGGACGCGGGGTCTCCTTCGACATCCCGGGGCAGGCCCCGGAGGGCGGCGCGGCCGGTGCCGCGCACACGGACGGTGCGGGCGAGAACCGTACGCACGCGGACAGCTCGCACGCGGCCGGTGCGCATGCGGACAGTGCGCACACGGCCGGTGTGAACGGCGTGCTCGGTGGAGACGGCACGGAAGGATCCGGCTGGCTGCTGCCGCCCACCGACGACACCGTCCCGGTCACCGACCCGGCGGCGCTGCGCAGGGCGCTCGGCGAGGCGGCCCGCCTGATCGAGGCGGCCGACCGCTGCCGCTGAGGCACGGGGGCAGCTCCCGTACCGGCAGGGGCGGTCCCCGCCGGTGCGCCGATGTCCGCCGGTGCGCCGATACTGGCCGGGTGGCAAAGAAATCCCAGGCTGCGGCCTCGACGTCAGCGGCCCGATCCACCAGCGGCAGGCGGCGCGAGCGCACCGCGGCGCCCGAGGCCGTCGTGGAGAAGGTCGACGGCGGCCTCGCCGAGCTGATACCCGACCGGGACCGCCCGCGCGGCTGGACCCTCCTCCTCGACGGCGCGCCCCAGTCGCACGTCGACCTCGACGACCCCGCGCACCTCGACTTCGCGTACCAGCGCAGGCTCGGCCACATCGTCGACCTGATCGCCCCGGCGAAACAGCCCCTCCAGGTGCTGCACCTCGGCGGCGGCGCCTTCACGATGGCGCGGTACGTCGCCGCCACCCGCCCCCGCTCCACCCAGCAGGTCGTCGAGATCGACACCCCGCTCGCCCAACTGGTGCGCAGGGAACTGCCGTTGGACCCCAATGCGCGAGTACGAGTGCGGGGTGCGGACGCCCGCGAGGGGCTGGCCAGGCTCCCCGACGGCTGGGCGGACCTGATCATCGCGGACGTGTTCAGCGGAGCCCGTACCCCCGCGCACCTCACCAGCGCCGAGTTCCTGGCCGACGTACGGCGCGTCCTCGCACCCGGCGGGTACTACGCGGCGAACCTCGCCGACGGGCCGCCGCTCGCGCACCTGCGCGGGCAGATCGCGACCGCGGCCACGGTCCTCCCGAACCTCGCGCTCGCCGCCGACCCGGCCGTACTGCGCGGAAAGCGGTTCGGGAACGCGGTGCTGCTCGGCTCGGATGCGGCCCTTCCGGTCGCCGAGTGGACCCGGCGGGTGGCGACCGACCCGCACCCGGGGCGGGTCGAGCACGGACGGGACCTGGCGGACTTCACCGGGGGAGCGGCACCGGTCACGGACGCGAGCGCGCAGCCGTCCCCGACCCCGCCGGCCGCGGTCTTCAAGTAGGACCGCGGTCTTCGAGCAGGACCGCGGTCTTCGAGCAGGACCGTGCAGGGGCCGGGCGGGGATCAGGACTTGATGGTCTCGATCATCGGTTCGTGGTGGTACCAGGTGCAGAAGACCGACAGCCTGGCCGCGCCCGCCGTGAATTCCACCCGGATCCAGGACGGGTCCTTCCACACCTGCATCGCCCACCCCGAAGCGGGCGTCGCGGACACCAGGGTCGCCGAGTCCTTCCCCATCGAGAAGACCACCCGGCCCGCGTCTGTGTTGACGGACCTCGGGGCGCCGGACGGCTTGACGGGAGGGGAAGGCGTACGGGACCCGGAGGCGGGCGGTGCGGAGGAGGGGGAGCGGCGGCCGGGGGCCGGGGACGCGGGCTTCTTCGCCGACGGGGTCTGCGACTGCGAGGGGCGGTGCGTGGAGGAGGACCGCGGGCGGGACGCCTGCGCGGTGGGGCCGGGTTCCGGCGGCGAGCCGGGGATGGGCAGGGCGCGCGGCGGGTCGTACGCCGTGCCCGCCATCACGGTGTGGACGCCCCACCACGAGAAGGTGACCGCCGCACCGGTGGCCAGCAGCCACGCCCCGGCATGTATGAGTCCTCGTCGCATCCGGGCCATCCTGCACCACGCGCACCACCGGTGTCCCCGGGGGATGGGCGTCCGCCGAATGGCGTACGGTGCCGTTCCATGGCAAGTGTGCTCGTGGTCGAGGACGACCAGTTCGTACGCTCCGCCCTCATCCGGCACCTGACCGAGGCCTCCCACACCGTGCGGAGCGTCGGGACGGCCCTGGAGGCGTTGCGCGAGGTCGCTCATTTCCGCTTCGACGTGGTCGTCCTGGACCTCGGTCTGCCCGATCTGGACGGGGCCGAAGCGCTCAAGATGCTGCGCGGAATCACCGACGTACCGGTGATCATCGCGACCGCGCGGGACGACGAGGCGGAAATCGTACGGCTGTTGAACGACGGCGCCGACGACTACCTGACGAAACCTTTCTCGGTGGAACACCTGTCGGCCAGGATGGCCGCCGTGCTGCGCCGGTCCCGTGCCTCGGCGGGTGCGGAGCCGCCGTCGCGGGTCATCAGGGTGGGCGGGCTCGCCATCGATCCGCTGCGCCGGCAGGCGGAGCTGGACGGGGGCCGACTCGACCTCACCCGGCGCGAGTTCGACCTGCTGACCTTCCTCGCGGGGCGGCCCGGAGTCGTCGTACCGCGCAAGGAACTCCTTGCAGAGGTCTGGCAGCAGAGCTACGGCGACGACCAGACTATTGATGTGCATCTGTCGTGGCTCCGCCGCAAATTGGGTGAAACTGCCGCCAACCCCCGCTATCTGCACACCCTTCGAGGTGTCGGAGTAAAGCTCGAACCCCCTCTGGCCGAACCGCCTCTGACCGAACCGCCTCTGTCCCAACCCCCGGCCCCCTCCCCATGAGGTGGGCCCTCGTCAAGGTGTGCCTGGCCGTCACGGCGATGGTCGTGGTGGCCTTCGCGGTGCCGCTCGGGCTCGTCATCCGGGAGATGGCCGGGGACCGGGCCTTCTCCGGCGCGGAACGCCAGGCGGCCTCCATCGGCCCCACCCTCTCCATCACCACCGACCGTGAACAGCTGACGCGTGCGATGGCGATCACCGAACCCGGCAGCAAGGGCTGGATGGCGATCCACATCCCCGCGTCCGACGAGCCCGGAACCGCCGGGCAGGCGCAGGAGATCGGCATCCGCAGGGCCTCGGTCGAGGACGTCGAGGCGACCCAGCGGATCGGCCGCGCGTACACGGCGAAGGCCCCGGGCGGCTCGGTCCTGCTCCAGCCGACGGCCCTCGCGAGCGGCGACATCGCCATCGTCGAGGTCTTCGTCCCGGAGGAGGACGTCAGCAACGGCGTCGCGACGGCGTGGCTCGTCCTGGCGGGGGTCGGGCTCGCCCTGATCGTCGGCTCGGTCGCGGTCGCCGACCGCCTCGGCGTACGCATGGTCCAGCCCGCCCAGCGGCTGGCGGGCGCGGCCCAGGACCTGGGCGAGGGCAAACTGGGGGCGAGGGTCCCCGAGGAGGGCCCCACCGAGCTGAAGTCAGCCGCCGTCGCCTTCAACTCGATGGCCGACCAGGTCGTCCAACTCCTCGCCAACGAACGCGAATTGGCAGCGGACCTCTCGCACCGCCTGCGCACCCCGCTGACGGTCCTGCGGCTCAACGCCGCCTCGCTCGGGGACGGCCCGGCCGCCGATCAGACGCGGGCGGCCGTCGAGCAGCTGGAGCGCGAGGTCGACACGATCATCCGTACGGCGCGGGAGCAGCGCCCGCAGACCCATCCGGTCCCGGGCCCGGGGGCGGGCTGCGACGCCTCCGAGGTCGTACGCGCACGCATGGAGTTCTGGTCGGCGCTGGCGGAGGACGAGGGCCGCGAGGTGCGTCTCGCGGGCGTGGACCGGCCGGTCCGGATACCGGTGGGCCGCCCCGAATTCGCGGCGGCGCTGGACGCGCTGCTCGGCAATGTCTTCCGGCACACCCCGGAAGGCACGCCCTTCTCCCTCGACGTGCACAACGGCGAGGACGCGGTGATCGTCCTGATCTCGGACGCGGGCCCGGGCATCGCCGACCCGGAGGCGGCACTCACCCGGGGCAACAGCGGCGAACGCGCGGGCTCGACCGGCCTCGGCCTGGACATCGTGCGCCGCGTGGCGGAATCGACGGGCGGCGACGTCCGCATCGGCCACTCGGTCCTCGGCGGAACCGAAATCCGCATCTGGCTGGCGCTGCACGGGGGACGGGCGGAGAGGACGGGGAGGAGGGGGCACAGGGTGGTACGGAGGGGGAGGCGGCTGGTGGCGGGGCGCTAGCGACCCGGTCCGTCCGGGGCACGGGACAGCACTGGACGTGCAGCTCCGCCGCACGGGCGCGGGGCTGTACTGGATCTGCGGCTCCGCCGCGTGGGCGCGACCAGCCACGACGCCCACCGGCCCTGTTAGGGGCGCGGGGCTGTACTGGATGTGCGGCTCGGCCGCGTGGGCGCGACCAGCTACGAGGCACCCGGGCAACGCCCACCGGCCCCGTTAGGGGCGCGGGGAACTGCGCGATCAGCCACGACGCACCCGCACGTACCACCCACCCACCCGCCCTGCGGCGAGCGGTTTAGGTGGAGGGGCGGGGAGGGGCCCATCCGCGAAGCGGCCCACCGGCCCGCACGGGGTGCGGTCGCGGGGCGCGGGGGTGCGGTGGCGAGGGCGTGCGGTCGGGGGAGGGTGCGCTCCGCGTGGGGGCCGCCCCCTTGCCCACCCGTTCCGCCCCCGGGGGGCGGCCCCGCTGCCCAAGGAGGCGGCGGGGGAGCAGGGGGAGGGGCGCCCCGCTGCCCAAGGAGGCGGCGACCAGGAGGAGGAGGCGGCTAGGCGGTGGCTAGGGAGGGCGGAGGCTAGGGGTGGTGGCGGCAGTCGCCCGCAAGAGGGCGGCGGAGCTAGGGGGGGAGGCGGCAGCCGCCCGCAAGGGGCTAGGGCTGGGGGGCGGGCCTCAGAGGGGTGGTAGGGAGCCGGTTCGGGCTGCCTCTGCGTACCATCGCGCGCTCGACTTCGGCGTGCGCACCTGCGTCGTGAAATCCACGTGCACCGCACCGAAGCGCTTGCTGTAGCCGTACGCCCACTCGAAGTTGTCCATGAGCGACCACAGGAAGTAGCCGCGCACGTCCGCGCCGACCGCCAACGCGTCCTGGACCACGGCCAGATGGGCGTGCAGGTAGGCGATCCGCTCGGGGTCGTGGACCGTGCCGTCCGCGCCCGGCTTGTCGTCGTAGGCGGCGCCGTTCTCGGTGATGTAGAGGGGGACGCCCGGGGCCTCGCGCCCGTACCGCACGAGGAGTTCGTAGAGGCCGGACGGGTCGATCGACCAGCCCATCTCCGTACGCCCGCCCGGTGGTTGGTGGAAGGCGACGGTGTCGGCGGCCGGCCAGGGGGAGTGTGTGCCGGCGCCGTGGCCGTCCGAGCGCGGGGCGCCCGCTTCGGGTGCGTGCGACACCAGCGCCGGGGTGTAGTAGTTGATGCCCAGCATGTCGAGGGGCTGGTGGGCGGTGGCCTCGTCGCCCGGCTCGACGAACGACCAGTCGGTGAGCGCGGCCGTGTCCGCCAACAGGTCGGCGGGATAGGCCCCTTGGAGCAGCGGCCCGGTGAAGATCCGGTTGGCGAGCGCGTCGATCCGGCGGGCCGCGTCCGTGTCGGCCGCCGAGGAAGGGTCCAGCGGGCGTACGGCGCTGGGGTTGAGGCTGATGCCGATCCGGGCCCTGGCCGGGAGCGCTGCCCGCAGCGCCTGGGCGGCGAGCCCGTGCGCGAGGTTGAGGTGGTGTGCGGCGCGCAGGGCGGCGACGTGGTCGGTCCGGCCGGGGGCGTGCACCCCCGACCCGTACCCCAGGAAGGCGCTGCACCAGGGCTCGTTGAGGGTGGTCCACAGCTCGACGCGGTCGCCGAGCGCCTCGGCGACCAGCCCCGCGTACTCGGCGAACCGGTACGCGGTGTCCCGGGCCGGCCAGCCGCCCGCGTCCTCCAGCTCCTGCGGGAGGTCCCAGTGGTAGAGGGTGAGGGAGGGGGTGATGCCGTGGTCGAGGAGGTCGTCGACCAGGCCGCGGTAGAAGTCCAGGCCGCGCTGCACGGCAGGGCCCCGGCCGGTCGGCTGGACGCGCGGCCAGGAGACGGAGAAGCGGTACGCGGTCAGGTTCAGGTCCGCCATCAGCGCCACGTCCGCGGCCCTGCGGTGGTAGTGGTCGCAGGCCACGTCCCCCGTGTCGCCGTTCTCGGTGCGGCCGGGTGTGTGGCTGTAGGTGTCCCAGATGGACGGTGTGCGGCCGTTCTCGCGCACCGCGCCCTCGACCTGGTAGGCGGCGGTCGCGGAGCCCCACAGGAAGTCGCTCGGAAAGCGGGCGGGCGGAATGTTCGCCGAAGGCATGCGTCAACTCCCGTAATACATCAGTGAAGTGATGAAGCGTCAAGAAGGTGGGGCAGCGAGCGTCAGCCCTTGACCGCGCCCTGCATGATCCCGCCGACGATCTGCTTGCCGAAGAGGACGAAGGCGATCAGCAGGGGCAGCGTGCCCAGGAAGGCGCCCGCCATGATCACCGCCTGGTCGGGGATGTAGCCGCGGCCCAGCCCGGTCAGCGCCACCTGCACGGTCGGGGAGCCGTTCTGGGTGAGGGCGATGATCGGCCAGAAGAAGTCGTTCCACGCCATGACGAAGGTCAGCATGCCGAGGACCGCCATCGCGGGCCGCGCCGCCGGGAAGACGATGTGCCACATCACCCGGATGCTGCTCGCCCCGTCCACCCGGGCCGCCTCGATCAGTTCGGTCGGCAGCGCCTCGATCAGGTACTGCCGCATGAAGAAGACACCGAAGGCGCACACCAGCGTCGGCAGGATCACCGACTGGAGCTGGTCGGTCCACTGCAGCTTCGCGACCATCATGTAGAGCGGTACGACGCTGAGTTGGGGCGGCACCATCATCGTCCCGATGACCAGCAGGAGCAGCAGGCTCTTGAACCGGAACCGCAGCTTGGCGAAGGCGAACCCGGCGAAGGTCGAGAAGAGCACCGTGCCCGCGGCCACCGCCCCCGCCACCACCGTCGTGTTGAGCAGCGCCGTACCCATGTTGGCGTCGGTCCACGCGATGCCCAGGTTCTTGAAGAGGTTCCCGCCGAACCAGAAGGGGGGCGGGGTCTGCGCCAGCCGGGTGTTGTTGCGGGACGCGGCGATCGCCGTCCACACCAGCGGGAAGAGCGAGCCGACCGTGAACACGATCAGGATCGCGTACGTGATCCTCCCGCCGTGCCTCTGCCGGCCGGCCCGCCGGACACCGCGGGCGCGCCCGGGTCCGCGGGCCTCGTTCTCCGGCTTGCGTACGTCCCGTACCGTCGTCGCGCTCATGACCGGGGACCCTCCTCGCTCTTGAGCAACCGGCGCGAGATCAGCCAGTTGACCAGCCCGATCAGCAGCAGGATCAGGAACATCGTCCAGGCGATGGCCGACGCCCGCCCCAGGTGCAGGTTCACCCACCCCTGCTCGTACAGGTACAGACCCAGCGTCTGGAACTGGTGCTCCGAGCCGCCCGTCGCGCCCGCGCTCCCGCTGAAGAGCATCGGCTCGCCGAACAGCTGGGTCGCGCCGATCGTCGAGACGATCACCGTGAAGAGGATCGTCGGCCGCAGCGACGGGATCGTGACGTGCCGGAACTGCTGCCAGCGCGACGCCCCGTCCAGCTCCGCCGACTCGTACAGGTCGTGCGGGATGGCCTGCATGGCGGCCAGGTAGATCAGCGCGTTGTAGCCGGTCCAGCGCCAGACGACGATCGTGGAGACGGCGAGCTGCGAGGTCCAGGTGCCGTTCTGCCAGTCCACCGAGTCGATGCCGACCAGGCCGAGCGCCCAGTTGATCATCCCGTAGTCGCGTCCGAAGAGGAGCACGAAGACGAGGGTCGCCGCCGCCACCGACGTGGCGTACGGGGTGAGGACGGCGACCCGGAAGAAGGCCGAGCCGCGCAGCTTGAAGTTGAGGAGGTGCGCGATGCCCAGGGCGATCACGAGCTGCGGGACGGTGGAGAGGATGCCGATGGTGACGGTGTTGCGCAGGGCGTTCCAGAAGAACTCGTCGCTCATCAGCCGGCTGAAGTTCCTGAGGCCCACCCAGTTCATGTCGGTCGGCGCGGTCAGCTCCACCTGGTGGAGGGCCGCCCAGCCGGTGTAGAGGAGCGGGAAGAGCCCGAAGGCGAGGAAGAAGAGGAAGAACGGCGCCACGTACGCGTACGGGCTGAACCTCATGTCCCAGCGGTAGCGGCGGCTGCGCCACTTGGACACCGCACGGACCGGCTCCCGCTCTCCGGCCCGTACGGCCCCGCCCTCGGCCCCTTCGCCGGGGGCGGGAGGCGGGGCGGGCACGGACTCACTGCTCACACTGCTCATCAGCCGTCACCGTCCCCGATCCCGTCACCGTTCGCGATTCCGATCCCGTTCCCGATCCCGTTCCCGTTCCCGATCCCGTTCCCGACGTCGTAGCCGTGGCCGTGGCCGATTCCGCTCACTGGTCCAGGGCGTTGTCGATCGCCTTCACCGCTGCGTTCCAGCCATCCTCGGGCGAGCGGCCCTTCTGGTCGACCTGAAGCATGCCGACGTCCGCCATATTGGTGTTGATGACGAGGTCCTTCGGGCCGAGGATCTGCACCGGCACCCCCTTCGCGGCCTGCGAGAAGATCTGCCCGATGGGGGCGTTGTCGAAGTACGCGTGCTTCGCTCCGGACACGACCGGGTCGGCGTAGGCCGTCTGGGCGCTCGGGAAGCTGCCGCGCTCGGCGAACAGGGTGGCCTGCTGCGCGGGGGCGGTCAGCCAGGCGGCCAGCTTCGCGGCCTCGGCCTTGTTCTTCCCGGCCTCGGGGACGGTCAGGAACGCTCCGCCCCAGTTGCTGGGCTTCGGCGCGGGGGCCACGTCCCACTTGCCCTTCCCCGCGGCGCCCGCCTTGTCCTGGATGTAGCCGAGCATCCACGGCGGGCAGGACACGGTGGCGAACTGGCCGTTGGCGAAGCCCTGGTCCCAGCCCTTCTGGAACTGCTGGTGCTTGGCGGTCAGCCCGGCCGTCGCCGACTCCGCAGCGATGTCCCAGGCCTCCTTCACCGCCGGGTTCGACTTGTAAATGACCTTCCCGTCGGTGTCGTAGAACCGCTTCTCGTTGCCGCCCATCACCGCGGCCAGCAGCCCGGACGCCGAGTCCAGGAACTTCGTCCCCTGCGGAGCCTTCTGCAGGTACTGCTTGCCGACGCCCAGGTACTTCCTCCAGTCCCCGGCCCACAGCTTGCCGACCGCCTCCCGGTCGGTCGGCAGCCCGGCCTTCTGGAAGAGGTCCTTCCGGTAGCAGATCCCCATCGGCCCGACATCGGTGCCGAGCCCGACCGTCTTCCCGTCCTTGCTCGTACCCTGCGCCCACTTCCACGGCAGGAACGCGTCCTTCTGCACCCCCGCGACCTTCCCCAGGTCCATCAGCCTGGCGGACTGGGTGGCCGTGATCTCGGCGATGTTGTTCACCTCGACGGCCTGGATGTCGGACAGGCCGCTGCCGCTGGTCAGGTGGTTCAGCAGCTGCGGGTAGTAGTTCTCGTTGCGCTCGATCGAGTTCTGCTCGATGGAGACGTCCGGGTGGGCCTTCATGTACGCGTCGAAGAGCCCGGCCTCCTTCATGCCGAAGGCCCCGAAGACACCGATCCGCAGAACGGTCTTCCCCTTCTGCCCGGCGGCGCTGCCCGTGCTGCTGCCGGACGGGGAGTCGTCCGACGCACAGCCGGAGAGCAGCGCACCGCCCAACAGGGCGGCGGTCGCGGTGAGGGCGACCGCGGCCCTGGAACGGGCCCTGGAGCTTGTCCTGCGCACAGCGACGATCTGCATAGCGTCCTCCTGAAGCCCGATGGGTCAGGTACGGTGGGAGCGCTCCCATATGTGATGTGTTGAAGGTTCGCGGCTCCCCGCGGGGGTGTCAAGGCACCGGACAGCGAGACTTGGCGTCATAAGCGTGTGTACGAATGCGACGAGCGTGCGTACGGACGCGCGAACGTGCCGGGAGGGGTCGATTCAATGGCGATACGGGAAACGGGTGGTCCGAGGACCGTCCGCGGCGGACGCGGCGCTGGCCGCCCCACGCTCGAAGAAGTGGCCGCACGCGCGGGTGTGGGCCGGGGCACGGTGTCCCGGGTGGTCAACGGCTCGCCCCGGGTCAGCGACCGGACGAGAGCCGCGGTCGAAGCGGCGGTCGCCGAACTCGGCTACGTGCCCAACCGGGCCGCCCGCGCGCTGGCCGCCAACCGCACGGACGCGATAGCCCTCGTCGTCCCCGAGGCCGAGGACCGCTTCTTCGTCGAGCCGTACTTCTCGGACATCCTGCGCGGTGTGGGCGCCGCCCTCGCCGACACCGAGATGCAGCTCCTGCTCACCATCGTCGGCAACGACCGCGAGCGCGGCAGGCTCGCCCACTACCTGGCGGGCCACCGCGTCGACGGCGTCCTCGTCGTCTCGCTCAGCTCCGACGACCCGCTCCCCGACCTGCTGACCGAGCTGGGCATCCCCGCCGTCATCAGCGGCCGCCGCTCCGCCGACGAGCCGCTCCCGTGGGTGGACGCCGACAACGTCTCCGGCGCCCGGCAGGCCGTCGCCCACCTCGCCGCGCGCGGCCGGCGCCGGATAGCCACCGTCACCGGACGCCTGGACATCTACGGCGCCCAGTGCCGTCTCACCGGCTACCGCGACGGCCTCGCCGAAGCGGGCCTGCCCGTCGACGAGGCGCTCATCGTCCCCGCCGACTTCACCGAGGAGGGCGGCCGGGCGGCCATGGAGACCCTCCTCGCCCAGGACCCCGCCCCCGACGCGGTGTTCGTGGCCTCGGACGTGATGGCCGCCGGCGCCCGCCAGGTGCTGCGGGCCCGCTCCGTCCGGGTCCCCGAGGACATCGCCATGGTCGGCTTCGACGACTCCTCCATCGCCCGCCACATGGACCCGCCGCTCACCAGTGTCCGTCAGCCCATCGAGGAGATGGGCCGCGTGATGGCACAGACGCTGCTCGCCGAAATAGCCCGCGCCACCCTCCCGGTGGGCGCCCCGCGCCCGCCCCAGCCGCAGCTGATGCTCCCCACGGAGCTGGTGCCGAGGTCGTCGTCGTAGCGAGGTGTACGGGACGGGGGCGGCGCGCGCAGCCGGTCAGCAGGTGAACGGGCGGCCGGTCAAGCAGGTGTGCGCGCGGCCGGTCAGCGGGCGAAGTAGAGCCGTACGGCCGAGCCCTCCGCCGCGATCCGCTCCTCCACCAGATCGCTCAACTGCCGCACCAGCCACAGCCCGTGCCCGGACGGCGCCGACGGATCCGGCGGAAGGTGCCCGGGGAACCCCGGGGGAGCGGCGGACGCCCCCGTCCCCCCGTCCACCACCTCGCACACCACGAACTCCCGCCCCGCCCACAGCCGCAGCGCCCGCGGCCCGCTCCCGTGCCGCAGCGCGTTGTCCGCGCACTCGTGCACGGCACAGGCCACCTCCCGGCTCCGTACGGCCGACAGCCCGGCCCGCCGTACGAACCCGGCGGCCGCGCCCCGCAGGGCGCTCAACTCGTCGGCGGTGAAGGCGAGTTCCGCATCCGGTGCGCCCAGCGGGGCCAGCGCCTCCGTCTGGCACCGCAGGTAGAAGGCGCCGGGGTCGGCGTACGCCACGCTGCGCTCGTCGTGCGCGGCCGAGCCGTCCGCCACCACCAGCTCGGGGTGGGTGTGCCCGGCGGCGTCCAGCACCTCGCCCGGCAGCTCCCGGGCGTCGTACGGGCAGACGATCCAGTGCGGGGTGTGCGCGAACGCCACGTTCAGCAGCGACTCGTACCGCTTCCACTCGCGCGTCTCCAGGGGACTCCGCCCGTGCCACACCGGCTCTCCGACGACGCGCACCCGCCGCCTGCCGCCACGGGAGCGGGCGGTGCAGTAGGCGTGGTACCGGCCCAGCGTCCTGGCCGGGTAGCCGTACCAGTCGGCCGCGTCGACGAACTCGACCGCCGCCGCTTGCGCGGGTTCCAGCGCCTCGCGCAGCAGTGAGATGTTCCGGGCCGCGGCCACCGCGAGCACCGCGTCGCCTGCGGCCAGTCCGTCCCGTACGAAACCGACGGTCCCGGCGAGGAACTCGGCGTCCGATCCGTAACGCATCCCCTGGTGGACGAATCCGGTCCTGCTGGCCATCGCTCGACCTCTTCCTCGCCTCGCCGTACCTGGCACGGTACGCCGCGAGGAGCGGCGGGGCGCCGGGGTGGGCGGGAGTGAGACAGATCACGCGGGGCACCGGCTTCGCAGGGGCCCCGTGGAACGACCAAGGCCCCGGTTCTTTCGAACCGGGGCCTTGAGCCTTCAGGGTGAGTGACGGGACTTGAACCCGCGGCCACCTGGACCACAACCAGGTGCTCTACCAACTGAGCTACACCCACCGTGACCGGTCTTTTTCGTGACCGGCTGAGAAAAAGTGTACAGGGTTCGCGAGGGTGCTCGCGCCCAGGTTTACGGAGGCCTTTCCAGGGCCCCCGCGAGGGTGCTACTTGCCGCCCTCACCAGGGGCGACGTACTTCGCTGCGATCTTCTTCGCGGTGTCGGAGTCCGGGCCGGGCCGGGGCACGAAGACGGCTTCGCGGTAGTAGCGCAGTTCGGTGATGGAGTCACGGATGTCGGCGAGGGCGCGGTGGTTGCCGTTCTTGTCCGGGCTGTTGAAGTACGCCCGCGGGAACCAGCGCCTGGCCAGCTCCTTCACCGAGGACACGTCGACGATGCGGTAGTGGAGGTAGTCCTCCAGCTCCCGCATGTCGCGTGCGAGGAAGCCGCGGTCGGTACCGACGGAGTTCCCGCAGAGCGGGGCCTTCTTCGGTTCCTTCACGTGTTCCCTGATGTACGCCATGACCTGTGCCTCGGCGTCGGCGAGAGTGGTGCCGGCGGCGAGTTCGTCGAGGAGGCCGGAGGAGGTGTGCATCTGGCGCACGATCTCCGGCATGGTCTCCAGGGCCGCGTCCGGCGGGCGGATCACGATGTCCACGCCTTCGCCGAGCACGTTGAGCTCCGAGTCGGTGACCAGTGCGGCCACCTCGATAAGTGCGTCGTCCGTCAGCGAGAGCCCGGTCATCTCGCAGTCGATCCACACCATGCGATCGTTCATGCGGCTCACCCTATGTCGTGCGGGTGCGTCGTGGCTGGCCGCCGGGGTGGGTGGTCGTCGTGCGGGTGCGTCGTGGCTGATCGCGCAGTTCCCCGCGCCCCTGAAGGGGCGCCCCGGAGCGGGACGGGCGGGAAGGGGTGCGGCCCCGCGCGGAGCCGCACCCCTTCCCCCGTTCCCGCTACCTCAGGCGGCCGCCCGGGGCGTACACGTCCGAGCTCAGTTTCCCGTTCTCGGAGACCGCCGCGCTGGCCCCCGGCACCCCCGCGCTCGCCGCCGCCGCCCGCCGTACCTGCTGCGGCACCGCGTCGGACAGTGCCGACGACCCCAGCGAGACGGGGTCGGACGACGGACGCCTCGCCCGGTAGGCGGCCCGGTAGGCCGCGGGGGAGGAGCCCAGCTGGCGCCGGAAGTGCCCGCGCAGGGCGACCGGGGAGCGGAAGCCGCACCGGCCGGCGACCTCGTCCACCGAGTAGTCCGACGTCTCCAGAAGCCGCTGCGCCTGCAGCACCCGCTGGGTGATCAGCCACTGCAGTGGAGCGCTCCCAGTGAGCGAGCGGAAACGCCGGTCGAAGGTCCGTCGGCTCATGTACGCACGCGCGGCAAGCGTCTCCACGTCGAACTGCTCGTGGAGGTGTTCGAGTGCCCACGCGACGACCTCGGCCAGCGGGTCGGCGCCGATTTCTTCAGGTAAAGACCTGTCGAGATAGCGCTCCTGCCCGCCGCTGCGGCGCGGCGGCACGACGAGACGCCTGGCCAGCGCACCCGCCGCCTCCGTCCCGTGGTCCGTGCGCACGATGTGCAGACACAGATCGATTCCGGCCGCCGTCCCCGCGGAGGTCAGGACGTCTCCGTCGTCGACGAAGAGTTCGCGCGGATCGACGTGCACCGACGGATACCGTTTGGCGAGCGTCGGTGCGTACATCCAGTGCGTGGTCGCCGGGCGGCCGTCGAGCAGGCCGGCGGCGGCGAGCACGAAGGCCCCGGTGCACAGCCCGACGATCCGGGCCCCCTCCTCGTGCGCGCGGCGCAGCGCGTCCAGCGCCTCCGGTGGTGGTGGGGAGGTGATGGACCGCCAGGCCGGTACGACGACCGTCCCTGCGCGGCTCATCGCCTCCAGGCCGTACGGTGCGGTCAGTTCGAGGCCTCCGGTGGTACGGAGTGGTCCTTCCTCGCCGGCGCACACCAGCAGCCGATAGCGCGGCACCCCGGCGTCCTGCCGGTCGATGCCGAAAACCGAGAGCGGAATGGAGCTCTCGAAAATGGGTCCCCCGCTGAACAGCAGCACGGCAACGATTTCCCGGCGGCGGCGCCCGGAGAGCTTCCGGGTGGCCTCCGACGGTGCGGCCAAGTCCTGGCTCATGACGCTAAGCCCCCCTCGGTGGTCGCGGCTCCCTGATCGTGACGGGCCTGTGGCTCCTGCACACTGCTCCTTGAAGTCGCAGTCCCTCTAGGTCCTGCACGGTTCCCCCGCCGTCGAATAACCCATGATCGAATCTACTGTGTCGTATGGCGCCGTCGTGACAAGTTCCGAAACCGGCGCTATGTCGACATGACAACTTGGCGCGAAGCATTCGATCAGGAAGCGTTCCACTCCCGGGCGCTGCAGGGAAGTGCGCCTCTCGCTCATGGCCCGTCCCCGTAGGGTGCGCGGGCGGCGAGCGGTCCTTTCTTCCCTGGTGGCACGGGGGTTGAAGGGGGCTTCCGCCAAGGGTCGGGGGTATATGCGAAGTTGGCTGAAAACCTACGGGCGCGCGTGTGCGATCCCGTCACTCACCCGGCGCACCACTCTGCGGTGAGTGACCTCGATGGAACGATTTCACGCACTGTTCGCCCGTGATTTCCGTGTCCACGGGGGGACGCTCAGGAATCGGCCTTGCGGCCGCCGCGGTGCGTGCCGGAGCCGGTCCGGCTGTGCCTGCCGCGGTGGGTGCCCGCCTGGAGGTCCTCGGCGAGCTCCCGGTCGCGGGCGGCGGCCCGCGCCGACTGGTGGAGCAGCATGCGGCAGGCGACCGTGACGACGGCCAGTCCGCCGGCCGCCAGAGTGGCGCCGCCGACGGGCGCTCCGTACCCGATCAGTACCACCGGCACGAGCAGACAGCTGAAGGCCGCCCACCGGACGAGGTCGCCCGCCGCGCCGGCGGACGCGCACTCCGGTGCGGCCGGGATGTCCGGGGGCAGACGGTGTCCGTGGTGTGCCTGCGGCCCGTGGGGCCCCTGGTGCCCGTGGGGGCGCTCGTGATCGTACGGCGACGAGAAGGGCGGGGAGCCGTGCACGGCGCACTTCCTCCTGGGCGCGGGGGACGGGGAACCTGGCCAACGAACGGAGGGGCCGGACGGTCACGTGGGAGGCGGCTGTACGGAGCAGCGACAGACGTCTGTACGGAGCGGTGGCGGGCGTCCGTACGGAGTGGCGGCGGGCGTCCGTACGGAGTGGCGGCGGGCGTCCGTGCGCGGCGGCGGCCCGACGTCCGGACGGAGCAGCGGCAGACGCCTGTACGGGGCAGCGGGCATTGCGATACCGGCCGGGGTCGTGCATGCTCCTGGAACGCTGCTCGCCTGCGGGCACTGGGCAGCGGAGGAGTGCCGCCGTACCCTTGGGGGTATGGGCTTGGGAAGATGATTCCCGGACAGCTCCGTTGTCGCGGGGTGAGTCGCACCCGTTGTTCCTGCCGTAAGCCCCGTGTAGTTCTCCTGAGGATGCAGACGCCGAGACACCGATGGCCGGTCACGAAACCCCCGAACCCGCGGACCGCAAGCAGGTCGCCGATCCCAGTGCCGAGTACGGCGTGGAGTCGAGCGGCGACCTCTGTGCGCGAGAAGACCCACGTCACTCCTGCGACCCCGCCTTCCGGCACGGTGTCGTCGTCGGCTTCGACGGCTCCACCTCCAGCGAGCGGGCGCTCGCGTACGCCATCGGAATGGCCAGGCGGCTCGGCCAGGGGCTGATCATCGTCCATGTGGCGAACCGGCTGCCGACCACCGTCTGGGCGGGCTGCGAACCGCCCGTCTTCGTCGACGTGCCCGACCACCGCACCGAGGTGCTGGGGCTCGAACTGGCCTGCGCGGACTACCTCGCCGAGGTGCCGTGGATCCTGGTCGAGCGGGGCGGCGACATCTGCCACGAACTGGAGGAGGTCGGCCGGGAGTACGAGGCCGACGCGATCGTGGTGGGGTCGACGCAGGGCATCGTGGGGCGGCTCTTCGGGTCGGTGGCGGGGCGGTTGGCGAAGCGGGCGCAGCGGCCGGTCGTCGTCATTCCGTAGTACTTCCTTCCGCAGTGCTTCTTCCGTGGTGCTTCGCCGGGCCGTGATGTGTCGCCGTTTCGTGATGCTTGGTCAGTTTGCGGACGGGGTGGGGCAGTTGGCGGTTCTGAGTCCTTGACGGATTGCGGCGATCCCTGAAACTACCGCTGCGTAGGGGTGATTTGTAACCTTGTGAAGGGTAAATAAAGGCCACTGGGAACTCGGTACCAGGCACGCGCAGTACTTGCAGGAAGGGAGCCCCCGCCGTGGACAACGACGTCTCTGCGGGAAGCAGCACATCCGCCTCCGCATCCACTCTCGGCCATCTCGCACTCGGACTCACCCTGCTCGCCTTCGGCCTCGGCCACACCGGGGCGCTCAGCGGTGTCACGGTGGCGAGCGCCGTCACCGTCGCGCTGTTCGTCGGCGGCATCACCCTCTTCGTCGCGGGACTCCTGGAGTTCCGGTCGGGCAATTCGTTCAACGGGACGGCGTTCGCCGGGCTCGGGGCCTTCTGGTTCACCTGGGGCACCGTGGCCGGTGACGGCGGCGTCGTCCCGGCCGACGCGGCGGGGCTCTTCCTGCTGCTCTGGGCGCTGCTGGCGCTCAGCCTGACCCTGGGGGCGGCCGGTGGCGGTCAGCTCGCGCAGGTCATGTACGGGCTGTTGTTCGTGGCGCTGCTGCTGCTCGGGATCGCGCAGTTCGCGGACGCCGCGACGCTGGGGAAGGTCGCGGGCTGGGTGGCGGCGCTCTCCGGGCTCGTCGCCTGGTACGGCGCGACGGCGGCGTGGGCGAAGTGGCCCACGGCCCTGCCGGGCCGCGCCGCGGGCGGCCGGGGTGTGACGGCCACCGGCTGAACCGCAACTGCCGGGCGGGGGTCCGGTGTTGGGCGACACCTGGCCCCACGAGGGGAAGGGCCCCGCACGCCGTGGTGGCACGTGCGGGGCCCTTCTCGTACCGCTCGCAGAAGCCGGTGGTGACTATTCGACGGTGACGGACTTCGCCAGGTTGCGCGGCTTGTCGATGTCGCGGCCCATGGCAAGTGCCGTGTGGTAGGCGAGGAGCTGGAGCGGGATGCCCATCAGGATCGGGTCCAGCTCGCTCTCGTTCTTCGGGACCACAATGGTGTGGTCGGCCTTTTCCTGCTCGCGGTGGGCGACCGCCAGGATCCGGCCGCTGCGGGCCTTGATCTCTTCGAGGGCGGCGCGGTTCTTCTCAAGCAGGTCGTCGTCGGGGACGATCGCGACCGTCGGCAGCGCGGGCTCGATGAGCGCCAGCGGGCCGTGCTTGAGCTCGGACGCGGGGTAGGCCTCGGCGTGGATGTAGGAGATCTCCTTGAGCTTCAGGGAGGCCTCCAGGGCGACCGGATAGCCGCGCACGCGCCCGATGAACATCATCGACTGGGCGCCCGCGTAGGCCTCGGCGACCTTCTTGATCTCTTCCTCGGAGTCGAGGATCTCGGTGATCTGGGCGGGCAGCTTGCGCAGGCCCTCGATGATCCGCTTGCCGTCGGAGACCGACAGGTCGCGGATGCGGCCCAGGTGCAGGGCGAGCAGCGCGAAGGCGACGACGGTGTTGGTGAAGCACTTGGTGGAGACGACGCAGACCTCGGGGCCCGCGTGGACGTACACGCCGCCGTCGGCCTCGCGGGCGATCGCCGAGCCGACCACGTTCACGACGCCCAGGACGCGGGCGCCCTTGCGCTTCAGCTCCTGCACGGCGGCCAGCACGTCGTACGTCTCACCGGACTGGGAGACCGCGATGTAGAGGGTGTCGGGGTCGACGACCGGGTTGCGGTAGCGGAACTCCGAGGCCGGCTCGGCGTCGGCGGGGATGCGGGCCAGGGACTCGATGAGCCCGGCGCCGATCAGGCCCGCGTGGTAGCTCGTACCGCAGCCGAGGATCTTGATGCGGCGCACGCCGCGGGCCTCGCGGGCGTCCAGGTTGAGGCCGCCCAGGTGCACGGTGGAGAAGCGGTCGTCGATGCGGCCGCGCAGCACGCGGTCCACGGCGTCGGCCTGCTCGGAGATCTCCTTGTGCATGTACGTGTCGTGGCCGCCCATGTCGTACGACTCGGCCTCCCACTCCACGGTGGTCGGCGTGGCCGACGTGGTCGAGCCCTCCGTGGTGTACGTACGGAAGTCGTCGGCCTTGAGGGTGGCCATCTCGCCGTCGTCGAGGGTGACGATCTGGCGGGTGTGCGAGACGAGGGCGGCGACGTCGGAGGCGACGAACATCTCCTTCTCGCCGATGCCGAGGACGACCGGGGAGCCGTTGCGGGCGACCACGATGCGGTCGGGGAAGTCGGCGTGCATGACGGCCAGGCCGTAGGTGCCCTCGATGTGCCGGAGCGCCTCGCGGACCTTCTCCTCCAGGGTCTCGGCCTGGGCGCGGGCGATCAGGTGGACGACCGTCTCGGTGTCCGTCTCGGAGGCGAAGACCACGCCGTCGGCGACCAGCTTGGCGCGCAGGTCGTCGGCGTTGTCGATGATGCCGTTGTGGACGACGGCGACCTTGGACTCGGCGTCCAGGTGCGGGTGCGAGTTCTCGTCGGAGGGGGCGCCGTGGGTGGCCCAGCGGGTGTGCGCGATGCCGGTGGTGCCCGCGAAGCGCTTGGGGACGCGGGCCTCCAGGTCGCGGACCCGGCCCTTGGCCTTGACCATGCGCAGGGCGGCGGCCTTGGGGGTGTTGATCACGATGCCCGCGGAGTCGTAGCCGCGGTACTCCAGGCGCTGAAGGCCTTCCAGGAGCAGGGGGGCGACGTCACGCTTGCCGATGTAACCGACGATTCCACACATAAAAAGCTGTCCTCCGAGTGTTGTCCGTGGTGCCCGGCCGTAGCGACGATTCGGCCGTAAAGACGATTCAGCCGTAGACGATGCGCCGCAGCTGGCGGAGCGAGAGCTCCGGCGGTGCGACCGCGCGGTGCGGCAGCTCGGCCGCGATCCGATCGAAGATGTCCGCGTTCACGGCGCCGCCCGCCTGCAGTTCGCGGTGGCGCCGGCGGACGAATTCCTCGGTCGTCTCGTCGAAGTACGCCAGGACGTCGAGCACGACCCGGGCCGCCTCGCCGCGCGGCAGCGCGGTGGAGCGGACCAGATGGTCGATGAGGTCCTCGTGCGGGGACGAGGGAGACGTACGGCGTTCGAGCACCCGTTGATATTGGGGGACCAGATAGGACTTACGCAAGAATCCTGCCCGATATCGGGCAGGATTCTTCTTGATCGCGATTTCTGGGGACCTTGGTATGGACCTGGAGGGGTCTAGAGCCGCTTCAGGACCGCCTGCTTGGCCGTCGTGAACTCCTCGTCGGTGAGTACTCCGGACCGGTGCAGCTCGCCGAGTTCACGCAGACGGCGCAGCAGGGCGTCGTGGTCGTCGGCTGCGGCCGGAGCGGCCTTCTCCAGTACGGGGGTTCCGGCGGGCTTCGCGGCGGCCGCCGGGTGCGGGAGCCGGACCAGGACCGCGGCGGCGACCAGGGCGGCCGTGTACTCCTTCTTCGACAGCCCCAGCAGGTCCAGTGCGTGCGGGTCGTACTTCGGGGCGGGGGACTTCGCCCCTGCCCGGGCCGTGAGGAAGCGGAGGTAGCCGTTCTCCAGGCCGATCGAGGGCAGCCAGTCCACCCCGGTGATCTCGGTCAGCGGGAGCGTGACGGAACCGCCGGACGACTTGGACTCCTCCGCCTTCCAGTTCCAGGTCAGCCGCACCGCGTCCCCCTCGAAGGAGGCCGTGCCGTCGCCGCCGCCACCGCCGCCCGACACCGGTACGGAGGGGCCGGGTAGCAGGAAGCGGTCCACGGGCCCGGACGGCACCTGGTCGAGCAGCAGCGCGTTGCGGACCTCGTCCACGAAGTACTCGGCGACGCCGGTGCGGTCCTGCTCGACGGCGAGGCGGTACGGATCGGCGGCGTCCGGCAGTCTGCCGCTCGCGGCAAGCAGCAGCGGGCAGGCGCCCTCCCGCAGGCGCAGCCGCAGCCCGCCGCCCTTGCGCCCCGGCTCGTAGGCGATGCCCGCCAGGGCCGTCAGCGGAACCTCCAGCTCACCCAGCGCCTGCCGCAGCGGATGGATCCGGCTGCCGCGTCCCGGGACGATGCGCACTGTGTCGCCGTCGAAAGTCCACGTACCGTCCTTTTGAAGAATCTCCGCCATACCGGGATTCTCGCACCGGGGTGGGTATCCATGGGGTGTTGGACTGGTCTACACCCTTGACCGGCCCGTGACTTGGGCGGTAGCCATGGGTCCTGCTCCACATCTGTTACGTACATGCCACAGCCGCGCTGCCCCGTCGAAGGGACCGCTTGTGAGACACCGTCGTACGATTCCCCGCCTCCTCGCTCCGATGCTGCTCGTCGCCGTCGCGGGCACGGCAGCCGTCGGAGCGGCCCCCGCGCCCGGCACGGGGGCCGCAGCCCCGGCCGGGGCCACCGCGCCCCGCCCGCTGGGCCAGATCGTCCCGGCCCCCGCCGAGGTGAAGGCCGGCGGGTCCGCGTACACGATCGGCGCGAAGACCCGGATCCGGGTCGGTCACTCCGCCCAGGCCCGCCAGGTCGGCGAGGCGCTCGCCAAGGTGCTGCGCCCGTCCACCGGGTACGAGCTCCCCGTCACCTCGCGCGACGGCCGGGACGGCATCCGCCTCAGGCTGTCCTCGTCCGACAGGTCGCTCGGCGACGAGGGCTACCGGCTGGAGTCCGGCCGCGACGGCATCACCGTCACCGCGCGCAAGGACGCCGGTCTCTTCCACGGCATCCAGACGCTGCGCCAGCAGCTGCCCGCCGCCGTCGAGAAGGCCACGAAGCAGGCCGGGCCGTGGCAGGTCGCGGGCGGCACCATCAAGGACGTCCCGCGCTTCGGCCACCGCGCCGTGATGCTCGACGTCGGGCGGCACTTCCTCTCCGTGGAGCAGGTCAAGCGCTACATCGACCAGGCAGCGCTCTACAAGATGAACAAGCTGCACATGCACCTCAGCGAGGACCAGGGCTGGCGCATCGCCATCAACTCCTGGCCGAGGCTGGCCACCTACGGCGGCTCCACCCAGGTCGGCGGCGGCCCCGGCGGCTACTACACCAAGGCCCAGTACAAGGACCTGGTGAAGTACGCGGCCTCCCGCAGGATGGAGGTCGTGCCCGAGATCGACATGCCGGGCCACACCAACGCGGCCCTGGCCTCGTACGCCGAACTCAACTGCAACGGCATCGCCCCGCCCCTCTACACCGGCACCCAGGTCGGCTTCAGCAGCCTGTGCGCGAGCAAGGCCATCACCTACAAGTTCATCGACGACGTGCTGCGGGAGATCGCGCAGCTCACCCCCGGCAGGTACCTCAACATCGGCGGCGACGAGGCCCACTCGACCAGCCACGCCGACTTCGTCAAGATCATGAACCACGCACAGGACGTCGTCGGCAAGTACGGCAAGAAGATCATGGGCTGGCACCAGCTGGTCGGCGCGAAGCAGGCCAAGGGCAAGGTGGTCCAGTACTGGGGGTACGACGCGACCAGTGCCGCCGAGCGGCAGACCGTCGTCGACGCCGCGAAGGGCGGCACCAAGCTGGTGCTCTCCCCGGCCGACCGCAGCTACCTCGACATGAAGTACAACAAGGACACCAAGCTGGGCCTGGCCTGGGCGGGCTACGTCGAGGTGCAGCGCTCCTACGACTGGGACCCGGGCAGCTACCTGACGGGCGCGCCGGAGTCCTCGGTGCTCGGCGTCGAGGCGCCGCTGTGGACCGAGACGCTGGCCACCAGCGACCAGCTGGAGTACATGGCGTACCCGCGGCTGCCCGGCATCGCCGAGCTGGGCTGGTCGCCGAGGTCCACGCACGACTGGGACACGTACAAGCTGCGTCTGGCGCAGCAGGGCCCGCGCTTCGACGCGCTGGGCATCGACTACTACAAGTCGCCCCAGGTGCCCTGGGCCACTGAGTAGCTGAGAGCGTCCCGGTAGTACGGGAGGGGTGCGCCGGGACCGTCCGGTGCACCCCTCCCTGTTCGTGGGGCCGGGGCTACGAGGCCTCGTACTCCGAGGGGGTCTCGCGCAGGCCGTCCTCGGTGAGGCCGCGCCGCCAGTAGCCGGTGAAGGTGATCCGGCGGCGGTCGTAGCCGCGCTCGTTCACGAAGTGCCGGCGCAGGGCGCGCACGGACGAGGCCTCGCCCGCGATCCAGACGTACGGGACGCCGTCGGCCGGCAGCTCGGCGGCGGCGATCGCCTCGACGGGGGCGGGTGCGTCGTCGTCCCGTACGAGATAGGTGATCTCGGCGTCGGCCGCGGTCTTCAGCTCCAGGGCGTCGCCCCGGTGCGGGACCGTGATCCACGCCCTGACGGGAGTCCCGGCGGGCAGCCACTCCAGGGCTGCGGAGACGGCGGGCAGCGCGGTCTCGTCGGCCCAGATCACCACGTGACCGGTGTCGTCGGCGGGCCGGAAGCGGACGCCGGTGCTGTCGGCGACGGTCGGGCCCAGGACGGCGACCCGGTGGCCGGGGGCCGCCTGCTCCGCCCAGCGGCAGGCGGGGCCGCCGTCGGGGTGCAGCGCGAAGTCGATGTCGATCTCGGACGCCGGGTCCGTGCGCTGGGCGCGGACGGTGTACGAGCGCATGACCGCGCGCGTCCCGTCGGGCATCGTCCGGTACGAGGCGAACCAGTCGGGGTCCGTCTCCGGCGGCAGCACCGGGGTGTCCTGGCCGGGGTGCGGCAGGAAGACCGAGAGCGACTGGTCCCGGCCGCCGGAGACGAAACCGGCCAGGTCCTCGTCGCCGTACCCGCCGAAGGTGACGCGCTGCAGGGAGGGGCTGAGGCGCTCGGTGCGCAGCACGGTCAGGTGGAAGAGGCGGTACGGGAGCGGCGTCTGGTCGGACATGGGCGGCCTCCTGCAGGGGTGCGGTCTCGGGGAGCGGGGCAGTCTCGGAGCGTGCGGTCGGGAGGGTGGGGCTCGCGCGGGGGCCGCCCCCTTGCCCACCCGTCCCGCCCCCGGGGGGCGGCCCCGCTGCCCAAGAGGGCTAGGGGCTAAGGGGGGCCGGGGGCTAGGGGGCAGGCATTTAGGGGCGCGGGGAACTGCGCGACCAGCCACGACGTACCCGCACGACGACCACCGGTCCGGCGGCCAGCCACGATGCACCCGCACGGATCGCACGCGCGCCGCAGTCGGCGCCCCACCCCCCATCAAACCGTCAGGCGACCTTCTTCGCGTTTTCGATCGCCTTCGCGAGGTCCTCCAGGATCGGTGCGCACTTGGCGTAGGAGTAGATCGGCTCCGTGACGCGCGGGATCACCTGGCCGGCCTTGACCGCGGCCAGCTGCGCCCAGGTCGGCTTGTTCGCGATGTCCTTGGGCTGGAGCACCGCCGAGCGGTTGTCCATCATGATCACGTCGGCCTGGTACTTGCCGACGTTCTCCCAGCTCAGGCCCTCGAAGAAGCCCTGTGCGTCGACCTTCGGCTCGATGAACTTCACGCCAAGCTCCTGGAAGTAGAGCGTGTCGGCGCTCATCTTCGCGAGCGAGACGTAGAACAGCTCGGCCGAGGCGGAGCCGATCATGACCTTGATGTCGGGGTGGGCCTTCGCCGCGGCGCGCAGCCGGGCCGAGGCCTTCTCGAAGCGGGCCTTGGCGTCGACGGTCTTCTTCGCCTTGAGGTCGGCGCCGAGGGAGGCGGCCAGACCGGCGCGGCGCGCCAGGGCCTTCTCCATGTTGGTCTCGGCGGCCCACAGGGCGACCTGCGGGGCGAGCGAGGCGATCTTCTTGGCGGACTGCTCCGGCACGTACCAGAGGATGTCCTTCTGCCACATGTCGGTGATCAGCAGCTCGGGGACCAGCTTGGCGTACTTCTCGACGTCGAACTCGCCGTAGACGTTGCCGATGATCTCCAGCTTCGAGATGTCCATGTCGCCGGCCTGGACGTCGGGCTTGCCGTCCTTGCCCTTGGTCGGGCCGAAGACGCCCTTGACCTCGATGCCGTAGTCGTGGAGCGCGGCGGCCGTGCCGGTGAAGGCGACGATGTTCTTCGGGAAGGACTTCGTCTCGGTCTTCTTGCCGCGGTCGTCGGTGAAGGACCAGGGACCGGACTTCCCGGTGCCCGCCTCCTCCGTCTTGCTGCCGGCAGCCTTCTCGCCGCCGCACGCGGCCAGTGCGGCGCCGATGCCGAGCGCACCGCCGGCGGCGAGGATGCCTCGGCGGGTGGGACGGGAGAGGCGGGACCGGTAGGACATGGGAGGTCTGCTTTCGTACGGGCGGAGTGCGGAGCCAGGGCCGGAACCAGAGGTTCGTGGGAAGGTTAGCCTAACCTTCTGTTGGCCTGAAGATGGTGTCCGGTTTCCGCCCGTACGAACGCTGATGTGTGTCTCCGTACCGGACCTGCGGGTCAGGCCTGCATGCCCAGCTCCCGGGCGATCAGCATGCGCTGCACCTCGCTGGTGCCCTCGCCGATCTCCAGGATCTTGGAGTCGCGCCACATGCGGGCCACCGGGTACTCGTTCATGAAGCCGTACCCGCCGTGGATCTGGGTTGCCTCGCGGGCGTTGTCGACGGCGACGGTGGACGAGTACAGCTTGGCGATGGCGGCCTGCTTCTTGAAGGGCTCGCCGGCCACCAGCCGGGACGCGGCGTCGTACCAGCCGACCCGCGCCATGTGGGCCCGCATCTCCATGTCGGCGATCTTGAACTGGATCGCCTGGTTCTCGCCGATCGCCTTCCCGAAGGCGTGCCGCTCGCGCGCGTACTTCAGCGACTCGTCGACACAGCCCTGTGCGAGGCCGGTCGCGAGCGCGGAGATCGCGACGCGGCCCTCGTCGAGGATCCGCAGGAACTGGGCGTAGCCGCGGCCCTCCTCGCCGAGCAGGTTCGCGGCCGGGACACGTACGTCGGAGAAGGACAGCTCGCGGGTGTCGGAGGAGTTCCAGCCGACCTTCGAGTACGGGGCGGCGACCGTGAAGCCGGGGGTGCCGGACGGGACGATGATCGAGGAGATCAGCGGCTTGCCGTCCGGCTTGCGGCCGGTGACCGCGGTGACGGTGACCAGGGCCGTGATGTCGGTGCCGGAGTTGGTGATGAAGCACTTGGAGCCGTTGATCACCCACTCGCCGGTCGCCTCGTCCCTGACGGCCGTCGTACGCGTGCCGCCCGCGTCCGAGCCGCCGTCCGGCTCGGTCAGGCCGAACGCGCCGAGCGCCTCGCCCGCGCAGAGCCTCGGCAGCCACTCCCGCTTCTGCTCCTCCGTACCGAACCGGAAGATCGGCATCGCGCCGAGCGAGACGCCCGCTTCGAGGGTGATCGCGACGGACGAGTCGACGCGGGCCAGCTCCTCCAGGGCGATGCCCAGGGCGAGGTAGTCGCCGCCCATGCCGCCGTACTCCTCCGGAATGGGCAGGCCGAACAGGCCCATGCGGCCCATCTCGCGGACGATCTCGTACGGGAACTCGTGCCGTTCGTACAGGTCGCCGATCTTCGGGGCGACGACGTCGTGCGCGAACTCCTCGACGGTGCGCCGGAGTTCCTCGTGCTCGGGGGTGAGACGGTGGTCCATCTGTGTCACTGCTCCTGGTGGGAGAGGGCGCGTACGGTACGGGACGGGCTGGGCCTGCCCAGCTGCTCCGCCATCCACACGCTGGTGGCGGTGAGGCGGGTGAGGTCGACCCCGGTGTCGATGCCGAGGCCGTCGAGCATCCACACGAGGTCCTCGGTGGCGAGGTTTCCGGTGGCGGACTTCGCGTACGGGCAGCCGCCGAGGCCGCCCGCGGAGGCGTCGACGGTCGTGACGCCGTGCCGGAGTGCGGTCAGGGTGTTGGAGAGGGCCTGGCCGTAGGTGTCGTGGAAGTGCACACCGAGGCGGTCCGTGGGAATGCCGGCGTCGTTCAAGTCGCGCAGCAGCGCGGCGACTTGGCCGGGGGTGGCCACGCCGATCGTGTCGCCGAGGGAGAGCTCGTCGCAGCCCATGTCGACGAGGCGGCGGCAGACCCGGGTGACCTGGGCGGCCGGGACCGCCCCTTCCCAGGGATCGCCGAAGCACATCGACAGGTAGCCGCGGACGTGCGCCCCCGCGGCGCGGGCGCGGGTGACCACCGGCTCGAACATGGCGAGGGCCTCGTCGACCGTGCGGTTGAGGTTGGCCCTGGCGAAGGACTCGGTGGCACTGGCGAAGACGGCCACGTCCCGGGCGCCGAGGGCGAGGGCGCGGTCCAGGCCCTTCTCGTTGGGCACCAGGACGGGCAGCCGTACTGCCTCCGCCAGGTCCTGGAGCTGTGGGAACAGGGCTTCCGCGTCGGCGAGTTGGGGGACCCACTTGGGGTGGACGAAGCTGGTGGCCTCGACGGTGCGCAGGCCGGCCGAGGCGAGGCGGTGGATGAACTCCGCCTTCACCTCGGTGCGGACGGTGGCCTTCTCGTTCTGCAGGCCGTCGCGGGCGCCGACCTCGTAGATCCTTACGCGGGCGGGGAGTCGGGGGTCCTTGACGACCATGGGGAGCGTCATGCGGCGTCCTCCTCGTCGGGGGCGACGGCATCGGGGGCGACGGCGTCGGGGGCGACCACGGCCAGGACCTGGTCCATGGCGACGGTGGCCCCTGCCTTGACGTCCAGTTCGGTGACGGTGCCGGAGTGCGGGGTGGAGATGACGTGCTCCATCTTCATGGCCTCGACGACGAGGAGGCTCTGCCCCGCGCTCACCCGGTCGCCGACGGCCACCTTGACGACGGTGACGGTGCCGGGCATCGGGGCGGTGAGGGCGTCCGCGCCGGAGTGGGCGGTGCCGGTGAGGGTGGCGGCGACGGGGTCGTGGGCCTGGAGGTGCCAGGCGTCGCCGTCCCGGCCGAGCCAGTCGCCGTCCGGCGAGGAGGCGTGGGTGAAGGTGTGGGTGAGGCCGTGCACTTCGACGGTGAGGCGGGCCGGGGCCGGGACCAGGGCCGGGACCGTGGCCGTGGCTTGGGCGGCCCGGGGCGAGGGAGCCGCGCCGCCGGGGGCGAGCCGGGCGCGGAGGTTCTCCCCGTCCTCGACCTGAACGTCCGCGGTTCCCGCGTGCCCCCGCACCCGTACCGCCACCGGCTCCTGGCCCGGCGCCTTGAAGTGGTGTGCCGTCCAGGCGGGTGTGCCGCCCAGGCGCCACCCCGACGGGGCGTCGAAGGGGTCGGTCCAGCCGTCGGCCGGGCGGCGCTCCAGCTCCGCCTGTGCCAGCAGTCCCGCCGCCGCGTACACCTCCGGCGGGACGGTGTCGGCGATCAGCGACTCCGCCTCCCGCTCCACCAGCCCGGTGTCGAGGTTCCCCGCCACCACGTCCGGGTGGGCGAGGAGCCTGCGCAGGAAGCCCGCGTTCGTCTGGACGCCGAGGGTCACCGTGTCCGCCAGTGCCGCGCGCAGTCTGCGCAGAGCGGTGGGGCGGTCGGGACCGTACGCGATGACCTTCGACAGCATCGGGTCGTACAGGCTGCCGATCTCCGTGCCGACCGAGAGCCCCGAGTCCGTACGGACACCGTTGCCCTGCGGTTCGTGCAGCGCGACGATCGTGCCGCCGGAGGGGAGGAAGCCGCGCGCGCCCGCTTTTACAGACACGGTCTCCGCGCAGATGCGGGCCTCGACGGCGTGGCCGGTGAGGGTGATGTCGGCCTGGGCGAAGGGGAGTTCGGTGCCCGACGCGACCCGGAGCTGCCACTCCACCAGGTCGATGCCGGTGATCAGCTCGGTGACCGGGTGCTCCACCTGGAGGCGGGTGTTCATCTCCATGAAGAAGTACGAGGACGGGTCGTCGCCGGGGACGATGAACTCGACCGTGCCCGCACCCGAGTACCCGCAGGAGCGGGCCGCCTGGACCGCCGCCTCGCCCATGGCCGTACGGGTGGCCTCGTCGAGGAGGACGGAAGGGGCCTCCTCGATGATCTTCTGGTGGCGGCGCTGGAGCGAGCACTCGCGCTCGCCGAGGTGGACGACGTTGCCGTGGCCGTCGGCCAGGACCTGGATCTCGATGTGCCGGGGGCGGTCGATCCACCGCTCCACCAGCAGCGTGTCGTCGCCGAAGGAGGAGCGGGCCTCGCGCCGCGCGGCCGCGATTTCGTCGGCCAGCAGGGCTTCGTCCCGGACCAGGCGCATGCCCTTGCCGCCGCCGCCCGCCGACGGCTTGAGGAGGACCGGCATGCCGATCTCGCGTGCGGCGGAGGCGAGTTGGGCGTCCGTCAGGCCGGAGCCCGATGAGCCGGGGACGACCGGTACGCCCGCCGCCTTCACCGTCTCCTTCGCGCGGATCTTGTCGCCCATGAGGGAGATGGCCGATGCCGGAGGGCCGATGAAGACCAGTCCCGCGGAGTCGCACGCGGCCGCGAACTCCGCGTTCTCCGCGAGGAATCCGTACCCCGGGTGGATCGCCTGCGCGCCCGAGCGCACCGCCGCCTCCACCAGCCGGTCGATGCGCAGATAGCTTTCGGACGCGGCCGGCGGGCCGATCCGTACCGCCGTGTCCGCCTCGCGCACGTGCCGGGCGTCCGCGTCGGCGTCGCTGAAGACGGCCACCGAGCGGATGCCCAGCTCGCGCAGGGTGCGGATGACGCGGACCGCGATCTCACCGCGGTTCGCGACCAGCACCGTGTCAAAAAGCGAAGTCATCACAGTCGTCATGAGTCGTCTCACATCCGGAAGACGCCGAAGGCGGGGTCGGCGAGCGGGGCGTTGGCGCAGGCGGTCAGGGCGAGTCCCAGCACCTGGCGGGTTTCGAGGGGGTCGATGACGCCGTCGTCCCAGAGGCGGGCGGACGCGTAGTAGGCGTTGCCCTGCTGCTCGTACTGGGTGCGGATCGGGTCCTTGAAGGACTCCTCCGCCTCCGCGGGCCACTCCTCGCCCCGGCCCTCCAGCTGGTCGCGCTTGACCGTGGCCAGCACGGACGCGGCCTGTTCGCCGCCCATGACGGAGATCTTCGCGTTGGGCCACATCCAGAGGAAGCGGGGGGAGTAGGCGCGGCCGCACATCGAGTAGTTGCCCGCGCCGTACGAACCGCCGACGACCACGGTCAGCTTCGGCACGCGCGTGCAGGCCACCGCCGTGACCATCTTCGCGCCGTGCTTGGCGATGCCCCCGGCCTCGTAGTCCCTTCCGACCATGAAGCCGGAGATGTTCTGCAGGAAGACGAGCGGGATGCCGCGCTGGTCGCACAGCTCGATGAAGTGCGCGCCCTTCTGGGCGGACTCGGAGAACAGGATGCCGTTGTTGGCGACGATGCCGACCGGGTGGCCGTGGATGCGGGCGAAGCCGGTGATCAGCGTCTGCCCGTACTCCGACTTGAACTCCTGGAAGCGGGAGCCGTCGACGACCCGCGCGATCACTTCGCGCACGTCGTAGGGGGTGCGGGAGTCGACGGGCACCGCCCCGTACAGCCCGGCGGGATCGACCTTCGGCTCCTCGACGGGGCTCACGGACCAGGGGAGTCGGCCGCGCTCGGGGAGGGTCGCGACGATGTTCCGTACGATCCGCAGCGCGTGCGCGTCGTCCTCGGCGAGGTGGTCGGTGACCCCGGACGTACGGGAGTGGACCTCGCCGCCGCCCAGCTCCTCGGCGGTGACGACCTCGCCGGTGGCCGCCTTCACGAGCGGCGGGCCGCCGAGGAAGATCGTGCCCTGGTTGCGGACGATGACGGCCTCGTCGCTCATCGCGGGTACGTACGCCCCGCCCGCCGTGCAGGAGCCGAGGACGGCCGCGATCTGCGGAATCCCGGCGCCCGACATCCGCGCCTGGTTGTAGAAGATCCGCCCGAAGTGCTCGCGGTCCGGGAACACCTCGTCCTGCATGGGCAGGAAGGCGCCGCCGGAGTCGACGAGGTAGAGGCACGGGAGGCGGTTCTCCAGGGCCACCTCCTGCGCCCTGAGGTGCTTCTTCACGGTCATCGGGTAGTACGTGCCGCCCTTGACGGTCGCGTCGTTGGCGACGATCACGCACTCTCGGCCGCTGACCCGGCCGATACCGGCGATCACACCGGCGGCGGGGGCCGCGTCGCCGTACATCCCGTTCGCGGCGAGCGGGGCCAGCTCCAGGAAGGGCGAGCCCGGGTCGAGGAGGGTGTCCACCCGGTCCCTGGGCAGCAGCTTTCCGCGCGCGACGTGCCGGGCGTGGGACTTCTCGCCGCCGCCGAGCCGGGCGGTGGCGAGCCGGGCGCGGAGGTCGTCCGCGAGCTTCCGGTGGGCGGCCTCGTTGGCCTGCCAGGCCTCGGACGACGGATCCGCGGTGCTGTTCAGCACCGGTGCTTGCTGCATTCTGTCGAGCTCCCTTGCCCGCCGGAGGTGCGTGCATGCTGCCGCGCGGGGTGCGGGGTGCCGTGCCGCGCGAGGTTAGTGACCGTTAACGCACTCCTGAGGTTAACGAGCGCTAACGGCGCTGTCCAGGGCGGACGCCGGGCGGGAAAGGGGAGTTGTGGAGGGTCGGCCGGGTTCGGTCGGGGCCTGGCCGGGGTCTGGCCAGGGCCCTGGCCGGGGCTCTGGTCGGGGTTTGGGCGGGGTGGGGTGGATCGGCGATCATCCCGGGATGAGCGCGGAAGATCTGACGGGGATACGTGGGCCCGGACGCGGGGACGGGCACGGGCACGGGGACGGGGGCGGCGCCGGGGGTGGATACGGGCACGGATACGGGCACGGATACGGCCCGCCAGGTCCGCATTCCGGACCTCCGCATCCGGGGCCCGCGCATTCCGGGCCTCCGCATCCCGAGCCCCCGCACCCTGGGCCCGCGCATCCCGGGCCCCCGCGCCTCGGGCCTCCGCATCCTGGGCCCGCGCACCTTGGGCCGCCGCGCCCTGGGCCTCCGTATCCCGGGCCCCCGCACCCTGGGCCCCCGCACCTCGGGCCTCCGTATCCCGGACCTCCGCACCCCTGGCCCCCGCACCCCCGGGCCCGTGTGCCCCTCCCCGCGCTTCCTGCTCCCCGGCGCATCGCCGAGGTCGATGCGCTGCGCGGGTTCGCGCTGCTCGGCATCCTGCTCGTCAACGTGCTCGTCATGGCCGGTACGTACGGCCTGACCGGTGGTGGCGGTGGTGGCGGGGTCGGTGCGGTGTCCGGCGGTGGCGGGGCGGGCGGCGCCGGAGCCGGGACCGGCGGTACGGCGGCCGATTCCGTCGTGGGCTGGCTCGTGGCGTTCCTCGCGCAGGGGAAGTTCTACCTGCTCTTCTCGTTCCTCTTCGGCTACAGCTTCACGGTCCAGATGGCCTCCGCCGAGCGCGCGGGTGCCAGGGTCGGCCCGCGCACCGTGCGCCGGGCGGCCGGTCTGTTCGCGCTCGGGCTGCTGCACGCCGTGTTCCTCTACACCGGCGACATCCTCATGTCGTACGCCGTCCTCGGCCTGATCCTGCTCGCCGCCCGCAACGCCGCACCGGGCACCGCACGCCGCGCCGCGTACTGGATCTGGGGCGTGTTCAGCGGGCTGCTGCTGCTCATCGCCCTGCTGTCGGTGCTGTTCGCGCCGACGCCGGGCGAGGTCGCTGAGGCGAACGCCGAGTCCGCCGCGCTGACCGCCGGCTACCGAGGCTCCTTCGCCGACGTCGTCGCCACGAACCTCGACCAGCTGCCGCTGTACCTGTTCGGGACGGTGGTCGCCGCGGGCACGGTGGTGCCCGCGTTCCTCTTCGGACTCGCGGCCGGACGCACCGGGTGGTTCGACCGTACGGACCCGGCGAAGCTGCTCCGTACCGTACGGATCGGACTCGCCGTCGGCGTCCCGGCCGCCGCGCTCGCCGCGAGCATGGAGGTCGGCCCGCTCCCGGAGCGGTGGAGCACCCTCGGCGGGGTGCTGGGCATGATCACGGCCCCGGCGCTGACGGCCGCGTACCTCGCCGGGATGCTGCTCTTCTTCCGCACCCGCCCCGGCCGCCGCGCGGCAGCGCTCCTCGCCCCCGCCGGCCGGATGTCCCTGACGAACTACCTCACCCAGTCCCTCGTCATGGCCCTGGTCTTCACCGGTTACGGGCTCGGTCTGTACGGCAGGCTGGGCATCGCGGTCCCGGTCCTGCTCGCACTGCTCCTCTACGCGCTCCAGCTCGCGGTCAGCGGCCCCCTGATGCGGCGCTTTGGGCACGGTCCGGTGGAATGGCTGCTGCGCGTGGTCACCCTCGCGGGCAGCCCGCGCCGGGCCCGTCCGGACGCCGATCGGGCATCAGGTTAACGATCGCTAACCCGCCGGTCTAGAATGCTCGCATGAGCACTCAAGCCGCCCCCGGCGGAACGTCCCGGGTCGCGGCCCCCACCCGCCGCGAGCAGATCCTCAGGGAGGCCGCCCGCCTCTTCGCCGAGCGCGGCTTCCACGGGGTCGGCGTCGACGAGATAGGCGCGGCGGTCGGCATCAGCGGCCCCGGCCTCTACCGGCACTTCGCGGGCAAGGACGCGATGCTGGCGGAGCTGCTCGTCGGCATCAGCGAACGGCTGCTGGAGGGCGGGCGGGCCCGTGTCGCCGCGGCCCCCGAGGATGCGGAGGTGCTGCTGGCCGCCCTGGTCGACGGCCACATCGACTTCGCCCTCGACGACCGCCCGCTGATCACCCTGCACGACCGGGAACTCGACCGGCTGCGCGACGCCGACCGCCGCAAGGTGCGCCAACTCCAGCGCCAGTACGTCGAGTTGTGGGTCACGACGGTACGGGACCTGCACCCCGCCACCCCGGAGTCGGAGGCCCGCGCGGCCGTCCACGCCGTCTTCGGCCTGCTCAACTCGACCCCGCACCTGGGGTCGGGGCTGCCGGGGCGGGGGGCCACGGAGGCGTTGCTGCGGAGGCTGGCGCACGGGGCGTTCGGGGCGTTGGCCGACGGCTGAGGGGTGTGCGCACCGGGACCGTGCGTGGATCCGAGCGATGATGGCTCGAATCCACGCACGGTCCGGGCCGGGACTGCCCCGGACCGCCCCCGACCGCCCCGGATCGGCAGTACGTCCACCCGCCGGAACCCCCCGTGCATCCGCGAACACGCCCGGCAGAATGGACCCCATGCCGATACTCAGCCGTGGCGCTCTCGTCGACCACCTCGTAAGCACCCGCATCGCAGGAGACGTCGCCACCCCGCGCGACAACAACCTCTCCCACTACCGCAAGCTCGCCAACGGCGACCGGCACTACTGGCTCGGCATCGAGCTCGGCGACCGGTGGACCGACGAGCAGGACGTGCTCGCCGTCATGGCGGAGCGGTGCGGAGTCAGCGACGACCCCGAGCACCGGCACGGGCAGGACACCATCGACCCCGAGCTGACCGTCGACGCCCTGGACCGGGCCGCCGCGCGGCTGCGCAAGGCCGCCGCCGACAAGCAGCGGGTGCTGTTCGCCACCGGGCACCCGGGGGCGCTGCTCAATGTGCACGGGGCGACCGCGAGAGCCCTGCGCGACGCCGGGTGTGATGTCGTACGGATTCCTGGTGGGCTGACCGCTGATGAGGGTTATGTCGTGCAGTTCGCCGACGTCGCGGTCTTCGAGCGGGGGGCGAGTCTGTGGCACACGCACTCGCCCGCGCCGATGACGGCGATTCTGGACGGGCTGGAGAGGGGCGGGGAGCCGCTGCCGGACCTCGTCTTTGCCGACCACGGGTGGGCGGGGTGCGCCGGGCAGCGGGGGGTCGATTCGATTGGGTACGCGGACTGCAACGACCCGGCGCTCTTCCTGGGCGAGGCGGAGGGGGTCATGGCCGTGACCATTCCGCTGGACGACCACGTCGTCGACCCGTTCTTCTACGAGCCGATGACGGACTACTTGCTGGATGCGGCCGGGTTGCTCTGACCGGGCCCCCGGCCACGGCGCGGGGTGGGGTCGAGGTAGACGCGGGCGACCGCCGGGTAGCGCTCGCGCAGCTGCTGCTCGGCCTCCTCGCAGGCCCACTCGATCTCGGCCGCCGACGAGACGTCGCGGAAGTCGATCTTCGCGGCGACGAGGAGTTCGGACGGGCCCTGGATCAGGGTGGTCAGTTCGATCACGTCCTCGATGTGCGGGACGGAGAGGAGCTCCTCGCGGACCCCCTCGCGCATCTCCGGCGGCAGTGCCCGGCCGATCAGGAGCTGGGCGTTGCTGCGGCCCAGGACCCAGGCCACGTACACCAGGAGCAGTCCGATCAGGACGGACGCGAGGCCGTCCCACACGCCCGAGCCGGTGAGCCGGCCCAGGAACAGACCGGCTGCCGCCAGGAGGAGGCCGGCCAGGGCCGCCGAGTCCTCCATGACGACGGCCTTGACCGCCGTGTCCGGGGTCTGGCGGAAATAGCGGCCGGTGGTGGCGCCCAGGCGGGCGGCCTCGGCGCGGATCTGCTTGACGCCGGTACGGAGCGAGTAGCCCTCCAGGAGGAAGGCGACGGCGAGGACGAGGTAGGAGACGAGGGGGTCGCCGAGCTCCTCGCCGTGGGTGAGGGTGTGGATTCCGTCGTAGATCGAGAAGACGGCGCCGCCGACGAAGGTGGCGACGGAGGCCAGCAGGGCCCAGAGGTAGCGTTCCGGGCCGTAGCCCAGGGGGTGCTTGGCGTCGGCCGGTTTCCCGCTGCGCTTGAGGGCGGTCAGGAGGAGGAGTTCGGTGACCGTGTCGGCCACCGAGTGGGCCGCCTCCGACAGCATCGCGCTGGAGCCGCTGATCGCGCCCGCGACCGCCTTCGCGACGGCGATACCGAGGTTGGCGGCCGCCGCGACGACGACCGTGAAGGTGCTTTCGCCGCCCCTGCCGGTTTCCGGGCTGCTGTCCGTTGTGTTGTCCTCCGCCATGTTTCGGACGGTATGCCCGATCAGCGTGGGACGCGAACCACGCCCTCCTGGATGACGGTGATCGCCAGGCTGCCGTCCTGCGTGTAGATGCGGGCCTGGCCCAGGCCCCGGCCGCCCGATGCCGACGGCGACTCCTGGTCGTAGAGGAGCCACTCGTCCGCGCGGAAGGGGCGGTGGAACCACATCGCGTGGTCGAGCGACGCCCCGACCACGTCGCCCGTCGCCCAGCCGCCCCGGCCGTGCGCCAGGAGGACCGAGTCGAGGAGCGTCATGTCGGAGACGTACGTGGCGAGGCAGACGTGCAGGAGGTGGTCGTCGGCGAGTTTGCCGTTCGTACGGAACCAGACCTGCGAGCGCGGTTCGCGGGGCTCGCCGACCGTGGCGTACGGGGGCGAGTCCACATAGCGCAGGTCGATCGCGGCGCGGGCTTCGAGGAGGCGGTCGACCGTGCCCGGGTCGACGAAGCGGTCCGCGTAGTGGGGGAGGGACTCGGCGGCGGTGGGGAGGGACTCCGGCGCGGGGGAGGCGGGCATGGGGGACTGGTGCTCCATGCCCTCCTCGTACGTCTGGAACGACGCCGAGAGGTGGAAGATCGGCTGGCCGTGCTGGACGGCGACGACCCGGCGCGTGGTGAAGGAACGCCCGTCGCGGATCCGGTCGACCGTGTAGACGATCGGGGCGGACGGGTCGCCCGCACGCAGGAAGTACGCGTGCAGGGAGTGGGTGAGGCGGTCGTCCGGGACCGTGCGCCCGGCGGCGACCAGGGCCTGTGCGGCGACCTGGCCGCCGAAGACGCGGGGGACGATGGCCGAGCGGCTCACGCCCCGGAAGATGTCCTGCTCGATCCGCTCAAGGTCGAGCAGATCGAGCAGGGACTCAAGTGCCCCTCGGGGGTGCGGGGGTCGTCCCCCGGGAAATGAGTGCAGCATGGGGGGAGTTGTAGCAGCTGTTGCTGCTTACAGGCCCATGTCCTTGGCGATGATCATCTTCATGACCTCGCTGGTGCCGCCGTAGATGCGGTTCACGCGGTTGTCCGCGTACAGGCGGGCGATCGGGTACTCGTTCATGAAGCCGTAACCGCCGTGCAGCTGGAGGCACTTGTCGATCACGCGGTGCGCGACCTCGGTGCAGAACAGCTTCGCGGAGGCCGCCTCGGCCGCCGTCAGCTCGCCCGCGTCCAGGGCCTCCGTGGCGCGGTCGACGACCGCCTCGGCGGCGTCCACCTCGGCCTGGCAGGCGGCCAGCTCGAACTTGGTGTTCTGGAACGCGGCGACCGGCTTGCCGAAGACCGTGCGGTCCTGGACGTACTGCTTGGTGAAGCGGATCGCGGCCTTCGCCTGGGCGTACGCGCCGAAGGCGATGCCCCAGCGCTCGGAGGCGAGGTTGTGGCCGAGGTAGCCGAAGCCCTTGTTCTCCTCGCCGAGCAGGTCCTCGACCGGGACCTTCACGTCGACGAAGGCGAGCTCGGCGGTGTCGGAGGTGCGCAGGCCGAGCTTGTCGAGCTTGCGGCCGACCGAGTAGCCCTCCAGCTTGGTGTCCACGGCGAAGAGGGAGATGCCGTAGCGGCGGTCGTCCTCGCGCGGGGCGGACGTACGGGCGCAGACGATCACGCGGTCGGCGTGCACGCCGCCCGTGATGAAGGTCTTGGCGCCGTTGAGGACGTAGTGCGTGCCGTCCTCGGAGAGCTTCGCGGTGGTCTTCATGCCCGCGACGTCGGAGCCGGTGCCCGGCTCGGTCATGGCGAGCGCCCACATCTCCTCGCCGGAGACGAACTTCTCCAGGTAGCGCTTCTTCTGCTCGTCGGTGGCGAGCATCTTGATGTACGGGAGGCCCAGGAGGACGTGGACGCCGGAACCGCCGAAGTTCACGCCGGCGCGGGCGGTCTCCTCGGTCAGGACGGCCTCGAACTTGTGCGACTCCAGGCCCGCGCCGCCGAACTCCTCGGGCACGTTGATGCCGAAGACGCCCAGCTCGCCGAGCTTGTAGTAGAACTCGCGCGGCGCCTGGCCCGCGGCGAACCACTCGTCGTAGACGGGGACGACCTCGGCCTCGATGAAGGCCCGGAGGGTCTCCCGGAACGCCTCGTGGTCCTCGTTGAATACGGTACGGCGCACGGGAACGCCTCCTTCGGCGAGAGAGTGGAGCTCGGCTGCGCGCTCGGCTAAGCGCTTGCTCAGATACCTGGTAAAAGTTACCGGCCAGTTATGAGGGTGTCCAGAGGAACGGGGTGTTGGAGGGACCACACCGGTGCCGGGCCCCGGGGGAGGGGATCGGCGGGACCTGTCCGTCGTGTCCAAGTCCCGGACGCGCCTCATCGCATCCGTACATGTGCGGAATCCGTCGTCCTGCCTACGCTCGATGCCATGAACACTCCCTCTTCCGAGCCCCGCGGCCCCGTCGACTCGTCCCGCATTCCCCGGTACGCCGGACCGGCGACGTTCGCCAGGCTGCCCCGCCTGGACGAGGTCGGCGGGCGTACGGACGTCGCGGTCGTCGGCGTGCCCTTCGACACGGGTGTCTCCTACCGGCCGGGCGCGCGCTTCGGCGGCAACGCGATCCGTGAGGCGTCGCGGCTGCTGCGGCCGTACAACCCGGCGCAGGACGCGTCGCCCTTCGCGCTGGCTCAGGTCGCCGACGCCGGTGACATCGCGGCGAACCCGTTCAACATCAACGAGGCCGTCGACACCATCGAGGCCGCCGCCGACGACCTGCTGGGGTCGGGCGCGCGGATGATGACGCTCGGCGGCGACCACACCATCGCGCTGCCGCTGCTGCGGTCGGTGGCGAAGAAGCACGGGCCGGTGGCGCTGCTGCACTTCGACGCGCACCTGGACACCTGGGACACGTACTTCGGGGCGGAGTACACGCACGGCACGCCGTTCCGGCGGGCCGTCGAGGAGGGCATCCTCGACACCGAGGCGCTGTCGCACGTGGGCACGCGCGGCCCGCTGTACGGCAAGCAGGACCTGACCGACGACGCCAAGATGGGCTTCGGCATCGTGACGTCGGCGGACGTCATGCGGCGCGGTGTGGACGAGGTCGCCGACCAGCTGCGGCAGCGGATCGGGGACCGGCCGCTGTACATCTCCATCGACATCGACGTGCTGGACCCGGCGCATGCGCCCGGTACGGGGACGCCGGAGGCCGGGGGCCTCACGTCGCGCGAGCTCCTGGAGATCATCCGCGGGCTTTCGGCCTGCAACCTGGTGTCGGCGGACGTGGTCGAGGTGGCGCCGGCGTACGACCACGCGGAGATCACGTCGGTGGCGGCTTCGCACACGGCGTACGAGCTGACGACGATCATGTCCCGCCAGATCGCCGCCACACGCGGCTGACATGCTGGGCGCTGGCGGGGTGATGCCCCCGGGGTGCCCGTCCGGCGGGGTTTTCTGCGTGCGGGTGCGTCGTGGCTGGCCGCGCAGTTCCCCGCGCCCCTAACTGCCTGCCCCCTAGCCCCCTAGCCCCCTAGCCCCCTAGCCTCCTTAGCCCCCTAGCCTCCTTGGGCAGCGGGGCCGCCCCCCCGGGGGCGGGACGGGTGGGCAAGGGGGCGGCCCCCCACCCCGGCACGCCCCTCCGCGACCGCGTGCCCTCGCGCCCGCCCCCCACGACCGCGTCCCGTGCGGGTGCGTCGTGGCTGATCGCGCAGTTCCCCGCGCCCCTGAAGGGGCTGCTGGGCGTGCCCGCGCGGCGGAGCCGCATGTCCAGGACAGCCCCGCGCGCCTGACGGGGCCGGTGGGCGTGCCCGCGCGGTGGAGCCGCAGATCCAGCACGGTCCCGCGCCCCCGAAGGGCGCCCCGTGCCCGATACCGCCCCTCCCCGTCGACTGCGCGAAGCTGGACACATGACCCACGACCACGACCTCGTCCTCCGGCCCACCCCCGCCCAGGCCGCCGCCGCCCTTGCTCCGCCTGTTGGGCGTACCGGTGGTGACCTGGTCGTGGAGACGTTGCGGGGGCTCGGGGCGACCACCGTCTTCGGGCTCCCGGGGCAGCACGCCCTCGCCCTCTTCGACGCGCTGCGGCGGTCGAAGCTGTCGTACGTGGGCCTGCGCGTCGAGAACAACGCCGGGTTCGCAGCGGACGGCTACGGCCGGACGACCGGCGAGGCCGCCCCGCTCTTCCTCTCCACCGGACCCGGCGCCCTCACCTCCCTCCCCGCCCTCCAGGAGGCCGCCGCCGCCTCCGCCCCCGTCCTGGCGATCTCCAGCCAGGTCCCGGCCGCCGGCCTGGGCGGCGGCCGGCACGGCCACCTCCACGAGCTGCGCGACCAGCAGGCGTCGTTCCGGGACGTCGTGAAGTCCGTCCACATCGCGCGCACCCCGTCCCAGATCCCGTCCGCGATCGCGGCGGCCTGGGAGTCCGCGCTGACCGCCCCGCACGGCCCGGTCTGGGTCGAGATCCCGCAGGACGTGCTGGAGGCGGAGACGCAGATCCCGGTCGTGGTCGCGCCGGACGCCACCCCGCACGACCTCGCCCCGCGCCCCGAACTCACCGCCGTGGCAGCCCACTTGCTGGTGAACGCCACCCGGCCGGTGATCGTCGCGGGCGGCGGAGTCGTACGTTCCGACGCCTCGGGGAAGCTCAAGCAGCTCGCCGAGCGGCTGAACGCCCCCGTCGTCACCACCTTCGGCGGCAAGGGCGCCTTCCCCTGGCACCACCCGCTCTCCCTCCAGTCCTGGCTGGAGGACCGCCACACGACGGAGTTCCTGGAGGGGGCCGACGTCCTGCTCGTCGTCGGCTCCGGGCTCGGCGAGCTGAGCAGCAATTACGGCACGTTCGCGCCGCGCGGCCGGATCGTCCAGATCGACGCCGACCTCGGCAAGCTGGAGTCCAATTACCCGGCCCTCGGCATCCACGCCGACGCCCGCCTCGCGCTCACCGCGCTCCTGGAGACCATCGACGAGGAGCGCGCTGACGAGGGTGCCGCCGAGGCGGTACGAGAGGTGCTCGGCCGGGTCCGCGCACGCATCGCCGCCCAGGGGCTGGACGCCGAGCAGCAGCTCCTCGCCTCGATTCGCGAAGCGCTGCCCGCCGCGTCCCCCAGCTTCTGGGACATGACGATCCTGACCTACTGGGCCTGGTCCGCCTTCGACCCCGCCCGCCCCAACACCATGCACTCGGCCCAGGGCGCCGGGGGACTGGGATACGCCTTCCCGGCGGCCCTGGGAGCGGCCGTCGCCGACCCCGACACCCCGGTCCTCGCCGTCTCCGGCGACGGCGGCGCGATGTACTCGATCGCCGAGCTGGCCACCGCCCGCCAGCACGACCTCCCGGTGACCTGGCTGATCGTCGACGACGGCGGCTACGGCATCCTCCGTGAGTACATGAGCGACGCGTACGCGGACACCACGGGCACGGACCTCTCCCGCCCCGACTTCGCCGCCCTCGCCGAGTCCTTCGGCGTGCCCGGGGTCCGTACGACACCGGAGACGCTGGCCGCCGACCTGGCGGCGGCCCTCAAGGCGCCGGGACCCTCGGTGGTCGTCCTCCCGGCCCGCCCGCGCATGTTCGCGCCCACTCACCTCGGCGAGGGCTGAGGCGCCCGGGCAAGGCCCGTTACCGAACACGTACACAAGACCCGTACAACTTTTCCCCCTCTTCTGAGTCATCTGATGCGGAAGTGCCTTGAGAGCACTTCCGCATCACTGATTTCAGGGGACAGGGACACGGGGACATGGTCGTACGCACCAACCGAATACAGGGCATACCGAGAGGCCTCACCGCCGTCGCACTCGCCACCGGAGTCCTCCTCCCGGTGGCCGCTGCCGCTCCCGCCACCGCTGCCGCTCCCGCGGTGACCTGCAGTTCGAACAAGGCCGGGCTCGCGAAGAAGCTCCAGGGGGACATCACGGCCGCCCTGCGCGGGAGGCCCGGCACCGTCGCGGTCGCCGTGTACGAGCACTCCAGCCGGACGTACTGCTCGCTGCGCGCCTGGAACAGCTTCGACTCCGCCAGCATCGTCAAGGTCACCGTCCTCGCGACCCTCATGCGGGACGCGCAGAAGACCGACCGGGCTCTCTCCGCCCGTGAGCGCGGCCTCGTCGACGCCATGATCACCAAGTCGGACAACGACGCGACGTCCGCGCTGTGGAAGCAGCTCGGGGTGGCGAAGATCAACGCGTTCCTGAAGGCCGCCGGGATGCCCGCGACCAAGCCGGGCGCGGCCGGCTACTGGGGGCTCACCCAGGTCAACGCCGCGGAGCAGAGCAAGCTCCTCGGGCTGATCACCCTGCGCAACAGCGTCCTCAAGGACAGCTCGCGCGCCTACGTCCTCGACCGGATGGCCCGCGTCGTGCCCGCCCAGCGCTGGGGCACCCCGGCCGGAGCCCCGGGCCAGGCCCGCGTACAGGTCAAGAACGGGTGGCTGCCACGTGCCTCGCAGGGGTGGCGGGTGCACTCGCTGGGCGCCTTCACCGGCCTCGGGCACGATTACACGATCACCGTGCTGAGCCACGGCAACAAGACGATGCAGCAGGGCGTGGACACGGTGCAGGCCGTGTCGCGGGCCGTGCACCGCGACCTCAACCCGGCCGCGGGCGGCAAGGCGCGCACCTTCGAGGCGCCCGTGCCGGCCGTCGTGCCGCCCGCAGCTCCGCAGGAAGTGATTCCGCCGATGCCTTCCGGGCCCGCCCCGACACGCTGAGTACGCCCCGTTCGCGCCCCCTTTCACCCGGGTGAACGTCGCGCGGAACATTGCAGCGGGATGAAATCCGCAGCTCGCGGCGTTGGTGCCTTCCGGTGGGACATGGATCGACCGGGAGGCACCACGTGGCAGGGCAAGAGCAGCAAGTCGTACGAGAACCGGGGTGGGCGCGGCGGCTGACCGGCTACGCCTGGCGGTACCGCACCAATGTCCTGCTCGCCCTCGGCTCCTCCCTCGCCGGCATGGCCGTCATGGCCCTCGTACCGCTGATCACGAAGATCGTCATCGATGACGTGATCGGCAGGGGGACGCGGTCCCTGGCCGTGTGGACGGGGCTGCTGATAGCCGCGGCCGTCGTCGTCTACGGCCTCACCTACATACGCCGCTACTACGGCGGCAAGCTCGCCCTCGACGTCCAGCACGACCTGCGGACCGAGATGTACGGGACGATCACGAAGCTCGACGGGCGGCGGCAGGACGAGCTGTCCACCGGGCAGGTCGTCGGTCGTGCCACCAGCGACCTCCAGCTGATCCAGGGCTTGCTGTTCATGCTCCCGATGACCATCGGGAACGTGCTTCTCTTCCTGATCTCGCTCGTGATCATGGCGTGGCTCTCCCCGGTCCTCACGCTGGTCGCGCTCGCCGTCGCCCCCGCCCTGTGGTTCATCGCCCGGCTCAGCAAGAAGCGTCTTTTCCCGGCCACCTGGTACGCGCAGGGGCAGGCCGCCGCGGTCGCCGGCGTCGTCGACGGTGCCGTCTCCGGGGTCAGGGTCGTCAAGGGGTTCGGGCAGGAGGAGCAGGAGACCGGGAAGCTGCGGGAGGTGTCGCGGCGGCTGTTCGCGGGACGGCTGCGGACCGTGAAGCTCAATTCCCGGTACACGCCGGCCCTCCAGGCCGTCCCGGCACTGGGCCAGGTCGCCATGCTGGCGCTCGGCGGGTGGCTGGCGACGCGCGGGCAGATCACTCTGGGTACGTTCGTGGCCTTCTCGACGTATCTCGCGCAGCTCGTCGGGCCCGTGCGGATGCTCGCGATGGTGCTGACCGTCGGGCAGCAGGCGCGGGCCGGTGTGGAGCGGGTGCTTGAGCTCATCGACACCGAGCCGTCGATCGAGGACGGGACCAAGGAGCTTCCGGCGGACGCTCCGGCCACCGTCGAGTTCGACGGCGTGGGCTTCGCGTACGAGGAGGACCGGCCGGTCCTCGACGGGTTCTCGCTGGAGATCAGGGAGGGCGAGACCGTCGCCGTCGTCGGGTCTTCCGGGAGCGGCAAGTCGACCGTTTCGCTGCTGCTGCCGCGCTTCTACGACGTGTCGCGCGGGGCGGTGCTGGTCGGCGGGCACGACGTGCGGGAGCTGACGCTCTCCTCGCTGCGGGCCGCGATCGGGCTGGTGCCCGAGGACAGCTTCCTCTTCTCCGACACCGTCCGCGCCAACCTCGCGTACGGCGTCCCCGACGCGACCGACGAGCAGATACGCACCGCCGCCCGCGCCGCCCAGGCCGACCGCTTCATCGAAGAACTGCCGAACGGGTATGACACCAAGGTCGGAGAGCAGGGGCTGACGCTGTCGGGCGGGCAGCGCCAGCGTCTTTCGCTGGCCCGCGCCATCCTCACCGATCCCCGGCTGCTGCTCCTGGACGACGCCACCTCGGCCGTGGACGCTCGGGTCGAGCACGAGATCCACGAGGCGCTGAAGGGCGTGATGGCGGGGCGTACGACGCTGCTCATCGCACACCGCCGGTCCACCCTCAACCTCGCCGACCGCATCGCCGTCCTCGACGGCGGACGCCTCGCCGACATCGGTACGCACGCGGAGCTGGAGCAGCGCTCCGCCCTCTACCGCCGTCTCCTCACCGACCCCGACGAGCTGGGCGGCGTATCGCCGGGACACACCCCGCCGCAGGTCCCGGTGGAGGACGACAGGTCCGTACAGGCGGAACTGGACGCCGAGTTCGACGCCGAGCGCGGCATCACCCCCGACCTGTGGATACGGGACGAGACCGACCCGGCCAGGACGGTGACCGACCACGCGCCCGGAATGCCCGCGACCCCCGAGCTGCTGGCCCAGGTCGAGGCCCTGCCGCCCGCCGACGGCGTACCGGACATCGACGAGGCGCGGGCCGTCGCCCCCGAGGACTCGTACGGACTGCGCAGGCTGCTGCGCGGCTTCGGCCTCCCGCTCCTGGTCAGCCTGGGTCTTGTCGCCGTCGACGCGGGGATGGGGCTGCTGCTGCCGGTGCTGATCCGGCACGGGATCGACGAAGGCGTCACGCAGCTCGCGCTCGGCGCGGTGTGGACGGCGGCGGGGCTGGCGCTGCTCGCCGTACTCGTGCAGTGGGGCGCGCAGATCAGCGAGGCCCGGATGACGGGACGGACCGGCGAGCGGGTGCTGTACTCGCTGCGCCTGAAGATCTTCGCGCAGCTCCAGCGGCTCGGACTCGACTACTACGAGCGGGAGTTGACCGGGCGCATCATGACCCGGATGACGACCGACGTGGACGCGCTGTCCACCTTCCTCCAGACGGGTCTGGTCACCGCCTTCGTCTCCGTCGTCACCTTCCTGGGCGTCATGGTGGCGCTCGTCGTCATCGACGTGGAACTGGCGCTGGTCGTCTTCGCGACGCTGCCGCTGCTGGTCGTCGGCACGTACTTCTTCCGCAAGAAGAGCGTCCAGGCGTACGAGCTGGCGCGCGACCGGGTCGGCGCCGTCAACGCCGACCTCCAGGAGAGCGTGGCCGGGCTGCGCATCGTGCAGGCCTTCGGCAGGGAGCAGGCGGGACGGGAGCGGTTCGCCGCGAACAGCCGCAGCTACCGGCAGGCGCGGGTGCGGGGACAGTGGCTGATCTCGGTCTACTTCCCGTTCGTGCAGCTGCTGGCGTCGGTGGCCGCGGCCGCCGTGATGATCGTCGGCGCCGGGCGGATCGAGGCCGGGACGCTGACGGCGGGCGCGCTCGTCGCGTACCTGCTCTACATCGACCTGTTCTTCGCCCCCGTCCAGCAGCTCTCGCAGGTCTTCGACGGGTACCAGCAGGCCACCGTCTCGCTGAAGCGGATCCAGGAGCTGCTGCGCGAGCCGACCTCCACGGTCGGTGCGGACGCCCCCAAGGACGTGCTGTCGCTGCGCGGCGAGATCGCCTTCGAGGGCGTTTCCTTCCAGTACGGGGAGGAGGAAGAGGCCCTGTCCGAGGTCTCGTTGCACATACCGGCGGGTCAGACGGTTGCCTTCGTGGGGGAGACGGGGGCCGGGAAGTCGACCCTGGTCAAGCTGGTCGCGCGGTTCTACGACCCGACCAGCGGCCGGGTCACCGCCGACGGCTCCGATCTGCGCGACCTCGACATGACCGCGTACCGGCACCGCCTCGGTGTCGTGCCGCAGGAGGCCTACCTCTTCGCGGGGACGGTCCGTGACGCGATCGCCTACGGGCGGCCGGACGCCACGGACGCGGCCGTCGAGGCGGCGGCCCGCGCGGTCGGCGCGCACGACATGATCGCGACGCTGGACGGCGGCTATCTGCACGCGGTCGCCGAGCGCGGCCGCAACCTCTCCGCCGGTCAGCGCCAGCTCATCGCGCTCGCGCGGGCCGAGCTGGTCGACCCGGACGTGCTGTTGCTGGACGAGGCGACCGCCGCCCTCGACCTGGCCACCGAGGCCCAGGTCAACCAGGCCACCGACCGGCTCACCGGCCGCCGTACGACCCTGGTCGTCGCCCACCGGCTGACCACAGCGGCCCGCGCCGACCGGGTCGTGGTCATGGACCACGGGCGGGTGGTCGAGGACGGCACCCACGACGAACTGCTCGCGCTGGACGGCAGGTACGCGCGGCTGTGGCGCACCTTCGTGGGGGAGGACGAGCCGGCATCGGTCTGAGGGGCCGTTCTCCCGTGCCCTTCCGTGCCCTTCAGTGCACGGTGCAACCGATTCATGGCCGTGAAGCGTCGTACGCGCATACGATCCCGTGGAAAACGGGGCGAGTGTGTTCGATGAGGTGGGGCAGCCATGCGTCCGACGGGACAGATGAGACGGAGAGCGATCGGCGCGCTCGCGGTGACGATGACGGCCGGCCTGCTGGCCCTCGGCGGTCCGGCCGTCGGATCCGCCGACGCGGCGGCGGCCGCCTGCGCGGGGGTGCGGGTCAAGACGTACGGCTTCGCGACCGGCGAGGTCCGGGTCTACAAGAGCCGCCAGTACGTGTGCGCCCAGACCGTCGCCAAGCGGGCCGGCGTGCGGCAGAAGATGCGGGTGAGCGTCCAGGCGCGCGGCAGCAGGGCGGCCGTCGACTCGGGGACGTACACGCGCCATGCCGGGCCGGTGACGGTGTACGCGCTCAACCGGTGCGTGCGGGTGGAGGGTTCGGTGGGCGGGAAGAGCACGGCTTCCGGCTGGATCCTCTGCTAGCGGCGGGACTTCCGCGCCGAGCTGCCGGGCTTCCTGCACCGAGGGGTTGGACTTCCCGCACCGAGCGGTTGGATTCTCGGGCCCGTCTTCTTGGAGTCTTCGCTTCCTTTCCCATTCCTCTACAGACAAGAGGGATTGGGGATCATTAGGTTGACCTCTGTTGTCCGTGTGCCGACAGGGGAGTGGCGAATGCGCAAGACGTTCAGGGGAGTTCTCGCGGGAGCGGTGCTCATAGGCACCGTCGGCGCGACCGGCGGGGCGGTGGGGACGGCGACGGCAGCCGAGCCGATACCGGCGATACCGGGGGCGTCGGCGATACCCGCCGGCGAAGCCGCCGCCGTCGACATCAAGGACCGCATCCTCGCGATACCGGGCATGAGCCTGATAGAGGAGAAGCCGTACGCCGGCTACCGCTACTTCGTCCTCAACTACACCCAGCCGATCGACCACCGGCACCCCGAGCGCGGCACCTTCCAGCAGCGTCTGAGCCTGCTGCACAAGGACGTGAACCGCCCGACCGTCTTCTACACCGGCGGCTACGGCCTCACCACGAACCCCGGCCGCTCCGAGCCGACCGCGCTCGTCGACGGCAACCAGGTCTCCCTGGAGTACCGGTACTTCACGCCGTCCCGGCCCGCGCCCGCCGACTGGTCCAAGCTGAACATCAAGCAGGCCGCCGACGACCAGCACCGCATCTTCACCGCCCTCAAGGCCATCTACGCGAAGAAGTGGCTGTCGACCGGCGGCTCGAAGGGCGGCATGACCGCCACCTACTACGAGCGCTTCCACCCGCGCGACATGGACGGCGTCGTCGCGTACGTCGCCCCCAACGACGTCCGCAACGACGAGGACTCGGCGTACGACCGCTTCTTCCGCACGGTCTCCACCAAGGAGTGCCGCGACCGCCTCAGCAACCTCCAGCGCGAGGCCCTGGTCCGCCGCGGACCGCTGCTCGCCAAGGCGAAGGCGCTGGCCGCGAAGAACGGCTCCACCTTCAAGACGATCGGCAGCGTCGAGAAGGGCTTCGAGAACACGGTCCTCGACTTCGTCTGGGGCTTCTGGCAGTACAGCTCCGAGAAGGAGTGCGGCGACGTCCCGGTGGCGAAGACCGCCACCGACGACCAGATCTTCAACTACCTCGACGCGAAGTCCGGCTTCTCCTCCTCCAGCGACCAGGACCTGTCCGGCTACACCCCGTACTACTTCCAGGCGGGCACCCAGCTCGGCGCTCCCCAGTACAAGTACCCGCACCTCAAGGGCCTGATGAAGTGGGGCCCCGAGTACTTCCAGTCGCGGGTGTACGTGCCCCGCGACATCCCCATGAAGTGGGACGGCGGCGCCGCGATGCGCGACGTCGACCGCTGGGTGCGCAGCGACGCCCGCCAGATGATGTTCGTGTACGGGCAGAACGACCCGTGGGGCTCCGAGCGATTCGCCCCCGCGGGCGGCGCCCGCAACGACAACCACGTGTACACCGTGCCGGGCGCCAACCACGGCGCGCGCATCTCCGGGCTCCCCGCGGACCAGCAGGCGGCGGCCGTCGCCCAGGTCCTGAAGTGGGCGGGCGTGGCCTCCACCGCCGTCCAGTCGGACCCGGCGAAGGCGAAGCGGCTGACGGCGTACGACGCGAAGCTGGACAAGGCCGAGGTGAACAGGGAGCAGGCGCTGCGCCCGTAACTCCCTTTTCCCGTCCGCCCGTTGACGACTACACCGGGCGGGCGCAGCCCACTGGCCGTCCGCCGTCCAGCTGTACGTACAGCCGGGTGGTGGACGGGCACAGGGTCCGCCCGGTGACCGCCCGCTCCACCCTGAACTCCGGGGCGCGGTCGCCCGATCCGTCGCACGGGGTCTCCTTCACCTGGCCGCCGCCCGCCCCGTACACACAGTCCCCGACGACCGTGTGCGGGCCGCCGCCACCGCCCGGGTCGCCGGGGTGCGGGGCGGTGAGGTTGCGCATGCAGGCGTAGCCGCGCGGGACGACGCCGTCGCCGGTCTCGTCGCTCGTGGGCCGGGACTGCGAGATGTGCAGGACGAAGTCGGTGGTGGCCGGGCAGGAGGGGCCGCTCCCCGCCTGCCCGTTGTAGCGGGCGGTGACGCGGGCGGCGGCGCGCTCGCTGGCGCAGGAGACCTCGCGCGGGGTCTTCCCGTACGAACTGCACTCGCGGACGTCGAGGAAGACCGCGCCGTAGCCGGAGGAGGCGGCGGGCAGCCGGTTGTCGGCCGCCTTTCCCGGATCCTCGCCGCCGAAGCCGCCCTGGCAGCCCGCCAGGCCCATGATCAGCAGCCCGGCCCCCGCCAGGGCCAGGGCGGCCTGCCGTACCGATGTCGCAATGGTCCCCAATGTCCTGCGCATGCAGCATCCCCCGATACCTTTGCACTTCGGCGCTTATGCAGTTCTGCCATGCGGTTCTGCCTAGAGTGACCCGAAGTGGTGGGTGTGCGCCAGGCTTGCGGGGCAATTCCGCCGTACGGGTCCGTGCGGTCCCGGATCAGGCCCCACCCGTCACTTGCGTACGATTGCGCACCAATTCCGGGGAACTTCCTCGGAACCACGGATTCCAGGGAACCCGGCCGCACCCCGCCCCGTCCAACCGCCGTACTGCTGGTGAGTCTCCGCAGAGCGGTGTCGGCCCTCGCTGCTGGCTGCGTTCGCTGACTCCCCTCTCCAACCGCCTGCGGCCAGCAGCACGCCCCGCCACCGGTGCGCCCCCCTCCGAATGCGCCGGTGGCGGGCACCCCCGCCTTCCCTCCTCTTCACCTCAACTCCGCACCTCCGCGCGGATATTGACGGGTACTTACTTTCGGGCAAGTGTGACCCCGCTGGAAGTTTCCTTCAAGGGCTTCAAGAAGGGGTCACCGTGCCGGAACACCTCACCAGTCCCTCCCGCCGCACCCTCCTCGCCGCGAGCGCCGCCGCGGTGGCCGCGGCCGTCACCGGAGCTGCACCGGCGGTGGCGGCCGACCGGCCCGCCCCCTCCGACGACCGGCTGAGACGGATCATCTCCGCCATGTCCCTGGAGGAGAAGGTCGGCCAGCTCTTCGTGATGCGGGTGTACGGGCACACCGCGACCGACCCCGACCAGGCGGACATCGACGCGAACATGAGGGAGATCGGGGTCCGTGACGCCGCCGGACTGATCGCCAAGTACCACGTCGGCGGCATCATCTACTTCGCCTGGGCGCACAACACCCGCGATCCGCACCAGATCGCCGACCTCTCCAACGGCATCCAGCGCGAGGGCCTCGGCCGGAGCCCCCGGATACCCCTGCTGATATCCACCGACCAGGAACACGGCATCGTCGCCCGCGTCGGCAAGCCGGCCACCCTGCTGCCCGGTGCGATGGCCCTGGGGGCGGGCGCGTTCCGCCGGGGCACCCGGGACGCCCGCGAGGCCGCCCGCATCGCCGGGGCGGAACTGCTCGCCATGGGCATCCGGCAGAACTACGCCCCCGACGCGGACGTCAACGTCGACCCGGCCAACCCCGTCATCGGTGTCCGCTCCTTCGGCTCCGTGCCGAAGTCGGTGGCCGCACTGGTCGCGGCACAGGTGAAGGGCTACCAGGGATCCGGAATCGCCACCGCCGCCAAACACTTCCCCGGCCACGGTGACACCAAGGACGACAGCCACAACCAGCTTCCCTACATCGACCACACCCGCGAGGAGTGGTCGACGCTCGACGCCCCGCCCTTCCGGGCCGCGATCGCCGCCGGCATCGACTCGATCATGACCGCCCACATCGTCGTCCCTGCGCTCGACCCCGCCGAGGACCCGGCCACCCTCTCCCGTCCCATCCTCACCGGCATCCTGCGCGAGGAACTCGGCTACCGGGGAGTCGTCGTCACGGACTCGCTCGGCATGCAGGGCGTACGCACGAAGTACGGCGACGACCGGGTGCCCGTGCTCGCCCTCAAGGCCGGCTGCGACCAGCTCCTCAACCCGCCGAACCTGGACGTGGCGTGGCGGGCGGTCCTGGCAGCGGTCAGGGGCGGCGAGCTGACCGAGGCCCGCCTCGACGAGTCGATCCTGCGCATCCTCCGGCTCAAGGCGCGGCGCGGCCTCTTCGACCACCCGTACGTCACGCACCGGGGCGTCGACCGGACGGTGGGCATCCGCCCCCACCTGTCCGCCGCCGACCGGATCGCCGACGCGACGACCACCCTGCTGGTGAACGAGGGCGGACTGCTGCCGCTGTCGAAGCGGCGGCACCGGCGCGTGCTGGTGGTGGGGGTCGACCCGGCGTCCCCGTCCGGGACCACGGGCCCGCCGACGACGGTGCTGGCCGCCGCCCTGACCGGCCTCGGCTTCACCGCGACGGCCCTGTCCACCGGCTCGGCCCCGTCGCGCGCGAAGATCGACGAGGCGGTGGCGGCGGCACGGACCGGTGCGGACGCGGTGGTCGTCGCGACCCGCAACGTCACGGCGGCGAGCGCACAGCGGACGCTGGTGACGGAGCTGGCGGCGACGGGCGTCCCGGTCGTGACGGTGGCGATCCAGAACCCCTATGACGTGGCCCAACTGACGGGATCGGGTGCGCGTGCGCAGCTGGCCGCGTACTCCTGGACGGACGTCGAGATGCAGGCCGCGGCGCGGGTGCTGGCGGGCAGGGTGCGGCCGGGAGGCCGACTGCCGGTGCCGGTGCAGAGGGCGGACGATCCGGCGAAGGTGCTGTATCCGGTGGGGTACGGGGTGGGGTACTGACGAGCTGGGGTGCGGGCCGGGAGTGAGGGCGAGTGCGGGTGTCGGTGTCGGAAGAATGTCTCGGTAGCACGTGTAAGTGAGACATTATTCGGCCGCCACCCCCTCCCATCGCTCCTGCAGCACCCGCACCGCCTCCCGGATCGCCGGTCGCCGGGCCGCGCCCGTCCGCCACAGTGCGTAGAGCCTTCGCGTCGGCACCGGGTCCAGTCGTACCGCCACCACGCCTTCCGGCAGGGCCCCGCGCCCCAGTCGGGGAATCATCGCGATCCCCAACCCGGCGGCGATCAGCGCCACTTGGGTGTGGTTCTCCTCCGCCTGGTGGGCGATGTCCGGCTCGTAGCCCGCGGTCCGCAGCGTGCGCATCAGCCAGTCGTGGCAGACCGTCCCCGGCGGCTGGCAGATCCAGCGTTCGGCGGCCAGTTCCTCCCGATGTACGTCCGTGCGCCCGGCCAGCGGGTGACCGGCGGGGACCAGCAGGTCGCAGCGGTCGTCGCCGATGACGGCCTGCTCCACGCCCTCAGGGGCGGGCAGCGGGGCGATGTCCCAGTCGTGGGCGACGGCCAGGTCGAGGGCGCCCTTGGCGACCAGGTCGACGGAGAGGTGCGGGTCCACCTCGGTCAGGCGGGCGTCCAGCGCCGGGTGTGCGCGGGCCAGTTCGGCCAGGGCGCCCGGCATCAGGCCCCGTGCCGCCGATGCGAACGCCCCGACCGTCAGGCGGCCGTTCGGCAGGCCCCGCCGCTCCTCCAGAGCGGTCTCCGCCCGTTCGACGATCGACAGCAACTCCTGTGCGGTGGCTGCCAGTTGAAGGGCCTCCTCGGTGAGGGCGATGCCTCGGCCACGTCGTTCCACCAGCTTCGTCCGCGTCTCGCGCTCCAGCTTCGCGATCTGCTGCGAGACCGCCGAGGGGGTGTAGCCGAGCGCGGTGGCGGCGCCCGCCACCGACCCGTGGACGGACACCGCGTGCAGGGCGCGCAGCCGGGAGAGATCGAGCACGGGCTCCTCTTTTCGTAAGCAGTGCTTCATCCCATGGTGAAGGAATCCGTGCTGGTGCTAAAGGGTCGGTGGGCGTGATCCTCGACCCATGCCCACCCCCACGTCCACACACGTGCCCATGCGCCCCGCGCACATCGCCCTGGCGGTCGTCGTCGCCGCCGTCTGGGGAGTCAACTTCGTCGTCATCGAGGTCGGCCTCTCCCACTTCCCGCCGCTGCTCTTCTCCGCCCTCCGCTTCCTGGCCGCAGCCCTGCCCGCGCTCTTCTTCGTGGGGCGCCCGAAGGTGGCATGGAAGTGGGTTGTGGGGGTGGGGCTTGCGCTCGGGGTAGGCAAGTTCGGGCTGCTCTTCGTCGGGATGGACCAGGGGATGCCCGCCGGTCTCTCCTCGCTCGTCCTTCAGGTGCAGGCCGTCTTCACCGCCCTCATCGCGATGGCGACGCTGGGTGAACGTCTCACCCGTACCCGCCTGTTGGGCATGGCGGTCGCCCTCGCGGGCATCGGCGTCGCCGCCTACGACGAGGGGGCGAGCGGCCCCGTGCTCGCCTTCGTCCTCGTGATCGCCGCTGCCGCCTGCTGGGGCGTCTCCAACGTCCTCACCCGCAGGGCCGCCGCCCCCGACCCGCTCAACTTCATGGTCTGGGTGTCGGCCGTCCCGGTGCTTCCGCTTCTCGCCCTCTCCGTCCTCTTCGAGGGCTGGGACCGGGACGTGGCGGCCCTCGCCGCCCTCAGCTGGACCGGGGTCGGCATCATCCTCTACGTCGCCTGGGTGGTGACCGTCTTCGGCTTCGGCGCGTGGGGCTTCCTGCTCAGCCGTCACCCCGCCTCCTCGGTCGCCCCCTTCACCCTGCTGGTACCGGTCTTCGGGATCACCTCCGCGGCCTTCCTCCTCGACGAGCAGGTCAGCGGATTGCGGTGGTGCGCGGCGGCGCTGCTGGTGGGCGGGGTGGCGCTGGCACAGTTCCGGATGCCGCGCCTGCGCTCACGTACCGTGCAGGCGTCCTCCCGTGCGGAGGCGAGCCCCGTCAAGAGCGGGTGAAGTCGACCGCCTCGATCTCCCGGAGGCGCTCGAAGCGTTCGCGCAGTTCGGTCCTGCGGGCCGGGTCGTGGGCGAGGTTGGTCTTCTCGTGCGGGTCCTCCCGCAGGTCGTACAGCTCGTGGTCGTGGTCGTCGAAGTCCGCGTCGGGGCCGAAGACCATCTCGGTCGGCTCCGGTTCGACGGGCCGGTCGGCGCACTGGCCGCCGCCGACGCCGAAGTACCGCGCGTACTTGTACCGGCCGTCGAAGACCCCTCGGATCGCGTAGCGCGTCCGCTGGATGCGCCGGGTGTGCACCGAGTCGTGCGCGAACAGGACGTAGTCCCGTACGGAGGCGGTGGGGTCGGCCAGTACCGGGGTCAGGTCGGTGCCCCGGAAGGCCGGATCCGGGGCGGCCCCCGCCAGGCCGCAGACGGTGGAGGCCAGATCGACGTGCGAAGCCAGCGCGTCGGTCACCGTGCCGGGCCGGGTGCGGCCCGGTGCCTTCACGTAGAAGGGGACCTTCATGACCTCGTTGTAGACGAACGGGCCCTTCGAGCGGAGCCCGTGCGAGCCGCACATGTCCCCGTGGTCGGAGGTGAAGACGACGACGGTGTCGTCCCACTGGCCGCTCGCCTCCAGCGCGCCGAGCACCGTGCCCAGCGACTCGTCGGCCAGTTGGTGCAGCCGGGCGTAGTAGTCGAGGTGGCGCAGCCAGGAGCGCTTGTCCTCGGGGTCGATGTAGCCCCAGAGGCTGTGCTGCTGGTCGTACCGCCACTGGCGCTGCACGTCGGGCTTGGAGTGCAGGTCGTCGTCGAAGTTCTCGGGGAGGGCGTCGAAGATCTCGTCGTACGTGTCGTCGAAGGCCGGTACCGCCTCGCCCCGGCCGAAGGCTCCGGTGCCGATGAACTGCCTGACCAGCTCCAACTGGTCCTTGTGGGCCGCCTGGTAGTCGGGCTGGTCCAGCGGGTACCACATCACGTCGTGCGGGTTGACGAGCGCGACGGTCAGGAACCACGGGTCGTCCGAGGCCGCGTTGACCGTCAGCCAGCGGGCCGCGTCCTCGGCGATGACCGGGTCGAAGTGCACCCCGGTGCCCGCCATGCCCATCCAGTGGTGGTCGTTGCCGTCCCAGTCGGCATAGCCGTAGGCCTCCATGTGCGGCCGGGCGGAGGTGGACAGGTGCCACTTGCCCAGGTACGAGGTGCGGTACCCGGCGCCGCGCAGGGCGTGGCCGATGGTGGGCACGGCCGTGTCCAGCTCCGGCTGCCAGGGGAAGATGATGTTCTCCGCGACGCCGTGCTGGGGGACGTACTGGCCGGTCATCATGGTGGCGCGGGAGGGGGAGCAGGGGGAGGAGTGCGTCCAGTAGTTGGTGAACTCCAGTCCCTCCGCGCGGAGTCGGTCGCGCCACGGCAGCCGGAGTCCGGGCGGCAGCCAGCCGCGCTGCCGTTCCTGGTCGGAGACGACGAGGAGGATGTTGGGCCTGCGCGTGGGGCTCTTCTTCTGCACGGGTGACCTCCGTGGACGGAAGGTGGTGCCGGGGACGCCGGCCGTACTGCCGAGGCGCCCGTCGAGGTTTAACGCATCTGCGTTAGATGGACAAGGGGTGTGACAATCGGCCGGTGGAGCCCGCGGAAGAGGTCATGGCAGATACCCGGAGCAGCCGGAGCACCCCGAGCACCCCAAGCCGCCACGGCAGCCGGGGTGAAGGGCGCGAGGCTCTGATCGCCGCCGCCGAGCGGCTGTTCGCCCAGTACGGCGTCGGGGCGGTCTCGCTGCGGGCCATCGCGGCCGAGGCGGGCCAGCGCAACACCTCGGCCGTCGCCTACCACTTCGGCTCCAAGGAGAAGCTGGTTGAGGCGATCTACGCACGCAGGCTCACCCCGGCCAACGCGCGCCACCTCGCCCAGCTGGCCGAGCTGGACGCCCAGGGCAGGGGCGAGGACCTGCGGGCGCTGGTGGACTCGTTCATCCGCCCCATGCGCGAACGCGTCGAATCCACCGAGGAGTCGGGCTGGTTCCTGCGGTTCGTCGCCACCGCGCTCTACGTCGACGAGATGGCCCCCTTCGACCTCGCGTCGCAGCCGTGGACCGAGGGCCTGGACGTCCACCGCACGCGCGTCCTCGCCGGCCTGGCCGACCGGGGGCTGCCCGCGCGCCTGTGCGAGAGCCGCTGGCGCCACTTCGTCGGCCTCACCCTGCACACGCTGGCCGGCCTGGAACGCCTCGTACAGGCGCACCGCCACGACCCGGCCCGGCGGAAACCGGATCTCACGCTCGCGGTCGCCGATCTGGCCGACGTGGCGACAGCGGCGCTGACCGCCCCGGTCTCGGCGGAGACGGCAGCGGCGCTGACCGCCGGGCCGGGCCGGGGACGACAGCAGCCCTGAGGGTCGAGCCCCGGGCCTCAGGAGGCGGACGCGAGCAGCGCCAGGTGCTCCCGCCCCGCCGCCAGCAGCCCCGGCAGTTCCGCGGCCTGGGGGTACCAGCGCTTCTCGTACTCCCAGCACACCCAGTCGTCGGGGCCGAGCAGAGAGAGGCACTCGGCGAGCGGCAGCACTCCGGCGCCGAGGGCCAGCGGGGTGGTGTCGTCCGCCGACGCGATGTCCTTCACCTGTACGTAGCCGAGGTGCGGGGCGAGGACGCCGTGCGAGGTGACGGGGGTCTCGCCGCCGAGCCAGGTGTGCATGAGGTCCCAGAGGACGCCCACGTTCCTGTGACCGACGGCGGCGACCACGCGGGCCGCGTCGACGCCCGCCCGGTGCGAGTCGTGGGTTTCGAGGAGGACGCGTACGCCGCAGTCGTCGGCGGTCTCGGCCGCCGCGCCCAGCCGCCGGGCGGCCCGTGCGTCGCCGCCCGCCGACCCGTCGGCCCCGGGGAAGACCCGTACGTACGGTGCGCCCAGGTCGCGGGCCAGCTCCAGCAGGTCCCGGATCTCGTCCAGCACGGGTCCGTCCTCGCCCTCCGCCGCGACCTTGGCGTACCCGGCGACGGTCAGGATCTCGATCCCGGCGGCGGCGAACGCCGCCACCACCTCGGCCCGCTCCTTCGCCCCGATCCCCGGATGCACCGGCTCCTCGGGGTGGGCGCGGAGCTCGACGCCCCGGAATCCGGTCGCGGTGGCGAGCGCGACGACGTCGGAGATCGGCATCCCGGGGACGCCGAGGGTGGAAAAGGCCAGTTTCACTGTGCGACAACTCCTTCTGTTCCTGCGGTCGTTCCTGCGTCCCGGCCCGCCGCGGATGCCGTCCGGCCCGCCGGTGCCGCCGGGCCCGCGGCCAGGTCCAGCCGCCAGTCCTGACCGACGAGATCCGCCCCGTACGACCGGTGCGGCTCCTCAGCGACCAGGACGAACCCGGCCCGCTGGTAGATCTTCCGGGCGGCGGTCAGTACGTCATTGGTCCACAGCACCACTTCCCCGTACCCCGCCTCGCGCGCGAAATCCACCACGGCGGAGACCAGCCGCTCGCCGATGCCGCGCCCGCGCGCGGACGGCTCGACCAGCAGCAGCCGCAGCCGGGCCGTCGCCGACCCCGGCGCGCCCCCGTCCCGTACGCACATCACGCTCCCGACGGGCCGCCCGTCCAGCTCGGCGATCCACACCCGCTCCAGATGCGGGTCGTGGTCCTGCGCGAACCCGGCGACGATGCCCGCGACGAAGCCCTCGTACTCCACGTTCCACCCGAACTCGGCCGCGTACAGAGCCCCGTGCCGGGCGATGATCCAGCCCAGGTCGCCGGGGGCCGACTCGCGCAGCACCGGCTCCGGGGGCCTCCCGGCCGTACCGCCCAGGCCCTCCACCCCCTCCAACCCCTTCACTCCCTCCAGTACGTCCCGTACCTCCCGCATCCCGTGGACCATCCGCTCCCGCTCCTCGGGCGGTACGCGGGACAGCAGCACGCCCACCGCCTCCCGGGACCGCTCGTCGAGCAGGGACGCCGCCTCGCGGCCGTGCGGGGTGAGGGTGACCCGCTGGCGGCGCGGATCGCGCGGGGACGCGGTGCGTTCGACCAGCCCGTCCCGCTCGAACCTGCCGAGCAGCCGGCTCAAGTACCCGGCGTCCAGGCGCAGTCGGGACCGCAGGTCGGCGGCGTCGGTGCGGGGGTCGTGGGCCAGTTCGTACAGCACCCGGGACTCGGTGAGGGTGTACGGGGCGGAGAGGTGGCGGCTGTAGTCGAGCGCGCCGATCAGGTTGGTGTAGAACCGGTTGAAGGCGCGCATTTCATGAATGGTCATGGAGTGCTCCCGTCCTGGTCTCCTTTGACTGGGTCAACGGTAAGTCGCCGGGCCCGGCGAGGGAACGGCCCGGCCGGAGAACGGCGTAGCGGACAGGCGTACGGGGCAGGAGTCGCCCATGACTCAGACCCCCGCATCCGCTTGGCAATTCACCGACTCCCGGGGCCAGTTGGCGTCCGCCGCCGTGCGTCCCACCCGTATCGCCGCGTACATCCAGGCGGGCGCGACCCTCTGGGACCACGGTCTGTGCCCCCTGGGGATCTTCGGCTCCCACCACGACGGAGCCGCCCCCGACCGCGCCAAGTCGGGCCGCCTTCCCCTCGACCGCCTGGCCCACTACGGCGCGGGCGCCAGCGTCGATCCCGACGAGGTGCTCGCCTCGGGCGCGGACCTGCTCGTCGCCGTCAGCTACGGCGGCGGCGCCGTCTACGGCCTGGAACCGGACGCGGCCAAGCACCTGGAGGAGCAGATCCCGGTGGTGGTGATCGATGTCGGCCAGGGCCGCTCCCTGTCGGAGGTACGGGAGAACTTCGCCGCGCTCGCGGCAAGCCTGGGCGGCGCCGAACCCCCGGACGCGGACCACCGGCTGGCCGACGCCCAGGCCAAGTTGAAGTCCCTGGTCGGCCCCGGGACCCCGGCGATCCTCGCGCTCTCCCCGGCGAGCGCCGACGAGGCCCACCTGGCCCGCCCGCACGCCTGGCCCGACCTCCGCGCCCTGACCGCACTCGGCGTCCCCCTCCTCGCGCCGCCCCCGGAGGGCGGCGCGAACTGGGCCACGGTGCGGTGGGAGACGGCCGCCGCCCTGGCCCCGCGCATCGTCCTGGCCGACGTACGGGCCAACGCGGCACCCCTGGACCCGTCCCGCCTGGGTCCGGATCTCCGGATACTCCCGTGGAACCCGGAACTCCCGGCGAGCAGCACGGCCCACACCGGCTTCTTCGACGGCATCGCGGAGGCACTCACCGGCTGACCGGCCGACAGGCCCGCGGCCGACCGGCGGTCCGGCCCGCGGCCGACCCTTCCACGACCCCTCACCATCCCCTGGTGGATCATGCGAGGAGCGCGACGAACGAACCCCAGGAGGCAATCCATGTCCCACCCGGCACGCCCGATCACCCTCGTCACCGGTGGCAGCAGAGGGATCGGCGCCGCCACCTGCCTGCGGCTGGCGGCCGACGGTCATGACATCGCGCTCGCGTACGTACAGGACGAGGCCGCCGCGGAGGAGACCGCGGCGGCCGTCCGCGCGAGCGGCGCCCGCTGCCTCGTCGTGCGGGCCGACACCTCCCAGGAGGCCGACGTCGACCGCCTCTTCGACACCGCGACGGCCGGACTCGGCCCGCTCACCGGCCTGGTCAACAACGCCGGCGTCACCGGCAGGCTCTCCCGGCTCGCCGACGCCACCACCGAGGACCTGCGCCGCGTCGTCGACGTCAACCTCTTCGGCACCCTGCTGTGCTGCCGCCGCGCCGCCCGCGACATGACGGCCAACGGCGGCGGCGCCATCGTCAACATCTCCTCCGGCGCGGCCACCCTCGGCAGCCCCGGCGAGTACGTCCACTACGCCGCCTCCAAGGCCGCGGTCGACACCCTCACCCTCGGCCTCTCCAAGGAACTCGGCCCCGACGGCATCCGCGTCAACGGAGTCGCCCCCGGCCTCACCGACACCGACATGCACGCCACCATGGGCGACCCCGACCGCCCGGCCCGCATGGCCCCCGAAATCCCCCTCCGCCGCGCCTGCGCCCCCGCCGAGATCGCGGCGGCCGTCGCCTGGCTGCTGTCCGCGGACGCCTCGTACACGACGGGGACGGTGCTGCGGGTGGCGGGCGGGCGCTGAGGCCCTGACCTGCCGGATCGTCCTCGTGCCCCGGCTCAGCCCTTCCGCGCCGCCACCCCCGTCGACCCCCGCACCACCAGCTCCGCCGGGACCGTCTCCACTCCGCCGGGGCCGGTGGGCGGTGTGGCCGTCGTGGCGAGCAGGCCGGCTCGGGCGCCCGCTTCGTGCAGGGGCAGTCGTACGGTCGTGAGCGCCGGCACCGTGTCCGTCGCCGACGGGAGGTCGTCGAAGCCGGCGACCGAGAGGTCCTCGGGGACGCGCAGGCCGCGGGTGCGCGCGGCGGCGCAGACGCCCAGCGCGATGGTGTCGTTGGCGGCGACCACCGCCGTCAGGTCCGGGGCCTTGGCGAGGAGTTGGGGGAGCGCGGCGTGGCCCGATGTGCGGTCGTACGGGCCGTGGAAGGTGAGGGTGGGGTCGTAGGCGAGACCCGCCTCGCGCAGGGCGTCGCGGTGGCCCTCCAGACGGTGGCGGGTCGTGGTGCGTTCGGCGGGGCCCGCGACGTAGCCGATGCGGGTGTGGCCGAGGGCGAGGAGGTGCTCGGTCAGGCGGCGGGCGCCGGCCCGGTTGTCGAAGGAGAGGGTGGCGGTGACCGTGCCGCCCTCTGACGCGGGGAGCGCACCGGTCTCCGGTGCGTCCGCCGCGTGCAGTGCGGGTCTGCCGCACAGTACGATGCGGGTGCCCGCCGCCGCCAGTCTCGCCAGCTTCGCGGCCACCGCCGCCGAGTGTTCGGGGTCCTCGATCGCACCGCCGGTGAGGATCACCGCGGCCGCGCGCTGGCGCTGGAGCAGGGTGAGGTAGGTCAGTTCGCGCTCGGGGGAGCCGCCCGTGTTGCAGACGACGGCCAGCTTCTCGCCGCCGGTGCGGGCGGTGCCGTCGGGGCCGCTGATCCGGGACTGGGCGGCCCCGGCCAGGATCCCGAAGAACGGGTCCGCGATGTCGTTGACCAGGATGCCGACCAGGTCGGACGTGGCGGCGGCGAGCGCGCTCGCCGGGCCGTTCACCACGTAGTCCAGGTCGGCGACCGCGCGCAGCACGCGTGCGCGGGTCGCTTCCGCCACCGGGTAATTGCCGTTCAGGACACGGGAGACCGTGGCCGGGGACACCTGGGCGCGGTCCGCCACGTCCGCCAACGTCACTGTCATGCGCCCGCCCCAGTCACTGTCATCGTGCTGCCCTCATCCGCTCGGTCGCCGGGCCCGTCCGGTGGGCCTCCGGGTCTTGTCGCACCGCCGTGCACAGGTTAGCTTCTTGGCCCGTAGCTTATAGAAAGCGCTTTCCCGCGTGCGTGCGGGGCGTACGCACGGCTGAATGAAGCTGTACGAAGGGGACTTACGTGACACGCAAAACGGTGCGGATCGCCATGAACGGCGTCACCGGACGGATGGGGTACCGCCAGCACCTCGTACGGTCGATACTCGCGATCCGCGAGCAGGGCGGCCTCGACCTCGGCAACGGCGACGTCCTGTGGCCCGAGCCGGTCCTCGTCGGCCGCCGCGAGCACGCGCTGCGCTCCATGGCGGCCGCGCACGGCATCGAGGAGTGGTCCACCGACCTGGCGGCCGTCCTCGCCGACGGGAGCGTCGACCTCTACTTCGACGCCCAGGTCACCTCCGCCCGCGAGGACGCGCTGAAGCAGGCGATCGCCGCCGGCAAGCACGTCTACACCGAGAAGCCGACCGCGACAGGGGTCGAGGGCGCCCTGGAACTGGCCCGCCTCGCCCGCGCCGCCGGCATCAAGCACGGCGTCGTCCAGGACAAGATCTTCCTCCCCGGACTGCTCAAGCTGAAGCGCCTCGTCGACGGCGGCTTCTTCGGCGAAATCCTGTCCGTGCGCGGCGAGTTCGGCTACTGGGTCTTCGAGGGCGACTGGCAGGACGCGCAGCGCCCGTCCTGGAACTACCGGGCCGAGGACGGCGGCGGCATCGTCGTCGACATGTTCCCGCACTGGGAGTACGTCCTGCACGAGCTGTTCGGCCGCGTCACCACCGTCACCGCGCACGTCGCCACCCACGTCCCGCAGCGCTGGGACGAGCACGGCAAGCCCTACCCGGCCACCGCCGACGACTCCGCGTACGGCATCTTCCAGCTGGAGGGCGGCGCCGTCGCCCAGATCAACTCCTCCTGGGCGGTCCGCGTCCACCGCGACGAGCTGGTCGAGTTCCAGGTCGACGGCACGCACGGCTCCGCCGTCGCCGGACTGCGCGACTGCCGCGCCCAGCACCGCTCCGCCACCCCCAAGCCGGTCTGGAACCCCGACCTCCCGGCCACCGAGTCCTTCCGCGACCAGTGGAGCGAGGTCCCCGACAACGCCGTCTTCGACAACGGCTTCAAGGCCCAGTGGGAGCTCTTCCTGCGCCACGTCGTCCTCGACGAGCCCTACACCTGGGACCTCCTCGCGGGCGCACGCGGCGTCCAGCTCGCCGAGCTGGGCCTCAAGTCGTCGGCGGACGGCCGCCGTTACGACGTTCCGGAGCTGTCGCTGTGAGCGCGCTGACCCTGCCCCGCGCCGGTGGCGGAACCTTCTCCCACACCCCGCGCACCGAGCCCTCCCCGTACGTCCCGGGCGGCTCGCCGCTCGTCTCCCGCACGGTCCTCTCGGCGGCCCACGTCGTCGCCGACCCGTACGCCGACACCTCGCCCGACTCCGCCGCGGCGGTCGACTGGGACGCCACCCTCGCCTTCCGCCGCCACCTGTGGGCGCACGGGCTCGGGGTCGCCGAGGCCATGGACACCGCACAGCGCGGCATGGGCCTCGACTGGGCGGGCGCGGCGGAGCTGATCCGCCGCTCGGCCGCCGAGGCGCGGTCGGTGGGCGGCGCGATCGCCTGCGGCGCGGGTACGGACCAACTCCCGCCCGGTACCCATGACCTGGCGACCGTCACGGCCGCGTACGAGGAGCAGCTCGCCCTCGTCGAGGGGTCCGGCGCGCAGGCCGTCCTGATGGCCTCGCGCGCCCTTGCGGCCACCGCGACCGGCCCCGATGACTACCTCACCGCGTACGGCCATCTGCTCCGCCAGGCGGGCGAGCCGGTGATCCTGCACTGGCTGGGCCCGATGTTCGACCCGGCACTGGAGGGGTACTGGGGGTCGGCGGACCTGGACACCGCGACCGAGACCTTCCTCCAGGTCGTCGCCGCCCACCCGGACAAGGTCGACGGCATCAAGGTGTCGTTGCTGGACGCCCGGCGCGAGGTCGAGCTGCGCCGCCGCCTGCCGGAGGGCGTCCGCTGCTACACCGGCGACGACTTCCACTACCCCGAACTGATCGCGGGCGACGAACACGGCTTCTCGCACGCCCTGTTGGGCGTCTTCGACCCGCTCGGGCCGCTGGCGGCCGAGGCGGTACGGGTCCTGGACACGGGTGACACGGACGGTTTCCGCAAGCTGCTGGACCCGACCGTGGAGCTCTCCCGGCACCTGTTCAGGACGCCGACCCGCTTCTACAAGACGGGAGTCGTCCTCCTGGCCTGGCTGGCCGGTCACCAGTCGCACTTCACCATGGTCGGCGGCCTCCAGTCGGCGCGCTCGCTGCCGCACCTGGCGCGCGCCTATCAACTGGCGGACGGAGTCGGCCTGTTCCCCGACCCGGAGCTCGCGGCTACCCGTATGCGGGCGCTGCTGACCGTGCACGGAGTACCTCAGTGACCCACTCGCCCGCACGGCTGAGCATCAATCAGGAAACCCTCAAGCAGTGGTCGTTGGAGGAGCTGGCGACGGGGTGCGCCGCCGCGGGCATCTCGCGGGCCGGACTCTGGCGGGCGCCCGTCCAGGAGTACGGGGCGGAGCGCGCGGCCAAGCTGATGCGCGACACCGGGCTGACGGTCACGAGCCTGTGTCGGGGCGGCTTCCTCACCGCCCTCGACGAGGCCGAACGGGCCCGTGCGCTCGACGACAACCGGGCCGCGGTGGACGAGGCGGCCACCCTCGGCACCGACACCCTGGTCCTCGTCTCGGGCGGACTCCCGCCCGGCAGCCGGGACTTGGCGGGCGCCCGCGAACGTATCGCCGACGCACTCGCGGTCCTGGGACCGTACGCGCAGGAGCGGGGAGTGCGGCTCGCCATCGAGCCGCTGCACCCCATGTTCGCGTCCGACCGGTGCGTGGTGTCGACCCTGGGCCAGGCACTCGACCTGGCCGAACGCTTCCCCGCCTCGCAGGTGGGCGTCGTCGTCGACACGTACCACGTCTGGTGGGACGACCTCGCGCCCGCGCAGCTCGTGCGCGCGGGGGCCGGCGGCCGCATCCACGCCTTCCAGGTGGCGGACTGGATCACGCCGCTGCCCGCCGGAGTGCTGCTGGGGCGCGGGCAGTTGGGCGACGGATCCATCGACCTGCGCGGCTTCCGGGAACAGGTCGACGCGACCGGCTTCACCGGCCCGATCGAGGTCGAGATCTTCAACGAGGGCCTGTGGGCACGGGACGGCGCGGAGGCACTCGCGGAGGTGGTGGAGCGGTACCGGCAGCACGTGCTCTGACCCTCCGGTACGTCGCTGACCCGCCGGTAGGTCTCTGACCCTCCGGTACGGTCCGTCCCTGTCACTCCGGTCCGTACGAAGGGGCAGGGGCGGCGCCGGACCGCCCACCGTCCGGAGGGAGTGCCGTCACGCGTGGCTGAGGACGGCCAGCAGCGCGGCGCACTCGGCGAAGGCCTGGACGGCCAGCGCCACCTGCCGCACCCGTACGGCCGGCGCGACCAGGGCCACGGCGAATGCCACCACCGCGACGCTGACGCTCCACGAGAACAGCCCCTCCGGCAGCCCGGAGGACGAGCACTGCTCCCCGTACGTCAGGCAGCGCGAGGCCCGCTCCGAGGCCAGCGTGAGCACACCGACCGCCACGACCGCCGGAAGGAAGAGGAGGGCGGTCAGGGCGGCCCAGAGCCGGGTGCGGTCCTTCGGCGGCGCGGCCGAGGGGGCGGGAGCGGGGTCCGAGGTGTTCATGCCCCCATTCAAGGCGGGCCGCCGACGTCGCACAGCCGTCCGGATACTCAGATCCCGGGTGACGCGTACTCAGGCGTCGGGAGCGGGCGGGGCTACTTCTTCCCGCCGCCCAGCACCTGCCCCAGCAGGTCACCGAGACCCCCGGTGCCTCCACCGGCGCCCCCTGCGGGTGCCGCGCCCGCAGCCCCCGGGTTCCTCTTCTCCGTGGCCCGCTTGGTGACCACGGCCAGGACCACCGGGAGCGCGATCTCGATCGCCCGGGTGACGCTCGCCGCCGGGAGGCCGGTCTTCTTCGCCACCGCGTTGGCGACCGGCTTGGCCAGCTTGCCGAGCATCCCGGCCATCATGCCGCCGCCGACCAGCCCGCCCAGGCCGCCGCCCAGCGTGGCCACGCCCTGCAGGGGCGGCTCGGCGGCCTCCGCGAAGGCGGCGCGCACCTCGTCGGCCTCTTCCGGAGTGGCGGCTTCCGCCTTCTCGGCGATGGTGCCCGCGAAGGCATCGGCCGTGGAGGCGACGACGCTCTGCGCGCCGGCCGTGTCCGTACCGAGCACATCGGCGATCTCGGCGAGCTTGTCGTCCCCCAGCTCGTCGAGCACATCCTTTTGGAATGAGTTGTCCGTCATGACGGAAACGCTACGTCTGCACCGGTGCGTCGGCACCTTGTGATCTCCTCGAAGAAAACTGGAATCCCCGTGCAACCCTCTGGCGCACTCGTGGGTCGTATTGGGCATCAGGGCTTCCGGGGAGGGATCTGGGGGGATTCAGGGAGGCCTGTGACGGAGGGGGACTCCAAGGGACCCGGTCGACGGACCGGGTCCCTTCTGTCGTGTCGGGGCTGTGAATGCGGGGCAAGTTGTACGAGTTCTCGGTACCATAGTCGTACCGAGAACTCGTACAACAGGTAGGAGGCTGGGCGCGATGTCCATAAGTGCAAGCGAAGCAAGGGCGACGCTGTTTCCTTTGATCGAGCGCGTCAATACGGATCATGACCCCGTCCGCATCACCTCCAAGGCGGGTGATGCGGTCCTCATGTCCGCCGATGACTACGACTCCTGGCAGGAGACCGTCTACCTGCTCCGCTCGCCGGCGAACGCGCAGCGTCTCATGGAGGCCGTGGCCCGCGACCGTGAGAGTGCCCCGTCCGTTGCCAAGAGCATGGACGAGCTCAGGGAGCTGGCCGGGGGTGAGGAGTGAGAAGTGTCCACTTCGATCCCGCCGCCTGGGAGGACTTCCTGTTCTGGCTCTCTGCGGACCGGAAGATGGCACGCAGGATCACCCGCCTGATCGGTGAGATCCAGCGAGAGCCTTTCGGTGGCATTGGCAAGCCCGAGCCGCTGAAGGGCGACCTGTCTGGCTACTGGTCCCGTCGCATTGACGACGAGCACCGCCTCGTCTACCGGGCGGACGACAAGGAAGTGAAGATCCTCAAGGCGCGCTACCACTACTGACCGGCCTCACCTCCTGGGTGAACGTGGCCTCCACCGGCGGGGTTTGTCCACAGCCCGCCCGCGCTGTCGTACCCCGGCGGTACCGTCGGATCATGAGCAGCTCAGGGGCCGGGTCAGGGGCGGGTACAGGCGGGGGTGCGGGTGCGGCCGTGGTGGAGGGGGTCCTGGAGCGGATCACCTATGCCAACGAGGACACCGGATACACGGTCGGGAGGGTCGACACCGGGCGCGGGTCCGGGATCGGCGATCTGCTGACCGTCGTCGGCGCGCTGCTCGGGGCGCAGCCGGGGGAGTCGCTGCGGATGGAGGGGCGTTGGGGCTCCCACCCGCAGTACGGCAAGCAGTTCACCGTGGACAACTACACGACGGTGCTGCCCGCCACCATCCAGGGCATCAGGCGCTATCTGGGGTCCGGGCTGATCAAGGGGATCGGCCCGGTGATGGCCGACCGGATCACCACCCACTTCGGCGTCGACACCCTCGACATCATCGAGCAGCAGCCCAAGCGGCTCGTCGAGGTGCCCGGACTCGGGCCCAAGCGGACGAAGATGATCGCCGCCGCGTGGGAGGAGCAGAAGGCCATCAAGGAGGTGATGGTGTTTCTGCAGGGCGTCGGGGTCTCCACGTCCATCGCCGTCCGCATCTACAAGAAGTACGGGGACGCCTCCATCTCCGTCGTGAAGAACGAGCCGTACCGCCTCGCCGCCGATGTGTGGGGCATCGGGTTCCTCACCGCCGACCGCATCGCGCAGGCGGTCGGGATTCCGCACGACAGCCCGGAGCGGGTCAAGGCGGGTCTGCAGTACGCACTGTCGCAGTCCACCGACCAGGGGCACTGCTTCCTGCCCGAGGAGCAGCTGATCAGTGACGCGGTGAAGCTGCTCCAGGTGGACGTCGGGCTGGTCATCGAGTGCCTCGCCGAGCTCGCGGAGGATCCGGAGGGTGTCGTACGGGAGAAGGTGCCGGGGCCGGAGGGGCCGGCCGGGGAACCGGTCACGGCTGTCTACCTGGTGCCGTTCCACCGGGCCGAACTCTCCCTCTCCGCCCAGGTGTTGAGGCTGCTGCGCACGGACGAGGACCGGATGCCCGGGTTCCGGGACGTGGAGTGGGGGAAGGCGCTGGGCTGGCTAGCGAAGAGGACGGGGGCCTCGCTCGCCCCCGAGCAGGAGGCCGCAGTCAAGCTCGCGCTGACCGAGAAGGTGGCGGTGCTGACCGGCGGTCCCGGCTGCGGAAAGTCCTTCACGGTGCGGTCCGTGGTCGAGCTCGCGCGGGCGAAGAAGGCCAAGGTGGTGCTGGCCGCGCCCACCGGCCGGGCGGCGAAGCGGCTGTCCGAGCTGACCGGGGCCGACGCGTCCACCGTGCACCGGCTGCTTGAGCTGAAGCCGGGCGGGGACGCGGCGTACGACAGGGACCGGCCGCTCGACGCCGATCTGGTGGTGGTCGACGAGGCGTCGATGCTCGATCTGCTGCTCGCCAACAAGCTGGTGAAGGCGGTGGCCCCGGGGGCTCATCTGCTGCTCGTGGGGGACGTCGACCAGCTGCCTTCCGTCGGTGCGGGCGAGGTGCTGCGGGACCTGCTCGCCGAGGGCGGGCCCGTGCCGCACGTACGGCTGACGCAGATCTTCCGGCAGGCCCAGCAGTCGGGGGTGGTGACCAACGCCCACCGGATCAACGCAGGTACGCACCCGCTGACCCAGGGGCTCAGCGACTTCTTCCTCTTCGTCGAGGACGACACCGAGGAGGCCGGGCGGCTCACGGTGGACGTCGCCGCGCGCCGCATTCCGCAGAAGTTCGGGCTCGATCCGAGGCGGGACGTACAGGTGCTGGCGCCCATGCACCGGGGCCCCGCCGGAGCGGGGAATCTCAACGGACTGCTGCAGCAGGCCATCACGCCTGCCAGGCCCGACCTCCCCGAGAAGCGGTTCGGCGGCCGCACCTTCCGGGTCGGCGACAAGGTCACCCAGATCCGCAACAACTACGACAAGGGGGAGAACGGCGTCTTCAACGGGACGGTGGGAGTCGTCACCGCCCTCGACGCCGACGAGCAGACGCTGACCGTGCGCACCGACGAGGACGAGGACATCGCGTACGACTTCGACGAGCTCGACGAGCTGGCGCACGCGTACGCCGTCACCATCCACCGCTCCCAGGGGAGTGAATATCCGGCCGTGGTGATCCCCGTCACCACCGGCGCCTGGATGATGCTCCAGCGGAACCTGCTCTACACGGCCGTGACGCGGGCCAAGAAGCTCGTCGTCCTGGTCGGGTCGCGCAAGGCGATCGGACAGGCGGTACGTACGGTTTCGGCCGGTCGGCGGTGCACCGCGCTCGCCCACCGGCTCGCAGGCGGAACGTACGTACCGACACAACGGCAGCCCCCTCGGCAAACCGCAGAGGGCCATCGGTGGGAAACATCACCCGGGGGTTACGGAACCGGGGCGAAGGGGGCAGTATGAGCAGGTTGGCGGCACTCAGTGCCGCGAACTGGCCTATTGGCCGACCCCGAGTGCACTCTGCTGAGCCAAGTGGGGGATGGTAGAGACAGTCAGGGCACCTCGAAGAAGAGGCACTACGTCGGTGAGGGATGACGTGAGCGAGAGCGACAACTCTGTAGTACTGCGGTACGGCGATGGCGAGTACACCTACCCGGTGATCGACAGCACCGTCGGCGACACGGGCTTCGACATCGGGAAGCTCCGGTCCCAGACCGGTCTGGTGACCCTCGATAGCGGATACGGCAATACCGCCGCCTATAAATCCGCGATCACCTACCTCGACGGCGAGCAGGGCATCCTGCGCTACCGCGGGTACCCGATCGAGCAGCTGGCCGAGCAGAGCAGTTTCCTGGAGACGGCCTACCTGCTGATCAACGGCGAGCTGCCGAAGGACGACGAGCTGTCGACCTTCAAGAACGAGATCACCCAGCACACGCTGCTGCACGAGGACGTCAAGCGGTTCTTCGACGGCTTCCCGCGCGACGCGCACCCGATGGCCATGCTGTCCTCGGTCGTTTCGGCGCTGTCCACCTTCTACCAGGACAGCCACAACCCGTTCGACGAGCAGCAGCGCCACCTGTCGACGATCCGGCTGCTTGCCAAGCTGCCGACGATCGCCGCGTACGCGTACAAGAAGTCGATCGGCCACCCCTTCGTCTACCCGCGCAACGACCTGGGTTACGTCGAGAACTTCCTGCGCATGACCTTCTCGGTCCCCGCCCAGGAGTACGTGCCGGACCCGGTCGTCGTCTCGGCGCTGGAGAAGCTGCTGATCCTGCACGCGGACCACGAGCAGAACTGCTCGACCTCCACCGTGCGTCTGGTCGGCTCCTCGCAGGCGAACATGTTCGCCTCGATCTCCGCCGGCATCAGCGCCCTGTGGGGCCCGCTGCACGGTGGCGCCAACGCGTCCGTCCTGGAGATGCTCGAAGCGATCCAGGCCGACGGCGGCGACGTCGACGCCTTCATTCAGAAGGTGAAGAACAAGGAGGACGGCGTCCGCCTGATGGGCTTCGGCCACCGGGTGTACAAGTCCTTCGACCCGCGCGCCAAGATCATCAAGGCTGCCGCGCACGACGTCCTCTCGGCCCTCGGCAAGTCCGACGAGCTGCTGGACATCGCGCTCAAGCTGGAGGAGCACGCGCTCAACGACGAGTACTTCGTCTCGCGCAACCTCTACCCGAACGTGGACTTCTACACGGGTCTGATCTACCGGGCGATGGGCTTCCCGACGGACATGTTCACCGTGCTCTTCGCGATCGGCCGGCTGCCGGGCTGGATCGCCCAGTGGCACGAGATGATCAAGGAGCCGGGTTCGCGCATCGGCCGTCCGCGCCAGATCTACACGGGCGAGGTCCTGCGCGACTTCGTACCGGTCGACGAGCGCTGACCACTCGGTCGCGTACCTCTTGAGCGCGACCGCTTGAGTACGACTCCTTGAGTGCGACTTGAGCGCGACCGCTTGAGCACAGCCGCTTGAGCGCAATGAAAAGCGCCCCGCCGCCGATCCCCCCACGGGTCGACGATACGGGGCGCTTTCCTGTTCCCCGGATCGGATTCCCCCCACGGGATCCCAACCGGGCGTCTGTCGGCTTTCGCCGCCAGAGGTCTGTGTCTACCTCTTCAACCTGTGAAGTCCTGCCGGTCCTGAAGGTCCTGCTGTCGTACGGCTTCCCGCTGCGCGGTCCGCCGGGACGCGTAACTGACGGGAGGGCCGCTCAAAGCTCCCCGAAGGTACGTGTCCCGGCCAACGCTTGCCGGGGACGTCCCCCAAGACATCCCGCGTCGAACGTCCCCCAAGACGTTCTTGGCATCGCTTCTTAGACTCGCGACCCCGGCCAATGGTTACCCCTCAAACGCAGTGATCTACGTCACTCGACGTATGTCATGCGTTCGTGTACGTCATGTGAAGGTACGTAGCCGGAGGCTGTTTGTCACTACGAAGACGGATGAGAAAGCCATGGCGAATCCGGCGATCATCGGGTTGAGCAGCCCGGCGGCGGCCAGCGGCAGCGCCGCGACGTTGTAGCCGAAGGCCCAGAAGAGGTTTCCCTTGATGGTGGCGAGGGTCCGGCGGGACAGCCGGATCGCGTCCGCGGCCACCCGGAGATCACCGCGGACCAGCGTCAGGTCGCCCGCCTCGATCGCCGCGTCCGTGCCGGTGCCCATCGCCAGGCCCAGATCGGCGGTGGCGAGCGCCGCCGCGTCGTTCACGCCGTCGCCGACCATCGCGACCGTACGGCCCCGGGCCTGGAGGCGGCGGACCACGTCGGCCTTCTCCTCGGGCAGGACCTCCGCGTACACCTCGCCGGAGTCGATGCCCACCTCGGCGGCCACCGCGTCCGCGACCGCACGGTTGTCCCCGGTCAGCAGTACCGGTACGAGGCCGAGCGCGCGCAGTCGGACGACCGCCTCCGCACTGCCGTCCTTCACTGTGTCGGCCACGGTCAGCACGCCGCGTGCCTCGCCGTCCCAGGCGACCGCGACGGCGGTGCGCCCCGAGGCCTCGGCGGCGGCCTTCGCCCCGGCGAGCGCGGGCGGCAGCTCGTAACCCCGGCTGCTGAGCAGCTTCTCCCGCCCCACCAGCACCTTGCGGCCCTCGGCGGTGCCTTCGACGCCGAGGCCGGGGAGGTTGGTGAAGCCGGTGACCTCGGGGAGTCCTGGGCCCGCGCCCGCCGCCACCGCCCGCGCGATCGGATGCTCCGACGCGTGCTCCAGGGCCCCGGCCAGCCGCAGCAGTTCGGCGCGGTCCACCCCGGCGGCGGGCGTGACGTCCTTCAGCTCCATCCGGCCCGTCGTCACGGTGCCCGTCTTGTCGAGCACGACGGTGTCCACGCGGCGCGTCGACTCCAGCACCTCGGGGCCCTTGATCAGGATGCCGAGCTGGGCGCCCCGCCCGGTGCCGACCATCAGCGCGGTCGGCGTGGCCAGGCCCAGCGCGCACGGGCAGGCGATGATCAGGACCGCGACGGCGGCCGTGAAGGCGGCGGTCGGGTCGTCGGTGACGAGCAGCCAGGTCACCAGCGTGCCCAGCGCGATCAGCAGCACGACCGGGACGAACACGGCGGAGATCCGGTCGGCGAGGCGCTGCACCTGGGCCTTGCCGTTCTGCGCGTCCTCCACCAGCCGGGCCATCCGGGCGAGCCGGGTGTCGGCGCCGACCCGGGTGGCCTCGACGACGATCCGGCCGCCCGCGTTCAGGGTCGCGCCGGTGACCCGGTCGCCCGGCCCCACGTCCACCGGCACCGATTCACCGGTCAGCATCGACGCGTCGATGGCCGAACCGCCCTCGACGACCGTGCCGTCGGTGGCGACCTTCTCCCCGGGGCGTACGACGAAACGGTCCCCGACGGCCAGCCGGCCCACCGGCAGCCGCACCTCCTGGCCGCCGCGCAGCACCGCGACATCGGTGGCGCCCAGCTCCATCAGAGCCCGCAGCGCGGCCCCCGCCTTCCGCTTGGAACGGGCCTCCAGCCAGCGGCCGAGCAGGATGAAGACGGTGACCCCGGCGACCACTTCGAGGTAGACGGTGGAGGCGCCGTCGGCCCGGCCCGCCGTCAGGTCGAAGCCGTGCCGCATGCCCGGCATGCCCGCTTCGCCGAAGAACAGCGCCCACAGCGACCACCCGAAGGCGGCCAGCGTGCCGACCGAGACGAGGGTGTCCATGGTCGCGGCGCCGTGCCGGAGGTTGGTCCAGGCGGCCCGGTGGAAGGGCAGCGCGCCCCAGACGACGACCGGGGCGGCCAACGTCAGCGACAGCCACTGCCAGTTGTCGAACTGGAGGGCCGGGACCATCGACAGCAGGATCACGGGCGCGGCGAGCACGGCGGAGACGAGCAGCCGCTGCCGGAGGGCTGCCAGTTCGAGGTCGGCGGGGTCCTCGGCGGCCCGGTCGTCGTCGGCCGGGCCGTCGGACGCCGGGGGTGCGGGTTCCTCCGCCGTGTACCCGGTCTTCACCACGGTCGCGATCAGGTCCGGGACGCCGACCGTCCCCTCGTCGTACGCGATCCGTGCCTTCTCCGTCGCGTAGTTGACGGTGGCGGCCACGCCCTCCATCCGGTTGAGCTTCTTCTCGATCCGGGCCGCGCACGAGGCGCAGGTCATCCCGCCGATGGTCAGCTCGACATGGTGGCCGAGGGGGCGGGGCGGATCGGGGGTGAGGGGTGTCGCAGGGGTGGCGCTGTTCATTCGTGGGGCTCCAGGAAACGTGCCGGGCCGTATCCGCCCCAGTATGAACAACCTGGCGGATACGGCCCGCGAGCAGTGGGGACGAGCGGTCAGACGGTGCCGACCAGCTCGTAACCGGCCTCGTCGACGGCGGCCCGTACCGCCTCCTCGTCCAGCGGGGCGGCCGACACGACGGTGACCTGCCCGGTCGAGGCCACGGCCTTGACCGACTCGACGCCCGCGATCTCCGAGATCTCGCCGGAGACCGCGCCCTCGCAGTGGCCGCAGGTCATGCCCTGCACCTGGTACACGGTGGTGACGCCGCCCACCTGGACGTCGGCCGCACCGGTGGAGCCGCAGGAGCCGGACGGCGAGCAGCAGGAGCCGGAGGTCTGGGCGGCTTCGCCGGCGGCGGGGGTCTGGGTCTCGGCGGTCATGGAGGTGCTCCTTCGAAGACGGGTGTGGCTGGTGACTGATGTGACAACACTATACCCCTAGGGGGTATCAATCCAGTGGCATCCGGCCCCGTCGGCTTTCGACCGTGTCGCATCTGGGATAGATCACCCTTATGTCACATTCGGGGACGCTCATCCTCATCATGGCCATCGCGGTGCTCGCGCCCCTGCTGGCGTACGGGATCGGCCGCTGGCTGCCCGTTCCGCTCGTGATCTTCGAGATCCTGCTCGGCATCCTGGTGGGCCCCGACGTCCTCGGCTGGGCACAGCGCGACGAGGTGATCGACGTGCTGTCGCAGCTCGGCCTCGCGATGCTGATCTTTCTCGCCGGGTACGAGATCGAGTTCGGCAAGGTCCGCGGCAGCACGCTGAAACGGTCCGCCGCCGCCTGGCTGATCGCCCTCGCCCTCGGCCTGGGGCTCGGCACCCTGCTCGCGAACCTGGGCGACGACGGCGGCTTCAGCAAGGGAGTCTTCATCGGCACGGCGCTGACCAGCACCGCGCTGGGCACCGTCCTGCCGGTGCTGCGGGACTCGGGGGACCTCGGCGGGCGCTTCGGGCAGGTGATGATGGCGTTCGGCTCGGTCGGCGAGTTCGGGCCGATCGTCGCGATGGCGCTGCTGCTCAGCGGGCGCAGCGCCTGGCAGTCCACGGCGCTGCTCGCCACCTTCGCGGCGCTGACGGCGGCGGCGGTCTACTGGGCGATGCGCCCCAAGCCGCCGTGGTTCTCGTCGGTCATCGCCAAGACCCTGCACAGCAGCGGCCAGTTCGCGGTGCGCTTCGTCGTGCTGCTGCTCGCGGTGATGCTGGGCGCGTCGCAGGTCCTGGGCCTGGACGTACTGCTCGGCGCGTTCGCCGCCGGACTCATCACCCGGCTCGTCCTCAACGGAGCCGCCCCCGGCAGCAGCGGCGAGATCCTCGCCAAGGTGGAGGCGATGGGCTTCGGCTTCCTGGTGCCGGTGTTCTTCGTGGTCACCGGCATCGAGTTCGACCTGCGCTCGCTGCTCGACGGCGGCCGGGCGCTGCTCCTGCTGCCGGTCTTCCTCGCCCTGTTCGTCGTCGTACGGGGGCTGCCGGTACGACTCCTCGCCCCGCCCGACCTCGGGGGCCGGGACCGTACGGCACTGATGCTCTTCAGCTCCACCGCCCTGCCGCTCATCGTGGCGATCACCACCATCGGACTCGACGACAAGGTCCTGGCGGCGAGCGAGGCGGCGGCACTGGTCGGGGCCGGAATGGTGTCGGTACTGGTCTTTCCGCTGCTGGCGCTCAGGTGCAGGGCGGGGAAGGGGGAGAAGGGAGCGAAGGGGGAGAAGCGGGAGAAGCCTCCTCGGGCGAGGAGGGTGGAGGCGGAGTCCTGGTAACGCCTCTATGAGGCGGCGGTGGCGCCTCCATGAGGTGCTGGGTACGCCTCTATGAGGCGGCGGTGGGTGTGCCCCCGTGCGCTGCCCACTCCGGGGCGAGGATCGCCATGTGCAGGTCGTCGATCCACTCGCCGTCGTGCCACAGGGCCTCGCGGGCGCGGCCCTCGACGACGAATCCGACCTTCTCGTACACCCGGCGGGCGCGCGGATTGAAGTCGAAGACGCCGAGCGAGACGCGGTGCAGGCCGAGGGTCTCGAACGCGTACGCGACGACGAGGCGGCAGGCCTCGGTGCCGAGCCCCCGGTTGCGTCCCTCGGCCCCCAGCAACGTACGGAAGTTGCAGCTCCGGTTGGCCGGGTCCCACTCGTTGAGGACGACCTCGCCCACGCACTTCCCGGTGGCCCGGTCGACGACGGCCAGATCGAGGCGGTCGTCGTGGTCGGCGCGGGTCAGGTACCAGGAGCGGGTGGCGGCCAGGTCGACGTCGCTGCCGTCGCTGCCGCTGCCGGTGAACCTGTTCACCTCCGGGTCCCGGACCGCCGCCAGCATCACCGGGAGGTCCTCCTCGGTGAAGGGGCGCAGCAGGGTGCGGGTGCCGGTCAGGGTGGGCTTGACGGAGAAGTCGGCGCGTGGCTGCGTCGGTGCGTTCATCCGGTGATCCTCCGTGCCGTACGGGGCGGCCCGCAAGCGAGATTCCCGGGTCGCGGCGCGTGCCCCGCACCGTCGGCCGGGAGCCGGCCGGATGCGGGGCTGCGGGGAGGAGGGGCGCCCCCTCGGGGCTGTCAGTCGCGCCGGCCTCTGTTGCCTGGGCGGCGGGTCACCCAGCTGCGGATGGTGTCCGCGTACCAGTAGGGCTTGCCGCTCTCGACGTGGTCGGGCGGGGGCAGCAGACCGTGCTTGCGGTACGAGCGCACGGTGTCCGTCTGAACCTGGATGTGCGCGGCGATCTCTTTGTACGACCAGAGCTTGCGGTCCGTCATCGGTGCACCTCCCTGCGAAAGCAGCAGTCACGGCCGGGGGGCCGTCGGGGGATCTGCGGCATTTCGCTGGCGATCACTCAGCCTCTGCCCCGTGAACGACACTCCGTGATGAGGAGGCTGGGGCTGTGGTGTGCCTGTGACGGAAGGCCCGCGTAACGGCGACATGTGTGACGGAAAGGGCACCTCTGTGACGTAAGTGGTGCAGGGGATGAGCAGGACACACCGGGCGGGCCGGGCCGATGTGCTTGGCCGGGCCCGCGCTCGGGTGTAATGCGGATGCTCGGGTGTAATGCGGGTGTAATGCGGGTGCGTAAGGGGGAGTTGGTGCGTCCCGTCTCGTGCGTCAGTGCTCGCCGGGGCCGCACACCGGCACACCGGCGATCTTCTTGCCGCCGCGGAGGTAAACGTTGCTCACCCAGGCGAAGTCACTGCCTTCGGGCAGCGTCACCTTGCTCCACCAGCGGTTCTTCGTGCCGTCCTGAGACGTGACCGGGGTGGTGTTCTGGTTCGTCTGGCAGTAGTCGAGCAGCCAGATGCGGGACTTGGTGGCGAGGACGTGCGCGCTGGTGCGGGGGAACTCGCGGAGGTTGACGTGGGAGCCGTGGAGGAAGACCCTCTTGGCCGCGAGGACCGGGGCGGCGGGCGGTGCCAGGGCGGGTGCGGGGGCAAGTGCGGGTGCGGGGGCAGGTGCGAGGGCGGGTGCCACCGTCGGCGCGACGGCCGGCCGGGGGCTGTCGGCCCCGGTGGCCGGAGCCGACAGCAGGCCGGTGGTCAGCAGGGTGGCCGCGGTGGCGGTGACGAAGAGGCGCGGGTGCGTCATGGGCTGTTCCCCCTGTGTGGGCTGCCGCGTGGGCCGCCTGTGCGGCTGCGCGTCCGAACGGGCCGTTCGCTCTCGGCCCTCCGTACGAGAAGCCTGCCCAGCGGTGTCCGCACGGGCGGGAGAAGCGGACGCGGTTCACCCGGACGGAGCCCCGGGTACCGGGCTTCCTCCGTGGTGCCCCTCTGCGCCCGTGTCGCCGCTACGCCCCGCAGGACCGCAGGAAGGCCCGCGTCCGGCGTGCGATCGGCAGTGGCCTGTCCGGCGGGCACGGGTACATGTCCTGCTCCACGATCGCGAACAGGCCGGTCCCGCGCTCCTCGGCGAGGGCCTGCGCGGCCTGCAGCACGGGCTCCAGCGCGGGCACCCCGCCCGGCGGTTCGCACATCACGCCCTCCGCCACGGCCCGCCCGAACGGCAGCCGCTGCTCGTCCACCCGGGCCAGCACCGCCGGATCCACCTGCTTGAGGTGCAGATAGCCGATCCGTTCCCCGTACGTCTCGATGAGTTTGACGCTGTCGCCGCCGCAGTAGGCGTAGTGCCCGGTGTCCAGGCACAGTGAGACCAGATCGGAGTCGGTCGAGTCGAGGAGGCGGACCACGTGCTCCTCGGTGGCGATGTGGGTGTCCGCGTGCGGATGGACGACGACCCGCAGCCCGAACTCCTCGCGCACCTGCCGCGACAGCCGCTCCGTCTGCGCGGCGAGCAGCCGCCACTGGGCAGGGGTGAGGGTGTCGTCCTCAAGAGGCAGCCCGGTCTCGTCGTCCCGCCAGAAGGCCGGAATCATCACGAGGTACCCGGCGCCCACGGCCTGCGCCTGCCGGGCCACCGCCGAAACCGTGTCCAGGGCGGCGCTCCAGGCGGCGGCGGAGTCCCGGTGCAGCGCGGTGAACACCGTCCCTGCGGACACCTGGAGACGGCGCTCGCGCAACTCCTGGTGGAGCCGGTCGGTGTCGCGCGGCAGATAGCCGTACGGCCCCAGCTCGATCCACTCGTAACCGGCCGTGACGACCTCGTCCAGGAAACGCCGCCAGGGCACCTGGTGGGGCCGGTCGTCGAACCACACCCCCCACGAGTCCGGTGCGGTCCCGATCCTGATGCGCGTCAGCTCTCCCTCGCCGGTCATGGGGGAACCTTGACAGTTTTCCGAACGCGGGGCTAGATCTGAAAACCGCAGTCCGCCGACGAGGGGGATTCATGGGTGACCCGTACCGAAGCAGCCGGAGCACGCCGCACCGAGACACCCCGTACGACCTGATCGCGATGGGTCGGCTCGGTGTGGACCTCTATCCGCTGCGGGCGGGGGTGCCGCTGGACCGGGTGGAGACGTTCGGCAGGTTCCTCGGCGGATCGGCGGCGAACGTGGCGGTCGCCGCGGCGCGGCTGGGACGGCGGGTCGCGCTCGTCTCGCGGACCGGGGCGGACCCCTTCGGGACGTACTTGCGGCGGGAGCTGGGGGGCTTCGGCGTCGATGTGCGCTGGGTGACGGAGGTCGCCGCGTACCCCACGCCCGTCACCTTCTGCGAGGTCTTCCCGCCGGACGACTTCCCGCTCTACTTCTACCGGCAGCCCAAGGCGCCCGATCTGGAGATGCGTCCGGGGGAGCTGGACCTGGACGCGGTGCGCGGTGCCCGCGTCTTCTGGGCGACCGGTACGGGGCTGTGCGCGCAGCCGAGCAGGGACGCGACGCTGGCCGCGCTGGAGGCGCGCGGAGGGGCTTCCGGTGGGGCTTCCGGTGGGGGCGTTGGGCGTTCCGGGGGTGCCGGGCGCTCCGGGGGTGCTGCGCACACCGTTCTGGACCTGGACTGGCGACCGGCCTTCTGGGCGGACCAGGACCCGGGCCCGTACTACGCACAGGCCCTGCGGCACGCCACCGTCGCCGTCGGCAACATCGACGAGTGCGAGATCGCGACCGGTACGCGCGAACCGCACGCCGCGGCGAAGGAGTTGTTGGGGGCGGGGGTGGAGCTGGCCGTCGTCAAACAGGGGCCCGCGGGTGTCCTCGCCGTGCACCGCGACGGAACTTCCGTGCGGGTGCCGCCTCTTGAGGTGGAGGTGCTCAACGGGCTCGGCGCGGGCGACGCGTTCGGCGGGGCACTCTGCCACGGGCTCCTCGCGGGCTGGCCCCTGGACCGTACGGTCCGCTGGGCGAACGCGGCGGGAGCGCTGGTGGCGACGCGGCTTGAGTGCTCGTCCGCGATGCCGTACGCGGCGGAGATCGAACGGCTTCTCCAACCGGCGAGGGACGATGAGCCGGCGGAGGACGTCCAACCGGTGAAGGGCGGCGAATGATGACGGACCACCACCTCTTTGCGGCGGCGGGGAGCGAGTCCCACGGCCCGTACGCGCTCGACATCGGGCCGAAGCGGGCCGGGTGGGAGTACGCCGCGCTGCGGGTCCTGGAGCTGCGGCCCGGAGCCTCGCACCATCTGCCCACCGGGGAGTTCGAATGGATCGTGCTCCCGCTGGCCGGGGCCTGCAGCGTCCTCGTCGACGGAGAGATCATCGAACTCCGGGGCAGGGAGGGCGTGTTCGACTCGGTCAGCGACTTCGCGTACCTTCCGCGCGACGCCCACGCCCAGATCGCCTCTGGTGCGGGGGGCCGCTTCGCCCTGGCAGGAGCGAGGTGCGGGCGACGACTTCCCGCTCGTTACGGTCCCGCGCCGGAGGTTCCGGTGGAGCGGAGGGGGAGCGGGATCTCGGGTCGCGAGGTGCGGAACTTCGCGGCGGCGGACGTCTTCGACTGCGACCGGCTGATCGCGGTCGAGGTGATCACTCCCCCGGGGCACTGGTCGTCGTACCCGGCGCACAAGCACGACGAGGGGATTCCGGGGCGGGAGTCGGTGCTGGAGGAGATCTACCACTACGAGTTCGAGGGCGGGCAGGGGGCGGGGGCAGGTGCGGGTGCGGGGGTGGCGGGCTATCAGCGGATCGCGCCGTCGCGCCCGGGTGGTGCGGACCTTCTGGCCGAAGTCCGCAGCGGAGACACGGTCCTGGTGCCGAACGGGTGGCACGGGCCGTCGATCGCCCCGCCGGGGCATGCCATGTACTACCTGAACGTGATGGCGGGCCCGGGTCCCGGCCGCGAATGGAACATCAGCTTCAGGGAGGGGGAGGGGTACGGGGAGGGGCACGAGTGAGCGCTCAGGGGGCGGGCGCGTTGTACGTGCGGGTGCGTCGTGGCTGGTCGCGCAGTTCCCCGCGCCCCTAAACGCCTGCCCCCTAGCCTCCTTGGGCAGCGGGGCCGCCCCCCGGGGGCGGGACGGGTGGGCAAGGGGGCGGCCCCCACGCGGAGCGCGCCCCTCCCGCGACCGCACGCCCTCGACACCGCACCGCTCTCATTCCAGGAGGTCCCATGCCAACCCCCGCCCCCACCCGCCACCTCACCACCGCCCAAGCCCTCCTCACCTTCCTCACCCACCAGCACACCGAACGCGACGGCATCCGCCACCGCCTCATCACCGCCACCTGGGGCATCTTCGGCCACGGCAACGTCGCCGGACTCGGTCAGGCGCTCCTGGAGACCGGGGCCGGGGATTCCGACGGCATGCCCTTCCTCCAGGGCCGCAACGAGCAGGCCATGGTGCACGCCGCCACCGCCTACGCCCGCCAGCAGGGCCGCCTCTCCGCCCACGCCGTCACCACCTCCATCGGCCCCGGCGCCACCAACCTCGTCACCGGCGCCGCCCTCGCCACCATCAACCACCTCCCCGTTCTCCTCCTCCCCGGCGACACCTTCGCGGCCCGCCCCGCCGACCCGGTGCTGCAGCAGCTCGAAGTCCCGTACGCAGGGGACGTGTCGGTCAACGACTGCCTGCGGCCCGTGTCCAAGTACTTCGACCGCATCACCCGCCCCGAGGCGCTGATCCCCGCCGCCCTCGCCGCGATGCGGGTCCTCGCCGACCCCGCCGAGACCGGGGCCGTCACCCTCTGTCTGCCGCAGGACGTCCAGGTGGAGGCGTACGACTGGCCCGAGGAGTTCTTCGCGGACCGCGTCTGGCGCGTACGGGCCCAGGAGCCCGACCAGCGGGACCTGTTCGACGCCGAGGCCGCGCTGCGGGCCGCCCGCCGCCCCCTGCTCGTCGTCGGCGGCGGCGTCCGCCACAGCGGCGCCGAGTCCGCACTCGGCCGACTCGCCGCACTCACCAAAATCCCCGTCGCCGCCACCCAGGCGGGCAAGGGGGCGCTCCCGTACGACCACCCCGCCGACGTCGGCGGCATCGGCCACACCGGTACCGCCACCGCCAACCACCTGGCCCGTACCGCCGACCTCGTGATCGGCGTCGGCACCCGCTGGACCGACTTCACCACCGCATCCGGAACCCTCTTCCAGCATCCGGACGTCCGTTTCCTCAACATCAACATCACCGGCTTCGACGCCCACAAGATGGGCGGACTCACACTGATCGGCGACGCCCGGGCGACCCTCGCGAAACTCGCGAACCTCGCCCATGACCTCCGCGTCGACGAGTCCTACGAAGCCGAGTACCGCACCGCGAAGGAGAGTTGGGAGGCGTACGTCAGCGCCGTGTACGCCGCCCCCGACGACAAGGCCGTCCCCACCCAGGCCCAAGTCCTCGGCGTACTCGACACGCTGGTCACCCACGAGGACATCCTGATCAACGCGGCGGGGTCGCTCCCCGGCGACCTCCACAAGCTGTGGCGCACCCGTTCCGGCGGCGGGCGCCACGACCAGTACCACGTCGAGTACGGGTACTCCTGCATGGGTTACGAGATCCCCGCGGCCGTCGGCGTGCAGCTCGCCGCGGCCGACCGGCCGGTCTGGGCGCTCGTCGGCGACGGTACGTACCTCATGAATCCGACCGAGATCGTCACCGCCGTGCAGGAGCGTCTGCCGATCAAGGTGGTGATCCTGGACAACCGCGGGTATGCCTCCATCGGCGGTCTCTCCGAGGCCGTCGGCGGCGAGCGCTTCGGCACCGACTACCGCTTCCGCGCCTGCGACGGTACGTACACGGGAGACCCGCTGCCCCTCGACCTGGCCGCCAACGCCGCAGCCCTCGGGATGCGCACCCTGCGCGCCCGCACCATCGGTGACCTGCGGGAAGCCCTCAAAGAGGCGCGCGCGAGCACCGTTCCCACATGTGTCTACGTCGAGACCGAAACGGGCGACACAGTGTCGGGCCCGCCGTCCGGCGCTGCGTGGTGGGATGTTCCCGTGGCCGAGACCGCGACCCGCCCGTCGGCGGTCCTGGCACGCGAAGAGTACGGCCGGCACGTCGCAGCCCGACGCCACCACCTTTGAAGGAGTGCAGTACATGAAGACCGTCAACCACTGGATCGGTGGCAAGACCGTCGAGGGTGCGTCGGGCAACTGGGGCCCGGTCACCGACCCGGCCACCGGCGCCGCCGACACCCGTGTCGCCCTCGCCTCCGTCGAGGAGGTGGACGCGGCCGTCGCGGCCGCGAAGGACGCCTTCGCGAAGTGGGGCACGTCCTCCCTCTCCGCCCGCACCGCGATCCTCTTCCGCTACCGCGCCCTGCTCGACGCGCACCGTGACGAGATCGCCGCCCTGATCACCGCCGAGCACGGCAAGGTGCACTCGGACGCGCTGGGCGAGGTGGCCCGCGGCCTGGAGATCGTCGAGCTGGCCTGCGGCATCACCACCCAGCTCAAGGGCGAGCTGTCCACCGAGGTCGCCACCCGCGTGGACGTCTCCTCGATCCGCCAGTCGCTCGGCGTCGTGGCCGGCATCACGCCGTTCAACTTCCCGGCCATGGTGCCGATGTGGATGTTCCCGCTCGCCATCGCGTGCGGCAACACCTTCGTGCTCAAGCCGTCCGAGAAGGACCCGTCGGCGTCCCTGCGCCTCGCGCAGCTCGCCACCGAGGCCGGTCTGCCGGACGGCGTGCTGAACGTCGTGCACGGTGACAAGGTCGCCGTCGACCGCCTCCTGGAGCACCCGGACGTCGCCGCGGTCTCCTTCGTCGGCTCGACCCCGATCGCCCGCCACATCCACACCACCGCGTCCGCCAACGGCAAGCGCGTACAGGCCCTCGGCGGCGCCAAGAACCACATGCTGGTCCTCCCGGACGCCGACCTCGACGCCGCCGCGGACGCGGCCGTCTCCGCCGCCTACGGCTCGGCGGGCGAGCGCTGCATGGCGATCTCCGCCGTCGTGGCCGTCGGCGCCATCGGTGACGAACTCGTCGCGAAGATCGTCGAGCGCGCCGAGAAGATCAAGATCGGTCCGGGCAACGACCCGGCGTCCGAGATGGGCCCGCTGATCACCGCCGCCCACCGCGACAAGGTCGCCTCGTACGTCACGGGCGCGGCCGCCCAGGGCTCCAAGGTCGTCCTGGACGGCACGGGGTACACGGTCGAGGGCTTCGAGAACGGCCACTGGATCGGTCTTTCGCTCCTCGACCACGTCCCGACCGACTCCGACGCCTACCGCGACGAGATCTTCGGCCCGGTGCTGTGCGTCCTGCGCGTCGACACGTACGAAGAGGGCGTCGCCCTCATGAACGCCTCGCCGTTCGGCAACGGCACCGCGATCTTCACCCGCGACGGCGGCGCCGCCCGCCGCTTCCAGCTGGAGATCGAGGCCGGCATGGTCGGCGTCAACGTGCCGATCCCGGTGCCGGTGGGCTACCACTCCTTCGGCGGCTGGAAGGACAGCCTCTTCGGCGACCACCACATCTACGGCAACGACGGCATCCACTTCTACACCCGCGGCAAGGTCACCACGACCCGCTGGCCGGACCCGGCCGACGCCCCCTCCGGCGTCGACCTCGGCTTCCCCCGCAACCACTGACCCACCCTCACCCGCGGGCCCCGGCCACCCCCTCCCGGCCGGGGCCCGCATCTCTTGAGCGGTCGCTCAACCCTGTTGAGCGACCGCTCAAGCGTGCCGGTACACGCCTCCCGGCTCCAGCTTCCTCGGCGCGAACAGCCGCTCCACCGACACCAGCGTGAACCCCCGCTCCCGCAGCCCGTCCACGATCGCCGGTACCGCCGGCACCGTCCCCTCATAGATGTCGTGGAGCAGGACGATCCCGCCCGGCTTCGCGGACTTCAGGATGCGTTCCTCGATCATCTTCGGGTCGTGGTCCTGCCAGTCCAGCGCCCGCGAGTTCCACAGGATCTGGGCGAGGCCGAGCTCCTTGCAGAACGCCGCCACGTCCTTGTTCGTACGCCCCTGCGGCGGCCGCATCAGCGTCGGCCGCTGCCCCGTCAGCTGGGCGAGGGCGTTCTGGGTCTGCACCAGCTGCCGCCGTGCCTCCCGCGGCGGCACTTCGGTCAGCCGCGGGTGCGTCCACGAGTGGTTGCCGACCTTGTGCCCCTCCGCCGCCATCCGCCGCACCAGGTCCGGGTACTTGTGCACAGGCCCCTTCCCGATCAGGAAGAACGTCGCCGGTGCGTGCATCTCCTCCAGCACGTCGAGCAGTTCGCCGGTGTGAGGACCCGGCCCGCCGTCGAAGGTCAGGGCCACGCACCTGGCCACCCGGCAGTCGACGGGGCCGACGGCCGGGCCGCCCGCGAAACCGGTCAGCAGGGCGGCCGCCAGCAGTGCGACCGCGGAGATCAGGGAACGCCTGCGTTTCGTCACCGCACACCGGTACCAGCGGCGGGCGCCTCCGCAAACGCCACGCCCGCCGCCGGTCACCCGGTCGGCCCGGCACTTCGTCGGCCCGGCACCGGGTCGGCGCGGCACCGGGTCGGCGCGTCAGCGCGGGGATGTTCCGACGACGACCGTCGCCCCCATGTCCTCGTCCTCCTCGACACGGGTCGTCAGCCCGCCCCGTACCATCGCCGCGACCGTACGGTCCGCCTGCCGCTCGCTCGTCTCGATCAGCAGGCTTCCGCCGGGCGCCAGCCAGCGCGCCGCCTCCGCCGTCACCCGCCGCTGCACGTCGAGGCCGTCGGCGCCGCCGTCCAGCGCGACGAGCGGCTCGTGGTCCCGCGCCTCGGAGGGCAGCAGCCCGATGTCCTCGGTCGGTACGTACGGGGCGTTGGCCACCAGCACGTCCACCCGCCCCAGGAGCCCGGCGGGCAGCGGCGCGTACAGGTCGCCCTCGTACACCGCCCCGCCCACCGCGCCCACGTTCCGCCGCGCGCACCGCACCGCGGCGCTCTCCACGTCGGCGGCGTGCAGCTCGATCCCCGGCAGTACGGATGCCAGGACCACGCCCACCGCCCCCGCCCCGCAGCACAGGTCGAGCACGACGGCTCCCGGCCGCCCGAGCGCGACGGAGTGCCGGGCCAGGAACTCGGTCCGTCGCCTGGGCACGAACACCCCCGTGTCCACGGAGATCCGCAGCCCGCAGAACTCGGCCCAGCCGAGGACGTGTTCGAGCGGCAGCCCGTCGACCCGCCGGTCCACCATGGCGGCGAGCTCGGCGGGCGTACGCGCGGTGGACAGCAGCAGCTCCGCCTCGTCCTCGGCGAACACACAACCGGCGGCCCGCAGGCGCGTGACGACGACGGAGGGCGAGAGAGCAGGGAGAAGGGGAGCGGGAGCCGAAACGGGAGCAACGGGAGTGCACGTGGATATCGACATGGGAGAGCCTTTCGGAATGATTACCGAGGGCGCTCTCCGGCCCGACCCGCAACGACGGCTGTGACGGCTTGGACAGCTACGACAGCTTCGTACGGCGACCACGAGGTGAGAGCACCCGACCTGCGACAGCGGTAATGGGTCTCACCTCCCTGGTCCGGGCCCGCACGGACGGCGGGCAACACGAAGGACCCTACCCGAGGGAATCACCGCAGTACAGAGGCCCGTCGGCGGCACTCGGCGGCCCGCGTCCGCGCCGCCCGCGCGGCCCTTCGCCCCGGAGAGGGCGAAGGGCCGTACCGCTGCTACTTGTTGACGGCGAAGCGCATCAGGGCCTGCTCGTCGCCCTGCTTGACCTTGCCGGTCGTGTTGATGACCTCAAGCTTCCAGTTCGCACCGTCCCGGACCGCCTTGGCGACGGCGCACGCGTTGTCGCTGGTGAGCAGGGAGGGCCAGATGTCCGCGACCTGCTGGGAGCTGCCGCCGGAGGCGTCGTACACCTTGAAGCTGATGTTCCGGGCCTTGGAGAACGCGCTGTTCTTCTTGAACGCGGCGGAGACGAACACGATGGACGTGACGTTGGTCGGCACGCGGCCGAACTCCACGGTCACCGTCTCGTCGTCGCCCTCGCCCTTGCCCGTCTGGTTGTCGCCGCTGTGCACCAGCGCGCCGTTGCCCAGCGGGTCCAGGGAGTCCAGTCCGGCGAGCCGGACCGGGTCACCGCCGCTCATCGCGATGGCGATCAGGTCGAGGTCGGTGCCGACCGTCCGGCGCAGCTTGCCCAGCACGCCGCCGCTGCTGCCCGAGGTCGGGTCCCAGGACACGCCGATGGACAGGTGGGTCACGCCGGCCAGGTCCGCCGGGCCGTCTTCCTTGCTGAGCGTGATCATGTGAGATCCCTTGATAGTGGACAAGTAAGTGCAAATTCTGCATTGCGCCGTCGGGGCGGCCCAGGCCGGGGGTGGAGCCGTCCGGGGCCCTCGCACCCTCTCAGGCGAAGCCCCAGGTGAGCATGGCGAATACGCCGTCGCGCCGCGCGCCGGCCGCCGCGTACGTGGCCAGCGCCGCCGCGTTGTCCGTGTCGACGCCGACCCACATGTCGTAACAGCCGCGCGCACGGGCCTCCGTGGCGAGTGCCTCGGTCAGCGCACGCCCGATGCCGCGCCGCCGGTGGCCCTCGTCCACGGACAGCTCGTACAGGCACATCTCGGTGCCCTTGTCCGGGTGCAGCATCTCGATGCCGGAGACCATCCCGGCCGGAAAGCCGTCGACGTACGCGATGAGCATCAGATGTCCCGGCGCGGCCAGGAAGCGCTCCGCCCACTCCTCGCGCGCCGCCGCATCAAAGAGGTGCTCGGCGGCGATCAGTTCCGCGGTGGTGGCGGCGCGGCGGATCTCCCAGCGGTGGGTGTCCGTGCGGCGGATTTCCATGCGACGGCCTCTCCGGTACGGGCGTACGGGGACGAGCGGCGTACCACGGCTGCGGTACGGCGCAGCGGCGCTCTACTCCTCGGGGAGGTGCACCGGCTCCGCCTGGCGGCAGCCTAAAGGCACAGGGCGGGCACTTAGGGTCGGGAGCATGGAGAATCCCCTTCGCCGACTTCCGCGCGGGCGCCCCCGCGGGAGGCGGCTCACCGCCGTGCTCGCGGTGCTCGCCGTGCTGGTGGGCGGTGGAGTCTGGGCGGGAGTCGCCGCCGCGGCAGACGACCCGGCCCCCGTGCACAGGTCCGACCGGATGATGGAGATGCCGGGCGCCCGCATCGACACCTCGTACTTCACCGCGGGCGAGGCCGCGAAGCGCAGGCCCGCCGTGCTCGTCGGCCACGGCTTCGGCGGCAGCAAGAAGGACGTGCAGGCCCAGGCGGAGGAGCTGGCCCGGCAGGGGTACGCCGTCCTGACCTGGTCCGCGCGCGGCTTCGGCAGGTCCGGCGGGAAGATCGGCCTCAACGACCCGGACACCGAGGTCAAGGACGTGTCCCGGCTGATCGACTGGCTCGCGCGGCGCGGCGAGGTCCAGCTCGACAAGGCGGGCGACCCGCGCGTCGGCGTCACCGGCGTCTCCTACGGCGGCGCGATCTCCCTCCTCGCCGCGGGCCACGACCCGCGCGTGGACGCGATCGCACCCCAGCTGACGTACTGGGACCTCGCCCAGTCCCTGTTCCCCGACGGGGTGTTCAAGAAGCTCTGGGCCGGGATCTTCGTCACCACGGGCGGCGGCTGCGCCCGCTTCGAGCCGAAGCTGTGCGAGATGTACGAGCGGGTGGCCGTCGCGGGCAAGCCCGACGACGCGGCCCGCAAGACCCTTGAGGAGCGCAGCCCGTCCGCCGTCGCGGACCGGATCAAGGTGCCCGCGCTGATCGTCCAGGGGCAGAGCGACTCGCTCTTCCCGCTCGGCCAGGCGGACGAGATGGCCGCCGCCGTCTCCAGGAACGGCGCCCCCGTCGCCGTCGACTGGGTCTCCGGCGGCCACGACGGCGGCGACCAGGAGGCGGACCGTGTCCACGGCCGCATCACCGACTGGTTCGACCGTCACCTCAAAGAGGACGCGACGGTCGACACCGGCCCCGGTTTCCGCGTGAGCCGCACCGGGGGAGTCGACTCCACCAACGGCTCGGCCAGCCTGCGCGGCGCGGACGCCGCCCGCTACCCGGGCCTGCACCACGACGTGCGGAACGTCCCGCTCACCGGCCGCCGAGGCCCGGAGCAGACCTTCGCCAACCCGGCCGGGGCCAACCCGCCCGCCATCTCCTCCGTGCCGGGCGCGGGAGCCCTCTCGCAGCTCTCCGGGCTCGGCGTGGGCCTCTCCCTGGACTTCCCCGGCCAGTACGCGCAGTACGATTCCGCACCCCTGGACAGCGGCCTCCAGGTCACCGGCGCGCCGACCGTCAAGGTGCGGGTGAAGTCCGACCGCGACGACATGGTGCTCTTCGCGAAGGTCTACGACGCGAGCGGAGGCGGCCGGCAGGTGCTGCCGCACCAGCTGGTCGCCCCGGTCCGGATCACCGGCGCGAAGGCGGGGAGGACCGTCGAGCTGACGCTGCCCGCGATCGACCACAACTTCCAGGCCGGGCACCGGATGCGGCTGCTGCTCACCGCGACCGACCTCGGCTACGCGTCCCCGGCCGACCCGGCGACGTACACCGTGGCACTGGAGAGCGGCCTGCGGGTGCCCACCGACCCGCAGCTCGCCACCGCCGCCGCCGGGCTCGCCTGGTGGGTGTGGGGGCTGCCGCTGGGCGGTGCGCTGGTCGCGGGCCTGCTGCTGCTCAGCGCGCGCCGCAGGACCACCGCACCGGCGCCGGACCCGGCGCTCGCGGACGTACCGCTGACGATCACCTCTTTGAGCAAGCGGTACGGGAAGTCCGGCGACAGGTACGCCGTCCGCGATCTGTCCTTCCGCGTCGAGAAGGGCCAGGTCCTCGGACTCCTCGGCCCCAACGGCGCCGGAAAGACCACCACCCTGCGGATGCTGATGGGCCTCATCACCCCCGACGGCGGCGAGATCCGCGTCTTCGGGCACGCCATCCGCCCCGGCGCCCCGGTGCTGTCCCGGGTCGGCGCGTTCGTCGAGGGCGCGGGCTTCCTGCCGCACCTCTCCGGCCGCGCCAACCTCGACCTGTACTGGCAGGCCACCGGCCGTCCCGCCGAGGACGCGCACATCGAGGAGGCCCTGGAGATCGCCGGACTCGGCGACGCCCTCCAGCGCGCCGTACGCACGTACTCGCAGGGCATGCGCCAGCGCCTCGCCATCGCCCAGGCCATGCTCGGCATGCCTGACCTGCTGATCCTCGACGAGCCCACCAACGGGCTCGACCCGCCGCAGATCCGCGAGATGCGCGACGTGATGATCCGGTACGCGGCGGGCGGACGCACCGTCATCGTCTCCAGCCACCTCCTGTCCGAGGTCGAACAGTCCTGCACGGACCTCGTCGTCATGGACCGCGGCAAGCTCGTGCAGGCAGGTCCCGTCGCCGAGATCATCGGCTCGGGCGACACCCTGCTGGTCACCGTCGACGGCGAGGTGACCCAGGCCGTGGTCGACAAGGTGGCCGCGCTGCCGGGCGTCGAGACGGCTGTACGCGCCGAGGGCGGGCTCCTGGTCCGCCTCGACGGGGGCACGGCCCAGGAGCTCATCGCCGAACTGGTGCGCATGGACGTCCCGTTGACCGGTGTGGGACCGCACCGCCGCCTGGAGGACGCGTTCCTCACCCTGATCGGAGGCCCGGCATGAGCACCGCAACCGCGACCGAGACGGCGACCGACATCGCACCCGGCTACCGTCCCGGGCGGACCCTCCCGCTCCGGGTCGAGGCCAAGCGCCAGTGGCGGCGGCGCCGCACGATGGTCATGGCGATCATCCTGGGCGCCCTGCCCTTCGTCCTCATCGCGGCCTTCGCCATCGGCGGTACCCCCGCCGAGCGCGGCGGCAGCGCCAGCGGCCGGATCAACCTCATGGACACGGCGACCGCGTCCGGCGCGAACTTCGCCGCGACCTGCCTGTTCGTGTCCGCGGGCTTCCTGCTGATCATCCCGGTCGCGCTCTTCTGCGGCGACACCGTCGCCTCCGAGGCCAACTGGTCGTCGCTGCGGTACCTGCTCGCCGCACCCGTGCCGCGCGCCCGGCTGCTGTGGAGCAAGCTGGCCGTGGCGCTCGTCTTCAGCCTGGCGGCGATGGTGCTGCTGCCGCTGGTCGCACTGATCGCCGGTACGGCGGCGTACGGCTGGGGACCCCTGGAGCTGCCCACCGGCGGCTCACTGGCGGCCGGTACGGCGGTGCCGCGCCTCGCGCTGGTCGTCGCGTACCTCTTCGTCTCCCAACTGGTCACCGCGGCGCTCGCCTTCTGGCTCTCCACGAAGACGGACGCACCGCTGGGCGCGGTCGGCGGCGCGGTCGGCCTGACGATCGTCGGGAACGTCCTGGACGCGGTCACCGCGCTCGGCGACTGGCGCGACTTCCTGCCCGCGCACTGGCAGTTCGCCTGGGTGGACGCGATCCAGCCGCAGCTGGAGACGGGCGGGATGCTCAAGGGGGCGGCGATCTCGGTGACGTACGCGCTGGTGCTGTTCGCGCTCGCCTTCCGGGGGTTCGCCCGCAAGGACATCGTGTCGTGACGTAAAGAGGGCTGCGGGCGGGCCCGGCTCCGTACATCATGTGCGGCATGTCAACTCTTCTGCTCGCACTGGCAGTTGTCTCCACCGGCCTCTACGCGGGCATGATGCTGATCTTCCTGACCGGCATCATGCCCGCACTGGCGCGGGTGGACGACGAGCAGTTCGTCACGGCCATGCGCCGCATCAATGAGGACGTGCCGCGCGGCGTCTTCGTCACGACGATGTTCGCGTCGGTGCTCTTCCCCGTCGCGGCCCTCGTCGTCGGCCCGGACGGCGGCCGCACCGCCACCCAGCTCTGGCTCCTGATCGGCGGCCTGGCCCTCACCGTCCTCAACCACGCCGTCACGGCGGGCGGCAACATCCCGCTCAACAACGCCCTCGCGGCCTCGGAGACGGCCGGCACCCCGGACGCCGAGGTACGGGCCGCCTTCGAGCCCCGCTGGAACCGGCTGCACGGCCTCCGCACGCTCCTCGCGGTGGCGGGATTCGCCCTGCTGGTGGCGGGTGCACTGGCCTAGGCGGGGGGCATTTCAGCGCCGGGCGCGTGCACGGAAGGAGTCTTCCGGCGCGCGTACGGGCCCGGCTCCGGGTGCCGCAGGGAAGTCAGCGCCGCAGCAGTGCGAACAGCTTCTCCCACCGCTCCCCGACCACCTCGGGCGCATACCGCCGCACGCTCTCGCGGGCCGCGTCGCCCAGCTGTTCCCGCAGCTCCCGGTCCACCATCAACCGCTCGATGTGCCGCGCCAGTTCGTCCACGTTGCCCGGCCGGGCGAGCAGCCCGTCGACGCCGTCCGTCACGATCTCCCGCACCCCGGGCGACACGTCGAACGCGACGCACGGCAGCCCGGCCGCCTTCGCCTCAAGAGGCGTCACCGGAAACCCCTCCTGCCGCGACGGCAGCACGAACACCGAACCCTCCCGCAGCGCCCCCGGCACGTCCTGGGTGAACCCCATCCACTCCACGGACGCCCCGAGGCCCAGCTCCGCGCACTGCTTGTGCAGCGCCTCCTCGCGCGCGCGTGCGCCCCGGCTGCTCTCGCCGTACATCCGCAGCCGCCAGTCCGGGTGCCGGGGCGCGACCTGCGCCCACGCGTCGAGCAGGATGTCCGGCCCCTTGTCGTGGTCGAGCCGCCCGATGCCCAGTACGCACTTGCGGTCGCGCGGCGAGGGGTCCCGCACGGCGTCCGGCAGGAACCCCGGCATCACCCCGGTGTGGTTGACCCAGCTGCGGATCCACCAGTCGGCGTCCTGCCGGGTCGGTGCGAGCACCCGGTCCGCGTGCTGCCGGCACAGCCAGCGCAGCCGCTGGAAGCGGCCCGACCGCTTGGTGACGGCGTACGGTTCGTGGCTCATCAGGACGACCGGGAGACCCGTGGTGTCCGCGAGCGCCACCCACTCCAGCGCCCACCCCTCGGTCACCACGACGACCCCGCCGGTCCCGCCCGTCCCGCCGACCCCGCCTGCCTCGCCGGCGCCCCGGAAGAGCGCCGACAGCTCCGCGGCCTTCGCCCGCATGCCCCGCTCGTGCGCACGCCGCCGCCGGTGCGCGGGCAGGTCCAGCCGGTGCCTGGCCCTCGCCGGTGCGGCGGGCGGCGGGGCGTCGTACAACGCACTGACCCGGTACGGGAGATCGCTCCCGGTCCGCAGCCGCCGCGCCCCGTCGGCCGCGGGAGCCACGCCGATGAGCCGGACCCGGTGGCCTTGCTCGCTGAAGAGCCAGGCCAGCTGGTGGGCCCGGCGGGCGGTGCCGTCCTGGGCGTCGACGCTGCCGGAGACGAGAAAGATGTCCAAGAGCATTCCCGGGCTGGAGGGCGGATGGGGCATTCCGGGTCAAGTTACCCAAAGTTCCGTCCGGGTCGGGGTATGTCGCCCACCTCGGTCAGCGCGGCGTTCCGGCCGGACCCGGCGCCCTCGACGGCGCTGTCCCGCCAGCGGGACACCCGCGGGAGGGGCGGCGCCTGGCGGCCGTCGCGGCCACGGCCGCGGGTGCGACGGGTGTGACGACGGTGACGTTTGAGGCCCCGACCAGCCCATTTTGATCGCGTTCAGCTGCCATCAAGACCGCTGTGCGAGTCTCCGACACAAGGCGCAATGCGAAGTAAGGCGGTTGCAATGTCTGAGCTCATGCAGCGAGCTACGGTCCCTCCGGTGGCGGTTAAAGGGCGGGAAAAGCCCGAGAACATGGCCACCTACGGGCAGGCGATGAAGCGGCGCACTTCCCTGTCCATCCCCCCTGGTATTCCCATCGGTGCCTGGCGCAATCTCGGCCAGCACATCCACTCCATCTCCAGCTCTTCGGCTTGGTGGCTGGGGGACTGGCTGCTGTACGGGCAGGAGGAATACCCCAGCCGTTACAAGCACGCCGTGGCTCAGACTTCGCTGGATTACCAGACGCTGCGGAACTACGCCTGGGTCGCCCGGCGCTTCGAATCGCCGCAGCGGGTCTCGGGGCTGAGCTTCCAGCACCACGCGGAGGTGGCGGGACTCGCCGCCGACGAACGGTCCGCCCTGCTGAAGCGGGCCCTCGAACTCGGCTGGTCGCGCAACGAGTTGCGACGGCAGGTCAAGGCGCGCAAGGAGCTCGCCGGGGTCGTCGCGGGGAAGGTCCCCGCGCGGCTGAAGATGCGGCCCAACGACGACCAGCGGCAGCGCTGGCAGGAGGCGGCCGAGCACGAAGCAGTGGATCTGCTGGCGTGGATCACCAAGATTCTCGACGACGTTTCGTAGCCCCGGTGGTCGGGGTGCGGCTGAACTGAGCACTCCGGAAACCGAAGTGCTGTGTGCGGAGGAAGAGACGAGATGCGGGTCCAGGGAACACGGGTCCAGGGAACAACGGAGACGAAGCCACCGCCGTCGGCACTGGCCTCTCGTATCTCGGCGGCGCACGTGCGCTCGCCCCGGCACCGGGTGGACCGCCGGGCCGTCCTCTGGTGGACGCTGCGGGCGCTGATCGGGGCGCTCTGCACGCTGGGGGCGCTGGGGGCGACGTACCTGTGGTGGGAGGAGTCCAGGACCTGGGTCGGGCCCGTGCTGATCGTGGCGGCCGCCGGGTTCCTGCTGACGGTGGCGCTGATGCCGGCCTGGCGCTACCGGGTCCACCGCTGGGAGTGCACGGAGAACGCCGTGTACGAACTCAAGGGCTGGCTGGTGCGGGAGTGGCGGATCATCCCCGTCTCGCGCATCCAGAGCGTCGACATGGTGCGCGGCCCGCTGCAGCTCATGCTCGGCCTGGGCACCCTCCGGGTGGTCACCGCATCGCCGGAGGGCCGGATCAAGATCGTGGGCCTGGACGCGGACGTGGTGGCGCAGGAGGCGGCCGCGCTGACCGAGCTGACGCAGGCGACCCGCGGGGACGCGACGTGAGCGCCGTGGACGCCGGGGGCGCCGTGGACGCCGGGGGCACCGGGGGCACCGTGGACGCCGTGGACGCCGTGGGCACCGTGGTCGGTGTCGTGCCGGACGGGGCGGCGCCGACCGGCGACGAAGCGCCCGACGCCCCCTGGGAACGGCTGCATCCCCGGCTGATCTGGGTCAACCTGGCGCGCTTCGCGCTGTCCCTGGTGCCGACCCTGCTGTCGGTCTTCGTCTTCCAGACCGGCTCCGACCTGCTGGACAACTGGCCCGCCATGATCATGACCGGGATCGGTGTCGTCGTCAGCGTCGGCGACGTCGTGCGCTGGCTGCGGACCAGGTACCGGGTCACCGAGGGGCTGGTGGAGATACGTACCGGACGCCTGGTGCGCGTCTCCCGGCAGATCCCCCGGGACCGGATCAGGGCCGTCGACGTCAAGTCCAAGCTCCGGCACCGGCTCGCCGGGCTGCGCATCGTCTCCATCAGCTCGGGCCGGAGCAGGCCCGCGGTCAAGCTCGACGCCGTCACCAAGCAGATGGCGCTGACGCTGCAGCGCGAGCTGATGCACGGCGACCGCGCGGCGGCCGAGGGGGAGGACGGGGCGGAGGCCGCGGCGAAGGAGACGCCGATCGCCGAGTTCCGCTGGCGGTGGCTCGTCTACCACGTCCTCAACTTCACCTGCGTGCTCCTCGGCGGCCTGCTGCTGTGGAGCCTCCACTCCATGCTGCTGATCGTCGGCGTCGACCTGGTCGGCTCGCTCAACGACCTGCGCCACCGGCTCGCACCCGACGGTGGCACCGCCCTCGCCTGGCTGTACTGGGCCGTGGTGGTCGTGCTGCTCGGGTATTGCGCGCTGGCCTGCGGATTCGTCATGGAGAACTGGGGGTTCCGGCTGGTGCGCGTCCGCAAGGAGGACGGCACCGCCCTGCTCACCCGGCGCGGGCTGTTCTCGACCCGCGAGGTGCACAGGGACGACCGGCGGATGCGCGGCATCCAGATCGGCGAGCCGCTCCTGACGCGCTGGATCGGCCTCACCGAGACGACGGTCCTGTCGACCGGGCTGGCCGTCATCGACTTCAGCGGCGACCCGGCGACCAGCATCCTGCCGCGCGCACCGCTCTCGGAGGCCCGCCGGGTGGCCGCCCTGGTGCTGCCGGAGGCACGTCCCCTGGAGGCGCCGCTGCGACGGCACCCCCGCGCGGCACTGGCCCGACGGCTGCTGTGGGCCCTGGTGACGCCGGTCGTCGTGGCCGGGCTGCTGGTGTGGCTGTGGGCGACGGACGTGGTCGCGGGGTGGATTCCGGCGGTGGCGGGGCCCGCGCTGTTCGTGCTGGCCGTGCCGTTGGCGGTGGTGGCGTACCGGGCGCTGGGGCACACCCTCGTGGACAACTACCTGGTGCTGCGGTGCGGGCTCACGCGGCGCGTCACGGCGGCGATGCGGACGGAGGCCGTCATCGGCCTGAAGGTGCGGCAGTCGCTGTTCCAGCGGCGGCTGGGGGTGCTGACGGCGGGGCTCTCGACCGCGGCCGGCGAACGGTTCTACCAGGCCCCCGACATGAGCGTCGATCAGTTCCTGGTATTCGCGCAGGAAGCGGCTCCCGGACTGCTGGAGGAATTCCTGGTCGAGCCGGTGGGCGGGCCGGAAGGCAGGCCGGCAGGAGGGCCGGAAGGCAGGCCGAAAGGCAGGCCGGAAGCCGATCCGGAAAGCGGGCCAGAAATCGACGCCCAGCGGCTCCCCGCGCCCAGTCCGTATGCGTAATCATCGTGGCATCACTCTGAAGGCAGAAATTTCACATGCGCCCCGGCGAAAGGCGCCCGGCTTCTCTTGCCGGCAAGCCTTTGTTTGCAAGTGATTGCAAGCCTTTTGTCGGAGCGAATTTCTGGGAGTTGCTGTTTATGTGGGAAACAAAACTGGGCGACGGATTTGCCGTCAGCGCACTCGGTCTCGGCTGCAGTTCGATGTCCCATGGTTACGGTCCTGGTGACCGGGACGACGAGGAATCCGCCAGAGTGCTCCACCGGGCGGTCGACCTGGGCATCACGCTCTTCGACACGGCAGACGTGTACGGGCCGTTCACCAACGAGGAACTGCTCGGCCGCACCCTTGAGCCGTACCGCGACCGCGTCCGGTTCGCCACCAAGTGCGGCCTGATCGCCCGGCCGGACGGCACCCTGTCCCGCAACGGCAGGCCCGAGCACCTCAGGGCCGCCTGCGAGGCGTCGCTGCGCAGACTCCGTACGGACACCATCGACCTCTACCAGCTGCACCGCGTCGACCCCGAGGTGCCGCTGGCCGAGACCTGGGGCGCACTGGGGGAACTGGTCACCGAGGGCAAGGTCCGCGCACTGGGGATCTCGCACGCCACCACGGCCGAACTCGACCTGGTGCACAAGGTGTTCCCCCTGACCACCGCACAGTACGAACTGTCCGTGTGGGCACCGGAGAACGGGGCGGAAGTCCTCCCCTGGTGCCGTGCCCACGGCGTGGGATTCCTCGCCTTCGCCCCCATCGGGCGCGGATTCCTGTCGGGCAAGGTGTCCCGCGACAGCCTCTACACCGGCGACTCGCGCAACCGGGACCCCCGCTTCGACCTGGACGCCATGCAGGCCAACGAGGTCATCCTCGCCGGGCTGCGCGACGTCTGCGCCCGGCACGGCGGGGCCGTCACGCCCTCCCAGGTGGCCATCGCGTGGGTGCTCGCACAGGGGCCCGACGTGGTGCCCATCCCCGGGACCAGAAGGCTGCGGTGGCTGGAGGAGAACGCCGCCGCGGCCGAACTGACCCTGACGGACGAGGACATGCAACAGCTCGACCGGCTGCCGTCGGCGACCGGCGAGATGCGCTGGGACGCCGTACGGCCGGACGGGGCCGACCTGATCCGGACGGCCAGGACCGCACAGGGCTGACCGGGCCCGTCCGGGCGGCCAGGGGCCGGACCCGACGGCCGGGCCGACACCGGCCGGTACAGGGCCGACCCGACGGCCGGGCCGACACAGGCCGACACAGGCCGGTACGGGGCCGACCCGACTGCAGGGCCAACACAGGCCACCACAGGACCGATTGGACCATTCACCGTGCTCTTTCCTCACACCAGGTCGCGACGGCTGGAGTTCCGTCCCGCGTCCGCCGACGACCGGTCGGAGTTCGTCCGCACCCTGCTGCGGACCGGGATCGAGAGCGTCACCCCGGCGCGCGCCCGGGACACGCTCGACTCCAGCGCCGCCTTCCTCGTCGCCCTGCGGTCGACCGGTGACGTCGTGGGGTTCGCCACCCTGCACGGGCTCGACCCCGCGGGGCACCTGCGGTCCGGGCTCTACCTCGACCCGGAGCGCGCCAAGTACGGGGTCGGGGCCGAGGGCATGTACCTGACGACCAACTACGCGTTCGCGGCGTTCCCCGTCGACAAGCTGCTGGGGCAGACCACCGAGGCGACCTTCGGGTCCATCGGCGTCGCCAACGACGACGAGGCGAAGGGCGTGCTCGACGAGCACCTCTACTTCCAGGGCCGGCACTGGAACCTGCACAACTTCGAGGTCACCCGCAGCGAGTGGAACGTCCTCGTCGACGGCCGCCTCGGCAACGTGCTCGGCGAGGGCGTGAGCTGGCGGCACGACCCCAACAGGACGCCGCAGCCCGCTTTCTGACCCGTTTGCTCAAAGTCCGACCCGTTTGCTCCAAGTCCCCACCACAACCACCACAACCACCACCACCGAAGCGAAGGAGGACCAGTGCCAGGTCCTGGAACGGACAAACTGATCACCGTGCTCGGTGCGTCGGGCCTGCTGGGCACCGCCGTCAGCAGGCAGCTCGCGAGCCGGCCCGGACGGCTGCGGCTCGTCGGCCGCAGGCCGGTGACCGTGCCCGAGCGGCCCGTCGCCGACATCGAGGTACTGCGCCTCGACCTGACCGCGCCAGGTGCCGTCGCCGAAGCGGTCGCCGGATCCGACGCCGTCGTCCACCTGGTGGCGCACACCGGGGGCCCCGGCACCTGGCGGGTCGCCGACGGCGACACCCTCGCCGAGCGCGTCAACCTCGGCCTGGTGCACGACGTGCTCGACGCGGTCAGGACCGGGCGCACGGCGCCGCGGCCCGCCCTGCTGTTCTCGGGGTCCGTATCCCAGGCGGCCCGGATGCCGTCGACCGGCGCCGGGGACACCCCGCCCGACCAGCCGCCCACCGCGTACGACCGGCACAAGCTCGCCGCCGAGCGGGCCATCGAGGCGGCCACCGCCGAGGGCCTCGTCCGCGGCTCCACCCTGCGCCTGTCGACCCTCTACAGCCAGGGCACCGACAGCACCGACCTGGACCGGGGCGTGGTGGCGAGCATGATGCGGCGCGCCTTCGCCGGTGAGCCGCTCACCCTGTGGAACGGCGGCCTGGCCAAGCGGGACTTCATCGGCGCGGACGACGCGGCCGCCGCCTTCACCGCCGCACTGGACCGGCTGGACGCGGTCGGCGGGCACCACTGGGACATCGGTACCGGTGACCGCACCAGCGTCGCCGAGCTGTTCGCGCGCATCGCCGAGACGGTGGCAAGGCACACAGGCAAGCCGCAGGTCGCGGTCGAGGAGACCGACCCGGCCGAGTACGCGATGCCGACCGACGAGATCGACTTCGTGCTCACCGAGTCCGGATTCCGGCAGGCGACCGGCTGGCGCGCCGAAGTACCGCTGGGCGTCGGCCTGGACGCTCTCGCCGCCGCCATGGCGCAGCAACTGCCGGGCGGTGCCCGGGAGTCGACGGGTACCGGGAACAGGGTCTAGGGGGCCGTACGGCATGCGCGTTCTGTTTACCACCACACCGGACAAGAGCCTCTTCCAGCAGATGGTGCCGCTGGCCTGGGCGCTGCGCACCGCGGGGCACGAGGTGCGGGTGGCCTGCCAGCCCTCGTTCGCCGACACCGTCACCCAGGCCGGCCTCACCGCCGTACCGGTGGGCAACGAGCGGTCGATCTGGCGGCTGCCGCAGCTCACCCCGGAGCACACCGAGGCCGAACGCGACGGCCTCGGCTCCCCGTACCACGCGGCGGAGCGGGCACCGGAGGACCTGGACTGGACCACCATGCTGGAGGGCTACCGGCGCGTCGTCGGCCAGTGGCACAAGAGCGACAACTTCCCCGTCACCGCCGACCTGGTGGCCTTCTCCCGCGCCTGGCAGCCGGACCTGATCCTCTGGGAGCCGCTCAGCTACGCGGGCGCCATCGCGGCCAAGGCGTGCGGCGCCGCCCACGCCAGGCTGCTCTGGAGCATCGACGTGCTCGGGCTGACCCGGGCCCGCTTCCTCGACCTCCTGCGGCAGCAGCCCGAGAGCGAGCAGGAGGATCCGCTCGCCGACTGGCTCGGCGGCTACGCCCGCAAGTACGGCGGCGAGTTCAGCGAAGACATGACGACGGGGCAGTTCAGCATCGACCAGTTCCCCGCCTCGCTGCGGATGACCGCCCCGGGACACCGCTACATTCCGATGCGGTACGTGCCGTACGGCGGGCCCGTGTCGGTCCCGGCGTGGCTGCGCGAGCCGCCGGCGAAACCCCGGGTCGCCCTGACCCTGGGCATCGCGGCGACGAACCGCTTCGCCGGTCATGTCGCCGACGTGTCCGACATCCTGGACTCGCTGGCGGACCTCGACATCGAGGTCGTCGCCACGCTCGCACAGTCGGAGCAGGAGAAGCTGACCCGGATACCCGACAACGTCCGGGTGGTCAGTTACGTACCGCTGCACGCCCTCGTCCAGACCTGTGACGCGGTCATCAACCACGCGGGGCCCGGCACCTTCCTCACCACGGCGATCAGCGCCGTGCCGCAGGTCGCGGTGCCGTGGGACTTCGACGAACCGGAGCTGGCCAGGCGGGCCGCGGCACAGGGCAGCGTCGTGGCGCTGCGGGCCGACCGGGCGACCGGGGAAGCGGTGCGCGAGGCACTGCTGAAGGTGCTGTGCGAGCCGGAACACCGGGCGGCTGCCGCGCAACTGGCCGCGCAGTTCCACGCGTTGACCACGCCGAACGACCTCGTGGTCCGGCTGGAGGAGCTGGCGGACGAGTACCGGACGCCGGAGAGCGCGGGCTTCCCGTCCTCGGTGGGCGCGGATCTGCTGTCGCTGGCGGGGGCGGACATCCTGTCGGCGGCGGGGGTCGACTTCGTACCGGCCGCCGGTGCGGTGTCCTGATGCGGGTGCTGTTCGCGGTCAATCCGCACAAGAGCGTCTTTCAGTACCTGGTGCCGATGGCGTGGGCGTTGCGCACGGCGGGCCATGAGGTGCGGGTGGCGAGCCAGCCGTCGTTCGCCGACACCATCACCCGGGCCGGACTGACCGCCGTGCCCGTCGGACGGGACCACGTCAGGCTCCTCGCGGGCCGTGCCGTCGCCGACGAGTCCGCCGCCCGGGGGCGCGCCGGGATCGAGGCTCCGTACGACGCGTTCGACGACCCGGCGAAGGCGAACTGGGCCTACCTGTCCGCCGGAATGGCCGAGACCGTCCGGGTCAGGCACCACCTGTCGAACTTCCCCGTGGTCAAGGACCTGGTGGAGTTCGCACAGCAGTGGAGGCCCGACCTGGTGGTGTGGGACCCGCTGACGTACGCGGGGCCGATCGCGGCGAAGGCGTGCGGCGCGGCCCACACCCGGCTGCTGTTCGGGATCGATGTCTTCGGCGGCGTACGGGACTTGTACCTGCGGCTGAAGGAACAGCAACCGGAAGGGGAGCGGGTCGATCCGCTTGCCGACTGGCTGGGTGGTTACGCCCGGAAGTTCGGCGGTGAGTTCACCGAGGACATGGCGTCGGGGCACTTCACGATCGACCAGTTCCCGCGCAGTCTGCAGGCGGAGGCGCCAGGGCTTTCGTACGAGCGGATGCAGTACGTCGGTTACGGCGGGCCCGCGGTGGTTCCGGACTGGCTGTGGAAGGAACCGGAGCGTCCGCGGGTGGCGCTGACGATGGGGCTGAGTGCGACGGACGTGTTCAGCGGCTACACCATCGACACGCAGGAAGTGCTGGACTCGCTGGCGGACCTGGACATCGAGCTGGTGGCGACCGTCGCGGACTCCGAGCGGGCGAAGCTGCGCCGGATCCCGGACAACGCCCGCCTGGTTCCCTTCGTCCCCATGCACGTCCTCGCCGAGCGGTGCAGCGCCGTGATCCACCACGCGGGAGCGGCCACGCTCGGCACCTTCGCGCGCCACCCCGTGCCGCACCTCTCGCTGCACTACCACTTCGACCAGCCGTACCTGGCAAGGAAGTTGACCGCCCACGGCGCGGGTCTCGACCTGCACACCAGTGAGGTGACGGGTCCGCTGCTGCGGGAGCGGCTGCAGCGTCTGCTCAGCGAGCCGTCGTTCACCGTGCGGGCCGCGGACCTGCGCGACGAGATGCTCGCGCTGCCCACCCCCAATCAACTCGTGCCCCGCCTCGAAGAGTTGACCGACATCCACCGCACCGCCGGCTGACCGAGGCCCCGGAAAGCAGAGGGAGCACGACACACCATGCGAGTTCTGTTCACGACCTATCCGGAGCGCACGCACTTCCTGCTGATGGTGCCGCTGGCGTGGGCGTTGCGCACCGCAGGGCACGAGGTGCGGTTCGCCAGCCAGCCCAAGTTCGCCGACACCATCACCCAGGCCGGACTGACCGCCGTACCCGTCGGATCCAACCGGGACCTGTGGCAGATCCTGTCCCGGGACCCGAACTGGCTCGGCCCGCCGGAGCGGGGCGGCATGCCGATGCCGTACGACGTGACCGGCCGGGACCCCGAGGACATCTCCTGGGAGTACCTCAGCGAGGGATTCACCCGGCAGGTCAGGCGCTGGCACATGGCCAGCAACCTGCCGATGGTCGGTGATCTGGTCGCCTTCGCGCAGGAGTGGAAGCCGGACCTGGTGATCTGGGACCCGCTCACCTACGCCGGGTCGGTCGCCGCGAAGGCGTGCGGCGCCGCGCACGCGAGGCTGCTGTTCGGCACCGACATGTACGGGGTGACCCGCGACCACTTCCTGCGCCTCGCCTCCGAGCAGCCGGAGGAGGACCGCGTCGACCCGATGCGGGAGTGGCTGGAGGGGCACGCCGTGAAGTACGGGGCCACCTTCGACGAGACCATGATCACCGGCCAGGTCACCATCGACCTCGTCCCCGCATGCCTGCAGCAGCGCGCCCGGCGCACCTACCTCCCCCTGCGGTACGTCCCCTACGGCGGCCCCGCCACCGTCCCCGACTGGCTGCGCACCAAGCCCGCCAGGCCGCGGGTGGCCCTCACCCTCGGGCTGAGCACCACCGGGCACGGCGGGGAGTACGCCGCCGGGGTCCAGGACATCCTCGACGGGCTCGCCGACCTGGACATCGAGGTCGTCGCCACCATCGCCGAGTCCGAGCAGACCAAGCTCACCCGGATCCCGGACAACGCCCGCGTCGTGTCCTTCGCACCGCTGGACGCACTGGCCGCCACCTGCGACGCCGTGATCCACCACGCGGGATACGGAACCCTCGCCACCGCCGCGCTGCGCGGGCTGCCGCACCTGATGCTGCCCTGGGACAACGACGGCCCGGCCCTCGCCGAGGCCGTCGGTGCGACCGGGGCGGGGCTGGTGCTCAACCCGAAGGAGACCACCGGCGAGGCGGTCCGCGACGCCGTGCTGCGGCTGCTGTCGGAACCGGGCTTCCGCAAGGGTGCCGAGGCGCTCAGGGACACCCTCCTGGAGATGCCCACGCCCAACCAACTGGTCCCCGAACTTGAGCAGTTCGTGGCCGCGCAGCAAAAGGCACAGCCGCAGCCGCACACCCAGCCGCAGCCGCAGACCCAGAAGACAGGGGAGTAACGGACCGTGCGAGTCCTCTTCGTCGCCAACCCCGAGAAGGCCCACGTCCTCGCCATGGTGCCGCTCGCCTGGGCGCTGCGCACCGCAGGGCACGAGGTGCGGTTCGCCAGCACCCCCTGGTTCGCCGACACCCTCACCCAGGCGGGCCTCACCGCGGTCCCGGTCGGCCGGGACTCCGACCTGTGGGACCAGCTCCGCCGCGCCATGCCCGAGTGGGAGTACCGGCCGGAATTCGGCCTTCCGGCGCCCTACGACGTCGTACAGGACCCGGCGAAGGCCGACTTCGCGCAGCTGCGCGACGGCTACGACCACATCGTGCAGTCCTGGCACCGGCCCGCCTGCTTCCCGATGATCAGCTCGCTGGTGGAGTTCGCGCGGGCCTGGCAGCCGGACCTCGTGCTGTGGGAGCCGCTGGCCTTCGGCGGTCCGGTGGCCGCCGAGGCGTGCGGCGCCGCGCACGGCAGGCTGCTCTGGAGCTACGACGCCTTCGGCGAGACCCGCGAGCACTTCCTGCGGCTGAAGGAGCAGCAGCCGGAAGGGGAGCGGGTCGATCCGCTCGCCGACTGGCTGGGCGGCTACGCCCGCAAGTACGGCGGTGAGTTCAGCGAGTCGATGGCCACCGGGCAGTTCACGGTCGACCAGCTGCCGGAGTCGCTCGCCGCGGAGACCGCGCTGCCCAAGGTGCGCATGCGCTTCGAACCGTACGGCGGCCCCGCCGTGGTGCCCCGCTGGCTGTGGTCCGCACCCGCGCGCCCCCGGGTCGCGCTCACCATGGGCGTGAGCGCCACGGACCACGACGCCGGGTACACGATCAGTGTTCAGGACGTCCTGGACTCGCTGGCCGACCTGGACATCGAGGTCGTCGCCACCATCGCGGAGTCCGAGCAGGCCAAGCTTCAACGGGTCCCGGACAACGCCCGGTTGGTGAGCTACGTACCGCTCCAGGCGCTCGCGGCGACCTGCGACGCGGTCATCCACCACGCGGGCTTCGGCACCTTCCTGACGATGGCCCGCCACCATCCCGTGCCACAGCTCCTGCTGCCCTGGGACTTCGACGGCCCCGTGCTCGCGCGCAAGGCGCAGGAGCAGGGCGGCTCGCTCGTCGTACGGGCCGACAGGGCGACCGGCGCCTCGGTGCGCGAGGGCCTGCTCAGGCTGCTGGCCGAGCCGGTGTTCCGGGAACGGGCCGAGGCGCTGCGCGCGGAGATCGAGTCGACGCCGGGCCTGCACCGGGTGGTCGAGCAGCTGGAAGAACTCGTGGCCGCGCGCCGCGCCGCCGCCTGACCCGTCCCCCCCCACCCTTCCCACCTGCAAGAGAGGAACGCGCTGTGCGCATCCTGTTCACCGTCAACCCAGGGACGAGCATCTTCCAGGCCATGGTCCCGCTGGCGTGGGCGCTGCGCACGGCGGGCCACGAGGTGCGGTTCGCCAGCAGGCCCGGATTCGCCGACGAGATCACCAGGGCGGGCCTGACCGCCGTACAGGCCGGCCGGGACTTCGACCTCGGACGGGTCCTGGAGGCGGCGGGCGAGAACCTGTTCGAGGCCGCCAGGTCCGGTCTGCCCGCCCCCTGGGACGTGGCGCACGCACCGGAGAAGGCCACCTGGGACCACATGCTCCAGGGGTACGAGCAGACCGTCCAGGACGTCGAGAAGCCGGAGAACTTCCCGATCGTCGGAGGGCTCGTGGAGTTCGCCCGGCAGTGGCGGCCCGACCTGGTGATCTGGGAGCCGCTGTCCAGCGCGGGCGCTATCGCGGCCAAGGCGTGCGGCGCCGCGCACGCCCGCATCCTGTGGGGCATCGACGTCTTCGGGGTGGCCCGCGCGCACTTCCTGCGGCTGAAGGAGCAGCAGCCGGAAGGGGAGCGTTCGGATCCGCTCGCCGAGTGGCTGGGCGGCTACGCCCGCAAGTACGGCGGCGAGTTCACCGAGGACATGACCACCGGACACTTCACCATCGACCAGTTCCCCCGCGCCCTCCAGGCCGAGGCGCCGGGGCTCGACTACGAGCGCATGCAGTACATCCCGTACAACGGGCCCTCCGTCGTCCCCGGCTGGCTGTGGGAAAAGCCGGACCGGCCCCGGGTCGCGCTGACGCTGGGGCTCACGGCGACCGACATCTTCGACGGCTACACCGTCAACACCCAGGAGCTCCTCGACGAGTTGGGCGGTCTCGACATCGAGGTCGTCGCCACCATCGCGGACTCCGAGAAGGCCAAGCTGCGCCGGATACCGGACAACGCACGCCTGGTCCCGTTCGTGCCGCTGCACGTCCTCGCGCCCACCTGTGACCTGGTCATCCACCACGCGGGCCCCGGCACGCTGGCCACCGTCGCCCGGTACGGGGTCCCGCAGATCGCCATTCCGTACAGCTTCGACGAACCGCTCTTCGCACAGAAGCTCGCGGACGCGGGCGCCGCCGTGTGGATACCGAACAGCGAGGCCACCGGGAGCGCCATCCGGGACCAGGTGCTCAAGCTGCTCGGAGACCCTTCGTACGCGCGGGGGGCGGCACGGCTGCGCGACGACATCGAGACGCTGCCGACGCCCAATGAACTGGTGCCCAGGCTGGAGGAGCTGACGGCCAAGTACCGGTCCGCGACGGGTGAGGGCCTCTGATGCGAGTGCTGTTCGCGGTGAATCCGCACAAGAGTGTCTTTCAGTACCTGGTGCCGATGGCGTGGGCGTTGCGCACGGCGGGGCATGAGGTGCGGGTGGCGAGCCAGCCGTCGTTCGCCGACACCATCACCCAGGCCGGGCTCACCGCCGTGCCCGTCGGCAGGCGGCGCAATCTCGACAGGCCCCTGGAGATGCTCGACCCGCAGGTGATCGCCGACTCGCGCAAGGGCCTTCCGCAGCCCTGGGACGTGGCGGACGATCCCTCCCTCGCCACCTGGGAACACCTCCTGGAGGGCTTCACGCTGGCCACGGACTCCTGGCGCGAGGAGAACTTCCCGCTGGTCAAGGACCTGGTGGAGTTCGCGCAGCAGTGGCGTCCTGAGCTGGTGGTGTGGGACCCGTGGACGTACGCGGGCGCGATCGCGGCGAAGGCGTGCGGTGCGGCCAGCGCCAGGATGCTGTTCGGGGCGGACGTCTTCGGGGTGGCCCGCGCGCACTTCCTGCGGCTGAAGGAGCAGCAGCCGGAAGGGGAGCGTGCTGATCCGCTCGCTGAGTGGCTGGGCGGTTACGCACGCAAGTACGGCGGCGAGTTCACCGAGGACATGGCGTCGGGGCACTTCACGATCGACCAGTTCCCGCGCAGTCTCCAGGCGGAGGCGCCAGGACTGTCGTACGAGCGGATGCAGTACGTCGGTTACGGCGGGCCCGCGGTGGTCCCGGACTGGCTGTGGAAGGAACCGGAACGTCCCCGGGTGGCGCTGACGATGGGGCTGAGCGCGACGGACGTGTTCGGCGGCTACACCATCGACACGCAGGAAGTGCTGGACTCGCTGGCCGATCTGGACATCGAGCTGGTGGCGACCGTCGCGGACTCCGAGCGGGCGAAGCTGCGCCGGATCCCGGACAACGCCCGCCTGGTTCCCTTCGTCCCCATGCACGTCCTCGCCGAGCGGTGCAGCGCCGTGATCCACCACGCGGGAGCGGCCACGCTCGCCACGTTCGCGCGCCATCCGGTGCCGCACCTTTCTCTTCACTTCCATTTCGACCAGCCGTACCTGGCACGGAGGTTGACGGCCCACGGCGCGGGCTTGGATCTGCACACCGGTGAGGTGACGGGTCCGCTGCTGCGGGAGCGGCTGCGGCGTCTGCTCAGCGAGCCGTCGTTCACCGTGCGGGCCGCGGACCTGCGGGACGAGATGCTGGCGCTGCCCACCCCGAATCAACTCGTGCCCCGCCTCGAAGAGTTGACCGACATCCACCGCACCGCCGGCTGACCGAGGCCCCGGAAAGCAGAGGGAGCACGACACACCATGCGAGTTCTGTTCACCACCACCCCCGAGAAGACCATCTTCATGAGCATGGTGCCGCTGGCCTGGGCGCTGCGCACGGCGGGCCACGAGGTGCGGTTCGCCAGCCAGCCCAAGTTCGCCGACACCATCACGCAGGCCGGACTGACCGCCGTGCCCGTGGGCCGCGACAGCGACCTGTTCCGGGTGGCGCGGACGACCCCCGAGCTCCTTGAGGAGGCGCGCGCCGGACTGCACGCGCCCTGGGACGTCGCGCAGGATCCGTCGAAGGCCGTCTGGGAGCCCATGAGGGCCGGGTACTGGGACGCCGTCGAGGAGGGGCACAAGCCGGAGAACTTCCCCATGGTGGCCTCCCTGGTGGAGTTCGCCCGGCACTGGCGGCCCGACCTGGTGGTCTGGGACCCGCTGACGTACGCGGGACCGATCGCGGCGAAGGCGTGCGGCGCCGCCCACGCCCGGCTGCTGTTCGGCGTGGATGTCTTCGGGGTGGCCCGGGAGCACTTCCTGCGGCTGAAGGAGCAGCAGCCGGAAGGGGAGCGGGTCGATCCGCTCGCCGACTGGCTGGGCGGCTACGCCCGCAGGTACGGCGGCGAGTACACCGAGGACATGGCGTCGGGACACTTCACCCTCGACCAGTTCCCGCGCAGCCTCCAGCTGGAGGCCCCCGGACTGCACTACGAGCGGATGCGGTACGTCCCCTACAACGGCGCCGCCGTGGTGCCCGACTGGCTCTGGAAGAAGCCCGCGAGGCCGCGGGTGGCACTCACCATGGGGATGAGCGCCACCGACCTGTTCAGCGGCTACACCTTCGGCCTCCAGGACGTCCTGGACTCCCTGGCCGACCTGGACATCGAGGTGGTGGCCACCGTCGCGGACAGTGCGCGGGCCGCGCTGCGACAGGTCCCGGACAACGCCCGCCTCGTGCCGTACGTGGCACTGCACGCACTGGCCCCGACCTGCGACGCGGTCATCCACCACGCGGGTCCGGGCACGCTGGCCACCGTCGCCCGGCACGGAGTTCCCCAACTCTCCCTGCCCTACAGCTTCGACGAGCCGCTCTTCGCCTCCGCCCTCACCGCGTACGGCGCGGGGCTGCACATCGAACCGGAGGCCACCAGCGGCGGCGCGGTCCGGGCACAGGTGCTGCGGCTGCTCGGCGAGGAGCGCTTCAAGGCCGGGGCCCGGAAACTGCGCGACGAGTTCGATGCGCTGCCCTCGCCCAATGAACTCGTCCCGTCGGTCGTCGACTTGACGTTCCGTCACAAACCTGTTGGCTGACCGCGTGCGGGCCCGGAAGTGTAGAGAATGTGCTGATGGGGCCGGGTGCGGCGTGGCCTGCTTGCGGTTGGAAGATGATGAAGAACGTGTGCGTGAAGTCGCCTTTCGAGTAAGGTCAACCAGGACCGCCGGACATGATCATCCGGAAGTCGCCCGCGCTCGTCTGCTCATCGACGCGGGCGTGCACGGCGCGACTGGTGCCGGCAACAGGGGCCCTCCGATGGTCAGTTGTGTGCGGACAGCCACGGCTGCTCTCCGCACGGCAGGCCACAACCCCCCACGAGCGAACGGATGGATTGATCCACCTTGAAGGAAGAGCAGAACGCGACATTGGACGAGCCCAGTGTCCTGGGCCAGACGAACGCGGAAACGGTGCTGGCCGGCGCCGCCTTCGCGGTGGTGGGCGCAGGACTCGGCTGGCTCGTCAAGCTTGCGGCGAAGTGGCTGGTCTCGCTGCCCTGGGCGCCGATGCAGGGGCCCGCGAAGCTGGTGACCTCGCTTCCCGAGCCCGGACTCACCATCGGGATCGCCAGCCTTGGCGCCCTGATCGGCCTCGGCCTGGTGCTCTACGGGCGCTTCGAGGACCTCTCCGTCACGGTGGCGGGCGACAGCGTCACGCTCACCCGCAAGGGGGAGTCGTGGCAGGTTCCCGGTTCCGGCATCGCCCTGGTCTTCCTGGACGACAAGCAGTTCGTGCTGCTCGGTCACGACGGGGGTGAACTCGCCCGGGAGAAGTGCGACGTGGACACCAAGCGGGTCGCCGCCGCTGTCCAGGGACACGGCTACGCATGGGCGGAGAAGGACCCGCACAAGGACGAGTTCCGCAGGTGGGTCTCCGGCATGGCCGGCATCTCCGAAGGTGCCAACGCACTCCTCAAGGCGCGCTCCGTCGTGCTGGAGAAGGGGTCCGACCTCGAACAGCTCCGGGAACTGAGGGCGGAGCTGGGCAAGTTGGGCGTCGTTGTGCGCGATGACAAGAAGAAGCAGTATTTCCGGATGTCAAACGCCTCTTCCTGACAGTCGAGTTGGGGGAGCGCGGGTGTTTCCCAGGGCCCGCCGGAGGACTCCGGCGGGCCCTGTCGCAATAGCTTGAACACGACGCGGGGGTGTCACGTGTTGAATGCTTCGTTGGACGTTTCATTGGATGTTTCCCTTCTCGGGCCCGTGGTGGCGAACAGGGGGGATCACCGGATAGAGCTCGGATCACCGACCCAGAGAACGGTGTTCGCCGTGCTGGCCGCGAACGAGAACCGAGTGGTCAGCAGAGAGGAACTCGTACGCGCGGTCTGGGGTTCGGACGCCTCCGAGACCGTGATGAACAGTGTGTACACGTACATCGCCAGGCTCCGGAAGTGTCTGGAGCCCGGCAGGGCCCGGTTCGCGCAGCCCGAGGTGCTGGTGTCGGACAGCCTCGGCTACATGCTCAGCGTCCCCGCGGAGCGGGTCGACACACGGCGGTTCTCCACCGCCCTGAGCGCCGCCCACCGGCTGCGCGCCGACAACGACACCGAACGGGCCGCCGCCAAGCTGGAGGAAGGCCTCGCCCTGTGGCGGGGCACGCCGTACGCGGGCACGGTGGGCACCTTCGTGGCGTCCGAGCGCATCCGGCTCGCGGAGACCAGGCTGCTGGCGATCGAGGACCACGCCGAACTGCTCCTGGAACTCAACCGGCCCGCGCACGCGATCGGGGAACTGTCCGCGCTCGTCCACCGCTACCCGCTGCGCGAGCGGCTGCGGCTGCTGCTGATGCGCTGCCACGTCGAGCTCGGCCAACACGCCGACGCCATCGGCGAGTACCACGCGCTGCGCACCAGGCTCGCGGAGGAACAGGGCCTCGAACCGGGGGAGAGCCTGCGGGAGTTGTACGAGAAGGTGCTGCACGTCGGCCGCCCGGTCACGCCGCGTCCCGCCAGGCGGGAGAGCGCCGCCGCGGCTCCCAGGGCGGACCGGGGGGACAGGGGAGACAGAGGAGACGGAGGAGACAGGGAGAACGCCGGACGCCGGTCCGAAGGGGCCGCGAGGATCCTGGTGCCGGCCCAGCGGACCGCGTCGACGGTGCGCCAACTGCCCCGGTCGACGCGCTGGTTCATCGGCCGCGAGGCCGAACTCGCCTGTCTGGAAGCGATGGTGGCCCAGGCCGACGAGGCGGGTGAGTCCGCGCTGCTGCTGCTCACTGGGGGTCCCGGAGTGGGCAAGACGACTCTGGCCACCCAGTTCGCCCGTACCCTGGCGGGCCGGTTCGCCGACAGCCAGTACCACCTGGATCTACGCGCGTTCTCGGCCAGCAGCGCACCGCGCAGTGCGTCCTTCGCGCTGCGGCGGCTGAACGCCACGCTCGGCGGCCGTCCCGAGGCGCCGGGACTCGACTCCGAGACCGAGTACCGCAGCCGGGTCGCGGACCGCGAAATGCTGCTGATCCTGGACAACGCGACCTCCGTCGAGCAGGTCAGGCCGCTGCTGCCCGGCACCCCCGCCAGTCTGGTGATCGTCACCAGCCGGTGGGGGCTGTCCGGGCTCATCGCGCAGGACGGCGCGCGCCGCTTCGTGGTGGAGCCGCTGAGCCGGGCGGACGCACTCCTGCTGTTCACCGGGATCGTGGGCGAATCCCTGGTGGCGCAGTACCGCGACGAGGTCGAGCACCTCATCGAGGCGTGCGGGGGACTGCCGCTGGCCCTGCGCATCGCGGCGACGCAGATCAAGATCTCCCCGTTCCCCTGGGTGGCCGTCGAACGCCTCCGCACCGCGGACCTGAGCACGGCGCTCGCCCTGCCGGGCGACGCGAACTCCACGCTGAGCACCGTCTTCGGCTGGTCGTACTCCGGGCTCCCCGGCGAGGCCGCGCTGATGTACCGGACGCTGGGCCACCACCCCTCGCCCGAGATCGGACTGACGGTCGCCGCGACGCTCAGCGGCATGGGCGCGGCGGACAGCCGCAGGGCGCTGGACGTGCTCGTCGACGCGAGCCTGCTGCGCGAGGTGGCCCCGGACCGCTTCCGGATGGACACCCTCCTGCACGCACACGCGCGCCGGGTGGCGGAGGCGGCCACCGAGAGCGCCCAGGGGCGGCAGGGCGCCGGTGGGGGAGTGTCCGGGTTACGGTCGTCCGCCGTGCAGAGCGCGGGCCGGAGGTTCTGCGGCGGGGACCGGCCGGCCGGACGCTCGCTGAGCGCCTAGCAGTCGGCGCTCCCGGGGCCGGTCGGGGAACGTGACGAGAGCCGTACGGGCCGGGGGAATCCTCCTCGGCCCGTACGGCTCTCCTCATGTCCGCACCCGTCATCCCAGCGGGGCCGGTTCGGCGGTTCTGCCCAGGCGCGGCATGACGATCCCGGTCAGGGCCGTGGTCAGGACCGCCAGGAGCACCAGCATTGTGAAGCAGGCCGTGTTGATGAGGCCCGCCTCGTAACCGATCTTGGCGACGATCAGCTCCGTGACGCCCCGGCAGTTCATGAGGATGCCGAGCTGGAGCGATTCCCGCGCCGGTAGCCCGGCCAGCCGGGCCGCGCCGCCCGAGCCGAGCAGCTTGGCGAGCTGGGCGACCACCAGCATCAGCGCGAACACGCCCCAGACCGCCGGGTCGGAGCCGAAGACACCGACGGACGTCTGGAGGCCGATGCCGGCGAAAAACAGCGGCAGCAGGATGAGCAGGGTGAAGCTCCGCAGCTGCGTGGTGATCCGGTCGATCACCGGTACGTTCCGCGGCACCACGGTGCCGAACAGGAAGGCGCCGATGACCGGGTGGAGGTGCATCACCTGGGTGAGGATCGCGTAGCAGACCGCACCGATGACCAGCACGATCGTCAGCGTCCGCATCGACAGCCGCTCCACCAGCAGCGCGAGCAGCGGACGGACGCCGAGGAAGGTCAGCACCCCGAGCGCGCCGACCCAGCCCGCGGTCCGCAGCAGCTGTCCCGGGTCCCCGGAGCCGGTGAGCACCACCGTCAGCGCGAGCCAGGCGAGGCCGTCGCCCATGGCGGCACAGGTCATCGCCAGGCTGCCGACCCGGGTGCGGTCCATCCTGAGGTCGACCAGGATGCGGGCGAGCACGGGTACGGCCGTGATGGCCAGCGCCAGGCCGACGAAGAGGGCGTACTGCGTCGTGGTCGCCCTCTCGCCGATCAGCATCGGTGTGAAGAAGAGCGCGAACGCGGCACCGCACACGAACGGCAGCGCGGTGCCGCCGACGAGCGTGGCGCCCAGCGGGCCCTGGTTGCGCAGCTTGCCGGTACGGACCTCGCAGCCGATCAGGAACATGAAGATGAGCAGGCCGAGCTGCGCGACCTTGTCGAGGCTGTCGAGCACGCCGGGCGGGAACAGCCGGGCGCTCGCCTCCGGCCACAGCAGACCGAGCGCCGAGGGGCCCAGCGCCAGGCCGCCGAGTATCTCCCCGAGCACCGGCGGCTGCCCGATCCGGTTCATCAGCGCGCCCAGACAGTGGCTGACGAAAAGGATCACGGCGACGGTGAGCAGGAAGCGGGTGAGCGGATTGGTCCACAGCGTCCCCTCGCCGCCCTCGAACAGCCCGGTGAGACCGAGGAAGACACCCGAGCCGGCGAGCACGGCCAGACTCACCCACAGCCGCCGGGCGGGGTAGGGCCGGCCCGCGGCAGGTCCGGCGGCCGCCCCGGGTACGGTGTCCGGCCCGGCGGCCGCCTCCGGCACGGTGTCCCGCACAGCGTCCGGGACGGTGCCCGGCTCGGGCGCCGTCACCGGATGCCCGCTTCCGCGCCCATGACCTCCGCGGCCTCGGTGGGGTGCAGGCCGACGAAGCCCCGCCTGCCGTACAGGAGCGGCCGTCCCACTCCGTTCTCCACGCTCACGACCCGCCCGAAGACGACCACGTGGTCGCCGATCACCACGGTGTCGGCGATCTCGCACTCGGCGACGGCGTACGCGTCGTCGTACAGCCAGGGCACCCCGAGCGTCGGGGCGGGGCGCCAGGCGGTCCGCTCGAACCGGTTGGGCCGGGTCGAGGCGAACACGCTGGCGGTGCCCGTGGCGCCCTGGTGCAGCAGATTCACGGCGAAGGTGCCGCGGGCCCGCAGCGCCGCCAGGGTGCCGCTGCGGGACTCCAGGCAGACCTGGAGGGTGGGCGGGGAGAGAGTGACGCTCGTCAGCGAACTGCACGTCAGGCCGTGCGGCCGGCCCGAGGGATCGACGGCGGTGACGATCGAGACGCCCGTGAAGTACGAACTCATGAAGTCGCGGAAGGCCGTCGAGGCCCCTCCGTTCTCCTCGGTCCCGGCCTCGGCCGAGTGACCGGCCGAGGGTCCGGTACCGGGGCCGGGGAGGACCGCGGTCCCGGTCCCGTCGCCGTTCACTTGCCGCATTTCAGTCTCCACAACTCTTCTCTCCCCGCCGTCGGTTCCCCTGGTCGGACTGGATGTCGGACTGCTCAGCTACGCGATGTGGACGTCGGGCACGTAGAGGATCCACTTGCCTCCCGCGTCCCGGAACGCCTGCTCCTTGGCCATGATCTCCTCGGCGTGGTTCCACGCGAACAGCAGCGCGTAGTCCGGGTGGTCGGCCGCGAAGTCCTCGGGCGTACGCACCGGGATGTGGGTGCCAGGGGTGACCCGGCCCTGCTTCGCCGGCGTCGTGTCGCAGACGTAGGACACGAGGTCGGGCGTGATGCCGCAGAGGTTGGTGACCGTGGCGCTCTTGGCCGTCGCGCCGTAGCCGGCGACCGTCTTGCCCTCGTCCTTGAGGCGGCGCAGCAGCGCCGTCAGGTCCTCGCGGATCTTGGTGACGTTGTCGCCGAACCCCTGGAGCGTGGCCAGCTCGCCGAGCGCGGCCTTCTCCTCGGAGGCCAGCAGCACGGCGACGGCCTCGGAGGACTTGCGCTGCCCGGCCGGTGCGAGGGTGTAGCGGACCTCGCCGCCGTGCACGGTGAGGCGCTCCACGTCGACCAGCTCCAGGCCGTTGCGACGCGCCATCTCGCCCACCGAGCGGGCCGTGAAGAAGAAGAAGTGCTCGTCGTAGACCTGGTCGAAGGAGGTGCGCTCGACGATGTCACCGAGGTACGGGTCCTCGAACACGAAGACGCCGGTCGGCTTCAGCAGTGCGCGCACCCCGGCCAGGATCGAGTCCATGTACGGGATGTGGCACAGGGTGTTGGCCGCGTAGATCACGTCGGCCCGGCCGTCCTCGGCCGCGATCTCCAGGGCCGTCGCCTCCTCGAAGAAGGACTTGCGGACCCGGATGCCCTTGGCGGCGGCCAGATCGGCGACGCCGCCGGACGGCTCGACGCCCAGGTGCCGGACGCCGGCCTCGGCGACGGCCTTGAGCATCACGCCGTCGTTGCAGCCCAGTTCGACCACGAAGGGGTCCTCGGCCGTCAGCTCGGTCGCGAGGAGCTGCTTGGCGAGACCCTCGAAGTGGTCCCGCATGAACGAGGAACCGGAGGAGACATACGGGTACTCCTCGTGGAACATGCGGTCCCGGGGCACCTCCTCCATGAGCTGGACCATGGTGCAGCCGCTGCACAGACCCACCGCGAGCCGGAAGAAGAACTCCGAGCTGTGGTCGGCGTCGGGCGCGGGGAAGGCGTCGGACAGCGGCTGGCGGCCGAAGTCGAAGAACTCATTGACCTGGTCGCCGCAAATACGGCACTGCGAGGTGCTCGGCATGGAATCTCCTGAATGGCGCGGATGAATGGCGCGGACGCCGGTCCGCGGATAAGCCGTCGGGAAATCCGCCTGTTGTGACACGCAGGCCAACTCCAAAGCGGATGGGACAAATTCTTGGCCGAAGCGGCGCCCCGGGGGAAGTGTGCGAATTCGAATTCTGTCCCGCTGGCGGGACAACCGCCGCAAGGGATCCGCAGGCGCCCGTCAGGTATTGACACCTGCCGGAAAAGCCCGGATACGGTAATCGAAAACCATTGGTTCACATGACAGGGGCGACAAGCGCATGGGGGAACCGCACGTCAAGGGAATCCTCTCGGCCGTCGGGGGTACGCCTCTGGTCGAGCTGGAGAAACTGGCGGCACATTTCGACTTCAGGGTCTTCGCGAAGGTCGAGCGCTTCAACCCGGGCGGCAGCATCAAGGACCGCCCGGCGCTCAACATGCTGCTGGCGAAGGTGCGTGCCGGGGAGCTGGTGCCGGGCAGACACACCGTCATCGAGTCCAGCTCCGGCAATCTCGCCGTCGGCCTCGCACAGGTCTGCTGCTACTTCGGGCTGCGCTTCGTGTGCGTCGTCGACGTGCGCACCACCGAGCAGAACCTCGCGGTGCTGCGCGCGTACGGCGCCGAGGTCGAGGTCGTCACCGAACCCGACCCGGCCTCGGGGGAGTACCTCCCCCAACGGCTGCGCAGGGTAGCCGAGTTGGCGGCACGTACACCGTACTCGTACGTGCCCGACCAGTACGGCAACCCGCGCAACAGCGAGGCCCACCTGACGACGATGCGCGAGATAGACCAGGCCCTCGACGGTCGGGTCGACTACGTCTTCTGCGCCGCCGGCACCACCGGGACGCTGGGGGGCTGCGCGGCGTACGTGCGTCAGCGCGGACTGCGCACCAGCCTCGTCGCCGTCGACGCGGTGGGCAGCGTGCTGTTCGGCTCGCCGGTCTCGTGCTCCCGGCTCATCCCGGGGCACGGCACCTCCGTGACGCCGTCGCTGTTCGACCCCACGGCCGCCGACCACGTGGTGCACGTCACCGACCTGGAGGCGGTCGTCGGCTGCCGCCGGCTGGTGCGCCGCGAGGCGCTGCTCGCCGGAGGTTCGTCGGGTGCGCTGGTGGCGGCCCTGGAGAAGATGGCGCCCGTCGTCGAGGCCGGGTCCACCGTCGTGCTGGTGCTGCCGGACGGCGGCGACCGCTATCTCGACACCGTTTACGACGACACCTGGGTGCGCCGCCACTTCGGCGAGGTCTCGCACCTGTGGGCGGAGTCCGGCACGGCAGGCACCGCCGATGCTCCGGATCTTCCCGACCTTCCCGATCTTCCCGACCTTCCAGATCTTCCTGATGCCAAGGAGACCATTTCGTGCTGATCATCGGACACCGTGATGTGCACCGCGTCCTGGAGGGCCAGGAGGACGCGGTCCTCGCGCTGGTGGGCGACACCTACCGGCTCCACGAGGCGGGCAGGACCGCCGTACCGCACTCGGTCTTCCTGCGCTTCCCCGACAGCCCCCGGGACCGCGTCATCGGGCTGCCCGCGTACGCGGGCGGGGAGCGGCCGGCCGCGGGCATGAAGTGGATCGCGAGCTTCCCCGGGAACGTGGCCCGGGGCAAGGAGCGGGCCAGCGCGGCGATCCTGCTCAACTCCATGGCGGACGGCACCCCGCGGGCCTGTGTCGAGGCGTCCGTGATCTCCGCACGGCGCACCGCGGCCTCGGCCGCCCTCGCCGCCGCGGCGCTGGTGACCGGGCCCGAGCCGCAGGGCATCGCGCTCGTCGGCTGCGGGCCGATCAACCGCGAGGTGCTGCGCTTCGTGAAGGCGGCCCTGCCGTCGGTCCGCGAGGTGACCGTCTTCGACCTGGACGCCGACCGTGCTGCGGCGTTCGCGGCGGGCGCGGGGGAGGGGCACCCGGACCTGAGGTTCGTGGTGGCGCGGAGCGCCCAGGAGGCGCTGGGCGCCCACGGGCTGGTGTCGCTGGCCACCACGGCGGGCGAGCCCCACATGGACCTGTCCGCGTGTGCGCCGGGCGCCACGGTGCTGCACGTTTCCCTGCGCGACCTGACCGTCGACGCGATCCTCGGGGCCCAGAACGTCGTCGACGACGCCGACCACGTGTGCCGCGAGCGCACCTCGTTGCACCTCGCCGAACAGGCCACCGGCGGGCGGGAGTTCATCGATGCGAGCATCGGTGAGCTGCTCTCCGGGGAGTCGGGATTCCGGCGGGACCCGGAGCGGGTAGCGGTCTTCTCCCCGTTCGGGCTCGGCGTGCTGGACATCGCGCTGACCCAGTGGGTGTACGACGCGTGCGAGCGCGCGGGGTCCGGGGTCCGGGTGGACGGCTTCCTGCCGTAACCCCTCTTCTCCTCCCGTGACCCCTTCTCCTCGACCGTACGAGAAAGCCTCCCGGACCCACCCTCTGCAGGGGGTCCGGGAGGCTTTCTCGTACGTGCGCGGGGCCGCGGGGCGCAGGTGTTCAGATCGCCGCCTGGTAGGCGACCTGCTGGATCTGCTGGATCAGGGCCGCCTGCCGCAGCGTGCCCTCCTGGTGCTCCCGTACGCACCGCTCGCCCAGGACCGCCTGCACGAAGGTGTCGACGATGTTGGCGAACTGGTCGTCGGCCGGCAGCGTCCGTTCCTCGCTGTGGTCCTGCCGCTCGATCCGCAGCACCGGCTGGTACGTCGGCGGCGGGGTGAAGGCGCGGTCCAGGGTGAGCCGTCCCGTACTGGCGGACAGGCTGTAGCTGTTGCCGTAGCTGTGCTCCATGCCGAAGGTGAGCTGGGCGGGGATGCCGTCGGGCGTGCACAGCAGCACACTGCCCGACATCGCGACCCGGTGCTCCTCGTGCCGGCGGAACACGGCGCCCACCACCCGCAGCTCCGGGCCGAGGAAGTACTGCGCGGCGCGCACCGGGTAGCCGCCGAAGTCCAGGAACGGGCCGCCCCCGACCTCGCTCTGGTACCGGATGTCACCGGCCGGCTTGGGCGGGATCGTGAACGTGCTGGAGAATCCGCGCAGTTCGCCGATCGCGCCGTCGGCCAGGGTCCTGCGCACCGCCTCGTGCTGGGAGTGGTGCAGGAACATGTAGTTCTCCAGCAGCACGAGACCGCTGGAGCGGGCGAGTTCCACCAGCCGGACGGTCTCGGCGTGGCTGCCGGTCATCGGCTTCTCGACCAGGACATGCTTGCCCGCCCGCAGCGCCCGCTCCACCCACTCGGCGTGCAGCAGGCCGGGCAGCGGGATGTACAGGGCGTCGAGCCCTTCCTGGTCCAGGAGGCTCTCGTAGCCCTCCAGGGGGACGCCGCCGAAGCGGTCGGTGAACTCCACGGCGGAGCTCTTGCTGCGGCTGGCTATCGCCGCGATCTCCACCGCCGGGTTCCCCGCCATGGCCGGAAGGGTGCGCCTCCAGGCGATGTCGGCGCACCCCATGACGCCGATGCGCAGTCTGTCGCGCGCTACTTGGGCGCGCGTCTCTTGGGCGCGCGTATCTACGAACACGGACATGGAAGAACTCCGCTCAGCAACATGGGACGGTGGGCGACGGCCGGCCCTCCGCGGGGCAGGGGGTCAGGCCGGGCGCTTCGCCAGTGCCGCGTAGTGGGCGAGGCAGTCCTCGTAGGACGGCAGCATGCCGAGGGCCTGTGCCTCGGACAGGGTGGGTGCCGTGGCGTCCTTCTCGGACATGACCGGCGGCTCCTCAAGGTTCCACGGAATGCCGATGTCCGGGTCGAGGGGGTTGACCTCGATCATCGTCCCGGGGACGTAGGCCTCCGAGCAGAGGTAGTTCATGCAGGCGTCGTCCGTGAGGGTCAGGAAGGCGTGGCCGATGCCGTCGGCCAGGTAGACGGCCATGCCGGACTCCTCGTCCTGCGGCGTCACGTCGTACATGCCGAAGGTGGGGGAGCCGACCCGCAGGTCCACCGCCACGTCGAGCACGGCGCCGCGCACACAGGTGACCAGCTTGGCCTGGCCGGGCGGCAGCGAGGTGCTGTGGATGCCGCGGACCGTGTTGCGGCGGCTGAGCGAGTAGTTCGCCTGCCCCACGACGAAGGGGTAGCCGACGATGTCGGTGAGGATCTCGGACCGGAACGCCTCGAAGAACCAACCGCGCTTGTCCGGGTACTTGTTCGGGGCGATGCGGTACGCATCCCGAATGTTCATCTCGGTGACGTGTGCTGCCTCAAACATTCCGACCAGCTTCCGAAAGTGATGGCGTACGACGTGAGGGGGTGAGAGGCGTCTGCACTGGCATCAGCGCAGGCTGTACAGGCAGGTGAGCAGGGACCGGGCCTCGACGTTCAGGTAGTGGCCGTGCCGCAGCAGGTCCATCAGCTGACGGATGGTCACCCACTGGAACTCCGGTGGCACGTCGAGGGGGAAGTCCTCCTGCGCCTCCAGGATCTGATAGCGCGTCAGCGCGTTGTAGAACCGGCCGCCCTCCTCCGAGAGCACCTGGTCGTACCGCGAGGTGACCGCGCCGGCCCGCAGCACGTCCCGCAGGAAGGGCTCGGACACGTCGTCCAGGTCCTGCCCCGGCAGCAGATGCACGGTGGGGGCCATCTCCACCTGGTCCATCAGCCCGTACTCGGGCCTGGCGCGCACCAGCAGGTGCAGCACCCCGTGGATGGGGCGGGTCAGGAACGCGGCCCGCGCCTGGCCGTACGGGTGCAGCAGCGGCTGGGTCCACCCGGCGACCTCGCGGGTGTTGGCCGCGACCTCCACCGCGATGATGCGGAAGTCCTTGCCGCCGCCGGTCTCGGCGATCTCCTTGTCGTCGCGGGTCCAGCCCGCCACCTCGTTCACGGGGATCAGCCGCGCCGACCACTCGCAGCGGGTCTTGGCCTCGGTGAACCAGCTCAGGATCTCGCGCTGGGTGTGCAGCGCCCGCCCGCCGCCGTCCGCCGTGTCCTCCCGGTACGAGCGCACCAGCGCCGCGCCGAAGGCGTCGGCGGGGGCACTCTCGTCCCGGTCGGGCAGGGCGAAGGACATGCAGGAGAGCACCGTCCGCGCGTCCATGTTGAGCAGGTTGTCCCGCTGGGTCAGCTCGCGGACCTGGGCGAGCGTGAGCCAGACGAAGTTGTCGGCCAGCGGCACGTCGCCGGTGGCCAGGACGACCATGTTCCGGTTGCGCTTGCGCCAGAACCAGGCGCCCTGCTCCGACTGGAGCACGTCCACCAGGACCTGGTCCCGGTCGGGCCCGACGAACCGCTCCAGATAGCGGGTCCCCTTGCCCTTGTGGACCTGGGTGTAGTTGCTGCGGGTGGCCTGCACGGTGGGCGACAGCTGGATGGTGTTGACGTTCCCGGGCTCCATCTTCGCCTGCATCAGGCAGTGCAGGACCCCGTTGAACTCCTTGACGACGATCCCCAGGATCCCGATCTCGGGCTGGTGGATGATCGGCTGCGACCGGACCTCCCGGTTGCCCTCGCGGGCCCGCAGACCCTCGACGGTGAAGAACCGGCCGCTGTCGTGGCCCAGGTTCCCCGTCCTCGGGTCGAACGCCCAGGAGTCCAGGCGGTCGAAGGGGATCTGCTCCACCGAGAACCCGCCCGAGCGCAGCCGCTCCTGCCACCACAGGTGGAACTCCGCCGAGGTGGTCAGGGCGAGTCCTTCGGCCTCCCGGTGTGCGGCGGCGTGCCCGCGGGGGCCTGGCTCCACGACATGTGTCACTTGGGTCAGAGCCTTCCCGCGACGTCGAGCAGCTTCTCGATGACCCGCTCCTGCTCGGCGTCGGTCAGCGAGGGGTACATGGGCAGCGAGAAGATCTCCTCGGCCAGCCCGGTGGTGACCGGAAGGTCGTCCTTCGTGTACCCGAGGTGCCGGAAGCCGGTCTGGGCGTGCACCGGCCAGGGGTAGCTGATGTTGAGCACGATGTCGTGCTTCTTCAGCTCCTCGATGATCTGGTCCCGGCGGGGGTGGCGCACCACGTACACGTAGTAGACGTGGTCGTTGCCGGGGGCGATGACGGGGGTCACGATGCCCGAGCCGGCGAGCGCCTCCTCGTAGCGGGCGGCGATGGCCCTGCGGCGGGCCAGGTAGGTGTCGAGGCGGGTCAGCTTGCGGCGCAGGATCTCCGCCTGCACCTCGTCGAGCCGGCTGTTGTGACCGGGCGTCTCGATGACGAAGTACCGGTCCTCCATGCCGTAGAAGCGCAGCCGTCGCAGCCGGGCGTCCACCTCGGCGTCGTTGGTCACGGTGGCGCCGCCGTCGCCGTACGCCCCGAGCACCTTGGTCGGGTAGAAGGAGAACGCGGCGGCCCTGCCCATGGAGCCGGCGATCCGGCCGTGGTGGCGGGCGCCGTGCGCCTGCGCGCAGTCCTCCAGGATCACCAGACCGTGCTCGGCGGCCAGCACCTCCAGCGGTGCCATGTCGACGCACTGGCCGTACAGGTGGACCGGCAGCAGGCACTTGGTGCGCGGCGTGACGGCCGCGGCGACCTGGCTCACGTCCATCAGGTACGTGTCGGGGTCGATGTCGACGAACACCGGCTTCGCACCGACGGCGTCGATCGCGATGACGGTCGGCGCGGCGGTGTTGGAGACGGTGATCACCTCGTCCCCGGGGCCGACGCCCAGGGCGCGCAGACCGAGCACGATGGCATTCGTGCCGTTGTCGACGCCGACGCAGTGGTCCACGCCGTGGTACTCGGCGAATTCCTGCTCGAAGCCGCGGACGCTCTTTCCGAGCACCAACTGGCCCGAGCCGAAGACCGCGTCCACGGCTTCGAGGATCTCCGCGCGTTCCTTCTCGTACTCCGGCAAGTACCCCCACACATGCTGGGTCATCGCGCCTCCTGGTTCTTGTCGGTTTCTGGTGTGTCTTTTGGGCGGGTGGTTCAGACGAGCTTCTGGACCAGCTCGACGCCGAGCGTGTCCCAGTCGGCGCGGTGGATGGCGAGGACGTGGACGTCCCACAACCGGCCGTGGAAATAGGTGTGTTCGGGCAGCACGGTCTCGTGCCGGAACAGCGGGTCGTACGCTTCGCCGAAGCCGACGGGCGAGGTGTCCGGAGAGTTCAGATGAACGTAGATCTTCCGGGTGCGCCACATCGCGAAGGCGAAGTTGGCCGTCAACGCGTGGGTCTCGGCGGCGAATTCGACCGCCGTGTCCGAGGCGAGACGGACGTCCATACGGAGATGCCCGGCGGCCGTCAGCGAGGTGAGCGTGCTCAACCCGACGACTTCCCCGGTCTCCGTGCTCTCCACGAGGAAACAGGCGGAGAGCCGGTCGCCGAACGTTTTCACATAGTCGTCCAGCAGCGGAAGTCCCGGAGCGCCGAGGCGGAAGAGTATCTCGTACGCCAGAGTGGCGTCCTCGGCACCGGCGGCACGCAGTGCGACCCGCTTGGATTTAGTGTGAGGGAAAAGCAATTCGGTCTCTTCCTTTCGTTTCCGTGGATCGGATTACTACTCCGCAGACCGTCGGGCAGAGAACGGGTGCGGGGCAAGACCCGGGGCCCGGAACTCGCTGCCGGAAGGGCTTGAGGCCTGGCAGCGGCCCCTGTGCCACCGCCTGTTCCGTCCCGCCGGCGGGACAGCCGTACCAGTGATCTTGACCCTGTGCCGAGCCCGTGGTTACGGTCTGAATTCACCTCCGCATGTCTTGTGCAGTGAATGCCGTGCGGCCCCCCAAGAATTCTTGAATTTCCCGCGCGGTGTGTTGCCCCGTCGCCTTGTTGGCTTGTTGAAGAGAGGTTTCGTGGATATCTGGACGCCGTCCGCTCCGCTGTCCGAGCTGATCGCCGAACAGGCCCTGCGCACGCCCGAGGCGGTCGCGGTCGAGGACGCGGGCGGCTCCGGAGCTCGCCTGACCTACGCACAACTGGAGTACCGCGCCGAGGAGTTGGCGCACCGGCTGCGCGCGCTCGGCGCGGGACCCGGCCGACGGGTCGGGGTGTGCCTGCGCCGCTCCACCGACCTGGTCGCCGTACTCCTGGCGGTGTGGCGGACGGGCGCGGCCTACGTGCCGCTGGACCCGGAGCACCCGGCGCGGCGGCTCTCCTGGATCCTCGACGACACCGGCGTCACCGCGGTGGTCACCGCACGTGCCACGCGCGCGGCGCTGCCCGAACTCACGGGCGTACGCACGCTGGTGGTGGACGAGGGGGCGGCGGACTTCGAGGCCGGAGCGGACCCGGGCGAGCCCCTGCGCGCCGACGACGCCGCGTACGTCCTGCACACCTCGGGATCCACCGGACGCCCCAAGGGCGTGGTGATCACGCACGCGGGCATCGCCAACCGGGTGCGGTGGCTGGCCGAGCGGCACGCTCTGGGCCCCGGCGACCGGGTGCTCCAGAAGACCACGATCGGCTTCGACGCCGCAGGGCTCGAACTCTTCGCACCGCTGCTGAGCGGCGGCACCGTCGTGCTCGCACCGGAGGGCGCCGAGCGCGACCCCGCGGTGCTCCTTGAGACGGTCGCCGCACAGCGGATCACCGTCCTCCAGGCCGTCCCCTCGGTGCTGCGCGCACTGGCCGCCGCCCCCGGCTGGGACCGCTGCGGCGCGCTGCGGCTGCTGTTCAGCGCGGGCGAGCCGCTGCACGCCGAGCTGTGCCACCGACTCCTCGCGCTCGCAGGGCAGGTGGAGATCTGGAACACCTACGGGCCCACCGAATGCTCCGTGGACATCACCGAGCACCGCTTCGACCCGGCGCAGACCCGGGGCCCCGTGCCCATCGGCACCCCCATCGGCGGCCTGCGCTGCCTGGTGCTCGACGCGCGCGGCGAGGCCGTACCGCCGGGCGGCGAGGGCGAGTTGTACGCGGCGGGCGCCGGTGTCGCACAGGGGTACCTGGGCCGCCCCCGCGCCACCGCGGAGCGCTTCGTTCCGGATCCGGCCGGGCCGCCCGGGTCGCGGGCCTACCGCACCGGCGACCGGGTGCGGCTCACCGCCGACGGCGTACTGGAGTACCTGGGCCGCCTCGACCAGCAGCTCAAGGTCAACGGCGTAAGGATCGAACCCGACGAGGTCGAGGCCGCGCTGCGCACGCACCCCCGGGTGGACGACGCCGTCGCGGGCGCGGTCCCCGACGCGGCCGGCGGGCAGCGCCTCGCGGCCTGGGTCCAGGTGCGCGGCACCGCCCCGGCCGCGGCCGAACTGCGCGCGTTCCTGAGCGAGTTGCTGCCCCGGACGCTGGTGCCCGCCGTGTTCGTGCCGCTCGCGGCGTTCCCCCGTACCCCCAGCGGCAAGACCGACCGTGCGGCGCTCCCCGCGCCCGGCACGGGTGCCGACGCGGCGGGCGGCGACGTGGCCCTGTCCGGCGCGGACGAGCAGGCCGTGGCCGGGGTCTGGGCCGACCTGCTGGCCCTGCCGCTCTCCACGCTCGGCGCGCACGACGACTTCTTCGCACGGGGCGGCTCGTCCCTGCTGCTGGCCCAGCTCGCCGCCCGGCTGCACGAGCTGGGGGCGCGGGTGGGGCCGCGCGACCTGTTCACCGCGGCGACCGTCCAGGCCCAGGCGGCCCTGGTCGCCGCCGCGCGGGCGGGCGGCCGGGAGGCCGTGCCCGTGGCCGCGCAGGACCCGGTGGTCCCCGTACCGAGGGAGGCCGCGGGGCTCCCCCTGTCGTACGGACAGCAGGGGCTGTGGCTCATGGAACAGATGCGGCCCGGCAGCCCCGAGTGGGTGTCCCCGCAGTGGGTGCGGCTGCCCGCCGCATGGAGCGAGCAGACCGTAAGGGAGGCGCTGGGGCGGCTCGCCGACCGGCACGAGATCCTGCGCACGCGCTACGAACTGGCCGCCGAAGGGCCGGTGCAGCTCGCCCAGGAGAGCGGCGGACCCGTGCCGCTGAGAGTGGCGGACGTCGCCGACGCGGCGGGGCTGAACGCGCTGACCAGGCAGGAGCTGGCAGTCGGCTTCGACCTGGAACGGGGTCCCGTCTGGCGTGCCGTGCTGGTCCCCGGCGGCGCATCGGCGGGCGAACCGGACGCCGACCACCTGCTGCTGCTGACGATCCACCACATCGCATCCGACGGCTGGTCGTCCGTCCTCCTGGAGCGCGACCTGTACGTCATCGGCGGCGCGCTGCACACCGGCGAGGAGGCCGAACTGCCGCCCGTACCCGTGCAGTTCGCCGACCACGCCGCCTGGCAGCAGCGCACCGACCCGGCGGGCGCCGAGGGCGAACTCGCGCACTGGCGGTCCGTACTCGACGGCATCACCCCGCTGGAACTGCCCGCCGACCGGCCCCGGCCCGCCGAACGGGACGGCATCGGCGGCCTGGTCACCCAGGCCGTGCCCGCCGCGCTCACCGAGTCCCTCACCGCCCTCGGCCGCTCGCGCGGCGCCACGCTCCACCAGACGCTGCTCACGGCGTTCTCCGTCACCGTCGCCCGGCTGACCGGGCGGGGCGACTTCACCGTCGGCATGCCGACCGCCGGACGGCACAGGCCCGAAGTCGCCCAGACCGTCGGCTTCTTCCTCAACACCCTCGTCGTGCGCTGCCGCACGGACGCCGACGGCACGGTCCTCGACGCACTGGACTCGGTGCGCGACACCGTCCTCGACGCCTTCGCGCACCAGGAACTGCCCTTCGACCGGCTGGTGCAGGAGCTGGAGCCCGCGCGCGACCTCTCCCGCACCCCCCTCTACCAGGTGGTGTTCGACTTCCACGAGGAGGGACGCACCGCGACGGCCGTCCCCGCGGCCGCGCTCGGCGCGCTCAAGGACGGCTGGCGCTCGGCGCGCACCGACCTGTCGCTCGTGGTGCAGCACCAGGCCGACGGCTCGCTGCACGCCAGTGCGCACTACGCGTCAGCGCTGTTCGACGAGGCGACCGTCCAGGGGTTCCTGACCTGCTGGGCCCACCTCCTCAAGTCCTTCACCGAGGACCCCACGGCCGCCCTCGCCACCCTCGAACTGCTCCCCGCCGACGAGCAGGCCAGGATCGTCGCCCTCGGCACGCCCGACGGGGCGGACGGCTCCGCCGACGAGTGCGCCTACTCCGCCTTCGCGGAGCAGGTGCGCCGCACACCCGACGCCGTCGCCCTGACCTGCGGCGGCCAGGAGTGGACGTACGCGGGCCTGGACGCGCGGGCCGCGGCCTTCGCCGACGGGCTGACGGCGGCCGGCGCGGGCCCCGAGCGGACCGTCGCCGTCCTGCTGCCGCGCTCGGCCGACCTCGTCGCCGCGCTGTTCGGCGTGTGGCGCTCGGGCGCCGCGTGCGTGCCGCTCGACGGGGGCTCGCCGGACGAGCGCATCGCGCACATCATGTCCGACGCACGCGTCACCGCCGTCCTCACCGACGAGCTGGGCGCCAAGCGCCTGGAACCCTTCCACCGGGGCGAGTTCGTGATCACGGACGCGATACGGAGCGACGGGCCGCGCGCCGACGCGGTACGGGCCGAAGCGCCGCGCGCCGCAGCCCTCACCTCCGCCACCGGCGCCGACCGCGACCCCGCCCGGCTCGCGTACCTGATCTACACCTCCGGGACCACCGGCCGCCCCAAGGGCGCGGCGGTCGAGCACCGGACGCTGGTCAGGGCGCTGCGGGCCGGCGGCGCACACCTGCGGTTCGGCGAGGGCGGCGACGACGCATGGCTCGCCACCGCGCCCGTCACCTTCGACATCGCCTTCACCGAACTGGTCATGCCGCTGCTCGTGGGCGGCCGGATCGTCCTGGCCGGGGACGAGGAGACCACCGACGCGCCCGCCCTGCTCGACCTGATCGACCGGTACGCCGTCACCCACCTCCAGGTCGGCTACCCGCAGTGGCGGATGCTCGTCGACGCCGGGCTCGGGACGCGGCCGCTCGTCGGCCAGACCGGCGGCGAACCCTGCCCGCCCGCACTCGCCCGCGACCTGGCGGGCCGGCTGAAGCGGTTCGTCAACGAGTACGGGCTCACCGAGACCACCATCGCGGCCACCCGCTGGGAGGCGGACACCACGGCGGAGTCCGTCGCCGTCGGCCGCCCCTACCCGCACGTCACCACCCACGTCCTGGACCCGCACCTGCGGCCGGTGCCGCTGGGCACCGTGGGCGAGCTGTGCATCGGCGGCAGCGGCCTGTTCCGCGGATACGCGGGCAGCCCCGGGCAGACCGCCGGACGCCTGGTGCCCGACCCGTACGGCCCGGCGGGGTCCCGGCTGTTCAGGACCGGCGACCTGGCCAGGATGACGGGCGACGGCACGCTGCACTTCGTGGGCCGTGCCGACGGGCAGGTCAAGATCCGGGGCAGGCGGGTGGAGACCGGCGAGGTGCAGGCGGTGCTCGCCGCACACCCCGCCGTCGGCGAGGCGGTGGTCGTCGCGCGCGGCCGGGGCGAAGAGGCCCGGCTCGTCGCCTACTGCGTGCCCGCCGCCGGACAGCAACTGCCCTACCTGGGCGATCTGTTGGACCACTGCGCCCGGTCGCTCCCCGAGCACATGCTGCCCACCTACCTGGTCCCCATCGAGAAGCTGCCGCTCACCCGGCACCGCAAGGTCGACGTCGCGGCGCTCCCCGACCCCGGCCGCGCCACCGGGGGCGACGACGAGTCCTACGTGGCGCCCGAGGGGCAGCTGGAGGAGAACATCGCCCGCATCTGGGCCGACGTACTCGCGGGACCCGGCGGCGCGCCGCAGCGCATCAGCGCCCGGACGGGGTTCTTCCGGATCGGCGGCGACTCACTGGGGGCGGCGCGCGTCATCGCCCGGGTCCGGGAGGAGTACGACATCCGGCTGGGCGCCCGGACACTGTTCGACCAGCCCACCGTCGCGGGTTTCGCCCGCGCCGTCGAAGAGGCCGTGCTCGCGCAGATCGCCTCGCTCACCGACGAAGAACTGGCAGACGCACACAGGGAGTTCCACTCGTGACCAGACCGCAGGGGGGCGCCTTCGACGCAGCCGTGCCCGCATCCGCACCCGGCGCACCCGAGGCGTCCGGTGCACCCGAGGCGTCCGGTGCACCCGGCGCGTCCGGCGTACCCGGCGCGTCCGGCGTACCCGCCGCGTCCGGCGTACCCGGTGCGTCCGGTGCCTCCGCCGCGTCCGGTGCATCCGGTGCGCCCGGCGCGGCGGCGCTCCGTGCGGAGCTGCTGCGGCGCCGGCTCTCCGGAGCGCGGTCGGGGGCGGCCCGGCAGACCAAGGGGATACCCCGGGTGCGCCGTGGCGGGCCGCTCGCGCTGTCGTCCGGGCAGCGGCAGTTCTGGTTCCTGCACCAGCTCGCGCCGGAGGCCCCCGAGTACCTGCTGCCGATGGCCCACCGGCTGCGGGGGCCGCTGGACGAGCAGGCGCTCCGCGACGCGTTCGACGCGCTGGCCGCGCGGCACGAGATCCTGCGCACCCGGTACGTACTGGAGGGCGCCGAGCCCCGCCAGCTCATCGACCCGCCGGGCCCCGCCGACCTCGTCCTGGCCGACCGCGGCGGGCTCGGCGGCCAGGAGCGCGAGGCGGCGGCCGAGCGCTGTCTGAAGGAGGCCGCGCTGCGTCCGATCGACCTGGCGCAGGAGCCGCCGCTGCGGATCCACCTGACCCGGTTCGCCGACGACGACCACCTGCTGGTCGTCGTGGTGCACCACATCGTGTGCGACGCCGCGACCCGGCTCCTGCTGCTCGCCGAACTGTCGGAGCTGTACGCGGCACGCGTGCAGGGGCGCGCGCCGCGACTGGCCGCCGAACCCGTGCAGTTCGCGGACTACGCGGCCTGGCTCAACGCCCGCCAGGACGGCCCCGAGGTGCGCGAGGACTCCGAGTGGTGGCTGCGCCAGCTCGCCGGGATCACCCCGCTCGACCTGCCCACCGACCGCCCCCGCGGCGCCGTCAGGTCGTGGGCGGGCGACACCGGGACGTTCACCGTGCCCCCGCGGGTGGCCCTGCGGCTGCGCGCCCTGGCCGACGAGCACGGGGCCTCGCTGTTCATGGTCACGCTCACCGCGTTCCAGGCGCTGCTCGCCCGGCACACCGGCGGGCGCGACATCGCCGTGGGCACCGCCGTCTCCGCCCGTACCCGGGGCGAGCTGGCCACCATGGCGGGCTACGCCTTCAACACCCTGGTGATGCGGGCCCGCTGGGACGGCGACCCCTCCTTCGGGCAGCTGCTCGCGGCCAACCGCGACACCGTGCTCGCCTCCCTCGACCACGCGTCGGCCCCCTTCGACCGGCTCGCCGAGTCCCTGGAGCTGGAGCGCGACCTGTCCACCACCCCCGTCTACCAGGTGATGTTCGACCTGGCCGAGGCGGCGGCCGGCGCCGCCGAGCCGCTGCGGCTGCCGGGCGTCGAGGTGAGCGCGGTCGACGTGCCGCAGGGCGTCGCGCGCTTCGACCTCACCGTCCACCTGGAGGAGCGCCCCGACGGCTCCCTGCACGGCACCCTCGAATACGCGACCGCGCTCTTCGACCCCGCCACCGCCAAGCGCCTCACCGGGCAGTACGTGCGCCTGCTCGACGCCGCGTCCGCCGACCCCGGATCGCCCGTCGCGGGCCTCGACATCTTCGACGCCGACGAACGCGCCCTGCTGCTGGCCGGCCGCCCCGACCCGGTCGGCACCCGCACCCCGCTCGACGCCGACGCGCTGCGCCCCGTGCACGAGACCATCGGCTGCCAGGCCGCCACGACCCCCGACGCGGTGGCCGTCCGCCACGGCGACCGCGAGGTCACGTACCGCGAACTCGACGCGTACGCCGACCGGATGGGACACCTGCTGCGGGGGCTCGGCGCCGGACCCGAGCGCTGCGTCGCCGTACTGCTCGACATCGGCCCCGAGGTGGTCTCCACTCTTCTGGGCATCTGGCGCACCGGCGGCGCGTACGTACCGCTCGACCCGGGCTACCCCGACGACCGCCTCGCCTACATGGTCGCCGACACCGGGGCCGAGCTCGTCGTCACCGAACGGCGCTACGCGGACCGTCTCGCGGGCCTCGGCGTGCGGCTCGTCGTCGTCGACGACCTCGCCGACCGGGCCGCCCTGACCCGCTGCCCGAGCACCCCGCTCGCGCCGCCGCCCGGCGGACACGACCTCGACCACCTCGCGTACGTCATCTACACCTCGGGCTCCACCGGCCGCCCCAAGGGCGTGCTGGTCCCGCACCGGGGACTGGCCAACTACCTCGGCTGGACCGTCGACGCCTACGCGAGCGCGGGGACGGGCGGCGCCCCGTTCTTCTCCTCGCTCGCCTTCGACCTCGGCGTACCCGACCTCTACACCCCGCTGATGACCGGCCAGCCGGTCCATCTGCTCAGCCAGGACGCCGACGTCACCGAGCTCGGCCGGCTGCTCGCGCTGCGCGCCCCGTACGCCTTCGTGAAGCTCACCCCCGGCCATCTCGACCTGCTCACCCAGCAGTTGACCGACGAGGAGGCCGCCTCCCTCGCCGGAGTCGTGATCGCCGCGGGCGACTCCTTCACCGGACGGCTCGCCAACCGCTGGCTGCGCAAGGCGGGCCCCGGCGGCACCCGGCTGGCCGCCGAGTACGGGCCCACCGAGATCACCGTCGGCAACTCCGCCTACTTCCTCGAAGGACCCCAGGACGCCGAACTGGTCTCCATCGGCCGCGCCATCCCGCACACCACCATGCGCGTCCTCGACGAGGGCCTGCGGCCGGTGCCCGTCGGCGGCATCGGCGAGGTCTGCGTCAGCGGCATCGGACTCGCCCGCGGCTACGCGCGGCGCCCCGCGCAGACCGCCGAGCGCTTCCTGCCCGACCCGTACGGCAGGCCGGGGGAGCGGCTCTACCGCACCGGCGACCTGGCCCGCGTACTGCCGGACGGGAACCTGGACTTCGTCTCGCGCGCCGACCACCAGGTCAAGCTGCGCGGCTACCGCATCGAGCCGGGCGAGATCGAGACCGCGCTCATCGCGCTGCCGGGCGTCGGCGAGGCGGTGGCGCTCGTACGGGAGGACTCGCGGGGCGACCGGCGGCTGGTCGCCTACCTGGTGCCGGAACAGGGGGCGGAGGAGACGGACGGGGAAGGGAACACCGACCCGCTCGCGCCCGAACTGCTCCGCGAGCGCCTGGAGACCGTACTGCCCGACTACATGATCCCCTCCGCCTTCGTCACCCTCGACGCCCTGCCGCTCACCGCGAACGGCAAGCTCGACCGGGCGGCGCTGCCGGTGCCCGGACGGGATGCCGCCGCCGTCGGCGAGCACATCGCACCGCGCACCGACGAGGAGCGGGCGATGGCCGCCGTCTGGTGCGGGGTGCTGGGCCTGGACCGGGTCGGGGTGCACGACAACTTCTTCGACCTGGGCGGCGACTCCATGCGCGCCGTCGCGCTCGCCGGTGCGCTCCGCGAGGAGGGCCTGCCCGTCGCGGTGCGCGACATCTTCGAGCACCGCACCGTGGCGGGCCTGTGCCGGGTGCTGAGCGAGGGCGGGGGCGGCGGCGAGCGCGAACGGTTCGTCCCCGTCGAGCCGTTCGCACTCGTCTCCCCGCGGGACCGCGCCGCGCTCCCGGCGGACGCCGTCGACGCCTATCCGCTCTCGCGGACCCAGGCGGGCATGTTCGTCGAGATGTACTCCGACGCCGAGCACCGCTACCACAACATCACCTCCTTCCGGATCCGCGACGACCGGCCCTTCGACCAGGACGCCTTCCAGCGGGCCGCCGACCTGGTGGTCGCACGGCACGAGGTGATGCGCACCTCCTTCGTGTTCACCGGCTACTCCCAGCCGCTCCAGATCGTCCACGCGGCGGCCTCCATCCCCTGCCTCCACGACGACCTGCGCCACCTCCCGGAGGGCGAACGCTGGCTCCCGCTCACCGAGTTCGCCGACCGCGACCGGATGCGGCTGCTCGACGCGGGCCGCGCACCGCTGATGCGGATGGCCACCCACGTACTGGACGACGACGGCTGGTGGCTGTCCATCACCGAGGGCCACCCCGCCATCGAGGGCTGGAGCTACCACAACCAGCTCATGGAGATGCTGAACGCCTACCGGCGGATCAGGGACGGACTCGAACCCGAGCCCGCACCGCCCAGGCCCGCCCTGCGCTACGCCGACTTCATCGCCGCCGAACTCCGCTCCCTGGGCTCCACCGAGGACCGGACCTACTGGCGCACCCTCATCGACTCCCACGAGAAGTTCCGGGTGCCGCCCGGCTGGGCGGGCGCGCGGGAGGAGCAGGAGGAACAGGCGGAGCCGGACGGCGGCCGCTACCGCATCGACATCCCCCTGCACGACCTGGAGCCGGGACTGCGCGACCTCGCCACCCGCACCGAGGTCCCGTACAAGAGCGTGCTGCACGCCGCCCACAGCAAGGTGCTCAGCCTGCTCACCCGGCAGCGCACCTTCCGCGGCGGCATGGTCATCGACGCCCGCCCCGAGGTGACGGGCGCCGACCGGGTCTCCGGGATGTACCTCAACTCGGTGCCCTTCCCCTACGAGCGGACCGCCCGCACCTGGGGCGACCTGGCCCGCCAGGTCTTCGACACCGAGGTCGGCCTGTGGCCGCACCGCCGCTTCCCGATGCCCGCGATGCGCCAGGAGGGCGGCGAACACCACCTGGTGGACGTGCTCTTCCACTACCTGGACTTCTACCAGGTCGACGCGGGCCTCGTGGACAGCGCCGCCTCCCGCGACGTCAGCCCCAACGAATTCCCCCTCGTCGTCGGCACGCCCACCACGGGACTGCTCAGCATCGCCTCCCGCACCCGCGTCCTGGACCGGGAGCGGGCGGAGCGCCTGGCCCGCCTCTACCGCGCGGTGCTCGCCGACATGGCGGCCGGCGGCCCCGAGGGGGACGCCACCCTCGGCTACCCGGAGGCCGGCGAACGCGGCATCGACGTGCTCGCGCACCCCGGTGAGCCGCGACCGCTCGACACCCTCGCGGCCTTCGAGGAGCAGGTCCGCAGGACCCCCGGGGCGAGCGCCGTCGTCATGGGCGCGGCCCGGCTCACCTACGCCGAGCTCGACGCCCGCGCCAACCGGCTCGCCCGGCGCCTCCAGTCGCGGGGCGCGGGACCCGAGACCCGCGTCGGTGTCCTGCTCGACCGCGGCCCCGCCCTCGTCGTCGCGCTGCTCGCCGTCTGGAAGTCCGGCGCCGCCTACGTCCCCGTCGACCCGGACACGCCCGACGCGCAGCTGCACGCCCGGCTGGGCGGGGCGGACTGCCGGGCCGTCGTCACCGGCACCGGGTACCGGCGACGCGTCGCCCCCTTCGAGGTGCTCGTCGTGGACGCCCCCGGGGAGGTCGAGGCGCAGCGGGCGCTGCCCGGCACGCCGCCGGAGCGGTTCGACGACCAGGACCGGCTCGCCTACGTACTGCACACCTCCGGGTCCACCGGGCGGCCCAAGGGCGTCGCGGTCAGCCACCGGGCGCTCGGCCACTACCTGGACTGGGCGGTGCGCCACTACTTCACGGAGCCGTCCGGGGGCGCGCCGTTCTTCACCTCGGTCGGCGCCGACCTGGGCGTCCCCGCCCTCTTCGGACCGCTGCTGACCGGGCGGACCGTGCATCTGCTGCCGCAGCGCTGGGAGCCGGCCGACTTCGGCGAACTGCTCTCCGCCGGGGCGCCGTACGCCTTCGTCGGACTGACGCCGGGCCACCTGGCACTGCTGGAGGAACAGCTCGACGACAAGGAACTCACCGCGCTGGCACCGCTGTTGGTCAGCGCCGGCGAGGCGCTGCCCTCGGCGCAGGCCGAGCGGGTCGCGGTACGGGTGGCGGCCGCCGGGCAGACACTGCGGCTGGTGGCCGAGTACGGGCCCACCGAGGCGACGGTGGCGGCCTCCGCCTACCGCACCGAAGGACTGGCCGTGCGCGACCTGGTGCCGATGGGGCAGGCGCTGCCCGGCACGACGCTGCGGGTCCTGGACGAGCACCTGGCGCCGGTCCCCGACGGGGCCGTCGGCGAGGTCCACATCGGCGGCCCCGGGCTCGCCCGCGGCTACGCCGGGCGGCCGGGGCACACCGCGGAACGGTTCCTGCCCGACCCGTACGGCCCGCCGGGCTCCCGGCTCTACCGCACCGGCGACCTGGCCCGGGTACTGCCCGGCGGCGAGCTGGAGTTCGCGGGGCGCGCCGACCGGCAGCTCAAGGTGCGCGGCCACCGGGTCGAGCCCGCCGAGATCGAGGCCGCGCTGCTGGCCGACCCCAGGGTGCGCGAGGCGCTGGTCGTCGCCGTCCCCCGCGACGTGGGCGGCAGCACGACCGCGGTGTGGGTGGTGCCGGCCGAGGGGGCCGTGGGCGTGACGGGCACGTCGCTGCGCAGGGCACTGCGCGAGGTGCTGCCCGAACCGCTGGTCCCCGCCACCTACCGGGTCGTCACGGCGCTGCCGCTGACCGGGAACGGCAAGTACGACCGCCGGGCGATGGCCGCGGACGGCGCCGAGCGCCCCGCAGGGGTCACCTGCCCCGCGTACACCGCACCGCGCACCACGACCGAGCGCCGCCTCGCCGAGGTGTGGCAGCAGGCGCTCGGCCTGCCGCGGGTGGGCGTCCACGACCGGTTCCGCGACCTGGGCGGCGACTCGCTGCTCTCGCTGTCGGTGCTGGCCGCCTCCCGGTCGGCGGGTCTCGCGCTGGACCTGAGCACGATCCTGCGGCACTCCACGGTGGCCGCGCTCGCCGCGGCCCACGACACCGCGAAGGAAGGCTGATCACCATGTCGGAATCTGCCGGAAACCGGGCCTCCACGGGCCGGTCGTCCGTCCGCCACTTCATCTCCCTGGACGACCTCACCGACGAGGAACTGCACGCGGTCGCAGCCCGCGGCGCCGAGTTCGCCGCCGGCACGGCCGGGGCCGGACGCCCGCTGGAGGGCTCTGTGGCGGGCGTCTACTTCGCCAAGACGTCCACCCGTACCCGTACGGCGTTCTCGGCCGGCGCGCAGCGGCTCGGCGCCTCGATCGTGGCGTACGGCCCCGGCGACCTCCAGACCAACACCGGGGAGACCAGCGAGGACACCGGCCGGGTGTTCTCGTCGATGCTCGACGTGCTGGTCGCCAGGACGGCGGGACCCCAGGCGGAGATGCGGGCCTGGGCGCGCCAGGACCGGATGTCGGTGATCAACGCGATGAGTGCCGAGGAGCACCCCACCCAGGCCATCGCCGACCTGGTCACACTGCTCGGGCAGTTCGGGCGGGTGAAGGGGCTGCGCGTCCTGTACCTGGGCGAGGGCAACAACACGGCCGTCGCCCTCGCCCTGGCGCTGAGCCGCTACCCCGGTGTGGAGCTGGAGCTGCGCACCCCGCGCGGGTACGGACTGCCGGCCGGCGTACTGGAGTCGGCGTCGAAGCACGCGGCGAACTGCGGGGCCCGGGTCCGCGAGTCGCACGACCTGGACGACCTGCCGCGCGACGTGGACGCCATCTACACGACGCGCTGGCAGACCACCGGCACGGCGAAGGCGGACGCCGACTGGCGGGAGCGGTTCGCCCCGTTCCAGGTCGGGGCCCGGCTGTGGGAGACCAGCCCGGACGCGGTGTTCCTGCACGACCTGCCCGCCCACCGGGGCGACGAGGTGACCGCCGAGGTGCTGGACGGGCCGCGGAGCATCGCGTTCACGCAGGCCGAGAACAAGATGCACAGCGCGATGGCGGTACTGGAGTGGTGCCGGGGCGGACTCGCCTGACACAACGGCGGGCGGCCCGTGGGGAGTTGGTCTCCCACGGGCCGCCCGCCGTTTCCGGTCGCCCGATTCCTGCGGTCGCCGGTCGCCCGGTCAGCGCAGTACGGCCCCGCCGTCCTCCGAGTCCGGGCGGGTCCGCCGGCGGTCCAGGGCGGCGTACACCCGGTGCAGCCAGCGGTCGGTGCCGTCGAAGCGCGGCGTGAACGACGTCCTGCCGTGCACGGTCAGCCTGTTGTCGACCACGGCCAGGTCACCGACGCGCAGGTCGTGCGGGTGGGCGAGCTGCTCGAATATCTCGCGCAGCTCCTCCATGGCCCGGCGGGCCCCGTCGTCCAGCGGGTGCGTGGCGGAGAAGTCGACGGTCACATCGGGGTCCGCCGGGTCGCCGCGCAGCACCGGGTGGACCGGGGTGACTGCGCCGAGGCCGCCGAACGACGGCGGCGGCTCCGTCATGAAGCGCTCCTCGGAGAGCGCCGTGCGGGCCTCGGGAGTCAGCAGCGGCAGCGCCCGCCGCACCGACGAGGTGCACAGCCGTGCGTCGCCCGTCGGGTCGGCCCGGACGCACATCAGCCCCACGTAGTGCGGGCGGTTGGGGTGGAAGGCGTTCTCGGTGTGCATGTGCAGGGCGACAGAGCCCGCGTTGCTCTGCTGCTTCTCGTGCCCCGGCACCGGTACGACGTCCTGGACCAGGGCGCCGGTCTTCTCGCTCCGGAAGGCGATCACCTCGCCGAGCTGAAGCATCACGGCGGTGATCACCGCACTGGCGACCGTCGCCGTCCGCCGCACGGATCCCGGACGTACGGGCGTGCCGGGCAGGTCGTCCTCGACGGGCAGGTTGCGGATCAGCAGCAGCCCGTCGGGGCCCGCGTCGTGCCGGAACTCCCGCAGCTCGTGCCGGAGTTCGCGGGGCAGCCGCTGGGAGGCGGCGCGTGCCGCGGCCAGCCAGCCGGGGCCGTCGACGAGACCGCCCGCGGCGCCCGCGAGCTCGTCCGCCACGGCCCGTACCCGGTCGTGCTGTGCGCCGGTGAGCGACACGGTCGATTCGGCGAGCGCCGTTCCGGCGAGCGGTGGGGAGGAAGTGGTGTCCGTCATGTTCACATGCCTATCCGTGATAGCCGGGAACCCGATAAAGGGGGAATGAGTTTGTCAATTCCGCGTGCGCGCAGGGGGACTTGGCCTCTTTCGACGCTAGCGAGCCCCTGTTTCACGGTCAATCCACGTCAATCCGCAGAATCTCCCGCCCCTCGGATTCCTGTCCCGCCAGCGGGACACAGGACTCGGGGAAATACCTTCCGCGGTCACTGACGGGGCTGCCACACTCGCTGAATGCCGCTCCAATGACGAACGAACGGGGAGAACGTGAAGGGAATTGTTCTTGCCGGTGGCAGGGGTACCCGCATGTACCCGTCCACCCTGACGACTTCGAAGCAATTGCTCGCGGTCTACGACAAACCGATGATCTATCACCCGCTCTCGGTGCTGATGCTGGCCGGGATCCGGGAGATCCTGGTGATCTCGACGCCCGAGAGCATCGTGGCGCTGCGCGCCCTCCTCAAGGACGGGTCGCACCTGGGCCTTGAGATCACGTACGCCGTGCAGGACGAACCGCGCGGCATAGCCGAGGCGTTCGTCATCGGGGCGGACCACATCGGTGACAGCCAGGTGGCGCTGATCCTCGGCGACAACGTCTTCCACGGCGCCGGCTTCCCGAAGATCCTGCGCACGGCCCGCGACGAGCTCGACGGGTGCACGCTCTTCGGCTATCCGGTGTCCGACCCCGAGCGGTACGGAATCGGCGAGACCGACGCCCAGGGAAATCTGGTCTCCCTGGAGGAGAAGCCGCTCAACCCGCGTTCCGACAACGCGATCACGGGACTTTACTTCTACGAGTCCGACGTGGTGGAGATCGCCCGCGACCTGACCCCGTCGGACCGCGGCGAGTTGGAGATCACGGACGTCAACCAGGTCTATCTGAAGAACGGCAGGGCCCGGCTCATCCGGCTGGGACGCGGCCACACCTGGCTCGACGCCGGAACCCATGAATCGCTCCTCGACGCCAGCCAATATGTGCACGTCATCGAGAAGCGCCAGGGCGTCCGGGTGGCCTGCGTCGAAGAAATCGCGCTGCGCATGGGATACATCGACGCGGACCACTGCTACGAACTCGGCACCCGCATGCGGAATTCCGAGTACGGCCAGTACCTCATGCAGGTCTCGCAGACCTTCGCCTGACCTCACAGGGAGTACGGAGTACGTATGGGTTTCCAGGAGCTGACGCCGACGGAACTGCTCGGTCCGGGTCATGCCGCACCCGAGATCAACGACACGGCATGGCACGTGCGGTGGGACGCACCGGACGCGCCCGGCGCCTCCGGGGTGCTGGCCGCACTGCCGTCCGAGGTGGAGTTCCGCACCTCGGGCAGCACAGGACCCAGCCGCAGCTGGCAGCGCACCCGCGAGGACGCCTGGTCGGAGGCCGGGATGCTCGCGGGGTTCGTCTCAGCGGGCGAGCACGGTCCGCCGGGTGCGGTGGTCGCCTTCGCGCCGCCGCTGCACGTCTACGGCGCGCTGGCGAGCTACCTCATGCCCGCCGTGCTCGGGGTGCCCGTCTGGTACCGCAAGAGCTATGCGGGAGCGATGCCGGACACCGGCCACGGCCACACCGTGGTGGTGGCCACCCCGTGGATCTTCTCGCTGCTGCTGCGGAACATCGACTGGGTCACCTCCCTGGACCACCTCACCGTCCTCTACAGCAGCGCCATGCTGCCGGGCGACGCCCACACCCTGCTGGAACAGGCCGGTCCCGGCCGGGTGACCCTCGTCGAACTGCTCGGCTCCACGGAGACGGGCGGCATCGCCACCCGCCGCTGGAGCGGCGGCGAGCCGCCCGCCTGGACCCTCTTCCCCGACGTCTCCTTCCGTACGGACCCGCACCCCGCCGAAGCCGGCGGGTCCGCGGCGGAGCTGGTGATCCGCAGCCCCCGCCTCGGCCACGAGACGGGACGGCCGCGTCCCGCCGACTGGCGCACCGGCGACCTAGTGGAGCCCGTGGACGCCCGCACCTTCCGTCTCGTCGGCCGGGTCGGCCGGCTGGTCAAGGTGAACGGGCGCCGCATCAACCTCGACGAGAGAGAACACGTACTGCGTGCCGCGGTCGACTGCGAGGACCTCGCGCTCGTCGCGGTCGGCGACGCGATGACCGGCGAGCAGATCGACCTCCACGTCGTCCCCGCACCCGGCACCGACCTGTCCGAGGTGCCCGCCCTGCTGGGCGTGCGCCCCCGGAAGGTGCACAGGGTGCCCCGCATCCACCGGTCCGCGACCGGCAAGCTCCTGCACCACCAGCCGGCCCCCGCCACACCGTCCCCCGCCCCACAGACAGCCACACAGCCCAGGAGAGAATCGTGACACTGATCAACGAGCCGCTGCCGGAGAAGATCGGCCCCCTCGACGACGCCGACATCGCCCGGATGCAGACCAGCGCGGACACGATCGACAGCCACCTGGCGAGCGGTCGGCCCGTCTACGGCCTGACCCTCGGCTTCGGCCCGCTGGTCACCTACGAGGCGGACTCCGAGGACGAGCAGGGCAATTCGCTCATATCCCACCTCGGTACGGCCCAGGGCAAGCCGCTCGACCCCGAGGCCGGCCGCCTGGTCGTCTGGCTGCGGCTCAACAGCATGCGCAAGGGCTTCTCGGCGGTCTCGCCCGAGTTCTGGCAGAAGCTGGCCGACCTGTGGAACGCGGGCTTCACCCCGGCGATCCCCCGCGACGGCACGGTCAGCGCGAGCGGCGACCTCCAGCCGCTGGCGCACGCGGCCCTCGCGTTCGCCGGCCACGGCGAGGCCTGGGTACGCGGCGAGGGCGGCCAGTGGTCCCTCGCCCCGGCCCGCGAGGTGCTGGCGAGCCTGGGCTCCGAGCCCCTGGAGTGGCCGGTCCGCGAGGCCCTCGCCTTCGTCAACGGCACCGGCGTCTGCCTCGCCGTCTCACTCCTCAACCAGCGCTCCGCCGTCCGCCTGGTGCGCGCGGTCGCCACCCTCACCGCCCGGCTCACCCACCTGCTCGGCGGCAACCCGGACCACTTCGAGGACGGCGTCGGCCAGGCCCGCGGCCAGATCGGCCAGATCAAGGTGGCCGGCTGGCTGCGCGACGAGATCCCGGCAGGACACACCCGCGACGAGCGCCGCCCGCTCCAGGAGCCGTACAGCCTGCGCTGCGCCCCCCAGGTGCTCGGCGCCGTGCTCGACCAGCTCGACATGGCGGGCGACGTCCTGGTCCGCGAGGCGGAGGGCTGCACCGACAACCCGCTGACCTACGAGGGCAAGGTGCTGCACGGCGGCAACTTCCACGCCATGCCCGTCGGCTTCGCCTCCGAGCAGACCGGCCTCGCCCTGCACAGCGCCGCCTTCCTGGCGGAGCGCCAGCTCGGCCTCGTACTCAACCCCACCACCAACGGCGACCTGCCGATCATGCTCACCCCGCGGGCCGGCCGCGGCGCCGGTCTCGCCGGTGTGCAGATCAGCGCCACCTCCTTCATCTCCCGCATCCGCCAGCTCGTCACCCCGGCGTCCCTGACGATGCTGCCGACCAACGGCTGGAACCAGGACCACGTGCCGATGGCCCTCAACAGCGCCAACGGCGTCGGCGACGCCCTGGACCTGGCCTGGCTGACCGTGGGTTCCCTCGCGCTCGCCACCGCCCAGCTCGCCGCCATCACCGGACGCGCCGACCAGGCCACCGGGGTGTGGGCCGAACTCGCCGAGATCTCCCCGGCACTGGAGGCCGACCGGCCCATGGCGATCGAGGTGCGCCGCGCCGCCGAGCTGCTGCGCGCCCACGCCGACACCCTGCTCGCCGACGGCTCCTGAGCGCCGGCTCCTGAGCGCCAGAGAGAGTCCGGAGACCACGTGATGAACCGCTGGGGGATCGTCCTCCCGCTGCCCGGCGTACCGCTGCTGGAACACCGCTCGCTCGTACGCAGGCTGCCCGACCTGGGCTACACCGACGTCTGGACCACCGAGACCGCGGGCACCGACGCGTTCACCCCGCTGGTGCTGGCCTCGCAGTGGTCGGACGGGCTGCGGCTCGGCACCGCCATCGTCCCGGTGTTCACCCGTGGTCCCGGACTCCTGGCGATGACCGCGGCGACGGTCGCCGACAGCGCCCCCGGCCGGTTCGTCCTCGGCATCGGCGCCTCCTCCCCGAACATCGTGGAGAAGTGGAACGCGGGCGAGCACCGCGAGCCGTTCGGCAGGACGCGCGACACCCTGCGCTTCCTGCGGGCCGCCTTCACCGGCAAGGCGGTGACCGAGGACTACCCCACGTTCTCGGTGGAGGGGTTCAAGCTCGACCGCCCCCCTGCCGTGCCGCCGCCGGTGCTGCTCGCCGCACTGCGGCCGGGAATGCTGCGGCTCGCCGCCACCGAGGCGGACGGGGCGATCACCAACTGGGTGGCGCCCGGCGACGTCCCCAGGATCAGGTCCGTGATCGGTACGGAACCCGAACTCGTCGCCCCGGTCTTCGTCTGCCCCACCGAGGACGCCGCCGAGGCCCGCGCCGTGGGCCGGCTGCTGATCGGCACCTATCTGCACGTGCCCGCCTACCGGAAGTTCCAGGACTGGCTCGGCAGGTCGGAGGCGCTCGCCGCCATGCACCGCTCGCGCGAGGCGGGCGAACACTGGTGGCGGACCGGGCAGGCCGTCCCGGACGCGGTCGTCGACGAACTCATCGTGCACGGCTCCCCCGAGGAGTGCCGCGCCCGCCTCGCCTCGTACCACGCGGCCGGGCTCGACACCCCGCTGATCGCGCTGCTTCCCGTCGCGGGCGGCGACCCCGTCCGGCTCGTCGAAGCACTCGCCCCCGGCCGGGCCTGACCCGTGCTCTCCCGCGTCCTGCCGGCCCACGTCGCCGTCGCGGAGTCGTACGCCGACCTGCCCCGGGCACGGCTGCACCCCGAGGAGCACGGCCTCGCCGGTACGTTCCGCGCACAGCGCCGGGCCGAGTTCACCACCGTGCGCCACTGCGCCCGCCGGGCGGGCCGGAGCCTCGGCCTGCCCCCGTTCCCGCTGCTGCCGGGGGACACGGGCGCACCGCTGTGGCCGGCGGGCGTGGTCGGCAGCCTGACGCACTGCCGCGGCTACCGGGGCGCAGCCGTGGCGCACGCCGCCGACGTCCGCTCCCTGGGCATCGACGCCGAACCCCATGTCCCGCTGCCCGACGGCATGCTGGAGCGGATCGCGCTGCCCGAGGAGCTCCGGCACCAGGAGGCACTGCGCTCCTGGGACGGGTCCGTCAGCTGGGACCGGCTGCTGTTCTGCGTCAAGGAGGCCGTCTACAAGGCGTGGTCACCGCTGACCGGCCACTGGCTCGGCTTCCACGAGGCGTCGGTGCTCATCCAGCGCTCGCCCCCCGTCTTCACCGCCCGCCTGCTCAGGGCCGCACCCGACGGCTGCGAGGTGCCCCAGGTGCTCGTCGGGCGCTGGCACGCTCAGGACGGCCTGCTGCTCGCCGCACTCGCCGTACGCCACCGAGGCCGTACGCCACTGGGCACCGCGGCCGTACGCCACTGAGCAGGACCTCCGCCGACCCCTTCCCCGGCCGCACCCTTTCCGTGACTCACAAGGCAGGTAGAACGACGCATGACCACTCGCATACTCGTGACCGGCGGCGCCGGCTTCATCGGTTCCCACTACGTGCGCACCCTGCTCGGCCCCGAAGGCCCGGGCGACGTGTCCGTGACGGTGCTCGACAGCCTCACCTACGCGGGCAACCCGGCCAACCTGGACGAGGTCCGCGCCCACCCCGGCTTCGCCTTCGTCGAGGGCGACATCTGCGACCGGGACACCGTCACCCGGCTCGTCCGGGAGCACGACGAGGTGGTGCACTTCGCCGCCGAGTCCCACGTCGACCGCTCGATCGACGGGGGAGCGGAGTTCATCCGCACCAACGTCGTCGGCACCCACACCCTCGTCGACGCCGCACACCGCGCGGGCATCAGGACCTTCGTGCAGATCTCCACCGACGAGGTGTACGGATCCATCGACTCCGGCTCCTGGCCCGAGGAGCACCCGCTGCGGCCCAGCTCCCCCTACTCGTCCTCCAAGGCCTCCGGCGACCTGGTGGCGCTCTCGTACCACCACACGCACGGCCTGGACGTACGGCTGACCCGCTGCTCCAACAACTACGGGCACCACCACTTCCCGGAGAAGCTCATCCCGCTGTTCGTCACCAACCTGCTGGACGGGCAGAAGGTGCCGCTGTACGGCGACGGCGGCAACGTCCGCGACTGGCTGCACATCGACGACCACGTCCAGGGCATCGAGCTGGTGCGCACCAAGGGCCGCGCGGGCGAGACGTACAACATCGGCGGCGGCACCGAACTCAGCAACGACGAGCTGACCCGCATGCTCCTCAAGGAGTGCGGCGCCGACTGGGACGCCAGCGTCCTGTACGTCGACGACCGCAAGGGCCACGACCGCCGCTACTCGGTGGACTGCTCCAAGATCCGCCGCGAGCTCGGGTACGAGCCCCGCGTGTCCATCGAGGAGGGCATCGCCGACACCGTGCGCTGGTACCGCGACCACCGCGACTGGTGGCAGCCGCTGAAGCAGCGGGCCGCCCTGTGAACCAGCCGGTGGCGGGCGGCAGTTGGCTGGTCACCGGCGCGCGCGGCATGCTCGGCCGCGCCGTGCTCGCCGCACTGGACGCGAGCCGCGTGCCCGCGCTGGCGGCAGGACGGGCCGAACTGGACCTCACCGACCGGGCGTCCGTGCACGCGTACGTCATGGCGCACCGCCCCGCCGTCGTCGTCAACTGCGCCGCCTGGACGGCCGTCGACGACGCCGAGTCCCGGGAGCCGGAGGCCCTCGCGGTCAACGGCACCGGGGCCGGACTGCTCGCCGAGGCGTGCGCGGCGGCGGGGTCCCTGCTGCTCCACATGTCCACCGACTACGTCTTCGGCGGGGACGACGGCACCCTGCCGTACGCCGAGGACGCCCCGCCGGGCCCCAGGAGCGCGTACGGACGCACCAAGCTCGCCGGGGAACTGGCGGTACGGGCCGCGCTGCCGGACACCGGCTACGTGGTCCGCACCGCGTGGCTCTACGGCGCGGGGGGCAAGAACTTCGTGGCCACCATGCTCCGTTTGGAGCGCGAGCGCGAGACACTGGACGTCGTCAACGACCAGTGGGGGCAGCCCACTTGGGCTGCCGACCTGGCCGGGCAGCTGGTCCTGCTCGGCCGTGCGGCACTCGTCGGAGCCGCCCCCGCCGGTGTCTACCACGGCACCTCGGGCGGGCGCACCACCTGGTGCGCCTTCGCCCGCGAGATCTTCCGGCTGGCCGGCGCCGACCCGGACCGGGTGCGCCCCACGACCAGCGCCGCGTACCCGACCGTCGCGCACCGGCCCGCCCACAGCGTCCTGGGCCACGACCGCTGGCGCGCCGCGGGCATCGACCCGATCCGGGACTGGCGCACCGCGCTGGCCGCGGCACTGCCGGGCCTGAACGTTTCCGTATGACCTGAGTCCCCACTACCCGCGAGGAGTCACCCTCCCCATGCGACCACTGTCGATAGAAGGCGCGTGGCTCCACGAGCCGAAGGTCTTCCCTGACGAGCGCGGCGACTTCCACGAGTGGTTCCGCAGCGGAGAGTTCAGCGAAGCCACCGGGCAGGAGCTGCACCTCGCCCAGGCCAACCTCTCCGTGTCGCGGCGCGGCGCGCTGCGCGGCGTGCACTTCGCCGACGTACCGCCGGGCCAGGCCAAGTACATCAAGTGCGTGCGAGGCGCGGTGCTGGACGTCGTCGTCGACGTACGGACGGGATCGCCGACGTTCGGCCGGTGGGAGAGCAAGCGGCTGGACGACACGAGTCACCGGGCCGTCTTCCTCTCCGAGGGGCTGGGGCACGGCTTCGTCGCCCTGACCGAGGAGGCGACCGTCGTCTACCTGTGCTCACAGGGGTACGCCCCGGGCCGGGAGCACGGCATCCACCCGCTGGATCCGGCCCTGGGCATCGACTGGCAGACGGACGCGGCGCCCCTGCTGTCGGCGAAGGACGCTGCGGCCCCCACGCTCGCCGAGCGGGAGCGGGACGGGTCCCTGCCCTCGTACGCGCAGTGCCGGGCCTACCGCGCACGCCGGAACCACGCGTAACCGAAAACCGCCCGTAACCGAAGACCGCCCGTAACCGAAACACCGAAGGGCCGGTGGAGACGATCCGTCTCCACCGGCCCTCACGCCTCTCTCAGCCCCTGCGCGGGAAGAGATCGGGACGGGTCCACCCGTCGAGGTCGTACTCGGACATGCACTGCTCGGCGAAGCCCTTGAGCGCGTTGGCCTGCCCGTTGGCCTGGTAGGCCATCAGGGTCTGCACGCGGATGCCCTCGTGGTCGCCGCCGTAGTTGCGCTCGTACAGCTCGTGCCGGGCGCCGAACTCGCTGCCGACCGCGTCCCAGAGCAGCTTGAGCAGCTGCACCCGGTCGACGGCCTCGATGCCGTGCGAACCCCGCAGGTACTTGTCCAGGTACGGACGGACCTCGGGGTTCTTCCAGTCTCTGGCGTGCGAGTTGAGATAGATGAGGCCGCTGCCCACGCTCTGCTGGATGATCTCGCGGATGCGCGGGTAGCCGACGCCCATGAACGTCCGGTACGCCAGCCCGTACCGCAGATTGGGCTGTACGGAACCGCTCGACCAGTCCGTCGCCGAGGCGGCCATCGAGTCGGAGAGGCCCCAGAAGAGGTCCCGCCAGTTGAGCACCTCGCCGACCTGCGCCTGTACCCCGCGGAACCCCGAAGTGCCGGTCGCCTCGACGGCCTTGAGGAGACAGCCCGCGATGAAGTCCAGCTTGACGGCGAGGCGCGCGCACCCGTGGAAGGTGAAGCGCTCCAGGAAGCCGGACTTCGACGCGAAGGAGTTGGCCGCCATCGCGTCGTACATGAAGACGTTCTCCCACGGCACGAGCACCCTGTCGAGAATGATGATCGCGTCGTTCTCGTCCAGCCGGCTGGACAGCGGCCGGTCGAACGGGGTGCCCAGGACGGCGGCCTGCTGCTCGTAGGAGGTGCGGCAGATCAGCTTCAGACCGCGGCTGTTCATCGGCACCGTGAAGGTGAGGCCGTACTCCTTCTTGCGCAGCGGGGCGCCCATGTGCGCGATCAGGTTGGCGTGGGTGAGCGCCGAGCCCGTCGCGACCACCTTGGCGCCGCTGACGATCAGACCCGCGTCGGTCTCCTGCTCCACGTGGACGGTCACGTCCTCGACGCGGTCGGCCGCGCGGTCGCGGTCGATGGGCGGGTTGACGATCGCGTGGTTGAAGTAGAGGACCTGTTCCTGGGCCTTCTTGTACCACTGGCGGGCGTTGTCGGCGTACGGGCCGTAGAACTCGGCGTGCGCGTCGAGCGTGCCGAAGAAGGCCGCCTTGTAGTCGGGGGTCCGGCCCATCCAGCCGTACACGAGGCGCTGCCACGAGACGATCGCGTCGCGCGCCGTGTACAGGTCCCGCTTGCTGCGGGCGGTCTTGAAGAACGGGTGGGTGAAGCCGCCGTTGCCGGTGTCCGTCGGCACGGCGAGGGTGCCCCGGGCCTCCGGTGCGTGCAGCGCGTCGTAGAGCTGGGCGATGGAGCGCGCGCTGTTGCGGAAGGCGGGGTGCTCGGTGACGTCGGTGACGCGCTCGCCCTGGATGTAGATCTCCCGGCCGTCGCGCAGGGAGTCCAGGTACTCGTCACCCGTCATCGGGCGCACGTTGTTCAGCGCGCGGGCGGGGGATCCGACCGGGGATCCCAGGGGGGATGCCGGTACGGAGACCGGCGCGGAGGTCGGTGGGGTGGTCGTCGAAATTTGTCTTCCCTGCCTTTCGTCGGGGACACGTCGGGGCGGGGGGGGGGGGCCCCGGGGGCCCCCCCCCCCCCCCCCCCCCGGCCGCCGGGGTTTGTGGGGGGGGGGGGGGGGGGTGGGGCGGGGGGCGGGGGACCCCCCCCACAAGAGGCCCGGGCTGAACAG